>NZ_JBDSCX010000042.1:0-380557 GCF_039920825.1 Luteolibacter sp. | reverse complement strand
TCACGAACCCCGGGCCATCAAAAAGCGGCCGAAGAACTTCAGCTACCTCACCGCAGCCAGGTCAATTTTCAAAGAAATCCCCCATCGCGGTAAACCCCGAAATTTCGCTTAAGTCAGTGCCATTCGGGACTGACCCTTTCGAGACCCTTTCGAGACCCTTTCGAGATTTCGTTGATGGGACAGGAGTGTGTCGCCTCTGTATTCCGGCAGGAATGGCAGAAACAAGGAGCGGCGATCTCCGAATCGCCTGCCCATGAGAGGATCATAAAAAGCGATTCTCTCGATCCATTGACTCCGCATGGGCTCTGGCGGATCGGAGTCCGCCACTCCTTGGGGCGGGGATCGCTGCAAAGCGCGCTTAACCACGTCCCATTCGAGTGGGGGCACTCTTGTCCCCATCTTCCCGCCTGCCACAGGACCGGCATCCGGTTTCCCCCTTGTGATCGCGTACTGCGGATGGTATTCAAATTGGCATGAGCATTACCATCACACTTGGCAAGGCAGGCCGCTTGGTCGTTCCCAAGGCCATCCGCGACAGCCTTGGACTGCACGAGGGCACGCGGCTGAAACTTGAGATCCAAGGCGGAAAGCTTCAGGCAGCACCCGAACCTGACCCGGTGAGCATCGACATCGAGGATGGGTTTCCAGTCATCCGGGGCGGCCCTCCCTTGAAGGTTGGAGCCATCGTCCAAGCCCTCAAGGCTGACCGGGATTCCCGTGACGAACGAACAGTCCCCCGTTCAAAACGGAAATGAAATCCGCCCTCGACTCCTCGGTCATCATTGCCGCGCTTTGCGATGGTTTTCCCGAACACGAGGCCTGCCGTAAAGCGCTGCTTTCCGGTCGTCACTCCGTTCTGCCCCACGCGTTCGCCGAGACATTCAGCACCCTCACCGGTGGACGCCTCGGGTTCCGCCTCCCCGCATCGGACGCCTCCGATCTCATTCGGAAACGCCTCGTCCCCAAGCTCCGTTGCATCGCATTCGACGCGGACGACCTCCTCGCCACCTTCGACGAAGCCCAGGCACGCGGCGTGCGCGGAGGCGCGATCTACGACTACCTCCACCTCGCCGCAGCCCGCAAAGCCGGTGCGAAGCGGTTCTTCACGCTCAACTTGGCCGATTTCCATTCCTTTCATCGTCCCGGTGACCCGGAAATACTCTCGCCCTGAACCAAACCCGCGCCCCCCGGGAAGCGACGCTTAAAAAGTCGTGACCGACGTCCAGTATTCTCCACGAAATCCTGACCGGCATGATCCGGTAGGTCCACCAAACCACCGTGCGGGTCATTCGGAACAAAGAATTTTTCACAGGAGCTAGCGGAGGAAGCAGAGGCATTCACCACGCCCTGCCGGGCATTCGCGACCGAGCAAGAAGAGCCGGAGAATGCGGTCCCTGAATCCCTCCATCCGCCCCCCTCTGCTGCCTCCTGTTTGAAAACCTTCTTCCGAACAACCGCATCGCCCTCTCCATGAAGAGCAAGGTTGATCTCGCCATCCACCACGACGCGGAAGTCGTCACCTTCGATGCCGATTTCCTCGCAATCTCCCACCATTCCACCCTACGCGTCTGGTTCCTCTCATGCGACCTGTAGCATCCAACTCTGGCGGCCCGGCGCAAAGTCTCCCAACGTTGGTTAGCAACTGACCCCATCGATGCTATCGCTCCAAGCGCACGCGAAGACGCCGGGCACGCTCGCGAAATGCCGGCTCCCCCCCTTCAAGGATATTGCAGACTGCTTTTCGCATTTCAGCGTCTTCAAGGCCGCCAGAGGTGTAGGTGATGGAAGGAAGCCCGCCATCTGTATGCTTACCAGCATCCGCTACGATAATTTGGTCTGCATCTGTGTTGATAACCAGATTCGCATTGTGCGTAACGATGATTACTTGGCGCTTGGTTTTTGCCAAAATGAAGAGCGAAACCAACTCGTCGAATACTGATTTAGGATCAAGATTTTCCTCCGGTTGATCAATGATTAGAGGTCTGTCATCGGCATCATCAAGAGCAAGATAGAGCAGCAATAGGACTATTCCACGTGTGCCCGGAGAAAGCTTACGGATATCTACGCCGTCATATTCTATAGCGTATCGCACGGTGACATGTTCGGTGCCGAAGAGCCAATGAGCGAATCTCTTCAACCACGCGCGAAAATCGGCTTGCTGGGTGGGGGCATATGGGGCGTGGGAAAGGAGATCTTTGCTATATGTAGAAATGAAAGCCGCCATGGCCTTGCGGACATCGCTCGCTGACCCAGTTTCCCAAAATGGTTTGAGTTCTGCGATGGCCCGCTTCACCAAAGAACCTCGACCAAAAAATGGCCCGGCTTTTCGGCAGTCGATGAGATGTTCCTCCGCGTAATCGGCCCAGCTCGCCGCATCAACCACACGACTCACAGTGAAGTTCAATTTTTGGAGAGTTCCAGATGCTTCCTCCAGACGTTTCATCAATGGGCCATATAGATCGACCAAAGCCTGTTTCTCGCTGATGATGGAATCAAACAGGCGTTCATAGGCGTCCTCACGCTCAGTTTGCAATTCCTTCCTCCGAGCGGCCGCACCGCGCGCGTCTTCCAAGCGGTTCTTCAGCGATTGAAGCAGTCCGCTCTCTGTGGCGATCTTCTTCGACAGGGCCGCGTATTGATTCCGAATTACTGTGTCGGCGCTTATGAACGTCTCCAGTCGTGCCATCTCCGCGCGAAGCGTAGCTAAGGGAATTTCCTTAAGTTCAGCGTCTGAAGCGATGAGGGGAGTAGCCGGATCTGTTTCCGTTGGGGGGACCCCGTTAATTTTTAAAACATGTTGGTCCACCCAGGAAATGTATCCAGTAAGTGACTGGTCCACGTTGCCATGGTAGACAAGAAGAAACTCTCGCCATTGATCTGCACTGAGGCCGCTCGCTATGTGACGGGCCTGCGCTTCGCGGAGCATTTCCGGGGCTTTCGATGTGCGCGTGTTTGCGACTTCGTCTCGCATTGCCTCGAAAGTTCGGCGTTGGGCGTTAAACCCCTGCAACTTGGATGCCAATGCCTGAGCTGCGTCGCTCAACGCAGTGTGCCGCTTGGCCTGAGCTTCGGTTCCCTTAACTACGAGCTTCGCTAAGTCCGCATTGTAGCCCTTTATCAAATCCTCTCTCTGCTTTACCTGCCGTTCGAGACTGACAACGAGAGCTTCTTTTTCATGTTCATCGGCTATGCGCTCCGATGTAGCGGCAATAGATTCAGCCTCTCGATGGTGGGCTTGTTGGAAGCGCGAAGTATGGTGATCGCGCAACTCGGCGAAGTCGCCTGCGCCATTCCTTTCATCCTGCGGATGCGAATCGAAAATTACACGCTCGATCTCGCTGATCAAGCCTTCTGACGCTCCCTTCGATGAGCACAGTTCTTCCACAAACTGCTGTGATAGATAGCGTGCCCGAACGTAGGAAAAGGGATCATTTGAATCGCGACCGTCAAGATGTCGAGTGATCTCCGCGCCACCGCCCCATTTCAATTTTACCTTGCCGTTTTCGATAGCCGGACGTGCTCTAACCAAAAATGAAGGGCTTACATCGTCGGCGGCGTTCCACGCTTCGTCTGGAATCGCATCGCACCCCGCTGCAATTATATCCGCCAGAGCCGTTTTGCCCGATCCTCTCGCGCCTATGATTGCCACTAGGCCCGGATTCAATTGAATTGTCGGCGTGGCAGCCCATGGAGAATCCAAGATTTGAACTTCCGAAATGACCTGTGATGGCATAGCCGAGATAGGTGGGTCTTCTCCGACAAAGGCCCGTCCCTCCGGGTCAATGCAGGCCTGCCGGAGCGCATCGAAGGTGAGAGCGCCTTTGATCCATGAAAATCGGTCACCTGTCGGTTGGCCAACTGCCGGTTGGCTGTGCGCATCGCTTCCATGTAGGCACGGTTTGCACCCGCCGTAGCGCTCCCGCAGTTGTTCGAGCGTTGCGGATCGGCGTCCCACCCAGAATTCCCGTTGCGCAACGTTGCTCGAAAAAATAACATGAGCGAATTTTTCGATCTCTTGGCGCACGGTTGCGTCAGCAGCTCCTCGAACGCCTGATGTTCCGTCGCCTTCCGCTCCTGCGACTGCGATCAAAATATTTGTTTTTGCCCAGTCGCTTTCACCAAATACTTCGCGAAGTCGTGCGAAGTTGACTTTGAACTGGGTAGCGCCGTGGGTCAAGGCGGCGCGCTCATCGAGAATTGAAGAATCAGCCTTTTTACCAAGCCGGATCAAATCCTCGCGCGTGCAATTGAATCGATCCCCGAGAGCGACGAACTGAAGGCGAGTGAGAATTCGACGAAGCTCCGTAATGTGCCCGGGATCTTCAGGACTTACTAAGAGGTGAAGGTTTACGAAGCCTGACCTAGCTGCAACATCCAACCGCAATTCGACGTTTGGAAAAATCAACTGAACATCGGGCAATCTGCCTGCGGCCTTACGCGCCAGAACCTCCTCGTAAGTATCCGTCACCTAGTAATCAGTGACAGCAATTGCCTCAATCTTGGGCGCGCGAGACTCAACAGCTGTAAGGTAGCTCTCCCACGGATCAGTGCCTCCGAATTGGTTGTTCAGAATAGTGCCCGGCGCGTGAATATGTGGCTCCCAGCGACGCCATTCAGATCCTCTCATGGTCTTTTGTTCTTCCTTGAATGGGTTAGGTTTCGCGAGTTCACGTGAATGGGGCTGTTCTTGGATTTGAATCTCCGGATAGATGCGCTTTATGGCGTTTTAGCACTCATGCGGCGGGCAGTGTCTGTGTCTGAGGACGGTTCCGGATTTGCTGATGATTCAGCGGAGGATGGAGTGGGAGTCGTATTCCTCGCCGCGGACCCACTCGATGAGGATGATGCCGCCCTAGGCGGCAAGGAAGACGCGGAGTTGGCGGCGTGCTGGATGGTGGAGCGGCGGGTGGTGATGACATTGAGGAGGGTCTCGCGTTCGAGGCGTAAGGGTTGAGGGATCTGTTGGGGGACAGTCATGAAATCGCAGACACTAACGACCCTCTCCGGGACGGCGATGTTATTTTTCAGGAAAGCGAAAAGCGGCGGCTCCGTGGGGGGCCGCCGCTTGGGTGGGCGGTGGGCGATGATGGCAGGGACCTTTCTCCGCAAAGGTCTTGCGAATGGGGGGTGAATGGAGCTGCCCATGGGGTGCTTGAGAAGCGGTTCATGGGCGGGCATTCGCTTTCCATTCTCAGACCGCCCGGAGGTCGGTCCCTGCCGACGGGGCTTTCAGTTAGCGACGGTGTAGGTTAGTTAGGGCGTCGGTGGCGCGGGTTCGGTGGGGGCGGCTTGGCCGAGGTCGCGGACGTTGCGGGCGGCTTTCCAGGCTTCGGCGAAGAGGGCTCCGGGTGGCGTCTTGCGGAAGCGGAGGACGAGGCGGTCCATTTTCCCCAACAGCTCGCTGACCTCGCGGAAGCTGGGCCGGAGGGACTTGGTGAGCGCCTTGCGGCCGGAGATGGCGGCGGCGGGGGTGGCGACGAGTTTTTCGAAGTCGTCGGTTTCCTTGGCGAGCTGGGTGGCGTCGGCGGGATCGAGTCCGTATTCGAGGAGGGCGGCGGCATCGGTGGCGAGGGCGGAGGTCAGTTTCCCGTGGAGGAGCTTGGCCTTGGCGATGAGCGCGGTGTCGCGCAGGCGCTGCCAGGCATGGAATGAGAGGTCGATCTGGGCGGCCTCGGCCTCGTTGCCCTGGTCCTCGAACCAGCCGGCGAGGGTTTCGCCGATTTCGTGGGCGATGGCTTCCAATTCCTCCTCCTCGCGGTCCTTGTCGGCGGCGTGGCCGGTGGTGTCCGCCTGCTGGCCGGAAATGAGGCCGGTGAGGGCAGCCACCTTCGGACCGAGCGCGGCGGCGCGGGTGGTGAAGAGCACGGGTTTCTTGTCTTTCCAAACCGGCTGGTGGGCGGGATCGGCGAGCAGGGCGAGCACGGCAAGGTGCATGTTCTGGCGGTTGGCGAATTCGTTGATCATCGGGTGTCTTGGTTGTTGGTATTGGTTATCAGTGGTTTGGGGGAGAGGGTCGGATGCCGCGGGCATCGAAGGAGGCGTGGCGTGTGCCGAAGGACCGGTTGCGGGTGCCGAAGCGGCCGTTGCAGGTGTCGAAACGGCCATTGCGGGTGTCGAAGCGGTCATTGCGCGGATCGACTGATGCATTGCGGACGTCGAACGCGGCCTTGCGGTTAGCGACGTCGGAGTTGCGGAGGTCGAAGGGCGCGTTGCGGCCATCGAATGACGCGTTGCGGGCAGCAGCGGTGCGATTGCGGAAATCGGCCGGGTCGTTGCCCCCAACTGCCGAAAAGGTGCGGCGACAAGCGTTAGGTAAACCGGAATCAACCATTACCTGCCAGCTAACCGGATCTGACAGATGGATGTCAAACAACCAAATCGGCACTATTTTGAGATAAATTCAAATCGGGACCCGGCATCGAAGGGCATTTCTAACTCCCTGCGTGGACCGCACTTTTTCTGAGAGGCTGTCTGAAAATTGTCGGAAGCCGTTCCAAATCCCATCTGGGAAAGATGTCTCGCGCAGAGCCGCCGAGGCGCAGAGTGAGAGTCCATTGCCATTTTCAAGCGGCTTGACTCTCATCTGAAAAACCTCTGCGTCCCTGCGGCTCTGCGCGAGAACAGGAATTCATCATTTATCAGACAGGCTCTGAGATTCATCACTAATGAGGCATCCGGGCCTGCGAACACGCGCAATCTCCGGAGCGGTGATAGATCCTCCCGCGACTGCCAGCGGAGAGGAATCAGGAGACGATGCTGGTAAACAAAAAAGCCACCCCGGTGACAGGGTGGCTTCTGGCGATGAAAACGGTCGGGCCCGTGGCCGTGCGCCTTACGGGGCTTTCAGGCTGAAATTGTCGATGTTGATCTGACCTGAGGTAACCGCCTGCTTGATGCCGAAGCCGGTGAGCTGGATTCCAAACAGTCCTTCGGTGGAGCTCATCCCCCAGTTCGCCTTGACGTCGGCTTTCTTGGCTCCAACGGGGGCGAAGGTTCCGACTTTGATCCATTCGTAGCCCTCTTCCTTGTTCGTTAGGGAAGCATAAAACGTCATCAACTTGGTTTTCTTGCTGAACGAAACGCGGATGGCCCCCTTCGCCACAGCTGCATCGACCGTGAGCCGTTTGGCGGGGAAATAGACTCCGTTGTTATAAGCACCGGCGTCGATCCCGCCCTTGCCGAAGAAATTCACATACAAGTAATCAAGGATGTTCTGGTCGTTGTAGATGATGAAGCCGCAACTGGCTTGGGAACCTTCCTTGTGCTTTACCGAGTTGGAAACATCGAGAATCATTTCCCAATCCTCGAAGATCCCCGGGCGGCTTTCCTCCAGCTCGAGTGTGGAGTAATCGCTGGTGGTGGGTGCGCTCACCAGGAAGTTGAGTTTGCCGTTGGACTGGACGAGCCGTCCCTTGCCGGTCTTGTATAAATACCAGCGGTTCTTGTCCAATTTCGAAGCTTGAAAATCCTCGGCGATGGGGGTGAGTGCGAGGCAATGACCGGTGAGAACAGCGGCCAGTGTGAGGAGGAATGCAGTGGATTTGATTTTCATTTATTTCGGGGGTCGGGGGTGATGCCGCACGATGGGGCAGAGTCCATCGTATCCGTAAGTCGATGTGGCACAAGGAAAAGAAACTGTTCAGATCGCTGATTTACATTCTCGGGCTGGCTCTTCGAATCGCTCGGCGAGGCGAAAAAATAAAGAGTGACGATCAACAGCCGGAATGGGTTTAACGGGAGTGATCCTCATGCTCTCCACCAGAATCCTACTCATCGCCTTCCTCCTGTCCATCCCCGCAGATGCCTGCATGTGGGTGGATGGCACGACCCTCGATGGCGGAACCCGGACGATCGGCGGTCTTTCACCAGCCAAGATGCTGCGACTTTCACTAAACAGCTCTCCGGAGGACAAGCTCGACGAACTGATTGAAGCCCGGCGTGAGGATCACAAGGATGCTGACACGTGGTCGGAACTCGAGGGCGTGCGTAAGGTGATCACCGGGGATTACGACCAAGCCATCACCATTTTCAATGAATCCGAGGCCAAGTTTCCCGGACGCTACAGCACGGCGGTCAACTTGGGGACAGCGTATGAATTGAAGGGGGAACTGAATCTTGCGTTGAAATGGATCAGCGAGGGCATCAGGAGAAACCCTGACTCACACATGGGAACGGAGTGGCTGCATGTGGAAATCCTCAAGGCGAGGATGAAGCTGAAGGAAAATCCGGATTACCTTCGCGAACATCATGTCATCGAGCTGCCCGAATCCTTTTCAGCAACATCGAGCTTCAAGATTGACGGTGACAGCCACACGGGGGATGACGTTAGGGATGCTCTCGAATACCAACTGCGGGAGCGGATGATATTCGTGAAGCCACCGGACCCGATCGTCGCGGATCTTCTGTTCACGTTCGGTCAGGTCGAGGGAAGAACCAATGTGGTGGAGTCAGGGATGCAACTGATGGAGATGGCGCGTGAATATGGATTTCCCAACCCGGAGCTGATCGCGGAAGCCACCAAACAATACGAATGGGCGTTCACACTGCGGAAGACCCGGCGTATCATTTACATCATTCTGGCGATATCGGCTCTCGCAGCCTTCCTCATTCTCGCCTATCGGAAGGAATGGTTTTTCCTGACCGGGGCGGCACACCGTAGGCATCAGATGGAAAAGAAAAATCAAAGGCTCGCTTCGTAGCGGTTACATTTGCGGGTTTTACAGGTTTTCCCGCCAGGACCGAGGCTCCCGGCTCTGGTGAAACAACGAGACGATGACGATCTCCTGATCATTCTCTATCGAGTAGATCATCGAAAACGGAAAGCGCCGTAGATTGCATCGCCTGAACTCCTCCCCCAGCCTGCCCCAAGCCTCGGGAAACTGGAGAATCCGATCAATCGCCGCATCGACTTCATCCAGAAAATCAGCACCAAGTCCGGTTACCCGATCTTCGTAAAACTCCGCAGCCTCACCGACCTCCGCAAGTGCCGGTGTCAAAAACCGGTAGGTCATCTCGGAAACCTCTTGCGAAGTTCCGCCATCGCCTCAGGCCCGGCAACCGCCTTGACCTTGCCTTCCCGAAACGCCGCCATCCGGCTATCCGCCTCACGGACCCATGTGGCATCCATTTCGGCAGATCGGTGGGACAAACTTTCCAGAAGCCTGTCCGCCAGCAGCGCCCGCTCGCTTTCGGACAATTGAAGGGCTTCTTTCTCGATCATGGCGGCTTCCATACCTGACAAATGTGGATCATCCGACCTTCGAATGCAATCCTCGAAACGGGTCGCCCGGCAGCCTCCGCCGGCGCTACAATTCATTTCAAATTCGCTTCGAAGCCGATCGTTTGGCCGGGGACGAGGTGGTCGCTTTGGATCGTTAGAGCCGGAGCCGCGCCGCCGCTGGCGATGTCGAAGGAGGCGGTCTTGCCGGGGGCGAGGAGCTTGAGCGATCCGGTGGCGCGGACGCCGTTGACGGCGACGAAGGCATCCCGATAGATCGGCGCGACGCCGGTATTGGAAACGGTGACGCGGGACATCGCGGCATTGGCGGAGAAGGCGGTGATGCGGAATTTATAGCCGCAGGCGAGGCTGGCCTGTTTGATGCGGGCCATGGGCTGATAGTCCGGCTGGTCGTTGCCGATCATGTAGCTGATGTGGAAGGCACCGGCGTCGTGCTCGAAGCTGACGCCGTGCGGGCCGTTAGGGGCGAGGGCGAGTTTCTGATCGCGGTCGTTGTAGTAACTGAATTCGCCGCCGGCGGGCTCGCGGAGGTAACGGGCGCGCCGCATCGCGTTCCAGTTGAGTTCGTTTTCCTCAGCGTGCTGCTTGCAGAGGAAGGAGTCGTCGAAGACGCCGAACGGGAGCTTGAGCAGGGCGTCATTTCCGCCGATGGGCGTGACTTGTTTGTCCGCGGCATCGACGGAGAGGCTCCAGGGAGTATCGTTGTAGGTGAAGGCGAGGTGGTTGAGAAATTCGGTTTGGAAGGCCTTGTCGGGGAAGGTGTCGCCGAGTTTGAAGGGACCGTCGTAGATGTGATATTCCGCCCACAGGCCGAAACCGGTTTGGACGAAGGCGAGGCGCGGATCGTGGTCATAACGGGCGGCGAAGCGGGTGTGGAACTCTTTCACGAAGCG
The DNA here is from genome assembly GCF_039920825.1 of Luteolibacter sp. GTDB lineage: Bacteria > Verrucomicrobiota > Verrucomicrobiia > Verrucomicrobiales > Akkermansiaceae > Luteolibacter. The sequence continues at coordinate 370,426 of NZ_JBDSCX010000042.1, read as the reverse complement.
CTTGAGCTCGGGATTCGACCAATCGGGGAAGCCGGTGGGTTTGTTTTCGCTGATGCCCTGGGTCTCGTGGTAGTCGGGCAGCGCCTTGATGTAGTCCGGCACGGCGGTTTGCTTTCCCGGATAGACGAAGTAGAAGCGCAGGATCCCCTGATGGCCGCGGCGGGAAATGGCGTTGAGCTTTTTCTCCACGGCCGCCCATTGATAGGCGCTGCGCTGGCTGACGACATCCGAGTAGCGCATGTAGGAGTATTCGAGCTGGATGGCGTCGGTCTTGTTGCGGCCGGAATCCTCCCAGAAGACGATGCCGGTCATGGGCTGGACTTCGGTGATGGTGCTTTGGAGCGGGATGGGTTGCAGCGGCAGTTCCCCGGCGGGCAATCGCATGGCAAGCAGCAGGAGGACGAGGGTGGATTTCATTTTCGAAAGCTGGAGGGATTTTCGCGGATTCCCATGCGAAACTGGGTGGATGGGAAAATTTCCACTCGCCGGTTGGCAGGGATGGCGGAGGTGTGATTCATTTCCCGAAGTTTTTATGATTTCAGAACTGATCGATCTCCTTCGCCGCCGGGTAGCCATCATCGCCGACCACGCATGGCGGGATCGTGATGCGGCGGGGCATTTGGACGGGCTGAAGGCGGTGTCCGAAGAGATTTCCGCGTGGACAGCGGCGCACCGGACGGAGGTGGACGCGCAGATGCGGCATTACCTTGGGAACGCGAGCTATCAGAAGGCTTTGGCGCATTTGGAGGCGCGGGAGGAGGATTCGTAAGGGATTTGAAAATTCTTTTCAAGGAACGGGAGCGGGGCTACGTATCCCCCGACACATGAAATTGCTTATAAATCTCTGCGGGATGGGCGTGGCCGGCTTTTTGGGATACTCGCTGGAGCCGAACCTGAGATTCCAGCTCACCGGCGTGGAGCCGGGCAAGGCGGAGATGGCGCAGAACGGCAAGCTGATGCTGCAACTGGGCGAAGGAACCGAGCAGGTGGATTTGGAAAGCCTGACGCCGGAGCAATTGCCCGCGAAGATTTTGATCAATACGGATGTGAAAGTTTCTGATTCCAGTTCGGGAATCACGATGAACATCCAGGCCGGAAACCGGGTGAAGCTGGTCCGGATCGAGGGAGCAAACGCCATCGTGAGTCCGGGGGAAGGTTCCTACAGCGGGAAAATCCCGGTGATGGATACGGATCTCCTGAAGCAGCTTTCCGAGCATCCACCCACTGCGACTCCCGCTGTCACGCCCGAGCCACCCGCTCCGACTCCCGAGCCGACAGCTCCCACCGCTGGGGAATCCGCAGAACCACCGGCGATGCCCGAACCGCCGCCTGTGCCAGAACCCGCTCCTGCTCCCGAGCCAACCCCGGCCCCTGAGCCAGCTCCGATGCCGGAACCGACCACTCCTGATCAGCCCGTCGTCGCCGACGCGGGCGCGGGAGATGCGGTAAAAACGATGCAGGACAGCATCAAGGCGGCACAGATCAAGGAATTCAAATTCGACCAGGTGACCGAATGGAAAGCCGGTGCGGACGAAACCGTGGACGGCCAAACATTTCAAACCGGCACCGCTTTGTATAAGGCGGTGACGTTCCTCGGCGAGAAAACGATCGAAGCCAAGGCGTTCATCAAAGGCGGCAAAGTGCAGCGCTGGATCTGGCCGAGAAGCGGCATGGAGATCAAGTAAGGCCTCCGGTCCTGATGGGTGGACGGCGGAGAAATGAGCTAACCCGATTTTTCCTATCGCAAACCCTTGCCAGCGCCGGAGTGGTGGTTTAACTCACCGCCCCTATGGCAACCTATCGTGTGCTGGTTTCTGACCCAATTTCGGAAAAGGGCGTGGACGCTCTTCGCTCGTCTCCCGAGATCTCCGTGGATGTAAATACCGGACTTAAGCCGGACGAACTTCTTAAAATCATCGGTGACTATCACGGTCTCGTGGTGCGCTCCGAAACGAAGGTGACCCCTGCCGTTTTCGCCGCGGCGAAGAATCTGAAAGCCATCGGCCGCGCCGGTGTCGGTGTGGACAACATCGACCGCGCCGCCGCCACCGACCACGGCGTGGTGGTGATGAACACGCCCAGCGGCAACACGATTTCCACTGCGGAACATGCGTTTGCCTTGATGCTCTCGCTGGCCCGCAACATCGGCCAGGCGCACAGTTCGATGATCGCCGGTCGCTGGGACCGCAAGACGCTGCAAGGCGTGGAAATGTGCGGCAAGCGCCTCGCCATTCTCGGCATGGGCCGGATCGGCACCGAGTTCGCCAAACGCGCCCAGGCCTTTGGCATGATCGTGGTGGCCTACGACCCCTTCCTCACCGCCGCCCGCGCGCAATCGCTCAAGGTCGAACTCGCGGAAAGCGCTGCCGAAGCGCTCACCGGGGCCGACGTGGTCACGCTCCACATTCCCCTAACACCGGAAACGCAGCACATCCTGAATGCCGAGCGCATCGCTCTGATGAATCCCGGCGCACTGGTCGTCAACTGCGCCCGTGGCGGTCTGGTGGACGAAGCAGCGGCGAAGGCATCGATCGACGACGGCCATCTCGGTGGCATCGCGCTCGACGTTTATGAAGTCGAGCCACCGCCTGCTGATTTCCCGCTGTTCTCCGCCAAGAAAGCCGTCTTCACCCCTCATCTCGGAGCCTCCACTGCGGAAGCCCAGGAAAACGTCGGAATCGAAGTCGCCCATCAGGTGAAGAACTTTCTAACGACCGGTGAGATCGTCAACGCGGTCAACATGCCGAACCTCGACAGCCGCACGTTGGAAAGCGTCGGACCGTATCTCGATCTGGCGGATTCGCTCGGCAAGCTGTTGTCGAAAATCGCCCCCGCGCAATGCGACGGCATCCGCGTTTCCTACCTCGGCCCGGTTTCCGAACTGGATACCGAACTCATCACCCGCAAGGTGCTAACAGGCTATCTCGCCGCCGCCCATCACGAGGCACAGGTCAACCTGATCAACGCACCTGCAATCGCCAAGGCACACGGCATTAATGTTAGCAAATCCACCGCCGCGCTTGCCACCAACTGCACGGAACTGATCGAAGTTTCCGCCATCAAGGGCGACGAAGTCTGCACCGTGGCCGGAACGTTCTTCGGCAAGTCCGCCCGCATCGTCCATATCGCCGGGCACTACGTCGAAACGAATCCTACGGGCAGATTCCTGTTCGTGGAAAACGACGACCGCCCGGGTATCGTCGGCACCATCGGCACGTCTCTTGGCGGAGCCTCGGTCAACATCGCCAACATGGCCCTCAGCCGCAACAAGGACAAGAAAACCGCCGTCACCGTGATCGAAGTCGATACCGAGCCGCCGACGGAACTCCTTGAAAAACTGAGGTCCACCGCGGGCATCCTGCGCGTCCTCAGTTTCGAGCTGTAAAAAGTTACCGAATCCCGAAAAATCCATTGCCAACCCCGAGCCAGATTACTTTACTACTCCCAGCATGAAAAAACTCCTCGTCATCGCTACCACCTTCGCCGCTCTCAGTGGCTTTGTTGCCGCCGATATCCAAGCGCCTCCAGGTTCCACCTACACGTCCGCACGCAAGTTGGGACGGGCCATCGACAACATTTTCTACGGATTCATGGAAATTCCGGAGCAAATCTGCCGCAAGAACGACCAATACGGCCGCAAGGCACTTGGCTACGGCACCGTTGACGGATCCAGCCGTGCGCTGCGCCGTTTGGGTTATGGTTTCTATGAACTCTTCACCTTCACCTGCCCGACCTATCGCGGCACTTTCAAGCCTCCTTACGAGCGCTGCGGTGAAGACAACCGGATCCAGATGAACCCGCACGACGGCCTCTCGGAATTCCCGCCTGAACTCGGTGCCGATGGTGGCTGGAGCCACACCCGGACCCAGACTTACTAAGTCCGGCCGGAGACAATCCGATCTTTCAATCCCGTCAGTGGTTCGTCCGCTGGCGGGATTTTTCTTGGGCGATACGCAGTCCAAAGAGAAAAAAAGCGGGCGCGGACCGTTTAACCGATCCGCGCCCGAGATTACACAATTTCCCCCCAAAGTTGCCGGTTGGCTTGGCTCGGTTGTTTGATCGACTTCCCCCCGGAGACCGATCTGAACCTAAGCTGAGTTGCCCGGAACAGGATATGTTGGAAAGGCTTTCAGTTCACCGTAGTGCGCTGTCGCCTTTCGTTGGATGTAAGATGATCTATAAATTACGGTTTTAGAAGGCAATAGGCATCCCGGATCCGGCCAAGTGGTCCCATTTCCGGCCATAGACCTCCCCTTTGCGACGGAAGCTCAGGGTTTAGAGGAACGGTCCCGCTTTTTCCATGCCGGCTCCTTGGGTTTCCATGTCGAAGCAGGGAGTTCGTCGTCAAACTCGGAGCGCTGGCCAATGCCGCGCAACAGGCTGCTGATCTCCTTCGCCTCATGAAGGAGTTCGACCATTCGCTCAGCGGTCAGGCCAGACTGCTTGAGCTCGGCTTTCACTGCCGCATCCCGGCGCTGGAGAACAGTCCCCGAAAGCAAGGCCAGGGCTTGTTCAGCCGCCTGCATTCCATCGACGGTGACACCGTCCAGATTCAAAGTTTCGTGCGCCAGCGCCAGCCGGTCCGATTCTGATAGACCACCGAGAAACGCATTCACCGCCGCATTTGATGCAGGATCCGGCGCAGCTCCAAGAATGGACTCCAACAGCGGGATGCCTTCAAGCCAGCGGTTCGCCTCATGCAGCGTTTCAAATTGCTCGGCAAGGTAGCGTTGGGCCGGACCGGATGAAATCGCGAGGTGGCAAAGGAACGCCACGATCCGATGAAGCTGTGTCGGTTCGGCAGGAGGTCCGTTTTCGCCAGATTCGGCAGGAGTCTCCGTGAAATTCCGTTTCGGCTTCGCCTTGGCCCGGGCGATGGCCTCACGCAAGGATTTGGTCGAGGTTTGTAGATGGACGGCAACGATATTGAGTTGGTTATCCTGAACAGCGAAATCCGTGATCAGTGAGAGTAAATCCGCACAATCGTTCAATGCCAACGCCCGTTCTGCGGGAGAATCAAACAGACCGATCGCCTTCGCCCGTTCGAGTTTGAAATCAAAAAACTCCTTCGCGTTAGAGAGCAATTTCCGGAACGCCTCCTCACCGTGAGCCTTGAGAAACGTATCGGGGTCATCCCCTGCCGGCATCTCCACCACCCTCACGGCAAGTCCTTCCGGAACTAACTCGCGGTAGGCCTTTTCCGCCGCAGCGAGGCCCGCGTTGTCGGCATCATAACAGATCAGCACGTTGTTCGTGTAGCGCTTGAGCAGCCGCGCGTGCTCGCGGGTGCAGGCGGTGCCGCAGGTCGCGATGGCGTGCTCGATTCCTAACTGGTGACAGCAAATCGCATCAATCTGCCCCTCGCACAACAGCGCGGCCTTTTCCTTGAGAATTGGCTTTTTCGCCCGGTCGAGCCCGAAGAGCACGCGGGACTTCTTGAAAATGGCGGTTTCCGGCGAGTTGATGTATTTCCCGCTGTTCTTGTTCTCGCGAAGCTGCCGCGCGCTGAAGGCGATCACGTCACCGATCTCGTTTCTGATAGGAAACATCAGCCGGTCCTGAAATCTAACGTAAAGCCCGGATCGCGGGTTATCGTCGTTCTGGAGTTTCACGATGCCGGAGTCCACCAGTTCCCGCCCGGTGAATTTCCTGGAGCGCGCCCAGTTCAGAAACACCTGGGGATTTTCCGGCATCCAGCCGATGGCCCAGCCTGCCGCCATGGCACTGCCGAAACCGCGCGATGTCATGTAGTCCCGGGCATGCTGCGCCGCCGGGTTTTTCATCAGCTGCTCGTGGAAAAACGCGGTGGCCTCGCGATGGATGTCGAGCAGTTTTCCCCGCGACCGCCGCGACTCGTCGGCCTTTGGATCGGACGCTTCCTCGATGATCATCACCCCGGCGCGCGAAGCGAGCTTCCGCACGGCTTCGGTAAACGGGAGATTTTCGTAGTCCCGGACAAAGGAAATCGCGTCCCCCCCCACCCCGCAGCCGTGGCATTTAAAGCGCTGGGTCAAGGGCGTCACATAAAAAGAGGGCGTCTTCTCGTTGTGAAAAGGGCAGTTCGCCTTGAACGCCGAGCCGGATCGTTTCAACTGGATGTAAGAACCGATCAAATCGACGATATCCGTCGCTTCGAGCACTTTCTCAACACTGTCTTTCGGAATCTGAGCCACGGGATTTGCTGCGCCCCAGACTATGACCAGCCGGTGGTGCGAGCGAAGCCGGAATTTGAAAATCGATTTCACCCACTGAATTGCTTGCCAAGCCTCGCCCCGCCACGTCATTCTCCCGCCCGGTCGCGCCATTGCGGCCATTTCCTCGGAAAGCATGCTTAGCTCAGTGGTAGAGCACATCCTTCACACGGATGGGGTCGCAGGTTCGAACCCTGCAGCGTGCACCATTTCCCAGAGTCGTTTAAAACCAAGCGATAGAGAGAATCGTAACAACGTTTTCTATCAACTCCGTCCCCTAAAACGGCCCCTACTGGAATTGGGCTTTCACGGAGATAGCTAGGTCACTCCCCGCCGCTTTTCCCTGACTCGGGAAATCGTTTAGGCCTGACGGATTTCTCCCGGGCCTTACCTTCCCGGCGACCGCGGAGCCACGTGCCCCATTGGCTTTTACCGGGATCCGGAACCCCAGACAGAGGCGGCTTCGCTTTCTGATCTCCGCCGCTCGCCTCGAGCTGAAATTGTCCGCCTTTTGCCAGCCTCTCGACTTCGGATGCCGGAATCCTTAGGTCGCCCATGTCCGTGATGCCTTTGAGCTTGCCCTTGCGGACCATCCGATAGGTCCAGGTCTTCTCTTTGCCAAATAACCTGGCGAAGGCTTGAGGAGTGTAGGCCGGTGTCTCCATACGCCGTTCCTTCTAGCAAATTGGCGGCGGGGGTCAACCTCGCTGAATCCGGAGCCTATCAAGAAAAATCGGAGAAATTTTTCGAGGCGCAGCGAGGCAGTGTTTTGCAAATCCCCCTTCGATGCAAAGTCGTGCCTCGCTGTGCTTCTGACGCCCTGCATCACCTAAAAGCCGCGCAAAAACCCGTGTTAATCACTGAGCCACCGAAATCGGCAGGCCATGAAACACGACCCTCAGCACAATCCAGAATGGATCGACACCAAGGAGGTGAAGCGGATTTTCTCGATCGGGAAAACCACCCTCTACCACCTCACGGCGACGGGCAAAGTCCGGACCGTCTCGCTTCGTGAATCCGACAAGCTCCGCGGTAAGCGGCTGTTCTCCGTCGATTCAATCCGCCGTCTTCTCGAAGGCCAGGCACAAGGCGGCGCCGCGTGAGGTCGCGACGGAGCCAACCTATGTCACCCACTCAAATTATCCTGGGCCCATGTTGCGCATCATTCCTGGAACCAGCGCTGCCGCGGCCATCGCCTATTATAATAGCGGACTGAAGCGCGAAGATTACTACGCCGAAGAATTGCTCGTGCCCTCGGCTTGGCACGGCAAGGGGGCAAAGCGGCTGGGCTTGAGCGGCGAGGTGACACCCGAACATTTCGCAGCGCTCGCCAACAACAAACACCCTTTCGGCGGTGAGCGCCTGACACCACGCCAAGGCAATGACCAAGGCCGAATTCCTGGTTGGGATTTCAATTTTCATGCGCCCAAATCGCTGAGTGTTCTGCAGGGCATCACCGGCGATGAAAAAATGCTCGCGGCATTCCGCTCCAGCGTTGCCGACACAATGGCGGATATTGAAAAAATCGTAGCCACCCGCGTCCGCCTGGACGGTCGGCAAGATGACAGGGTGACAGGCAATTTCGCTTGGGCCGAATTTGTTCATTTCACCGCCCGGCCGGTGGGCAAGATCCCGGATCCCCATCTCCATACGCACGCATGGGTTTTCAACGCCACGTTCGATGAAATCGAGGACCGCTGGAAGGCGGCCAAGGTGCATGACATCAAGGTCGACGCTCCCTTTTTCCAAGCCCTGTTCCATTCCCGCCTGGCGAAAAGCATGGCCGATCTGGGTTATTCAATCATTCGCACACGCCACGCCTGGGAAATTGTTGGTGTTGATAAGTCGATCATCGCCGGTTCCTCCCGACGCACTGCCGAAATCGAAGCCATGGCCGAACACCTGGGCATCACCGACGCGAAAGCCAAGTCGGAGCTCGGTGCCAAAACTCGCAAAGCAAAACAAGGCGAACTGACACGAGAACAACTGGTAGAAGCATGGAAAGAGCGGTTGAATCCCGAGCAACGCGCTTCGTTGGAAAATGCCTATCATGGCAAGCCAACGCCTGCCAATTTCATTCCGATCTCGGCCGCCGACGCTCTCGATTTCGCTGAAGCGAAGGTTTTCGAAAAACAGAGCGTCGTCCGTTACACCAACCTGCTCACCGAAGCTCTCAGATTTGGCGTGGGCCACACCACGTTGGAACAGATTCAGGATGAAATTCTCCGTCGCGGCCATATACAGCGCAAAGTCGATGGCGATCATTTGGTAACCACGGTTCCGATCATCATTGAGGAAGCTGAACTCATTCAGCGGGTGCGGGGCGGTCTGGGTAAACTCGCACCCATTCATAACGGCCGACTCCGCATTGCCAACAAATCCTTGTCCGACGAGCAGAAAGCCGCCGTCCGCCACATCCTCAAATCCAATGACCAGGTCATCGCACTGCGGGGCAAGGCGGGTGCCGGTAAGACCACGCTGTTAACCGAAGTGCGCGAGCGAATCCAAGCCCAAGGCCTGCGTCTATTCGCCTTTGCCCCGTCCGCAGAAGCGTCGCGCGGTGTCTTACGCGACGAGCAATTTCATGGTGCCAACACGGTCGCACACTTCTTGGCAAACAAGAATCTCCAACGAAAATGCAAAGGCCACATCATTCTGATCGACGAGGCAGGCACCGTCGGCATCCGCGATCTGGCCAAGATCCTGGAGATCGCCGGCACTTCTACGCGGATCATTCTGTCGGGCGATACCGGGCAACATATGCCGGTTCCTCGCGGCGACGCACTATACTTACTTGAGAATTACGCCGGGTTGCCCGTGGCGACCGTGCGATACATCCACCGTCAGCAGAAAGACGGCTACCGCAGAGCGGTCGCGGCCATTGCCGAGGGCGACCTTAAAGCCGGATTCGCGCTGCTTGATGATCTGAAAGCCTTCCGCGAAATTCCCAATGCCGAATTTCGCTACCGGCAGCTTGCCGAGGACTATCAGCAGTGCCTGTTGGAGACGGGCAAGGCCCCTCTTGTCGTTTCCCCCACCCATGCCGAAGCCAAAGCCGTAACGAGCGCCCTTCGCCAAAACCTCACCGCCCAGGGTAAATTGGGACCGGAACGCCAGTTTCTTCAATATCGCGCTCTGAACTGGGCGGAAGTGGAAAAACTAAAACCGGAGAACTACACCCAGGGCCTTGCCGTCAAATTCCATCAAAATGTTCCGGGCATCAAACGCGGCACCATCTTGGCAGTGCTGGATGTGGATGCGGACCAGAATATCTGGCTCGAGGGTCCGAAAGGCAGCCGCATTCCTCTCAACCTTCAACATTTTGATAGGTTTCGCCTCTTTGAAATCGACCGGATCAACATGGCGAAGGTCGATTCGCTGAGAATTACGGAAAACGCCTTCGATGCCAATGGACGACGCATGAACAATGGCTCAGCCTACACGGTGAAAAGCATTGGAAAAGACGGAACCATCACCCTCTCCAACGGATTAAAGCTCAATCCAAATTTCGGCCATATTGACCATGGATATTGCCGGACTTCTCATTCCTCGCAGGGAAAAACCGTTGGCACCGTATTCATCGCACAATCTGCTAGTTCTTTTCTTGCCAGCAGCCACGAGGGATTCTATGTAAGCGTCAGTCGTGGAAAGCAAGATCTCCGCATTTACACAGACGACCGCTTTGCGCTGCAAAAAGCGGTTGGCAATTCATCCCGCCGTCTATCCGCCCTCGAATTCACCGGACTCGGTGAAGCTCTCCTCATGAACGGCGGATTGTCAGGCACCGAATGGACCAAGCGGGTTGGCGCCGAACGCGGTGGCCGCCAGGGCGCTTTCGATAGTCAGCTGGGAAAGCTCGCTGCACAGCGGAAAATGGAAACCCCGGTGGTCAAGTCCTTCACCGCCTATCTCGAGATGCAGCGCGGAATCGCAGGTCCGGACGGCAAAAGCCGCTCCAAAGGTCGCCCTCTAGCCCCCGGCAAGGGCCTGAAAGGCGAAAAAGGCATCACAGTACCCCGTCGTGTGGAAATGAACGAAGGCCTTATGGAAAAGGCCACGGCCAAGCCGAAGCCGACGACCACCAAAGAAAACACAACCAGTGAGACCAAGCCGCAAATAGCTCCGCGTGAGAGCCGCTTCACCAAAGCCTTCAACACCATGAAAACTCGGCTTTCCGAGATTGTTAAGCGCAACTCGGGCGACCTTGAAGGCGTCAAAAAGTCGGCGGAGCGCAAAATTCAGTTCGGTAATCTCAAAACCACTCTTGGAAAACTCAATTCGCCGAAGGTTCAGAAAGAGCAAGTTAAACAGCAGCGGCAGGCCAAGCCTCCGGCGCAAAAACCGAAACCGCCCACCCCACCGCCACCCACTCGTGGGAGGCGCTAATGCCTAGGACAATGAGCGAACACATCGAAGACATCCTGAGAAAACAACGTTCCCAGCAGGAGGAAACAGGCGAAAAACCCGCCCTCATTTTTTTCCAGCCGTCACGGATCGAAGGAGCTGACGAAAGCTTTCTTGAGCTCCGTTTCCGCAAAGGCATCAAAACCGCATTCTCCTACCAAAGCCTCTCCTGGTTCAACCTCGATCCGGGCGGCGGCATGCTCGATCTGGGCTTTGGCGGCTTCGTGGTCACGCTCGAAGGCCGCGGTTTGGACGACCTGTTCCAGGCGATCAAAACCAAACGCGTTTCCTGGGTCCGCGAGGCCGATGAAGAGATGCAGGACATCCCAGACCTGCCGCTTTTCATCAAAGACATTTTCATCACCCCGCCTGATGACTTCGGCAGCGACGAATCATCATGAAATGGCTGCCGATACTCGCCAAATTCCCCAAATGGGCGCTCGCCGGGGGCATTATCGTGCTGTCCACCTCCCTCTTCGTCGGCTGGTGGATGTTTCGTGGCCCGAGTCAAAATACGCCGACCAAGTCCGCCGCTTCCCAAGAGCAGCCTAAATCCATCGATTTCAAACCGGTGGACGTAGTTCTTTGCGGAAACACACTAGCTAACTACCACACCGGCGAAATCCTCGCCAAACAATGGCTGGAAGGCTTCGGAGATAGTTCGCCACCCATAGTTGGAACCTTCCTGGAGGACAAACTCGTCATCGTGGGAAATCGTGGTTCCGCCATCGCATTCGGCTTCGATGGCAAAGCGAAAAAGCCCTTGTCCTTCGATGGGAAACCTATCGGTGCCTCGGCATTCAGCAATGAACAGCCCGAAGTAGTTTTCGTCCGCGATGGCAACCTGTGGCGTGGGAAACCCGATTGGGTGAATTCCGCTGTGAATGAAGCGAAGCGAATTACCGATGTCGGTTACTTTCGCAACGACGTTTTTACCGGCGAGTGGCTGTGGACTGGCGAAAGCTTGTATCTTTCCATTCTTGGCCGACCGCAGGAGGTGTCTCTGACAGAAGGCACCATTCAGCCGCGCCAATTGCCGCTTGGCAGCGTAATTAGGGGACTGAGCAAAAACCGGAGACTCTCGGCATTCGGCACCAGCCCTGGCCAGTTTGCTGTCGCGGAATTCGCTACCGGGGTTGTGAAAGCTTTTCCTACCATTGGTGAAGTGAAGCAGGTTCTCTGGCTGACTGAGGATCGTGTTGCCATTCTCGGCAGTTATCGCCAACTTTCCATTTACGACCACGCAAAGGGCAAGGTGATCTGGGATTTCCAGGCGAAGACGCAAATCACATCTGTAGCCTCCGCTTCGCCTGACGGGAAGTTTTTGCTTCTCGGCACCCATGAAGAAATTAAATTCTTGGAGGTTGATACTGGAAAATCTACCCCTGTGAGTTTACCAATCGTCGAAGGTGCTTGGACCACCAATGACACTCTTCTTTGCAGCAATTCCACCGCCGACTCCGAGATCCGCGGCATCTGGCTTTTGAAAATGGATGGCAGCAAGGAACGAATCTCAAACCAGCCCACCGATTCGAGCCTATCGCGTGGACGTAGCGAGCCCATTGTTGAGGTGGAGGATGGCGTGTTACTTATCTCAGGAGGAAATTTGTGGCATTTCCAACATGCAGAAAAAACGTTCTCTCAAGTTATTCAAGGCCAGAGACTTGCCCCAAATCTGAAAATCCTCAATGTGTCGCAAAAATTATAGCGCACAGAGTAGTAGTTTGCTGGTCTTGCCAAAAACCACCTATAGAGATCTGCATTTGCTAGAAAGCAGACTCCCTCAAAAGGTGCCGTTATGTAGCCGGATAGCAGTGCATCATTGGAACTGTGACACGACATACAAGCCTATCTTCAAAACTTAGAATCATTGTCAATAAATAATACACACCGCGTATTTAGAGGTATGATAATTTTGCCGTGAAAAATTATTTCCTAAAATCTCACACCTCTAGTATGGTTGATTGTCAGATATCAGGTTGACATCAATTAACGTCCCGCCGTAATAATCTCGGATCCAGCGAGAATCCTGTAATCATCCGGCAACCTTGGCATATGAACACTCGTCTCGAGTGACGAAGACAAAAGCCGATCAACATCGAATACCCGCAATTTAACACCTCCGGCGATCTCGAATAAGGTTCTGACAACAATCTTACCATTATCTATAGCTTCTTTGCATAATTGACCCGGCATCACGTGGCCCACCATGTCATCATGAATTCGAATCAAAATTTTTTCAAACGTCTCTTTGGCAGATTCGATATCATCACCAGCTACCTGACTAACCAAATCACGAAATAGATCTTGATTTCTGAAAATTATTCGAGAGCGGAATATTTCTCTATTTACCTTCGTAAATTCCTTATTGGAAATATTTTCGCCCATCGAAACAACCTTATTGTTATTATAATATTCAAATTATACCATATCGTCAGAAAATAATCAATACTCGTCTATCGCGTCTGGAAATAACATATAATTCAAAGCCTTGCCTCCCACGCGATTGACAGTCCGGCTTCTCGAAAGTCCTGATTCATAAATTTCTTCACCAGTCAGTCCCCTAGCAGCTTGCATTCGAAGCAGATCTGAAGCGCCATCAGCGATGGTCATTGCCTCGAGATCCAACAGCCTTTGCATTAGATCTGTCTCTTCACAAATTCCTCTGGCTCCCAAGGTCTTGACCGACCACCGAACCACCTGGACCGCTAGATCGCCCCCTTCCGCCTTGCAAAGGGCGGACTCCAAATATTTCTCATTTCCGGAGTCAATTGACCGGGCAATTTCAGATAGAAAAATCCAGATCATGTGAATACGGCCGGCATAGCTCGCAACATCTTGCTGAAGATGCGAGAAGCGCCCTATCGGGCCACCAAAGGCCTCCCGCGTTCTCATCCATTCAATCGCCAAAGATAACGCACCAGACGCGCAACCAAGAAGCGCCGCTGTCGTAAGAATCCTCCATTTTGTAAGATGATTCACGATAATTGGCATACCTCCCCCCCAGGACCCAATAAGACTTTGCTCACCAACCTTGACATTATTGAAACTGATCTCACCGAAGGTCTGAAGAGGAAAGGCAGATTTAGGAATATTCTTGTAAGATATTCCTTCCGAATCACGCGGCAGGATGGCAAGTGATAGTGAAGACGTATTTTCGCATTTAAATAAAACTATGAAGTGAGTCGCCTCCATCAAACGTAAAATATATTTTTTGCGACCATTAATCACCACTTGCCCGTGCTCATTCTTCCCAACTGTTTCCAATGATCTTATATCTGATCCCGCAGACGGTTCTGTCATGGCAATGCCGATGAAATAATTACCGCCTCCTACCTCTCTGAGATAATCAGCGAACGATTCGGCACCTCTACTTTGCTCCAACAGCAATGATGCGTGCCCAATACCTATGGCATCACGCAACGTTAAATCTATTTCGCCCGCAATGCGAAACACCTTTATCATTTCTTGCAACGGCAGGCCCAAACCGCCATTTACTTCAGGAAGATCTAATGTAGCTAGAACATTGGTTGGATACTGCGATCTCCATTTTTTTGGACAACGGAGCCCGTCTTTATTCGATTTCAGCAGCGAGATCGCATTCTTTAAGTGATCCATAAATATGTTTTGAAAATCGATTTATCCACGCCTATTCGGGTTATTATGTAGAGAAATCAGCCTCCGAATATGAGACCCGAAATCTAGCTTAGTTACAAACGTTTCGGCACGAGTGCTATCGGGAAACCAAAACTCTGTTGTATCGTCAAAGTGGCAGCGAAAATCAGCGCCAACTGCTTCTCCAGCTCTACGACCAAACTGCGCGTCAGTAATATCCAAATCTTTAAGAAAAATTTTCGCGCCGCACAAATCAGCATTGTAAAGAACAGCTCCTCTAAACGACACTCCTTTTATAGTTGCTCCTCGAAAATTGGCGCGCGCAAGGCGAGCATTGGAAAAGTCCACCCCATCAAGAACACTGTTCTCAAACGACGCATCGGGAAGAAAGCATCCTTGGAGCTTCGTGGTTGAGTCTATTGATAGTCCTGAGAATTGAGCATGAGAAAGCCGACACTTCCGAAGATCTAATCTACTGAGATTTAGGATCCGAAAATCATTGCGAAGACCCTTTTGATTAACATCGGTAATATCGATTGATCGAAAATCACAACCATAAGAAAACTTGATATTTGAAAATACCTGTTCGCGGCTGTTAGTGCTCACTCCTTGTGAATTCATCAAAAATGGATTTTGATTAAAAAATTCTTCGAGCTGCGCCAAGAGTTGCTTCTTTTGGAGAGCGTTCTGCTCATGGCGCTGAAATGCTATCGAAACCACGTAGTAACCCAAGACGAGCGAAATCCCGGATATTGCAAGGTCGCTCAATCTCTCACTAAGCCACTCAGACTTTTTGTCCGATGGAGCAACAGCTAAGGATATTCCAAGCAAAACAGTCGAAACCACCGTCAAGCCCACGAGCCATATTGCTCGCTTTCTAGCCGTATCTGACATGCGATCAAGCTTACGCAGAGATGGAACAGTGTCCAGAAAAAGCCTACGAAAACCGGGCTCCACATAAGGGAAGTTACGAATCTGGGCCGCGTTTGATAACCTCAAAACGAGTGGATCCAGTATATCGATGCTGCCAGAAGGATGAGGTTGAAGAAAACGTCGTAACGTTTGAGATCATCCACCGTTCGACGGTGGGGCAGCAACTCCCCCCTCAACGAAATTCTTCGCACATTTCGTAAGGAAAATGTGCGGGTATCTTGCGAGAGCCCCACGTGTAATCAAGAAAGAGCCCACGTCCGCTTGATCAACTCCCGCTATTCTTCGTCTTGGACATCGAGGCAGATGGCGGTCGGTTGGTAATGCGAATGCCCATCCAAATTTGAATTTTTGAGACTGAGATGCGGCTCAACGCGCCGCGAACTCCACCTTGGCGGTTAGAACCAGCTTGTCTATGGGGATGCGATTTGTGCCCTTTTCGTATTTCTGAACCTGTTGATAGGAAACTCCGAGGAGTTTCGAAAATTCATTCAGCGTCCAAGCCCGTGCCAGCCTGTGCATTCGGATGTTAGCACCCGTCCTTTGGCAAATATCGTCCCTCATCAGGCCTCCTTGTAAATTGCGCCAAGGATAGCATGCTCAACTTGGCGTTGATTTGCAACGGATTACATCAGCGAAGGTTTTCTTTGTTACACTTCATAAACGAAGTGTAACGCAAAAGCGATACATTGCGCCCTGCCGGGTGACAAGTTCAAAGCCAGGTCCGGGCGATCATTTTTCGTTCTTCTTCGTCGCGGACATCGAGGTAAATCGCAGTCGTGATCGGGTGCGAATGGCCCATCCATCGTTGGATTATACTCACCGGAATATTTGCGAGTGCGGAACGGACTCCGAATGCATGCCTAAGTCCTTTTGGTGACGAATGGATTCCAAAAATTCCCGCTTCAGTCATGACTTCTTTGACGATTCTCCAGGCTTTCATTCGTGAAACCGGCCAAATCTTCTCACCGTCTGCGACGTCCAGCGACATCAACGCCTTTGTCAATTCTTCGGGCACCGGAACACGACGTATCACCAGCTTGCCGCGTTTTTTCAGGCAGCGGACACGGATTGTCTGATCAACAAGGTCAACATCACCTTTCGTGAGCTGGGTGACTTCGCTGACCCTGCATCCAAGAAAGAACAGCGCCTGGCAGAGCAAGCGCTCACTATTGCCAAGCATCTCGGCTGCTTTGAGGAAATCCTTTCCCTCCTTTGGGGTTAAATATTTCCGTTTCCCTAGGGAATCAACGGCTTGGTATGCGGTCTGGGACATTCCTCTCCATGAACACTTCGTTTATGAAACGTATCATGGACCACAAAACCTTAATATTTAGTTACTTGGCTGCTATTTCCGCCATTTCTTGCGCCGGATGTTCCACTTCGGCGATGTCCAATCAGAATTCCCAAATCGCCGGTGCGGTGTCAGGGGGAATGCTGGGAGCGGCAGCAGGCGGGATCATAGGCCATCAATCCGGTAACACGGGCAAAGGTGCGGCTCTGGGTGCGGCGGTAGGGGGCGCCTACGGCGCACAAAATGGCTCCCGATATTTCGGCGGCGACGGAACGATCGAGAAAGTCAAACGGGAGGAGCCACAACCATGAAGCTACTTCACCACGGAACCGTGGCAGTGCTTGTTCCCTGCCTTCTGCTTCAGAGTTGTGCAAGTCTCGGCGATGACGCTTTCGCGCATGGCGTGAAATCCGGCAACAGCCGCGCTGTGGTTTCCACTATCCGGCCCGGACAAGCCAGGCTGCATATTTATGAACGGGACGGGAGGTGGTATTACCCCATTCACTACACCATTGCACGGGGAGATGCCGCATCAACCTTCGCGCTCATCCGCAATGGCTCACCCACCCGTCTTGACGGTCGAAGCCTTGCGTATAACGCCGCTCGCGTGAGGCAAACCCGCCTCGCCAAAGAGCTGGCTTCGTCCGGCTTTGGCAAGCAACAGGACATTTCGGAGGCGCTCGCTGATAACCATCGCGAACGGAAACGAAACGGTGATGCAAACGCAATGGCCTTACTCGGGATCGTCGCCTTGCTGGCGGTAATGGGTTCATCCTCCTCCTCCAGCGACGAAAGCTCTTCGGGAATGACCGCTGGGGAAGAGCAGGATGCCTACATGCGCGAACAAAATCGGAACGCGGCAAATAACGGCCAGCCAATTCCATACGGCTCCACGGGACTCTGACAAACCTAACCGCTTTCGATATGATGAAGACAGCCTTTAGCCGTTTCAGCGCGTTGGCTTTGGTGGGAGGCCTGTGGGCCACAACCGATTCCCCCGCTGCCTCTCTGCCAGCCGATCCCCCACCCTACGTCGCTTATTTCAACCCTGAAACCGGATTCAGGCCGGCTCAGCGGAATTTTCAGGCAATTTTCCTCCAGATGGCCGGCAGTTTCGAATATTCGGGCACCCCCGAACCTTATTTGAGACATGTGATCCAGGAGAATAATCGCGTCGAGACCGCCTATCACAAAGCCACCGGCAAGAAATGTGTCACCAGACCTGCCTTCTTCACGGATGACTATGTCGAAGGGCTGATCACCGCCTGGAACCAGATGTCGCGTCCGCTGGCGTTGGAAAGCCTCTGCCGGAAATCCGGCGTTTTGATGCGATATGCGATGCTTGGAAGCTGGAGCATGAGCACGGCCGAAGTCGTTGCCTGCGAGCCACAACTGTCCCAGGCTGAATCAACCTCATTCCAAAAGCTGATCGAAAAGCCATATTTCTCAAAATCCGATTTGCCCGCTGTCGACGCCTTCTACTCGTCGCCAGCTTACAAAAAGATGTCGGATTCTGGAAAAGCACAGTTGAGCAAGCGCACTTGGCGCGGGACCATGGATCTGGACAAACGTGCCACCAGTATCGCCGACGACAAGCGCGGCACTATCCTTCTGGGGATTCTCAGCGAGCATCAAAAGAGTAGCTTTGCCGCCGTTAAGAATTCCGCGGCGCCCGCAGCCAATTCGGACACGCTCCTCAAAACCCTGTCTCAACAGCTCCGGTTGAACGACGAGCAAACCGACTTCACCAAATTGCCCGACGGCGAACGGGATGCGCTGGTTTACAGTCACCTGATAAAAAAGGCTCTTGACTACCGCATGGCAGAAATCCGCAAACAGGTTTCAGCGGATCAAATGAAAGAGATCGAAAAAAACATGCGCCTTATCTTGGAAAACTTGCTGGCGGCAGCGCATTCCGAATATGAAACCGGCCTTGTATCAGAATCCCTTGATCGCAAGCATTAGCCCCCTCTTGTCCGGCCAGGGCTGAAGGCGCGAATTTGCGGAACCGTGATCCCGTCGCTATCTTTGACTTCGGATATACCAGCCTGCAATTCCAAGCCTGTTGTGGCCTTCTCTTTTGCGGGAATTTCCTCTCCCTCGGGGGGATCATCCGATTGATTGACTTTGCCCAACGAATCTTCCACTGTGGAAGATTCGTTCCGAGAATAGATATTCTCGGAAGATTTGTGCCGGCTCAGGATCTCTGTCGCAGCCTTTCTGTCACCCGATTCGTATTCACGGATGAAGTCAGCCTTGTCCCGTTCGAGAAAGTTCCCGACTTCAGGACCCGCCGGTTTTTGGCCGGTCATCTGTTGGTAAAGATAGTCCGACTCCTTCTTGCGAAGATTTTCCGGAAGCTCATCAAAAGTGTATTCATGGTGACGAATACCTTCCCACACTCGGTGGCTCATTTGCGATTTACCCTCGTCGGATAACTTATCCCACGTCTGGACATAGAATTTATCCAGCTTTTCGAAATCTGATTTCGTGAAGAAGTCCTGTTTCAGGAATTCGCCATACTGCATTTTCTCTTCGGCATTCAACCGCGTTTCCGCTGTTACGAGGTAAGCTATCGCCGCACTGTCGCGAGTTTTCTCTGCTGTCGTTGCCTCGACCATGCGCTCTTCGAAAACAACCGCGTCATATTGGCTCTTTTCGTTCAGAAGCTGTCCCTTCAAAGAGAACTCCGTCCCCGCATCAATGCCCGACTTGATCAACTCTTCGATTTTTCGAATGTTCTCTGCCAGCCGCGATAATTCGATTTTCTGCTTCACCACGTTATTATCTCCCGTTCATGTTCAACTATAGCGCGAGAATATTACCAAATTATGACATATGTCGGAAAAAGCTGTCAAAAATGACTTCCATTGGGTGAAATTGTGTGATAACAGAAATTCTTTAATATCCAAAATTTCGTTAAATCACCGTCTGGAGAAGAATGAATGGTAAGTCACAATCGATTGCAGCATCCCGAGCAGGAAAAGTCGGAAACCGACTATATCGAGGACTTCAAGGCCAAGATCGACTGGTCCCTGGCGCCCAAGCACGCCCGCTGGTGGGCCGTCGATGCAAATGGCCAAGCCAACTGGTTCTGTGAACCGGATGTTGCGGCTCGCACCGATTTCTGGCTTTCCGAGCCAGTTCGCGCTCCTCGCTTTGATTTTGAAGGAAATTGGAAAAAGAGCCTTATCGAAAGGCACTGATAGAATTCCGCCGCTCGCAGCCTGGTCATTCGAGCATATTGACATCGTGCGTCGATATTTGTTATAATGGCTCAAAGGATATAACATGCGTATTGATTTAGATGACCGACTCTCGACACCTGCGACTTTCCGCGCTTCTCGCGTGGGATTAAGCCTGTCAGGGTGGGTATCCCACCTCGTCAGCCGGGAGCTGGCACAGCCGGCGGCCAAGAAGTTCGGCTCCCTGCTCGAAGCTTTGGCCGATCCCGTTTTTTCGGATATCGAGCTGGATCTGAAACGTGACAAAACCCCACTACCGCCACTGGATTTTTAGTGTCATTTTTACTCGATACGAATGTCGTCTCCGAATTGAGGCGGGCCGACAAGTGCCATCCCAATGTGGCCAACTGGCAGAAGCGCGTGGCACCGGAAAATTCCTTCATCAGTGTCATTACGGTCATGGAGATCCGCGCCGGGATCATATCCGCCCATCGCACCAATCCCCAATTCGGCATCGCCCTGGAACGGTGGTATTCAGACCGGGTGTTGCCGAGCTTTGCTGGCCGAATCTTGGCCGTGGATCTGCTCGTGGCGGAAAAATGCGGCGCAATCCTGGCTGGCCGCTCAAGGCCGATCACGGACACCCTGATTGCGGCAACGGCCGCCGCCCATGATCTCACCCTCGTTACACGCAACGTCTCCGATTTCACAGACGCCGGCGTTCACCTGCTCAACCCTTGGACTGAATCAAGCGATCATTCATAGCCCTACCTTTGGGGCATCAAACAGATCCTCATACAGGCAAGGTTCGTCGCACATTCCAAAAATACACTATTTATATTACTGCTATAGCTAGCGCCGCCCGAGAAAGGTCTGCGAGTTCGAGAGAGCCGCGGAAAACCTGCTGGACCAAAAATGCGGGCGTAGCCCCCTGCTGGCGCCGCTCTTCCGATTTTTTCTTACCATTCCTTCACGTTTTTTAAGCTATCAGATATTTCATGGAAACACCTTCACCCGATAGAACACGTGACCATCTGGCGCAGTAACTTCGTCGGTGATGAGATTTGTTGGCGGTGTCGCATCCAACGTGTCGCCCACAGTCTGCCAGTTCACCATATCAATTGAGCGTTCGACGCCATAGGTCCGATCAGACACGGAAGGCCACGAAATATTTGCAATAGAAGCATTGCCGCTTTTCGCGACACTGAATTGCACTTTCAGATAAGAATTAGCATTCTTGGGATCAGTGAGCGCCACGAATTCCTGCCGATTCGTAAACCCATCTCCATCCGAATCCAAATCAGCGTCTGCTGGATCAAGGTCGCTCAAACCGTTCTCCATTTCCCACTTGCGTGGCAAACCATCGCCGTCTTCATCTGCAAAAAGACTGAGCGTAAAAGAAACGTCATTGTTCGTGCGGTCGATATCCGGGATTGATTCCTCCTCATCGACAACGAAGCGGTACGTTGCCTCACCGCCAACCTGAGTCCCAGCGGGCAGAAGCACCGGAATTTCCGCAAATGTTTGAGGGGCCAATGCGGCTACCTCGATCGATGCAAGAGGGGTCAATCCCGGGTGCTCCTTCGGCCAAAGCCGCAGTTGTGTCACCGCGGAGGTCGGCGCACTGATATTTTGTACCCGAGCGACCGCCCGGACGGTTCCGTCGGGAAGAACTGAACCCGATACAAATTCCACCTGTAAATCAGCGCCGTTAAGATCCAGCGAGATTTTATTATTTGTTTCGCTCGACTCGGAAATTTGGTTTTCAGGATCGATCACCGCGTGAATCGTCCGTGCCTTTACGGGAGCGGGCACCGTCCACTCGAATGTTACCTCCTTTTCTTCTCCTGATTTCAGCCATCCCGAAACTGTCCTGGTGGCAATCAAAGCCCCACCCGCACTTGGGTCGCCATCATAGAAAGACACTTGGACATTCTGTGCCGCCAGATCGCCCGTGTTCCGGACCCTGCTCGAGATCGTTACCAGGTCCCCGGTCAGAAATGTCTTCCCATTTGCGTTGATGGGATCAGCACCGAAAGCAAGGTCCTTTACCAGTGATTTTCTTGATACCAACAGGTCCACCCGACCCGCAGTGGGTACGTTGGGGATTTCGACAACGCTGCCATCCTCCTGTGTAACGCTGGAAGTCTCCGAGGTTTGTGCGACACGATTGTAGGCGAGGACAAGTGTTCCCGTGGCGTCCCAAACCGGAGCGAATGAATGATCGAGCGCTATGTCTTTGGATAGGGCAGTATCCGCACTCCACGTGGCCGAGGCAGGATCGTAGATGAGATAGTAACCCTTGCCCGCCGCATCTCCCGTTTGCTGCCAGATTAGCAGCAGCTGGCCGGTCGGCCCTAACGTCAACGTGAAATCTGAAAATCCCATTCCTGTTGATTCGGTCCGAACGACCGTGCGAATGGGATTAAATATCAAGAAATTGCCAAAAAACACGAAATTGCGGTCCATAACCATGTCCCCGCCCCGTCTCCAAACGAGGTAGAATGTACCGTTCGCAGCGACTTGAACTTTCACATCCGTGTCGGCGATCGTGTCGTTGGTATACCGCTGTACATTCCCCCAAAACCCTGTCCCGGCATCAAAGATGCGATAGTAGAGCTCGGTATCCGAGTCGTCTTCCAAGTTGCCATCTCCATCCTGACTCCAAAAATAAATTGCCTGCGCTCCCCGAGCGGTCAGCGAATCGGACATCTCGTTCGTCAGATCTGTCACGAGCGTAGTTGCCGACTCCCAAGCACCTGCTGAGCTGTTCCACTTCCGAGTAAGAACGCAGCTGTTTGTGGGTGCTCCAGCTGCTCCAGTCCCGATGAGGGAATTCGATTGATTCTCAGTCCACGTCAAAATGAGGTCGCCGTTCGTCAGCGGCCCTGCCATCTGAATACCAAAGTCCAAATTGTTGTTGTCCGTGAGGGCTGTCGGTTCGCTCCAGACGTGGGTCACGGGATCCCATGTGGAAGAAATGATTTCCATTTGTGCCGCAAAACTCACGGGGTCGGCGGTAGAAAACCCGGGGTCTTTGATTTGCTCCCAGACCGCGACGGCGCGTCCGGTCCCATCATATGCCACTTTCGGATGGAACTGACCACGCGGATCGGGCGCTACCGGCGCCGGCGCGCTCCAAGCTATACCGTCAAAACGACTGAATGCGACCTGCGTAAACTGGAGTTCATTGGTCGCGCCGCTATCCTGAACGTATATCAGCATTTGTTCGTTGCCTCGACCGGCAATAGCCGGATCACAGCCTGGTAGAGCGTTTTTGACTATCTCCTTGGCACCATCCTCGGGACCTACTGTACCGCCGCCGCCAACAAACTGCTCTGGTCCGGCCATCCGCCAGCTGCGCTCCACAGGTGACCAATTCATTGGCTGTGGAACTTGTTCCCTGTCGTGCGATGATCCAGTGTCGATAAACCGTTGAGCGTTTGTCCGCTTGGATTCATAGTCAAATACAACCCAGGCAAAGTCGATCTGACCGCCAAAGTCAAGGGACCACAGCTTAAGTCCAAGCTCCGCAGAAAGCTTAAGGTTGGCAGTTCTTATGATGGAAGTATGCTGTGAGTCAATGGGGTAGGCAAGGTGCATGGATCCCTCCCCCCCGAGGAGGATGCTCATACTTAAATCCTTCGTCAGTTTTGTAGACACACCACCTTTCCTGACAAGATTGATATCTAATGACATTCCTGTTGGATACGGATCGAGTTCTACAGAACCGCCAAACGACTCCTTGGTTCTTACGTCTAGGAAGGTCCGGTTTAAATACGCGCGCAACAGTGGATTTTCGAGCATAGCAACCTGCAGCGGGGGGTAAGGAATGGCGGAAACCTTTATTTTCGCGTCGGCTTCCCCAAAGGCACTAGCCGCAACGCTTCCTTTTTCCGGAACGATCCCCTTGAGAAGTGTTGCGTTGCCGCTGATACTGCCATTGGCATGCCCCCTAATTTTGACTGGACCAAGGTGAATCAACACCTTCGAATCAGCCGCAGGCAGAAGTATTGGTCTCCTCCATTTTTTTATCTCTCCGGCTGCATCTGCGCTGAGATCAATATTCCATCCTCCTCCCGGGACAGAATATCGAAACGCTGCATTCAGGTCTATTTTCACGCCAACCTTCCCTACGTCTGGAAGATCCAATGACGCATCCACCACCGGCGCTTCAAAATCGAATCCAACCTCGCTAGCATTAAGTTTCTGGTGCTCCGTTGGACTTGCAACCGAAGACAGGAAACTTGGAAACGGAATAAAATGAAGCGGAACAGACAAGGGTTTCGCAGAAACCAACTCGGCATTTACTGCGGCGGCCGTAATCTTATTTGTATCTTCGGAAAAAGAGGGGGTTAGATCCCGATCCACGTCGAGCGTGGCGGCATAAGGCCCGAGACCGGAGATGTCCCCGAGAACATGACTGTTCGCAACAATGCTGACGGAACCCGGAGTGGTACCATTCCAATCGACCGATGTCAGAACGGGGGTGCTCAGCCCAAACGAAGCGAGATACAATCCTTTTACGGTGGGTTTGAGGGATGTAATTACTGGTTCGATGGCTTCTTTCTGAAGTAGAATATCACCGACATCGACGGAGACGGCCCCGTCAGGGATCATGACCACCTGCTTGGAATCGATGTAACCAAGGTGAGCAGCCTTCAACGTCCCGGTCCCCCGGAGATCCACGTCAGTTAGGATGAATGTGCCTTTAGCGCCCGTCGTGGCGGCCCTTCCGGCAAAGGAAATCGTACAATCGGACAATGGCTGGGAATTGCTTAGCTTAAGGACTCTCCCTGTTACAGTCACGGTTGCATCTGGAACCTCGATAATACCGCTTCTGTGATCCAAATTCGTGAGAAGCGCCCACTTCCCATCCGGCCGCATTATTGCCGCGTCGAAAATGCCCTGTTCAATTTGAAATGGTTGGTATGCTACCCAGTTTGGCTCGCCCTCCGCCCAATTTGAATAATCTGACCCGTTTCCAACCCAATGTCCGAGACTTGGGCCGCGGAGACCGATCAATACCGCTCCCAGATGGCTGAACTGCTCAACCAGCATGGCGTTTTCCTCTGCATTGTTAATCGTGACCAAATGCCCGCCCATGCTTTTGGCTACCTCTTCAATACTTTCCCACTGGCCGAACTCAGCGCTGTAATAGCTATTGCCGCTTCCAGACCAAACGTATGGACCTCGCACTAAAACACCCCACGCGGAATGCGAACCGAAGGATAGGGCGACAAGCAGCAAAAATCGCAGGAAACGGACGTGGTCGGGAGGATTTATCATTTTCGGGGTGGGGAGAAACTTTGTGTTAGTGCCGCCTTCGGCTTAAACGGATTTCAATGACTTCAGCCAACTGATTTGCAATCAACGCTCAGCGCGGATCGCTTCGATCCCCTGATTGCATGTCGTTGCCTCCAAGTAGGTGCAAAATGAACGAATTGCCCGGTAGCAGCTGAAGTGGTCGACTTCTCATGGGCAAAATTGCGAATGTTTGAGAGTAGGATCGTCGTTTTGTCGGTCAACGCTAAAATTTTGGGATGCCCCACACATGATTTGGAAATCGTTGGCTTCCTGTTTCCATTGCTGTGTGACGCTTCTCGCAGTGGAGCCTCTTACGGCGTTCTACGATGGCCCAGAGAGGACGCCGAGCGAATTTGGGCATCGGGAACAAATGGCGGACCACTCTGCTTCGCTCCTTGACCGAGCGAGAGCCTTCGACGTGTGTAAAACCCAGAGTTCAGCAAAATTAATCGGCCGCACCGCCTTTAATTTAACACAACGAAACAATTCGGTAGCGACATCGTTCTCCCCTGGTGTCTCCTGCCGGTAAGAGTGCCTAGCATGCACGCCCGCCCAGCCCGTCAAATTCCTACAGAATTTCTCCGCTCTGCTTCGACCCTGCGGGTGACCTGCCGTCCTGGGGCGCGCAAGAACGAGGCACTCCCATCAGGGAGAAACCAACTATGGAGTAAATTGTGGGTCTAGATATGTATTTAAGTGGAGACGAATATGTCTCCGAGGACTGGAAGAATCCTGCGAACAACATTGTCGAAAATGGCTATCGCCTGAAAGGTAAACGATTTGATCTAGGGTATTGGCGAAAGCATCCTGATCTGCACGGCTACATCGTGGAGAATTTTGCGAACGGTGTTGACGAATGCCAGCCGATCGACCTGTCAGGTGACGCTATCGGGCAGATTGTTATCGCGATCAGTGAAGACAGGCTCCCGCACACCGAGGGCTTTTTCTTCGGCCAAAGTGAAAATGACGAAGAGCAAAGGAACGAGGCCGTCGCGATCCTCTCAAGAGCCTTAAAATGGCTGGAGACCGACCCATGGCATCGGTCCATCACCTACCAAGCATCGTGGTGATCTCTTTTCTGACCGAGTCGGCAGGCTGCCACAGCCGCCGGCTCGCCTGAATTTTCCAGCCTATGTCACCATTGCCCCTTAATCATCATCATTCCAACCATCATGGAGTAGAACTTGAACAATCTTTATGAACAAATCACCCAACGCATCATTGAACAACTGGAGATAGGCGTCGCGCCCTGGAAATCGCCCTATCTTTCCAAAGTCGGCTTTCCCAAAAACTTCTCATCCCAGAATGAATACCGCGGCATCAATGTTTTACTGCTCGGATCACTGCGCTTCACCTCTCCGTTTTTCCTGACTTTTCTTCAAGCGAAGGAGTTGGGCGGCCATGTCAAGAAGGGCGAGCGCGGATTCCTCGTCGTCAAATATGGCACTTACGAGAAAAATGAGGAAGGTCAGGAGGGGGCCAAAGAGGAACAGAGGCGCGGCTATTTGAAGGGATACACAGTCTTCCACGCTTCTCAAATCGACGGCATTGACTTCCCTTCACCCGAGGCATTGCCCGAACTCTCCCTCACTGAAAAAACGGACCGTGCACGCGCGATCATTGAGAGCATGCCGCAGCGCCCGCCGATCAATGAAGGGAGCGCCATTCCTTGCTACCGGCCGCGGTCCGATTCCATCCACATGCCCGAAAAGGGTTATTTCACCGGCGAGGAGGCGTATTATTCCACGCTCTTTCACGAGCTGGCGCATTCAACAGGCCATGTTACGCGGCTCGCCCGCAAATCGCTGATGTCCAACCCGGGCATTGATGTCACCGGCGATACTTCCCGCCAGACATATGCTGAGGAAGAACTTGTGGCAGAGATGACTGCTTCATTCCTCAACGCTCACTCCGGCATCGTCGAGGACGAGTTGGCGAACTCCGCTGCCTATCTCCAAGGCTGGGCCGATACGCTGAAGCGCAAAGAGGCCTCAAGCTGGGTCGTGCGCGCCGCTTCGGAAGGCCAAAAAGCTTCCGATTTTATTCTGGGGAGGGCGTGATGGAACTGGAGGAACTGCGGACGAGAGCCGGCGAATTATTTCCGCTCGCTGTCAGTCATGCATTAAAGCATATCGGCCTACCGAACCCGCCACTTGATTCGCTCGGGCAACTATGCTGGTCGCATTTCGAAGAGTTGGGATTTGACTGCCAGGCGGATTGCTTCGCCGCAGTCGCACCAAAAGCCGAAGGTCGGCTTTGCCTGGAGGCATGGAGCCGCGCCGACTTGGAAATCTGCGGCTGGCAGGTAAATGTTCTCCTGCGGCCGTTCTACCTCGGCGCTTCCTACGCGCATTTTGAAGTTCGCCACGACGGCCCGTTGCCTGGCTTCACCGGCACCGGCTACCGCTCGGTCTTTACGCCGCTCACCTCCCTCGCCGACCGATCGCCCGAAGAATTTCTAGCAGAACTGATACCACCCCGACCGAGGGAGCAACAGTTAAGCCTGTTTTGAGCCCCTGGTGATCCCACGAAAAACTACCGAATCCGACACAACCTTCATGGAGTGAACCTTGCCTGAACCTGGTTTCCGAAAATTCATCAACGAAATCGCCAGCCGCAAGTCGGCGGCCGTCACGGTCTTTGCCGATTTTTGTAGGATGTCGGCTTGCGCCCTGGCGGCGGGCAGCCGCGAGGAAGAATACCTTGAAGTCGCGCGACGCTACACTCGCGACGAACTGAGCGACATTTCCCAAGCCTTCGCACACCTCGTGCAGGAAATGGAGCGTCATCCCTTCGCCGATCTGCTCGGGCCATTTTACATCGAATGTGCGGCGCATTCCTCCAAGCAGGCACGTGGGGAATTTTACACCCCACCGGAAATTTCCAAACTCATGGCGCGGGTGCTGTTCGATGTCGAGGCCGCCAAATTGAAAAAGGAGCCCATCACATTGAACGAACCGGCATGCGGCAGCGGCGGAATGGTGTTGGCCGTCGCAGAACTTTTCGCGCCTGATGCTGTGGATTTGTTGCGGGTGACGGCACAGGATATCAATCCGGTCGCCGCAGACATGGCTTACATCAACCTCACGCTTTGGGGGATCCCCGCCAGGGTGATTCTCGGCGACACGATCAGCAAATCAGCCACCCGCGAATGGATGAATGTCCACTGGTTCAGGGTCGGCGAAAATAGCCGACGACTCGCGCAGCGCTTTATGGAAGTCGCTGAGGAGATCGAAGCTCCGACGTCCACTGTCGATCTCGGTCAGATCCGCGAATCCCTTGAGCTAAAAAGCCAGCTCACTTTCGATTTCTGAAATTACTTCGAAGGGTTTTGCCAGCGCCTTGAATTGGCGTTTTCCCGAAGATGTTTCGCCCGACGATGAGATTTGCAGGAAGACACACCCGACGCGCCAGTCAATCTCCTGCCCGCACCAAAGACCGTGTTGTCGTTGACAGTCGCGCCTATGGGGTGCCCGGCGAGCTGCAATCCCACGAAGGGAGAAACATCAAAAAAGGAAAAACCCATGCCAACAGCTCAAGCACCAAAATCCGAATCTGAACACCTTCAAAAACCAGACCGCCCGGCGGCCGAATTCCGCGACGCGAATATCCGGGTCGCAGTCTGGGAGAAGATCGACGAGAACGGAATATCCCGACACAGCGTCAGCCTATCCCGCAGCTACAGCACGAACGGCCAGTGGAAGACGACCCATTACCTCGGGAAACTCGACCTCCAACGGGCGAAAAAACTGCTCGACCGGGCCGACGACTGGATTTTCGTCAAATCCGCTTCAAAATCGGTTTCAGAGGAAACCGGCTTGATTCACTAGAGGCAACTGCCCCGCTGCGATATGCGGGGCAACCTTCGCGGCCTCGACCATGACCCATATGCCGCAAGTAGAAACCTCACAAAGCGGCTTTCAAGGCGTCAAAACGCTGACGCAATTTCGCGAGCGCGGCTTGCGCCTTGTCGATCTGGCCAGCGAGGTCCGTCAGTTCCTTCACCTTTTGAGAAAAGCTGCCACCGGTGCTCGGACCTGTGGATTTACCCCCGGTGCCTACTGTCTTGGGCTGGCGCTTGCCGGCCTTTTTACCTTTACCCCCGCCCTTCATCCACGCGCCTAAAGTCACCGGTGTTATCCCGAATTGTTTCGCCGCCGCCGATTTGCCTCCACGGCCATTCGCCGCGTCGTGCTTCTCGACAAAAGCAATGACCTCGGCTTTTTCACTGTCCGAATAACGCTTTCCCCTCACGGATTTCTTGGCACTCATTGTTAAGGTAGATAAACTAAATCCGGCACGTCTCAAGCTGGAAAACCGGCCATTAGATCAGCCGAGGACGCGTCACAATCAACTCCACCCAAAGCAAAAAAGGAACAGCAGACATCTGCCCTTGCAGTGCTCCGCACCGTAAGGAACGGCTTATCCATTCCGCCTTGTCTGCTACAATTTCCTGCGCATTCACCGCGCTTGCTGCCCAGCCCCAGCAATCGTACAAGAGAACGAAATCACCACAAAGAACCTTGAATCTGGTGGCGGATCAATTACCAATGTAATTCATGAAACGCCTTTTAAAGCCTTCTGATATCATGTTTGTCATTGGAGTTGCATTGACAGTGAATAGTGCTCTCCAAGGATTTAAAATAGAGCTTTTTTATAGCCTACTTGCTGCGGCTGGTGTGCTTGTGGCGGGAGTGGCGGTGGCATTCTGCTGGAGAGTCTTCAAAGAAGTGGAATTTAGATTTCAACTAATCGATGATAGCGGCGGCAACAGTCATCTTAAGGATTTATACTCTTGTAAGCGTTCGATACTAGTAACCCATTTTGTGAAGAGAGCTCCTACCGACTCCTATGTCGATAGGACAATTTCCTTGATGTCCGAAAATGGAGTTGAAGTTACTCGCTATCTCCCTGAGGGTTACGATAAAAACTCAGCTGAATATTTGTGGTTAAAAAGATACGAAAAGTATCACAATATCAAATATTACGAAAAGCTGACTCCCGCGCCTCTACCCTTCGATATTTTTATTTTTGACGATCAGATCGTTAATCTTACGATGCCTTCTATCCAGGATCATAAAATTCACAGGAAAGGTATCAGAATCGTCAATCGCGAAGTAGCTCACATCTTCAAAGCAATGTGCCAAAACCTTCCTCGGGCCTAGAATGATCACCGGGTTGGTGAAATTTTTCCGAAAATCTCTCGTAGAACCTCTTGCGAAGCTTGTGGGTTTTCTAAGATATAATTCTTCAATCGATCGATTTGGTCTGCGCTAAGATTAATTGTGAATCTTCCGCCAGAAGCCTCGATATTCTTAATAAGATCTGTAACCAATTCTAATTTCCCCGTCTCTGAATGGACTCTTCTGGCATTTATGGAGTTTGCAATTGTAGGGATAAAACCCAGACCAATGCCGATGCCTATTAACGTCAGCAAGCGTTTTGGATTCATTCCATCAGCCGAGTCATCCTCTCTTTCCACCACAACCTACCCTGAATTATCTCTATTTCAAAACAACTCTAGCATATTCAAGGCTCTGGATCAACATTGATCTAGAGCCTTGTTATCGCCGTCAGTTAGGTCGGCAGCGCTGAACCGCATGAGTGTGGCAAACTTACCGCCGACTCGAAAAATACGCGTGTCGAACGATGACTTTCGGCGCAGGGGGTAAAAACGGGGGTAAATTTCAAAACATACCTAAAAATACTCTGACATCTCAACATGTTATGCCGTCCAATACAGTCCGACCGGGGGACTCGATTTCGGCAATCTCAGACGCTCCGATCATGATCCGACCAAATTCGGTGATCGCCTCGACTTTGCCGGCGTAAAGCTGCCTGTAAGCCCCCGATTTTCCTTTGCCAAAAAGGGCCGAAAATTCCTTCGGTGTGAATGTGCGCCTCCTTTCCACGCTCCAATCAACAGAAATGGAAACAAGCCGGGCTCTCGGGGTGCCTTAGTCCAAAGCCTCAGCCAAACAGCCCCAAGTCACTCTCGCAGGCCTCGTATGGCTCTGAAAATCAGAAGGATATAAAAGTCACAAATCCCCTCATTTCGTGCTTTCAAAAAATCTCCTATCAGTCATTATCAACCAATAGTCGAATGACTAATGTCACATTCCTACTCATGAATATCGCTCGGGTCCCGCTATTCAAGTCGAAGGAGCCACCTCCCCTCCATACCTTGCGCAACGGCCCCTACAGCAATCGATCCCAATTAAGCCGAGTCAAAGATTGAGTATCCTCTTTACTATCTCCGATCAAAAAACATCCTATGACAACTAATACTCCAACAATCGAAATCATAACAGAAGCGACAATTAGACGCCTCCTTCTACAGGAAAGTACCGGCTCACTAGGCACCGATGTTCTAAATTCAAGCGAAAGCGACTGTGATGACGACTGTGATTGTATCGAGGAGGATTGAATATTCTCATCATTCCGAATTTGCACCTCTATCCTATGCAACCGCCGTTCTCTTCCGCAGATCCGGGAGTTCAACTATTTTCTCTCGATTCCAACTGGAACTGTGCATTGGATTTCGAAAACCCACAGGGGGTTTCGCTAGTACGCAAGAAGGACGTGGCTTCGTTTTGGCCAAGTCAATACGCAGAGCTTCGCCAGTCCCCAGCACAACCATTCAAAGTGCGGACTTTAAATGTTTGGCTGCACTTGGTCAATGCATGCAATCTTGCGTGCTTCTACTGTTATATTCCCAATCTTGTAAAAGGCGCCTCGCCTCATGAAGTTAATCTCCAAAGTTTCAAGGCAGAAAACATCGCGCCCACAATAGACGCTTTTATGGAGTATGCGCGGAACAACGGGTTTGCGCGATTACATATCAAATTTGCAGGAGGCGAGCCAACAATCAGACCCGATCTAATAAAGTTATTCTGTGAAACAGCATATCGTTTGGAGACGGATGTGCGAGTAAGTTTCGGCATCGTGACGAATGGCGTGTTCGATGAAGGCCTGGATTCTATTTTGAAAGAAAATAAAATACGCGTTTCTATTTCATGCGATGGCGTCGGCAAAAGCCATGATCAGATTCGCTTCATTCCGGCGAATCATCTAGAACCGAGGACTGGAACATGGGACACTGTAGTCCGGACCATTGAACGTTTGCAGGCATTGGGGATTCGTCCATATCTTCTTCATACCTTGACCCCTGCCAATATTGACCGCCTTGACGAATTTGCCAAGTTCGCGATTGATCATTTTTGCGGCTTTCGACTGAGCCTAGTTCGACTCCCTTCGATTCCTACTGAGCAAATGATCGAAAGATTCACAAATAATCTAACGCGTTTGTATGAATGGCTTCCCGACGCTCTTCCGCTGTCCCGATCACTTGAGAGAGACGCAAAGTTTGCCGAGTGGAATCTTACCAAGCGCAAGCAATCCGCTTGTGGCTCCTGCCGTAACTACGTCGCTTTGGGCATCAATTCCCAGATAAGCAGCTGCCAGATGACTATGCACGATCCTGTCGGATCTCTGCAAAATGACTCTCTGGCTACAATTATGGAGCGGTTCGGTTCGTTAGAACGTTATCAAACCCTTCGAAATCCTGATAGGAAACTTGGTGGGTGCGTAACCTGCGAGCTATTTCGTGTCTGCGGTGGTGGATGCCCTCAACACACCAGGATGGTTTTTGGAATACCAGATCGGCCATCACCTTGGTGCAGGGTTTACGGATTATTTCTTCCCCACTACGTGACAGCTGTGGGACGTCACATGCTGCGCCGATATCTTGCGGTCTCCGATAATCTCCAAAACAGTCCGCGATGCACTTAGCAGCTTTTTTGGGCGAAATCTCAGTGGAGCACTTTTTCGCAGAAATTTGGGGGAAATCTCCCGCCGTTTTAAAGCTGGCGGGAGAGTTCCCCGTCATATCCATCGAAGCGTTCAACGATTTATTTCGAAGAATTCACTTAGGCCTAACTAACCAAACGTTGCGTGTCGTCAAGGATCAAAAGATCTTACCCTTTTCAGCCATAAGCGTAGAGAGAAGGACCAAAGAGGGAATATCGCGCCAGGTATCTCCTGAGTTGGTGAGTAAATACATGCAGCAAGGAGCAACACTCGTTCTACGGTCTATCCGCCTCTTCGAGCCTGACATAGACCGGCTGTGTTGCGGGCTTGAGCAAGACCTGAGATTTCCTATAAGCTCAAATCTTTATGTCACTCCACCAAACCAAACCGGATTTCCCTTGCACGCAGATGATCACGATGTTTTTGTCTTGCAACTGTCAGGTACAAAATACTGGCTGGTTGCAGAAACAAAAGACACTAGGGACGAACTTGCTGATGCGCCTAAGGATCTTGCGGCTACTTTGTTGGAAAGTGGTTCAATGATCTATATCCCCCGAGGCCATGTGCATGAAGCTCGCGCCGGTCAGCTGGCATCTATTCACCTCACTCTTGGATTATCTATTCCTACCTTTTCGGAAATTGCTGAGCAGTTATTTGGCCACTCCGTAATGAAAGAGGCCCTTCAACGACCCGCGTTTCGAATTGATCCGAGTCGAGCTCCTGAATTCCTTGCCGACGAAGCAAAAGCCATCTTCGCTGCGCTTATTTCCAAGCTATCAGAAGAATCACTCATCTCTGATCTTACCAATCAACCCATCAACACGGGCCAAGCAATTCTCTTTTAGGCATGACTTAACGCGTTAAATTTATCGATATGACCGCGGACTCAGAGCCTCTCCAAAAGTTCTACACCTTGTTTTGGCAATTACGAAAGAGCCTTCGTAAGGGTTACCCAAAGACGCACCCCGACACCATCGAATCTGAGAAATCAATGTTGCAAAGGTTCTTGAGCGAGAATCATTTGAAGGGAGCCGATGAATTGGTCCAAGCCTCCTATCTGGAATGCAACGGCGATTTTGATCGCTCGCAAGGGATCCTCTTCACAATTGAAGAAACTATTTCGACGGAAATTAAGCCGCTTTGGTTCTTCTTAATTGGCAATAACCTTCGAGAAATCCGAAAAATGGAGGACGCCGAGATAGCGTACAAGGCTTCCATCAAATTATGCGACAATCAAAAGGAATGCCAAGACTGGTTGTCGAGTGTGTGGTCCAATCTGGCATCTACTTACGAGTACCTAAAGGATCATGAGAGGGCAATCGAATGCGTTAATAATGCGCTCAAATGCTGCCTCAATGACAAGCGTTCTAGCCTCCATCGTTTTATCGGAACTTTGTATGCTGCCATTTATGATTCCGATAATGCTATCAGTGAATATCAGAAGGCCATAGAATATGGCGAAAACGCAGTATTGGGAAGGATTTACGCTCGGATGGGACACCAACAATTGAAGAAGAATGATTTTTCTTCGGCAATTTACTCCTATAAGTTAGCCACATATGGGCACAACCCGGAGGAATCTATTAGGGTTTTGAACAATCTCGGATATTGCTATTCAAGATTAGGTAACTTTGCCACGGCTGCCGAAGCGTATAAAAAAGCGATGGTTCAAGTTGACACAAGTCAAGTTGGCACAAGAACAGCGTGTGTCCCGATTTTCAACTTAGCGAGGGCTTACGTTGATAACTCCGAATTTAAGCAAGCTAAAACGGAATTAAGCAACGTCCGGAAACGAAGCGGATTTTCTTCTCAAGACAAAAGCAAGGCGAAAAGTCTTTTGCCACTATTGAATTCACGCAGTCTTAATATTCGAGAGTTTAAAGCCCGATGTGAGTATGAGAAAATGGGCTGGGAAGCCAATACCACGTGCGAGGAATTGATATCGATCAAATTGAGCGGCGCAAAGATCGAGGCGTATGCCGACTATAAGGAGCGAAAGGTAAGAAAGGAGTTCGAGCAGAGCGCTTTCACTATATTGCGAGATTGGAGTAGCGCCCTTCCGCTTTTGGATGGTTCGTCTCGCC
The DNA here is from genome assembly GCF_039920825.1 of Luteolibacter sp. Classification (GTDB taxonomy): domain Bacteria; phylum Verrucomicrobiota; class Verrucomicrobiia; order Verrucomicrobiales; family Akkermansiaceae; genus Luteolibacter. The sequence continues at coordinate 335,607 of NZ_JBDSCX010000042.1, read as the reverse complement.
AGTTCAAAGGCGGCGGTTATTTCCTTCAATGGAACAGCCTCGGTATTGTCCTGGATCCTGGCTTTGATTTTCTATGTAACTTTCATGATGCCGGATTCCTCGCCACCCAAATAAACCATGTAGTTGTGAGTCATGACCATACCGATCACAACCGCGACTTGAGGGGTGTGGATGATCTATTATACGAAATATGGAAGCGCAATAACGACACTGGAAAATACACGATGTGGCTTGACAAGTCGACCGATGCTAGCAGCCATTTCCCAGATGCGGGACATCGGTCGCGTCCAAAGCTTATCTCAAGGACACAGAACCTGGACGAATCCGTACTTTTGGAGTCTATCAATGTGAAGCACGATGCCAAGCACGCTCTCGCTTTCAAATTCACACTTTCTGACTCAGAGGGCAAACAAATTGTTATTGGATATACCGGGGATACGGCGTGGTTTCCAAAACTAGGAAGGTTTTTGTTCGATTGCGACGTCCTCATAGCGCACATAAGCCACCCCGAGAACTATGAACTGCTGCATCCTGATTCGACACAATTCAAGGCCAATCATTTGGGTTATCTAGGCGTTTGTGCCCTTATCCAAGCCGCAAAGCCTAAAATAACACTTATCGGAGAGTTTTGGGCGGGATTGGCAGATGTCCGTCTGGAGCTTGTGCGAGCTATCCGCGAAAGGACTGGTTCTGACAGTATCTTACCCGCGGCATCGGGATTGAGGCTACTTTTGCCGAGGCTTTCGGTTGAGTGCGGTCAATGTTTTTCGCCAACGGCTCCTCGTGACATCCGGGTAACATCTGGGGGTAATTCAGTAGGCTCGCTTCAATACCGATGTACCCAATGCCTACTTTAATGTTATGGCCTCCTATAAGGTAAGCGATCCATGCGGCCCCGGTTGACAAGAAGGTTTCAGCTTGCGGCTAGCAGTGGCTTTGCGCTTTCGCTCCGAGGCTGTCAGTTTGCCGGGAGCAGTGCATCGAGCCCCGTGGTCGTGGTGGATGGCAGCCGTTCCAGCAGATCCTTGAGATAGGTGTATGGCTGGTGACCGTGGCGTTTGGCGCTTTCGATCACGGTGTAGAGGATGGCGCTGCGTCCGCCGGTGTGTAAGCGTGGTCCAAGCCGCCATCCGTTCACCCTCTCCTGTATAGCGTAGCGTTGATAGTATGTCCTCTATACCATCGTTGAGAACTGCAGGCGGCTGGGCATCGACAGGAGGGAGTATCTTGAAGATGTCTGAACCGCTTGCCCGCCATGAAGGCGAGCGGGGTGGCAACCCTCACGCCTGCAAACTGGCCGCGTGCGCACCAAGGCAAGCCGCTACGGAAAGCGGCCTGACGGCAAAACCCGCCAAGGAGAATCATACGGCGGCCCGGACCACGCTTACTTTGAAGCACCCGTCGCGGAATCTGGCAGATCCGTAGCAAAGCAGTCATAGGGTTGCGTCTATGACTGCTTTGAATGACGGCATTATCAAGGCCGACCGCTATTGACCTGCGCTACTCTCCGGTTCAGAAACTCGGCCCGCACGCTTGCGTGGAAGCTTTCATCGGACTTTTCCCAAGGCGAACCCGCGCTGCGTCCAGTCGTCACCATGATCTCCTCAAGGCAATCGATGATCCGTCGTGACGGGAAGTATTTCGCTTACTTCGCATCAGGCGAGGAGGATAGTTGGGCACCACGTGAGAATTCCGTCTTGCTCTGTGACGAAACCCGGTCAGCATCGAGCATGGAAATTACCCCGGAAAACCTAAAGCCGCTCGTTCTTAAAATGACTGGCAAATTGACTTTGGCGGAAAAAGCGGGAGATATCGTCGGAGTAATCCTTATTGCTAAGGTACTCGCCAGTGTTGCGATTCAGATGACGATGAATAAGGCTCCGTGGCCGGAGCAGAAAGTTTCGACAGAAGAACTCTTAAACAGACAGGCCGATTTGATACGTTACGAACAGCAAAAGGGAAATTACTTAAGCGATCCTTCATCCGGAGTTTGATAACGGCCGCAGACTCAACCGTTCCGATAGGTTTGCACTGTGAAGCCAAGCTGGGTTGTGGCCGGTCCATTCCCCTGCGGTCAGATCGCCAAACCGGATCCGGATTACGGAGATCTCGCGGATCCGCCTGCTTAATGCCTCCTTGAGCAGGTTGCCCTCCGGCCCGATCGCGTCAGAACCGTGATCCTTCACGCACGGCGGGAGTTGATCGACCATGCCGCCTTGACCCATCGACCAGCCTCCCCCTTTACATGTATATATCACTTACTCAGGTGTATATCCTCACATTTTCATTTTCTTGATTCGGGCCGGTGATTTTAACCGAAAAATCCCCAAGTTTCCCACTGTCCTGTTTTCCGGGAGAACGTCAATCTATTGCAAATCAGGTTTTGTTATGACAGAATGTCAGATCATTTGAGGGGATAGTCGAGGGGACGGACCTAGAAAATGCCGAAATTTCTTTAGATATCAACGGCATTTGGTGGACCCAAAGTCTTCCAGCCCACATTGAAACTTACTAGCCAATCAACAGGCGTCAGCCACACACTGGTCTGGAACGCCGCAGCCAACCTCGGTTCGATATTTTCAGGCACCGTCCTTCTCAGAGTCCGAGCCTCCGACAGTCAGATAGGCGATTGGTCTCCCGCCAGCCCTACGCCGTCAATACCAGCATCAATCTCGATACCGACGGAGACGGAATGCCTGACACTTGGGAAGCGAGCCATGGTCTCGCCTCTGGCAACCCAGCCGACGGAACCAGCGATAACGACCACGACGGTGTCACGGCATTCCTCGAATACGCCTTGGCGATGAATCCAACAGTCACGGATGTCGCGTTGCTTCCGATACTTGGCACCAAGACAGAAACCGACGGCAAACATCTCACCCTGACTTACCATCGCCCAATCAACAGCGGGCTTGCTTACACCGCAGAGCGCTCGGTCACCCTGGTACCCGGCAACTGGCAATCCGGCAACGCGGTGTTCCAGGAACTCACCCCGCTGGACCAGGGCGATGGAACCGAGTCCGTCACGGTGGAAAATCTCAATCCCATGTCCGCCTCATCGCGTGCATGGCTTCGCTTGCGGGTAAGCAAATGATCCCCTATCGAACACGAATCGCCAAGGCGTCAACGTATCCTCCTCCCTCAAGAGGGCGGACTCGGCATCTCCGGCAGCGTCACCTCCGACACACACACCGGACTTCGCACCGCCCTGCTCAAAGCCGATCTCACTTTGGAGGCCCAACCTCCTGAGCCTCCGTATTTATGCATTTCAACTTTGATATAGGACAGAAATGTTGACGCAGAAGCTGTCAAGTACAGTCACGCGCCTGTTGGCCAGCTTCGCGACCTCATTGAGTTCGAAGACGGGGATATCGTAAATAAAAACTTCGATACCATATTGCGTTTTTTGTTTCAATCGGAGGTTCGATTGCGAGGGCTGTCGTATGTGCGACAACCACGCAACACTAACGATAATAGTAAATCTATTGGGCGCTTATGCGGGCGCTGCGTTACGGACTCATGGAAAATGCGACATTTTTCATAGGCTTAGGCCGGGGGTTCGAGTCCCCTCACTTCCTCCTATCTCAATCGACCGCATCCGCGAATGCCTCGAATGCCTAACATATTTAGTCCGCTTACTATGCATGCAGGCAGTATCATGCCAATTCTCTGGACTTGAATTGATAATCATGCTACGAGACGCCGATGAACAGTAATGCATACGATTTTGAAACCATGAAGCAAATGGAAGCGCTGGCCAGGGAATTGGGCGGGTTCTCCGAATGCAAACGCTTGGGATTTATCTTTGAAGACGGTCGGGGTATTATGTCCCTTTCCGTCGCCGGCTTGGGATATTTGCTATTCGTCAAAGCGATTGAAGTTAAAACTACTGCGGAAGCCTTCGCCGCAGGCTATCAATGCGCCCACGAGGAGATCACCAGCTAGATAACGGACATTTCGATTTCTTTCACGCTACAATGTGATCACCAGAGTTCCAACATCGCAGGGAGATGCACTCTCTTAATGGATCAGAAGTTCAGCCCACGAGTGCATCACGGAGAACCTCCTGGTGAAGCAGATTCTACTTCAATTCCGCAGTCCTAAGCAAAAAAGGCGAACCGCCTCTCCGGTTCAATATAGCCGGACCTTGGCAACCGAAGTCAGACCGCCCGGCATCGGTAGTATTTGCCATGGCGCAAAGGAAATCTCCCCACCATTGCATGATGAAGCGCCGCTCAACCCAATATTCCGCCCTATTGTAAGCCGCCCGTATTTGATTGCGTTCCTTATGGGCTAGCTGCCTTTCGATTGCGTCGCGGTTGAATCCAAACTCGTTCAAGACAGTCGAAAACATGGATCGGAACCCGTGGCCCACAATCCGGTCCTTGTATCCAATCTTACGGATGATGTTGTTGACGAAGTTCTCGCTGATCACCGGATGCTTCTGCCGGTGAGGATTCGGAAACAGCCACTCTTGATGGCCTGTGAGTAATTCAAGTCGCCTTAAGGCGTCAAGCGCTTGGCTGGAAAGTGGCACGATGTGGGCCTCCTTCATTTTCATGACCTCGGCACGGACGGCCCATTCCTGCCGCTCGAAATGAATATCGCTCCATTTGCTGTAGCGCAGTTCACCAGTCCTCAGGGCGGTAAGAACTAGGAGCTCGAATCCGATTTTGTAGACCTCTCCGCACTTGAATTTCTCGAACGTCCTGAGAAAGTCTCCGATCTCGACGGCGCGAAGAGATGGGTGGTGTTTTACCCGGTGGCGTCGCAAAGCGCTGTTCAGGTCGCCTGCGGGATTGTACTGGATTCTACCTGTCACCACGGCGTATTTGAAGATCCGCTTGCAGACGGACAATTGGCAGTGGCTTAATTCCGTTGCGCTTCTTGCCTCGATTTTTTGAATGACTCGCAGCACTTCCAGAGGCCTGATGTCTGCTACTGCCCTCTTGCCGAGATCCGTCAGAACGTAATTTTCCAGTCGGTGCCAGATCTTCCTGGCGTGTCTGGGTGTCCAGTCACCTTTCCGCGATTCGAACCACTCCTTCGCGACAAGCTGGAATGTGTTGATGTCCCGATTCTGCGCTTCGATCTTCTCGCGCCGCTTTTCGCTGCATGGATCAATGTTCTGATCGATTAGTTTCTTTGCTTTGAACTTCAACTCTCGCGCTTCTTGGAGGGATACGCGCGGATAGCTTCCACCGGACAGAATACGCTCCTTGCTTCCGAAGAAGTAGCGTATTTGCCAGGTCTTGTTGCCATTGGGTGTTACTTTCAAATAGAGTCCATCACCGTCGCGTACCCTGTAGGGTTTCGATTCCGGTCTCAGGGATTTAATTTTCAAATCTGACAAGATCATTCTGCAACCTATATTTCTTTCGAAACATAGGTTGCCAGAAACGTACCCAGCCTCATACCCATATTTTTCGCGTACGGCGTGCAATTGCATGGGATGCGGTGAATTCCAGTGAGACGGTGAGATTGGCTGTGGCCGCGACCTAGTGGGCTTTTTTGACACGCCGCGGTACAACCTATTGGTGCTGCCTGAGAGACTCGAACTCCGCCCCTAACACATTGAACTTTATCGTAAATCGCCGCACCTATAAACCATAATACCCAGCCCGTTACCCAGCAGTCTGGAATTTTTACGGTTGTGGTACACGGGGCACAGGTAGAAGTAAGCGTAGTCCAGTCCACCTTATGCCTGGCTGGAGATGCAACCGGTGCTAGACAAAGCCGTGGCAGGGCTGTCAGGACAGGACCGTGAGACTGTGCTGCCCCGCTTTTACCTGGTGATGACCGTTCGGGAAATCGCCGAAGATCAAGGGATCGCTGCCAACGCGGCGGAGACCAACCGCTTGAGCCAGGAGTTCTCCGCCGACGAAGAGCCAGTTCTTTTTGCCCACCGCCGTGGGGCGGATGGCGTTCTCGATGGGGTTGTTGTCGATTTCCACATCCCCGTGACGGAGGAAGACTTCGAGCTCCGGCCAAATACTGCGGCCGCTCTCGGCGCACCAGGTCTGGACCAGTGACACGGCTATCGAGCACGAGTCATCGGCACCAAGAATCTGGGCGGTCAAAGCCAAGAAGGTCGTTGAAGGGTCGTATGAGCGGATTCTTGATGCCCTGCGCAGGCCGGCCAACCATGCCGGACAAACCAAAGGCGCGAACATGCGGGCGTTGCCAACTATCGAATTTTCACAAAGGCGGGCGGCTTTAAGGGAAAGACGGGCTTGTGTCGAAGCCCTCGCCCTGCCAGACAAGCGGGCGCAGAATCCTTTCCCGAAAGGTTGGTTTCTGTTCACGCCAAACCATGTATTCCGGCAGGGTTGTCTAACACGCATTGTCCGGAAAAATTCGACGACAACCTTTGCTAACCAAGCGCCATTCAGAAAGTTCCTCCCACCAAGCTTTCGAACTCATGGATCATTCGTTTCTCCAGATCGCTCCGGCGTCCGGAGGGAAAATAGCCAGCGCCACCCTCCCCTAAAGGTACATGAATGCCAACGCAAGCCAACTCGATGAAGATCAAGTGACCAGAGTTCTGAAACGCGAATATTGGTGCTTCATTAGCTACCGTCACGCGAACAACAAGGAGCCGGGTCGCCAATGGGCAACGTGGTTGCATCAGGCCTTAGAAACTTACGAAGTTCCCGCCGACCTTGTTGGAACGAGGAACGATCGCGGCGACATCATTCCGGAACGGATCTTCCCTGTGTTCCGAGACGAAGAAGAGCTGCCTGCGGATTCCGAGTTATCAAGACTCATAGAATCCGCGCTCCAACGCAGCAGGTTTCTCGTCGCAATTTGTTCACCCCAATCCGTAAAGAGCCGCTGGGTTGCTGAAGAGATCCTGAGATTTAAACAACTCGGAAAAGAAAAATATCTGCTTGCCGCAATTGTGGAAGGCAATCCCAACGTGTCTGATGATCCAGAGCGGCCTGGTTCCCACTCCGAGTGCTTTCCTTTGCCCATCAGATACCACCTTGGTGGAGATGGCCAATTGAGCAGCGAACGAGCCGAGCCAACTGCAGCAGATTTTCGCTTGCCGGATGGAAACCAAGGCTGGACCTCTCCAACGGCCTATCGGGAGGTTCTGGAGAACTCGGGACTTTCAAGGTCGAAGATTTCAGTTGTTGTTAGCCAATTTGCAGCGAATCAAAATTTGATGCTGTTGAAGATCATCGCAGGAGTCCTAGGGGTCCCCCTTGGCTACCTGACGGAGAGGGACAAGGCCTACAAGCTCGAGATTGTGAAAGCGCGGGCGTTGGCATTGCGAAGGTGGGTTGTTGCGCTCAGCGTGCTGGCGTTCGCCGCCGTTGCGAGCGGAACATACGCCTTGATTAATCAGCGTGAAGCGGAGAACCAGCGAGCGAGGGCGGAGAAACAAACCTCCCTGGCGATTCAGGCAGCACAGCAAGAGACCGAGCAGCGAAAGCTCGCTGAAGCGCAGAAAAGCCAAGCCGAAAAACAGACGATCATCGCAAATGATCAACGCGAAATCGCAGTACACGAAGAAGGTATTGCCCGCAATGCACGGCGGGAAGCAGAAGACTTGGCCGTCTATATGCAAACGATGCTGGAGAACGAGTTGGCAAAGGTGAACGATCTTTCTTTAAAAAAGAAAATTCAGGAGAAGGTCCTCGAATACCAAAGGAACAATCCGGCTAAAGATTCAGAACAGGATAAAATATTGCGCGAAGTTGATCTTCTCTTTGGTAGAGCCGTCGTCGCTCAAGATCAGGGAGACGACCAACTTGCCACAAAGCTTTACGGCTCCATAACAACCCGTTTGCAGGATGGGGCTTGGAATGACAAGGATTTATCTTATAAGGCCAATTTTAGATCCGTCCGTGCCGCTCTCGGAGCGTTGCAAAGTATTTCGGCAGTTCTCACAAGCGACGAGCAAATTAAAACAATCATGATTCCACTCGCCGAAAAATTATCGAGTGATTCCGAAAAGATACTCTCACAATGGCCTGCTGATCCTGATATAATTTATCATTCAAGTATGATATTCGTGCTATTTTCAAAATTAAACTACGAAGTTGGATATTTTGACAAAAGCAATCAGTTGATGACGAAAGCAATTTATCTATTGGATAAGTCGGTGACAAATGGAAACGCAAATCGGAGTGTATTTATGGCGCTTATCAATTGTGGGGTTATTGTGGGTGATCGGGCATTCAGGGATAATCGACTTGATGTAGCCATACAGCAATACAAATCGTCGCGAGATCGTGCGAAGAGCCTCAGCGAGGACCAACCTGATAATGAAGATTACAAAAGAAACCTGGCTTTATCGATTGAACGAATCGGGGAAGTTGCAGTGAAGCGAAAAAACTATGTTGAATCTTCTAAACTATTTCGAGAAGTTGTGGATCTTCAGCGCCAACGAGTCCTTATGGACACCTCGAACGTGACATGGCTGTTTGACTATGTATATGCGCTCTACAATTGCTCGAAATCAATGCAGCAATCCAATGTTGCCGATCAAGCGCTCGCATTTCATTATCTCGAAAATGCAGAAACTGCACTCTCTGATCTTCGGAGACTTCAACGGGGGCTTGATGACAAACAACAATGGATTGAGCCAGCAATGAAGGATCTTCGAGCGGCGCTCCTGAATTCAGGCAAAAAGTGAAAGCGGCCAGCTACCCTGGACGGTCTGCACGGTGCCGCAAGAAGCCGCTCACCCCGTGGCGCAGAAGACGCTGCGCTCCGCGAAATGCCTTGATTACTCTTCGCCCAATGCTCGCTGGACTCCCGATCAAATCACCGCGTGCCAGTATCTGCTTGTTTGGCACTACATTCGTTGATAGAAGCACATATGACTCCTTTTCCAGGATCAACGGATTCTAATCAAGAAGGATCCTCGCGGAATTGGCCAAGGGATACGGCGCTGTTGCTGGAGCTGGGCACCCGCCCTCGACCGGAGAATTTCTGGACGCTCAACGACGCGTTTCAGGGCGTCCAGGTTTTTGGAGCGACGGGCAGCGGAAAGTCTAGCGGCTCAGGCAAAGCCATCGCTTCCGCTTTCCTTGAATCAAACATGGGCGGGCTTGTGCTCACCGCCAAGGTTGATGAACGGGCGACTTGGGAAGAATACTGTTCCGACTGCGGCAGGAGCGATGATCTCCTGATCTTCGGCGAAGGCGAGACCCATCGCTTCAATTTTCTCCGCTATGAGCAGTCGCGCCAGGGCAAGGGTGCCGGCAATACCGAAAATCTGGTCAACCTGTTCTGTTCTGTGATGGAGGCCGCCGACCGGAAATCCGGCAGTGGCCAAGACGCCTACTGGCTCCGTGCCACTAAACAGCTTCTGCGCAATTCCATCGATCTTCTGGTGATCGCCACTGGAGAATTGGATCTCGCCTACCTTTACCGCTTGGTTGCCTCCGCTCCCACATCGATTGCGGAAGCGGCCGACAAAAGCTGGCAGCATCAGTCGGATTGTTACATCCTGCTCGAGGCAGCCAAGAACGCCTGCACCGAAAAACAGCGGGAGGCGGACTTCAACATCGCCCAAGCTTACTGGCTCCGGGAATACGCTGGGCTGGCACCTGAAACCCGGAGCTGCATCGTGAGCATGTTCACAAGCATGGCGGATTGTTTTTTGCGGGGAATGCTTCGTGAACTCTTCTGCACCGAGCTGAATTTTTCTCCGGAGGACTGCTTCAAAGGCAAAATCATCCTCATCGACTTGCCGGTGAAGCAATACCACGAAATAGGAATTTTTGCCCAAGTGCTTTTCAAATACATATGGCAGCGGAGCGTTGAGCGTCGCATTCCACCCAAGTTGGGCCGCGAACGTTCGCAGGAGGAGATCCGACCCGTATTCCTGTGGGCGGATGAGAGCCAGTTTTTCATAAACCAATACGATGCGCTATTTCAGAGCACAGCCAGGTCCTCCCGTGCCTGCACGGTTTACCTCACCCAGAACCTTCCAGGGTACGAAGCGGCCTTCATGTCAGCCGGCGGCCGACCGGCGGCAGAAGCATTTCTCGGCAACCTACAGACCAAAATATTTCACGCCAACGGGGATCCGCAAACCAATAATTGGGCGGCCGAATCGATCGGACGTACCAAACAGATCCAAATCCAAGGCGGTCTATCGCAGGGCGAGAGCAACCGAAGTTCCAGCCAGAACTCCGGTGCCAGCCTTGCCGTCGAATATCTCGTGCAACCGCAGGAGTTCACCGAATTGAAAATGGGCGGAATCGAAAACGATGGCGTCGTTGATGGAATTATCTTCCAGGGCGGGAGGCGTTGGCTCGCCGACGAAAAAGGCAAGCAGGTGCCGAGAAACTTCATCCGACATGCCTTCATCCAGGAATGAAGGATTCGCAGGCATCACCCAAGTTCGCTCCGGGCGGGATTCCCATCCTCAGTCCCCTGCTACACGTCCTGTCCATGCCGGTGCTTGTTTTCTGGCGCTTCAATTTTGGCTACGCGTTTTTAAGCCCGAAGAGCATTTTTCTCTCATGTATTTTCGCCTCATGTCTCGCCTCCTACATCGTGTTTCACGAGGCGGCCCTTACGCCGGTTTACGGCTCCACCGCGAGATTCCTGCTCGCGGCAGGTGGCCTCTATCTGGTGCACTTCACGATCGGGGTCGTCAGCGAAACGCGCCAGCGGGGGAAGCACGACCAGTATTCGGGAAGCTCCTGGCTGGTTCATGTTTTAAAGCCGGCAGTCCGTGGCGAATTTGAAGGCATTTGCCAGACAACCGTTGAGCCCTTTCTCACTTTGGTGGTGGCAACCTTCTTCCACGCCAAACCGCTGGGAAAGGTGCTTGTCGTATGCGCCGCCGCGCTCGCACTTAAAGAATTAATCCGGATATGGCTGGATCTTCGCCGCAAGAAGCGCATGCAAGACAGTATCGATGATGCCAAAGATTCAATGGAGCTTTCCTCGCCCACCAGCGCGAAGCCGGTATCGGCAACCGGACGCACTGCCCGTGAGAAATTTGACCCTAACAAGGAACAGGGTTAGCTTGGTAGGGCTGCCACATCCTCCGCGATTTAGGAACTTTCAAAATTCCCTTCGGAACGCTCCTAAGAAAAGTGTCGCCGAGGCCACAGCTGTTGCAAAATCGTTTCGTTAATGAAATTTTACACCTTACCTATGTCAGCGCTTTCTCCGTATAGTTCGTAGCTCGAAAAGCTAACAGCTATTAACAAATGGGGTGCGCATGACCGACACGGAACAACCACAAGACTCGCTATTTGAATTGATCGAACAAGGTGACGAAGACCTTTGCCGGACTTTATGGCTGGGAGTGATCCTCCAGGCGGTTCTTGATGCCAAAGGAAAATTCGGCAATCTAGTCACGCAAAACCAAGCCCGGAACTGGCTGAACGGAAACGGCGGGAACACAAGCGAGTTCGCCGCGGTGTGCGAGCTGGCAGGAGTAGATTTTGAGAAAACTCGCAGCCGCTGCTTGGAACTACTCGCCGTCGACTCGCCCGCGATCGATTTTCGCATGATGAAGCAGGATAGGAAACGCAACCGCTGGAATGAAAACCGGAAGGTCTTTTTCCAAAGAGCGCGGCGACGCGACCGCATACGCCGACGAAATCAAGAATCAGATAACAAACTCAACACAACCATCGCCGCCAACGACAATTTGCCGAGTCCGTCGAACGACAACCGCCTCAATGACAATTTGATCAACCAACCAACGGAGACAAAATAATGAACCAAGGCCCGATTCAAGAATTTCGCGTAGGCGGCATCAAAGCCGCCGTTTGGGAAAATGAAAATGACAAGGGGAAGTATTTCACGGTCACCTTTGTCCGCAGCTATCGCGACAGCCACGGCGACTGGAGAGAAACCAACATCCTGATGCCCGATCATTTGCCGAGGCTGGCACTCGTGATCAACAAGGCTTACGATTTCATCATGATGTCGCCACGCCTGCGACCGGGGCCAAGTAATGATAATCACGCCAATGACAATGCGCCGCCACAGGAGGAGACCGCACAGGTGCAGGAGGAGATTCCTGATCAGAACGCCGAAGGCTCCTTTTCCCAGAAAATCGAGAAACGGGGAAATGGACGAAAGCGATGAGATCGTGCGTTATGGAGTTCGTCCTCGGGGAAAAGACTTTCCCCGGCGGCTACTTCGTGCGCCGCTCCCCATTCACCTGGGGCCATGCCCCAAACCCCGGCGTCACGCGGTTCCCGCAAAATCTTCCGCTAACGAACCAGCTTGTTGCTCCGCGCCGCCGACCTGCCCGCGGCAATTGCAGACCGGCTCCGCTCGTGCCTCACTACACCCGCCCGCCCTTGCCGCCGGCCGGTTGCTACCGACAAACAGTCGTGTCGCCAACACCAACACTCCGCGATGCTTCGTGCCCGTGTTCGCGACGCGAGGTAGCGGCCTCGCGGCGGCTTCAAGAAAATCCGAAAATTGTCCTCGGTCGCTTCTCTCCCTGCGGGACTTTTAGCATTTTCTTGACTCCGCCTGCATTGAGGCCGCTAAGCTTTAGGCATCAACTTTTTCTTCCGAAAAAAGTTGGCCTTTTTGATGGGACTATAGGGGCTTGCTTAGCTCAGCCGTATGAATTTGTCGAATGCCACGGCTACCCGACCGAAAAACCGGCACACCGTCGGCTGAGGGGAAACGGGCGTTTTCGCTAACCTTCATCTGGCCTAGGATTTTCGCGATAGTCTGTCCGGAGTCTTCCTACAATGGAGCCCCTGCCTTTTCAGGCACCGAAAGTCAGATTTCCTTGAAATATTTGGCCGGATCCTTTGACGATTTGCGGCGCTGGTCGGAACAAAAACGACGAATTTTCCGTTTCAGCACCGCCAAATTCTCGTATTTTACCCCCACGCAATATTGCAGTTTAAGCGAATTCGCCGATGTGATGAAGGAACTCAACTATCTTGACATCCTCAATCGATGGGATCGGATAATGCGCGAGCGCCCCCGCCCCAGCTTTCGGGACGATGTGGTCTTTCTCAGTGGCTTTCTTCAATCCCCCGTACCGCTTTCGTCAGCGGCGACGCGGCAGGAACTCTATCGGAGCCTGCGGCAGGTGACCGAATCGCTGGTATAACGAGAAATGATAGGCACAGAGATTCTCGACCTTTTCCGCTCTTGAATTGGAGGCCGTTTGGATCGCCGAATCACCAAATGCGCCTGCCACTGTTTGCGTGCCGCAAGAATAATTAACTTTCGCGAGGTATTTTCATTAGTCGATCGGATGTGTGGATTCGTCGAATGCTTCCATACATCGCCTGATATCTGATATCCTCCACCCCGACACACGCTGGGATATTTTCACGGGTTTCGGGTAAATTCCCGTTTTTATACCACGATACAATGTGCTGCGGCTAATGGGTATAATCGCTAAAACCTGATTTATTCTCAAATAGCCTTCAGCCGAATCAAAAAAATGATTTTGCATCGATATCTCCGTTGATTTACGGCAGATTAACCCGAAGATTGAACATAGGTTGGAATCGTTAGATATCTGCTCCGGGGATTCTCCATGTCAATTGTTTCGCTGCGCCAAGTAACTTGCATCCCTCGTCTCTCCAGTCGGCTTGCACCGACACGGCACCTTACAAATGGAAGCGCTCCATGTAGCCCCGGTTGACAAGGCATTTTCAGCCTGCGGCCTGCGCCGTCGCGGGATTTCGCGCTGCGGGTTGCCAGTTGTTCGGGACTTCGAGTCCGGTGGTCGTCGTGGACGGCATCTGTCCCGTCTTCGTCAGCATCGCCGACCGCGATGCCGCACCCGTACCCCCCCAAGCTCCCGCCGCCCCCGGCCTCCTCACCCACACCCTCGTCTCCAAATACTGCAACCACCTGCCGTTCTATCGTCAGGAAAAGATCATCTCCACCCGCCACCGCGTGGACGTCGGCCGCAACACCCTCTGCCGCTGGGCCGAACTCGCCGCCTTCTGGCTACAGCCGATCTATCAACGCATCCACTCCCGACTTATCGCCGGCGACTACCTTCAGGCCGATGAAACTCCGGTCAAATACCTCGCGCCCGGCACCGGCAAGACCGGCTAGGGCTACCTCTGGGTCCTGCACCGTCCCGGTGGCGATGTTCTCTATCAGCGGCACCCGAGCCGCAAGCAGGCCTGCCTCCGCGATCTGTTGGGAAACTTCCGCGGCATCCTGCAGTGCGACTGGCTACGCGGCCTACGGCAGCCATGCCGCGAAACGCCCCGGCATCGTCCTCGCCGCCTGCTGGGCCCACCCCCGGCGCAAGTTCCACGAAGCCCTCCAGACGCGCCAGCCACTGGCAGAAGGTCCGCTGCAAACCATCGCCCGGCTCTATCTCGTCGAAAAGGAACTCCGCGAAACCCGCGCCGGCCCCGCAGCACGGATGGAAACACGCATCCGAAGCAGCGCCGCCTTGCTTGAAACCCTTCAGATCACCGAGGGAACCGACCGGTTTTTCCGACCCAGTTGCGAACTATGGAAGAAAGAAGCAAAGATGTCATTTATCATCCGCCCCGGATTCGGTTGTTGGGAGACGGGCAAGGAGTCGGGAGTTTATCACCGCAAAGATCACCAGCAAAACAACACCCGTTAAGAATAAAATGAATTGAACTGCTGCGGGGCCTTGAACCGTAGAGGCTTCCAAGTTGGGTGGCCCTTTCGGCCCCAAGTTCATAAGGTGTCCAATAATCCCTTCCAACGCAACAAATCCTGCAAGCATTGACAAAAGCAGAAACACCCAGGCAAAAAGCAGAAAATTCAGACCCTTCCCGCGATCCTTTAAAAGATCTTTTAAGAAGGTCACTGAAAATACCACCATTCCTCCTGAAATAGCGATCAATTGTTTGCATAGGTCCACCGCAATTTCCACAGACTTTTCGCTATTATCCATGCGCTTGGTATGGAGGTGAGTGTTCAGCCCATCAGCCAACAGAACGGCCAGAATTTGCACTCGATATGGATGTCATTCCTGAATTTTTCAAAGTCCAGTTTATCCCCCATTTTATTGATAGATTTCTGATTTTTCAGAGACTTATTAACAGGAGCAAGGCTCCTCTCGACGAATTTATTGAGTTCACTTGCCGTAAGCTTGTTCAATTTGTCCCGCAGGTCCTTTCTACCCTGATCGGGGTTTGCCGGTTTGTAAAGCGAGGAGATCTCCGTGACAAGAAGGGCTGACTGGCTGTCATCCAGTTTGATTCCACTACGCTTAAGACTATCAATAATTGATATTGAAATTTGCGCCGCAGCCTTTAGCTCGTTGGGCAAGTTCTCCTCTGCTACCGCACTTTTAAGCAACGATGCATCGGAATTCGTGAAGCTGTTCTGCGCCGCATTATCGAGCTGGGCAGCGCTGATGCCGCCATGGCAAAAGGTGGGCCAGAAGGCGCTCATGACAACACCAGTAAGTATGACAGCCTTCATAGCAGGTGGAAGTTTTTGCAACGTGTATTGGGTCCAGCAAGGAAGCGGACTAAGCTGATTAATATTGACCGTTTTGAGTGTTTGGCAACGCAAAAACCCTTTGATTGCTCCGTAAGCCGCAGCCCACGCCACTGCAACGCCACGCCAGGTCATCCACCGAACGCGCCCGAAATGGGTATTGCAATAGTTTCCGAGGTTCCACCTCCGGGCGGTGGATTTGTCACCGAGATATCTAAACTTTCTCTTCCTAGCAGGTCGGCGGGTTCCAATCGAAGTCTCAAACTGCCCTCGTTGCTTTCAAGAATTGCGGCGGCGTCCATTGCATGGCCGTTGACCGAAACCTGGCTTCGGGACGAAAGCCCGCTTCCTGTGACCGTGACTTCTGAAGCATCAGCCGGAATTGCACCAGCATGAACGTTAAGCGACGGTACTGGCAGCGGCGGTGGCTCTGCCACCCGGTCAGCACCTTGCTCCGCATTACCCAATTTCGGACCGTCGGTAGTACGGATGGTCGCAGGAGGAACGATCGCCTGGCCTTTTGCGCTCTCATCAAGGGCTTGCTTGGTAAAAGTGTTTAGCATGTCTGGCACCAGTCGTTCAGAGAATCCCGCAATGAATCCCCACAACAGCCATTTTGGCATTTGGGAAGTGTTCCAAAGAGTGAAATACCAGATGTCCCCCTCATTGACCGTGGGAAAAAGTGGACTTGCGATAAACCCTCCAGCGAAAATAATGCTTAGGATAAGGGCGAAGAGCGCGCCATTGATCGGCGCGAAGAACACGGCCGTCCCGCACTGGCTGAGCGTTCTTAGGTCTACATTCGCATTCGCATTCACATCCCCGATCACGCTTTGGACACGTTGGATCACGCTTAACATGCCCCCAGTCGCTCCAGCCATCGCAATCAGGGAGAGCATCGTTCCAATGATCACAGTGTGAAATGCCGACGTGTAGATTGCCTTCGTCACGTTGCCCTTTGTCTGTGTCCCTCCGCCAAAATCTACCAACAAATAGCGCTGCGCAAAAGTAATCATCCAATGTTCCTTGGCTGCCAACACTTGACCTTTCTTATCTTCGGTAGCGTCCGAAACAGCCTTGCCCTCAGGATTTACCGCGGTCTTTTCGCCGGAGGTCGGCAGAGTGCCTCCTGCGCCAGAAATTGCCTCTTCCGATCCAACTGCCTTCGTAATTTCAGGAACCCCAGCGTTCTCCGGCGCCGCCGGTGCCGCATTTTGTGAACTCGGAGGATTATTGGCAGCCTTCGAGCGTGCCTGAAGAGCCTGTTCAACGGCATCTTGGCAGAAAAGGTAGACCACCAACGTTGCAATCAAGGGTACGGCGGCCCACCACCAACTGCGGAATGCCCCTTGCAAAAGCTTCTGCCGAGTTACTTCCACATGTGTTTTGAGCAACCACTGCCGCCTGGTTTCATTCGTCAGGAATGTGGCGTCGGCGCGGGCAAGCAGTACTAGAGCCGAGGGATCCGAAACATATTTCTGCTGCTCGTGTCCCAAGGCCGCCGCGTAGGCTTCAAAGGCCGCTGGCCCGACCGCGTCACGAAACTCCTGCCGCATCGGCAACATCTGAAAGCTGATAAAATCGATCGGAGCGATTTGGAGATAAAGAAGGTGGAGGTTATGGACTAGATCCGGCGCACAGCCGGATGTGAAATTGCCATTCTCGTCGGTCATCTCACGCAGTTCTCCCTGCACCGCCCTGAATTCGTCCGCCGCTGCGCGCCTCTCCGGGCTCTCTCGAACTTCCAGCGGAATGCTTCTGAACAAACCCTCAAGCCTCTTGAACCTCTCATATTGGGACTCTTCAAGGGCGGTATCGAGACGAGGCGCGAAACGCCCAAGGAGATAATACGACGCGACGACTGCCGTAATCAATCCGAGCGAACAGAACAGGAATAGCCACCCCGCGTGCCGCTCTGGGAACTGTGACGCTATTATAACTCCCAGAGCTATTAGGCCCGCGACAACCGCCAGTGCTATAGCGGGCCCGTTTGAATATTTTTTTTTCATGCCATTCGAAGGTCACACTTGTTGCCAGCTCGGAAACTTCAACGCTTCGGCGGTTCTCGGACCCAGTACACCATCGGCCTCCCGAGCGCCAAATGTCTCACGCTGGAAATTCATGACTGCTAGGGCAGTTTTCGCACCGTAGTGGCCGTCGGGATTTTCCAGATTGAGAGCTTTCTGGGCATCCTCAATGAAGGATTTCGCATTTTCCGGGAGGCCGGCCGCCTCCGCTCCGCACCGGATATTCAAATTCGCCGGCTTGGCAAGATCCCCCGCGATCGCTGCTGCAGCGGCTGCCTCAAACAGAATGTAGCGGAAGCATTCCTGACCAGTTTGATAAGCCGTCTGTTTAAACACTGCCCAGTCGGCTGTTTCGTGGGAGGAATTTTCGCTCTTCGGCTGGCCGACAACTACCTGACAACCCGCACTGCTGTAGTTGTCGTTGATTGAGTCCCCGAAGGCCGCATGAAGATTGTCAAAAGGATTACCCGCCTGGGCGCCATCTTCAGGCTCGTAAACAGCATCGTCCTTTGTCCTGCGGAAGATACGACTACCCTTTTGGCGGAAAGCTTCATGCCCGTTTGGCGACCCCGCCCGATGCACTCCCTTCTCAAAGGCGTAAAACCCCGGAAGCAATTCATTCGTCCCTTCCCCCCCCCGCCCCATTGCGCTCAAGACATAGCGCGATGTGGGAATCGTACTCCCGGGAAACAGCGCGACGGTCTTCTCCCCGGGTTTCCACAGCCCCAAGGTGCATCTCGGATTTTTGTAGTTGACCTCAGTAAGATTGAGCAAGTGTTCCTTGGAGAAATCGCGATACGCTGTGCCACTGACAGCCGGAAGCGCACCTCTGAAGCCGAAGAACACCAAATTATCACCCGGGGAAAGAGCAAAGCCACTAATTTGCATGATTCTTCTTAGTAACGTGTCATTCACAAAAAAGCCCCCGACCGGCTGCGCACGAGGGGCTCCTTCTGTCAGCGGTGTCTCCGGTGCCGACGGCTTCAGCGGTGTCTGCAAAGGCGCATCTTGTTGGGTCAAGCCATTGACGGATTCGGCCGCGCCAATTTTCTGGAGCAGTTCCAGGGCGCTCATTTGCTTCAAAAGCGGAACTAAGCCCGGCAGGATGGAATCCCACGAGGGTTCGACCGCGGTTTGAGGCGGGAGAGGTGCGGCAGCTCCCGGTTGAAGAGGAGGCGCAATTTCACCACCGACGGGTTCGAGTTTGGGCGAGCGATCCGGATCCACGAGATAGACGGCTTTGACAAACTCCATCTCAGGAACGTCGAAGCCTCTATAGTTCTCAAATTCGGCCATCGCTTCAACCAGCGCCTTCAGGTTGGTGACATCGTTAAGCCGTTTGTCCGGGTGGAAAAGCTGGAGATCCTGGCCGGCGCTGATCCTCATCCTGAGGGCCACAAATGCCGCGTACTCGCTGGGATTATTCTGGGGAGCACCTGCAATCGTTCCAATTGTGTCGCTGGCGGGTGCCCACCGGTTGAGAATACCCGCGATCGTCCGCAGCCCATACGAAAACCAATAAGTCCGTAGAGTCATGATTGCCGCTCTCAATCCCCATTCCGGTGAGCCGAAAATCGTGTGGCCTCTCTCGTCAGTACCGACCGAACCCTGCCAGGGGTTGGCTCGGTTGTTTTTGACGTTGAGATAGTTTCGGTTCCTCTCGCCCGTGGTTGATCCTGTTCGTTCAGACATATCCTTGCAGGCTTGTGTTTAGTTTTTTGCTGGACCCCAAAATCAAAGGATTCCGCCCGTAACAGAGCGGATGGTCGCGCCCACCAGAACCGTAACGACACCGTTTGCGAAGGCCGCCAGCCGGATCTGCTCAAGTCCCTTCTGTTTCAGACCCTCCATGCCCGCCAGCGCCAACAAATCCAGGCTCAGATCTTCACGTAGCTGGTCTTCGGAGATTAATCCTTGAGCCAACTGCTCCGAATAACGGGCCAGCCGGTCAGAAGAATCGGCAAGCAACGCCATGCCCTCCTGCACCGCGACCTCCTTGTGCTCGGCAACAAGGTTGGCCGCCAGATCCTCGATATCTTTCTTTACGGCTTCACTATCAATGTCAGGCATAAGCGTTAGCGTGGGTTGGTTCTAGATTGTTCAAGGGCAATAATCTTATCAAAGGCAGCGCCTACGTTGTCTTTTTTATTCTGAATGTAGGTAGGTTGAAGCGTGTCTTTATCCTCCCATTGCTTTTTAAATCGTGGATAGATTCCGCTCCCAGGAAGCCCCTCTTTGACCGAGATCAGCATCTCCCACATCTGGACCGTCGATTCGTTCTTCGGCCGGGATTGCTCGACAGTGAGAGCCGAATTCAGGCGGGAATCAAGGTTGCCGATTTCCCCTCTGTGCGTCTCGTAGCTTTCCGTCGCTTTGCTCATCAACGCGAGCGTATCGCTCTTCAGATCCTGAGCAGTCTTGAGCGAACCGGCGTTCTGCACCGGGCCGCATCCAATCACTCCGCCGACGAACCCGACCGCAAGGATTTGAGCGAGGAGCATACGGCTCCTGTAACGAACCAAGTTCCCCAGAATTGATTTCGATAGATTTTTCATGTTTGACTTGTTGCAGGCGACAATCTGGCAATAGCTAAATTAACAGGTAAGGTCAAGTCTATACTAACCACTGAACAACTTTTCTTGATTCGGCGAATAATCGCCCGCCGCTGTTAAAGCCGCAGAACAGCATCATGAATGGAAAAACTAACTTTCTCTTGATTTTCAATTCCGGTTAGCATTTTTATTGCCGATGGCAAATTGAGGGCATGGCGTCTGCTGGGTTGATTGCTCCCTACCCAATTACGGAGCTCCACGGACGAATCTTCGTGCTGTCTGGTTCCAGAGCGATAGACGCCGCCACTAGAACGCGCCCTCAGACGCGGGTTGAAAAAGAAGGACGAGCCGGCTTTCCCCTTATCCTAAAGCCAGTTCGACCGATTGATCTTGTTCGCAGCCGACTCTGCTGATAGATACGGGCATGGCTCTCGTTCGACAAGCGTCGGATCTGGTTCCTGCAGGACCCGGGCGGAATTGGCCCAGCGACACAGCGGTGTTAGTCGAACTGGGACACGCCTCTCGCGCTGAGAATTACTGGACGCTCAACGACGCGTTTCAGGGCGCTCAGGTCTTTGCCGCAACCGGAAGCGGAAAGTCCAGCGGCTCCGGCAGAGCAATCGCCTGCACTTTCCTTGAGTCAAACATGGGCGGGCTTGTGCTCACCGCCAAAGTGGATGAGCGGGCGACTTGGGAATAATACTGCTCTGACTGTGGCAGGAGTGACGAGCTCCTAATTTTCGGCGAGGGCGAAGCACATCGCTTCAATTTTCTTCGCTATGAGCAGTCTCGCCAGGGCAAGGGTGCCGGCAACACCGAAAATTTGGTCAACCTGTTCTGCGCGGTAATGGAAGCTGCGGACCGTAAATCCGGTGGTGGCCGGGACGCTTATTGGCTCCGTGCCACGAAGCAGCTGTGGCGAAATTCCATAGATCTTCTGGTGATCGCCACGGGAGAATTGGACCTCGCATACCTTTACCGCTTGGTCGCTTCCGCACCCACCTCGATTGCGGAAGCAGCCGACAAGAACTGGCAAGGTCAGTCGGATTGTTACGTCCTGCTGGAAGCCGCGAAGAATGCTTGCAGCGAAAAGCACCGGGAGGCCGACTTCAAAATCGCTCAAGCCTACTGGCTACGCGAATACGCCGGCCTGCCCTCGCCGCCGGCAGGTTGCTACCGACAAACAGTCGTGCCGCAAACACCAACATTCCGCGACGCTTCGTGTCCGTGTTTGCGACCCGAGGTAGCGGCCTCGCGGTCGCTAGGCTTCTGACATCAACTTTTTTCTCCCGAGAAAAGTTGGCTCTGTTGCTACGGGTTACTGTGTCCGAATGCCTTGCCCTACCTACAGCGCGTTTGCGTGAGCGCTGGTCACCGCTGATAGAAATTCCATCTTCCTACGGAAATTAACGCGCCAGCTTCCCTACCACGCGCGCCGATTCCTATGAAGGTGGCGGCGCCACATTTTCGTCCTTCTGCGTAGGAAAAATGGCGGGACTGCCACCGAGAGAATGGCTCAACGTGCTCATCAACCTGCATATTTCTGATTTTCGCCACCCCGATACCCGTTGGGACAATTTTACCGGTGCGGGTAATTTCCAGCCATGCTTCCCCGATACCACGTCCTGCGGCTGACTGGAATAATCGCCAAAACTTGTCTAACCTCAAACATGAGTCACTCGGATTTGACTTTCAGTATTTTCCGTCGGCCGCCACCCAAAATGACAAGAATTACCGTCGACAGATTGACATCATTGATTTTTTGGAATTTTCTTGCTACTTCACACGCGCATGCGCTATCCGCTAGACCAAGATTCTCCCATGAGATTACTGGATCATTTCGAAAGACTTTACGTCATAAGCCTGCCGTATAAAGCAGATCGGAGAGAACGCTTGGCTGGGCACCTAGAGGAACTGGGGTTGGGGACACGAAAAGACATTACCTGGGCGAAGGCAATTTCCGGCGAGCACTGCCAACCACCCGTGTGGTTTGGAGCCGGGAACGGAGCGTGGGGATGTCTTCAGTCTCATGCGAGAATTGTTGAGGACGCCATCATGGATGAAATCACCAGCTACTGCGTTTTGGAGGACGACGCGGTGTTTTGCGATCGCGCAGAACATCTACTGAAGCTGCTCATGGAGGAAATGCCGGACGACTGGGGACAGATCTATCTAGGAGGCCAGCACATCGAGAATCCCGGGTTGCTCACCGGCAAATCGGTGGTTGCCAGAGGTACAAGCATTAATAGAACCCACGCGTTCGCAGTCCATAAGCGAGCGTTTCAAAAATTCTACCGCCACATCCTCGACGCGCCCGAATACATTAGCCGTGGATCTTGGCATATCGACCACCAATTGGGGCTAGCTCATGAGGCGAGATTTTGGAACACTTACGTTCCCCTCTGGTGGATTGCCGGCCAAGATGCGGGTTTCAGTAGCATCACGTGCCGACAAAATCCGCGATATTGGTGGCACTCTAAAATCCATGCGTCAAATCTGCCCTTTATAAGAAAAGATCCCGGAGCTTCGGAAAATGCCGAGAATCTAAAGGATTATGTTCATTTTGGCTACGATTCCACGGTAAGCAACTCGCTAGACACCGATTGGGCATCATGCGCTGGCTCTGCAGAGCTCCTTTCCAACAGATTATTGAACATCGCGCGGGAAGCTTTAGAAATCGGGTTGCTGCCTGGAATTAACCACCCGGCGATTTCATCGGAACTTGTCGAGAAGCATTGGGCCGCGGGTGTGATTTCCGCTTCAACAGCTGATCTTCCCCACTTGGTTGATTACGCTTTCGGAAATTTACCGTGTTCTTCGCATAAAGTTCCCTCATCCTCGCTTTAGTCGCCAGCGTTGAGGGTCTCTGGTGACTCGGCAACTTCAGATTGTAATGATCTACGTGGGATTGCTAGCCGGAAATCCGGTACATCCTTCCAAATCGTCCTCGACCGCAGCCCCTGTTCGCCGACGTCACAGAGCCCAGTAGAACAACTCTAAGACGGCACGATCCGGCTGCTATTCGATGACATAACCTATAATTGGCTAGGAGCGACAAGCAGCACTGTACATTCACATCCTATTTATTTTCGAAATGTCAAAACCACCCATATTTTTCGACCGACGTTATTGAGGTACATCTTCTTATACAGGATTATCTTTGCGGGTCTTTTCCCATCATTGGACAATCCATCGAAGACATCTATAGTTTCGTCACTGGTATCGTCTTTTTTTAGATGAAAACTTCTCGTATAAGAACCACCTTTCTCATTAACCCACCGATCTGCCGACAAAGTGCCACCATTCTCATCGTTGATATCACATCGAATTATACTTTTTTCATTGTTGATCAAATTCCCAAGCTTGTCGTCCTTCGGAAATTCATTTGCACCCGAAAAGTATTTATCGCTGTTTTTTGCGTAAACCTCAGCTTCTTTAAGAACCTCATAGTATTTATCTCTTATTTGGCTCGAAGTCATTTCCGGAGTTGAGGAAGCCGTTGCGGATCGATACAGAAAATAAGCAAGTATCGCCGCCGCAAAAATTATCAACAATCCTACTATTCTATAACTCGAAATCCGCGCGTTGGTAATTTGCTTTGTCATGGACTCTCCGACTTATTTTTTGGGTGGACAACAACAAGGCCCATCGACGACTGGCGATTCATCACTTTCTAATAATTCCGTTCCTTCGTGAAGGACTAGTAATGAAGCTGATATCTTCTCGTGCACGCTTAACGTCGCGCTAAATTTTATCTGCATCTTACGTTTTCCCCCTCCACAATCCACGTATTTTGTGGATTCGAGTTTGTATCTTGCAGTTTTATCATACGTGAATCCTAGATCCCCCAACTTCCACAAAGGGATATGAAGGAATCCTAATATTTGCTCCCAGTAGCCGCTATCAAGCGAAGTATCAACCACCCCCCCCAAATACACACGCCCGCCGGTCTCGCAGTCTTCGATGTTGACAGCAACTGTTACAACGCCTTTCAGGCCACTGACGTCTTGTATTCGCTCGGACCCCCACATGGAATGACCGATTACTTTAACGTCTACGTTTTGGGTGTCCAAGCCAAGATAATCATTCTGATTTGTGGAATTGTTTCCAACGAATGCGTACAAATTCAGCCCCCCGTCTTCTCCGATGGGATCCTTTGACAACCATCTGCCGAGTTGTGGACTGTAGTAGCGGTAGCCATAGTTATAGAGCCCGGTATCCCTGTCGATGAACTCGCCGTGGAACAACCAAATCCAGCCGACGGTGGAGCTGCCGATGGCGGCGAACTCACTGTCCATAATGCGGGCCGGGCCGAATGCTTCGTAACCGTAGCGCTCCACCACATCGCCCTCGTTGTCAACGATGGCCACCGGGTCGAGGTAGTCGCGCAAGCACCAGTCCGTCGCATCCAGTCGGGTTTCGAACGACCATCGCCGCCGGATCAAATTCCACCGGTCGGTCGGGCTGTAAACATAATCCGTCACCGGTGCGCCGGCAACACGCTCCTCGATGGCCCGCCACTGGTTGTTAAAGTAATATTCGCGGACTTCCGACGTGTCGGTAATGATCCTGCGGGCGAAGGCGTCATAGGCGTAGGTGGCAACCGGGCTACTTCCGTCGGTCAAAGAGACTAGGCGGTTCCAAGCATCCCATGTGCAATCGTAGCCAAGGGACCAGTCGTCAGGACGCGGCAACCCGACAATGTTGCCCACTGCATCGTAGGTGGGCTGGATGACTCCGGTTGGATTGGTGATCGATTCAATCTGGTTGGACGCGACGTGCGTGCGGTTCTGAACCAGCGCGGCCTCCTGGCTGCTGTAGCTACCCCAATTGCCGGTTTCATCAAAAACGAAGCATTCCTGCTGCTGCCGAGTGATCGGGTCAATCCCTGCGTATGCTGGCGGAGGGCTGGTGTTCGCCGCCAGATCACCACGATCGTGCAAGACTACCTGCCGTAGCCCGTCATACTCGTAATAGTTGTCCTGAGTGTCGATGGACATGGCGTGCGCGAGGTCGTCGCGCCGCCACAATACTCCCGAAACACGGTTGCGTCCATAGGAGGATGCTACCACCGTCGTACCGCCTTTTTGCCAGACGGTGGCGGCTATCGCGCCGAAAGCGTCGTAGCCATCATAGGCGTTGTCCGAACTGCCGTAGGTCAGTTTGACGCCTGATGCCGCGTTGTATTTCTGGGCAGCGACCATACCGAGGCCAATGTATTGCCATGAACTCAATACGATCGTGCCGTCTTTGATTTCATCGATCCGGCCGAGGGACTCGGCCATGCTCGATTTGTAGGCGAGGCCCAAGATAAACGGATCGCCGGTTCCGTCATCGGGGTAGGTGATGCCGGTTGGGCGCGTGGTATTGGCGCTGCCGTTGACATAGCTGTATGCAACCTTAAGAGTCTCCCCATCAACCGCCCCTGCATGCTCCTGATATTCGGTGGCCAACTGGTTGAAGCCGTTGTATTCACACTTCACCTCGTTGCGCACGACCACCGCTTCACCATCGTGTCCGAGGCTTGTGGAACGTAATACCAGCCCGCGCTCGTTGTAGCCGGTTTCCAGCCTGGAGACCGCTGTGTCGATGCCGCTGCCAAAGCTCGTCACACGATCCGTCAACAAACGCCCCAGTTTGTCGTAATCGTAGGCATGTACCGATCCATTCTGATCGGTCATTCCGGTGACCTGCAACTGGCGGTTGTAGGTGTAGGTAACGCAATCTTCGGGCCCTCCATCAGGGTAGATCTTCTGGTAAACGAGCCGATTGCTGTAGAGCGCCGATCCTTTGGTAGGGGTAACGCCACGCACCCAATGGGTCACCTGTACGCCATCTTCGCTCGTAGCGGGGTTCTCGCTGATGAGTTTCTCGAGCCAGCTGTCGTCGGTGTATTCGAAACGGGTGGTGCGGGTTTCGCCCGGTCCGCCAGTGACGTTCTCGATGATTTTGATCTTTCGGTCGGCATTGTCGTAGGTGGTTTCAACCACTTTGTCGCCGGGATCCTTCACAGCGGCTAGATTGCCCGCTGCGTCGTAGGTGTTTGTGGTGACCAGCACCTTATCGCCTCGGTCAGGGATTTGCGGCGGACGCTCCCAACCCGACCAATCACTGGTACCGAAATTCGCGGTCGCGACGGCACGACCAATACCATCGGCATAGCTGGCCACATGGCTGATCCGCGCCTTGGGCTCGACGTCAGGAGCCCCCAACTCTCCCAAGTCTTCATCGGAATCGTCGTCGTAGCGATCCTTCCTTGTCGTGCCCACAAGGTTGTCTGCATCATCCCAGTCCGTTTCCTCTTGTTCCATGACGATGGAGCTCACCACCTCGCCCGGGTCGTTGCCTGCCTCGTATCCAACCGGGTCGTAGGCCCGGTAGGTCGCTTTTGTTCGGCCAAGCGCGTCGTATTTCGTTGCGGTGAACAGCTTGCTGCCAGAAGGGGCGCTGCGAACTACACGGTTGTTTGCGTCGTAGTAGGTGTTCGATTCCTGCGGATTGTACACGTGCGGAATGGTACTGTCACCCAATGGGCGGACCCCGTAGACCTTCGCGCGGTACGCACGTCCCAGAACATCATAATCGGTGGTACGCTGCGACGTGATATAGCTTGATGACAACTCAGTATGGTAGTTTGTTACCGAGAGGCGCAGGTCACGATTGTCGTAAGTGAAACCGGTAATGAGCGTCCACGGGGTTCCGCCATCATCCTTTTCCACCACCTGTTGCATTTGTTCTAGGCGGTGACGCCAGTCATAGGAGTTCTCCATGGCCCGAACGTGATCGAAGTCCCCGTCAACCCAGAGAGTGACGGTAATCACGTTGCCCGTCGAATCGTATTCGTTGCGCCGGGTCATGACAAGCCCCGCAATCTCTTCCCTGATACCCAACCATTCGGTCACCGGCCAACCCATCGCGTTGAAATCGGTCTGGTCCGTGGTTCCTCCGGGGCAGGTCGTTCGGTATTCGCGACCGGCTAAGTCGTATTCGAGCAGCTTCCGACCATAGTTTTCACCCTGCGAGCCATAGCCATCATCGGGAATGTCAAAATAAGTCCACTGTTCGACGGTTTCCGACGCCTGATCGTGTAGATCCACCTTCCAGCGCACCCAATCCGTTTGCGGAAAGGATTCGTCCATTGCTGGGAGGTCGCCACTGTATGCGACGTCAATGGTCTGGGATTGCCACCAACCCAGGTAAGCCGGATCTTCGGGATCCGGCGAGGCCATGTTGCGACGCGTAATGGAAACCGGACTGACAACCTTGTCTTCGACCTCATCCAAAGTTCGATAGCCTTGGAAGTTCCAAACCTCGCTGTCGTCCGCGTTGTAACGTGTCCAACTGGCGGTACGAATTTCCTTGGCCGTCTCTTCTCCGAAATCGATGAAGTGCGCTGGCCCAAAGGTGGCGATGCAACGACCGCGGGCATCCAGTTCGTAATCGGTCCGCAAATTAAGGCCTTCTTCGTCCTGAATCATCACGGTCATGCCGCCCGTCGCGGAATCGTATTCGTAGGAAGTCGCCGAGCCCCCGCCGTCCACTCTCCGCACCAGCAGCCCCTGAATGTTGAAATGCGCCTCGGTGGCAACCTCCTCCAGCCAGCCGTTCTCCCCGGGAGGAACGTCCGGCAGTAGGGTCGCAATTTTACTCGGCTGCAAACTGTTAGCGAAATAATCACGATCGTAGGTAGTCGTAATCCCAGGTCCGCCCTCAACCGGATATATCGATTCGGTCTTGAGCTGCTGAATAATCCCTACGTTCTCCACGATCACTGGCTCGTAAGTGTAACTGCGAACCTTGAACGGCTCGGGCGTCAGCCTTTCTCCCTCCGATAGCTCCACTGACTTACGGTAGCCTTGGTCGGTGTAACTGTAGCGGGTCACCTTACCGCCGCAGTTCTTGAGAGTGACTAAACGAGGATTGGCTTCACTGACCACGCCGATCGCCGACGCGTCTGCCGAAAGGATAATGCGTGCACTACCCTCCTCATACCGTTGATAGATCGGATACCAGACCGGAGAGTCGAAGATGTCGTCTTGGCTCACTTTTTTAAGCAGCATTTGTCCACCGCGGTTAAAATAGTAAGTGCGGATCGAACCGTCCGGCGCGGTCACCACCGTTTGGGAAGACCAAGCGTTTATCGAATAATCGCCCGTCCGGTTGGTGAAGTAGTTGAACCCGTAAGTGTATTTTCGGCCGTTAGTGAAAAGCTTTTTCACGCGTCCATCATTCCAATATTGATACTCGCTGGTGGCATAGTTGTTTAGCAGATCCGGCGCTGCCAGCTCCGGATTAATGCCATTGTGCACCATCTGGAGATATTGGTCCGGCCCTACGATGTGCCGCAGCCGACCGGTAACTTCTTCATACGAGTAGAGCGTCGAACTGATCGGAGGCCCCCACCCGGGCTCAGCCCCTGTAACCCACTGGCTGATCTTCACTGTTTTGAGGTCGTTGCCGACATAACCGTAGGAAATCCTAAGGATCGGCTGCATTTCTGACTCGCCACTGCTGTAAACGATTTCGGTAATTTTTCCCTCGCTCCACTGGATCGCATACTGGTGCATATAACCCCCCACTGCCCTGACAATCCCTGTCAGATTACCCGATTCACCGTATTCGTATTGGCTGGTGATGCCACCAGGATCGAGATCCGCTCGGACCCGGCCGCCGGGACTGAAAAATATCCGCTGGCCGCTCGGCTTGAGCAGCTGATAGTAAGGCTCTTCCGTCTCCTCGCCCGGCACGTATTTCAACTGGTCGAGGATGAAATAACCTGCCTGATAGGAATCACCGCTCAGGGCGGGGGTGAAGGTAATCACCCGCTTCGGATCGGTGTCGTAGCTCAGCATGTTCGTGGCCGGCCCACCGCCCGTGGTTCCCGCTAGACCCGCCAGCGCCCCGCAGTTCCACTTGCCACCGAACGCCGCCGCGGAACCACCGCCCGAGAAATCGTAAGCCATCCCAATCAAGGGCAGCCCGCCTACCGAACTGGGCATCGCCGGAGCGCCCACGTCAGGCCTGCCCGCCGACGGGTTGACTTTGCCCGCGCCCTGCTGCCCGCCTCCGCCGCCATTACTCCCGCCCCCCGACGCCGGCTCGCTCGGAGTCTCACCGTTGGCATCATTACAATCTGGAGTTGGAACATCAGGTGACGACGAGGAACTGGACATGGCTAGAAGGAGTGGATTGGTGATAAAACATCGGTAAACAGGACGCTGTTGGGAATTAGCAACAGGTTTGGGGCGACACGACAGATGGCAAAAGGGCCACCATCAGCTAACCAGAACATCTAAGAGACTATCTTGCCGAATTCCACAAGAAAATTCATCGTAGCGACCCAAAAATTTTGATGGAAATTCTCGGAAAACACTCTAACTATCTTATCGGCTCATCGTTGGGCTCCACGTAAAAACTTTCGCAATTCTATTTCAAACTCCAGAAATTCTTCAGACTTCGATCGAAGCCAATCCAAGGATCTAACCTACCTTTATGCGCGGAGAACCGGAATTTTTCAGAATCATCTCAAATACAACAGATTGGGGGCGGGTTTCCGTTGGCGGAGGCTCCGGCTACGAATGCGGACTTTCCAAAAGCACTATTATTCCCCCTCGGGAGGATTTCTCCCAAGTAATATCGGCCCACACCAATTCGGAGGTGACTCTCGATCTGGAGGAGAGCGCCGCGATCCAGGGCTTCCTCGCTGGAAGTTCAAATCTGGACCGCTTCAATCCGGTGATGTTCTCGGTCAATCATAATTTTCTGGGAGTAGGATACGGTCCAATGGATTCAACTACCGAATTGGTTCTGCCCGCGGGTCGCCACGTGCTCCGGTGCCACTGCCGACTCGCTCCATTATGGAGGCACAGCGCGTGGGGACTCAAACGCCAAGCCATCGACTACAAACCCCAGCTGGCGGTGATGACCGTCGGGCGTTATCCGATCAAGGAACTCGATTGGAAAATCTCCGACTTCACACGTTCCCTGACACAGTTTGGAATGCAGGCACATGTCTGCGGAGCCGGAGAGCCGACGGTATGTTGGTTTCACGACAAGATCGCGGACGTTCTGGCCTCCGTCGAGGCACTTCCCGAGCATTACACACACGTGCTGTTTTCGGACGCTACGGACAGTTTTGTTCTGGGAGGAGAAGAAACCATTCTCGCGGAGTTTTCGAAAATGAGTACCGAGTTTGTCATCTCGATGGAAAGAGGCTGCTGGCCCATTCCTGACCCTGAATGGAACGAGAGTTTCCCGCATGCGGTCGACAACCGGCGTTGGCCGAACGCCGGCGGATGGATGGGAACGCGGTCGGGAATCATTCGCGTCCTTCGGGAATGTGTCAGGATTTACGACGAAGTGACAGGATCGGGGCTTACTGGCCCTTTGAAATACTGGCAGAGGTATTCGGCCTACGCGCACGACGACCAGTGGATCATGCAACTGGCGTTCCTCGCCAGGACCGTTCCCATGACCCCGGACTACGACTGTCGCATTTTCACCAATTTCGGGACGGCGGCCAAACAACTAATCGATAATCCGGACTACGAGGCAGTTGGAAACAGAATCCGCTCAAAGCCAGGCAACACGTTCCCGCTGGTAATTCATTTCAGCGGCGGAGCCTGGCGGGAATGCAGGGATCAGTGGCAGGCGCTGCTAAACCTCAAGCAACCGTCCGACGCTCCAGCCATCTGCGGATGATCATTAACAAAGTCTATGTATCGAAATTTCAAAGTTGTCGCCATCACGTGTTTCGGCCGCACCCGATATACCGATTTGCTGACCGCCTACACCCGATCCTGTCCGCTGATTGATCGGCACGAACTTTGGATCAACACGGAAAATCCCGAAGACTTGGCAAGCGCCGATCGGTATTGCGCGGATCTTCCGGATTTTTTCCGCAAAATCATCAGCCCGGCGTCGTACAGAGATCACAGCTCCCATGGCCGCCTGGCTACGTTTTACAAGGATTTCACGGCCAGTCCCAATACGTTGTTCATCCGGTTGGATGACGACATCGTCTGGATGGCGAAAGATTCAATAAAGCGCCTTCTCGATTTCCGTATCGACAACCCGCACTTCTTCCTGGTCTACGCCAACACGCTGAACAACTCCTTGTGCACCCACCTTCACCAGCGCTTCGGAGCGATACCGCCGGAGCCCTCCATGGAATACTCATGTGATGGTGATCATAGCTGGAAACAGTGGGAAACCGCCGCAACTGTTCATTCCAAGTTCTTTGAAACTCGGGACAAGGATCCGAGCCTTCGCAATTTCTTATTTCCAGACTGGCTCCTCCTCGACTTCGAAAGATGCTCGATTAACTGCATGAGTTGGTTTGGAGCAGACAATGACCTCATGCGTGAATTCATGGGTGCTGACGAGGAGCAATCCTTGTCGGTGGATATTCCGCGTCGGCTGGGCCGTCCGAACTGCATAGTGGGGCAGTCCCTGGTGGCGCATTTTGCTTACTTCACGCAACGGGAAGAATTGGAATCTAACACCGAATGGCTTCGGCATTACCAGAGAATCGCGCCCTATCTTTGATTGGGCAAGGCCATCTCCGAATGAAGCTGCTCGGATTCCGGTCATTGCTCAGCCAGCGTGTTCAATGGCCCAGACTGCGCACCCCATCCACAACATGCTTTATCATTTTTTCCAGAACCAAATTCTCCCCTGCGAACTCCTGCGCATGCATCGCGATTTCCCCGTATAATCCGGGATTCTCCTCGATGATGCCATGATTCTCCAGCAGGTCGCCGAGATCTTCTCTCACCGGAATGTAATGTTTCCACGGAACCATAAAATCATGCCAAAACTCCACCTCGCGCCGCTGCACGACAAACACCGGCCGTCCTGAAGCAATCAACCAGCGGAGCCTTCCAGAATATCCTCCTCCTTGGCAATCAATCAGGTATTTGTATCTCCGGTGGTCCGATAGATGGACATACCGCGATTGGGATTGGAGCCGGACTTCTGGGTTATCCCGATTCCACTCCATGAGTTCGACGTCGAATAGCTCCGGAAAACTCTGTGCGGTTTCCCGCAAAGTCGCCCGGGAGTGATGCATGTTTGCCCCGATCCAGAATGCTTTCGGCGATTCCGGCGCGGGTGGACTGGAAAGAAAACTAATGAGAAGCCCGTTGCCGTCCGGTACTCCGATCTGGGGCCAGCCGAGCGAATAGGGGCAGGGAAACGGCAAAAACGGAGAATGTTCCCCGAAATGCTTGGTGCTGCTGAAAACCAGATCAAAGCTCTGCAACAACGACGCGTCGGGAGGCCAGTCGGTAAAAGACACGCACCCTGAGCGTCCCTCGAAGGAGTCCGGGGCGGCGGCGATCGCCAGTTGAAGTATCCGAACCGCGTTGTCTCCACGGCATTCATATTGGTCGAACTCGGTGATCTCCAGGTGGCCCGACTTCACCCTGAAGACAAGGAAATTGTAGCCCATGGAGTGATTCTCCACGAAGCGGAGATCATGTCCAGTCGAGAGCTAGTCCAGCGCGAATATTGAAACGGTGAAATTCCCCCCTCGGCACAAAGGAGAGCTCCCGGGTATGGGCAGGGCGGGATGTCCACTTGACAATTCACGAACATTTTCTTGCCCGAGCTTACCATTCCCGCTAACAGGTTGATCGGTCTATCCAAGGGATTGTTACCCTTTGCCGGCTCCACCCAACAATTTTCAAGCAATGACAGCAGACCTAGTGGGATACGAAACGTTGATCGATGAAATCATCCTTCGTGAAAACCTGTTGGCAGTCCCCGGCGACTTCGTGGAAATAGGAGCTCTGGCGGGCGGCGGAACGGTCAAGCTGGCCTCATTCCTGCAGCAATCCGGAAGCGCCAAATCCCTTTGGGTTGTGGAAGCGTTCAAGGTCGACGCCGATTCGACCGTGAACACCTGGGGAGAGGCAATGACAGACATCTACCGGCATTTCGTTGCCCCTAGCGACTGGAAGGAATCCTTCATGCGAACGATCTCACCGTTCGGGAATATCATGCTTTTTGATGTGAACTCCTTGGAGGTCCAATTGCCCGATAAACCCGTCGCCTTCGCTTTCATCGACGGAAACCACCAGCGGGAATATGTAGAGAGCGACTTTGAGAATTGTTGGAAACGACTGAGCCCCGGGGGGGTCTTAGCAATGCACGATTTTGGCGGAAACGTCCCCGGAACCACGGAAACCATCAAGGCTTGCATTGATCGCCATCGGGAAGAAATTCAATGGATTCGGCGGATTCGCGATAAAACCTTGATCAGCATCAAACGGAAAAGCCGGCCGTCGGTCCGTGCAACGGCGAAAATCGCAGTGTTGTTCTGTCACCACCAAACCGATCCCCTCACCCTCCATCATCTCGAGTTGCTTAGGCAGGCCAACTGCCACGACCCCTTGGTCACCGTCATCCCATGCGGATTTCCGGAATCACAGATGGTTGAAGACGCAGTGGTCTTGGCTCCGGATCCCCGATTGCCGAAAAACGAGGCACCCCGCTTGAGGGGGCGATGGGGCGAAGTCGATCTCATCATGTATCAGTTCATGCTGTCCGGAATGGGATGCGGGTATGACCGCCTGTTGTTTCTTGAAAACGATTGCAAGGTAACCGCTCCCGTCAGGGAGATCTTCGCAAACGATCTCGATCTCGGTTGTGGAGGTAATTTCGTAAAGTTGGGAGTGAAGGACTGTTGGGGATGGCAACACTGGGAGGAACTGCCCGCTTGGAAAAAACTCCTCTTCGGCAATCACGCGGCGGCCGTTACTCCTACCAACGGAGTGTTTGCCTCGACCGATCTGATGCGACGCGTATCCGACGGGCTGGTCCGTTCGTCCCGGCTTTTCGACAACATGCACGGTGAGATCCGGCTGGGCACGGCGTGCCGGATTTTTGCCGAGGACATTTCGACCTTGCTGTGGATGGAAAACGAGAATGAGTGGTTTGTATCAGAGCATCGAAATCCAAACGGCAAATTCCTTCATCCGGTGAAGAACATGTGACCAGCACGCCCGACAGGAGCGTGGGGCAAGCAAGCGCTCATCAACGAGGATCCCCTACGACATAGCCTAATTGCTCGAAGTCCCTGGCATAAATTCGCTGGATGGTTTCAACATCTTCGGACGATGGCTGGACCAAATAATGACCGAATCCAATGTTCGGCCGGTACAACACAATCTCCCTACCAAGGATGGCCGAAATCCGATCCGAAAAATCGTCGTCCTCGAGCCGGAGGATCTGCTTGACCAGGCATTCGTCTTCAATAAGTAGGAATTCGTGCTGGGGAGCTCCGTGGATGTATCGGAATCCGTCCCGTCCGTCAGTTTTGAAGTAGCCGCTTTCGATTCTCTCCAGATAACCGGCAAGCCCGCGGGATCTTTCCTTCTCGTCCGCGTAGCCGCCGCAGGAATGTTGGAATGCCGACACCGCGCGGGCGATCGGGTGGCGGACCACGGTAAAGCTCAAACAGTCCTCTTCCTCCAGCATTTCTGCAACACGCGGGTAACACATCCGCAATTCATCAGGAAAAAGATGGGCGCGATCGAGACCTCCATCGGTTCCCCAACCCTCCACCCAGGATTCTTCTTCTGAAAAGGACGATTTGATGCAGTCCCGGATCAATCTTCCCGCTGCTTTAGGAACGTGGATGAAAGCCATCCGGCGGGTGAAGGACGCGACCATCGGCAATGCAACGCGGGCTTGTTACTCTAAACTCGGCCAAAACTGAAGAATTTGTCTCACGGGTTAACCTTCGAGAAAGGCAGGCCGAAGAAATGGAGCCAGACGCGTTCGAAGATGAATCCATAGGCATTGTGGCCGCGGGCCATCACCTGCAACCGCTCCAACACATCGGCCGGAATGTTCGCCATCAGTGAGGAACGCACTGCGAACATTGCTCCGTAGGCCAGCCGACCAAGACATGCCTCCCCGGCTTTCCGCGTCATTTCGTCCCAGCCTGCCACTTCGAAAAAGTGCTCGACGAGATTCGAGTATTTAGGAAGCGAATGACCTTCACGGTAATTCTTCGCAATCCATTCGGCTCCGTCGTCAACGAACGTGAGCGGCTGCAGTGTAGTCAACGAAAAGAGCTCGCTGCGGACTCTTGCGTCGCCAAGATGTTCTCGGGTGTCCGACCGAATCAGGAAAGCGGGAGGCACATCCTGCTCGGCCAAGTATTTCAGTGTCAACGGCTGGATGTCGTTCCACTGCTCTGTTTTTTCTAAGATTTTGAGAAAATCAGGACTGTGGGGAAAGGGATCCCCCTGAGCGAAGGCGGTCCACTCAGTGAAGTCGCCGTTGGAATTCCGGACGTGCTCTAAGTAGGTTTCCGATTCCCGCCCGATGTTTTTCCTCGGGATGATAGAGTCGATCTTTGCCCGAACCTGCTTCTCAAGAATTTCGCTTCCTTTGTTGTAAACAACCACTCGGATATGCTCTGGGAGCTTCAAGATCCAGTAGAGGTCTTCGTTATATCTGGCAATTACAAGCGTTACCGACTTCATGAACCGCCATTTCCTAGAATCTGGCCTTATGCGGGTCAAGCGATTTCTGTTGGCATTCCCGCATCGCACAATAGTCGTTAGCATCTTCTTGCTAGATCCGTCTTGACAGGTCTTCCCGGGGAGAAAGAATCACAGAGGCTGGCAACTGGCGTATGAAAAATTCCATCACGTTGACTTTACCCATTTTAGCCAGGAGAAACAGAATCCCATGAAAATCACCATTGTTGGCGCGGGTTTGGCCGGTGTTACTGCGGCGGTCATCCTACGGGATGCAGGGCACGCGGTAGAGGTCTTCGAGTCGCGGGATCATGTTGGCGGGAACTGCTTTGACGAATGGATCAATGGGGTTCTCGTCCATCGCTACGGTCCTCACGGATTTCACACGGACAATGAAACCGTTTGGAACTTCTTGAACCGCTTCACCGAATTCCGGCCCACGGCACTAGAGGTCGTCGCCAACACTCCGCTGGGAGTGATCCCCGTTCCCTTCAACGATGTTTCCGCCGGATTAATTGGGGATTTGTCACCCGAACACATCCGCGACCTGATTTTCCGGGCCTATTCGGAAAAACATTGGGGAATTCCTTGGGAAGAAGTGCCGCGCTCGATCAGCACGCGCCTTCCCGAGCGCCGCCGCTCCACCGATTGCCGATATCACCTCGACCGGTGGCAAGGTGTTCCAGCAGATGGCTACACCTGCATGTTCGAACATATGCTCGACGGGGTCCCCTGCCATCTCGGTTGTTCTCCCGACGAATGGCGGCGCTTTCCTTCCGACCACGTTGTTTTCACAGGCTCGATCGACGAGTACTTCGGCAATACGCACGGCCGGCTGGAATACCGCAGCTTGGATTTCCGGTATGAGAGCGAACCCAAGCGCCGGTATTTCCAAGTCAACGAATGCAACCACCAGAACCCGTGGACGCGCTCGGTGGATCATTCCCACTGGCTCGGCCAGCAGGTCGAAAACACCGTGGTTGGATACGAGCATCCTTGCGAATGGGAACCGGGCCGTGTGCGAATGTACCCGAAGGCCTTCGGGCCGAATCCGGAACGCTACAAACTGTATCGCGAGGCAGCCAGCGGGGAAAGGAACGTGACTTTTGTGGGACGGCTCGCCACTTACAAGTATCTTGATATGGACGACGTGATCGCACAGGTGATGACAAAGCTGCCCTATTCTGAAGCAGCTTTGCAATAAACGGAATCCGCGCGGCAACTCACATGAAATATGACTTGGAACACCTGACACAAGATCCCGCGCAAGATCTGTTCGGTCCAATTCAAGACGACGAAGCGCTATTTCTTTATGGGATGATCAGAACTTGCCGGATTTCCAGGATAGTCGAGGTCGGAGGTTTGAACGGCTACTCCGCCACAAATTTTCTCAAAGCGATGAGCTGGACCGAAGACAGCATATTGTATTCCATCGATTTGAGCGAGGTGCCACAAATCGCATCCAATCATCGGACGATTCAAAAAAATGCCAAGGACATCGAGCGGGAGGATTTCGACCAAGTTCCTCTTGGGCTTCTATTTCTGGACTGCCACGATTTGGAAGCTGAAATCCAAGTATTTGAAAAACTCCTGGAATGGAATCTGATAACCGAAAAAACTTATTTAATATTGCATGACACAAACCTGTATCCGGCGCGGCTGCTGGAACACTGTAACCAAGTTTCGGGAGGATGGGTTCATCAACAATGCGAACGGATGATGGTGAATTTCCTTCATGATAGGGATTATAACTGTGTTGGACTGACTACTTCAAAAATGGATCACAATCCCGATTTTCCATTCAGGCACGGATTGACGATATGCAAGAAATTCTCGCGGCTTGTGGTATGATCACTCGGAAAAAGCGCTTTCGCAACATCTCGTAGCACTTTGAAATACAGCCGACTCCCGAAGCGAAGCTACGTAATGAGGATAACCTCTCACCCTAATCTATCGATTTATAGAATCTATCCCAAACCGTGAAGATACGGCAAGGGATTTGCTTTGTTTGGTTTGATCTACAACTTTCTGCCAATCATCTGCATATGCTACGCGAGATGCTTCCGGACCATCAAGAAAGTTCGACCCAGCCAGGGCGCGGGAATGGATCAAAGGCAAATCCCGCATCGCTAGCGAGCTTGCAGCTGTCTGCGATCTGGCGGGAGTCAATTTTGAGAGGACGCGCAAGAGTTCACCGAACTCAGGATCGGCGGCGCGGAGAACGAAAATATCGTCGACGCCGTCATCTTCCAGGGAGGACGCCGATGGCCTGTCGATGAGAAAGGGAAGCCAGCTCCAAAAATTATATTCGCCAAAGCGGTGGGGGAATTTTGAAGCGTGACGCGGAGAATGCCGTTAAGTCAGGAAACAACACTCCCCCAAAAGTATAACCGCGATTATTTTCAGGCGAATTTGGAAATGGATCCGGACCGCATGCGGACAATCGACGCG
This sequence comes from Luteolibacter sp., assembly GCF_039920825.1. Classification (GTDB taxonomy): domain Bacteria; phylum Verrucomicrobiota; class Verrucomicrobiia; order Verrucomicrobiales; family Akkermansiaceae; genus Luteolibacter. The sequence goes on along the minus strand of NZ_JBDSCX010000042.1, from coordinate 297,675 downwards.
CAAAGGCGCCTGCGATTATGACTCGGCATTGTGCAGCAGGTCCGGGCAATTCGTATCCCCTTGTAGGACCGCCGTTTCTAGCAGGGTGTCTTTTCAAGCGTTGGAAGTTTCTTAATCGCAGTCCTCAAAACCTCCGCATCCGTGTGCGAATAAATCGCGTGGCTTTCGCGCGTGGAATGTCCAGTCAGCGCCATCCGGTCTTCCTCGGAAACGCCTGCCGTGCGCAACCAGCTTGTGAACGTGTGACGCAAGGAATGGAAGCCAAGTTCGTAAACAGTCCGACCCGCGATTTTGCCGTCACTCTCCGCGGATGCGCGCGACGCCTTCCCGCGATCAACTTTGGCTTTGGCCATGATTTCCACGAACGCTCCCGAGAGGCCGGTTCTACCATTGGCTTTTTTCTTTGAAAGAGCCGGCAGCACAAAAGGTTCCTGCGGGTCGCGACTTTTCGAGCGCTCCTGTAAGAACTCTAGGAGATCCGATTGGATTGGTATCCTGACTTCCCGCTTCTTCCGCTTCGTTTTACTCGGAATCAAAGAGATCATGCTGGCTTGCATATCCACTGAATCCCAGCGAAGCCTTGCGGCATCCGTCATACGCAGGCCCGTAAACGCAGCGACCAGAATCAGTCCACGCCACTCCACACTTGGCGACGCACCAAGGAGGGCAACGACCTGTGCCATGATAAACGGCTTGCGGTCCATACTGTCTTCCGTGGAAACCGCCTCCAACGCGCCGCACGGATTGAAATTGACCAACCCATCGCGGATGGCAGCACGAAATGCGGAACCCACGTCCTTGACGTATTTGTTGACCGTCTTGCCGGCCCGCCCCTCGTCCTGCAACAGCTCTCGCCAGGAACGAATGTCCGCCATCGTCACCGATTCCAGCGGTTTCAGCTTCCTCTCGTCGCCAAGCCATGCAGCAAACACATCGAGACTTTTCTTGTAGCGCTTTATCGTTCCCTCTGAACTATCCCTCGACTTGCGACGGAGCCATTCCTCGAACCAGGTGGCGACGCTGTAAAAGGCCATCGCCTCGCCGGTTGCGATCTCCAGCAACTCGGCCAAACATTTACGCGCCGAGAGCGTGGTGAATTTTTCCTTCTCAATATCAGCTACGGCCTGCGCAAGGATTGCCTTGGCACGCTGCGCCTTGTCGCTGCCGGCCGCCATCACACCTTGAGCCGCCCGCTCCATTTCGACAGCTGCAATCATCGCCAGCTTTTTGTTCGTCTGACCGGTGGATTTTCGAATCTGCTTGAGCGCTTGCGTATCCTTATCCAAGACATAATACTGACCCCACCAAACAGCGGAATCCTTGCGCTTACGGAGACTGGCCATAACCTAAAATTACCTAAAGATTTCGTGAACAGCTCGCCCTCACCGTCCCCTAAACCGTGCCCTAGATTTACCGTTCAGGCAAGTTTTTATCGTTCGCAATCCTTGTAAAACCTACGATTCCAAGGATTCTCAAAGCCCTCGGTGTTTTCGCAGGTTCGAACCCTGCAGCGTGCACCAGGTTTCCCTTTTACCTCATCAGGGATCAGGCGATTCCGATGGAGCCAAATCACTGAACCTTGCGGAAACCACCGATTCGGTTAGGATTGTTTTTTGATAGGGATTCGAGGTGATCGAGCAACCCGCCCCCGGGATTGTCCTGCCGGAAGGAAGAATTTGACGACTCCAGCGCAACCTGCCAGTTTCCGCATCGTTCGTTCGGAAAATACTCCCCCCGAGTTTCATGATCGAGCCAATGAATGTTCTGCTTCCTCTTCCGATTTTAACCCTATCACCTTATGAAAAAAATCCTCTCCACACTTGTCCTTCTCTCGCTCGCTCTGCCTGCCTCCGCAGATCGATTTTTAAGCGGTCAACCTGCCGACGTTGTTCTCGGACAAGCTGATTTCGTCAGCGGCGATTACGCGGAATTGCCGAATCGTTTTTATGAACCCGAAGCCGTGGCGATGGACCCTACCACGGGCAAGGTCTTTGTCGCCGACTCCGGCCACTACCGCATTCTGCGCTATTCGAGCACTGCCGCGGCACAAAACGGTTCGAGTCCGGAAGCCGTCATCGGCCAGCCGAATTTCACCTCTTTTTCAGAGAATCAAGGAGGCGGGGCTACCGCCAAGACTCTGGCTTTCATGTATCAAATCACCGTGGATTCAAAAGGGCGGCTCTGGGTGGCGGACTCCGACAACAACCGGGTCCTCGGTTTTTTTGCCGCCTCTTCCCTTGGCAATAATCCGAAGGCCGACGTCGTCTTGGGGCAACCTGACTTCAACACTACCTCGTCCGATACGACGGCAGCGAAAATGACTTACCCAAGCGGAGTCTCGGTCGGTCCTGATGACACGCTCTGGGTGGCGGACACCGACAACAACCGGGTTCTTCGTTTTGCAAAAATCTCTTCGAAATCAAGCGGGGCCGTAGCCAACGGAGTTCTTGGACAACCAAATTTCACATCTTCGGAATTCGGCGTCACGGATTCTACCATGTACGGCCCTTGCGCTGTCTCAGCCGACTCGAAAGGTCGTCTCTGGGTGGCCGATACCTACAATTACCGCATCCTTCGGTTCGACAATGCGGTGGAAAAAACGAAAGGAGCCCCGGCAAATGGCGTGCTTGGCCAACCGGATTTCACTTCAGCCGACGACGCAAACACCGCCACCGGTTTGTATTACCCCTACGGTGTATTTGCGGCACCTAACGGAACGGTCTGGGTCGGCGACTACTCGAACAAGCGCGTCGTCGGTTACACCAATGCGGCTTCACTCCCCAACGGCGGTGCCGCGACAATTGCGCTTGGAAAGCCTGATCTGACTTCAAGCGACTTGGGGCCCACCAAAAATCTGACATCGGGACCGGTCAACATTTGTGCAGGTCCGAAAGGCAGCATCCTCTTATCCGATTACGACGACAATCGGGTTCTCCGCTTCAGCCCGTTTCGCACCCCCGGCCTCACGATCACCACTCCCAACACAACGACTAACAGCGCTGTATTCCTGATCAAAGGAAAAGCCACCGGAAAAGTCGATGATGTCGCCTATCGGGTCGGAAACTCCGGCTCATTCATGAAAACGGACGGAATCAAGTCCTGGAATTTCATCGCAAATCTCAAACCGGGCAGCAACATCATCAAAGTCGTTGCGGAAGGTCCGGGCGGCAAAGTGACGAAGACCGTGACAATCACCCGGAAGTAGGGAGTTTCCCGGGGAAACGGGCAAAACAGGCTGGCGTCGCCTGCCGTTTCTCTTCTCAGTCGGTGGCAGACACCATGTTTGTTATCTCCATCGCCGCACTGAAACGAAACACCGCCATCCTGCGCTCCGTGAAGGAAGCCGCAGGCTGCCACCTAGTGCTCGCGCTCAAGGGATTTTCCTGCTGGAAGGCGTTTCCTTATCTTCGCGACGATCTCGATGGCTGCTGCGCGTCCGGTTTGTGGGAAGGTCTGCTGGCTCGTGATTATTTCAAGAAACACATTGTCACGTATTCGCCCGCTTACGATGAAGAGGACATCGCGGAGCTGTGTGAATTCACGGATCACCTGGATTTTAACTCCCTGTCGCAGTGGTTCCGTTTCCGCGAAATGGTGATGGCGCATCCGCGTTTCAAAAACGGCTCGCTGCTCTGCGGCCTGCGCGTGAACCCGGAATGCTCGACGGGTGAAACACCGATTTACGATCCCTGTGTCGCGGGGTCACGGCTCGGCATCACGGCGGAGCAACTCGAAGGCGCCGATCTAACCGGACTCTCCGGCCTGCATTTCCACACGCTGTGCGAGCAGGATTCGGACGATCTCGAAACCACCCTCGCAGCGGTGGACGAGAAATTCGGCCATCTGCTGCGTTCGCCACAATTCAAGTATCTGAACATGGGCGGCGGGCACTGGATCACGAAGCCGTTTTATGATCGGGATCGATTGATCCGTCTCGTTCGGGAAACGCGGGCGAAATACGATGTCGATGTCTGGCTGGAACCGGGCGAAGCGATCGCAATCCATACCGGGGTGCTGAGAGCCACTGTCATGGATGTGTTCCAATCCGCCGGCCACAACCTCGCGATTCTATCCATTTCCGCCACCGCACACATGCCGGACGTGATGGAAATGCCTTACCGCCCCGATGTTTTCCTCGTCGATACCGCGCCGTCGGATGCGAAACCCGCGGTAACGTTTCCTGGCGAGAACTACCATCCTGCGGGTGAATCCGGCCCATTTCTTTACCGCCTCGGCGGGCCAACCTGCCTAGCGGGCGATGTCGTCGGAGATTTCTCATTTCCCCGTGAACTCAAAGTCGGCGACACGCTGGTCTTCGACGACATGGCGCACTACACCATGGTGAAAACCACGACTTTCAATGGCGTAAAACACCCGGCCATCGCGCTCCTGCACGAGGATGGGCACTTGGAAATCATCCGCGAGTTCGGCTATGCGGATTTCCGGGATCGACTGGCCTAACACCAAGAGCAGGGCTATCGCTGGCCATCGTCATCTCATGAGCTTCGGCGATTCGAAAGGGAGAGCTTTCGTCTCGGAAAAAAATGAACAGCAAGGGGAACATTTTAAAAAAACCCGTAGCTCAATAGGTGGCATCTTGCCCGATTACAGGAGGGAACGCAAAATTCGAGCAATTTGCAATTCACGATGGCGAGAAATTTTCCTTAAAAAATATACCTGTCCAACTCGAAATTCCGCGCTTTAGTTGGGTTTGATATGAAAACCATCATCGACTGCCCAGCCACTTCATCCAACAACCCCTACGAAACCGCAAGCTCTTCGCGACTTGCCAATTTCGGCCGTCTGCTATTGGCGGCGTTATGTGTTTCGCTGGTTTCCTTCGCGGCCTCTCCCACAGCGTTCGCAGCCGCTCCCAACGGCAGCTACGAATTCACGAGTGCCAGCGGCAGCGCCGAATTCGGTGACCACACCGTCCACCTTCCCCAAGCGCTGGTGAAAAAGCTCGCCGGCGTCATCGGAGGCAAGATCACGATTGAGGACAGCACACTGCAACTCAACCGCAACGCCACGGCCAAGGTGGTCACGGAGATCGGCGACAAATTCGACTTCAGCGTCGAAACCAGCGTGACCGGCCCGACCTCGTTGGTTCTCGAAAAAGGGGAAATTGGCTATGCAGGTCAAACGGCCGATCCAATTGTGGTGGCCTTTGATGGCAACTTCCATGGAGAGGACTTTTCAGGAGAATTGAGCACCCAAGTGAGCGCCCGCGTGAAGGGCAAAACCCTTACGGTGGTCGTTAAATTCTCAGGACACGCACTCGGGGCGGATTTCAGCGGGAAACTAACGGTCGTCGGCAAGCGCTGACTCTTCTTCCGTCCAGTCATCGCGAGGACATTACTTCCGCAGGCATGGCCAAAATCCATGGCAACTGCAAAGCTGGGATTTCCCACCGCGATTCAACCAAGTCCTAGAGCAACAGAAGCTGTGTTTGGCGTGTTAGGAATTCAATGCGCCGAACATTGCCGCTTGTTCTCACCTACGGCCGGTGCGCTTCAATCCCGCCGCATGATTTGTTAGGCCAGATCACTCCGCCGGGGCCAGCCCGTTGATTTCGAAAGTCTGAACGGAATTCGCCGGAAGCACGGCTTCGAAATGGTGATCCCTGATCCGAAGATCCGCTTGTTTCTCATAGCGTGCCATCGCTCTCGGACTGGTGAGCGTCGAAGAGACTTGGCCGTCGGGGACATCGAACATTGTTAAATCGAAGTGGGCCGGGCGCGCCGGGCCGTCGTTGAGGATCGCCAGCACCAGCCGTTTGTCTTTTTCGGAAAACGCGGCGACCACGGTGTTCCGCCCGGTTTCCAGGATGACCATACCCGGGCGGATATGTCGGGAGTATTGGGCTAACACCGCCGCTTTGGGATTCGCGAAACGGATCTCGGCGCGCCGCATGTTGCAAGCCAGCAGGCCCCAGCCCGAACCGTCAGTCGGCTGCCAGTAGCACCACGCCGTGGGATGCAACGCCGCCATATCGCGATGGAAATTCCGCGCGAGTTCGAGACCGCCGGGGTCACCGTCGCCATATTCGGAATTCCACAATCTTTTGCCATCCTCTTTCACCACGAGTTGGTGCAAGCCCGCCCGGTCGCCATTTCCATTCTGATAGCCATGAACGTTCACCTGCGGGACGAGCGCCTTGGTGGCCGGGCTGAAACTTTTCCAAGTGGCGATCGCCGAGTCATACCAAGTCTCGTCGGATGCTGCGATGGGTAGTTCCTTGAGTTTGTGGCGATCCAACTCCGCGCGCAGGACGGGGAGGAATTTCTCCTGCGAGGCGGGCGAGAAATGGCAGCCCTCCTGTTTGCAATTGGCAAACCAATAGGAGGTGGAGGGTTCGTTGAAGGGATCGATGGAAGTGAAGGTCACTCCCCATTTTTCCTTCGAAATTTTGGCAACAGCGGCCAGATAGGTCGCGAACGCGGGATAATTTTTCTCCGGCAGATTGTCGTCATCTCCATCAGGCGCGCCGGAGGGATTGTCGTTGGCGCACATCCACCACATCGGCGAATTGGAGAAGAGCTCGAAGTGGTCGGCACCGCGGTCGCGGGCTTTCAGCAGCATCGCACGCTGTTTGGCATCCACGTTCCAATCCCAACTTGCGGACGTAGGATCGGGATCTTTCCCATCCAGCCAGAATCCGTCCATCTGGCGGTATTTTTCGATGATTTTGGAAACGGCCATCTTGCGGTCGCCAATCGTAGCCGTGGAGCAGGCACCCGCATTGTAACGGACGATGTTCATGCCCAATCCGGGGACTTCCTTGCCCGCCAAAGTGACGGTCTTGGTGGTGAAAAGGAAATCCGCCAGATCATCGCGGTCACCGAAGACATTCCCCATCCAACACAGCGAAGTCCCCCAGCCTTCCCAAGTCCCATGGCTGACCGCCGGATCAACCTTCACTTCCAGTGGAGCCGGAACGTCAGCAGCGTGAGCAACCAGCAGCAGAGCGGCGAAAATTCCAGAAAACAAACGGAGCAACGAGGGCGTGGACTTCATGACAGGCGGATAAAACGAAGCGGCGTAGCCACCATCGCGAAACCGGCGGGCGAAATCAAGCAGACCAGATCCCCGCCCGCGACGACTTCCTTGCTGCAATCAATCGTTTGACAATCGCGCACCCGTCTCCGAGTTTGCGCTTGGAGAGCACGGACGGACGTCTGGTTTCTCCGGACTGGTCAGCATGCGAGCTTCCGAACACCCACCCATCCGCGCCATCATGATCCCTTGGGTCGTGGTGCTGGTGGTGTCGTTCACACTGAACGCCTTTTGTCCGGATCATGCCGTCGCAAGGAAAAGCGAATCGCGCCGGCAGACGGAGTTGTCCCAGTGTGATGACAATCTCCAATCTCCCGGACGCCTCACCAGCCCGATGGACTTGCTCCCTCCACTGCCATATGTGGTGGCGGAGCATGCGGGACACTATCTGCTGCTGCCACGCATCGAAGCACTCGGAGACGAACCGACAGCCATAGCTCCGGCCGGCGCCGTGCAAGGACGAGCGCCACCAGTTGCCTAACGGTTTGCTTTGCCGCGTGTCGGATCTCCTCCTTGGAGTGTCCGCACCGCCGCATGCCACTGGCTGATGTCAGTCAGGTCGATCCCCGTCCCAGCGACGGTCCCCAATGCCGGGTGCTTCCACGCCCGGTCCACCTCCGCTCCTCGGGCTGAGTTTATCCATTCCACCTTTTCTTTTAATGAACACTTTTCTGTTATTTTCAAAAACCAATTCCGCCCCGGTCCCGATGGCCCGAATTTCCCTCAATCCCCTTCCCGCTCCACGTCCATGATCAGTTGGCTTTTCCCCAAAATCATCGGCGGCAAGAACGAGCGCGAGGTGAACCGCATCCGTCCGACCGTCTCCCGCATCAACGAGATCGAGGAGGCGTTCCAACAGAAACCCGCCGGGGTGCTGCTGGAAATGACGTCCGCCTGGCAGACACACCTCGCCCGCTACCACGCGCTCGACGTTCCGACCAAGGCACAGATCGAAACCATGGATGATGCCGGACTCCAGACCACGGCGGAGGCGCTGGAAAAACGTTTCTCGACGCTGCGGCGGGAGTTCTCCGCGCTGCCTTCCAAGGTGGCAGCCACGGCGGAGTCCATCGAAGCGGCGAAAGCGGCCTTCCATCAGATCGAGCCGCGTTTCGCGAAAGCCCGCTCCATCTATCTGGAAAAAATCCTGCCAGAAGCCTATGCGGTGGTGAAAAACGCCGCACGCCGCTTGAACGGCAGCGAGGCGGAAATCGGCGGGCGGACCGAGACCTGGCGGATGGTGCACTTCGACGTGCAGCTCATCGGCGGCATCGCATTGCACCGCGGGATGATCGCTGAAATGCAGACCGGCGAAGGAAAGACGCTGGTCGCCACGCTGCCGGTCTATCTGAACGCGCTGACCGGTCTCGGCGTGCACGTGGTAACGGTGAACGATTACCTCGCGAAGCGGGATTCCGAGTGGATGGGTGTGCTTTTCCGCTCACTCGGTCTGAGCATCGGCTGCGTGGTGAATAACATGCAGCCTTGGGAACGCCGCGAGGCCTACCATTGCGACATTACCTACGGAACAAACTCTGAGTTCGGCTTCGACTATCTGCGCGACAACGGCATGGCTTCGACGAAAGAGGAACAAGTCCAGCGCGGCCACTACCTCGCCGTCATCGACGAAGTGGACTCGATCCTGATCGACGAGGCCCGCACGCCGCTCATCATCACCGGAGCAGCCACGAGGTCGTCCCATCAGTTCGACACGCTCCGCCAATCCGTCGAGCAGTTGGTGAAAAAACAAACCGAGCTCTGCAACCGGCTGGCCGCCGAAGCGGAGAAACAGCTCTCCGCCGGCGATCACGCGGCCGCCGGACTCACGCTGCTGAAGCTAAAGCTCGGCCAACCGCGCAACCGCCGCTTCCTGCGCTTTCTGGAGATCCCGGAGCTGCGACGGCTGTTGGATAAAACCGAACTCGCCTATCAGAAGAGTTCGTTCGGCAAGGACATCCACAAGTTGAAGGAGGAATTGTATTTCGCCATCGATGAAAAGGCCCACGACGCCGACCTGATGGAGAAAGGACGCCGCTTTCTATCACCCAGCGATCCGGATTCATTCACCATTCCCGATACGGCCGCGCAGCTCGCCGCCATCCAAACGGACACCGCATCCACCTCCGAAGAGAAAGCCACCGCCCGCGGCGCTCTCCGCGAGCAGATGGACGGACAGGCCGCGAAAATCCACGGCATTTCGCAGCTTCTCAAAGCCTACTGCCTTTACGAAAAGGACGTTCACTATGTGGTCGCGGAAGGAAAGATCACCATCATCGACGAAAGCACCGGCCGAGAGATGGCGGGCCGCCGCTGGTCGGACGGTCTCCATCAAGCGGTCGAGGCGAAGGAGCGCGTCTCCATCGAGAAGGAAAGCCGGACTTATGCGACCATCACGCTGCAGAACTACTTCCGCCTCTACGACAAGCTCGCGGGCATGACGGGCACGGCGGAAACCGAGGCTGCCGAGTTTCATGACATCTATCAGCTCGACGTGCTCCCCATCCCGACGAACACGCCGAACATCCGCATCGATGAGAACGACCGGATTTTCAAAACGCGGCGGGAAAAATACAACGCGGTGGTCGAACGGATCGCCGCGGCGCACGCGACGGGACAACCGGTGCTGGTCGGCACGGCTTCCGTGGAATCGTCGGAAACGTTGTCCCGTCTGCTGCAACGGGCGAAGATCCCACACACGGTGCTGAACGCGAAGTTCCACGAACAGGAGGCGGAAATCGTCGCCCTCGCCGGACAACGCGGAGCTGTCACCGTTTCCACCAACATGGCGGGACGCGGGACCGACATCAAACTCGGCGAGGGCGTGGCCGAGCTCGGCGGATTGTTCGTTATCGGCACGGAACGCCATCCGTCGCGGCGGGTCGACCGGCAGTTGCGCGGGCGTTGCTCGCGTCAGGGAGATCCCGGGCTGTCCCGGTTCTTCATTTCCCTGGAGGACGATCTGATGCGTCACCATGCCGCTCCAGACCGCATGGCTTCGTTAATCGAAAAGTCCGATGGAACAACGCTCAAAAGCGCCTCGCTCGGCACGTTGGTGGAAACAGCACAGAAGCAAGTGGAGCAGCGCGACTACAAGACGCGCAAACGGGTGCTCGATTTCGACGATGTGATGAATCTGCAGCGCGAAATCGTTTACGGCTATCGCAATGAAGTCCTAACGACTGAAGACACGCGAAAGCTGGTGCATGAGATCATCGCGGAAAGCGTCCCAGAGGGAGTGCGCGAGCATCTCGCCGACTGCGATCCCTACGATCCCGACTACGGCCCGCTGCTGCGCTGGGCGCAATCCACGTTCCCGATCAGTATCGCCGCAGAATATCTAACTGCTATTAATGCGGAAAAAATTTCCGCGATGATGGTGAAAGCAGTGCGTGACGCCTACGAACTACGCGTGAATGGTCTGCCCGCGGAAGTGTTGGAACAAGAGGAGCGCCGCATGGTGCTTGCCGCCATCGACAACGAGTGGCAGGAGCATCTGGGTGAAATGGATGAATTGCGCGAAGGAGTCTATCTGCGCGCGCAGGGTCAGAAGGATCCGCTGGTGGAATACAAAAACGAAGCCTACGGACTCTTCGTCACGTTGATGGATACCATCCGACGGGATGCCCTGCATCACCTCTTCCGTTCGGCCGCGGGACTCGGGGCATTTCTCGCACAACTTCAAAACCAATCGCAGAACAAAGAAGCGCGCTAACCTGCAAGCGGCGGTCGATGAAGTGCGGCAAATCACATTTCATCGGCCTCCTTAGCTTCTCACGCCGGCTGCTTTTGAAACGCCCGCCAAGCGAGGCCGGCGGCTACAAGTGCGACGAGGCCGGCACCGTAGAATGGCAGCCCCGGCAACAGGAGTTTTCGATCCGGAGCGATGGCCCACGAAAAAAGCGAGGTCCATAACAGCGGAGCAATGATGCCGGCGACGCTGGTGATGCTGTTCAATGCTCCCTGCACCGCACCCTGCTCGTCGGCAGGGACGGCTTGAGAGATGATCGATTGGGTGGCGGGCGAACCAATGCCCGCCATCGAGCCTATCAGAATGATGAAATAGACCATCCAGCCCTGCGTGGCCGCGCCGTAACAGGTCATCGCCACGGCCATTGCCAACAAGCCCACATACACACCTCGGCGCTCGCCGATAATTTTCAAGATCCGTCCCGCAAGTCCCGCCTGGACGATGGCGGCCATGATGCCGACAAGCGCCAGGGACAGTCCGACCTGTTTGCTGTTCCAGCCATAGCGATTGCCGGTGTAGAGCACCCACAGGCACGGATAGATATTTCCCGAGAGCATGCTGAGGAAATGGGAGCCGGTCAGGCCCAACACCAGCGGCCAGCGGCTCAACGCGCCAATAGCCTTGAGCGGATGGGCGCTCGCCCATTTGAACGGGCGGCGGTTTTCGGGAGCGAGGGATTCCGGTAGAACGAACGCTCCATAAAGCCAGTTCAGCAGGGTAATGCCCGCCGCCACCAAAAACGGCGTGCGAAGACCGTGCGCGCCTAGCAATCCACCGATCGCCGGACCTGCGATGAAGCCGAGTCCGAAAGCCGCACCGATCATTCCAAAGCCCGCCGCACGCTTTTCCGGCGGCGTCACATCGGCGATATAGGCGCTGGCGGCGGAGAAATTCGCCGCCGTCACACCGGAAACGATGCGCGCCAGATAGAGCCAGCCGATGGTCGGTGCCCACGCCAATACGAGGTAGTCAATGCCCGAACCGAAGAGAGGGGCGAGGATCACGGGCCGTCGGCCGAAGCGATCCGACAAACTGCCAAGGACCGGTGAGAAAATGAACTGCATCAGCGCATACAAAGCGCCAAGCCAACCCACTGAATGTGCCGCGGCCTGGACATTTCCACCCTGAAGCTGCTCCACCAACTTCGGCAGTACCGGGACGATGACACCGATGCCGAAGATATCCAGAAACAGCGTGATGAAGATGAAAATGATCGCGGGCTTCGGGCGGGCCATGGCCGACGATAGCCGCGGTTTTCCACCGGGAAATGAAAATTCGCGAGAACTCAGGGCCTGCGGACTACGCATTCATAACAATCAACCCGATCAATCCACCTGCTCGATGCCAGCGGGAAGATTGACTGTGGATTTCACCGAGCCGTCAGCCTGTTTGTCATGGCGGACGTGGATCGGACCTTTCGGGGTTGGGTAGGTTCCTTCGGCCCAGGTGAGGCGACCGAGATGGGGAGTGATTTTCACCTTCATACAACCGGGTGCGACCGGAGTAACGCCAAGGATGTTTTTGCTGAGCCAAGCCGTCGGTCCTCCGGCCCAACCGTGGCAGAAGCTGTGACGGAATCCGACATAACAATAAGCGCCGAAGTCACCGTGGAGATCCTTTTTGCCGGGGGCTACAAGTTGATCGATCGGCCCGGCATTCTTGGTCCATGCGAGATCGAAGTCCTCCCAGAAAGTGGTGGCGCCCTGGTCCAGCATTCCGCCCCAGTATTGGCTGATGAAGTCGAGGCCGGTATCGATGTCGTTGGATTTCGCCAGGGCATTGAGGACGTAGAAACCGTAGAACGTGCTGAGATCGGTGGGGCCGTTCTTTTTGAGCACGTTGTTGGAGACATCGGCAGGATCACGGAAACCGGCGATGGAGAGCAATGCGGCGGGCGACTTGCGGCCACTCGACTCGGGAACATGCTTGCGAAGGAGAGCGGCCGTATCGGTGCAGAATTTGGCAGTTACCTTGTCACCGAGAATTTCAGTTAGCCTCGCGCCGCTTTCCATGGTGAGGGTCATCATTGCCTGGAGCCCTTCGTGGACGGCCACCTTGTTGTCGGCGGTGGGCCAGTCGAGGAAACGCGTGCCATCGAGTTTCTCCCTGCCATCCGCCTCGACGTAGGCGGTGAGGCGCATGAGTAATGCAGTTAGATACGGCTGCTGTTGTTTGAGATACTCGAGATTTCCGTGGTGGAGATACCACTCTTCGTGGATGAGGATCCACCACATCGAATAGGAACTGATGCCGTTCATCCAATCGGTGACAGGCGTGACGTCGCGGGTCATGTCGAGGCTCTTCGGAACGACCTCGTTGTAGCCGAAAACGCTGTCGATGACACTCACCTCGGGGTGCATGTCCCCGAGCCAGACGAGGCGATCGCGCTTGATGCCGTCCCAAAGGTAGTCCTGCATGTTGAGGTGGACGGTGTAGGCCCCGGTTTGCCAGATTTTGTTGAGGCGCTCGTCGGAGCATTTGAACGAGCCGACGTAGGGAATGTCACGGATCGTTAGAACCGCGCGGACCTGGCTGAGTTCCAGATCGGTCTCTGGATCGGCGTTGTCGATCCTGATAAAGCGGAAGCCGCTCGGGCCAACGGTGGTTTTCCCGAGCCACGGGACTTTCACGGTCATGTCACGCAGGGCATGGTCGTTCTCCGCTCCACGCTCGCCGATTTCCACCATGGTCTCGGCGACGGACTCGCCGAAGCGGACATGCACGGACGGCATGTCCTTGCCTGGAGTCATGGGGGTGAACAAATCGACGGAGCCGACGATTTCCACACCGAAATCAATGACGATGCCGCTGCCCGGCTTGATGACCAGCGGCGGCATGGGTTCGCTGAGCACTGCCTGCCCACTGTGAGGCTTGAGGAGGTTTTCGGAATTCGCAACTCCTTGGTCCGACTTCCAGACGATGCGTTTCGGCTGGATGACAAACGATGTCAGCGGGCTCTTCTCAGCCACACCGGCGAGGGTCGGAGGAAGCGCACCGCATGGGAGCGCCGTGGCGAAAACCGTCACGGCAAGAATTCCGGAAAAGCCATTCATGATCGGCTGCCTCGGCAGTTAGAAATCGAACTGGTCGATGTTCTCCTTGGTGAACACGAAGGGTTTTCCGAGGATGATGTTATCGCCTTTGACCTCCATCTTGCCGAGCTTGCCGGCGTTGAATTCGGTCGCGCCGGGAACAAGCTCGCCTTTCGCGACGGCGGCCCCCGCCATGATGGACAGGTATCCGAGTTCCTCGACATTCCAGAGGATGACCGCCTGGGTGACACCTTCCTTGACGTAAGCCCTGTTCTCGCTGGGCAGGCCGAGGCCGACCAATTTCACCGCGCCGGCCTTGCCCGCCTGCTTGATGGCTTCGGCGGCACCGGGAACGGAAGGCGAACACACGCCGACAATGGCCTTGAGGTTCGGATAGGCGCTGAGGAGGTTGGTGGCTTCCTGCTGGGCCTTGTCCTTCTGATCGTCGCAAGGCTTGGTATCCACGAGCTTCATGTTAGGATACTTCTCGGCCTGGCGGGCCTTGATGTATTTGATCCACTCGTTGAGGTTGGAAGCCGTTAGAGTTCCGGTGATGATGGCGAACTCTCCCTCGCCGCCGGTAAGGGCAGCGGCGGAGTCCATCAGTTGCTCGCCGATTCCCTGCGCGGTGGCCTGGTTGACGAAGAACGAACGGGCGTCGGGCTGCGCATCGGCGTCATAGGTGACGACCTTGATTCCCGCTGCCTGCGCCTTCTTGAGCGCGGTGGAAATGGAGTCCTTGTTTTCACACGCGGCGGCGATGACATCGACACCATCGGTGATCCAATTCTCGACGATCTCATTCTGCTTCGCAGGATCGGAGTTGATAGGTCCGTCGAATTTCAACTCCGCACCGAGCTCGGCAGCGGCGGTGCGTGCTCCCTTCTCACAGGTGACGAAATATTGGTTGCCCTTGCTCTTGGGCAACAGGGCGATGGTGAGTTTGCCTTTCGAATCCGATTTGCTGCAGGAAACAAACGGGAGCGCGGCGAAAAGAGCCAGAGAGGCGATGAAGGTTTTGCGTTTCATGAGGTTGCTGGGTTTGAGTTGGATTTCTTAAGAGACTGCTTGCGGGCACGACGGACGGCGAGCGTTTTTGTCGAGGCGCCGATGGCGAGGGCGGCGAGAAGCAGAAGCCCGGTCAAAAGCCCGGAAAGCTCGCGGGCGACGCTGGCCACCGTCTGGTCCATGATTTTGTAGTCCGAGATCCGGGTCAGGCCGTTGTTGAGAATCGCGAGAGCGATCCATCCCAGAATCGTTCCACACAGGGTTCCGGATCCACCGAAAATACTGACGCCTCCGAGCACGACCGCGGTGATGGCGAGAAGTTCATAACCGATTCCCGCATTGGCACGGGCTTCGCCCAAACGGGCGACCAGGATCACGGAGGCAAGTCCTGCAACGGCACCGGCGATGATGTAAGCAAGACTGGTGTTGCGGGCGACGGGGATGCCCGCATATCGTGCGCCTTCGGAAGCATAACCGATCGCACGGAACGAGCGGCCGAACGTGGTCCGATGAACAAGAAACCAGATCGCCGCGGCGACCACGAAAAACACCCAGATCTGCGCGGGAAGACCGGCGATGTTGGAATTTCCGAGGGCGAGAAACGATGGTGGAAATCCCGAGAAAGATTCCGCGCCCTTGGTGAGCGCTTCGGCCAGACCGCGAAACAGTGAAAAGGTGCCGAGCGTGACGATCAACGGTGGCAGGTTCAATCGCGTAATGAGCACCGCATTGACACCGCCGCCCATTGCTCCGCAGGCGATGGCGGCCAGACCGGCGAGCCATGGGTTCATGCCGAGAACGTTCACCATCATACCGAAAAGAACCGCGCAAAGTCCCATCATCGAACCGACGGATAGATCGATGCCGCCGGTCAGGATCACCGGCGTCATAGCAACGGCAAGCAGGCCGATTTCCACCGAGTGGCGGAAGATGTTGGAGACATTGCCCGCTTTGAGGAAGTTGCGCCCGAGCACTTGGAACAGGACCACTTCGAAGAGGATCACTAGCACCAGCACCGTTTCATGACGGGCGAGCAATGACTTGATGGAAAATGACCTTGGACTGGACATGCGTTCGGTCAGTTAGATTTTAGATTTCCGGCTGCGGAGACCATCGGCGACGACGGCCAGCAGGATGACGAGGCCCTGGATGGCTTTTTCCCAATACGGAGGTTGGTGGAAATGGGTCAGGGCGGGATTGACGTTGGCAAGCAACAGCATTCCCAGCAGAACTCCCCAAAGAGTTCCGCGACCGCCGCTGATGGCTACGCCGCCGACGACCGCGGCGGCGATGGTCTTGAGTTCGAGGCCGTCACCGCAGTTCGGCTGGACTTGCGGGGATTGGACGAGATTCAAAACAGCGGCAAGTCCGGCGAGAATCCCCATCAGGACGAAGACACCGAAGGTCGTGCGTTTGGGATCGATCCCGGCGAGACGCGCCGCCTCGGCATCGGTGCCAGTGGCGTGGATGAAGCGGCCGCCGGATAGATTTTTCATCGCCCATGCCGCGCCGATCAGAAGGATGAAGGAAAGCGAGATGACGACGGTTTGGCCCGCCGGCTGGCTGAGGCCGAACCACTGGATACCGGCCGGAAGATTAAGCAAACGCCCCTGCTGCCAGAGACGAAGCGCTTCCTGCCAAGTGACCAACGTCGCGAGGGTGACCACGATACTCGGCAGTCCGAGATAGGCGATCAACACTCCGTTGAGCGCCCCCATCATGGCACCTGCTCCGAGTGCGGCAAGAATCGCCACGCCTAGAGGCAGGCCCGATGCGGCGGTGACTCCCGCGATGATCGCGCACATCGAGAATTGCGAACCGATGGAAATATCGATCTGCCGGGAAATGATCACCAGTGCAATTCCGATAGCTGCCACCAGCGCGGGCATCTGCGAGGTGAGGCGCGAAATAAACGGCTGGAACTGGAAGAAGTGCGGGGCGAAAACGGCCAGACCTAACATCAGCAGGCCAAGCGCCGCGGCGACGGTGAGTTCACGGAAATACTTGTTCATCAGGCGGCGTCCTTTCCGTTGGTTCCAAGCGCGGCGGCCATCACCGTGTGGGCGTCCGCGTTTTCCTTTTCGATCAGCTCCACCAGTTTTCCTCCGCGCATCACGGCAACACGATCGCTCATGCCGAGCACTTCGGGAAGGTCGCTGGAAATCATCAGCACCGCGAGCCCTTCCTTGGCGAGACCGCGGATGATCTTGTGGATTTCGCTCTTCGCGCCGACATCGACGCCTTGGGTCGGTTCGTCGAGGATCAGCAGTTTCGGCTTCGTGGCCAGCCAACGGGCGACGCTGACCTTCTGCTGGTTGCCGCCGCTCAAACTTCCGCCGGGAGCATCCGGCCCGTATGCCTTGATGCCGAGATCGCGGATGAAATCCTGAGCTAACAGACTCTCCGCATTGAACCGCAGAACCGAGCCGGGGAAGAATTTCGGATGAATCGCCATCGTCATGTTGTGGGCGATCGGCATCTCCAGGATCACCCCGTGGCGGCGGCGGTCTTCCGGGACATAAGCGATGCCGCGGGCGATCGCCTCACGCGGATTGCTGATGGAAATTTTTTCACCATTCAAAGCGATCTCGCCGGAATCCGCCGGAGTGATGCCGAAAAGAATCCGCGCCAACTCCGTGCGACCCGCACCGACCAGTCCGGCCATGCCGACGATCTCCCCTGCCCTGACGTCCAGCGTCACCCCGCTCACTCCGCTGGCGGAGCAGCCGAGATTCTTCAATGACAACACAACCTCGCCGGGCTCGCCTTCCGAAGGAGGATAGATCGATGAGACCTCGCGACCGACCATCAGCTTGATCATCTGCGCCTCGGTTAGAGTATCCACCTGGTTGGTGGCGACACTCTCGCCATCCCGCAAAACCGTCACGCGGTCCGCAAGGGCGAAAATTTCCTCAAGCCGGTGGGAAATGTAAACGACTCCTACGCCGCTGGTGCGCAAGTCGCGGACGATCTTGAAAAGGAGATGCTGCTCCTTCTGCGTCAGCGAAGCGGTCGGCTCGTCCATGATGACGATGTCCGCGCCGGAACCGAGCGCGCAGGCGATTTCGACAAGCTGCTGTTCCGGCATCGAAAGCGAACGGACCTCGGCGTCGGGTGAAATTTCCGCGCCGATGCGGTGAAGCAACTCAACCGCCTGCGTGCGCTGGTCCGCCCAACGGACGCGATGAAGCATGCTGGTCTTCTTCAAACGGAGTCCGATGTTCTCGGCCACCGTGAGATCGGGGAAAAGCGCGGGCTGCTGATAGATACAGGCGATCCCCAGTTCGCGGGCCTTCGATGGACTCAAGTGCGAGACCTCCGTCCCGGCGACCGCGAGGGTGCCGCCGTCGGGTTGATGGGCGCCGGTGATGACCTTGATGAGCGTGGATTTCCCGGCACCGTTCTCACCTAACAAGGCGTGGACTTCTCCGGGAAAAAGCTCGAAAGAGACGCCCTTCAGCGCACGGACGGCACCGAAGGATTTCCTGATCTCTGTGAGTTTAAGAATGGGTTTCAAACCGGTGGACTCGCGGGTTGGAGACGTTTTTATCAGGCTCGCTTGCTCAACACAGCATTTTCGTAGCCCTTCACCTCATCCAGCCATGCGGTGCCGACGGGGACGTTCTGCTTTTCACAATAAGCGTCCCAAACAGCGCCCCACGGCAGGCTCTTGGTTTCCTCCATCAGGGCGAGGCGCGAGGTGTAGTCGCCGGATTTTTCCGAATCGCGGAGGGCGGGCGGTTCCAGCAATGCCATGAGCAGAGCCTTGAGCGTGTTGCGGGTGCCGATGGCCCATGCCGCGACGCGGTTGATGCTGGCATCGAAGAAATCCAGCCCGATGTGGGTGCGGGCGAGCAGGTTGTTGCGAACCAGTTCGGCGGCGATGGATTGAAGCGCGTCGTCGAGGGTGACGACATGATCGCTGTCCCAGCGGACGCCGCGGCTAACATGCAGGAGGACTTCCGGCACATACATCAGAACGGAACTGAGTTTGTCGGCGATGCCTTCGGTTGGATGGAAATGGCCGGCATCGAGGCAAAGGAGTTTCTGATTCTTGATTGCGTAGCCCATGTAGAACTCATGCGAACCGACGACATAACTCTCGCTGCCGATGCCGAAGAGCTTGCACTCCACCGCATCGAGGTGAAGCTTGGGATCGATCGCTTTCGTGAACACGCGATCGAGCGATTCTGATAGACGCTGGCGCGGGGCGAGTCGATCCACCGGCGTGTCCTTGTAGCCATCGGGGATCCAGAAATTCGTAACCGTCGGCGAACCGAGTTCCTTGCCCATGACGGCGCCGATTTCGCGGGAGGCGATGCAGTGTTCCACCCAGAAATCGCGGACCGCTTTTTTCGGATGAGACAACGTGAAGCCATCTGCCGCCATTGGATGGGCAAAGCAGGTGGGGTTGAAATCCATGCCCATGCCGTTGGATTTCGCCCAGTCGATCCAGTTTTGGAAATGCTCGGGTTGGATCTCATTGCGATCGACTTTTTTCCCGCCGAACTCGCCGTAGAACGCGTGGAGATTGAGCCGGTGTTTTCCAGGAATCAAGGAAAGCGCCTTGTCGAGGTCCGCGCGGAGTTCATCCGGCGTGCGGGCTTTTCCGGGATAGTTTCCGGTAACAGCAATGCCGCCACTGAGGCCTTCGCCGGTGTTTTCAAATCCACCGACGTCGTCGCCTTGCCAGCAATGCAGCGAGATCGGAATCCCGGCGAGCTTGGCCATCGCGGCATCGGTGTCCACGCCGAGGTCGGCGTAGCGGGCTTTGGCGAGCGTGTAAGTCTGGGAGACGGATTCGGAAGAAGTGGCCATATTCAGTGGGTTTTCAATTCAGGCAGGGCAGTCTGCGTGGAATTTCGCATAAAAACCTCCACTGTTTTGCCAAAAACAAGCACGATCCCGCCAGTGAAACGCATCCTCAAGATCGACGACTGGTTTCATCCTGACGGCTTCCCCATCAGCGTGGAGCGGCGGGAACCTCAGGAGCTGTTTGAATCGCACGCTCATGAATTTGCGGAGCTCGTCATCGTGACCGGCGGCCGCTGCCTGCACGTGAGCGGCCAGGAATCATGGGAAATGACGGCGGGCGACGTCTTCGTCATCGCCGGTCCGCGGGAACACGAATACCGCGATCTGGAAGATCTGCGGCTGGTGAACATCCTCTATCAGCCGAGCCAGCTCCAGATGGGCTTGCTGGATCTTCCTTCCGTGGCGGGTTATCACGCGCTTTTCACGCTGGAACCGTCACGGAGAAACCGTCAGCCAACGAAAGGAAGGCTGCATCTAACTGGAAAGGAAATGGCCCAGATCACCGAGCTCGTGGATCGATTGGAGCTCGAATTGAAAGCCCGCGAACCGGGTTTCGGGTTCATGGCGACGGCGACTTTCATGCAAATCATCGGGCAGTTGTCGCGGAGCTACGGCAGCAGTCCTTCCCCAGACGGCAAAGCGCTGCTGCGGATCGGCGAGGCGCTTTCGCATTTGGAGCGCAACATCCACCGCGAGGTGAATCTGGAGGAATTGGCCAGCATCGCCCACATGTCGCAGCGCAGCTTTCTGCGCGTGTTTCTATCAGCGACCGGAACCTCGCCGCTGGCGTGGGTTATCGGCCAGCGGATCAACCGCGCCTGCCTCCTGCTCCGCAACACCGACCGGCGGGTGACGGAAATCGCCTTCGATGTCGGCTTCAATGACAGCAACTATTTCACCCGTCAGTTCCGCAAGGTGACAGGGTTTTCGCCAAGGGAATACCGTCTGCGGCAGGGCTCGGATTGATCCAGCCAGAGATTCTCTAACCTCCCAGATAGCTCATCTCCGCACGTGGTCGGTCCACTTGTCCGCGCTCTTCCGAGTAGCGGTCCGTTCGGACCGTCCAGATGGAGCGGACGACTTCCGTTAGAATTTCGGGATTGGCTCCGCTGCGCAGGATGCCGCGGAGGTCGTGACCTTCCGCCGCAAACAAACAGGTGAAAATTTTCCCGTCGGCTGAAAGTCTCAACCGCTGGCAATCGCGGCAAAACGGCTTCGTCACCGATCGGATCACGCCGACTTCCGCTGGGCCGTCCGCGTGAGTCCAATGCGCCGCGACTTCTCCGCGATAGGCGGCAGCGCGCGGGACCAGTTCGAATTCCTCTGCTAGAGCCGCCAGGATTTCATCACCGGATACCACTTCATCAAGCTTCCAGCCGTTGGTCTCGCCAACGTCCATGTATTCGATGTATCGCAGGTCCACCCCGGTCGATTTCGCCCAGCGGGCGAGCGGTAGGATTTCACCTTCGTTTACACCGCGCTGAATGACGGCGTTCACCTTCACCGGCAGCCCGAACGCCTGAGCCGAACTGATGCCTGCGAGCACCCGCTCCACTTTCGCGCCGACGCCGTTCATTTTTGAAAAAATTCCGGCGTCCAAAGCATCGAGACTCACCGTCACCCGGCTCAAGCCCGCGAGCGCAAGCGCTTCCGCATGGTGCGCTAACAAAACACCGTTCGTCGTGATGGCGATGTCCTTCACCCCGTCCACCGCAGCCAGCATCGCAACCAAATCCTCCAACCCGCGACGCAGCAGAGGTTCGCCTCCCGTCAGCCGGATTTTCTCAATCCCGAGGGGCACCATGATGCGGGTCAGCCCGACGATTTCCTCGAATGTCAGCAATTCCTCGCGCGGCATGAATGCATACCCGGGTCCGAAAACCTCCACCGGCATGCAGTAGCGGCAGCGGAAATTACAACGATCCGTCACCGAAATCCGCAAATCGCGCAGCCCGCGCCCCAGTAGATCCATTGGCATTCCCATCGCGGAAAACATGAACAGTCTCCGCGCGGTCGCAACCGCAATGAATAAAACGAAATTGGAGCTGGTTATGGAACATCCGTAAAAATCCACGTTCTGCAGAGCCATCCGCTTTGAATTGCAAGGGTTTACCGGATTTGAATCTCTTCGAACCGTTAGGATTCACGCATTATCAATGACTTACGGGATTTTTCGAGGGTGAAAATTTTCATTGCAAAAGGCGATCCAACGGGAATCTTTCGCGGGCCACTCCAAGCCTCGCGTTTTCTTTCAAAAATTTTCAGCTCCCTTGGCTCGATTTTTGCGGAACCGCCAGACGACAAAAACCTACCGCCTTCTTTTTGTGCATTCCCTGATGTGCCTGTATCTTCGTAATCTCAAACCACCGCATTTCGCGTTAAGACTGCTGCTCGCAGTGTACATGGTCGTCGGCATAGGCTCCGCAGCCGATCTCAGCGGCAGTGTCAAACTCTCCTGGAACAGCAATCCGGAAACCAACATCGCCGGCTACCGGGTCAAATACGGTACTGCCAGCGATGCGCTCACCCAAAGCACGACCTTTGATTGGACCACATCGTCCACCACCGTTTCCAGCCTCGAAACGGGCAAGACCTACTACTTCGCGGTGCAGGCCTACAACATCTACGGGCAGGACGGCGCGTTGTCCGATCAAGTCTCCGAGTTCATCGCCGTCCCCACCGCACCGGAAATATCCATCGAACGTTCCCCTTCCATCGTATTGGCCGACGGTCAGAGCGGCGTTTCGGTGGGAAATGTGAATCCAGGGTCTACGGGCGCTCCGCAAACATTCATCATCAGGAATCTCGGCACGGCGGCTCTCACCGGCCTGGCGATGGGCATCGACGGAACGGATCTATCCAGTTTTTCCGTCGTCACGAACCTTCCGTTCTCCTCCGTCGTTTCGACCAACGGCGGCTTCGAATCCGCATTCACTTCATGGACGTCGTCGGGAAATGTCAGGGCTGTCACCAACACGGCCGCAACGGAAGGCAGCAATATCGCTGAGTTCAACTATTCGAACACCGAGCCCAACGGAATGATCTCCCAAAGCTTCACCACCACGCCGGGAACCACCTACACGCTGGCGTTCGACATCGGCGTTCTGGCTTACAACACCAATCAGCAATCTCTCCTGGCATCCGTCATCGGGTCCAGCAGCCTCCTTTCCAAGACCGTGACCGTGACAGGCCCGGGCGACGGCAGCACCCGCTGGACCGCGCAAAGTTTCACGTTCGTGGCGAACAGCACCACCACCACGTTGAAATTCTCTGATGTCTCGACCACCACCGCCGCCATCGACCTTCGCCTTGACCACGTGCGCGTGACACCTCCGGCTACCGGCAACAATGCCATCACCAGTCTCGAGCCTGGCGCTAGCAGTTCGTTCACCGTCGCTTTCAGTCCCTCGTCGATCGGAACAAAGAACGCCTCCATTCACATTTCCAGCAATGATGCGGACGAAAACCCGTTCGATCTCGCGATCACCGGAAGCGGTGCCGGCCAACCAGAAATTGCGATCCGCCGGGCCACTGGCACGGACCTAACCGACAATGCGGCCTCCATCGGTTTCACCAACCCGAGCCTGGGATCCATCAGCACGGCCGAAACCCTGATCATTCAAAATGTCGGCAGCAACAGTCTCACCGGACTGGATCTTGCCATCGACGGAGCGGATATCGGCGAGTTTGTGGTCGATTCGTTAGAAACGAGTATCCTGGCCCCCGGCGACGTCACCACCATCAGGGTCTATTTCCGGCCGACATCCAATGGTACGAAAACCGCCGGACTCCACATCTTCAGCAACGATGGTGACGAAAACCCATTCGATATCGCCCTCACCGGCAACGGTCTTGCCTTGCCGGAAATCAGCGTGGAACACACCCGGGCCGGCGACCTAGCCGATGCGGATTCGATGGTGAGTTTCGACAACTCGGGTATCGGAACCGCCGGATCCCCGGAAACATTCACCATTCACAACACCGGCAACGCCGACCTCACCGGCATCCTCGTCTCCATCGACGGACCCTACGCTTCCGAGTTCATCGTCGGAACTCCTGCTGCCACCACTCTGGCTCCCGGTGCCAGCACGACTTTTCAAATCACTTTCGAACCGGAGTCCTCCGGTACCCGTAACGCGGCCGTCCACATCACCAGCAACGATGCTGACGAGAATCCATTCGACATCGTCTTGGTCGGAAATGGAATCGCCTTGCCCGAGATCTCCATCGAGCGCTCCAACGGCACGAGCCTCGCAGGTGCCGCCGCCCATGTCGGATTCAGTGGCACCAACCTCGGATCCAGCTCCGCCGCTGAAACCCTAACCATCCGCAACCGCGGTACCGCCGACCTGACGAACATCTCTCTCGCCGTCAACGGCGACCATGCGGCCGATTTCATCCTCGACGGCCCCGGAGTCAATATCCTTGCCCCGGGCGAGAGCGCTACTTTCAATCTCGTCTTCAAGCCCACCACTTCCGGAAACCGGGCGGCGACGCTTCACGTCGTCAGCAACGATGCGAACGAAAGCCCATTCGACATCGCACTAACAGGATACGGAATTTCCCTTCCCAAGATCGCGTTCCAGCGCGCCAGCGGCGAGAACGTCGCTAACAATGCCGGCTCCGTGAATTTCGGCAACATCGTCCTCGGCACCAGCTCCGCGGCGGAAACGCTCATTCTCCGCAACACCGGAACTGCCAATCTGACCAACATCGCCGTCACCATAGACGGCGAGCAGGCCTCGAATTTCATCATCGACGGCCCAGCGGTCGATTCCCTAGCCCCGGGCTCCAGTGCCGCCGTTAAAATCATCTTCAAGCCCACTGCTTCGGGAAATCGCAATGCGACCATCCACGTCAGCAGCAACGACCCCGACGAAAGCCCCTTCAACATCGCTTTGGTTGGAAATGGAATCGCCCTTCCTGAAATCGCGGTCGAGCGTTCTAACGGCAATGACCTCGCCGACGGCGTGGCTTCGATCAGCTTCGGAGGGATCAACATCGGATCCACTTCCGCTGCGGAAATCCTCACGATCCACAACACCGGCACCGCCAATCTGACAGGCATCGCCATCTCTCTCGACGGCGAACAGTCCTCCAATTTCATCATCGACGGCCCGGCCACCAATTCCCTGGCCCCGGGTGCAAGCACCACCTTCAAGCTCGTCCTCAAGCCCACCGCTTCAGGAAACCTCAATGCGGCCATCCACATCGCCAGCAATGACGCTGATGAGAATCCGTTCGACATCTCCCTATCAGGCAACGGCATCGCGGTTCCCGAGATTGCGATCGAGCGCTCCGCCGACGGAACAAACCTCGCCGACGGTGCATCAAATGTCAGCTTCGACGCCACCAATCTTGGATCCACCTCCGCCGCCGAAACCTTCACGATCAACAACCTCGGCACCGCAAATCTGACGGGCATCACCATTTCCATCGATGGCGAACACGCCTCCAATTTCATCATCTCCAACCCCGGAGTCAATTCCCTCACCCCGGGTTCAAGCACGACCTTCAGGGTTTCCTTCAAACCCACGGCTGCGGGTTATCGCAATGCAACTGTTCATGTATCGAGCAACGACGCGGACGAAAACCCATTCGACATCTCCCTAACCGGAAACGGAATCGCCCTTCCCGAGATCGCGGTCGAACGCTCTAACGGCACCGACCTCGCCGACGGCGCGACCTCGATCGGCTTCGGCGGCGTCAACACCGGATCCAGCTCCGCTGCGGAAATCCTCACCATCCGCAACACCGGCACCGCCAACCTAACGGGCGTCGCCATCACCCTCGACGGCGAACATGCCGCCAATTTCATCATCGACGGTCCTGGGATCAGCGTCCTCACACCAGGCTCCAGCGCCACCTTCAAGATCACCTTCAAGCCCACTGCTCCGGGAAATCGCAGTGCGGCCCTCCACATCGCCAGCAATGACGCGGACGAAGCACCGTTTGATATCGCCCTTGCCGGAATCGGCATCGCGGTTCCCGAAATTGCGGTCGAGCGTTCCAACGAAACGAACCTAGCCGATGGCGCTTCCACAGTTAGCTTCAGCGCGATCAATCTCGGATCCACCTCCGCCGCCGAAACCCTAACCATCCGCAACCCCGGCACCGCCAATCTTACCGGCATCGCCATCACTCTCGATGGCGAGCACTCCTCCGATTTCATCATCGACGGCCCCGGAATCGATTCTCTCGCACCGGGCTCAAGCGCCATCGTCAGGGTTTTCTTCAAGCCCACCGTTCCCGGCACCCGCAGCGCCGCCATTCACATCACCAGCAACGACGCTGACGAAAATCCGTTCGATATCACCCTCGCCGGAAATGGAATCCCGCTTCCCGACATTTCCGTCGCCCTTGCCAATGGTGTTCCCTTCGCAGGCAGCCCCGCATCGGTGGGCTTCGAAAGCGTGAAGGTCGGTCAGAGCGGTGCCGCGAGAGTTTTCTCCATCAGTAATACAGGAACTGCCGCCCTCACTTCGATCAAACTGACGATCGGCGGACCGCAGGCTGCCGACTTCATTCTGGAACCCACTTCCGCTTCCACCCTCGCTCCCGCGGCGATCACCACATTCAAGATCGTTTTCAAACCCAGCGGGCCCGCCACGCGCAGCGCCACACTGCACATCGCTAGCAATGATCCTGACACCAATCCCTACAACATCGAGCTATCAGGCTTGGGTGTCGCCGTTCCGCGGATGGCTGTTTTCCGGCCCAACGGCACTCCGTTCGTCAATAACACCGATTCGATCTTACTCGGCAGCGTCAACCTCGGATCCGTTTCGACCTCCGAGACATTCACGGTTAGAAACCTCGGAACCGCCAACCTGACCAACCTCGCCGCAACCATTGACGGGATTTTCGGCCCGGACTTCATCATCAGCGGCCTTGAAGCCGCCACCCTTACTCCCGGCTCCGGCACGTCGTTCAGGGTTTCCTTCAAGCCTTTTGCCGCCGGAGCGAGGTCGGCGGTGCTTCACCTCACCAGCAACGATTCCGAAACAGGTTCCTTCAACCTCACTCTAACCGGAACCGGCGTCGCCATCCCCATCATGGTCGTGGAAACCGCCGATGGTTCGCGGTTGGAAACGGGCGCTCCCGCACAGAAGTTCGACAATGTTACCGTCGGCTCCATCGGCACGCCACGGGTGTTCACCGTCCGCAACATCGGCACGGCCGCGCTTACGGGGCTGAAGATCGCCAGCACCACCTCCGCTTTCGTCGCAAGCGTGCCGGACGCAGTATCTATCGAACCCGGAGCAAGCGCCACCTTCACCGTCTCCTTCAAACCCGCGAGCGGTGGAACCAAAACCGCTGCCTTGCGGATTTCCAATGCCTTCGCTCCCGAATCCGCTTTTGAAGTCGCCCTCACCGGCGATGGGATCACGATTCCCGGCATTGACCTTTTCGATTCCGAAGGAGCCAGCCTGTCCAGCGGCCTTGCTTCCGGAAACTTCGGCAGCCTCGACATCATCGGCGCTCCGCGGCTCAAGACATTCACTATCAGGAACACCGGCTCGGCTCCCCTAACAGACATCAACATCGGCAAGGACGGACCACATGCGGCCGACTTCTCCATCGTGAGCGCCGGAGCTGCCACCGTCGCGCCCGGAGCCGCTACCACCGTCACCGTCGCATTCAAACCCAGCACAACCGGAGCCCGCAGCGCATCGCTGGTTGTTAGAAGCAATGCTGGCGACAAACCCATCATTCTCGCGCTCTCCGGAAAAGGATTGGCCGCACCTGAAATCGACGTTCTACAGGGCGACAAACTTCTCAAGTCCGGTGACGCGTTCATCAACTTCGGTGGAGCGCAAAGCGGAAGCCGTGGCGACAGCAAGACCTTCACCATCGCCAACATCGGATCCGCGGCACTTGAAAGAATTTCCATTCTGAAGAACGGCCTCAACCCCACCGACTTCACCGTCACCGCATTGAGGACCGACACCCTTGGGACCGGTACGAGCACCACCTTCAGCGTTATCTTCAAGCCCTCCGATATCGGGATCCGCTGGGGGGCCATTCACATCCTCAGCAACGACGCGAACGAGAAATCCTTCGACATCGTGATCACCGGAAAAGGCACCAACAAGCCGAGCCCCACCAAGAAAGCGAGAAAGAAGAGCCATTCAGGCAATGCCCTCTCCCCACTCGAAGTTGCGGACAACGCCGCCGCACAGACGGTCAAAGGATTCGTGCTCATCGACGGCGTGAAATACCGCACCCTGACCATCACCAAAACTCCCGGAACCACCGTTCTATCGAGCGAAATCGAGGTTTCCTCGAATCTCGTCGATTGGTCCAGCGGCTCCAACCACACGACCGTCTTACGCGATACCGCGACGACGCTAACTGTTCGCGACAACACACCGGTCACCGAGGAGAACAAGCGCCACATCCGCATCCGGCCTTGAGGTTGAGAGTGGGTGATTTCCAAACCGGGAGGCTGGTCCCCTCCACTGCCAGCCATCGCTTCAGCCGTTTGATCTTATGGAACAGCAGAAATGCTCGAAGCCTCTGCGCAACGGATCGTCTCCGCCATATCTACACAACGAGACATGAGAGTTCTCCGGTCTTCTTGTTCGGTTCGAATTATGATTCGTTGTGTCTCTCAATGAAGTCGACCAAATCACGCTTGTTTTTGACTTGGCCTTCAGGAATCTGGACCTCGCAGCAGAAATAGCTTCCGTAGATGTATTTCCGAGTTCCATCGCTAAAATCAAATCTGACACACCCGGGACCTGTGATATGGTGGGAAATGAACCAAAACTTCACGTTTTCCCCATCAGGCAGCATGACCAGCCCGGTTTGGATGTGATCGGGAATTAATGTCGAGCGGATCAAGTTCGGATAGGTGAGCCGAAGCTTCAGAGCGCTGGGATCATACCTCATCGCCGCCATATCGATCCGAATTCGAGCGCTGAACAGCAGCCAGACTGTGCCAACAGCAATCAAAAAGAACACGAGGATGACGATCTTTTTCATTCTTACAGAACCATCAAGGTAAGGCACGAAGCGAAGTGAATTTCATCCGATCCAACAGCTGGCACTCGCCGGGATCAAGATCCTATCGCCGGTAAAGCATCGTTGCGCTTCTTCAACGCGCCCGCGACCCGTTTCGGAAGAAAGGTTCCTGTTAGAGACAGGATCACAACGCCCATCGTGGCGAACAACGCCGGGATCCCGCTGTAGTGAAGGGCCAGGGCCCCGAGGATGGCGACACTGGCGGACTCGATGAGCTGGATGCGTAGCAATTTCCCGACCTGGCCGGTGCCGATCATCATGGCGTGATTCAAATGACGCCAGACGTGGGCGATGAAATAGAGGCAGTAGCAGGCTAACAAAAGCCGGTCGATGCTGGAGAAATCCTTGCCCAGCCAAAACGGCAGCACCCACGGGCCGACAAGGGTCAAACCGATCGCGGAGCAAACCGCGAAACCGCCGCCGAAGAGATAGAGCCGCTTCGCCGCCTGGCGCGCCCATGCGTGATCGCCGCGGGAGAGAGCTTCGGCGACGGCAGGCCACGTCGGAGTGCTGAGCATGACCACGAATCCGAGCTGCATGACCGTGAGGGTGATGAAAATCCCGAAGAGACCGACTTCCGCCGGTCCGCCGGTCCGGCCGACCATCCAGCCACAGAAGTTATATTCCACGACACCGGTGACAACGCAGCAGGTGGAAAACGCGATGCCGTCGGAGAACAGGTGTTTGGCCATCGCGGGCCGGACGTATTTCAACGACGGAATGACCAGCGGGTGCTTCCGCCACAGAGCGACCGTGTTGCAGACTTTCGCGAGAAGCATCGCGCCATTAAAGGCCACGACGAGAAACCAGACTTGCGGAACAAACCGGATGCCGACGCCGACGGTGATGGCGGCCATGAGATTTCCAACAGCTCCCCAGAGGTTGTTGGAGGCGACTTCGAGATGCCCCTCGCGCATGCGCTCGGTGAGATTGACGAGGAAAAGCATCACGAAAATACCGAGCCCCGTCCAAAGCGCTGGACGCAGGGCGGCTTCCCTGCCGATGAATTCGGAACCAAACAGGGTCGGCAGCGGGACGGTCAACAATACCGTGCCGAGGATCAGCCCCGCGAGCGCGGAAATGCCGGCCACCAGGAAAAACGCAGTGGAGCCGAGTTCGCGCTGCCTCGTTTCATCGCCGTTGGAAATCGCCTGCGACATGCCATGGGTCAGGGCCGGACCGATGCCGACCTCCAACAGGATCATGGTGCTAAGCGTGAGATTGACCGTTGTGAAAATCCCGAACTCGGCGCGCCCAAGGACCCGGATGGCGATCGGGATCGAGAGCAACTGAAGGAGGATCGTGCTGAACTTCGAGACGAAGGAAGTGATCACCGCGAGGCGGATGGATCGGTTCCTGCGCTGGCTCGATTCTTCGGTGAAACTCTCTGGCATGCCTTCGGTTGACGACACGCTTAACATGCGCCACCGCGTTTGTAGAGAGTCATGAGCATGATTTGGAAATCGAGGGCGAAGTTCCAGTTTTCGATGTAATCGAGGTCGAATTTCACGCGCTCGCGCAAGCAGGTATCGCCGCGCAGGCCGTTGACCTGGGCCCAGCCAGTGACGCCGGGTTTGATGTTGTGGCGGACGTTGTAGTGCGGGATTTCCTCCTTGAAGCCTTCGATGAGTTCGGGGCGTTCAGGGCGCGGGCCGACCAGGCTCATGTCGCCCATCAGCACGTTCCAGAACTGCGGGAGTTCGTCGATGTTCCATGCCCGCATGAGTTCGCCGATTTTCAAACGGCGCGGGTCGTCCTTCACCGTCCAGCCGGGAGTGCCGGCGACTTCGGCGTCGAGCTTCATGCTGCGAATTTTGTAGATGAAAAACGGGCGGCCGTTCAGACCGATACGGCGCTGGCGATAGATGACACGGCCGGGCGACTCCACGTAAACGAGAGCGGCGAAGGCCACCATGATCGGAGTGAAAAGGATCATTCCCAAGATGCTGCCGACGATGTCAACGGTGCGCTTCAACGCGTTGTTAAACGCGTGGTGCAGCGGCATTTTACCGATGCCGAGCACCGGCATTCCGTGCAAGCTTTCCAACTGGAGTCCGGAAACAAGGATTTGGAAACAGCTTGGGATGAGTTTGAAATCGATGAATTCACGGCCGCAGGTTTCGGCGAGTTCGAGCATTTGATGACGGTCCAAGGTGCCATCCACGACCATCACCAAATCCGCGCCCGACGAGCGGAGGATCGAGCGCAAACCTTCATAGGAACCCATGACCGGCACTTCTTCAGGAGGCAGAACCTCGAAGGCAAAGCGCGGCGGAGCAACCGCACCGATGACCGAAATCTGGTTGGCACGGCCATTTCCGAAACGTTTCAACGCCCGGTCGCACTCGCCGTTCCAACCGACGATCACGGCCTTCTGGCGGAGAGCGTTGGCGAAAGTATCACGACGCAGGATGCAATAAAGCATCCAGCGCCAGCTCAATAGAGCGATCATCGAAGTCATCGCGCCGACCGCGCAGTACACCCGGCTGATGGCAGGCTCGATTTTGAAAACCAAGGCGATGGCCAGGAAGCTGAAACCCCAGATCACGCACGATTTCACGATGGTGGAGAACGTCTTGCGAATGGCGAGGTAGTTCCGCGGGTCGTGCAGGCGATAGTTCGCCAACAGGAAAATCAGCAGTCCACCGCCTAACAAAACGTGGCCGCAGTAGCCTGACACGCTGATGCCGGAATCGACCACGCCGATTTCGCGCAGCCCGGTTTGGAACCGGATGACGTAGCCCAGCATCAGAGCCAACAAGACCACCGCGGAGTCACCCACGAAGCTGGCGACCACCAGTTTCTGGTGAGCGACCCATGGGCGGTGCCGGTGTCTGAGAGTGTAGGACTCGGGGGGATCAGAAGGAGCTACGGAGGGACGAGCAGGGGAAGACTCGCCCGCTACCAAGCGGGATGTCGCGTTCATGTTTCGGGGGGGTGGGGGGAACCAACTTAACCATCGGGGGGATGGGACTATTTCTATTTCTGCGAAAAAGTGACGGAGATTAGTATGGCCTATGCGAATGCGCTAGGCAAAAGATGGAATGATCTCAAAACCATCGTTCGGGGAAGCAGAGGACACGCCAACTGAGTTGGGACTTGAGAGCCCGGGACGATTCACCGCCACACCGGGGCCGGGTGAGGATGAGCCGACTGATGGATCGGAAGCTTCGTTCCAGATGAATCCGACCAGATTGCCGCCGGCCGAGCGAACGAGTTCCGCCGCGCGCTTGAGTTCGCGGCGATCGCTTCCCCGGTCGCGGACGACCAAACAGGTTCGGTCGGCGTAGCGGGCGATCGCCAGCATGTCGCTCACCGTGAGGACTGGCGAGGAATCGATCACCACGCGGTCGAACCAGCGGTAGGCGTCTTCAAGCAAGGACGGAAACCGGGTGCCGGCGAGCAATTCGGAAGCGTCCTTGCGGATCGGACCGGACGACATCATGTAGAGATTCGGCAGGGCCGTGGTAAAACAAGCGTCCGCCGGATCGATTTTCCCGGCAAGATATCCGCCCAGGCCTGAATCATCGGAAGCTCCGGCGAGGTGTTCGCGGCTGAGACCCGCACGCCGCAGGTCAGCATCCAGCAAAAGCGTCCGGTGACCTTGCATCGCAAGCGAGGTGGCGTAGTTGAGGGCGCAAAACGATTTCCCCTCCCCCGCCCTGGCGCTGGCGAAAAGGACGGTGCGGGCGGTGGTGCTGCCCGGTGGCGGAGCAAGAATGGCCCGCAGGCGGCGGAATGCCTCGGCTCCGGCGGACGACGGATCGGATAGAAGGACCATGCCGTCACCGGAATGTTCGACTTGCGGCAGCGTTGCCAACAGCGGAGCACCGGTGGCACGGGCGGCGGCCCCGGCATCGCGCACCTTGCGGTCACCCAATTCGAGGCCGACGAGAAGCATCATGCCACCGAGAAATCCAGCGAACGCACCGACGGCGGCGAAGACGATTTTCTGCGGGCTGTGGGCTCTTTCCGGAGTCAGCGGAGTTCCCTGCCATTGCAGGACCGAGGCGGGGACGGAAGCCATCATGTTGGTTTCGCGAAGCCGGAGCGACACCGAATCATGGAGCGTGCGCTCGGCCTCGGCATCGCGGGTCATGCCGCGGAATTGCTCGCGGATGCCTTCGACATCGACGGCATTGTCACGGGCCGAAGCGACTTCGCTGGAGAGCTTGAGTTCGTTGTCCTTCGCCACGCGGTAATGCTGTTCGAGCGCCTGGCCCGTCGTCCTAACGGTATCCGCGAGGTTCGCTTTCATGAGCGTGATCTCGTTGGCGATTTCCTTATACACGGGATGCTTGAACATGTAGCGCTCCTTGATGCGCGCGAAGTCCGCCTCTTTCTGTTGGATCGCGCGCACTTGGGCGAGCACTTCGGTGCCACGCTCGGAGCTTTCCAATCCGGCGAGGGCCTCGGGTTTCGAGGGATCAAACTTCGCGTAGGCTTCGAATTCCGATTCGAGTTTGAGACGGGCGGCGGTGGCCTCGGTAAGTTGCGCGTTCAGCGTCGTGAGCGAATCGCGGACGGGGCTGCCGCTTTCCGTGCCTTCCAAGCCCGGCACCGGATGGGCCTTACGGAATTCCTGCAGGCTGCGGGCCGAATTTTCCATGCGTTCGCGGAGACGTTCTTCCTCACGGGCCAGACCTTGGCTCGCTTGAAGATTAATCGCCTGCTGACGCTCGCCGATCCATTTTTCATATTCGCTAACAAGCGATTCGACAAGGCGCTTGGCCCGCGCGGGATCGGTGTCATCCACCTGCACCACGATGATCCGGGTGCCGCGGCTGAGTTCGACTTTCACCCGCTTCTCGAACGTTTGAAGAAGAGTCTCCTCACTGGCACCCTTGGGCGCAAAGGCCGGGTCTTCGGCGAGATTGTTGGCCTTGATCACCCGCATGAGCAGCGTGGTCGCGCTCAAGCCTTGCTCGACGGAACGCATTTGATCGAGATCGCGGGTTTCCTCGGGAGCCACCGCGCGGATGTCGAGGACGACAGGAGCCTGCGTGCTGACGTAAACGGAACCAGTGGCACGATAGGTTTTCGGAAGCTTGTTGGCGACGGCATACAGCGCGATCGCTCCCAGTAACGCCAACACGATCACAATCCAGCCGCGGCGGAGCAGCACGCCTAACAAACGGCTTGGCTCGACCTTTGGCAGGAAATACGTAGGATCCGCATCGGTCGGAGCGGCCAACTGCGAGGAGCGCGAGGCGAGCGAGTGATCTTTCGGGTTGGAGAGAGACATCGGAATAAGTGAAACGATTGAAAGTTAGAACAGGCTTTCCGGGATGGTGATCACGTCGCCATCGCGCAGCGGAACATCCGCCCCATTGCCTTTGGTGATGTCCGAAAGGTTGATGATCTGAACGTTGCCGCCTGAATGCTTGAGAGTGATTTTCTTGCCGTTGGCGATGCGGGTGACACCGCCGGCCATTCCGATGGCTTCGACCAAGGTCAACTGCCGGTGTGCGGGGAGTTCGAAAACGCCGGGACGTTGGGCTTGTCCGAGCACGGTCACCGTTTTACGGATTCGCGCCTCGATGGAAACGCTGACTTCCGGTTTCACCAGATAGCCATCCGCCAGCTTGCGGGTGATCGAGGCCGCGGCTTGGTCCGTCGTGAGACCCTCGATGCGGACGGAGCCGATCAACGGCATGGAAATCGTGCCGTCCGCCGAAAGCTGGCCGCGCGTCGTAAGATCATCCTCACGGAAAACACGGATTTCCACGTTGTCCATGCGGCCGATCACACCGGACGAGCGCTCGCCTTGGGCAATCGTCAAGCCGGGCAGCAGGCTTCCAAGGAAGGCCATCATTATTGCCAGTAATTTAAAATTCATGATTCTGAGAGGAGTTTAAAATTTATAGGTAAGCTCGATTCCGGCCAATTGTTGACGGTAACCAAACTCCCTGGCTGTCGAACTGTCATTTGAAATCCGGTAAAAAAACGAAACATCCACCGCGTCGGTGAGCTTGTATTCCAACGCAGGCCGCACGAACCAGATCGCATCCTTACGGCCGCTCGCTCCGGAACCGGAAACCCGGCTGTATGCCACTTTCTCGCGTCCGGCTTCAAGACGAGCGGTCCAGTTTCCACCCAGGCGTTGGGAAATTCCGGCGGTCGCGCCCAGCACGCTGTAGTCCTGCCCGGCGTAGAAGGCCGATGCCTCCTGACGTTGATATCCCGCGAGAAATAGATTCGTTCCCTGCCGCGGAGTCCAATCGATCCGGCTTTCCAACACGGGGTTCACCTCGGAGCCGTCCTTCGCGTCGCGATGTTCCGCTCCGGCTTGCAGCGCGATCTTGATCTTCTCGCGAGGCTGCCAGGCGAAATTTACGGTGACCTGCTGGAGGGTTTGATCGCTGCCTCCATCGACAACCAAGCGGCCGACCTGATAGGCCATGCCCACCTCCGTCTTCGGTGAATAAGCGTAGCGCACTCCGAGTCTGCCGTAAGCCTCGTGTGAATCATACAGCGTTGGATCGGCATAGTCCGATTTGCTGTTACCAGCCGCCAGTTCGACCGTGATCTTCTCGCGCGGCATCCACGCGGCGATGACCTCGTTTTCAAATTCGATGCGATCGGTTTGCTGTCCGGTATCCGCCGTGGCGTCACCCAGCTTCCGCGCGGCACCGACATAGGTGACGCTCGATGTTTTTCCGCGCCAACCGGCTGTGAGGGCGGCCTGTTGATCGATCC
Source organism: Luteolibacter sp. (assembly GCF_039920825.1). Lineage (GTDB taxonomy): Bacteria > Verrucomicrobiota > Verrucomicrobiia > Verrucomicrobiales > Akkermansiaceae > Luteolibacter. The sequence continues at coordinate 262,290 of NZ_JBDSCX010000042.1, read as the reverse complement.
TGTTATCAGAACCGTGCTCCGCGTAGATCACTCCTGTCGGCTGATAGGCAAACTTGATGAAACCGCCTTCGCCTTCTTTGGCATCGCCCTGCGTGTAGGAAACAGCTGGGCCGATGCGTGTCACGCTGTCCGGAGTCGGATCCTTCTTACTCAGAAAAATGTTACTGTCGTAGGCCGTGGAAATCACCGCGCCCAATTCCAAACCTCCCCTATGTTCCACTTCTTGAGAAATAACAGGAACGTCCACCACGTCCGTCTCCACACGATCATCGACGATCGGAGAGTAGTTCTGGCCTCGAACAGAACTGACAAAGCAGGCCGACAGGCAGGCGATTGTCAAACGAACCATCGAAGGTGGACATGAAGTGTTGGCTATCATTGCGGGGGGAGCAACGCGCAACTCTTCGCTTGTCCGGCGTGCGCTGACAAGGCTTTTCACATATCCGATCTATACGTGATCACGTAATACAAAGACACGTGTTCTATGTTAGCAATTGAGGGTCACGACATCCCGGAGGTGAATATTTAATATAAGTTAATTAAAAACCTCACCGTCATTTCCCTATTTCCAAGTTCAGCCAATTCCACAAACCTACCCCCATCCCCCTTGCGATGTCCCCCCCCATGGAACAGCTATCAACTCCAGACTCTTCGTGCCCGCCGGCTCCGCTATGCCGCTGGACGGATAAATTCGAGCGGCAGGCGAAACTCAGCCCTTCGAGAACCGCGGTGATCAGCGGAAACGAATCGGTGACTTACGCCGAGTTGAGCTCACGCTCCAACCAAATCGCCAATCTCCTTCGTTCCCAGGGAATCGGACGCGGAAATTTCGTCGGCCTAGGACTCCACCGCTCGCTTGAGCTTCCCGCAGCACTGCTCGGCATCTTGAAATCCGGCGCTGCCTATGTACCGCTCGATCCCGGTTATCCGGCAGCACGGATCGAACAAATGATCTCCTCGGCGGATTTGAAATACGTCGTCACTAACAGCGATCTTGCCACTCAATTTCCCAACGTCAGGACGATCTGCATGGATGACGAAGCCGTCTCCTCCGCATCGACTGACGGACTGGATCAGGGAATGGAAAAAGACGATTTGATTTATGCGATCTTCACTTCCGGTTCCACCGGCCAACCCAAAGCCGCATCGGTCTATCACCGCGGTTTTGAAAACCTCCTGCGCTGGTATTCCATCGAGCTCGACATGGGACCCAGCGATCGCACGCTGATCATCAGTTCACCCAGCTTCGATCTCACCCAGAAGAATTTCTTCGCGCCTCTGATCACCGGCGGCACCCTGATCCTCGACGACTGCCAGACCTACGACATCTCGCGGATTTCCGCGCTGATTCGCGAGCTGGGTGTGACATTGATCAACTGCACGCCTAGCGCGTTCTATCCGCTAGTTGATGCCGCCGCGAACGAAGACTACATCGCACTTGCATCGCTCCGCTTCGCCGTCCTCGGCGGAGAGCCGATTTCCATCAGCCGCCTGAGACCTTGGCTTGAGCATCCGAACTGCCGTGCGGAAGTGATGAATTCCTACGGTCCCACCGAGTGCACCGATATCTGCGCATTCCACCGTCTTCATCGCGGCAATCTCGACGATCATCCTTTCGTCCCGCTCGGTCGTGAAATTCCGAATGTCCAGGTCAGCATCGTCGATGAGGCGATGGTTCCATTGCCCGACGGCGAAATCGGCGAGCTCTGCATTTCCGGAGCTGGCATCGGCGGAGGTTATTTGAATGACGCCGCGCGCACCGCCGAGGCATTCACCGGTTCCATCTACCGCACCGGCGACCTCGCGAAGCGACTGCCATCGGGTATCTTGGAATTTCGTGGCCGCGCCGACCACCAGGTCAAAGTGAACGGTTTCCGCATCGAGCTCGGTGAAATTGAAATCGCCTTGAACCATCATCAGGAAGTCCGCGAAGCCGTGGTGATCGCAAGCAACAACCGGCTGATCGCCTACGTCCACGGAACCGCGGAAACCGCCGATCTCCACCGGTTTCTCATCGCCCGCCTCCCGAGCTACATGATTCCAGGTGAAATCTATTTCCTCGAAAATTTCCCACTTACTCCTAATGGCAAGGTGGACCGCCTCGCCCTCGCCGCCACTCTGAAAACAGGCACCACGGGCATCGAATCCGGCGCATCCACAGAATCCAAAGTCCTCGCGCTGTGGTCGGAAATTCTCGATCGCCCGGTCGATGACGCCACCGCGAATTTCTTCGACCTCGGCGGAAACTCCATCCACCTGGCCATCATCCACATTCGCTTGATGGAAATGATCGGCCGGAAATTCCCCATCACCGAGCTATTTGCCCTCCCCAGCGCGCGATCCATTGCGGATTTTCTCTCTCCAAAAGGCGCAAACACTGCTACCGCTAGTGCCCAAGACCGCGCCCGTCAGGCACAGGCCGGTTTTTCCAGATTCCGCCGCCCTACCTCCCGATGAACGAAGATCCCCAAGCCCCCGAAGCCATTGCCGTCATCGGCATGGCAGGTCGTTTTCCCGGTGCCCAGAACCCCGATGAATTCTGGCAGAATCTCATTGCGGGGAAAGACGGCATCACCCGTTTCCCGGGCCGCACCGAGGCCGATGGCAGCAAATACGTCGGCGCGCGCAGCATGTTTGACAACCCCGACAAGTTCGACGCTTCGTTCTTCGGCATCTATCCGAAAGAGGCCGAGCTGATGGACCCGCAGCACCGCGTGTTCCTCGAATGCTCGTGGGAAGCGCTTGAGGACGCCGGCTACGATCCGGCACAATTCCCCGGCATGATCGGCGTCTATGCCGGCCTGAGCCTCAACACCTATCTGCTTCACAATCTCGGCAAGGGCGGAGAACTAGCGAAAAACTATCAGGTCGCCGAATACCAGACGATGCTTGGCAACGACAAGGATTTCCTCCCTGTCCGTGTTTCCTACAAGCTGAACCTCCGCGGCCCGAGCATGACCATCCAGTCGGCATGCTCCACCTCACTCGTCGCCATTTGCCAGGCGGCCACCGCGCTTCTCACCTATCAGTGCGACATGGCGCTGACCGGCGGCGTATCCATCAGCTTTCCCCAGCAGCGCGACTACCTCTTCCAGGAAGAAGGCATGGTCTCTCCGGACGGCACCTGCCGTGCCTTCGATTCCGAGGCCGCCGGCACCGTCTTCGGCCACGGCTGCGGGGTGATTCTTCTCAAGCGTCTCAGCGAGGCCATCGCCGACCGCGATCCGATCCTTGGAGTCATCAAAGGTTGGGCGGTGAACAACGACGGATCGGATAAAATCGGCTTCGCCGCTCCAGGACTCAATGCGCAGGCCGATGTCATCACCCTCGCCCAGGCATCCGCCGGAGTCAGCCCTTCGGAAATTTCATACATTGAGGCCCACGGTACCGGCACCCCGCTCGGTGATCCCATCGAAATCGCCGCACTGACCAAGGCCTTCCGCGAAGGCGGGGCCGAAGGAAATGCCTTCTGTTCCATCGGAACCGGCAAGACCCACATCGGCCACCTCGATTGCGCGGCCGGCGTGACCGGGGTCATCAAAACGATCCAACAATTCCGGCACGGAAAAATCCCGGCGCTGCTTCATTTCAAATCGCCCAACCCGCGCATCGATTTCGAAAACAGCCCGTTTTCACCGGTCAGCGAAGACCGCGATTGGCTGCGCGGTGAAACTCCACGCCTCGCGGGAGTCAGCGCATTCGGCGTCGGTGGCACCAACTCTCACGTCGTCATGGAGGAAGCACCGCAACCGCTTTCCACGACACCAGGACGCAAGCAACAAATTCTAACACTATCCGCGAAATCCGCCACGGCCGTCGAAGCGATGGCCCAACGACTTGCCGATCATCTCGAAAGTGAAAATCCTGATCTAGCAGACGTCTCTTACACGCTCGCCACCGGCCGCCGCGCCTTTCCGCATCGCACGAGCATCGTCGCGGCCGATATCACCGAGGCGGTTGCCAAACTCCGCGAACCGATGAAACTCGCGACCGCTCCGACCACCGCGCCGCGCGTCGCTTTCATTTTCCCCGGCCAAGGCGCGCAATACGTCAACATGGGTCGTGAAATCTACGACTCCGAGCCAGTCTTCCGCGCGGCTGTCGATGAATGCGCCACCTTGCTCCGCCCGCTGCTTGGTCACGACATCCGTTCGACTCTCTATCCGTCCGACAACGAAACGGACGCCGCCGAACGCGACATCAACCGCACCGTTTTCACCCAGCCGTGCATCTTCACCATCGAATACGCGCTCGCCAAACTCTGGATGTCCTGGGGCGTCCAGCCATCGTTGCTCATCGGTCACAGCATCGGTGAATACGTCGCCGCCGTGATCGCCGGAACGTTCAAGTTGGAGAACGCGCTCCATCTACTTTCTAACCGCGCACGCTTGATGCAGGATCTTCCCGCCGGTGGCATGCTCGCCATCCGCACCGGCGCCGATCAACTGACGCTTCCTCCGGGTATCGATCTCGCGGCAATCAACAACCCGCAGCTTTGCACGGTATCCGGATCACACGATGCCATTTACGCCTATCAGAAGGCGCTGGAGGCGAAGGAAATCGGCTGCCGTGTTTTGAAAACATCGCATGCATTCCACTCAGCCATGATGGAACCGATCGTCGGGCGTTTCACTGACGACGCTGCGATGACTCCCGCAAATCCACCGAAAATCCCGTGGATCTCCACTTGCACCGCCACGGCCGTTGATGCCGACACGCTCGCCGATCCCGCCTACTGGGCGCGGCAACTCCGCCAGACGGTCAATTTCCACGGAGCCCTCACCACCGCATTCGCTGAAAAGGATCTCGTCATGCTCGAAGTCGGTCCCGGCAGGGCTTTGGCCCCTTTCGCGCTTCAGCACGCGGATCGCGGAACCACTCCCGTGATCTCCACGCTTCCTTCCTCATCCGCCGATCTAGCAGACCTACTCGCCGCTCTTGGCGAGCTTTGGAAAAACGGCGTGCCGTTGGACTGGAGCGCCGTTTTTGAAAATCAGGACCGCGCCCGTCTTCGTCTTCCCACCTATCCGTTCGAACGCCAGAGCTACTGGATCGACAACTCCGCCGACACTGTAGCGGCGGTCTGCGACCGTCGCATTTCAGCTCCAGAACCGACAGTTACCGAATCAATCACCGACGGTCACCCACCGACGCCACAGGTCCCCTCCTCCCCCATGATCATCGACCGTCTTCCCGACATCCTTTCGAAACTCCGCGCTCTCGTCCTGGATCTATCAGGCATCGCCGTGACCGACGACAGCGCCAGCTTCACCGAGCTCGGTTTCGATTCACTTTTCCTCACGCAGGCCAGCCAGGCGGTCCAATCACGCTTCGGCGTCAAAATCACGTTCCGCCAGATGCTCGGCGATCTCTCTTCCGTCGCGGCGCTCGCGAAGCACCTCGATCAGGAAATGCCCGTCAGCGCGCAGGTCTCCGCCCCTGTCGCCGCAGCTTCAGCATCTGTGGTTCCTGCCGCCGGAAATTCCCTCGAGCAACTGATGGCGAACAATCTGCAGTTGATGCAGGCCATGCTCACCGGCCAGCAACCCGCTCCGGTTGCGGCTCCTGCCAACGGACTGACACCGGTCACATGGCCGGCCAACCTCACCCGCAATGCGAATACCAACACGCGCTTCGGTCCTTACAAACCGATCGACAAGGGCGAGAAAGGCGGACTCACCGACATCCAGCAGAAATCGTTGGATCAACTGATTTCGCGCTACATCGCGAAGACCCCATCATCCAAGGCCTATACCGCCGAGCACCGCCCTCACTACGCCGACCCGCGCGCGGTTTCCGGATTCAAATCGCTGTGGAAGGAAATGGTCTATCCGATCGTTTCGCAGCGGACGAAGAACGCGACGCTCTGGGACATCGACAATAATGAGTATGTCGATATCACGATGGGCTTCGGCACCTACTTCTTCGGCCACTCGCCGGACTGGCTGGTCGAGGCGCTTCAGAAGCAGCTTCACACCGGCATGGAAATCGGACCGCAATCACCGATCGCAGGAAAACTGGCAAAGTCGATTTGCGAGCTAACAGGCATGGAGCGGGCCACGTTCTGCAACACCGGCTCCGAAGCCGTGATGGCCGCCATGCGCCTCGCCCGCACCATCACCGGCCGCAACCGCATCGCCTATTTCACCGGCGACTACCACGGCATGTTCGAGGAAGTCCTCGTCCGCGGCGCGTGGGTGGATGGAGTTTACAAGGCCCAGCCAATCGCACCGGGCATCCCGCAGTCATTGGTCGAAAACATGCTTGTCCTCGACTACGCCGACCCCGCCTCTCTGGAAATTCTCAGAACCCACGCCCACGAACTCGCCGCCGTGATGATCGAGCCGGTACAAAGCCGCGCTCCCGGTCTGCAGCCGCGCGAGTTCATGCACGAGGTCCGCGCGATCACCAAGGATGCAGGCACCGCGCTTATTTTCGACGAAGTCGTCACCGGCTTCCGCTGCGCCCCGGGCGGTGCCCAAGCCTATTTCGGCATCGAAGCAGACATGGCCACCTACGGCAAGGTCATCGGCGGCGGCATGCCCATCGGCGTTCTCGCAGGCAAGAAGGAATACATGGACGCGCTCGACGGCGGTGCGTGGAGCTATGGCGACGACAGCTTCCCGGAAGTGGGCGTTACTTTCTTCGCCGGAACTTTCGTTAGACACCCGCTCGCACTCGCCGCCGCATGGCGGGTGGTGGAGCATTTGATGGGTGAAGGCCCTCGTCTTCAAATCGACATGGAAGAGCGCGTGGGACGGCTTTGCCGCACGCTCAACGAACATTTCGAGAAAATCGGCGTGCCGATCCGCCTTCCGCATTTCAGCGCTTACGCCGTCATCGAACATGCGCCGGATCTCAAATACGCGAGCCTGCTGTGGTATTTCCTGCGGGAAAAAGGCGTGCATATCTGGGAAGGCCGCCCGCTGTATTTCACCACCGCCCACACCGACGAGGATCTCGACAAGGTCGTCAAGGCGTTCACCGAATCCGTCAGCGAAATGCAGGCTGCCGGTTTCCTTCCCGCTTCATCGTCGGACCACGAAGCGCCTATCAGTTTCCCGCGTTTCGACAGCGCGCCCACCACCGAAGCCCAGCGCGAGATTTTCCACGCCGTCCAGATGGGCGACGAGGCGAACTGCTCGTTCAATGAATCCAACATCATCCACCTAACTGGAACGCTGGACACCCAGGCGCTCAGGACTGCGCTCAACGACCTTATCGTCCGCCATCCCGCCTTGCGCAGCACCTTCTCCGAGGACGGAAACACCCAGTATTTCCACCCGTCCGCCCGCACCATCGAGCTGATGGAGTATGATTTTTCCAGCATCGCGCTCAACTCTCCATCGGCGCTGCTGCCGCTTTCCCTGATCAAATCCTCGGAAAGCTCGGTTCCATTCAATCTGACCACCGGCCCGCTTGTCCGCCTGCATCTCGTTCGTCTATCAGCGGAACGGCATGAACTGGTCTTCACCGCGCATCACATCGTCTGCGACGGCTGGTCGTTCGGCATGATCCTCTCCGAGTTCGCCACCGCCTACAACGCTCGTAAGGCGGGGCGTTTGCCAAAACTTCCACCCGCGATGTCCTACGCGGAGTACGCCCGGATGGAGGAAGCCAACAAGCTCGATCCGGAAGCCGTCGAATCCGAAAATTTCTGGGTGACCAAATTCTCCAACGAGGCACCCGTATTGGAACTTCCCACCGACCGTCCGCGCCCGCAGCTCAAGACTTATGCTGGAGGGATGGAAGCCATCATCATTAATTCCGAACGTTACGATCGCTTGAAGAAGGCTTCGCCGAAACTCGGCGGCACCTTGTTTGCCACGTTGCTTTCCTCGTTCGCTACGCTGCTTCACCGCCTCACCGGCCAGGATGATCTCGTCATAGGTGTCCCTGCCGCCGGCCAGACCCGCATCGGGTGTGATGAACTGATCGGCCATTGCCTCAATTTCCTTCCACTGCGATTGCAAGCGGACGGCGATCGTCCGTTCCGTGAGTTCGCCGCCGGGGTCAAGGAGCAGGTGCTTGAAGCTTACGACTATCAGAATTATACCTTCGGTTCGTTGTTGCAAAAACTCACGCTGCCGCGCGACACGAGCCGCCTGCCGCTGGTTTCCGTCATGTTCAACATCGACAAGTCCGGCATCGACCAGATCCATCTCGACGGGCTGAAAATGGACGCGGAAACCAATCCGAAACAGTTCGTCAATTTCGACCTCTTCTTCAATCTTGTTCAGACCGACGAGCGTCTGATCGTCGAATGCGAATACAACACCGACCTCCACGACAAGGCGACGATCCATCGATGGCTCAATACCTTCGAGCAAGTAATCGAGAGTGCCATCGCCGACGGTGAAACCACACTCGATGCATTGCCAATACTAGGAGCGGAGGAAAAGTCGCACGTTCTCGACTCATGGAACGCCACATCGCACAACTACCCTCGCGACGCGACGCTCCACAGCCTGGTTTCCTCCACCGCCGCAGGTTTCTCTAGCAAGAACGCCGTTCGCTCCGGCAACGAGGTTCTCACCTACGCCGATCTCGACTCACGTTCCACCGCCCTCGCCGCCCGGCTTCAGGCGGCCGGGGCCAAGCGCGGCGATCTCGTCGGCATCCATCTGGAGCGCTCGTGCTCCATGGTCACCGGCCTGCTGGCCATTCTGAAATGCGGCGCGGCCTATGTTCCGATGGACCCCGCGTTCCCCGCCGAGCGCCTCGGTTTCATGGTTGAGGACGCTCACATGACGGTCATCCTCTCGCAGACGTCGATCCACCGGGAGTTGCCGTCGTCAAACGCCACCGTCGTGCTCGTCGATGAGGTATCGAACGCGCTCAGGACGTTCTCGCCGATCCAGTCGCATCCCGAGGATACCGCCTACGTCATTTTCACCTCCGGCTCCACCGGTCGTCCCAAAGGAGTTAGGATTCCCCACCGCGCGGTAGTTAATTTCCTCGAGTCAATGCGCCGCGAGCCCGGACTAACACCTTCCGACGTCCTGCTTTCGGTCACCACGCTGTCGTTCGATATCTCCGGTTTGGAAATTTTCCTCCCGCTGACGACGGGCGCGGAAACCGTGATCGCGACTCGGGACATGACCCTCGACGGCCAACTCCTCGCCTCCACCATCTCGCGCCAGGGCGTCACCGTGTTGCAGGCAACGCCCGCCACCTGGAGACTTCTGTTGGAAGCCGGTTGGTCAGGAAAATCCGATTTAAAAATCCTCGTCGGCGGAGAGGCGGTGCCACGCGATCTGGTCAACCGTCTTGCACCGCTCTGTAAGGAAATTTGGAACGTTTACGGCCCGACGGAAACCACCATCTGGTCAACCGTTTCACGTCTATCGGCAGGCGAGGGACCGGTGCTCATCGGCCACCCGATCAACAATACACAAGTTTATGTCGTCAACTCGGCATTGCAACCGCAGCCCGTCGGCATCGCCGGGGAGCTGCTGATCGGCGGTGACGGCCTTGCAACCGGCTATCATGAACTCCCGGAACTCACCGCGGATCGCTTCATCGACTCCCCTTTCCGAGCAGGCACGAAACTCTATCGCACCGGCGACCTCGCACGCTGGACACCGGACGGCTCGCTGGAATGCCTCGGCCGGATGGACCATCAGGTCAAGGTCCGAGGCTTCCGCATCGAGCTGGGTGAAATCGAAACTCTGTTGGAAAAGCACCCCGCCGTCGAACAAGCGGTGGCAAGCGTCCGCGATGGCCGCCTCATCGCCTACCTTCGCAACGCATCCGCCGGCTCCAGCGACGGCACCGGCATCTGGCAGGATCAATGGGACCTTCTCTATCAGTCCGCTATCGACCAGACCGGAAGCGAAAAACTGGATCGCCTCGATTCCGTCATCGCCGGATGGGCGGGTGCGGACAACATCGAGGATCAGGTGTCCGAGTGGATCGACACCACCATCGACCGGATCCGGAAATACGACGCGCGCCGTATTTTTGAAATCGGTTGCGGCACCGGACAAATCCTCGCCCGCCTTGCCGCCACCTCGGAATGTTATTGGGCGGCGGATATTTCCAAGGTCGCTATCGAAGCCCTTGAGAAGAATCATCCGCTTCAGCAGGTGAAACTTTTCCATCGGCCTGCCGACGATTTCAGCGGTATTCCCGATGCTCACTTCGACACCGTCATCATCAATTCGGTGGCCCAGTATTTCCCGGATGCCGGTTATCTAAGCCGTGTCCTCGAAGGCGCGGCCCGGATACTGAAGCCCGGCGGCCGCATTTTCCTCGGCGACCTTCAAGGCAACGCCCTGCTTCCAATCCACCATGCGGAAGCGCTTCACGAACGCGCTCCCGCGGGCACCACCGCAGGCCAGCTCCGTGAGAGCGTCGCCAGCCGCGTGGCCCGTGAAACCGAGCTTTCGATCGACCCAGTGTGGTTCAATTTCGTTCCGGATCAAATCCCGGCACTCACCCACATCGAGACACTTCTTCGCCGTGGCAAGATATCTAACGAGACCACCCGTTTTCACTATGATGTGGTGCTTCACAAGCAGCCCGCCCCCGGGACTTTCGCAGTTCCGGAGCCGATGGAATGGCGGAATCTCAACTTCGAACAACTCGAGGCGATCCTTCACGGTGCCAATGCGACCATTCACCTAACCGGAATCCCGGACGCACGTCTGATCCCGGCGATTGCATTTCACCGGGCTCTTCAGGCGGCACCCGCCGACGCGCCGATGCCCGGCGTGCCTATGGCCCCGACCAATTCGGTTTCTGCCGAAACCTTGTTCCAACTGGCCGACCAGGCGGGACTCAAAGCCCACGTCCGCTGGCAGGGTGATGGCACGGATGGTCTGCTAGACGCCGTCTTCGTCTTCGCAAACCACGACGCCCTGCCCGATTGGAAATTCAAAACCACGCTCCATCCGCAATCGTCATTTGCCAACAGTCCACACGCCGCGGCTCCGTCAACCGGTGACATCACACCCGCGTTGCGCCGACACCTTGCCGCCCATTTGCCGGATTACATGATTCCGTCGGCATTCGTCATGCTGGATAATTTCCCGCTGACACCCAATGGCAAGGTGGATCGCAAGTCGCTGCCATCACCCTCCGAGGTGGAAATACAGTCCGCACCGCGCCTCATCGTTAAAGCGACGAACGAGACTGAAGTGAAACTGCTTGAGATTTGGAAGCAGGTGCTCGGCAAAGACGACATCGGTATCGAAGACGATATTTTCGAACTCGGTGGAGACTCGATCCTGATTTTTCAAATCACCACCCGCTCCACCCGTGCCGGACTCACCGTGACACCGGCGCAGGTGTTCCGGCTCCGCACCGTGACTGCAATCGCCGCCGCTTCCTCCGCAGCGCCGGAAAAACCGATGGAAGCCGCAATTCAACCTGTCAACCGGGATGCCTATCGCCGTAAACTCTAATCCGATGAGCGAACCACACGCCCCGTCCGATTCCCCTGCCCCTCACCCGGCTGGCGATGGCGACGTGAACATCCTGGCGTTTCCCGCGTCACCGGCTCAGGAAGCGTTTTTCTATCTGGAGAAACTTTTCCCCAGCCATCCGGCGTTCAACGTGCCCGTGCGCTTCGAATTGAAGGGCGTGCTGGACCGCGGACTGCTGAAATCCGCGTTCGATGCCTTGGCGGAGCGGCACGAAGGATTGCGCACCCGTTTCGTGGAAGAGGACGGGAAGCTGCTCCAGGTCATCGCTTCGGAAACCACCTTCCCACTGCCCTGCACGGACATTTCCCATCTCGCGGGATCCGAGTTGGAAGCGGAGCTCAACCGGCTTGGCTCGGAAGAGGCGCGGACAGCTTTCGACATGTCGAAGGATCCGTTGTTCCGGGCGAGCCTTATCCTAACAGCACCTGACCGCCATATCCTCCAGATCACCATCCACCATTCCGTCGCCGACGGCTGGTCGATCGGGATCATGACCGACGAGCTGGCGGAATTTTACAACGCCTCTTTGGAAAACCGGGAACCCCGGGTCGAACCGTTGGCAATCCAGTATGCCGACTTCACCATCTGGCAGCGGGAGTTTCTCGAGAGCCCCGAGCTCAACCAACATCTCGAACATTGGAAGAAGAAGCTGCAGGGATACACCGAGCTGGAACTTCCGACGGATCGCCCGCGCCCGCCGTTGAAATCGTGGGATGGCGATATCGTTTCGCTCATTCTGCGTCCTTCTATCAGCGAAAAAGTCGCCCGCATTTCACGAGACAAGGGCGCGACGATGTTCCACGTTTTCCTCGCCGCGTTCAAAGCCGTCGCAAGCCGCTACACCGGACTCGAGGACATCGCCGTCGGATCTCCGGTGGCCGGCCGGACCCGTGCCGAGCTGGAGCCGATCATCGGCACTTTCATCAACAGTGTCATCCTGCGCACGGATCTATCAGGCGACCCTTCGTTCGGCGAATTGGTGGGGCGTGTGCGCGACAACGTGACGGATGCCATCGCCCATCAGGATCTTCCTTTCGAGCAGCTTGTCAAAGCGCTGCAACCCCGCCGGGATCCGGGCCGCAATCCGCTTTTCCAAATCAATTTCACCCACCAGCGGGATTTCGTGAAGCCTGTGTCGTTCGGCGGCGCGCACTTGACGGCGATTCCGTCGCGTTCACCCGGAGCCATCTTCGACCTGCACTTTTTCATGGTCGAACGGGCCGACGGCTGGCGTGCCTCCTGCGATTTCGCCCGCGATCTTTTTGATCGTTCGACGGCAGAGCGACTGCTGCGGCATTTCGAAACATTCCTCGATGCCGCCGCAGGAGAGCCCGATGTCCCGCTCTCCCAACTGCCGATCCTTACCAGCGCGGAGAAGATCGAACTAACGAAGTGGTCGGGCGCGAAGATCCTCTATCCATCCGACCGCTCGCTTGGCGAGTTGTTCCTCGACCAAGCTGCCCGCCAGCCGGCGCGGATCGCCCTGACCCACGCCAAGCGCGATATTTCCTATCAGCTTCTCGCCGCCTCGGCTCTCGGTTTGCGCAGCCGATTGATTCAGTCAGGCGTGAAGCCCGGCAGCCGCGTGGCGTTGTGCGCTCCTTCGGTTCCCGAAATGATTTCCGCGCAGATCGCCATCCTGCTGGCAGGCGCTTCGTGCGTGCCGCTTGATCCCGACTATCCGGCAGATCGCCTTAAGTTCATGCTGGAGGATTCGGCTTCCACGGTCATTCTCACCACCTCAGCTCTTTCGCAGAAACTGCCGGACAGTATCGGAAAAATTCTGCTAACACCTCTGGCGGAATCCCTGGTCACGCCTGCGTTGGCGGAGGTCAATGTCCCCGCGGATTCGGTTTCCCACGTTTTCTACACCAGCGGATCCACCGGCACTCCCAAAGGCGTGATGGTGGGCCACCGAGGAATTTCCCGCCTCGTGCTCGGCGGCGGGTTCATGGACTTCAAACAGGAGGACTCGTTTCTCCAGACGGCCCCCATCTCGTTCGACGCCGCGACTTTGGAAATCTGGATGCCACTTCTGCACGGCGGACGCATCGTCCTCACCGGCGAAAGCGGACCATCTCTTCCCGCCATCGCCCGTGCGATCCGGGAACAGGGCGTGACATGTCTCTGGCTAACAGCCGGGCTTTTTCAAACGATGGTGGACGAGCACCTCACCGATCTCAAAGGCCTCCGCTACCTGCTTGCCGGCGGCGACGTCCTTTCACCGGATCATGTCCGCCGCGCCTTCGAAGCGCTTTCGAATACCACGCTCATCAACGGCTACGGCCCCACCGAAAACACCACTTTCACCTGTTGCCACACGATTACCCGCTCCGATCTCGACCGTTCCTCCATCCCTATCGGCCGACCTGTTGGAAACACGACGGTCCACGTTCTCGACGCCCGCATGCGTCCAGTGCCTATCGGAATCCCTGGAGAACTGTTCACCGGAGGCGACGGTCTCGCGCTCGGCTATCTCGGAAATGACGAGCTAACTGCCTCAAAATTTCCCATTCATCCCGAGCTCGGCCGGCTCTATCGAACCGGAGACCTCTGCCGCTGGTTGCCCGACGGCTCGATTGAATTCCTCGGCCGCAGCGACACGCAGGTGAAAATCCGCGGGTTCCGCATCGAGCCCGGCGAAATTGAAGCCCGGCTTGCCAGCCACCCGGGAGTCAAGCAGGCGAAAGTTGCCGTCCGCGGCAATTCCGCCGAGTCCAAACGTATCGAGGCGTGGGTCGTCCCTGCCGAAGGTACCTCTCCCGATCCGGCAGAACTATCAGATTATCTCACCCAATTTTTGCCCGGCTACATGCGCCCGGATGGCATTGCGATCATCGATGTCCTCCCGCTTTCGGCCAATGGCAAGGTCGATGTCTCCGGTTTGCCGGATCCTTCGCGTCCTTCGGAATCCCGGCAAAAGACCGGCGGTGAAGCGCCTGTCGGCAAGACCGAGCAGCGCCTCGCCGTGATGTGGAGTGATCTGTTGGAAGTTCCGCAAGTTCATCGCGACGACGATTTCTTCGCGCTCGGCGGGCATTCGCTGATGGCGTTGAGATTGTTCTCCAGAATCAACCGGGAGTTCAACTTGACACTTCCGCTCGCCGCGCTTCTCAGCCATCCGACCCTTCGCGAACTAGCCACATTGGTCGGCCCGGCGGAGGAACCCGAGATTGCTCCGAAACCTGCTTCCCCGACGAAAGGCCATTTTGTCACCCTTTCCAGAGGCACGAACGCCACGCCTTTGTTCTGCATTCATGGCGGCGACGGCGGAGTCTTGTTTTACCGCAGTCTCGCCGCGTTGATGCCGGCGGATCTGCCGTTTCACGCGATCGAGTCCTTGGAACTCGGAAGCAGCGGAAAAATCGAATCCTCCAGTATCGAAGAAACCGCCACGGCCTATCTCCACATCCTTCTGGAGAGCCAGTCCCAAGGTCCGTTCCGGCTTGCCGGATACTCGTTTGGCGGTGTCGTCGCGCATGAAATGGCATGCCAGTTAGAAAGACTCGGACATAAGGTTGAGTTTCTGGGACTGTTCGACACCCACAATCCTACTGCATCGGCACGCAGCTACAGCATGCCGGAGCGGCTCCGTGTTTTCTGGCAACAGAACTCCGAAATCCCTTTCTGGAGCAGGATCAAACGGGTTCGCCAGCGGTTCGGCGAAGGAGTCAGGACCAACCGCCGGATCAAGACGGAACTCAAGGCAGCGAGGTCGTCCGGCCCCGCCGAGCCCTACAGCGATCTTCGCCGGGTACAGGTCCGGGAGGAAAACTGGCGTGCGATGCAGGCCTATCGGCCGGGTGCATTCAAAGGTCGCATCACGCTTTTCAAGACATCCACGATCAGTGACAAAGTGGAACGTCCCGCGGACTACGGTTGGGGTCCATTGGCAACGGGCGGTCTTGATATCGCGTCCGTATCCGGCGAGCATCTTACATTGTTCGAGCCCGAGAACATCAGCAGTCTTGGAGAAGCCCTCGTGTCCGCACTGGCCCAATCCCGGAGCTAACGGTTTCAATCCGGCATGCCATTTCCAGTATCCAATCAACCTGAGATAAAGACAACCGGCCTGTTGCACGAGTTGTTGGACGAGCGGGCGGCTGCATTTCCGCAAACGCTGGGATTCCGCTTTCTTGAAGACGGTGACCTAGCAGAAAGACTTCTCACTTATGGCGGGCTCGCCTCACGGGCGAGATCCATCGCTTCCGGACTTGTCCGACATGGCGCAACCGGCCAACCCGTGCTACTCATCCAACCTCCCGGGCTGGAATTCATTGAAAGCCTTTTCGCCTGTTGGTATGCGGGAGCCATCGCGGTGCCAGCCTATCCTCCGCGCGGTGGCCGGCACCGGCGGCGACTGAACTCGATTCTATCAGATTGTGGGGCGCTAATCGCACTGGCACCCGCCAGCCAGCTCCCGATCCCCGGCGTTGTCATTCTGCAAAGCGAAGCCCTCGTCGCAACGGAAACGCCGCTGGAGAAACCCCTGATTCTTCCGGATTCACCGGGCCTCCTCCAGTATACATCCGGTTCCACCTCCGAGCCCAAAGGGGTGATGATTTCCCATCAGAATATCCGCAGTCATTTTGCCTCGCTGCGATGTTTTGCCGATCTCGATCTGCGTTCCGCCGTCAGTTGGCTACCACCCTATCATGACATGGGGCTGATTCTGAAAATCCTCTCCGCTTTTGAGGCAGGGATTCCCCTGACATTCTTCTCGCCGGATCATTTCGTGCAACGCCCCGTCCGCTGGCTTCGCACAATCAGCCGTTACCGCGGCGAATTCAGCGGTGCTCCCAATTTCGCCTTCGAAATGTGCATCCGCTCGATCCGCGACGAAGAGCTTGAAGGCCTGGATCTGTCCTGCTGGAAGGCGGCGCCCTGCGGTGCGGAACGAGTCCGGCCTGAAACCTTGGAACGCTTCGCAAAACGATTTTCAAAGGTGGGATTTCGTGCGGAGGCATTCCTGCCCGGCTACGGTCTTGCGGAATCCACCCTCACGGTGACCGCATCGAGCCAATCTTACCGCATTTCGGAACATCACCATGCGGGGCGGCTCGTTTCGTCGGGCAAACCTCTAACCGGCGTGGGACTGAGGATCGCCGATCCTATCGATGGACAAACACTCGGTGAACGCGAGATCGGCGAGATCCGGGTTGAGGGCGGTATCGTCTCGGCGGGCTATTGGAACCGTCCGGACGCGACGCACGGAACATTTTTCGATAAAGAATTGCGCACGGGCGATCTCGGTTACATCGAGGACGGCGAGCTGTATGTCACAGGGAGAATCAAGGACCTGATCATTATCGACGGGACGAATCATTCTCCGGAAGACATCGAGTCCGCTGCATTTTCCGCAGTCCCGGAGATCACTGCCGCCGCCGCATTCTCTACGGAGGGCGAAGGAAGGGAATCCATCGTGATCGCTCTCGAAGCGAAAGGACTAACCGAAGACAGATATTCCGCGATTTGCCGGAAGATCCGCCATTCCGTCGGCGAGCTGTTGGAAGTCCCGATCGGACGGGTGATCCTCGTCCGCAGCGGCCTCCTCCCGCGCACCACCAGCGGCAAGATCCGCCGCGCCACCTGCAAGGAAGCAGTTCTTCAAGGTTCGCTCAAATTGCTCTTCGATGATGGATCTACCATCGCGGTTTCGAAGAGTTCGGCGATCTCGCAATCCATCCTGATGGAAATCGTAGCCGAAGTCACCGGGCGTGACGGTGCCGGACCGGACGACGATGTCGTGGGGTTCGGAATGACTTCGATGGAAACCACCCGTCTCGCAGCTCTGTTGGAAGCCCGCACCGGAGTTTCGATTTCAATCGGCGAGTTGTTCTCCGCACGTTCGTTCCATCAGATCGCCGCTCTTCTCTCTCCCGGATCCGGTGCTGGCATTGGATTTCCCGAGGTTCTCGCAGGCTCGGGAACAAACGCCGATATTCTAACTCACTCGCAGGAACGCATGTGGTTCCTGCACCAGTTGAACCCGGAAAGCGCGGCTTATCATATTTTCGGCTCGCTGGAATTGACTGGACCTCTCGATGCCGGTGCCTTGGAACGCGCCATCGTCGCGGTGGTTTCCCGCCACGATATCCTGTGCAGCCGCCATGGATCCGAGGACGGCCGACCGCGGGTATGGATTGAGAAAAACGTCCCGCCTCCAGTGGAGCATCGGATCGCGGAGAACGAGACGGGTGTCCATGAGTTTATCACATGTTTCGCTAGGAAGCCGTTCGATCTCGCCAAGGACACGCCCATGCGGGCATGCATCGTTTCGCGTGGGGAAAATAGGCACATTCTCGCTGTCTGCGTCCATCATATCGCTGCGGACGGCTGGTCGATCAAGATTCTCGCCCGTGAGATCGCGAACGCCTATGCGGCCCTTCGATCGGGCAACGTGATTCCCCCGACCTCTTCACGGACAAACTATCTCGACTACGCCGTCAGCCATCGCAAGTGGATCGACTCCGGTGCAGTTGATGCACAGATCGACTATTGGAAATCAAAACTCGCAGGACACTCGGGTGTGCTGCAACTCGCGACCGACTTCGCCCGGCCACCGGAGACGTCGTCCGATGGAGGCTCGATCGAACAAATCATTTCCGCCGATCTTTGCAACCGGGTCTCAGCGCTGGCCAAACTCCACCGGGGAACGCCGTTCATGGTTCATCTCGCGGCATTTCTGTTATTACTCCGACGCCACGGTGCGGGAGATGATCCGGTTGTCGCGATTCCGGTCGCCAACCGGAACCACGCCGCGGCCGGGGACCTCATCGGCACCTTGGTCAACACTCTGCCGTTCCGTCTGCCACTGGAACCCGACCTAACATTTTCAATGTTCATCGAACAGGTGCGGACGGCTACATTTGAAATGCAAGCCGCCCAGGAAGCGCCGTTCGAAAAAATCATCGATGCCGTCAAGCCGGACCGCTCGCGGGATCACTCGCCGCTGGCCCAGGTGATGTTCGACTATCAGGAAATCCCGATTTCGGAAACCTGGACGGGAAATCTGGAATGCCGCCCCTTCAACGCCCATCGCGGGGCGGTCCAATTCGATCTCAGTTTGCTGCTCACGGTTTTGAGCGATCGCCAACAGCTCGCCATCGAATACCGCACCGATCTTTTTCTTCCGGAAACGGCGGGATTGATGATGTCGCGTTATCTAGAAATCCTCGAAACGGGGTGCCGAGAGCCGTCCCGGAAGTTGTCGGAAATCACCGGGCTTTGCGAGTCGGACCGTTCGACCTTGGAGAAATCCACGCAAGGTGCTTTCAGGCCGGATTTCATTACCACGGTCACACCGGATTTGATTTCGAAGCGCGCGACTCTTCATCCGCATCGACTCGCCGTAACTTCTAACGATGATTTGCTCGACTACGCGGCGCTCGAATCCAAGTCCGACGCTCTCGCATCCGCACTGCACACGCAGGGAATCCGGCCGGGTGACCGGCTGGCGATTCTGCTGGAGCGCGACGTCCATCTTCCGGTCGCCTTGCTTGCAGCATGGAAGGTCGGTGCGGCCTACGTTCCCTTGGACCGGGCGAACCCACCCGAACGGCTCAAACTCATCCTCGACGACCAGCAGCCAATCCGCGTCCTGGCGTCTCCCGGACTCGTCACCTGCCTGCCTGCGGATGCTTCGATTATCCTGATGGACGATCACATTCCGGCAAAGAATCCGGCGTTTCATCCCTATCAGAATTTACCAGCCGATACCGCCTACATCATCTACACGTCGGGATCGACGGGCAAACCGAAGGGCGTCGTTATTTCCCACGGAGCGCTCGCGAATTTCCTGCAATCCATGGCGGAGGAGCCCGGCTTTGCCGAAACCGACCGACTGCTGGCGGTGACGACGATTTCCTTTGATATTTCCGCACTGGAGATTTTCCTTCCGCTCATTTGCGGTGGATGTGTCGATCTGATTTCCACCTCGACGGCCCGCGATGGAGCGGCGCTGCTCGATCACCTGATAGCCACCAAGCCTACCGTGATGCAGGCTACGCCGGCCACTTGGAGACTCCTCATTGATTCCGGTTGGCAAGGCTCTCCCGGACTCACCATTCTTTGCGGAGGCGAAACGCTCGACCTCCCTTTGGCATCGCAGCTCCGCCCGATGGGTGACCGGTTATGGAATCTTTACGGCCCTACAGAAACAACGGTCTGGTCGGCTGTCTGGGAGGTTCCCGAGGAGCCGGAATTCATCCGGATCGGGCATCCGATCGCGAATACCGGCATCGACATCCTCGCTCCCGACGGGACGCCGCTCGCGCCCGGCGTGACCGGCGAACTGTGGATTTCCGGATCAGGACTCGCTGATGGCTATTGGAACCGCATTGATCTCAACGATGCGAATTTCGCGATGGTTCCGGAGCGACGCTACCACACGGGTGACTTGGGACGCCGGCACCGGGACGGCACCCTCGAATGTCTGGGCCGTTCCGACGGACAGGTGAAAATCCGTGGTTTCCGGGTCGAATTGGGAGAAATCGAAAACGTGTTGGCTGACCACCCGAAAGTCAGCCAAGCGCGGGTTGCCTTTCGTGGGGCGGACCCGTATTCACGCAAGCTGGTGGCCTGGGTCATTCCCAAGAAGAATTCAGATCCTCCGCCCGCCTCGGAACTGCGGACCTATCTCAGCGGACTGCTTCCGTTTTACATGTTGCCGACAGACATCGGAGTGATTGACGTTTTTCCGCTGGGCTCGAGTGGCAAAGTCGACCTTTCGAAACTCACCAACCCGGCACCCCAGCCTCAAAGCACTCGCCCGTTGACCCAGTCGGAACGCAAACTCGCCACCATCTGGAGCGAGCTGCTGGGGCGACCGGAGATTCAGCAGACCGACGACTGGTTCCATATCGGCGGCCACTCGCTTCTCGCGCTCCGGTTGTTTTCGAGGATTCGCGGGGATTTCAAACGAACGCTTCCTCTCTCAACCATTCTCGATCATTCGACCTTGGAGGCGCTGGCATCGATCATCGACAAAACTCCTCCTGATGAGGAAAATCCCGTTTCATGAAATCCGGGCACGTCGTCATCCACCTGTTGCGACCGGATGCGATTTCACCGGAATTCGCACGGGAAAGAATCACCCCTGAAGAGCGAGTCAGAGCGGATCGCTTCCATTTCGCAGAAGATGCATCGCGCTGGACGTCTTTTCGCGCGCAATTGCGCGTGATTCTTGGCAAGGCTCTCAGCTTATCACCGTTGGATGTCCCTCTGATTCTCTCCGAACAGGGGAAGCCACTGCTGGCTCCGCCCTACGACGAAATTCATTTCAATCTCTCCCATTGCGCGGATCTGGCGGTTGTCGCGCTTTCCCCGGATGGACCGGTCGGCGTGGATCTCGAATCGCTCGACCGCGCCCAAGACCTCCCGGGATGCGAAGCGTCGTTTTGCCATCCAGAGGAAATCGCCATGCTCCCCCAAGGAGACGAGGAACGGATGATGCGACTCTTGGAAATATGGACCGCAAAAGAGGCCGTGCTCAAAGCTCTCGGCACGGGACTGACTCATCCTCCCGAGGTAGTGCGGGTCGATCTGACAAGTCCCGTGGGATTAGCCAGCTCTGATTCACCCCTTGCAGGGATCCAAAATCAGCGCATTCTTGTGCTGAAGCACTCACGCTTGATTGATTATCGAGCCGTTGTGTCCGTGCTGTGTTCGATCGAATTTATTGAAATTATTTAAAGAAATTTGAACCGGACATTCTTGGGATTGTCCAAGAAATCGACTCATTCGCCAGAATAGCGAAACCAAACAACTGATTGAATCTTTTGATTCAATCGATCATATTGAGATTCTGCGTGCAATTTCAAAAATTCAGAATCAACTCCTGCTGATATTTTAAAAGATTTGACAATCGGTCCTATTTGAAGTTCTATTTGTTTGTCCCCAAGTCCCAATGAAACGTCGCGACGTCGAAATCATACAGCGAGATGGGAGATTTCTCGTGCTAATGGCCCGCGAACCTCTCCCCCTATCGCTCACGAAGATGGCCAGAGATGGCGAGTACAAGATGGCGAGTCTCAGTGATCGCATTGGCGTCTCCGAACGCCATCTGCGGAGGGTGTTTGAAGAAGGAATCGGGATCTCCCCGAAAGACTGGCTTCGTCAGGAACGCATGGTGGCCGCGAGAGCACTGCTTCGCGAAGGTTCGCCGATCAAGGAAGTAGCCATTGACCTGGGCTTCACCACAGCGAAGATGTTTTCCCGGGATTTCCAACTGTTTCACGGCGTAAAACCTACCGATTTTCAACGCAAGGAATTCGGATACAGTTTGAATGCCTCGTCCTAGCCGAACTCAGAAAGGAGGGGTGTTTTGCAAAACTAGAAGCGGTAGCGAACGGAAACGTTCACCGCATGATTGAAGGTGTGGTATTCTCCATCTACCGTTTCTCCCAAAGGCGAAACTGCTTGATTTCCCGATACCTCGCGGCCGGAATTGTAAGCAAAATGGTAGCCCACCGCCCAACTGAATGAATCACCCCGATGGCCGAATCCAATGCTTCCGAGATTCAGGTCTGAGTCGGGATTCAATGGACTGAATGTGGCATCCGGCGAGTTGTTTTCGCTGTAGATATATCCCGCACTCGCAAAATATCCGTCTCCAAGCTGGCGGGTTACGCCAAATTCATACATGAAGCCGGATGTATAGCGAAATGGAAACGTCTGATCGCCGCCAAATGTGCCTTTAAATTTCGCATCGTTCACGCTGTCCCAATCGGTCCAATCGAGATCGAACTCAAAGTTCCAATTCTCATCCGGCCGGAACGAAATTCCACCGACAATATAATCCGGGAATTCGAGGGAAGCTTCGGTGGATTGGTACTTGCTATACGGCGAGGCGATCGATTCCCCCTTGAACTCCACGTTGGTAGCCGAGCGATAGTTCAATCCAAACGACCACATGGGCCTCGGTTGCCACAGCAGGCCCAGGTTGAAGCCGGTGGCATAACCGTCTCCGTCAAATTTAAACCGGTCACCTGCCGAAAGTCCGATATCCCTTTCCAAAGTCACATCCGAATAATTGAGGGTGATTCCCGCGGCGACGGACAAGCCGGGGCATATTTCGTAAGCGACTACAGGATTGAAACAGGCATAGAGTAGTTTTGCCTCGTCTGCGATCGTCGGAAAGGCCGAATTGGCTTCATACTCGATTCCCAAGCCATACGGCGCATACAGTCCCAGGCCCATCGAAAATTTCGACTCTTCCGGCGAATAGACATAATAGATCTGAGGCACCGCTTGAAAATCAGTTACGGTGGAGGAGGTTTCACCCGTTGGGGATTTATAGTCTATATTCGTGGAGATGAAATAGCTCCCAACGCTAAGCTGCTGTCCCTCGAGCTGACAAATCCCCGCCGGGTTGTAGTAAATCGCCGCGGGATTGTCCGCAGTGGCCGCGAATGCGTTCCCTCGCGCTATCCCCTCCGGATCCTGGTTCGGAAGTCTGAAGCCAACCGCCAGGACGTTACCGCTCAACCCGCCCAGCAAAATCCCGACCGCTGCTAGATTTGTCTTGATGATTGTCATGGCTATTGATTCGATTCTATATGTTAACTTCAGCCTCTGTGGCTATTGGAGTGCCCGGCCCGGCAGGCCCAGTTCGATTTCACGCACCCAGGAGCGCATCCATTCGGAGGCCACTTCGGGAGAGGTCGTCAGTTCCGGATGAATTTGTAATGTGAGCGTCAGCCTGCCTTTGAATGTGACGCATCCGGCACCGACCATTTGAAATCGAAGAACTGGTGGAGCGAACAACCAGTCTCCCTGGCAATCTTTCGCATCGATGTCATTTCCACGATCCCACTCTCCCAAATTGGAGAACCCGCCGACGCTCCATTGGGAGGTCGCGCGAGAGTTTTCGATGAGGCGCTTCTTTGTGTCAGGGCTGGTGTTCTGAGTCGCTGCAAATCCCTTCCAGGCAGCAAGGTGCTGGCCCTTCCTGAGAGCGGTATAAATTCGTTTCTGGATTTCCCGCGCATCTTCCGAGGCATAGATCTGGATTCCCACATAGCTCGAATGGTTGCCCGTGTCCGACGGTTGAGCCACCTTTCCTCTCAAGTTTACCGGAACCATCCAAGGAGTCGCACAAGCAGGGTCGGAAAGTGAGGGTCGGATCGACCGATCCAAGTATTTCATCAAAAAAGAGTTCACCGTGACGCCAGCCCCTCGGCTTGCCCGGCGGATCATCGCGGTTTTTGCCTCGTCGAAAACTTGAAAAGCGACGGCCGGCGGGGGCAGGGAAGCGTTTTCATGCTTTTCCCCCTGCCTGAGCTTTCGCCATTTCAAAAACCTCCGTGGGGCCAACAGGGTTGGCAGGAACAGGATGAAGGGCCACCATGAGAGGGTTCCGGGATGCGTGATTTTGGGAAGATCTTCGACGATGGCACCCCGCTCCCTCAATAAATGAGCTAATCCTCCTATTCCGTCGTAATCCTTGTGGGAGAGATACATCCACTCAGGTTCGGCACGGGAAGGAGCAATACGCCCGAACCGGATCCCAACGAATTCCCCCGCAGACTCCAACGCTTCGAACCAAGGTCGGATCGGGTCGGACTGTGAATTTTTTTTCAAACCGAACATGAGTGCTCACTTTGGAATATCGAATAGCGTTGCGCCATTCACCGAAAAGCGAACGATAGATTCACTTTTCTTAACTGTCAGTAAAATTTAATGACAATTAGAAAAGCCGGGCAAGTGAGTCATCATTCCGTCCGGCTCATCAAACGGCAGGATGGTTCGACGCGTGCTCGCTGTCGCTCAGATAGCGCTCGGCTTCGAGTGCCGCCGCACAGCCCTGGCCGGCGGCCGTGATGGCTTGGCGATAGTAGTGGTCCGCGACATCGCCGGCGGCGAAGAGTCCCGGGGTCTTGGTGGCCGTGCGGCCCGGATTTTGGAGGATGTAGCCGTTTTCGTCCATATCTACCAAATCCCCGAGAAAGGCGCTGTTTGGAACGTGGCCGATGGCGACGAACACACAGGCGACCGCAAGTTCGTTTTTCTCGCCGGTGACGAGGTTTTCGAGCATGACAGCGCGCATTTCTCCTTTTTCGTCGGTAATGTATTCGCAGACGGTGGAATTCCAGATCGGCTCGATCTTCGGATTGCCGAGGGCGCGGTCAGCCATGATTTTCGAAGCGCGCAATTCGTGGCGGCGGTGAATTAGATAGACCTTGCTGGCGAAACGAGTGAGAAAGCCGGCTTCTTCCGCCGCACTGTCACCGCCGCCGATCACGCAGACAGGAACATCGCGATAGAATGCTCCATCGCAGGTCGCACAGGAAGTCAGGCCATGGCCGATGAGTTCCTTTTCCTTGTCGATGCCAAGATGCCGTGGCGCGGCACCAGTCGCGATGATCACCGTTTTCGCTTCGAAGGATTCCGATCCGGCTTTCAGCAAAAAGGTTCCATCCTCGCGGCGCTCAACCGATTCGACGCTCGCCCAAGCGATGCGCGCACCAAATTTCTCGGCCTGCGCCTGCATTTTCATCATCAATTCGGGACCCATTATTCCATCGGGATGGCCAGGGAAATTTTCCACTTCGGTGGTGGTGGTGAGCTGGCCCCCAGGCTGGGTGCCGGACAGGAGAAGCGGCGTGAGATTGGCGCGGGCAGTGTAGATGGCCGCGGTGTATCCTGCGCAGCCGGTGCCGATGATGATGACGTTTTCCATGATTCGATAAGCGTTCGGGAGGCGGGAGTATTCCGGTGGATTCTCGGGGGAGTCAATCCCGGCCATGGGTTTCCCATTGAATCGTTACCAAGTTGATGCCAATCCGCACAAACGCGTTGCACCGTCCACGGATCGGAAGAGAATCCCGCCGCCCATGAGTCCAGATTTCATCCGCGAAGCCCTCCGCCAAGTCCGTTACCCCGGTTTCTCCCGGGACATCATTTCCTTCGGCCTCGTCAAGGACGTCAAATGCGAGCCCGGTCTTGTCACCGTCCATATCGAAGTCGCTACCCGCGATCCGAAAATTCCCGAGAAAATTTTCCAGGACTGCCACGCGATCCTCGATCCCCTGCCGGACATCGGCACTGTGAAAGTGGAGATTGAAATCAAGGACGCACCAGCTGCGGCGGGCGTCGGCGGATCTGTTGGAAAATCCTCCATTCCCGGCGTGAAGCGCATCATCGCGGTGGCTTCCGGAAAAGGCGGCGTCGGAAAATCCACGGTCGCCTCGAATCTCGCCGTCGCCCTCGCCGCCACCGGAGCGAAGGTCGGCCTCTGCGATTGCGATCTCTATGGACCTTCCGTCGCCCAGATGTTCGGTATCGATGAAAAACCGATGGCCAACGAGCACGATGAAATCATCCCGCTCGAAGCCCACGGGCTGAAGCTCATGTCGATGGGCTTCCTGCTGGACGACCGCTCGCCCGTCATCGTTCGTGGTCCGATGGCTACGCGCTACACCCAGCAATTTCTCCGGCAGGTCGCTTGGGGAGATCTCGACTACCTTGTGTTAGACCTGCCGCCCGGCACCGGCGACATCCAACTCACCATCGTCCAGACTGTCACTGTCGATGGCACCATCATCGTCACCACACCGCAGGAAGTCGCGCTCATCGACGCACGCAAGGCGGTTTCCATGTTTGCCAAAGTCAACGTCCCCATCCTCGGCCTGATCGAGAACATGGCGTGGTTCGAAGGTGACGACGGGAAAAAATATTTCATCTTCGGCAAAGAAGGCGGCGTCCGTGAGGCGGAGTACATGAACGTCCCGTTGTTAGGGCAAATCCCCATCAACATCGAAACCCGCGAACGCGGCGACAGCGGGGCTCCGGTCGCCCTCGTCTCTCCGGCCCAAAGCAAGGTCTCCGCTGCATTCCACGATCTCGCGGCGAAGATCCGCGCCAAAGTCCCCGTGTCCTAACCGACAGGCAGGCGGAACTCGAATTCAATCCATCCGGCTTCGGAATCATTCAACCGCAGCTCGCCGCCGTGGGCGCGGAGCAATTCCTTCGCGATGTTCAGTCCCAGGCCATAGCCCCGGACGTCCCCGCCGACCGAAGATCCCCGCCGGAAACGCTCGAAGATATGCTCGCGGTCTTCCTCCGGGATATCCTTGCCCGTGTTGGAAATCCTGACGACCAGCCACTCCGGCTCCTGAAATCCCGCGATGCGGACAATGCCGCCAGGAGACGTGTATTTCGCCGCGTTTTCCACCAGATTCTGTAGAACCATCGACACCAACCGGCGGTCCACATTCACCGGCAGCGAATCCGGCAGATCTTCCTCCACCGTGATTTCCTTACCTTCCACCAGAGCCTGGAGATCATCACTGGCGGCCTGGATCAGGATCTTCAAATCCAGGTCCTCCTTTTCCAGAAACATCCGCCCCGCATCGGCCTGGGCTAACAGCAGCAGGTCTTCGATGAGAGATGTCAGGCGCCGCGTCTGCTGCCTCAGCATCGAAACCTCAGCGGACTGGGCTTCGCTCAAATCCGTTGCGCGGGAGAGATGATCCAGTCCGGCGCGGAGGATCGCCACCGGGGTTTTCAATTGGTGCGACGCGTCCGCCGAGAAGCGCGTTGCGATTTCATAGGAGTCCTGAAGCCGGTCGAAACTTCGGTTCAACACTTCGGTCAGTTTGGCGATTTCATCCCTCGCCGCCGGTTGCGGCAGGCGTTCCATCGGATTGTTCGCACTGATCCTCTCGGCGGCGGCGCTGAGTTTCGCCACCGGTGAAACCGCGCGTCTGCCGAGCCACAGACCTCCGAAAAACACCACCAGACCCACCGCCGGAAGCGCCGTAGCGAAACCGATTCCCAGATCCTTCAGAAATCGCTGGATCACATTCAGCCGGGCACCGATCCGCACGACATAAGGATCCACACGCCAAGCGCCGACGCGTGCCGAGTGGCCCGCAACCTTGATCGTTTGTGTCCGGCCCAGTGCGCCGCCCAGCAACGCGCCCTTGAGATTCGATGACTGATAGAGAATCTGTCCCTCGGGCCCCTCGATCACCAGATAGTCCTCGCGCATGTCCACCGGGATGAATTTTACGCTCAACAGTTCCCGCGGATCATTCGGCCCGTCGCGAAAATTTTTCAAATCCCACACCAGTTCGCTGGCGTCTCCGTGCAGCTCCTCGTCGAGCTCTGAAAGTTGATAGAAATAGAGCGTCAACATCATCACCGCGGCCCCGGCGATCAATGCCGCCATCGTCAGCAGCGCCGCATACACGCCAACCTTCACCTTGAGCGACCAGCGTCTCATGGCGCGGGTTTCATCATGTATCCCACACTGCGAATCGTCCGGATCACGGACTCCAGTCCGGCGCGATCGAGTTTCTTTCGGAGCCGCATGATGAAGATCTCCACCGTCCGGGTGTCATACTCGTGCTCGCGCTCCCAGATCCGTTCGCAGATCTCATCGCGGGAAAACGCCCGCCCCGGCTCCTTCATGAAAACGTGCAGCACCTCGAACTCACGCGGCGAGAGTTCGATTTTCTCACCACCCCGGCTGACCTTGCGCTTGCCCATGTCCATGCACACGTCACCGACTTGAAAAACCGTGTCGGATTCAGGGGCCGCACTCCTTCTGCCTAACACATCGATCCGCGCCAGCAGCTCTTCCATCGCGAACGGCTTCGTCAGATAATCGTCCGCCCCTCCTTTCAAACCGGCGACCCGGTCCCCCACCTCCGAACGCGCGGTCAGCATCATGATCCGAACCGGCAGCCGAGCGGCACGAATGCGCGCCAGGACTTCGAAGCCGTCGAAACCGGGGAGATTCACATCCAGCAAAACCAGATCGAACCTGGAGTTGACCACCTCATTCACAGCCGATGGTCCGTCCGCCGCCCTGCTAACAACATGCCCCGCCCGCACGAGCGCCCGGTTCACCTGCTCCGCGAGTTGGGGCTCGTCTTCCACCAGTAATATATCCATGGTGACCGAATACACGTGATCTTCCCCTTGTAGTGCAAGCGCGGATCGGTAACCGGACGGTAGGAATTCATACTAAACGTTGCGGACCGGCTTCCACACTGTGTATCGTCGGGCGAATCATGATGAAAAACGGAGCACCCGATGGAATCGGCCACGAACTCACCGACCACACGGGCATTGTCAGGGTCAGGCCGGATTTGGTGCACGCCAGCTTGGAAATCGATTTCGATCCAAACCGCCTGACCGAGAGCGACGTCCGCGAGTTGGTGAAGGAGCACACTGACCAGGTCGCCGCGGTTTTGCAAAAATCCATTTTCCGACTGGAAGGCAGTGCGTGCGAGGCCTGCGCGTTGAAGCTGGAGAAGAAGGTGGAAAAGATCCCGGGCGTCCGCCGCGCATCCGCCACCTATTTGGGCAAAGTTCTTTCCGTGACCTTCGATTCCGGTGTTTCCCAGGAATCCGCCGTCTTCGATCAACTGCGGACTAGTGGAGCGGATATCCGGCCGCTCGAAACCAAACAACAAGCCAGTCGTCTTACGTTTGGACAAAAAATCGGAGCGGGAGAACTCAACGAGGAGATTTCCTGCGGGCTCGGATTGATTTTTCTGATAGTCGCGCTGGTCGTCGAAAAAACAGCAGGTATCGGCATTGCCACCCACGCGCTCTATGTGGGCGCTTATGTTTTCGCCGGACAACAAGGTGTGCGATCCGCCATCGCCTCTCTCCGCGAACGGGTGCTCGACGTGGACGTGCTGATGGTTCTCGCAGCACTCGGAGCCGCGATCATCGGAGCACCGTTTGAAGGAGCACTGCTGCTTTTCCTCTTCAGTTTCTCCAATGTGCTTCAACGGCATGCGATGGAACGCACGCAGAAGGCCATCGAATCGCTGCTCACACTGCGGCCCAGCGAAGCGCTGGTGAAACGGGATGGCGGGACGGAAAAAGTGCCGGTCGAGAGTTTGGAAATCGGCGACATCGTCATTGTCCGTCCCGGCGAGCAGATTCCGGTGGACGGCGTGATTTCAGAAGGCAGCACCAATGTGGACGAGTCGTCGCTAACAGGCGAGTCGATGCCCGTTTCGAAAGCCCTCGGCAGCACGCTCTTCGCCGGCACGCTCAACCAAAGCGGCGGCATCGAGCTCACCGTGACCAAGCGCACCGAAGACTCCGCCCTGTCGCGGATGGTCAAGCTCGTCGCAGAGGCACAGGCGGAGAAATCCAACACCCAGCGCTTTCTCGAAAAGGCCGAGCAATACTACGCAATGGGCGTCATAGGGTTCACGTTTCTCGTATTTCTCATTCCATTTCTATCAGGTGATTCGTTTGCCCACTCGTTCTACCGCGCCATGACCATCATGGTGGTTGCCTCGCCGTGCGCGCTGGTCATCAGCACTCCCGCCACCGTCCTCTCCGCCATCGGCGGCGCCGCTCGCCGCGGAATCCTGATCAAAGGCGGCTCGCACCTCGAACGCGCGGCGAAGATTGACATCGTCGCCATCGACAAGACCGGCACGCTCACCGTCGGCAAGCCTTCACTAACGGAAATCGTCACCGCGGGCGGAATCCACGAAATCGGAAGCCCCCTCCCCGCATCCGCGATCAGCCTGCTCCGTGCCGCCGCCGCGCTCGAAGCAAAGTCCGAGCATCCTCTGGCCCACGCCATCGTCAAAAGCGCGGCCGATCTCAACATCACCCTGCCCGAAGCCACCGATTTCCAATCCACCACCGGCAAAGGCGCGGAGGCCACCATCGAATCCATCCGCTATCTCGTCGGCAGCGAGCGCCTCTTCCGTGAACTGAATGCCTCGGGAGCCACTTCGCTCGCTGAAATTTCCCAACCCTTGCAGGCGATGGGAAAAACCTGCGTCTGGCTCGGCATCCGCGAGGGCGACAACGTCACGGCTCAGGCTTTGCTCGTCATGGCCGACACCATCCGCCCCGCCGCGCGACAACTCGCCGAAGAGCTGCACCGCCTCGGTGTTAGAAAAGTCGTCATGCTCACCGGCGACCAGCGATTCGTCGCCGAAGCCATCGCGAAAGAAGCCAAGGTCGATGAAGTTCACGCCGAACTCCTTCCCGAGGACAAACTCAACGTCATCCGCGAGTTGAAAAAGGAAGGCACCGTCATGATGATCGGCGACGGCGTGAACGACGCCCCCGCCCTCGCCATCTCGGACATCGGCGTGGCCATGGGCGCGGCTGGCACCGACGTTGCGATGGAAACCGCCGACATCGTGCTCATGGGCGACCGATTGGAAAATATTCCGCTTCTCCTCAACCACGCGCGCCGGGCAAAGCGGGTGCTGCTTCAGAACCTCATCTTCGCCAGCGCCGTCATCCTCGTGCTGATCATCTCCGCGCTCGGTTTCTCACTCCCCCTGCCGTTAGGCGTCGTCGGCCATGAAGGCAGCACGGTGCTAGTTTGCTTGAACGGCCTGCGGTTGCTGTTATTACGTCAAAGTGGAGGGTTGCATGTATAGCCCGGCCAAGTTTAAAAAATCTTGATAGCTCAAACATGACTCAGAATGGAAAGACCTTGTGAAGAGCTTCGCGCTACACAAGGAAACCCATTCGCCGCCACGACAGAAGTGTCGTGGCTCCCTACCCCGTTCTCAGCGAGACCACTTTTTGGCGCTGCCCTTGCTCTTCTTCACCCTCGATTTCTTCTTCGCTATAGGAGCGATTTCCGATTTAACGACGGCTTTCGGTGCGGGCTTGGCAGCGGTTTTCTTAGCCGCCTTCGCCGCAGGCTTGGCGGTCTTTTTCGCCTTCGCGACGAGCAGGCTTTTGCCAGTCATTTGCTTGGGCTGAGCCACTCCGAGCATTTCCAACAGCGTCGGCGCGACATCGGCGAGGATGCCGTCACGGACGGTGTAGTCCGCGGCATCCTTGGCGACGTAAAAGATGTGGACGAGATTGGTGGTGTGCGCGGTGTTAGGCGAGCCGTCGGCATTGCGCATGAATTCACAATTTCCGTGATCGGCGGTGATGAGGAGCTTGCCGCCGAGACGCAGGGTTTCCTCGGCGATGGCCTTCACGTCGGCATCGATGACCTCACAGGCTTTCACCGCGGCTTCGACAACGCCGGTGTGGCCGACCATGTCGGGATTGGCGAAGTTGAGGATGACCATGTCGTAGTCCTTGAGCTTGGCGAGAACGGTGGAGGTCACTTGTCCGGCGCTCATTTCCGGCTTGAAATCATAGGTCGGTACATCCTTGGGCGATGGGATGATGAAACGGTCCTCGCCTTGATAGGCGACTTCCTCGCCGCCGTTGAAGAAGTAGGTGACGTGCGGATATTTCTCGGTTTCCGCGATGCGCATCTGGGTCATGCCGGCGTCGGAAACGACTTGGCCGAGCACCTTGTCGAGCGTCTGGGCGGAGAAAATTTCAGGGCAGCCGTATTTCTCGTCGTACTGCGTGAGCGTGACGAAATGGATCTTCGGAGTGACCTCGCGGTCGAAGCCGTCGAAGTCCGGATAGAGAAACGCTTCGGAAAGTTCGCGGGCGCGGTCGGAGCGGAAATTGAAAAACAGGACGACATCTCCGTCGCGGACGCGCTGGGTGTCGGCTGCGGTGAAGATCATCGGCGGCATGAACTCGTCGGTCTTGTCCAACCGATAGTAGTCGGCGACGGCCTCGCTCGCCAGCACATCGCGCTTCTCGCCTTTTCCTAACACGATGGCATCCCATGCCAGCTTCACACGGTCCCAGCGCTTGTCGCGGTCCATCGCGAAATAGCGGCCGATGACGGTGGCGACGTGAGCGCCGCACTTGGCGGCCTCGTCCTCCACCTTCGCGAGATAGCCTTGGCCACCGGTCGGAGATGTGTCACGGCCGTCGGTGATGGCGTGGATGAAAATGTCGGTCACGCCTGCTTTTTTGGCGAGTTGCACCATGGCAATGAGCTGGTCCTGATGGCTATGGACGCCGCCGTCGGAAACGAGGCCGATGAAATGCAGGCGGCTGGATTTCGCCTTCGTCATTGCTTCCGCGAATACCGGATTTCCTTCCAGTGTTCCTTCTTCGATCGCCTTGTTGATGCGGGTGAGGTCCTGGTAAACGATGCGGCCCGCCCCCAGATTGAGGTGGCCGACTTCGGAATTTCCCATCTGCCCGGGAGGAAGACCGACATCGAGCCCGGAGGCGCTGAGGTGGCCTTTCGGGTATTTCTCAAACATCACCTGGTGAAAGGGAGTTTTCGCCAGCAAGGTCGCGTTTCCGTCCTTAACTGCGGTTTTTTCTCCGCCGGGATTCACACCCCAGCCGTCGCGAATGATGAGCACTACAGGTTTCTTGGCCATGACGGCGCGGGTTTACTCTTCCCTGCGATATCGGGCAAGCTTTGCAGAGGGCAAAATCATTGTGATTTCGGAAAAATTCTTGAAATATGCATCAAAATATGCATCATTTGATGCATGAGAACCACGGTGACTTTAGATGACGATTTACTCGCCTCTGCCGCGGACTTCAGCGGGATCGACGAAAAGTCCAAGCTGCTGAATTTCGTTTTGGACGCCTATGTCAAGAGAATGGCTGCCCGCAGATTGGCCGCGCTGGGTGGCACCATGCCGGATCTTGATCTCTCGCCCAGAGACGCGCGGGTCAGCTATTTTTCGGATTCGCCCACTCCCGGATACAAGGTCGCAGAGGACTCCAAATGAATCCGGTGCTCGTTGATAGTTGCGTGTGGGTGAGACATTTCCGCCAGCGGAATCCCCTGCTTGTGGACATGCTGGTGGATGGAGAAGTGTGGTGTCACCCGATAGTTGTCGGTGAACTTTCGATGGGAATGTTGAAGGACCGCCAACAGACGCTTTTCGATCTCGCGAAATTGAACCGCCCGCCGATCGCCACCTTTGCCGAAACCCGGCAAATGGTGGAATCCCGCCGCCTTTGGGGGCGTGGCATCCAGTGGAACGACGCGCGGATTCTCGCTTCCGCGATCCTTGGACAGGTTCCGCTGTGGACCTTCGACATCCGGCTCAACGAGATCGCGAAAGAGCTCGGAGTCGCCTATCTCACTTAGCGGGAAAGCATTTGCACGGACATGGCAATGCGCCTAGAAAAAGCCGCAAGCCATGTCCGACAAACCATTTTTCTACCAAGATCCGTTTCCGCTCGGCCCCGACACGACGGAGTATGAGCAGATCAGCTCCGAGCATGTCTCGGTCTCGGAATTCGAGGGGAAACCGGTTTTGAAAATCGCTCCTGAAGCCCTCACTTTGTTGGCGGCGGAGGCGATCAAGGGTATCAATTTCACCCTCCGCGCCTCGCACCTCGCGCAGGTCGCAGCGATTCTTGACGATCCCGAAGCTTCGGAAAACGACCGCATGGTCGCGTTGATGCTTTTGAAAAATGCGGAAATCGCCTCGCATGGCATCCTTCCGTTTTGCCAGGATACCGGCACCGCGACGGTCATCGGAAAAAAAGGCCAACAAGTCTGGACCGGTTGCGACGACGCCGAATTTCTTTCGAAGGGGATCTATCAGACATACACGAAGGAAAACCTCCGCTACTCGCAGACCGCGCCGCTGACGATGTATGACGAGGTCAACACCAAGACCAACCTTCCCGCGCAGATCGACCTCTACGCCACCGAAGGCGACGCCTACAAATTCCTCTTCGTCAGCAAGGGCGGCGGTTCGGCAAACAAGACATTTCTCTATCAGGAAACCAAGGCCCTGCTCAATCCCAAGCGTCTCAAGGAATTCTGTCAGGAGAAAATGGCATCGCTCGGCACGGCGGCATGCCCTCCCTATCACCTCGCGTTCGTCATCGGCGGGACCTCGGCGGAGACCTGCCTCAAGACGGTGAAAATGGCATCCACCCGTTATTACGACGATCTTCCCACTTCAGGAAACGAGCACGGTCAGGCGTTCCGTGACGTCGAGCTGGAGAAGGAGTTACTCGCGATTGCCCGTGAAATCGGCATCGGCGCGCAGTTTGGTGGCAAATATTTCGCACTGGATGTCCGCGTCATCCGGTTGCCCCGTCACGGTGCTTCCTGTCCGGTTGGCATCGGCGTTTCCTGTTCGGCGGATCGGCAGGCAAAAGCAAAGATCACCAAGGATGGTATCTTCCTCGAAAAGTTAGAAAAAAATCCCGGCCGTTTCATCCCTGAAAAATTCCGCGATTGGAAATTCAAAGGCGTGCCGATCGATCTCGATCTTGGCATGGAGGAAACGCTGAAAACCCTTTCCAAATATCCGGTCACCACCGCTCTCGCCCTAACAGGAACCATCATCGTCGCCCGGGACATCGCCCATGCGAAGCTCAAGGAGATCCTCGACGACACCGGCGAACTACCAGAATACTTCAGAAAATATCCCGTTTACTACGCTGGCCCGGCCAAGACGCCTGCGGGTCTGCCGTCCGGTTCATTCGGCCCGACCACCGCCGGGCGCATGGACGGCTACGTCGATCTCTTCCAGTCAAACGGCGGGTCAATGGTCATGCTGGCCAAGGGCAACCGCTCGAAGCAAGTCACCGACGCCTGCCAAAAGCACGGTGGATTCTACCTCGGCTCGGCCGGCGGACCAGCGGCGCTACTCGCCCAAGACCACATCCGGTCGCAGGAAGTCGTCGATTTCCCAGAACTCGGCATGGAAGCGGTATGGAAAATCACCGTGGAAAATTTCCCCGCGTTCATTCTCGTGGACAACAAGGGCAATGATTTCTTCACCTCGCTGAACTCCTGCCCGGTCTGTAAATGAGCGGGATTCCATAGCCGTATTAAAATAATCGTCGTCCGGAATGCGGTAAATGAATTGCAAGCGGGTTTTGCGGCGCTACCCTTTCGACAACAACAACCACAACCACTATGGGACCTATTGGAATGCCGGAAATGGTCATGATTTTCATCGTGATCCTGTTGCTCTTCGGAGCGAAGAAACTGCCTGAACTCGCCCGTGGCCTCGGGAAAAGCATGGGAGAATTCAAAAAAGCACGCGAAGAATTCGAAAGCGAAATCACCCGTGCCGAAACTGAAACCCGCGTGAAGGAAGTCCCGGGCAAAGAGCCGCGCGAGTCGTAATCTCCATGAGTTTCCGCGGGAAATTCGTAGCTTTGATCAATCCAGCCCCAAGATTTCTTGGGGCTGTTTTTTGTGGATTTGCCATACTCGCCAGTTCTGCCTGCAACAAGAAGGGCACCCCAGATTGGGATACGCCGGGAGGTGCGACGCCAGCGACGACCGTTTCGACTCCCGCTCCCTTACCAAAGGAAGTCGAGCCGCCCAAGCCATCGGTTCCCGCCGAAACCAAGGCCGCCACTGAGCCCTCGCAATCTCCGGCGGCGAGCCCGACGGAATCCGGCCTGCGATTCATTTCCTACAACGTCGAGAACTGGCTGACCATGGATCGCTATGTGAAGAAAAAGACGGTGAAAGGCGCTCCCAAGCCGGACAGCGAAAAGCAGGCGGTCATCCGTATCCTTGTCAGACAGCATCCAGACGTGATTGGAATTTGCGAAATCGGCACAGCGGCCGATTTGGCTGAAATCCAAGAAAATCTCAAGACTGCCGGTCTCGATTTGCCGAACTCCCATTACACGGGTGGCTCGGATCCCACCCGTCACCTCGGATTTCTGTCGCGGTTTCCAATCACTTCGACGGCCAAACCGGCGGAAACCGAATATCAGCTTGCCGGACAAACTTATGGCATCAACCGGGGAATTCTGGACGCCACCATCGAAGCACGTGGAAAATCCTACCGCTTCGTCGGAGTGCATTTGAAATCGAAGCGCGACAGCGAGCAAGGCGATGAGGAAGCCATCCGCATGAGCGAGGCCCGCTTGCTGCGCCGCCACGTGGATTCCATTTTCAAGGCAGATGCCGAGGCGCGACTGATCGTGTACGGAGATTTCAACGACACCCGCGCGACCAACCCGCTCAAGTTGATCACCGGAAAATACAACGATCTGACTTACCTGACCGCGATTCCGGCGAAGGATGCGCATCAGGAAGCATGGACCCACTACTGGGCGCTTAACGACATCTATTCGCGGATCGATTTCATCATGGTCGCCAAGGCCCTGCGCAAGGAGGTGAATTTCCCCGAAGCGAAAATCATCGATGATGACGAGTGGAATGCGGCGTCTGACCATCGTCCGGTAATGGCGATTTTCCGCTAAACGCAATCCACTTGCATATCCGTCGATTCCGGACACGTTGCCGCCATGCTTCGTTTGATTTTCGCAATCGCCCTGCTGGGACTGCTCCCGCTTACCGCAGCGGACCTGAAAATCGCCGTGCTCCACCCCTTGCTTGGGGATCTCGCGCGGCAGGTGGGAGGCGACAAGGTGGAGGTGGTCGATCTGATAGGACCTAACGGCGATCCCCACCATTTCGAGGCGAAGCCGGAAGATCTCAGGAAAGCGGAAGGCGCGTCGATCTATCTGGTCACGGGAATGGGGCTGGAAGGCTATATGCCCAAGCTGAAGGCGATCATTTCCGGCAAGGCCCGCCTGGTCGAAGTCGGAGCGACATTGCCGGTCCTCGAAGGTTCTCATGATGACGACGGCCACGGACATGAAATCGATCCGCATTGGTGGCACTCGATTGATTTGTTCCGGCGGGCGACTGGAATCGTCACCGAAGCGATGATCGTGGAATCGCCCGAAAACGCCGCACTCTTCCGGCAGAATGCGGCGACCTACAGGAACCAACTGGACGAGTTGGAACGTTGGACCCGGCGGGAGATTTCGAAAATCCCACGGGACAAACGCCACCTCGCGACGGCTCATGCCGCGTTCAATTACTTCTGCAAGGATTTCGGATTCGTCCCCCACCCTGTGCAAGGATTGAACCGTGAGCAAATGCCCGATCCGGCGGAGCTAGCAGCGTTGATTGCCGACCTTAAAGCCAACCACGTCGCCGCGATATTTCCGGAGAAAGAATCGAATCCGAAAATTCTCGGCACTCTAACGAACGACACAGGTATCCGTCTTGGAGATCCCTTGATCGCGGATGGGACCGGCGGCATTGGCTACGTCGCGATGTACCGCCACAATGTGGAGGCCATCGTGAAGGGGCTGGGGGCCCAGCCCTGAGGAGGGTTGCACTGTTGGTAGGCCGAAGCCACACCCTCCCTATCATCCGCGCGAAATAAATTTCGCGCTCCAATTCAAGAACCGTGGACAGGATTCCAAGCTGCGTTTGCCTTGGAGGAGGCTACGGCGGCTTCGATGAAGGCCATGCCTTCGACGCCGTCATCGACCGTCGGGAAATCGTAACCCTCGGCGCGCGGATAGGTTCCTGCGAGGTAGTCGGAAATCGCTTCGCCGGCGGCGAGATAGACGTTG
Source organism: Luteolibacter sp. (assembly GCF_039920825.1). Taxonomy (GTDB): domain Bacteria; phylum Verrucomicrobiota; class Verrucomicrobiia; order Verrucomicrobiales; family Akkermansiaceae; genus Luteolibacter. Next base: position 224,656 of record NZ_JBDSCX010000042.1, on the reverse strand, counting down.
GCAAAAGCTTCAATGAACGCTTCCGGATGGCCGAATGGCAGGCGCGTGTTTTTCGAAGCTTCAGGGCCGTTGTAGCTGTTGCCGCGGCGCCAAACCTGGCGCGGGGCGTCGGCGAATTTCACGATGAGTTCGTTCGGATGCTCCTGATGCCACTCGATGGAAGCATCGGTGCCGTAAACACGGATGTTCAGGTTGTTTTCGTCGCCAGTGGAAATCTGCGAGGCGAAGAGCACGCCGCGGGCACCACCTTCGTATCGGACGAGCATGCTGCCGTCATCGTCCAACGGGCGGCCCGGAATGAAAGTATTGAGATCGGCGGCGACCTGTTCGAGTTCGAGGCCGGTGATGTAGCGGGCGAGGTTTTCCGCATGGGAACCGATGTCGCCCATGCAGTTGGAAATCCCGGCGATGCTGGGATCCATGCGCCAGTTGGAAATCGCGCCGTCGGCCTGTTCCTTGATCGCCCCGATGGCGTAGCCTTGCGGGTATTCGGCGACGATCTTGAGGATGCGACCGAGTTTGCCGGACTTTACCATGGCGCGGGCCTCCTTCACCATCGGATAGCCGGTGTAATTGTGGGTCAGGGCAAAAACGAGACCGGATGCATCGACAATCTTTTTGAGCTCCTTCGCTTCTGCCAGAGAAAATGCCATCGGTTTTTCACAAACGATGTGAATGCCGGCTTCAAGGAACGCCTTCGCTACCGGAAAATGAAGATCGTTGCGGGCGACGATGGTCACGAAGTCGATACGCTCGCCAACGGGCAAGGCAGCTTCCGCCTTCGCCATCCCGGCGTAGGACGAATAGACGCGTGACGGATCGAGGAAGAAATCCTCACCCGAGAGTTTCGATTTCTCGGGGTCCGAGGAGAAGCAGCCTGCGACCAGTTCGATTTTGCCATCGAGATTCGCGGCCATGCGATGGACGGCGCCGATGAAGGCACCGCGCCCGCCGCCGACCATGCCCATGCGGAGTTTGCGATTCATTGAAGAAGTTGAGAGTAGATGGTTGAGAGTTGAGAGATCAGATGGAAACGGGTTTGCCGGTGGCAGCGGACTGATAGAGCGCGTCGATGATTTTCATCAGGTTGAGCGCCTGGTCGGGAGTGTTGAGCGGCTCGGCTTTTCCTTCGATCGCCTCGATGAAGTTGCGGGCGGAATTGCTGCGGCCCATGTCCTCGCAAGCAGGTGTGACGATGGTGCGGTTCACGCTGTTGCCGTTTTCCTGGACGTAGAGTTCGCAGGTGTCGATGGCGGTTTCATCCAGTCCGTCGCGACCGAAGAGGCGCTCGACCTTGCCACCGGCCTTGGTGCCTTGAAAGACAACGGAGACTTCCTCGCGTTTGACCATTTCCGCCCAGGAAACCTGGAGTGTTAGAACCTGGCCGGTCTTGAAGGTAACGAAGCCGTGGGCCGCAGCTTCGACGTTGTTGGTGCCGTCAGCGCGGTCGGGAATGCCCCACGGGCCTTTGAATCCCTTGTCGGTGATAAAGGTGTCGAAGGTGTTGGCGAGCACGTGGGCCGGCTCGGGATAACCCATGAAATAAAGGGCAAGGTCGATCATGTGGAGCAGATCGATGACCGGTCCGCCACCTGATAGTTCCTTGGTGGTGAACCAGCCGCCGAAGCCGGGAATGCCGGTGCGGCGGATCCATTTCGCCTGGGCGGAATTGATGGTGCCGACAGTGCCGTCGTCGCAATAGGACTTCATCGCCTGCGACTCGGGCCGGGCGCGGTTGTTGAAATTGAACATCAGCTTCTTGCCCGCGGCATTAGCGGCAGCGATCATTTCCTCGACCTCGGAAGCCTTGAGCGCGGGTGGCTTCTCGCAGAAAACGTGTTTACCGGCCTTAAGGCACTGAAGAGCGAGTGGCGCGTGAAATTTGTTAGGAACGATGATACTGACAGCGTCGAGTTCCTTGCATTCCGCGAGCATGGCATCGACGGATTCGTAAGCTTGTGCGATCCCCCATTTCTCGGTGGCGCGGGCGGCGGCGCCGGGCGCGGGATCGGCGACGGCGACGATTTCAGCTCCTGCCTGGCGGAAACCCGCGGCGTGGTATTGCAACATTCCGCCTGCTCCGATGACTCCTACTTTGATCGACATGATTTGGTTTTTAGTTTGAAATGAAAAATGCGCGGCATTTCTAACGCCGCGCGGGTTACGGATCGCTCGGGGTCATTCTTTCCCCTGCCACTCGCCGAAGGCGCGGAATTTCGCGTAGCGTTCGTCGAGGAGTTTCGCGGTCGAGAGTTTTGTTAGCTCGGCGATATGGGAGAGGACTTTCTCACGGAATGCATCGGCGGATGCCTGATGGTCGTGATGGGCTCCGCCGGTGGGTTCGTCGATGACGTCGTCGATGAGTCCGAGATTCTTGAGATCGGGTGCGACCAGTTTCATCGCTTCCGCCGCTTCGGGAGCGTGCTTGCGGTGCTTCCAGAGAATGGCGGCGCAGCCTTCCGGACTGATGACGGAATAATAGGCGTTTTCCATCATGATGACCCGGTCGGCGATGCCGATGCCGAGAGCTCCGCCGGAGCCGCCTTCGCCCAGGACGATGGCGATGATGGGCACCTTGAGCAGCATCATTTCGCGGAGGTTGAAAGCGATGGCTTCGGCGATATTTCGCTCTTCGGCACCGATACCGGGGAACGCGCCGGGAGTGTCGATCATGGTGATGACCGGAAGACCGAACTTCTCGGCGATTTTCATCAATCGGAGCGCCTTGCGGTAGCCCTCGGGATGGGCGCTGCCGAAGTTGCGCTTGAGGTTTTCCTTGGTATCGCGGCCCTTCTGATGGCCGATGACGATGACCCGCTGGCCACCGATGCGGGCGAAGCCGCCGGGCATCGAGGCATCATCGCCGATGTGCCGGTCGCCGTGGAGCTCGCAGAAATCCGTAAAAGCCAGGGAGACGTAGTCGAGCATGAACGGACGGTTCGTATGACGGGCGATCTGGACGCGCTGCCACGGGGTTAGGTTTCTATAAATCGCAGCCCGGGTCTCGGCGAGCTTGGTCTCCATGATGGAAATCTCGGCGGACATGTCGATGTTTTGAGAAGCCGACTTGGTGCGGAGTTTCTCAAGTTCACGTTCGAGTTCGGCGGCGGGTTTTTCGAATTCGAGGAGCTGCATGGTGGAGGGGTGCGAGGTTCGGGATTCGCGATGGAAGATGCAAGACCGGAGATGGCCCGGATCAGCGGATCTCGACCTCGTTGCCAACCCGGGTGAGGAGGCTGATTTCCTCCATGTCCTGTGGTCGCACGATGATTCCGTGGGGGAATTCCTCGGATTTTTCCGGAGCCCCGCGGATCAGGAGCGATGGCTTGGCGATCTGGACGAGTTTTTCCGAAGATCGATAGTCCTTCGATTGGGGAGCCACCCGCTTGCCTTGAACCTCCGCGATTTTTGAACTAATCTTGGTTTTTCCAGCAGGCAGCACGCCGGGCACGCCCAGATGAATGATCGGATATTCGCGGATGAAACGGTCGCCATCCCAGAACGACAACGTCTTGCGCTGCGGCTCGATGAGGATGCGGAAATTGAGCGGCATGACGACGAGTTCCTCGCCTGGCTGGATGTTTTTCAGCTCCATCATGTTGTTGAGGTGCATGATGATGTCGAGCGAGGTGTCGTGCTCTCCGGCGATGCCGAGGAACGAGTTTCCGCGCTTCACGACGTGGACCTGTTTGCCCTCCATGTGAGTGGTGGAAAGGATCTCATCCAAATTCATTTCACCGACGATCCGCCGGGCCGTGGGAGCGGATGATGACGAGGGAAAAACATTGATGATCGTCGTCAGTTTCTCGCGCGCCTCGTCGAGCTTGCCGAGGGCTAACAACTCATGGGCTTTTTGAAATGCCTTCTCACCGGGATCGATGTCGGGAAGCTCCGCCGAATCCAACATCTTGGCGAAATCGCCTTCGGGCGGCCTGCCGACAACCTCCGTCGGATTGGGAATGATTTTCTCGAAAACACCCCCCAAGGGCCTGACAAGAATGTGATAGGCCAACATGCCAGTGAAGGCCATGACCGCCAGCACACACACGGCGGCGAAGAGCTTTAAAACCGTCCAAAGGCTCATGGGCGAAAGAAAAGTCTCAGATAAGTCCGCGGCGCTTGAAATCGAATGCGTTGATCTCATGCGAGCGAAGTATCATTTCGAATGAAAATTTGAGGATGGAGATTTCCCATGCGTCATCCACCCCTTCGATGATGGCACGGGCAGGGTTACCGGATTTCCGAATATCTTCAAGCACCCGTTCGCGAACGGCGTCAATGCTGTCATGGATGATTTCCTCGTGCACCTGGCCACGCTTGAATTGGAAGCCGTATTGCAGGAAGGCAAGGTCCTTGCCCTCGGAGCGGAGCTTGTCTACGAGCTTGTCGAACCGGGCTCTGGCGGATGGATCGAATCCTTCCAACTGCACATCGTTGTAGGCCGACGGCCGGAGAATCCGAGGGCGCATCGCCTCGACTTCCCCGGTGCGGATCCTGACCTCGCCGGTGCGATCCATCAGCTCGCTGATGAGCTGGAATTCGAAGCGGGTTTCGCCGAAGGTATCTATCCGGCGATCCGGCTCGCGGAGAACCTTCGTCGTTTCAAGCGCGTAGTGAATGTCGTCCGGTGAGTGCATGGGCAGTTGATAGTCGCCCGGATCCGCGGCAATGCAAAGAAAAGGGCGGACACCTCATGAGGAGCCCGCCCTTTTGACAAAGCGTTCGCCTACCGGGATCAGGCTTGTTGGCTGGTGATGTAGGTGATCACGTCACCGACGGCCTGAAGCTTTTCCGCCTCTTCATCCGGCACTTCGATGTCGAATTCTTCCTCGAAGGCCATGACGAGTTCCACGGTGTCGAGCGAGTCGGCTCCGAGATCTTCGACGAATTTGGCTTCGGTGGTCACTTGATCAGCGTTGACGCCAAGTTGGTCCACGATGATGTCCTTTACACGGGCTTCGATACTTTTGTCTGACATAGATTGCTGTTGTTGAGGGTTGGCGTTGGGCTTGGTTATCGCTTGCTGACCCGACTTGGCAACCTCGAAAACGAATCAAGGGTGGAAAAGGACGGGATCGGTGAAAATCTCTCAGGCAGGCCCGGAAGCTTGGTCTTGGGGTTCCGACTTGGAGATGGCGGCGTATTCGATGATTTCGCCGGAAAAGTGTGCTCTGATTTGCCTCATCAGTCGTTCGGCAGGCTCGTCGTTTTCCTTCTTAAAACCACCGTAAGTCAGTCCATCGATGCGGATCCGGCCCTTTCCGGAATTACCGTCGTAGTCGATGAATGCGAGCCCCTTGGTGTCCCATTTGCGGAGATCAAGCGTCTTCAGATCCGTGAATGGAACGCGCTTTCCTTGTTGGGTGGTGACAGCCTCGCCATCAGCGGAAATCGAACGGTTGACCGTGCGCAGGAGGAAGAAAGCAGCGATCGCCGCAAGCACCGAACAAACGCCAAAAACGATCCACTGCTCGTGGATTTGCCCGGCGTCGTAGGAATGTTCGACATTGGCATCCAGCATCTTTTCGCGGGAGTATTCCTGCCAGAGAAAGTTCCACTGCAAGGGCTTCATGCGGTTGTAGTCATGAAGAATCGCAGGCCAGGGCATCGGCAGTTGGAGATCCGCGGGAAGGACCGAATGATCTTCGGGAAATGTGGCGAACTGCTTCTCCGCATGGCGTTTCCAATCTTCCGGCGAGAGTGAATTGCCGGCATTCATTTTCGCAAACTGCTCGTTTGCGATTTGGAAGGTCTTCTGGAGATAGAAGCTCTCGTTTTTTTTCCGGTATCCCGTCGAACCGTCTTTGTAAAAAAGCACCGCGAAGACTCCAAACATCAACAGCATCACGACTGCTCGAAGGAGAAACCAAGGCGTTGGCTTGCAAACAATTGTTTCGGGTGAAGTCATCGGGCTGAACGAGAAACAATCCCGGCTAACGCGGATTGGCAAGCCGCAAGCCGGGGCTCCGGAGGGATTTCCCTTTATTCTGGCTTGTCGATGGCACGCGGACTGGTTACGGAACTCCCGCCATGCCAATCGCAACTCCCGCGCAATATCGCGCCATGTTGGACGCCGCCCAAAAAGGTGGCTACGCCTACCCCGCCATCAACGTCACCTCGCTGCCAACCATCAACGGTGCGCTCAAGGCGTTTTCCGAAGCGAAATCCGACGGGATCATCCAAGTTTCCACCGGTGGCGGCGAGTTCGCCTCCGGCACTTCCGTCAAGGATGCCGCCTTCGGAGCCATCGTGCTCGCGGAGGCCTGCCATCTCCTCGCGGAAAAGCACAACGTGCTCATCGCCCTCCACACCGACCACTGCCATCCGGCCAAGGTCGACAGCTTCCTCAAGCCACTCCTCGAAGCTTCCCGCAAGCGCATCGCAGAAGGCAAGGGACCTCTTTTCCAATCCCACATGTTCGACGGCTCGGTCGTCGACCTGAAGGAAAACCTCGAAATCTCCAAAGCCCTCCTCAAGGAATGCGCCGAACTCGGAATCATCCTCGAAGTCGAAGCCGGCTGCGTCGGTGGTGAGGAAGACGGACACGACACCTCGGGCCTGCCGATCGAAAAACTCTACACCACTCCCGAAGACATGGTGGAAGTCTACGAAGCGCTCCAACCGATCGGCCGTTTCCTTTTCGCCGCCACCTTCGGCAACGTCCACGGTGCCTACAAGCCCGGCGCGGTGAAACTCAAGCCCACCATCCTCCGCGACGGACAAAAAGCCGTCATGGACAAGCACGGCGCGACTGCTGAAATGGACCTCGTCTTCCACGGCGGATCCGGCACCTCCGAGAGCGACCTCCGCGAAACGCTCGACTACGGCGTCGTGAAAATGAACATCGACACGGATACACAATACGCGTTCACCCGCCCGATCGTCACCCACATGTGCGCCAACATCGAAGGCGTGCTCAAGATCGACGGCGAAGTCGGCGACAAGAAGCATTACGACCCGCGTTCCTATCTGAAAAAAGGCGAACAAAGCCTCTGCGATCGCATGAAGGAAGCCTGTGACGACCTCAAGTCCACCGGCAAGACGATCTTCGGAACGGTCTGATCCATCGGTTTTCGCTTCAATCAAAACGGCCTTTCCTCACGGAAAGGCCGTTTTTTTGTGAGAAACTACGGACGATCGAAAACTACGGCGTTTTTGTGACCTGCAAGCCGGTGAAGAATTTCGCAGGCACCGTTCCTGTGAGAGTGGCGGTCACGGTGGTGATTCCCGGCATCGGCGTGTTAGGACTGGCGGTGAAGCCCACCGTCGTCCCGCCGCTGGTTGCCAGGTCGGCGTTCCAACTCACTAGGTCGGTGCTCCAACGATAGGCCGGCGCAAGGTCGCTGGCCGCCGTGGCGTTCTGTGGGTGCTGGAAGGTCACCGTGCTGCCGCTCTTGGCGACCTGCGTGATTCCGGAATTCGGGATGCTCGGATTGGTTCCGAAGTAGTTTTCCACTCCGTTGGAAATTCCGTCGCCGTCCGCGTCATCGTTGAAGCCGTTGAGCGATCCGACCGGGAAACCGGAGATCCACGAGGCAAAGGTGTTAGCAGGAGTCGTGTTCAGCGTGACGCTGTTGTAGGAACTTCCCCAGCGGACTTCGTCCCACGCCACCGAGTTGCTGGCATAGTCGGAAAACGCGAGTGAATCGAAGGCCACGTCCAGACCGGTAAGCGCGATCCCACCGCTCGGCTCGCCCGAGCCGAGCGCGGGATCGATCCAGACAGTTAGGTTGTCGCTGGCGTCCGCATCGCTCAGTTCGAATTTCACCACAAACAGGTGGACTCCGGAATCGACCGGCTTCGCGAGATCCCCGACCTGGAAGTCGTTGTAGCGGAAACCGAAATTGGAGGTCGCGAAGTCCGCATCGGAAATACCCGCCTCGAAGACGCGCCGCGCGGCATCACCCGCCGGAGAAGCGCCGCCGGTGTTTTGATAGAGCGAGAGCACCGAATGGATGGTGGGCTGCGCCGCGGCATTCTCGTTGCCGTTTCGATAGAGCCAGCTCAGGTAGCGGGTGCCGGTGGTGTTTTTCGCAACGACGAGCGGCGGAGCGAGCTTGCGGAACGCGCGGCCGCTGTTAGCCCCTCCGATGCCCACCGTGTCGGCGGTTTTCCCGACCTGATCGCCCGAGGAGCCTAGGTAAAGCGGGTCCGCATAGGTCAGCGAGCCCGTCATCACCGCAGGTTCGGCATCGCCGAAATCCACGTCGGTCCAGGCGTCCGTGTAGCCGGTGACACTTGGATTCTGCAACGGCAGCTCGCCGATCGTGTAACCCGTGAAAGAGTCATGGCTAACCAATCCGTTCCACGCCGGGAAGGTGGCGACGGTTGCGTTATTGGAATTGGTGATCAGGCCAGCTTGCACGCTGTCGGTGATTTTCACGAAATAGACGCCCGCGGCGCCGGAATTGACGTTGGAGAGGACCAGCGTGTCATTCGTCTCGCCGCCCAGCGGAAGGGTGTCCTTATACCACTGATAGGTCAGCGTCTCGTAGCCTCCGGCAACGACCGAGAGCTGCACGGTCGAGCCCTCGACGGCGTTGACGCCTGCCGGCTGGGCGTAGATTTTCGGTGTTGCATAGAAGACATCGAGAAACGCGCTGGCGCTGGCGACCGAGCTGTTCGTGTTGGTGGCGATGACGCGGTAGTAACCTTCCTCGGCGAAGGTGATGCCGGTGAGCACGAGCGACGCAGTCGTCTGGCCGCTGACATCCGCCCATCCGGTGGTGCCGTTGGCCGAGTATTGCCACTGATAGGTTGGCGCGGGATCCGCTGAAGCCGATGCGGTGAAGGTCACCTCAGAGTACACGGCAGCAGTCTGGCTTTCCGGCTGTAAGCCAAACTCCGGAATGCTGCCGAGATCGGCGACGACCTGGAAACCGGCGATGCCGCCCCACTCGTCGTTGTCCCGCATCTGCACGGTGATGGTCCGGGAGTTTCCGGTTAGACCATTGAAAACGGCGTAGTTTGCGCCGACGGTATAGCCGCCGGTGGTGGTGTCGATGGCTTTGGCAAAGGTCGCGTTGCTGCCGCTGATACTGGCGGCTCCCAAAGTCTTGAAGTAGTAGGTGGTGGTTCCGTCACCCACCGTGCCCTCGCGATCCGCGCCGTCGGAGGAAAAATAAACAATGACGTCGTATTTCGCATACGGGATCTGGGAAAGGGTCACCGAGGACGAGGTCACAGGCGGACTCCATCCGGCCGGCCCCGCGTTCAGGTAGCCGTTGAGCAGGCGTTTGTTCGCCTTGCCGTCGCCGTCGAGCGCCGGCCCGGTTCCCTGGATGTTCCAGTTGTTGAAGGAGGTGTAGGCAAGGTCGAGCGTCGTCGCCTGACCGTTCTTGTCGATGAGGTTGGTCGTCGGATTCGTGGGCCAAGAGTTGTTCCAATTTGCGACCGGAGAAATACCGGCGATATCGCTGGCGGAAACCGTCCCGTTGCGGTCGTAATTCCAGCTCACGACCGAGGCGTGGGCTGATAGGGCGGCGGCGAGGCCGAGGGCAATCTGTTTTTTCATGGGCTTTGTTAGTTGGAATTGGCGGTGCCGCAGATGGATTCGCGGCACCGATGGAAGAACGGCTTCAGGCACGGCGGCGGCGCAATAATCCGATCGCACCCAACCCGCCGAGCAGCGCTGCGGACGGCTCCGGTACGGCGACGACTTGGAATCCGGCAATGCCGCCCCACTCGTCGTTGTCGCGCATTTGCACGGTGATCGTTTGGGACGTTCCGCTCAAGCCGTCGAAGATGGCGTAGTTCGCCGAGGCGTAGTTGCTGTTGGAGGTGGAGGTGGTCTGCGCGAGTGTGGCGTTGGACCCGGCGATGCTGGATGCTCCCAGCGTTTGGAAGTAGTAGTTTGAAGTTCCGTCGGTGACCTGGCCCTCGCGATTCGCTCCGTCCGAGGAGAAATAGACGATGATCTGATAGTTCGCGTAAGGAATCTGCGAGAGGACGACATTGGAGAAGGTCGGCGTCGGTCCCCAACCGGCGGGTCCGGCGCTGAGATAACCGTTGAGGAGGCGCTTGTTATTGCTGCCGTCTCCGTCCTGGCCGGGGTCGGAATCCTGGATGCGCCAGTTGTTAAACGAGGTGTAGGAGAGGTCGAGCGTGGTGGCGGCTCCGCTGTCATCGACGAGGTTGACGGTCGGATTGGAAGGCCAGGAATTGGACCAGTTGGCGGCGGGAACGACGCCAGCCACCGAGCTGGAGGACAGGGTGCCGTTGTAATCGAGGTTCCAGCTCACTACGGAGGCGTGTGCGGAACCGAGTGCCGCGAGGGCAATGAGTAGGGTTCGTTTCATAGTTTGGTTTTCTTGTGGGGTTGGATTTGTTTTCCGGAGAATGATTCAAGGCCGGGCAAGCCGGTAGAAGCGCCGGTCGGAATCGACCGCCACCACAATAGAGTTCGTGACCGGTTGTGGGTCGGCGGGTAGCCAATCGACGAGGTCGTCGCTCTCCTGCAGCAGGACAGCGCCGGGGATTGCGGGCCACGAAAGCATTGCGGTGCCGACGGATTGCAGATCGATACGAAGGCGCGTCGTCGGCAGCGGATCGGTCTGCGGGACGACCTGCACGGCAGCGATGCCGCCCCATTCGTCATTGTCGCGCATCTTTACTGTGACAGTTTGTGAGTCGCCACGAAGTCCGCTGAAGACCGCGTAATTGGCACCCGGCCAGGTGGCTGTTTGAGTGGTCTGAACCAGGGACGCGTTCGATCCGGTGACGCTGGCCGGACCGAGGGAGCTGAATTGATAGATGGTGGTGCCGTCGGTCACTTGTCCCTCGCGGCCGGCTTGGTCCGAGGAAAAATAAACGATGAGATCGTAGTAGCCGTGAGGAATCTGCGAGAGGCCGACAGAGGTCTGGATGGTGGACGGATTCCAAGCGGCGGGTCCGGCATTGAGGTAGCCGTTGAGCAGGCGCTTGTTCGATGCGCCGTTTCCATCAAGAGCGGGCGTGCTACCTTGAATGCTCCAGTTGTTGTAGGAACTGTAGCTGATATCGAGCGTGGTCGCGATGCCGCTGCTGTCGATCAGATCGATGACCGGATTGTTCGGATAGGAATTGTTCCAGTTCGCGACCGGGACAACGCCTGCCACGGCGGTGCCGGAAACCGTGCCGAAGCGATCATAGTTCCAGCTAACCGTTTGCGGAGCCCCCGCCGGAGTGGCGGAGCGCGCTCCCGAGTCAGGTGTTTCCTGACCGGAAACGATGGCAGAAACCACGTAGAAATAGGTGGTGCCATTCTGCACCGTGGTGTCGATGAACGCGGTATCTGTCAAGGAGTCCGCGATCACAGTAAATGGGCCGCTTTCAGAAATCCCCCGCTTGAGCCGGTAGGAAGTGGCGGGGGCCAGTGTTTCCCATGTCAATGCCACCTGCCCCTCGGTCGCGGCGGCACCGATGATCCACGGCGTGGGCAGCGCAGTGCCGACGAGCCGATAGAGTGCCGCTCCGTGCGAGGCGATGGAGGGAGAAAAACTGCCGCTGAATCCGCCGAGATTACTCTGATCCCAAAGCGAGCGGACCTGCACCGGGCCGCTGAAACCAAGGGTGGAGAGGGCCACCGGAACATTCGCGGTGGCGGAGCCGGTATTGAAAACAGCCAGATATTTGTCCGGGGAATTTTCCGCGTCAGCCACCCAGGCGATGAGATCGCCACTGCGGAAAAGCTGGCGGTTGTGGGTGCTGTGCTGGTTCAGCGCGATGACCTCGTCGTTGGTTAGAAGCGCGAGTGTGGAAGCGTCCATCTGCGTCATGTCGCCGCCGTGGATGAGCGGCGAGCGGGCGATGGCCCACAAGCTCATCATCGTCGTTTGTTCGTTCGCGGTGAAGTTCGTGACGCGTCCGGTGGCGGTGTTGTTGCCGCCCTGGAGCTTTCCTAACGGCAGCATGTCGGCATCCGGAAAATGGCCGGGGCCGCGGTAGGGAGTCCAATCGTGAAGGCGTTTGAACTGCTCGTAGAGCGGGGTCCAACTGTCCCAGAAATCATCGCTGATCCGCCATTGGTTGGCGTGGGCCATAACGTGTTCGCCGTTTCCGACCGGGGTCTCTCCGGGCGAGGTGCTGAAAACAATGGCGCGACCGGTCTTGTCGATCGCCTTGCGGATGCCCTCGATCTCCTTGAGGTGATAGGGCCGGCTGAGGTCGTCGATTTTCACGAAATCCACCTCCCACGAGGCGACCATTTCCATGATGGAATCGTAGTAGGCCTGCGCGCCCGGCTTGTTCATGTCCACGCCATACATGTCCGGATTCCACGGGCACGTGCTGTTGGGATCGGCGATGTCCTTCGCGGTGTAGGTGGTGCCTTTCACCGGCAGATCCTGCTGCCATGCCTGGCGGGGGATGCCGCGCATCATGTGGATGCCGAATTTGAGGCCCTTCGAGTGGATGTAGTCGGCCAGCGGCTTGAAACCCGCGCCACCGGCGGCGGAAGGAAAGCGGTTCGTCGCGGGGGTCAGCCGGCCCAACTGATCCATGGTGAGCGTGGCGTTGGCGTTGTAGTTGAAACCGGTTGCGTTCGGCTCATACCATTGGATGTCCACGGTGATGAGATTCCAGCCGTGCGACAGCAGGTTGGCCGCCATGTAATCCGCCTGCGCCTTGGACTTCGCCTCGTTGATCGAGGTGCCGTAGAAGTCCCAACTGTTCCAGCCCATCACGGGCTTTTCCGCCCATGACCAGAAGGCGGGCGTGTTCTCGGCATGAAGGGCTCCGGCGAGGGAAGCTGCTAACAGCAAAAGCTTGGACAAAGGGAATCTCACGAAACAGGAATGAAATAACGATGGATTGACGGTGTGCCGGAACCGTCCGGCCGCACCGATGCCATCGTTAGCAATCCCGCCGCTTTTCCTCAATACCCGCAGGTACGGGTGATTTCCCCTCCCCCCTCGCCTGCCGTGTTTATTTCCCCGGCTGTTTCATGTATTTCAAGACCGCTTCGGCCCGCGAGTGGACGTGGAGCTTTTCGTAAATCGTCTTCAAATAGCTGCGGACCGTCTGGACCGTTAGCGAGAGCTTGTCCGCGATTTCCTTGTTCACGTAGCCGGCCGCGATTAGTTCGAGGACCTCGGTTTCGCGCTGGCTCAGTCGGACCAGTTGCCGCCTCTCCTGACCCTTTTTGTGGAAAAACTCGGCCACCTTGCGGGCCACGCCACTGGTCATCGGCATGCCGCCGTGAAGCACGTCCTCCAGGGCCTGGATCACATCGGCCGGAGACGCGTGTTTCAGCAGATAGCCGTCGGCCCCAGCTTCCAAGGCGTGGAAAACCAGTTCCTCGTCGTCCGATGCGGTGACGATCAGAATTTTCGCATCCGGCATGATTTCCTTGAGCCTGGCCGTGCATTCGATGCCGGACATCTTCGGCAGGAAAACATCCATTAGAATCACCTCGGGACGTGCGGCGGGAATTTTACGAAGCGCTTCTTCCGCGGAGGCGCACGCGCAAACACAGGTGAATTCGTCCGACGAATCGACAATCGCGGCCCACTGTTCGCGGATGTCCTGATGGTCCTCTACCAGCGCCACCGGATGGCGGGACGGGTTTGCTTCGTTCCGTGAAATTGCGCTCATGGGTTGGTGCGGGATGTTTTTCTGAGGGATTTTCTGCTCCCTTTGAACTGGAGCGGCGCGCCGAGTGTGACGGTGCATCCGCCCTCCTCGCCGCGCTGGATTCCGAAAGTTCCGGCGACCTCGGCGGCGCGATGTTTCATGTTTGCCAGCCCGTTCCCCTCCCCGTCAACTGCGGATGGATCGAAGCCCCGGCCATTGTCGGAGATGATGATCCGGATGCCATTGCGTTCCTGGCGCACGCCTAACCGCACCTCCGTCGCGCCAGAGTGGCGGAGGACGTTGGTGAACGCTTCCTTGACGGCGAGGAAAAGATTCCGGCGCACGCTGATGTCGCATGGAAGCGCGGGCAGATTTTTTTCAATCTCGAAGCGGCAGCGGACCGGCGTGTCGTGGAAGAACAACTCGGCGTGCTTGCCCAGATAGGATGCGAAATCCCGCAGGTTGTCGCGCTGCGAGTTGATGAGCCACACCGCCTCGTTCATGCCGCGTACCAGATTACGGGTCTGGTCGCAAAGACGGTCCAGCGTGTCCACTGCGACCGATCCGTTAGAAATCACCCGCTTCGAGGCGTCACCGAGGATGACCAACTGCGTCAGGCCGCCACCGAGACTGTCATGCAGGTCCGCGGCGATCCTCGCCCGCTCGCGGCGGACCATGCGCTCCATCCGGGATTTGAGAATCAGCCTGCTGAAGAGAAACAAACTGCACGCCGCCGCCAGGACGCATAAAATGATCGTGGAAATCTGGAACCAGCGCCTTTGCCAAAATGAAATCACCACGGGTTGCGAAACCGGTGCCTGATAGATCTGCTTGTTGTCTTCCGGCCGGAAGGGATAAAGCACCTTGGCAGACGGCCATTCGGCGGGAGCGCGGGTCCGTTGTTTCCAATCGGTGACATTCCTGGGCGCGATTTTCCAAGTATCATCCGAAGCAATCTCGATCACGGATCCGTCGGCCAGGTTGATGTGCAGACCGACCAAAAGCCCGGCAACATCGAAATCGTTGGAGACATCCACGGCGAGGACATGGGTTCCGGATTCGAGAAGCTGGCTGAGGTCATATTCGATAAGAACCCGCCAGTCGGCTCCCTGGCCGACCGGTTGGCCGTCGAGGAACACGAAATAGAAATTGTCCGCCGTGATCCGGAGCGTGGCGGACTTGACAGAAACACCCCGCGGAATTTCAAACGATTTCCAAAACCGGCACTCTTGGCGATCATAGGTCTGGTGATCCCATATCCAGGAACCGACACCGTAATTGGCGTCGAGAGCCGGAGCCGCAGACACCGCGCCCGGCAGGGAAATTCCCGCCGCCAAAAAGACACCCACCATCCATGCCGATACGAAGCGCATTCTGGATCGGAGCAAAATGGCAGGCCGAATTTCTGTAAAGGCGCATTTCACTCCCGGAAAATTGCAGATGCCCTGCCTTTTGTACTTCTATTTGCCGGACAACCCGCTTGGTTCTCAGGCAAACCGCCATGGCTGAATCGAAGACCGACAAGGAACACCCGCTCGCCAACATCCTGATCAACGTGATCATCCCGGTATTGATCCTCAGCTATCTCAGCAAGGATCCGGCGCTTCAGGAAAAGCTCGGAAAGGTCGCCAGGCCGTGGCACATCGGCCCGCTCAAGGCGATGTTCCTCGCGCTCGCCATGCCGCTCGGCTACGGAATCTGGCATTACGTCAAAACCCGCAAGGGCAACTTCTTCTCCGCGCTCGGCTTGATCTCCGTGCTGCTTTCCGGCGGACTAACCGTCTATCTCTGGAACAAGGACGGCACGGTCAAACCGAACGCCGGACTCTTCTTCGGCATCAAGGAAGCGCTGATCCCGCTGGTGTTGGGGGTGGCGATCCTCACCTCGCACCGCACGGCCTCGCCGCTGATCCGCGTTTTCCTCTACAACGATAACATCTTCGACATCCCGAAGATTGAAAACCGCGTGGCTGAGGTTTCCGGGCAGAGTGAATATGACAGGCTTCTGCTAGGTGCCACCCAACTGTTCGCCACTTCGTTCTTCCTCAGCTCGCTGATGAACCTCGGCCTTGCCCAATGGTTTTTCCGCGGCTTCAACGCCACCGCTGTCGACGCGCTGGAGAAATACAACTCGATCATCGCCAGCGTCACCGGCTGGGGACTTCTTGTCATCGGCGTCCCGATGGTCGTCTTCCTGTTTTTCACCCTGCGCAAGCTGCTCAAAGGGCTGGAGACGCTAACAGGATTCAAGGACGACGAGCTGATGCTCCCGCGCTGAACGCAAAAAAGCAGAATTCCCGTGAGGAAATTCTGCTTCGTGAAAACTTCGGTCGGATCAATCCACCAGATTGTCCACGCGCTGCGCGAGCTCGACGTCGAGTTCGGTCACACCGCCGGCATCGTGGGTCGTGAGTTTCAACGTCACCTTCGTGTGCTTGATGGTGATGTCGGGATGATGCTGCGCCTCTTCCGCGATCTCCGCCAGATCGTTGACGAAATCGATCGCGTCCATGAATTCCTCGAACTCAATGGTCCGGGTGATCGCTTTTTTCTCATAGTCCCACTCGGGGCATTTTTTCAATGCGGCGGTGAGATCATCATCTTCAAGAAGTTCGGACATGTTTTAAATCGGGGAAACGTTCGCCGAAAGATTGCGGCGTCGGATTCACGGTTGGCAAGCCCGTTTCCGAGGTTCTTGAAATTCCCCGCGCCGCACGTTGCATCCGCGCCCCGATTCACCTAGCGTTTCAATCATGAAAAAAATCGCGACAGTCCTGATGGTGGCCATCGTTTTCTCCTCCTGCGCTCCCATGACGCCGCAGGCGCGGATTGCGAAAAGCCCGGAAAAATTCGCCACTCTCAGCAAGAAGAACCAGGACCTCGTGCAACAAGGCCTGATCACCCGCGGCATGGCACCGGATGCCGTCGAACTCGCTTGGGGAATCCCCGCCCAGCGGTTCGAGGGATCGAAAAAATCCAAGTCCACCGAACGCTGGGATTATGCGGGGACGCGCCCGGTCTACTTGAGCGGAGGCGCCGGTATTTCCGGATTCGGCTACAACGGTTACGGTCCGTATGGCCGGGGTGGTTATTATTCGGGATATGGCTTCGGTCTGGGGCCCGAGGTCGCGTATGTTCCGTATCGGGTGGCGTCGGTCTGGTTCATCGACCATCGCGTCGATTCGTGGGAGCAGGCGCGGTAACCGATTTGTCATCCGTGGACTTGCATTCTCCGACCCAATCGCAATTCTTACCGCATCTCTTGGCACTATGAATTTCAGATCCCTCCTCACCATCGCGCTCGCCGTTTCCACAGGCGCGCTTTTCACCTCGTGCTCGAACATGTCATCCGGAGGCGGCGGACTCTCGGCCTATCAGGCTTACGACGTTCCGACCAAGCTTCCGAAAAATCCTAACAACGTGCGCGTGAAAGTGTCGCTCAGCAAGCAACGCACCTACGTGATGGAAGGTTCGGAAGTCCTGATGGCCATGCCGGTTTCCGTCGGTGGCCCCGGCACGCCGACTCCCACGGGCAGCTTCACGATTTATAACAAGGAAGCAAAACACCGCGCCAATACCCACGGCTACGCCTACAGCGGCAGTCAGGTGAAACAAACCTTTCTCGCCAAGAAACCGGCCGGTTGGTCGTTCAAAGGAACTCCGATGCCCTACTGGTGCGAGTTCAAGGCGAACTACGGTTTCCACACCGGCTGGCTCAAGCACACTCCCTGCACCCACGGATGCATTCGGATGCATGAAAACCTTTCGCCTAAATTCTTCAACCTCGTCAAGATCGGCACCCCGGTCAGCATCGCCTATTCCCAGCCTGAGGATGCCACCGTCGGAAATATCCCGCTGCCTCCGGATTCCGGCCCGCTCCCCGACTACAATGGCCAGATGTACGTTACAGATGGTTATTTCAGCCAGCACAAGAGCCCGAAATACAACTGATTCCCTGCATTCCGCGAGATTCACTGCTTCTAAAAGCCCTGCCTCACCGCAGGGCTTTTTTCGTTCAGCCAAAGATCAACACGAGGGCCAAGGTGACCAATACCATCGCGAAAATACCATCGATCCAACGCTCCAGTTTCCGATAGCGGACGCTCAGCGGTTTCCACTGCAACAGCCTCGCCCACAAGGCCCATAGAGCGCCCCCCTGCACCACAACGATTCCCCCCAACGCGAACGGCCACCATCCCGGATGACTCCCTCGCAGAAACGGGGCACTCACCGCTGCTAGAAACAGCGCGGCTTTGGGATTCAGCAGATTGCAGGCGAGCCCGCGCATGAATGGTCTGCCGGTGGACGGCGTCACCTCCATTTCCTCGTTCACCGCCGTCGAGCTCCCAAACCAATGCTCTCTGACCATTCGATAGGAAATCCAAAGCAAATAGGCTGCCGCCCCCCAACGCAGGATCTCGGCTAACAACGGATTCCGCTGAAATGCCAGCGCCAGTCCCGCGAAAGCCACTGCCGAATGAAACACCAGCCCCGTCGCGATCCCGAGCGCCATTTCAGCTCCCGCCCGCGCGCCGCTTTTCAGGGCCGTCCGCGTCAGCAATATCATGTCCGGCCCCGGGCTGAACTGCCCCAGCGCCATCACCCCGGCAAACGCAAGAAGATCAACGGCTCCGGTCATCCGCCCTGCTGCGTCTTCACGGCGATCACGTAATCCAACACCGCTTTTTCGTCCGCTTTTTCCAATCCGGCGTGCGCGATCATTTTCGGAACCGCCTCCTGCCACTCGTCCACATCGAGTTTTTCCGGCAGCTTGTAGTTGTGGCACTCACCGCATTTCAGCATGTAAACCTCGTGGCCGCGTTGGATCTGCGAGAGGGTTTTCCCGCTCTTTTTCGCCATTGCCGCGCTCGGATTTGGCACCTCCACAATTCCTCCTTCCGCTGGCTCGCCTCCTGCTGGGATGTCGCCCAACTCCGGAGGGGGGGCCCCTCCGCCGCACGAAACCATCCAGCAAACGCCCAGCACCGTCATCGTTTCAACCCAACCGATTCGCATGCTCCAACGCTAGGCACAGCCATGCCCGCACTCAACCCTCGAAATCAACTTCACCCGCCGGGTGATCGATTTTGACAAATCCCCCCGCAATCACTAACTCTCCGGCCACAAGAATTTTCACGTAGAAGACACCATCCGGTGAGCTCCCGCCTGTCACTCGGCGCCGCGTAATCTCTCCGTGAATTCCCATCGATCGATTTAAGAACATGAACCTATACTTGGACTACTTGGAAGAAATTGAGGAACGCAAAACCGTCGGTCTGCACCCCAAACCCATCGATAGCGGCGAACTAACGGCCGAGATCATCGCTCAAATCAAAGACCCCTCCAACGAGCATCGGAAGGAGTCCCTCAATTTCCTGATCTACAATACCCTTCCCGGCACCACCAGCGCAGCAGGTGAGAAAGCCCGCTTTCTCGAGGAAATCATTCTTGGCAAATCCGCCGTCGAAGAAATCTCCACCCCCTTTGCCTTCGAGTTGCTCTCCCACATGAAGGGCGGAGCATCCATCAACACCCTTCTCAACCTCGCGCTCGGTGAAGATGCTTACATCGCCACACAAGCCGCCGCGGTTCTCAAAACACAGGTCTTCCTCTACGATGCCGATGCCGCGCGCCTCGAAAAAGCCTACAAGGCTGGCAACCCGATCGCCAAAGACATTCTCGAAAGCTATGCCGCCGCCGAGTTCTTCACCAAGCTCCCGGACGTTCCGGAGGAAGTCCAGGTCGTCACCTACATCGCCGCCGAGGGTGACATCTCGACCGACCTCCTATCTCCCGGCAATCAAGCCCACTCCCGCTCCGACCGCGAGCTGCACGGCAAGTGCATGATCAACGCAGAAGCCCAGGCGAAAATCAATGCCCTGCAAAAGCTCCACCCCGACAAGAGCGTCATGCTCATCGCGGAAAAAGGCACCATGGGCGTGGGTTCCTCCCGCATGTCCGGCGTCAACAACGTCGCTCTCTGGACCGGCAAACAGGCCAGCCCTTATGTGCCTTTCGTCAATCTCTTCCCCATCGTCGCAGGCACCAACGGCATTTCCCCCATTTTCCTCACCACCGTCAGCGTCACCGGTGGCATCGGCCTCGACCTCAAAAACTGGGTCAAGAAGACCGACGCCGAAGGCAAAACCGTCCTGAACGAGGCCGGAGATCCCGTCCTGGAGCAAGTTTACTCGGTCGAAACCGGAACCCTCCTCACCATCAACACCAAGGAGAAAAAACTCTACGGCAATGGCAAAGTGCTGGCCGATGTTTCCTCCGCTTTCACCCCGCAGAAACTTGAGTTCATCAAGGCAGCCGGCTCCTACGCCATCGTCTTCGGCAAAAAGCTCCAGACCTTCGCCGCCGAAACTCTGGGAATTGAAACACCCGCCGTCTTTGCTCCCGCCAAGGAAATTTCCCACCCGGGACAGGGCCTCACCGCCGTCGAAAAAATCTTCAACCGCAACGCCGTCGGTTCCACTCCCGGCCTGACCTTGCACGCCGGTTCCGACGTCCGCGTCGAGGTCAACATCGTCGGCTCGCAAGACACCACCGGCCTGATGACCTCGCAGGAGCTGGAGGCCATGGCTGCAACCGTCATCTCGCCCACGGTCGATGCCGCCTACCAATCCGGCTGCCACACCGCTTCCGTTTGGGATAAAAAGGCCCAGGCCAACATTCCCAAGCTGATGTCCTTCATGCAGGGCTTCGGGCTCATCACCGCTCGCGACCCGAAGGACGGCTATCACGCCATGACCGACGTCATCCATAAGGTCCTCAACGACCTCACCGTGGACGACTGGGACATCACCATCGGCGGCGACTCTCACACCCGCATGTCCAAGGGTATCGCCTTCGGCGCGGACTCCGGCACCGTCGCCCTCGCCCTCGCCACCGGCGAAGCGACCATGCCCATCCCCGAGTCCGTCAAAGTCACCTTCAAGGGCACTCTCAAGCCCTACATGGATTTCCGCGACGTCGTCCACGCCACCCAGTCGCAGATGTTGAAAAAATTCGGCGACAACGTCTTCCAAGGCCGCGTCATCGAGGTTCACATCGGCACCCTCCCCGCCGATCAGGCGTTCACCTTCACCGACTGGACCGCCGAGATGAAAGCCAAGGCGTCCATCTGTATTTCACAGCCGGAAACCCTCATCGAATCCCTGGAAACCGCCAAGAGCCGCATCCAGATCATGATCGACAAGGGCATGGACAACGAAACCCATGTCCTCCAGGGCCTCATCGACAAGGCAAACAATCGCATCATCGGAATCCGGTCCGGTGAAAAGCCACCCCTCGCCCCCGATGCCACTGCCAAGTATCGCGCCGAAATGGTTGTCGATCTCGACATCATCGACGAACCGATGATTGCCGACCCCGACGTCAACAACGTGGACGTCTCCAAGCGCTACACCCACGACGTCATTCGCGAACTCTCCTACTACGAAGGCAGTAAATCCGTCGATCTCGGCTTCGTCGGCTCCTGCATGGTTCACAAGGGTGACCTGAAAATCGTCGCCAAAATGCTCAGGAACCTCGAACTTTCCCAAGGCAAAGTCGAGTTCCAAGCTCCACTGGTAGTCGCAGCGCCAACCTATAACATCATCGACGAACTCAAGGCCGAAGGCGACTGGGACATCCTGCAAAAGTATTCCGGTTTCGAGTTCGACGACAACGCCCCCAAAGGCACCGCCCGCACAGAGTATCAAAACATGATGTATCTCGAGCGCCCCGGCTGCAACCTCTGCATGGGCAATCAGGAGAAGGCAGCAAAAGGCGACACAGTCATGGCCACCTCCACCCGCCTCTTCCAAGGCCGCGTTGTCGAAGACTCCGACCGCAAAAAAGGCGAGTCCCTCCTTTCCTCCGCCCCCGTCGTCGTCCTCTCCGCCATCCTCGGTCGCACTCCGAGCCTGAAAGAATACAAGACCGCCGTCGAAGGCATCGACCTCACCACCTTCGCCCCACCGGTGAAGGAAATGGTGGCAGCCTTTTAACGAAACGGACCGCGAGATTCATCTCGCCACCGGAAACGCGGAATCCAGAGCCTGCGCTAGCAGGCAATCCAAATCATGGCGAAGCCCTGACCGGCTGGCCCTTAGGCAATTCATTCCGCTCGAATCAATCCCCACCATGTAGCGTCGGTCTGCGACCTTCGCTAACCGAAAACGGCAGCAGGACCAACGCAACACCTGTCGTTCACCAAACCTCGACAAAGCCAAAGCCGCCCTCCAACCTTGGAGTGCGGCTTTCTCTCTATTGCCATCGTCCCAAAAATCCTCTAATCTCCACCCATGGAAGCCGAAACCATCACACCCGTTAAGGATCGCTCCCATTGGCCCGTTGCCAAATTCACCAGCTTCGATGAATCCCGCGCCTATCGCATCCGCCAATGGCAGGAAGCCGGCTGTGAAGCCCGCATGCAAGGTGCTTGGGAACTCGTCGAAGAATATTGGGTGGGAATGAAAGGAATGCACCCCGATGAACTCCGACTTCAAAGATCTGTTACGCATATTCGAAGCCGAGGGCGTTGAGTATCTCATCGTTGGAGCTTATGCGGTCATGCACTACACGCAGCCCCGCTACACCAAGGATCTCGATATTTGGTTAAAACCATCGCCCGAAAACGCCAAGCGGATCGCGAAAGCATTTCTCATTTTCGGAGTACCCATGGTGGGAGTAATTCAGGCGGACTTTGAGAAAGAAGGTCTCCAATACCTCATCGGAATGCCACCCTCGCAGATCGACTTCCTCACATCCCTCCCCTGCCCCTTCAACTTCGAGGACGCATGGCAGAACCGCGAAAGCAGGACAAGCGGCGGTATCACTCTCCACTTCCTCGGGAAAACCGAATTGATCACCGCCAAGAAAATTGCGAATCGCCCCCAGGATCTCGCCGATCTCGATGAAATCCGACGCGTGGATTCCTAGTCTCATCCGCCTCCAAGCTCAGTTCCAAAAAGCCTACAACGCCAAAAACAAAGATCTCCAAGCGGAAGTCAGAGCCATTGCTTGACGCCATGTAGTCGATTTGCGACCGTCACTAACTGAAAAAGGCAGCAGGACAATCGCCGATCCACCCACGATGCCCGCCTCCGCACCGTAGGGGTCGATCCCAGCTCACAGGAGGCGCGACAACGGCTGGGATGACTGACTGTCCGCGCTAGGCAGCGGAGTTCCTGATTTTTTGAACGATAGCGCTCGCTTTTCGAAGGATTGTTATCTTGCGAGGGCCTTTTTTTCGGCGCCCGCTCGCGGATTTATGGCTATCCCACGCGGGCTTATCATTTTTCCACTTTGCTAATGCGGCTCTCGCATTGGAAAGCCAACCATTCTGGATCTGACCAGCAGCAAATAGAACCCCTGTTTGAGTTTGATAAAGTTTGGCTCTTTTTAAAGGTTGATTCTCAGAGACGATCGCAGCTCTGAGCCCCCCTTCTTTCACCAATTGCTTCCACGGCACACGATACCCCCCAGATGTGAGATGTACACCAGTAATAATTTTATGCGGATCATCCGCCTTCACCACTCGCCCCTTCCTTATATTGGGCTGAAGTCCATAATTCTTGATAATTTTCTCAGCGTTTATCCTTACTGATCTGCTTGCGTTAGGTCCTGAGAACGTGATGTCGTCGGCTAACACCGAGAAGGTCAAACCGTTTACTGATGCTAATGCGGCCAATTCAGCGAACATTTCCATGTAAGCATAATAAGCGAGTATTGGGCTGGTGACTGCTCCCGTTGGTAAATGGGTGCGCCAGAGTTTATCGGCCTGATGATCCCCAATGGTGCAGAATTTACTAAAGATTGTTGCAATGTCCTGTGAGCATTGAAGTCGTTCGCGAAAAAAATCATATACTCGCCGTCCATCGGAAGTGGGATAGAATCGACGGATGTCGAGTTTGATCAACTGGCTATCGCAACGATGCACCTTCGCGTTGGTGATAGCGCTCCTCCCCGGGAATGCAGGAAATCTGGCGGGGTGGTTCTACAAAGCAACGAATGGATTCGACGTTGAATCTGTTTGAGAAGCGGCTTCGGAGTTTCAATATATCGACCAATCTTTTTGTCCCAATAGCACTTGTAATTCGCAGCTCCTCCCTCAGCAAGGCCACTCAGTATGGACTCGCTTTCAAGTTTTAAAAGTTTTGCCAGTTTTCTCCGACTGTGAAGCCTCCAAAAAGGAGAGTTTTCTATCAATCGTGGGTCAGGGCTTGGAAGAATGAGCTTTTTCATGGACAGAAGAGACAGTATCGAGCCAATCAAGAAGTCGAAGGGCCTTGTCACTGATCAAAGCCTTCAGTTTAGCGGACTTATTTTCGCCAGAGGCCTCCGAAATTTCTGCAAACATCGTAATTGATGAAACAGGGATCTCGAAAACGTCTGAGTAGCGTTGAAGCAGATCGAAACTTACCGACTTCGTGCCCTTCTCAATTTCGGAAAGGTGAGACGCACTAATGCCCAACATTTGGGCAGCATCCTTTTGCTTGAGACCATGAAAGCTTCTCAAAAGGCGTAGAGCTTTGTTGATCATTGTATATTAGTTTTTTAGTTCTTAGATATTAGTCTAAGGCGCGGTCAGTCTTTTTCAAAGAACCCGCAAATAAAGTCGATCAGCCACCACAGTGCCTTTAATAAGGCAATTGCGGCACCAAACGTCGATTTGCGAATTGCAATCCACCGGAGGCACTTTTTTAGCCCCGCTATGAATTGCCCTGACCGGTCCCCGCGCTTTGATCCGTGTTCGCTGGATCTCCCCGGATTTCGACCGGAGCCATCTTCTTCGTATTTTGTTTTCATATTTCTTGCTTGAGGCCCCACTGAGGGCCTTCGGCTGGTAAGCAAGAATCCATGAGCAAGCGCGGGTCTGGAGCATTACTGCCCCAGCCTTATCTAATCGCCGCAACCGGCTGGTGCGGCTTGCAGGCGTCGCGTGGCGGGTCCGGCAGGGAGTGACGGATTCCGACATGGCGACCCATTTAGTTTGTTGGATGCGAACATCCCGAGCAGGAAGACCTGCTCTCGTAGTTTCAGCCACATGGGAAGTTACGAACACGGCGGAACAATGCCATGCCGACACCGGGAATCAAGATCTTTCTTCGCTTTAAGCGAATTTAATTTCAATTAGCCTCTATTTGCCACTGAGAAGTATGATTAAGCGGTCCAAAGCAGTGTCGTGGATAATCAGATTGCCACTTAAGGAATGCCTATCAGGAGGCTTTAGATTTTCCCCGGCCGCGAGGCCATTTTTCAAGGAAATGGAAGAGCGGTGATTGGGTGAGGAACCGCTGCTGACGGTCAGCCCGGCCCCACCACCTCCACTCTCAGATCCGGGTGGCCCAACAGTTCGCCACCTGCAAATCGAGGAACATGCTTCTGGAAGATTCATGACTACTGCTGTATGAATAGCCTCCTATGGACACTCTCCGAACCTTCACCACCGGCTCCGGGGCCGAAGGAAAATTCCACTCGCTGCCCGCCCTCGCCGAACAAGGTTTCCCGAATCTCTCCAAATTGCCGGTTTCCATCCGGATCGTTCTCGAATCACTTCTCCGAAACAACGACGGCTTGAAAGTCTCCGAAAAGGACATAACCAACCTCGCCAACTACAACGCCAAGGCACCCGGCGATTATGAAATCCCCTTCGTTGTCGCCCGCATCGTCCTCCAGGATTTCACCGGCGTCCCGCTCCTCGTCGATCTCGCCGCCATGCGCTCCGCCGTCGATGGCATGGGCCTCGATGCGAAAATGATCGAGCCGTTAGTGCCCGTCGATCTGGTCGTGGACCACTCGGTGCAGGTGGACTACGCGGGAACCGCCGCGTCGTTAGAAAAAAACCTAGACCTCGAATTCCATCGCAACCGCGAGCGTTACGAGTTCCTGAAATGGGGAGAACAAGCCTTTGATACCTTCAAGGTCGTTCCTCCCGGCATCGGCATCGTCCATCAGGTGAATCTCGAATACCTCGCCAAGTGCGTGCTTGAGAAAAACGGCGTTTTCTATCCGGACACGCTCGTCGGCACCGATTCCCACACCACCATGATCAACGGCCTCGGTGTCGTCGGCTGGGGCGTGGGCGGCATTGAGGCGGAAGCCGGCATGTTAGGACAGCCTGTTACTTTCCTCGTCCCCGAAGTCGTCGGCGTCTATCTTACCGGCGCCCTCAACACCGGCGTCACAGCCACGGACCTCGTTTTGTTAGTCACCGAAGTGCTCCGCAAAACGAAAGTCGTCGGGAAATTCGTCGAGTTCTACGGCCCCGGCGCGAAAGCCCTCAGCCTCCCCGACCGCGCCACCATCGCCAACATGGCCCCCGAATACGGCGCGACAATGGGTTTCTTCGGCATCGACGAGATCACCACCGGCTACCTCGCCGGCACCGGCCGTTCGCCGGAGCTTTGCGCCACCGTCGAAAACTACTACAAGGCCCAGGGACTCTGGGGCATCCCGACCGACCGCGACGCGCTCGAATTCTCCGAGGTCGTCGATCTCGATCTCTCCACAGTGAAACCCGGTGTCGCTGGACCAAAACGCCCGCAGGACCGCATCGACCTCGACAACCTCAAAATCAAGTGGGGTCAGCTTCTCGCAGCACCGATCGCCGACGGAGGCTTCGCCAAAACCGAATCCAAAACCGCGATCGTCACGGTCAACAGCAAGGACGGCGTCAAGGACACCATCCGCCACGGTTCCGTCCTCATCGCCGCCATCACGAGCTGCACGAATACCTCCAACCCGAGCGTCATGCTCGCCGCCGGCCTGCTCGCGAAAAAGGCCAACGCCCTCGGCCTCAAGATCAACCCGTCCGTGAAAACCTCGCTCGGACCCGGCTCCCGCGTCGTCACCGATTACCTTAACAAAACCGGCCTCCAGGCCGAGCTCGACACTCTCGGTTTTCAAACCGTCGGCTACGGCTGCACCACCTGCATCGGCAACTCCGGTCCGCTCGATCTCGGCATCGAGGACGTAGTGAAAGCCGAAGACATCGTCGCCGCCTCCGTTCTATCGGGCAACAGAAACTTCGAAGCCCGCGTCCATCAGTCGATCAAGGCGAACTTCCTCATGTCGCCTCCGCTGGTCGTCGCCTTCGCCCTCGCCGGCACCGTCGATATCGATCTCACCACCGAGCCACTTGGAAAAACGCCGAAAGGCGAGCCGGTCTATTTGAAGGACATCTGGCCGACCAGCGAGGAGATCACCGACGCGATGAACCTATCGCTCAAGCCCGACGTTTTCCGCCGCCTCTACACCGGCTTCTCCGACCAGAACCCCAAGTGGAACGAGATCAAATCCTCCACCGGCAATGTTTACGAATGGGACCGCAAATCCACCTACATCCAGGAGCCGCCATTCTTCGACGGTTTCACCCCTGCCCCGCGCGACATCGTGGAGATCCACGGCGCACGCCCGCTCGGCATCTTCGGAGACTCCGTCACCACCGACCACATCTCCCCTGCCGGAGCCATTAAGATGGACAGCCCTGCCGGCCGTTTCCTTGTCGAGAAAGGCGTCGGTTTCGCCGATTTCAACTCCTACGGCTCACGCCGCGGCAATGACCGCATCATGACCCGCGGCACCTTCGCCAACGTCCGCATCAAGAACCTGATGGTTCCCGGCATCGAAGGCGGCGTCACCAAATACTACCCGTCCGCCGCTCCGCAAAAAGACCACCTCATGGCCGAAAGCCATGAACTCAAAAACGGTAGCGTTTCCGGCCAATCCGTCACCAACGGAGAAGTCCCAACACTCGCCATTTACGATGCCGCCGCCGTCTATCAGGAGGAATGCATCCCCACCATCATCATCGGCGGCGAGGACTATGGCATGGGCTCCAGCCGCGACTGGGCCGCCAAGGGCACCAACCTGCTAGGCGTCAAGGCCGTCATCACCAAATCCTTCGAGCGCATTCACCGCTCGAACCTAGTCGGCATGGGCGTACTGCCTTGCAACTTCGTCAACAAGGAAGACTACGACAAGATCAAGGGCCTCGCCGATGCCACCTTCGACCTCACCGGCCTCGACAACGACCTCAAGCCCATGCAGATCGCCAACCTCAAGGTCCATCCTGCCGGTGGCGAAAGCTTCGACGTCCCCGTCATCGTCCGTATCGATACCCCGGTGGAAAAAGACTACTATCGCGCCGGCGGCATCCTCCCCTACGTCCTCGCCCAGATCCTGGACTAACCGGAGCGCGGAATTCATTCCGCCACCGGGACCGCGAATCCAGAGTCTGCGTTAGCAGACATTGCCAAAAAATGCGAAGCCTGACCGGCTGGCCCCAAGGCAAATTTATTTCGCCCGAATCATCCCAAGCGGAGCCCGCACCAGCAGGCTCCGCTTTTTTTGTTCACCCCTCATCGGCCCCATCTCGGAATTTCCCACTATCCATCTCGCCCTACCGCTGCTAGTTCCACATCCATGCAACCTTTGAAAAGTCCCGTCTCCAGCAAGCCCATGGAACAAGTCTTCCTCGAAAGTGGATTGGAAGCGTGGCGCTGTTCGGAAACCGGCGGATCCAGTCACACGCCTACCTGCAATGGCTCCAACAACAGCCCGCACGCCTGCCCCATCTGCCGGAACCCGCCGAGCCGGCATCCCTTTCCGCCGATTCCGCGGGCGTTCTCATCTGCCCTGAAACGGGGACCTTCATGAGCCGGTTCAAGGTAGGCCATGGATTTCCGTTTTCGATCGACCGTTCCGTCACCGGCGGCGTCTGGTTCGATGGCGGCGAGTGGGAAGCCCTGCGACAACGGAATTTCCATGACGAGATCCATTTGGTTTTCACCTCCCCCTGGCAGAAGCAGGTGAGAAACGAAAAGGCGCAGGCTACCTACGAGGACACGTTGAATACCTCACTGGGAGCCGATCTGTTGGAACGACTCACTTCTCTGCGAGCCGAACTGATGGATCATCCTCATAGGAATCTCGCCCTCGCCTACCTTACCGAAAAGGCAAACACCTTGGAAAAACCGGAGTGATTCATCCCGCCAACTGGAGCGCGGAATTCATTCCGCCCGAATGATCCCGAGCGGAGCGTGCGCGAAGCAGGTTCCGCTTCTTTCGCTTCCGTGAAATTCCCGTGAAGTTCGCATTCCAGATTGTCTCCCCGCGCAATTGACCGCTAGAAGCTGGATTGTTTTTCCAAACGGCATCATGAAATTCCTCCGCAAGCGCTGGCGTGGCATCCTCATTGCCATCGTCCTCCTCGTCATCGTCACCGCATCCGGACTCATCTTCTGGGCCGGATCTGAAATCGCCAGTCCCACGCAGCGTCCGTTGATGGACTATCACCACGAATTTCTATCAAATTCAACGGCACACGGCCTCGTCATCAAAAGTTTCACCGCCAGCGATGGCACGCCCTGCCTCGTCGTCACGCCTGATCCATCCGGAAATCTCGGTGATCGCGGAAACAAGATCCGCCAGCAACTCACCGCGCGCGGCCTCACTCTGAAACCCTCTGGCCAAATCGTCGGAACGCTGGTGCTCGTCCATGGCCGCAAAGGCCGGAAGGAAGACTACCTGCCCATCGCCGAACGGCTTTGCGCCGCGGGTTTCCGCTGTGTGATTCCGGATCTTCCCGCCCATGGCGATCATCCCGCGACCATCGCCACCTACGGCGTCCGCGAGGCCACATTGCCCGCACGGGTCCTCACCGAAGCGGCGAAACAATTCTCATTCGATCTCCAACCCGCCGGGCTGCTAGGCATGTCGACGGGCGGCTCGGTTTCCGTCCACGCGGCAGACCAGCCGGCTGCGCCGTGGAAGGCGCTGGCGGTGATTTGCAGTTTCGATTCCTTCCCGAAAGTCATCGAAGGCCAGGCGTCCTACTACATCGGCTCCACGCTCGGACCGTTTTGGGCCAAGGGCACGGACCTCGTCTATCATTGGAAATCCGGCATCCATCTCGCTGACATCCAGCCGCACCACCACGCCGCCAACCTCCGGATTCCTACCCTCATCGCCCACGGCACGGCGGACCATGTGTCTTCCATCACCTGCGGCAAATGCCTGTTCGATTCCCTCCCCACCGCCACGCCGAAACGCTGGATCGAAATCCCCGGTGCCGGTCACGACAACGTCCTCATCACCGCCTATCCGATCTACGCCGACATCGCCGAGTGGATGCTGCGGCATGTGAGCCAAATGTAGCGGCGGTCTGCGACCGTCGGCAGGTTATCGATCCGTCATTATTGATCAGCGTAGCGGTAAATTCTCATCACCTCTCCAAGGTCCTTGTCATTGATCAGAGCCTTCACCCCGCCAGGCACTTCGGCAGGAGTTAGCAGTCGATAGATCGCATGCAGTGCTGCGGAGCGCACTGGACCGGGGAAATTCGTGGCAAGCAGAGACTCGAAAAACGGCACATCCTCTTTCGAGGCAAATGCAGCCGCAAGCAGCGCCGCGAAGGCGCGGACGGGACGTTGGACGTGCTCGTCGAGCACCCGTTGTTTCAGAAGTGGCAATGCCTTCGCATGCAGATCTTCCTTGGTGTTCAGAAAATCAGAAACCTCGCTATCATCGTCACCCAGACCGATAATGAGGGCCGCTAGGAATTTGTCCTGCTCCTCCGGGCTTCCCACTCCCTTTTCCAACAGGGCATGGGCAGCACAGCCACGCGCCGCATCATCCGACATTGTCAGCGCCAGCTTCAACAGAGCGATTCCTTGTTCTCCAGACCGTGCCAACGAATAGGCGACATAATCCCGCTGCCCAATGTTCACATCATATTTGAACAGCTCGGAAAATTTGCCGGTCAATTCACCGTCCTGAACTGTTCCTACAGATAACGGTTCGTCGGCATCCTGAATGGCAGGGGCGGCACGTTGGTCCAAACATTTCCTGATCGTAACGCCGAGGTCGGGATCATTTTCAAGTGCCAGCAGAGAGGCGGGCAAGTCTCCGTGAGATGAGACCTGAAAGATGTTATACACTGCGGATTCACGGATATAAACGGGCTGGGATGACTTGAGCATCTCCTCGAAAAACGGAATATCGGCAGAAGATCCGAAAATCCCCAGATACGAAAATGCCGAGGTGCGATCATCCTTCGAGAGACTCGAATCCAGGACCCGCTGTTTGAGAAGGGGGAACGCCTCCACTTTCCTACTCTTGTGATTGGCCATATAGCTAGTGCCGTCATTGGCTACGATGCTGGCAATGTATCTGGCGCGCTCCGCTGCTGACGTGGGATGAGCATTCAGGAGTTTCACCACATTGGAACTCGGCAGCAGCTCGGGATTCTTTGAAAACACCGCAGAGAACACCTCAACGCCCCTCTCCCCCGCAGATTCCAACAGCCGATATGCTGCCGAACGGAGGTCACTGTTTTTGGACTTCAAATATTCTCCGATCTCCGCCGCCTCCCGCTGTTCCATCCAGTTTCCACCCATTTTGCGATCCTGGATCACCTGCATCGCCGCAAGCTGGATCGAGACATAGTTCGACCGCGTCGCTGCCATGTAATCCGCAAAGCCAAATGGGACATCCATTCCGTCTTCACCGGCCTTGTCATCCGGCCAGAGCGAAGGGATAGCCAGTTTCCGGTATTCTCCCGCAACGATACGCTCGCGGTTCAGATCCCACCATTTCCGGATGAGGGCATCCGTCTCAGACGAATATTCAGAATGCCGCAATGTCCCGCCAACTAGGTTGAACCACGACTTCAACCTCGGGGTAAGAACGCGCGACTTCTCGATGATCGTCATGAAAGAACTGCGGGAATATTCCGAGATGGTGCCGAATACGACATCTCCAGGATTGTCATCTTTTGGTTCGTTTTCAGGCTTCAGGAAAAGTGTCTTTTCCAATCGCGGGATGAGCCATTCCTGCCCCGACTCCCCTAGAATTTCCGCAGCCCCTTGGCTTCGTCCCTGGCCCTGCTCAAGCTGGGAAAGCAGAAAGTTGATCGTGTCCTCATCTTTAAGACGGACCAGCATCACCAGTTGATCCCGCGACCACGAAAACTGCCATTCGTTCTCCGCATAGCACTTCGATTTCCAGCGTTCCCGCCAGAGCGGATACTCATCGGGTGGCAGAGAATCGAAATCGAAAGCCTCAAAAAGTGCGCGATCGCGGATTTCAGCCATTCCGCTCAATGCAGGTTTCCGTGATAACAGCCATGCAGGTGCCGGAAGAGCAGGTTGCCTTACCGCATGCGCATTGTTGGCGGGCGGTGGTTCCTCCTTCGGCGGTGGAGGGGGCGGCGCGCTATCCGCTAGAGCCAACGTGATGGGAAGAATGAGCAAGGAGACGAGAATTGCGAGGAGGGATGTTATCGTTTTCATCGGCGAATGATGCAGAGTTTTGGATTCTGCTCTTGGAGAGCCTTGATTGCCGGAAAGCTAGCGACCACGGCGGACGGCGGGCGAGTGAATTTCCCGGGAGATGGGAAATTGGGAGGCCGGTTGGTGTGCGGGAGTGCAAGCGAAGTTGATTTGGGGTCCTTACGGTGTGCGAGAGCGGAAACGAACTTGATTTGGACCCATAACGGTCTGCGGAAACGCGAACGAAGTTGATTTGGAGCCCTCGCAGTGTGTGAGGGACACAAACGATCCTGATTGGCGTCGTGACGGCGTGCGGGAGCACAAACAAGGTTGATTTGCGGCCATGACGGAGTGCGCGGACGCAAAACCGCCGGTTTTGGCATCCTGACGGGGTGTGAGGGGCGCAAAACCGGCGGGTTTGGGGAGTTACGGGATTATTGCGGGGCGGGGACCGGGTCGGGGGCGGCCTGTGCTTTGGTGCGGCGGGCCAGCGCGGGGGCCATGAGGGTGGTGATGACTTCGTCCATCTTGGCAATCGCCCCAGCGAGCTCGGGGGTGGGTGCGAGGGTTTCCCATTGGGCGATGTTGTCCAACAGGAGATTGAGCCGGAGGGTGAGCAGCGGGCGGTGCTGGGCGATGGTGGGGAGGGTTTCGCCGCCTTCAGTGGCGGATTTGTCCGCGGCGAGGTCTTCGAAGGCGGTCTGGGCCTGCTCCATTTGGCCGAAGAGCGCGGCTAGGTTCAGTGCGGTGAGATCCGCGGTGGATTGGGGCTTTTTGAGATCGGCGACGAGGGCGTCCATCAGGCCGGACTGGCGGTTATAACCGAGGCGATGGAGGGTATTCCCATGGAGGGCGAAGATGGCCTGGAGCCGGTCTCCGGCGGCGCGTTGTTCCGCCGTGGCGGTGGGATTTTTCGCCCAGGTGGCGGAGAAATCCCGGAGGGTGGTGAAGGCGGCATCGCGGGTGTCATCGGCGGCTTTCAAGGGGCCGGTGAAATCGCTGGCGGCCTGGCGGGAAGCGGCCTGGATGATGGCGGCGCGGTCCGCCTCCGCAGCGGTGGAGATGATTCCTAGCAGCGGCTGGGTGGCGAACAAGGGATTCCACAACGGTGCGAGACGGGCGGCGGCGGTGGTGAGTTCCTCGGTGGTTAGCAGGGTGGTGAACAGGGATTGCATGATGGTAGTTATGTTAGTTTCTGATAAATCAGGCAGACCATGACTGGGTTTTTGAAAAAATCTAGCAATCTGTTCGAAAATCTTCCGGGCTCCGCGAACATCCCGGCGAGGCTTTCCAAATCGCCCATCAAAAAATCACCAATCCGCAATCATCAATCGATTCCCGCTGGCCAATCCCTGCCGGAGATTGGATTGATGATTGATGAATTCCGATTGTTGATTTTTGATCGAAAGATGCATTGGCGCAGCTACCGGAACGCTCCTAGCAGCACCGCCAGCTCCTCCTCGACCATCGCCGGATCCGCCAGGGTGTCGGCGACCTCGTTTCTGAGCATTTCGCGGTAGCGTTTCCGTAAACGATGGACCGCCACCCGCAGCGTTCCTTCGTCGATCCCCTGCTCTTCCGCGGCTTGGGCGAAGGGAATCTCGCCTTTTCCCACGGTGAGGAAGCATTTCATCCGCTCGAAGCGATCCGCTTTTCCGTCCGCCGTCCACTCGTCCCGCAGGCGCACGATCACGCGTTCCAACAGCGCCACCGCCCACTCCCGATCGAAGATCTCGTCCGGGCTGCGCATGGCGGCATCGGCGATTTGGAACTGCGTGTCCGCGCTCTGCCAATCGAGCGGGAAATGGGTGATCGAGCCGCCGCGTTTCAGGCGCTGGGATTTGTCCCACTCGTTTGCCAGGAAGTTCTTCAGCGAGGCTAGCAGAAAGGCGCGGAACCTTCCGCGTTCGCTATCCGTTTTCGCAAAATCCCGCCGGCCCAGCAGATCGGCGAAGAACGCTTGTGTCAGATCCTCGGCATCTTCCTTGGTATGACCGCGCCGCCGGACATAGGCATACAGCGGAAACCAATACGATCGGCACAACGCTTCCAGCGCATCCGCCGATTGCGGCGTGCCGGAGTTTCCCGCCGCGAGGACGATGGTCCAACGGGTGGTGGCGAAGAAATCGTTAGGGGCCGGTTGGGACATCAATCTATTGGATCGAGTAAGCTGCTGCACGCCAGATGCCGTCCTTTCCCTGTTGGAACGTGACGAGTTCGGACAAACGTCGTTCCGAAGCAAATACGGTTTCAAATTGCATCACCAGATAGCGTCCATCCGGAGCGCCCGCCAACGATGTCGCTTCGGTCACATTCTTGAGTTTACGGAACTTCGGCTCGCCAAGAGGCTTGCGGAACGATTCCATCGACTGCCGCCATTGATCCGGGGTGACACTTTTCTTGAAAAACTCGGCCGCCTGCTCCCAAGACTTCAGCAAGCTGCCGGAATCCACCGCGCACATCCATATCTGGGCTTGGGACACCACCGCGTAGTCCATCGACGGTCCGGGCGGAACAACGAGCGTCCGCTGCTCCTTGTAACCATAGAGCGCCCACACCGAATCGGGCCGCGCTCCCTCCGTAATGTCGCACAACACCTGCCAAGCCGGAACCTGATCGAACTTCTGCGGCTTGCACTTCACACTCAACCATGGAACGGCATCGGTGGTGCCTTTCGCCACGGACCAGCCGGCTGATTGAATGTAAGTGATCGATCCGGAAGGGCGCTGGCCGGTGACCCTCATCACCGCCTCGTCCACGGCCAGATTTTCGATTTGCAAGGTCACCGGGAATTCCAATTGTGAACCTTCCCGTGGCATGATCACCCAGGTTTTTCCGCGTTCCGTGGGGTGCCAGCAGAATGGAGTATCCCGAGTGACCTGATTGAGAAAATCTTCCACCGAATCCGCCACGATCCTCCCCTCGTAGCGCGCTCCCAAATCAAGGATGGGGAACCCTCCCAGTTTACGATCGTAGCTAAAATTATAGGCATCCCTAAGCCGCTCTGTTTCTTCGGAGTCAAGCGGGCTGTCTGCCGGCTTTCCATCCCGCTTCAATCCGATGTCCAGGTTCTCAAAACAAAGCCGCACGCCATAGTCGCTGCGGAAGCGAATGACGATTTTCTGCATGGTGTCTCCCGCACGATCAAAATCGATCTTCATTTTGTCCGGGCTGTTCTTCTCACCATCGGCGAAATCCATTTTGGCAATGCCCGCTTTGCGACAAGCCTCCATCACTTCCACGACCTTCGTGTAAGTCACCAGCGGGGAACTCCGGATCACCACCGACAGGTCGGGGTGTCCGCGGTGCACCCGGTTGAGTTCCTCATTGAGAGCTGCCAGTGAAACCGCTTTACCATCCAAACTGATCTCGCCATCCGAGAAGATCCCGATCACTGCCTTTTGAGGTCCAGGAGGCCCCACCGGCAAATCCTTCCAATCCACCGTCCTCAGCGGGCGCGTGCCGATGCGGAATTTCGCCACGTCAGCGATCGGCACATTAAAATCAAATGTTTCCACCATGGGACTTCCGGATCCGCCTGTGCGAAACCAGTCTCCCACGATCTCCCGGCCATTCTTAGTGACTGCGATCACCCCGAACCGACGGACGCTTTGTTCAGCCTCTTCCACCGCCAGCATTAAAAACGACTGCCCACCCGCATTTTGTCCCATCGCAGTGATGCTGGTGTTTCCATACCCAAAGCTCGAACCCCGGTTATTCGGCTCCACGATTTGCTCCTTGATTTTCTCCAAAGGGCCGAGGGTGTAATTGAGCCGAATAATGAGTGGCCTGGTCGTATCCACAGCCAGGGTCATGACGGACCATCCGAGCTGACCGCCTTTCCCACGGGTTTCACTGCGTTTCCCGTCCATGCCGTCTATTTCCGGGATTACACGTCCTTGTTCATCGAGAAATTGAAGCTCGGTGGTGTTCGACTTTTCCAACAGCGGATGTGAAAACCAAAATGTCATCCCCCTGATTGCCTCGCCCTTGCTTCGATCATAAGCATAGTTAGGCCCGATCTCCCTCAGCCACGCCAGTTCCTCCGGATCCGTCACCGGCGAACCGTCAGGATGCCAAACCTCCTTCCGCGGAGACTGCCATCCGATGAATTGAAGCTTCGGCGGCTCTGCCAATGTTTTGGCATCATTCTCGGGGTGGCTGACCGGATGCATTTCATCCGCCAACCTCGATGCTCGTTGCATGACCTGCTGTTGAATCGGATCGGGCGATTCCGGAGGGCCAACGGGAGAGACGGCAGGAGACCACTGGATTTCGACGCGAAGGCCGTTGGAAAAGAACAGTTGAGACAGCGGATCCTTTCCGTCGATTTTCAACTCCTTGGTTTCCCAGCGGGAATGATCCGAAGACGTTGTAACCATTGCGACCGGAGCATCCGAACGCGTGGCGTCCACCCGGGTTTTGAACCACAGCGATTGTCCTCCTGTCAACGTGATCCCCGTGCCGGAATTCGGGGTCCATTGAGTATCCCCCCACTTCTTCACGTCGTAACTTACTCCCTTGCCTCCTGGTGATTCGGGATGAGTGAATTTGAATTTGATACGGCCCATGACCGGGGCCTTGTAGGCAGAATTCAGAGAGGACGCTGGATAAACGCGTCCCGACTGTCGCAGTGCCAACCACAACACTCCTGTCACGAAACATGCCGCAACCATCCATTTGATCTTATTGGAACGTGCACGTGACGGTGTGTATTCCGGCGCGACGATGTTTTGCGTGACCGCCTCCACCCGCGTCTTCATGTCTTTCGCAGTCTGATAGCGCAACTCGGGCTCTTTCTCCAAGGCACGAAGAACCATCTCATCAAGGCGGACATCGATGTGGACTTTCTTCGACGGTGCTTGGAGATCCTTGCCCGGCAGCTCGCCGGTTAGCATTTGATAGAAAACGACACCCAGGGCGTAGATGTCGGCACGGTGATCGACGTCCGACGGATGGTCGATCTGTTCGGGGGCCATGTATTGGGGCGTGCCCATGATTTTTCCGGCCAATGTGGCATCAGTCTGGGACGGTCGCACTTCATCATCCGTCCGACGGTCACAGACCGCCGCTACAAATTTCGCAATGCCGAAATCGGCGACTTTCACGCGGCCGAGCCGGTCGAGCAGGATGTTCTCCGGCTTGATGTCGCGGTGGACGATGCCTTGGTCGTGGGCGAACTGCAGCGCGTCGCAAATCTGCGGAACGATGGCCAGCGCCTCGCGCGGCGAGATCCGGCCGGTGCGCATGAGCTGGGCGAGGTTCACACCATCGACGTATTCCATCAGGAAGTAGAAGAGGGGTTGAGAGTTGGGGGTTGAGAGTTGAGAGGAAGAACCGAATTCGTGGATGGTGACGATTCCCGGGTGATTCAATTTCGCCAGTGCCTTGGCCTCGCGGGCGAAGCGGGCGGCGAATCCGGGAGTTTCGCCGATGGCGGGCGGCAGGATTTTCAGGGCGACGATGCGGTCGAGTTCCTTCTGGCGGACTTTGTAAACAGCGCCCATGCCGCCTTTGCCGATGAGTTCGAGGATTTCAAACTGCGGGAAGAGTTTGGCGAGTTCCTCGATGGTCGGCGGGTTGAAGGAAAACGGGGCACCATCGACAAATGTGTCCTCGGCCGCGCCCTGTTTGAGCAGGTCCGCGGGATCGAGCCCGGCGAGCGGGGGCTGGGGCGGGTTTTCCATCGGGTCGTTGCCGGGGATTGTGTCCATACCATTGCCAGAAGCAATGCGGGGAATTCGTTACCACAATTCTCGCGCGGCAAATCGGACGTCCTGTCCGCAGGATAGAGTCCGGGCAGCAATTCATATCAGAAATGCCGAATTGGTACATTGCCAACGAAGCGCTGGACCTTGTAGGAAACTGATTCCAACAACACACACCGCGTTTTCACCCCATCAACCGTAAAAACATGACATCACCCATCCGCTCAATCCGTCTCGCCGCCATCGCCTCGACCGCCGTGCTGGCAAGCTGCGCAGCCACCGTCCGGTCCCCATCTTCCGCAGACCTGAAAATGCAGCCCGGTGGAACGGGTGGCAAAAAAATCGTCATGGCCGTCAAGGGCAGCGAGGTGGCCGCGAAATCGGCTGACTGGGAACTGCTGCGAGCGGAATGGCGGACCAGCATGGCAAGCGCCACCCAAGCGGCGGGCATGTCATTCTCCTATCAGGAGTCCGAACCGAAGTCAGGTTCCGAGAAGGCAACAGCCGTCATCGTCGAGGTGAAGGACTACCGCTACATTTCTCCCGGAGCGCGCTACGGACTGGGAATCATGACCGGGAACGCCTACATGGATGCGGACGTGCGCTTCGTGGATCTTGGTACCGGCAAGGGACTGGGAACCAAAAACTACAACACGTCGTCAACCGCGTGGCAGGGCATTTTCTCGGCAATGACCGAAAAACAAATTCAGGCAATCTGTGCTGAAATCGTGAAAGACGTCTCGAAGAAGTAACCGCCCCCGACATCCGGTGGCAGTGAGCCTCCGGCTTTGAAGAAAATCGCCTTTCCCGGTCGTGAATTTGTCTCTTTGCGCCGCGGGAAGGCCGCTGCTAATACTCCACACATGCCCGCCGAACGACCGACCCGAACTTGCTCCGCGATCCTGGTAGCGGCGGGGTCCAGCCGGCGGATGGGGTTCGACAAACTGGCCGCGGAGCTGGCGGGCATCCCGGTTTTGCGCCGGACGTTGGAGGCATTTTTCGCAGCGAAATCGATCGCGGAAGTGGTGGTCGTTTGCCCGGAAGAACGTTGGGAGCTGCTGGGTGGAAATTTCCCGAAGCCAGTGAGACGCGTGGACGGCGGCGCAAACCGGCAGGATTCGGTGATGGCGGGATTGGCGGCTCTTTCTCTGGGATCGAGCCTGGTGGCGGTTCACGACGGCGCGCG
Source organism: Luteolibacter sp. (assembly GCF_039920825.1). Classification (GTDB taxonomy): domain Bacteria; phylum Verrucomicrobiota; class Verrucomicrobiia; order Verrucomicrobiales; family Akkermansiaceae; genus Luteolibacter. The sequence continues at coordinate 185,945 of NZ_JBDSCX010000042.1, read as the reverse complement.
GCCGTTGGTATCGCCGGAGGATATCGACCGCTGCGTGGCGGCTGCGGAGCAAAACCGCGCGGCAGCTCTGGCACGGCGGGTGACGGAAACCCTGAAGCGTGCGGATTCACTGGATTTCAGCACCGAAGGAGTTTCCCGGGAACAGCTTTGGTTCATGGAGACGCCGCAGGTTTTTGAAATTCCACTGTTGGTGGATTCCTACAACGACATCGTCGCCAGAGGACTGACGGTGACCGACGAGGTATCGGTGATGGAGGCGGCCGGGGTGCGGGTGAAACTCGTGGAATCCACGCGACCGAATTTAAAAATCACGACCCCGGCGGATCTGGCGCTGGCGGAGGCAATTTTATCATGAGCAAGGCAATTTATGAATGGCGGCAAATCCCTAACGGCCCGCGGTTGGCGGTCGCCACATTGGAGGATTCCGAGTGCGCGGCGCTGTCGATCTATATTCCGGCGGGCAGCCGCGATGAGTTGAATTTGCCGGCCGGGCTGGCGCACTTCGTCGAGCACATGGTGTTCAAGGGCACGGAGCGTAGGAGCGCGCGCGATCTGAGTTTTGAAATCGAAAACGCGGGCGGACAAATCAATGCCTGCACCTCGGAAGACCAGACAGTTTACGAAGGACGCGGCGAGGCGGATCTGATGCCGGTACTGGCGGACGTTCTATCCGACATGGTGTGGCATGCTACATTTCCCGCGAGCGAGATCGGTCTGGAGCGCGAGGTCATCGGCGAGGAAATCACGATGTATAAGGAGTCACCGGCGGATCACATCGGCGATCTGATTTCGTCCGCGCTTTGGGACGGGCATCCGCTTGGAAATTCGATTTCCGGCTCGTTGGAAACAATTGCGAAAATTGACAGAGAGACGCTGATGGAGTTCAGAAACCGCCATCATTTCCGCAGTGACGTGGTGATCGCGGCAGCGGGGCCTTTCACGGTGGAACAGATCATGGAAATGATTTCACCACATTTGCCCGGAAATTTCCATGCGGGAGAGCGGGCATTGGAATTCGACCGGACTACGGCGGCGCAGCGAATCGTGATCGACGAACGCGAAACCGACCAACTCCAGCTCGCTCTAGCCTGGCACACGCCCGGGCGGCATGCGGAATCACGTCACGCGCTGCGGATGCTGAGCATGATGTTAGGCGAGACGGCGAGCTCACGGTTGTTTCTCGAACTGCGCGAGGAACGCGGACTCTGCTATCAGATCAGCAGCGACGTGACATTCTTCGACGAGACCGGCGCCTTTGAAGTCAGCGCCGGACTGGATCCGGAATCGCGCGACGAAGCGCTGGCCTGCATCTATCGGGAGATCGGCGACTTGGTGGCCAACGGCCCGAAGCCCGGCGAGTTGGACCGTGCGAAGCGGCTGACCATCGCGCAGAGCAAGCTGTCCTTCGAATCCACCGGCTCGCATGCCGCGTGGGCGGGAGAAGGCGTGCTGGACTTCGGCCGTGTCCCCTCGCCTGCCGAGTGGCGGGCGAGCGTGATGGCGGTGACCGACGCGGAAGTGCAGGCGATCGCGCGGGAGGTTTTCGACGGCAAAGAGCCCTCGATGGCGGAGATCGGCGAAGGGAAGAGTTTACCGCAAAGTCGCAAAGGCCGCTGAGGGACGCGAAGGAAGAACCGATTTGTTATGCCCCGACCTTTTCATCCATTCACTCAAGAGCATTTGCTCGCACTCGGAGTCGGAGCGGCGGTGGCTGCTATCTTCTTGTTCGCGGGCAAGCGTGGCGGTGGAAGCCGCAGGCGGGCGACGGCGGTGCTCGCGCTCATTAATCTTTGCGTCTATCCGCTAAGCCTTGGAGCCTGGCTGTCGATGGATGTGGAAAAAGCCTGGGACAACCTGTTGCCCTTCCACCTGTGCGACGTCGCGGCGATCACCGCGGGCCTCGCGCTGATCACGAAACGCCCATTGCTGTGCGCGCTGACTTACTACTGGGGACTGGCCGCAACGATCCAGGGGCTTATCACTCCCGCGATCACGGTCGGATTTCCTGCCGCGCCTTTTATGATGTTCTTCGTGCACCATTTCGCGGTGGTGATTGCTGCGTTGTATCTGCCGATCGTGGACGGATGGCGGCCAAAGCTGCCGTTGTGGAAGAGCCCGCTGGAAGTGATGGGCTGGTCGATCCTCTATCTGATTTTCGCGATGACAGCGAATCGACTGCTCGGCAGCAATTTCGCCTTCGCCTCGCACCCGCCAACCAACCCGAGCCTGATCGACCATCTGGGGCCGTGGCCATGGTATCTTGTTTCCATGTTGGGACTCGCGACGACATTCTATTCCCTGCTGACGCTGCCGTTCGCGGGCAGATCGCGCGGGTAACGGCAGGATGGGAATTGAGCCATCGTAAAAAAGTCGATCCTTCATCCATTCATGTCCTAGACGAGCCTCCCCGTTCGTTGTAAGGGTGAACCGATGTGATTCGGACAAACCTCAACCCACACAATGATGAAAACACACATGATTTCCGCTGCCTTGATTTTCGCCGCTTCCGTTTTCGCGAATGCGGCCGAACCCGTTAAGACCACCAAGCCCGCGTCGCCGGAATTCGAGAAGATGAAGGCGCTGGTCGGCACTTGGAAGGGCAAGACCGACATGGGGGACGGCCCCGTGGAGATGACCATGCGCTACCGCCTGATCGCTGCGGGAAGCGTGATCGAAGAGCGCTGCATGGAAGGCACGCCTAACGAAATGGTGACGATGTATTATGACAACAAGGATGGCAAACTGGCACTGACGCACTATTGCATGATGGGCAACCGGCCAGCGATGAACGTGAAGTCGTCCGATGCAAAGTCGATCACGTTCGATTTCGACGCGGAGTGCTGCACGATCGACCCGAAGACGGAATCGCACATGCACGGGATGACCGTCCGCTTCGATGATCCGGACACCATCACCACCAGCTGCAAGGCGATCATGGACGGCAAGGAAATGCCGGAACATGAGACAGTGCTGAAGCGGGAGAAGTGAGCTCCCACCGCAGTCCATGGGGACACCTGCTCAACGGTTTGCAATCCGACGGGCATCCCCCATGCTCGCCGCATGTCGCAACCCTATCACTCGCTCGAAGCGGAACTGCATGACGCCTTTTGGGAGGCGGAGGACGACGGCTCGGAAGTTCGTCTGATGGCGGATTTTCTGAAGAAGTTTCCAGGAACGGCGCTGGAAATCGGATCCGGCTCGGGGCGTCTGATGTTTCCGCTGATCGAGATGGGGTTCGCCGTGGAGGGATTGGAGCTCTCTGCCGACATGATCGAACTCGGAAAGGTCAGTGCGCGGCAGATGGGCATCGAGCCAACGGTGCACGAAGGCGACATGTCGGCATGGGACGACGGGCGGAAATTTTACTCACTGCTGGCTCCGGCGTTCACGCTGCAACTGTCGGACGATCCGGAAAAAACGCTGCGGCATTGGCATGGGTTGCTGGAAAACAGCGGCGGGCTTTATCTCACAGTTTTCATGCCGTATGCCGAATTGCTCGGCGATTTGCCGGAAAACGAATGGTATGAAGATCACCGGGTGACTCTCCCGGATGGCCGCGAAGGTTTACTGGAAACCCGCCACACACTGGATCAGGAAAAGCAGGTGGTGGAGCGTGAACATCGATACACTCTCACCGGCGATCCGCCGCAGACCCACACGTCGAAGCAGAGCATCCGCTGGATTGAGCATCAGGAGATGATTTCTCTGCTGGCGCAATGTGGATTCCGGGTGGAACGGTTTTTCCTGGATTTCGACCCGCGGAGGGTGGTTTCCGATCCTGACCGGGTCGATTTTGACGGAATTCTGACCTATCTCGCTGTCCGGTCAGCCACATAAGTCTATTTTTATGAAAGATTTCCAGATCGCCATTCTTGACTGGAGGGGAGTATCGGCTCTATGACGCTTGCTGTGCCAAGGAATTTCACACTGCTGTTCACATTGGGAGTTCTGACTTCGTCCGCTTTAGCCCAAGTCGTTTGGCAGCGGGAGGAAGTCGGATTCGAGGGCATTCAAAGCCGGGCCAGGGATCTTGCGAACAAACCCTACGTCGCCCCCAACCGGGACGCGCTGCCGGAATGGATGAACACTCTGACCTATGATCAGTACCGCGACATCCGCTTCAACCCTAGCCAGGCATTGTGGGCGGCGGACAAATTGCCCTTCCGCGCGATGTTTTTCCACCCCGGTTATTTGTTCCGCGAGCCGGTGGTTCTCAATGAGTTCACGAAAACCCACGAGCAGCAGATCCGCTTGGCAGAAGCATTTTTCAACTACGGTCCGCTGATCAAAAAACACGGCGAGCTTCCGGCAGACGGAGGTTTCGCGGGATTCCGGCTCCACTATCCTCTGAACAAGCCGGATTATTTCGACGAGCTCGCCGTCTTCCAAGGCGCGAGCTACTGGCGCGCGCTCGGAAAAAACCAACGCTACGGCATTTCGTCACGCGGGATCGCGGTGGACACCGGCGCGGAAGGAGTCCCCGAGGAATTTCCCAATTTCCGCGAATTCTGGCTGCGCAAACCGGACCCCGACGCCACTCAGGCACGGATCTATGCATTGCTTGATGGCCCTTCTTACTCGGGTGCTTTCGAATTCACCATCACGCCGGGCGACATGACGATCATCGACGTGGATGCCGTGTTGTTCGCCCGCCGGGCGGTGAAACGTCTCGGCATCGCTCCGATGTCGAGCATGTTCTGGTTCGGCGAAAACTCGCGGCGGCGCTTCGATGACTTCCGTCCGGAAGTGCATGATTCCGATGGACTCGCGATCCGGATGGCGACCGGAGAACGCTTGTGGCGGCCGATTTCCAATGATTCCGGCAAGCAGGAATTCAGTTTCTTCGACATGGAAAAATGCGATGGCTTCGGCCTGCTCCAACGCGACCGCCGTTTCGCAGCGTATGAAGATGGAGAAGCCGCCTATCACCTCCGTCCGTCGCTGTGGATCGAACCCACTTCCGACTGGAAGGCCGGCCGGGTCATGCTGATGGAAAATCCGTCCACAAACGAACTGACCGACAACGTCGTGGCCATGTGGGAGCCTGCGGCCATGCCGCAACCAGGGGATCGGATCGAGTTCAAGTATCGCCAGCATTGGACGATGGACGAAGATCCCTCACAAGCTGACGGGCATGTCGTGGCTACCCGCACCGGGATTCACGACTGGCAGACCGAACAACGGACCATCGCCATCGAGTTTGTTGGAAACGCCCTCAACCAACAAAGCGATCTACCCCTCACACCGCAAGTGCAGGCAGTTGGTCCGGGATCGGAGAAAGTCAAAATTCAAGGCATCACCGTGCAATCGATGCCGGAAGCCCGCTGGCGTGTCGCGTTCCAAATCGCTCCCGCCGCCGAGGGTGCCAAGCTGTCCGATGTGGGACCCGTCGAACTCCGTTGCTGCATCAAACGCGGAGATAATTTCCTCACAGAAACATGGGTCCAACGTCTCACTCCCTAGAATCATTCCGTCCGCTCAGCGAGGACGAGCTCAATGAGTGGGAGGAAGCTTATGCGGCCGTAGAGGCCTACCTTCAAGCCCTGCGCCTGAGGAACCGCCTGCTTGTCGCCGAACTCGTCCGCGGAATCCTGTGGCGTGCGTCCGCCCGCCAGAAACTCGAACCGGAGAAACCCGCTCGATTGTTAGCGATGGAGGAAGCGCTGTCGGAAGTCGCCGAATGGACGCAGGACGTCCTCGACGTACCGTTGGAAAACCGCCGCCTCGCCGCACGGGGCCGCCTCGCGCTACTGTTGGCCGGGATGCCGGGAAAATGGCAGGGCACTTTCCTAACACCCGCACCGTGGCCTCCTGAATTCGTGGACGCCATGAAAAAATCCTACCTCGCCGCCGGTCCGCAGTTCGCGGAACTGACGATGGTTCCCAAGCCGCTTGAATTCAATGCCATCGGCAGCGGTGCCGCGCAGTGGTGGGAAACCATGGATCGCAAACCAATCACACGGCTCATGTTCATCTTCGTGGTGGTCGGTCTCATTGCCGTCGCCCTATGGTATTTCCTTTTGCACTGATGGAAAATCCCGACCTAACCGCCCGCCAGAGTGTCCCGCCGTTTTTCGGCCGCTTCCGCACGGTAGCGCGCCGCACCTTGTTTTTCGGCTGCGTGCTGATTGTGAACATCGCGGCCATCCTGTGGCTGACGGATATTTTCTGGCTGATGGGCTTTCAAAAGGCCCACTACCCGCTGATCGCGATCTTCGCCATCCTGAACGGCCTGCTGGTCCTTGGTTCGTTCCATGCGGTGTTCGGCGCCTTCGATATGGTGCTGGGCCGCAAACGCTCGGTTAGAATCACCGAGCTCGCGGATGGCAAGACCGGTCCGCTGGCTCATCGCCACGCGGTGGTCATGCCGGTCTACAATGAGGACAGCGTGAAAACCTGCGCGCGGATCGAGGCGATCTATCGATCCATCGAAGCGACCGGCAATCTCGACTCGTTCGATTTCTTCATTCTCAGCGACACCCGCGATCTCGACCTGTGGGTGATGGAGGAAACGTCATGGACGAATCTGTGCCGCAGTCTCGACGGTTTCGGCCGGATCTACTACCGCCGCCGCAAGACCAACGAGAACCGCAAGGCCGGGAACATCGGCGACTTTGTCCGCACCTGGGGGGGCAATTACGAAGCGATGCTGGTGCTCGACGCGGACAGCCTGATGGACGGCGCGGACATCGTGAAAATGACCCGCGTGATGGAAGCTTACCCGCGGTTGGGAATTCTCCAGACACCGCCGAAACTGATCCGTGGCGTCTCCGTTTTCACCCGGCTCCAACAGTTCGCGATGCGGCTCTACGGGCCGCTCTTCATCCGCGGACTCAACTACTGGCAGCTCATGGGCGGCAGCTACTGGGGCCACAACGCGCTGATCCGCATCAAGCCGTTCTCGGAATTTTGCGAGCTGCCCGCGCTGCCTGGACGCGAGCCGTTCGGAGGACGAATCCTGAGTCACGATTTCGTCGAAGCCGCTCTAATGGTCAGCCAAGGGTGGGAAGTCTGGCTCGCTTGGGACATCGAGGGCACCTACGAGGAAGCCCCGCCGACTTTGGTGGACCACCTGATCCGCGACCGCCGCTGGTGCCAGGGGAACCTCCAGCACATGTGGCTGATTTTCGCCCGCAAGCTGCCGTTTTCCGTCCGGATGCATCTTTTCATGGGGATCATGGCCTACTTGGGCAGCCCGATCTGGTTCCTGTTTCTCGCCCTCGGCACTTGGGTGGCCTACGAACGCTCGGCCAGCGATCTGAGCCTGCTGCCGTTTGAAAACTACGCCGCGCGCTGGTTCCACATCAATGGCGTCGAACAAAGTATCATTCTCACCGGGGCCATTTTCGCTCTGTTGTTCCTGCCGAAAATCCTCGCCGTCATCGGCGGTATCCTGACCCCAAGCATCCGGAAATCCTTCGGCGGTGGCATTCCGATCCTCATCGGCGCACTCTTTGAAACGATCGTTTCCATGCTATTGGCTCCCTGCATCATGGCCGCTCACACGATGATGGTCCTAAGCATCATCCTCGGCCGTGCGGTCGGCTGGGGAAATCAGAACCGCGAAACCGATGGCACTTCGTGGGGGGATGCGTTCCGCTTTCATGCGTTTCAAACAGTCCTTGGCATCGTCTGGACAGGAGTCGCCCTATGGATCGGCTACCGCCCCCATTACCTGAACCATCACATTCCCATCAATTTCTCCTTCGCCGCGTGGATGGTTCCCATCCTTCTCGGGCTGCTGCTGGCGGCTCCGGTCTCGGTGTGGACCAGCCGCTCCCGTTATGGGCGCGCCCTTGCGAAACGCAACATTCTGGCCACTCCCGAAGAACTCGAACCACCCGCCGTCATCAAGCTCGCCGACGAAGCACGGGCGGCGGTCGATCCCGCTCTCGACGCCTCGCAACCAGGCCGCCGGGGCATGGTCGGTGCAGTGGTCGATCCTTACGTCAACGGTGTCCACGTTTCACTTTTAGAACACTCCGACCTGACGGCCGCGGAGGAAATCCTCGCCGAGCGCTGCCTGAGCGAGGGCCCGGCCGCACTTTCCAAAAACGAACTTTCCGAACTTCTTTACCTCGCGCCCGCGATGCTCATGATGCACCGCGCCGTCTGGCTGCGCCCGGCGGAAGGAATGCACAACGTCTGGACCCAGGCCGTCGAAAGTTATCGCCGCCGCCTTGACCACTCCCCTAGCGTTGAACCCAGCTAACCGCTTCACTCCCATGCTTCAGATCAATCCCGACCTTACCGACCTTGTCTCAGATGCGGCAGTCGGTCTCGCCACCCGCCTCAAATCCAAGGCCACCATCACCGCCGCCGCTCCGGGCCGCGTGAATCTCATCGGCGAACACATCGACTACTGCGACGGCTTCGTCATGCCCTTCGCGATTGACCGCTACATCGTCATCGCCGGCTGTGCCAACGGCACCACCGAAGCCCGGATCACCTCGGCCATCAGCGAGGAAATCGCCATTCTCGACCTCACGAAAACCCAGGAAGTCGGCGAGCCAAAATGGGCGAACTACCTCCGCGGCGTCATCCGCGGGTTCCAGGACCGCGGCCACCACATCCCCGGCTTCGATGCTTACATCCTCTCCTCCGTCCCAGGTGGTGCCGGCCTTTCCTCCTCCGCCGCGCTCGAGTGCGCGACCGCTACATTTCTCGAAGGATTGTTAGACACCGTGCTCGACACACGGGAAAAAGCGCTGCTCTGCCAGAAAGCCGAACACGATTTCGCCCATGTCCCGTGCGGCATCATGGACCAGTTTGCTTCCGCGTTTGGAAAACCGAACCGCCTCGTGCTCATCGATTGCCAATCCGGCGAGCCCGAACTCGTGCCGTTTGAAAACCCCGATCTAACTGTTCTCATCTCGAACACGATGGTTCACCACGAGCTTTCCGACGGAGGCTACGCCGCACGTCGCAAACACACCGAAGACGGTCTTGCCATCCTCGGCAAAGCATCGTGGCGCGACGTCAACGCCTCCGACGTGCAGACCCACTGGGAGAAGCTGGGAGATCCTATCAACCGCCGCTCGCGCCATGTCGTTGGGGAAATTTCCCGCACCATCGCCGCCGCCTCCGCACTCGCCAGAAATGATTTCGAAACGCTCGGTCCGCTGATGGCCGCCAGCCACGACTCATTGCGCGACGATTTCGAAGTCTCCTGCAAAGAGCTCGACATCATGGTCGAGATCGCCCGCAAGATCGGCCGCAACGGCGGCGTCATCGGAGCCCGCATGACCGGCGGTGGTTTCGGCGGTTCGACCGTCACCCTCTGCGAATCCCGCAAGGCTTCGGAAATCGCGAACACCCTCGCGAGCGAATATGAGAAGGCCACCGGCATCAAACCGCAGATCTTCGCCTCCCGGCCATCCCTAGGAGCACACCTGATCGGAAAGTGATTCAGTGACAGTCCAGCGCGTTAAACGGGGCGAAGGATGACGGAAAAAGCCGTGCACTGAAATGGAGGTAACGGCGTGGTTACGCATTGAGGGTTGACAGGCGGGCCGTGTGGGGTTGGCGTGTTCATAACCCATGAAAATTCATCATGTTCTGTTCCTTTGCGGGCTATTGACCGGCATTTCTCCAGCCCAAGTTCAGATCCATGAAATCATGGCCTCGAACACCCGGGCCTACCCGGACATCACGGATTTCGAAGACTACCCGGACTGGATCGAACTGAAAAATACCGGTGTTTCCACCGCCAGCTTGAATGGCTATTTCCTGAGTGACGATCCGGCCGACCCTTTCAAATGGCCGGTGCCGTCCACCGCATCGATCGCGGCCGGCGGGTTCCAGCTTTTCATGGCGGACGGGCACGATGCCGCGCCGGGCCAGACATTTCCGCGCGGCTACTGGCCATGGAGAAATTTCACCACGGAAAAATACCACACGAATTTCAACCTCTCCTCGCTGGGCGAGACACTCACGCTGACCCAGGCGACGGGCATCACCACCGTGGATCTGGTGAACGCCTCGACCCCTGCCCCGGTTTCTCCGGCCACCGTGGCGACTTGGAAATACAAGGACAACGGCAGCGACCAGAGCACCCAGTGGCGCGCACGGATCTTCGACGATGCCGGCTGGGCATCCGGTCCCTCGGAGCTTGGCTACGGCGACGCTCCGGCGACGACCGTTTCCTACGGAGCCGACGCGGCGAACAAATACATCACCACCTATTTCCGCCACACCTTCAATGTCGCGAACCCGGCAGTCTATCATGGCCTTACCCTGAAACTGCTGGTGGACGACGGCTGCGTCATCTATCTGAACGGCGCGGAAGTCGTCCGGCGTAATATGCCTGATGGAGACGTCGATTACAAAACCCTCGCCACCCTCGCCGTGGGCGGCACCGACGAAAGCACGTTCTTCACCTATCATATCCCCGCCTCCGGTTTGGTCACCGGGAACAACGTGCTCGCCGTGGAAGTCCACCAATCCGCCGCTAACAGCTCCGATGTCAGTTTCGATCTCGGCTTGACCGGATCCTCCCACACCGGTGCCACGGCGGTGGACAGCATCACCTACACCCAGCAGGTGGACGATGTTTCCTACGGCCGCGACAACACCACGCCGGCGACCTGGAAACAATTCGCCGAAGCCACCCCGGGCGCGGCCAACACCACCGCCGCCGTCAACGATGTGCGGGTGACGGGAAATGCCGTGTCGTTTTCCCTCCCCGCGGGACTCTATCCGTCCGCGCAAAACGTGAGCCTGAGCAGCCCCGCCGGACCGATCCGCTACACGCTGGATGGCAGCAATCCGCGCAGCACTTCCACGCTCTACACCGGACCTATCAGCATCGCCACGACCACGGCGCTGCGGGCGCGTTGTTTCGAAACGGGCAAGGCTCCGGGTGCCATCGCGACGGCCACCTACATCATCGGGGAAACCCAGGGCAGCGTCCCCTACGTCTCGGTTGTCGCCGATCCGGAAACCCTCTTCGGCAACACGATTGGCATCTACACGAACCTGCACGAACCAACATCCACGGACTACGGACTGCATGATGTTTACAAAGGCAAGGACGCTCCGGGCCAGGTCGAGTTCTTCCCATCGGGAGGAGCCGCCGGATTCCGCGCGAACTGCGGCATCCGCATCGGCGGGGAAAACAACTGGGTCCATCCGCAAAAGGCGCTGAACATTTCCGTCCGCGGAAAATATGGCGACGATGAAATCAAATACGACATTTTCCCCGGCAGCCAGATTCCGATCCACAACGCCTTCACCCTGCGCGACGGCGGCGACAACTGGAACAAGGACATGCTCCGCGATTGCATGTTCCCCAAACTCGCCGTCGGACATCTGGCGGTGGACACGGCGGACTATCGGCCAAGCGTGGTCTTCATCAACGGCGCTTACTACGGCCTTCACGACATCCGCCAGCGCTGGGATGAAACATGGTTCGGTCAGAAATACCACATCGCCGCGGACAAGATCGATCACCTGTTATACGGCCACGTGGATTCCGCGTCCGTCTCGCTCGGTGTGGAAAAAGGCAGCTCCGCCGATTGGCTGGAGTTGATGGCGTTCCTCAACACCGCCGATCTAACGAACCCGACCAATTGGGCATATGCTGAATCGAAAATCGACATCGACAGCTTCATGGACTTCGTGATTTCCGAGTCCTACGGCAACAATACGAGCTGGCTGCACAACCGCGAGTTCTGGAAGGAGAAGAAGGCGGGCGCGAAATGGAAATGGTTCCTCACCGACATGGACCGCACGTTTTCCACTTCCACGCTCACCGGAACGCTGTCGGACATGCTCACGAATGAGGACGTTCTGAAACGGTTGAAACTCAACAACGGTTTCAAACAGCGCCTCGCCCAGCGCTACGCCGCCCACATGGCCGGAACCTTCACGACATCCCGAGTGCAGTCCGTCATCACCCAGATGGACACCGAGGTCACCGCCGAGGTCCCGCGCCACGTCACCCGCTGGTCGCCCAATGGAACCACGGTCGCCATCCGTGCGACCAACATCCAACAGATCAAGGACTACGCCACCCAGCGCAGCGCGAATTTCAACGCGGAAGTCACCACCCAGCTCGGTGTCGGCACAGCGGTGAATTTCACCCTCGGAGTGAACAACGCCGCCCAAGGCCAGGTGTTTGTCCAAGGCGTGCCCGTCGATCCATCCACATTCAAGATGTTTCCTAACATCGCATTCACTCTCCAGGCGGTGCCTGCACCGGGTTATGTTTTCACCGGTTGGACCGGAGCCACGGGCGGCGAAAGCATTTCCCTAACCATCACAGGAGCGCAGACCGTCACCGCGAATTTCGCGGCATCCGGCGAAACCGTGATCGGCGGCACACTGGCATCCAATACCACTCTCACCACCGGCACGGTTTATACCCTTTCCGGCGATCTGATCGTCCCGGCCGGAATCACCCTAACTATTCCCGCAGGTGTCGTGATTCACATGCCCCCGCTGCGCAATATCCGAGTGCAGGGCGTGATGAACATCAATGGCACCGCCGGCCAACCGGTCAGCATCACCGGCCGCAATGGCGGGCGCTGGGGTGGTATCAGTTTCGAAGATGGCAGCGGCCCATCAAATCTCGCCCATCTCATCGTCCGTGGCGCGACCAAAGGCTACGAGCCCGTGCTCTATGACCACGCCATCACCGGCCACAATGCCACGGTGGTCGCGGACTTCATCGACATCGACGATTGCGATCTCACCTTCTACATGTTTGGCGGCTCATGCACGTTGCGCGACAGCGTTTTGCACTCCGACTACACAGGGGATGGCATCCACGTGAAGAAAGGAGCTGCCCTCATCCAGCGCTGCACCCTGCTTGGAAACAACGCGCCGGATACCGATGCCATTGACTTCGACGGAGTGATCAACGGCGTGATCGAGGATTGCAAAATCTATCGATTCCAAGGTTCCAACAGCGATGGCATCGACATCGGCGAGGCGTGCTCGAACGTCCTTATCCAAGGCACCCAGATTTATTACAATTCCGACAAAGGCGTCTCCGTCGGCCAGGGCTCCACCGTCACGCTGCGCAAGCTTCTGGTCGTTGGTTGCACCCTGGGCGTCGGCATCAAGGACTTGGGTTCCGCCGCGACCATCGATCAATGCACCTTCGCCTCGTGCGGGACCGGCGTGGCGATTTATGAGAAAAACTTCGGCTCCGGCGGTGGATCGGCGTTGATCACCAACAGCATCATTTCCAAGCCCAGCACTCCACCGGTCACCGTGGATTCCTTCTCCAGCGCGACTGTTTCATACAGCCTCAGCGATACCGCGGCGCTTGCGGGAACCAACAACATTCTGGCTGATCCGTTGTTCGTCGATCCTGTGATTCTCAATTTCCAACTCCAGCCCACCTCCCCCGCCATCAACTCCGGCGATCCGGCACACGCCTTGGATCCGGACGCCACCATCGTCGATCGCGGTGCCCGTTATACCTATAGCGCGCTCGACTACCCTTACACCATCGGCGAGACCATCGTGGTGAACGAATTGCTGGCGAACTCCGGCTCCGCCAGTGATTGGATCGAACTGCACAACCGCACCGCCGCCGCCGTCAACATCGGCGGCTGGTTCCTCAGCGACAGCTCCGCGGATCTCTCGAAATACCGCATTCCGGCAGGCACCATCATTCCTGCGGGCGGCTACCTCGTCTATCATGAGGACACGAACTTCGGCACCACCAGCGTCGATACCAACAAGGTCACCCCGTTCGCCCTGAGCGATGCCGGAGAAACCGTCTATCTGAGTTCCGCCGTCAACGACGAGCTGACCGACTATCAGACGAAGGAGGACTTCGGTCCGAGCAACGAAGGCGAGACATTGGGATCCTATTACAAGCCCAGTTCGGATTCCTACAATTTCATCGCCATGAAATCTACCACTCCCGGATCAGCGAACAGCGGCCCGCGGGTCGGTCCCATCGTGATTTCGGAAATCATGTATAATCCCGCCGGCAACGGGGATGCCGAATACATCGAACTGCTTAACGTCAGCAATGCGCCGGTCACACTCTATGATCCGGCCAAAGCCAAAGCCTGGCGCATCAGCGATGGCATCGACTACGAATTCCCCGCAGTCAGCCCTCTAACTATCGCCGCCGGCGAACGCGTCATCCTCACGAAAAGCCTCACGCGTTTCAACACGTCGTTCGGCACCATCCTGCCCGCAGGCACCAAGGTTTTTGAATGGATCACCGGAAGTCTCAGCAACGCCGGGGAAAACCTGCAACTCGACCAACCCGGCCCCGTCGATTCCGCGAACATCCTGCAGTATGTCAGAATGGATCGGGTCAACTACGATGACGAGTTCCCGTGGTTCACCGCGCCGGATGGCAATGGTCCCTCTCTTTCCAAAATGTCGGAAAAGGACTATGGCAATGATTACATCAACTGGATCTCCGCCGGTGCCTCTCCAGGAGCGGCCACTCCCGGTTCCCGCTACGCCACCTGGGCCTCCTCCAACAGTGCCGGAGCCACCACGGCGGATGATGACCATGATGGCCTGAGCAATCTGATGGAGTATGCGCTCGGAACCGATCCGCATTCGAGCTCGCCCGTTTCGGTTCCCGCCGTCACTGTGCATCCCGGCTGGACCTCCTCGAGCTATCAGGTGTCCGGACTCACCTCGGACCTCGATTACTACCTCGAAGCCTCATCGAATCTCCAGCAGTGGACCCGGGTCGATGCCGCGCCCGTCTCCGTTTCCGGAAACCTACAGACGCGCACCTATCAGGAATCCACGTCCGGAATGATCAAACGCTTCTACCGCCTCGGTGTGAGTCAGAAACCCTAGGGTCGAAAATTCCCGTGCTTGCGGTGGGGCGAAATCCGTCCAAGGGTGCGGCGTGTCCAAGAAGGACGATTCCGCTCACGACTGGCTGCGCCGGGCCGTGACCCAGCCTGATTTCGCCGCGCGCCTGGCCCCTTTGGCCAAAGGTGATCGCGAAGTCGTGCTCGATCACTCCGCCGAGTCCGCCCACGCATTCCTCTCGGCGGTGGTGGTTCAGGCGGCGAAAGATCGGAAAAAAACGCGGCTGTGGCTGATTTCCGACATGCCGCGGCATCGCGAGCGGCTGGCATCGGAGCTGGAGCTGTGGGGCGTGACCGGGCTGGTCTTGCCGGAAGGTCCTGTCGAAACGGGCGATGGCACGATCGCCGATCCCGAGTCCGCTGCCGAGTGGTTCGCGGTTTTGGAAATCCTCGCGCGTTCGGAAAGCTGCGTCGTCATTTGCGGCAGCGACGCGTTCGATGGCAAGGCTCCTTCGCCCAACGCACTGCGAGCCAGCCGGACTCCGCTCAAACCAGGAACGGCGCTCGATCCCGCAGAACTCGCGAAATCTCTAACCGACCACGGCTACGAGCGCGTCCCGACCGTCACCGGCCGCGGCCAGTTCGCGGTGCGTGGCGGCATCCTCGATTTGTTCGCATGGCAGGCGGCGAAACCGCTGCGCTTGGAATTTTTCGACACCGATCTCGAATCGATTCGCGAGTTCGACCTGGATTCGCAGGCATCGACGAACAAGCTGATCGAATCCGACCTGCTGCTGGCCGAGCCATCGTCCGAAGCCACCGTCGCCGACTATCGGAGAAAAACCGATCTCATCATTTCCTTCGGCGCGGAGATCGTCCAACCGGATGTGCGAATCCTCGAAGACGCCGCGGAATTCAACAGCGAGGAGGATTTCACCCTCGCTTGTTTCGGCAGTCCGTTAGGAACCTTCGAGGCAGGTGATTTCGTGCTGGAGGAAACGCGGCGTGAAAATTTTTTCCGGCAGCTCAACGACTGGAAACGCGGTGGCTGGGACATCGCGATGGTCTTCGGCAACAAGGGCGAGGAGGAACGCTTCTCCGAACTCGCGGGCAAGGATCTGGAACGTGATCTCGGACTCATCCCGATCCGCGGCGAGCTGTTAGCCGGTTTCACCGTGCCGGTTTCCAAACTGGCGGTGCTTTCGTCATCGGAGCTTTTCGGCCGCTACCGCACGCCCGGCACGCAGCGGCGTTCGCTGTTGGAAAAAGCGCGTGCGTCGAGAGCCCGCGCCACCGTCGATGAAATGGAAGAGGGTGACCTCGTCGTCCACTATGAATATGGCATCGGCCGTTTTAAAGGCATCCAACAAGGCGATGAGGGCGACGAACTGGTTTTGGAATACCGCGACGGATCATTGTTAGGCGTGCCGCTGGAACAGGCCCACCTCGTCGGGAAATATGTAGGCCTCGGCGGCAAGACGCCGGAACTCAACAAGCTCGGCGGCACCGCCTGGAAAACCGCGCGCAAGGCGGCGGAGAAATCCATCCTCGATTACGCAGCTCAGCTTCTCCGCGTGCAGGCCGAGCGGCAGTCTGAGGAAGGCTTCGCCCATCCGCCGGATTCGCGGTGGATGTGGGAGTTCGAGCGCTCCTTCCACTACACCGAAACGACCGACCAGCGCCGGGCGATCGAGGAAACCAAGCTCGACCTCGAATCCACCCGCCCGATGGACCGCTTGATCTGCGGCGACGTGGGATTCGGCAAAACCGAAGTCGCGATCCGTGGCGCGTTCAAAGCGGTGACAAGTGGCAAACAGGTCGCCATTCTGGTGCCGACCACGGTGCTCGCCGAGCAACACTGGCGGACCTTCCGGGAGCGGATGTCGGATTACCCCGTTAGAATCGACCTGCTCAACCGTTTCCGCACCGCCGCCGAGGTGCGGGATACCATCGCCGGTCTGGAAGATGGATCCGTGGACATTGTGATCGGCACGCACCGGCTGGTTTCCGGTGATGTTCATTTCAAGGATCTCGGGCTGGTCGTCGTCGATGAAGAGCAGCGCTTCGGCGTGGCGCATAAGGAAAAATTCAAGCAGCTCTTCCGGCAAGTCGATGTGCTGACGCTTTCCGCGACGCCGATTCCTAGGACGCTTTACATGGCGCTGATGGGCGCGCGCGACATGTCCACCATCGACACCCCGCCGCCGAACCGGGTGCCGGTTTCCACGACTGTCTGCGCCTACGATGAGCGGATCATCCGCGATGCCATCCGCCGCGAGATGAAGCGCGGCGGGCAGACCTTTTTCCTGCACAACCGGGTGAAGACCATCGACATGATGGCATCGAAAATCCGCGAGTTGGTTCCGGAGGCGCGCATCCTTATCGGCCACGGCCAGATGGACAAGGACGACCTGGAAGTGGTGATGCATACTTTCGTGAAGGGCGAGGCGGATGTTTTGTTAGCGACGACTATTATCGAAACCGGCATCGACATCCCGAACGCGAACACCATCCTCATTGATCGCGCCGACCGTTTCGGTCTCGCGGATCTCTATCAGCTCCGGGGCCGCGTCGGCCGGGCGGGAGAAAAAGCCTATGCCATCCTGCTGCTGCCCCGCGACATGATGACTCAGGGCGACGCGCGGAAACGGATCAACGCGATCAAGGAATACACCGCGCTCGGCTCCGGATTCAAAATCGCGATGAAGGACCTGGAGATCCGCGGTGCTGGAAATTTGTTAGGAACGAAGCAGTCCGGCCACATCTCGCAGATCGGCTTCGAGTTGTATTGCCAGCTCCTCCGCCAATCCGTGGACCGGCTCAAGGGCCGCAAGGACGCGCCGCGCGACGAGACGAGTTTCAAGGCGGATTTCATCTGCTTCAGCGAGACCGCCTACTCTCGGGAAGATCCGAAGCTCGTGCTCCCCGCGTTTTTGCCGGCCTCCTGGCTGGAGGAAACGAAAGTCCGCATCACCGCCTACCGGGAAATTTCCGAGGCCGGGACCGAGAGGGCCCTCGATGCGCTCGAAAAATCCTGGCGCGACCGCTTCGGCCGAATCCCGGACGCGGCTGCAAGACTCATCGAAATCACCCGTATCAAAGCCCTCGCCGCCGGGGAAGGCATCTCCTCGGTGGAAATCCAAGGCCAGCGCCTGATGCTTCACCGGAATGGCGACTACATCCTCCTCGAAGGCCGCAGGTTTCCCCGCTTGCAATCCGCCACGCCGCAGGGAAAGCTCGCCGAAGCCGTTACCCTGCTTCAAAACTTCTGATCCCTTAAATGACCTCCATGAATTCGCGTCTCGGTTTCGCTCCGATTTTGGCAATGGCAATTTCCGGAGCCATTTTCTCAGGGTCAGGAATTTCCGCGCAAGTGGCACCTCCGCAACCACCGCAGCAACGTCCATCGGGCCCTATCGAGGTCAATGGCATCGCCGCCAAGGTCAACGGCCGGGTGATCACCAAGAACCAGGTTTCCTTCATGCTGGCTCCGGTTTACGCACAGTTGGTGACACAGTTCCCGCGCCGCGGACCTCAGTTCGAGACGAAATTCAAGGAGTCCAAAAGCAAGATCATCCAGGAGCTCATCGACCGCCAGATCATCCTCGACGAGTTCAAACAGCTCGGAGCGTTCATCAAACCGAATCTCATCGACGAGGAGATCAAGCGCCAGATGCGCGAACTCTACAACGGCGACGAGGCGAAATTCCGCCAGGAGCTCAAGAACAGCCGGCTGACGATGGAAGGCTATCGCGAAATGACCCGCGAGAAAATGGTCGTCCAAGCAATGCGCGCCCAGCAGTTCGCGGACGCCCCGCCGCCGCTCCCGAATGAAATCCAAAAGGAGTATGACGAGATCAAGCTCACCTTGCGTGATGTCTCCAAAGACAAGATCACCTTTCAGAAGATTTTCATCCCAGCCTCTGATCCGCAGAACCCGCTGAACACTCCGGAAACGCAACTCGCCGTCGCTGAAGACGTCGCAAAGCAAATTTCCGACGGGAAGGATTTCACCGAGCTCGCCAAGCAGTTTTCCAAAGATGCCTTCGCCGCGGATGGCGGGATCCAAAAGGATGTGCCACGCGCTGACTTGTCGCCGGAATTCGCATCGATCGTTTTCGAAACTCCGGTCGGCAAGGTCGCCGGGCCGCTGCTGGATCCTCAAGGCTTTACCATCGTCAAGCCGATCACGATCGATTTCGGTCCTTCGCCACCGCTCGACAATGAAGTCCGGCAGATGGTCGAACAACAGGTCAGCCGCAAGAAGACTTCCGCCCAATACGAGCACTGGATCGAAAGCAAGCGCAAGCGGGCGATGGTCGTGATCAATCCCTGATCGCGGTGTTTCGGGGCTGAAACAGGCTGGAATCACCGGTCCGGGAGTCTCACGGATCGTTGAAATTCGGGGATAATCGAGAGTTTGGTTCGGATTTCTTCAGGATTTGTCGTTGATCCGGCTTGCCCAAAGTCCACTGGCGAGGCATGGAGGGGGCGTGATGCGTGACCTATCAGCCAACCCGGCCTGGCAGGAACAGGATCTGGGGCTGCCGCTTCCGGATTCCACCCACGCGTGCTCGGTTTGCCTGCCGACATGGGATGCGATCGTCGGCTACGAGGAAGGCCGCGAGAAAGTCGTGAAACGGATGCGGACCGGCTATCCCCGGTTTTTCAAGCACCCGGCCGTGGAGCGGTTGTTCGCCGCCGCGAAATCGGAAGTCGCCAGCGAGCATGAGGAAGTGATCGTCCTGCCGACTCGGAACTCCGTGACACGCGCCCACCGCTGGGTGGAGCTGCGGGCGGAAACAGCCGTTAGAATCACGAGCCTGCATGGCTTGCAGGTGCTGGTCGTGCCGACCAAGGCCAAGGCGGATGCGAATGCTTACTGGCGTTTCACCGGTGAAGTCGTCAGCAGCCGGCAGGCAACGGATTTCCTCGATGGCAACATGCGCACGGGCTCGAAGTCGCATTTGATTTCCAGATCCCTCTCAAAATTCAACGGCGCGGCGCCTGAGGACATTTTCATTTTTTCCAGTGGCATGGCAGCAGTGACCGCCGTTCTGCGCGCGCTTCCCGGCGTGCGCGAAGGCAAGAAGACGCTGCAGTTGGAATTTCCCTACGTGGACAGCCTCAAGGTGCAGGAGTATTTCGGCCACGGGGTCGTCTATCTGAATGATGCGTCCGGTGAATCCTTCGACGAAGCCCTGCAACGCATCCGCCAGGGCGAATTCGCCGGCGTGTTTACCGAGGTCCCGAGCAATCCCCTGCTCCGCACCGTCGATCTGCACCGCGTGGCGAAAGCCTGTGAGGACAGCAGCACGCCGTTGATCATCGACGATTCCACCGCCGGTCCGCTGAACGTGGATTCGCTGAAATACGCCGACGTGGTCACAGGCAGTCTGACAAAATGGATTTCGGGAGAAGGCGACGTGATGGCCGGAATGGCGGCGGTACGGGCGGACTCGCCGGTCGCCGATGCCTTGCGCGAGTCTCTGAAAGTCGATTCCGCCGACACCGCACCGCTCTACATCGGCGATGCGGAAGTGCTGCTTTCCAACCTCAAAGGCTATTCCAAGCGGATGAAAACCGTGAATGCCAACGGACTCGCACTCGCCTCCTGGCTCGCCAATCATCCCGCGGTCGCGGAAGTCTGGCATCCTTCCCTCACCCAACGGGAAAACTACGACAAGGTCATGCGCAAGGGCGGCGGCTACGGCGGCCTGCTTTCGTTCGTCCTGAAAATGCCGAAGAAAACGCCGAAAGTTTACGACGCGCTGCGCCTGAGCAAGGGTCCGAGTTTCGGAACGGCATTCACCTTGGTTTGCCCCTACACGATGCTGGCCCATTACCACGAACTGGAATGGGCGGAAGGCTGCGGAGTTTCTCCAAACCTGCTACGGGTTTCGTGCGGGCTTGAACCGATAGAAACGATCATCGCCGCCTTCGAGGAAGCGCTTTCTCACGGCTGATCCCGAAACGCCAATTGGCTGGCGGAAAGCGCCGGGTTCGGCTAATGGGTTGTTCCGCCACCACGACCGATGAACGAGCCAACCACCGCATTGCCTTCGAGATTCGAACGCTTCGGCCTCTATCACCTCGAACGGTTCGAGCGGGAGAACACCGGTGAGACCGCGTTTGAAATACCGGATGAGGAACTGACGCGGCAGGTAAACCGCATCAGCGTGAAGGGGGTGGTCCTATCCTGCCTGGTGGGCATGATTTGCGTATTTCCCATCATCTATGTGGATGTGCGGTTCACCAATGCATCCGCCTGGGTCCACTACGGCTGGCTGATTGCCGTCACCGTGGTTGCCACCGCCATCGAGTTTTACTGCCTGTTTTATATTTCCCTCAAAGCGGTTCACAAGGTCAGCGAACTCATCCATCTGGAGCACGTGATGCATGAATCGCTCGAAGACGGGATCTTCGGCGTGAAGAACATCCTCGCCCGCACCGCGCTGGAGATCAATGATCCGGAGCTGAAAATCCTGGGCATCGATCCCTTCAAGAGGATCTCGAAGAAGAACCTCTTCGTCCTCGGGCTGTTATACAAAGGCAAGATCATCGTCTCGAATCTCCTGCTGAAATACAGCCTGCGTTTCACCGTTGGCAGCCGTCTGCTAGGAGTCCCCATCCTTTATGCTGCCATTCCGGTGGAAATGTTCTGGAACGGCCTTGTCATCCTCAAAGTGATCCGCGAGGCCCGGCTGAGGCTGTTCGGTTACGCACTTGCCAACAAGATCGCGGACTCCGTTGCGGCCGACGGCTATCTGGAAATCCTTTCGCCGGAAGCGAAAAAAGGCTGCCTGCGCGCCATCGGCAACGCCGTGGTGATGACGCAGAACTACCATCCCAACATGATCATCCTGTTGCTCCGCTTCAAGGACCTGTTCCAGGTCGAGGAGGAAGATCGTTATGACGATTGGGAGCTGTTTCTCGAAACACTTCGCGAGGTCAGCGAGCAGGAGCGGAATTTCCTGCTCGATCTACTAACTGTCGCCGCGGCCTTCGACGGAAAACTCTCGCCCATCGAAAAAGAACACCTTCAGGAAGCCTATCAGCAAGATGCGGAACTGTATCTCAAGCGGTTGACGGATCTGACCAGCCACTTGAAAAACGGCAGGCTGAACGCGGCGTTATCGCTTTGCCAACTGGATTTCATCAAAGGCTGAATCCGTCAGAGAAATCCGGGAAAGCCCGAATCATTCGGCGGTCCCGTAAAATGGTCGGCGAGAAAATTTCGCCAGATCTCGCGACTCTGTTCGGATAGACCCGCCGTCATCCGCGAGATGCACGGCCGGCAGATCATCAGCGGCAGCGGCCCGGTGACCAGCGAACCGCTGGAATCGAATAGCGCGGAAATCCCGAATCCCTCCAGACTTTTCCGCGGCGTGCGACACGCGATGCAGGCATCGAAGCGTTCCCTCAAATCGTGGGACAACATGAATTCCTTCATCCGCCCGTCCCAATCGATTTCCCGTTCGAGGAAACTCCGCACCGATTCTTTCGAGTCTTCTGAAAGTTGATCGGTCACCGCATCACGGCACGGCTGACAGATTGCGTATTCGAGGACGCACTCGCCACGGACAAACTCCTTGTTGACCAGCCAGACCGCATCGATCTCCACCAGCGGGACCTTGCAGCAAAGGCAGTGCGTAAACGCCTCGCCGGTTTCCTCCGACACCAACCATTCGTCCATCGAACGCATGGAGGGAGCATAAAATCCCCGTCTCCGCCGCATCCAGAAAAATCCCCCTCGGACTGCGGCAGCCCGCTGTCTGGCCGACAACCCGGGTCGTTTCCCAAACAATCGAGGTAACTTTCAAAAACGACCCCAGTCCGCTTCCCCGCGACCTCTCCCGCCCTGCCCACGACCCGTTCCCCGCTCAAAACGACCTCGGTTCTCGCTTAAACGACCCGCGTCGCTTCATGAAATACCCAGGTCGTTTCGCAAACGACCTAGGTCGCCAGCCCAACGACCTCGGTATTTTGCCCGGGGAAACAGGTCGTTTGCCTTTCATCATCGTTCATTTCCCTCCCAGCCAATTCGTCTCTGGGGACCTAGCAGGAATTCAGGCCACTCTTCCCAAAAGAGCCTAAAACGCCACGTTTCAAACAAGTGCATCACGATTTCACGGAATTGCATGTCACGGGTTGCGCGGTCGCGAGCCATCGCTAAGATCCGCCTGCGGGAGGTTGTTCCTCCCATTTCCTGCATGATCGGCCTCGCTCTCAAAATGCTCTTCGGCGACACAGCCAAGTATCTCATGCTGGTGGCCGGTCTGTTTTTCGCCACGTTTCTGATCGTCCAACAGGCGTCGGTGTTTTGCGGACTGATGATGTGGACCACGGCGACTTTGAAAAACGTGGCGGCTCCGATTTATGTGGTGGAGGAACGCGTGGAACAGATCAACGAAACGAACCCAATGCGCGATACCGATGTGGCGCGGGTGCGCTCGGTATCCGCAGTGCGTTGGGCGATGCCGCTTTACTCGGGCATCCAGCGGGTGCGGTTGTCTAACGGCGCGTTCAAAACCGTGCAACTCGTGGGAATCGACGCGGCGTCGCTAGCAGGCGCTCCGGGGAGGATGGTGCCGGGAAAAGGAAGGCTCGAGGATTTGCGGCTGCCGAATACGGTGATCATCGACGAACTTGCAGTGGAACGGCTTTCTCTGGATAAGGAGCATCCCGTCGGAGTTGGCTCGATTTTCGAAATCAACGACGTCGAAGCGCGGGTCGTGGGAATCTGCAAGGCGATGCGCTCGTTCACCGGCGGTCCCTACATTTGGACAACCTACGAGCGGGCGCTGCAATACGCGCCGCCACAGCGGAAAATGCTCTCCGCCGTGATCGCAGCGCCGATCGAGGGCGTCTCCGTGGACGACGCGGTGATAGAGATCGAGAAACAGACCGGACTGCGGGCCTATGTGAACGGGGAATTCGGGAAAGGCACCAAGGATTTCAGCACCTCCACGGTGTGGTGGTATGTGAAAAACACCGGCATCCCGATTTCCTTCGGCACGACCGTGATCATCGGATTCATCGTGGGAGTGGCGATCGCCTGTCAGACGTTTTATGCCTTTGTTTTGGATAATTTGAAACACCTCGGCGCGCTCAAGGCGATGGGCATGTCGAATTTCCGGCTGAGCATGATGTTGATTTTCCAAGCGCTGACCGTAGGGCTGATCGGCTTCGGACTCGGTCTGTTAGCGACGTCCGGTTTCGCAATGGGAGCGCTTGAAAAAGGCCAGCCACCGTTTGTCATGCCGTGGCAGATCCCGGTGGTGGCGTTCTGCGTCATCCAGCTGATCTGCATGCTTGCCGCCCTGATGGGAATCATCCGCCTGAGTCTCTACGAACCCGCCATGGTCTTCCGTGCCTAACACATCTCCATCCACTCACCGCATCGTCGTCGATGTCCGCGCTGTCGAAAAAAGTTTCGGCGACGGGCCGGACAAGATCCACGTGCTCAAGCAAGTGAACCTCCAGGCGCGCACCGGCGAGATCATGATGCTCGTCGGGCCATCCGGTTGCGGAAAAACAACGCTGCTCAGCGCCATCGCCGGAACGATGCGCGTGGAGAGTGGCGAGATCGAGGTTTTCGGAAATCACCTTGAGAAAATGTCCGGTGCGGCGCTCACCCGTTTTCGGGCGGAGAACATCGGTTTCATTTTCCAACAGTTCAATCTCATCCCCACGCTGAGCATCGCGGAAAACGTCGGCGTGCCGCTGCTCATTCAAGGCGTTTCCAGCAGCAAGGCGCTCAAGCGCTCGCGGGAGGTCCTCGAACGCGTCGGACTCGGCCCTCGCTGGAAGGAGCGGCCTAACAAACTCTCCGGCGGACAACAGCAACGCGTCGCCATCGCCCGCGCTCTCGTCCACGAGCCGCCGCTGGTAATCTGCGACGAACCGACCGCCGCACTCGACGCGCAGAACGGCGAAATCGTCCTCGATCTTTTCCGCCAGGTCGCCCGCTCGCCGGAGCGTGCGGTAATCATAGTGACGCACGACAATCGCATTTTCTCCTACGCCGACCGGATCGCCCGCATGGACGACGGCGAGATCGTCGAGGTCAAGGAACAGCAGCAGCAACCTCATTTCGAGCACGAACACGCCACCTAACATTCCATCATGAACTTCATGTCGAAAACCGTCCGTTACGGATCGATCCTCGCCGCCATCTTCGGCGTGGTGATGATCGTGAGGGTCTCAAACCTCCAGGCCGAGCGCGCGATGCCGCCCCCTGGCGATCCGCCGGTCATGCCTCCGCAGAAACCCTATGTCCACGCAGTCGCCGCGACCGGAATTCTTGAGGCACTGAGTGAAAATGTTGCTATCGGTGTTCCCCTGCCCGGCCTCGTTACCGAGGTTTTCGTGAAGGTGAACGATGCCGTGAAAAATGGTCAGCCGCTCTTGAAACTCGATGACCGGGATCTCATCGCCGAGCAACTCTCCACCCAGGCCCAACAGGAAATTTCACGCGCGCAGATCACGGTCAGCGAGGCGCAACTCGGCAAACTCGAAGGACAGCTCGCGCGGCTCACTGCTGTTAGCGATACCCGCGCCGTCAGCCGCGACGACTTGGAGAACCGCAAACAGGACGTCACCGTTTCCCAAGCGCAAGTCGCCGCAGCCAAGGCGCAGCTTGTCTCGTCGGAAACGTCTTTGAAACGGATCGCCATGTTGATCGAACGATTGACCGTTAGAGCCCCGCGTGACGGCACCATCATCCAGCTCAACGTCCGCGCCGGCGAATACGCGGCCACCTCGCCCAAGACTCCGGCGATGATCCTCGGCGAAACCAACAAACTCCAGGTCCGTGCCGACATCGACGAGCAGAACGCGACCCGCATCCGCGAGGGACAGAAGGCCTACGGCTATCTGAAAGGCGATCCCACGATCACCTTCCCGCTCGAATTCATCCGCGTGGAGCCTTACGTGATTCCCAAGGTTTCGCTCACCGGATCAAGCACCGAACGGGTGGACACCCGCGTGCTGCAGGTGATTTACTCGCTCGTCCGCCCGGCGGATCTTCCGTTATACGTCGGCCAGCAAGTGGATGTCTTCATCGAAGCACCGGAAAGAAAATGAACCCTCCCGACCTGATAGCACCACCGGATTGGATCGCCTTGAGCCGCGAGCTCAAGTCCATCGCCGAGGCTGGCCTGCGTTACTCGGAAGGTCCTTACGACCGCGAGCGCTATCTGCGCCTGCACGAAATTTCCTCGTTGCCGATGCAGGCTGTAGCTCCTGATTTCAAATGGCCGCAGGAATTTGGCTACGCGACCCCGAAGGTGGATGTTCGCGCGGCGGTGTTTGATGAAAACGACCGCATCCTACTGGTGCAGGAAGCATCCTCCGGCGAGTGGACGCTTCCGGGAGGCTGGGCCGATCTCAATGGCAGCCCCGCCGAGAACGCCGTAAAGGAAGTCCGTGAGGAATCCGGCATCGAGGTGGAGGTGATGAAACTCATCGCCTGTTGGGACAAGGACAAGCAAGGGCATCCGCGCCAGCCGGAGCATGTTTACAAACTCGTTTTCCTCTGCCGCATCATCGGTGGAAATCTAGCTACCAGCCACGAAACTTCCGGTGCCGATTTCTTTTCCGCCGACGGGCTGCCGCCGCTGTGTCCGCACCGGGCAGCCAGACATTACCTCGACCTCGCCTGGCAACACGCCGCGAATCCATCACTTCCCACCGCTTTCGACTGAGTCATGAAACACCGCTATCTGATATTGCCCGCCTCAATCGCGCTTGCCTCCTGCACGCTCGGCCCGGATTTCCAACTTCCCGGTGTGACCGGCGGCACGAAATGGAAAGAAGGCGCGGCCACACCGGCGGCGCGGCTTCCCGACAACTGGTGGCGTCTTTTCAACGACAGCGAACTGAACCGGCTGATCGATCATTCCCTAGCAGCCAACAACGATCTCGCCGCCGCCAAGGCACGTGTCGATACTTCGCGTGCGCTGGTCGCCGTGGATCAGGCCCGGATGTTTCCCACACTCGATCTGATGGGCAGCGCGGGGATTTCCCGCAGTTCCTCGGACGTATTGCGGGGAAATATTCCTTCCGGGGTCGACGTGGATCTGGAATCGCAACACTACCGCAGCAGCTTCGATCTTGCCTACGATCCCGACTTGTGGGGGCGAAACAAGCGGCTGATCGAAGCCTCCTCCGCACAAGCCGCCGCCAGCGAGGCCCTGTTGGACTCGCAACGGTTAGGCGTCGCCGCCGAAGTCGCCCGCCAGTATTTCCTGCTGCGCGGACTCGATGCGCAGGAAGCGGTTTTGGACGACACCTTGAAGAGCCGTCGCGAGGCGCTCGACATCCAGAAATCCAAGATGGATGCCGGACTCACCGACGGTCTCGCCTTCAGCCGCGCCCGCACCGAAGTGGAACTCGCCGACAACGATCTCGCGCTCGTCCAACGCCAGCGAGGCTCCGCGGAACACGCGCTGGCCGTGCTGTGCGGTGTCACTCCTTCCGACTTCAGCGTCGCCGCCCGCACACCTATCAGCACGTTGCCGTCGATCCGCGCCGGACTTCCCGCCGAAGTTCTGATGCGCCGCCCGGACGTCCGTGCGGCCGAACAACAACTGCGTGCCGCGAACGCGCAAATCGGCGTGGCGGAAGCCGCGTTCTATCCGAATTTCAGCCTCAGTGCCGGCGGTGGATTCGAATCGGTGGATGCGAAGCGATTCCTCAATTGGGAAAACCGCGTGCTGTCGCTCGGTGCCAATGTCGCCGCTCCGATCTTCGACGGCGGAACGAACAAAGCCAACTATCAGGCAGCGCGCAGCCGCTACGACGAAGCCCTCGCAAAATACCGCCAGACCCTGCTCGTGGCCCTGCGTGAAGTGGAGGATGCTCTCGTCGATCTCAAGGGTCTCGCCCATTCGCGTGCCTCGCTCGAGCGCGCGGTGACAAGCGCGAAGGATACCCAACAACTCGCCCAGGAACGCTACGACAAGGGCCTGACCAACTACCTCGACGTCGTCGATGCCGAGCGCGGCGTCCTCCAAACCCGCCTCGCCCTCAGCCAGGTGGAAGCCCAGCAACGAATCACCCTCGCTGCCCTCGCCAAGGCGTTAGGCGGCGGATGGAGCGGGAAATAGGGTTTCAAGAATCCCGCAAGCCGCTCATTTTTCGAAAGTCAGATAGACAGGACTGCCTCCGACTTCCAGTTCGACGCTGCCGGATGCCGTCTGTCGGGCTTCTCCGGAAACAGCAGGTGCATCGGTGAGCGGCATACGCGAGGAAGACTCGAGTTTACCGGGGATATGATCGAGCGCCATCTTGCTGGTGCGGGAATCACCGGTAGGAGACCAAACCGCCCAGATGGTTTTTCCTTCGCTTTCATATTCCTGGATTCTGAGTTTTCCGGGATCGTTGGTCGGAATCCTCCGGAAGCGAAAGTCTCCCAGCGTCTGCTGGAGGTGGCGAACGGCGTAAAACGAGGGTTTGGGTTTGAAGTGCCGGGTGAGTCCGGCGCTGGCATGGACGCTTGCCTTGTCCTCGTCATTGAAAAAATAGAGATAGGCACGCTCGACCGGCATCGAGGAGAAAACCAGCAGCGAGCGGACAATCCATTGCGCTTGTTGTTCATCCGTAACGCCCTCCCATTTTGCGAAATCGCCGGTTTTTTCATTCGGCTGGGTGGTGCTGTCGTAGCCGAACTCAGTGATCCAAACCGGCTTTCCCGGCATGTGTTGGTCGCGCCAAACGCATAGGTTCTCGATGTCCTTCAGGTATTTCGGCAGAGCCGGATCTTCGGGAAAACTCCGCTTCCACGACGGCCAACCGGTTAGTTCCGCGTAGCTGTGAATGGTGAGAACGTCCACGAGTTCGGGCATGTCCGCGATGCACGAGACGCTCTTCTCGTATTTCCCACTCGCCCCGGAAGTTAGATTGCAGGAGGCGATCGTCATCTTCGGATCACCCGCCCGGATGCCGGTGGCCATGGCCCGGAACATCCGTGAATAGTCGGCGTCACTCCAAGATCCCGGTTCGTTGCCGATTTCCACCGAGCTGACGACCCGGCTTTTTCCGGAGGGTCCAAACTCCTTGGAAAACGCAGCACCGTAACTCCGCGCATCCTTATCGAGATCAGTCCAGTCGGCATGATCCACGGACTCGAACATCAGGCAGGCGTCGGTGATCCAGCCTTTGGATTTCCACGATCCGTAAACCTGGTTCCAGTCCACCTTGTTCTTCGCGGATGGAAACGGCGGGAGCGTGGCGGTCTGCTTTTCCAGATCCCACGCGACCGGATGATAGTCGCGGACGAGCCGGCATACAGGCTGATAGAGTTCCGGCTTGAACTGAACCGTATGACCATTGAGCCCGATGAAATCCCGCATCAGCGGACGGACCGGCTCCGCAGCATGAAGAGCGCCCATGAGCACGATCGACTGATAGAGCACTGAACGGATGAAATTTCCCGGTGGGTTCATGTGAAAAAATGCAACGACGGCCGGACGGTGGATCTTACGCTCGATTGATCGGTCCGAGGTTCGGAAAGGAACTTAACTCGCCCGACCATCCCCAGGCAGAGACTTCTTGGAATGCGCGTTGAAACCCCGGAATCCACAACCCCTCCCGAGCGATTTGTTCGCCATCGCGGGGAAACCTATCAGAATCAAGAAGCCGCTCGGCCAGGTGAAAGCAGAGCCACGCGCGCCAAGAACGGATCCCGGCACGCGGGCCGGACATGCGGCTGGCGAGGTGTTGGAAATGGCGGACGGGATTTCCCATGTAGCCATAATCGCCGTTGGAAGCGGTTTCCATGATCCAAACGAGCGCGCGGTACGGCGATGGATGCGTTTTTAAAACAGGCTCGTCTCCGGTGAGATCGGCCATCCAGGCTTTGTTGAGTTGGAGGATTGCCTGCGCGGGTTTTCCAGAAATCCATTGGGATTGAGCGTAGCGCAAGGCGTCCAGATAGAACTCCGTGCCTTTCGCATCGCCGTGACGGCGGGTCAGCGTGAAGTCGTGCGCTCCGGAAATTTCCGGGAGGTGCGGGCAGGGAAAAGGAGGAATAGGACTCATAGGCCTTACAGAACCTATATTCTGGCCCGCTGGTGGAATAATGGAATTCCCAACTGTTTTCCAACGACTTCCCCGGACGATTCCGTCATTTTTCCGGGCTTGCATCTGCCACCGGATCGTCAATTCTCCCGCCCGCATGAGTAACCGCCTAGAAGGAAAAGTCTTGGTCGCCCAGGGTGGTGGCCCCACTCCCGTGATCAACCAAAGCGTCGTCGGCGTTGCCCTCGAAGCCCGCAAATTCAGCCAGGTGACCTCCATTTATGGAGCTGTCCACGGCGTCCGCGGGATCGTCGATGAAAACTTCGTCGATCTCACCCGCGAGACCACCCACAACCTGGAGCAAGTCGCCGGCACTCCATCGTCCGGCCTGCTTTCCACCCGCGACAAACCGGATGAAGAGTATTGCCAACGCATGTTCAAAGTCATGCAGGCGCACGACATCCGCTACTTTTTCTATGTCGGTGGAAATGACTCGTCCGACACCGTCCGCATCGTCAACGAGCAGGCGAAGGAAGCGAACTACGAACTGCGCGCGATCCACATTCCGAAGACGATCGACAACGACCTTGAGGAAAACGACCACTGCCCGGGCTTCGGCTCGGCGGCGCGTTTCGTGGCTCAGGCATTCTCGGGCGTGAATCTCGACAACCGCGCGCTTCAGGGCGTTTACATCGGTGTCGTAATGGGTCGCCACGCAGGTTTCCTTACCGCTGCTTCTTCGCTGGCACAAAAATACGTCGATGACGGACCGCACCTCATTTACGTGCCGGAACGCCATTTCGTGATGGAAAACTTCCTCGCCGACGTGGATCGCGTCTATCAAAAACACGGCCTTTGCACCATCGCCGTGTCCGAAGGCATCTCCGATCCCGACAACACGCCGATGATCGTCAAACTTCTCGGCGTCGAAGAGCGCGACTCCCACGGCAACGTCCAGCTTTCCGGCACCGGCGCCCTCGGCGACCTGCTTTCCAACGAAATCCGCAAGGGACTCGGCATCAAGCGCGTGCGTTCCGATACCTTCGGCTACCTGCAACGTTCGTTCATGGGCATCCAGTCGGACCGCGACGCCCGCGAGGCCCGCGAAGTCGGCGAGAAAGCCGTGCAGTTCGCGATGTGGGACAATGTTGACGGCTCGGTGGCGATCAAGCGCCCGGTGCTCAACTACAGCGTGGATTATCAACTCGTGGACATCCGCAAAGTCGCCGGGAAAACACGCCACATGCCGGACAATTTCATCAATGCGGAAGGTAACGGCGTAACGGATGATTTCCGGAACTATTGCCGTCCGCTGCTCGGATCGAACCTGCCTGAACCGCACCGCCTGCGTGCGCCGAAGGTGGCGAAGATCCTGCACAAGTAACTTCCGAAACCCGTCCCGATTCACCAGCCGGAGGAGCCTAGCGCTTCTCCGGCTTTTCTTTGCGGATTTAAATATATCCGCGAATATTTAAAATCTTGCGGCTTAGTAACTCCGGTTTATGATCTGCATGCCGCCATTTTGTAAAATGGGAGACGGCGTGTTTTTTGACTTCCCCCCGAACGGGGCGGTTTAAACCCGAAACCGCTTCGCCTAAGTTTCCATGTGAAAAATCCAAGTTCATGAACCGAGCCTTTTCTTTCCAAATCCCATTTCCCCGGCTCCTCGCGACGGCGGTGTCCGTCGTCCTTTCGGTGGCAGCCAACGCCCAAGCGCTCAATATCGCTAATGATGTTCAAACAGCGGCGACTCTGACCAACACCACCGTCACCATGACGGGACGCGCGGAGCTGAACATCACCGGCACCGGCGATCCGATTCCCGGCTGCATCGTCAATTTGAATTCGACGGACTCGTGGTTCTTCATGCGAAACATCCGCCCGTCGGTGGTGAACTCGACGTTTCTCGGCCGACTCCGGGTGAACGGTGCGGCGGCGGTGCTCAACAGCAATGTGAGGATCGTGCAGTATGAAGCCGGCACCGTCGTCATCCCTCATGGCCCGACCTACAAGCCGTTGCAGATTTTCGACGGCACCCATTTCACCGGTCCGTCGAAATCGCTGGGGCTTTACACGTATTACAATGAGGCGAGTCTCGGGATTCTATCAGCCGCGACCAGTTCGTTCAAATTGAAGCGCGGCTACATGTGCACCGTCGCCCAACAGAATACAGGCATGGGTTCCAGCAAGGTTTACATTGCCCAGGACGGAGACCTTGAAGTCAGCGTTCTACCTGCGGCGCTGAACAACAACATTCGCTATGTGCGCGTCTTCCCATGGCGCTGGGTTTTGAAAAAAGGCTGGGGCGGCGGCGATGGCTGGCAAATGAATCACTACTGGAACTACGGCTGGGATGCCGGTGGTGACAGCAATAACCTGGATTCCGATTACGTCCCCATGCGGCATGGTCCCTACTGGCCGGGATTTGACGAAATCAACGCGAAGCAGAATGTCACCCACCTTCTCGGCTACAACGAGCCCGACAACACGTGGGACACGGCGCAAACACCTCAAACCGTGGATCAGGCGATCGCGCAATGGCCGGAGCTTATGAAATCCGGGCTGCGTCTTGGCTCGCCCGCGGTGACCGAGGGCGGACTGAACAGCTGGCTCTATCCGTTTATCGACCGCTGCGACCAGCTCGGCTATCGGGTCGACTTCGTCGCTGTTCATTTCTACGGGGCCAACTACGACGCCTGGGGTCTGCATGAGCTGCTCCGCACCATTTCCGAACGGACCAAGCGCCCTGTCTGGCTGACGGAGTTCAACAACGGCGCCAGTTGGAACGACAGCTCCAATAATCCCACCCAGGAGCAAAACGCCACGCGGATCAACGAGTTCATCGACATGATGGACGGCTGGGCCCCCTACGTCGAACGCTATGCGATTTTCAACTGGGTGGGCGACAACCGCCGCATGGTCTGGGACGGCGGCTGGCTCACCACCGCGGGTCCGGTCTATCAGAACCAGATTTCCTCCCCTTCTCAGGTGCAGGCTTTTCCAGAAACGGCGACGGCGGTGAACGCCAGTTTTCTGTTCGAGGGAAATGCCAACGACAGCTCCGGCAACGGCCATAACGGCATCGTCATGGGCACGCCGTCTTACGCCACGGGCAAGTCCAGCCAGTCGATCAGCTTCGATGGCACCAGCGATTATATCCGGCTCTCATCCAAGCTGGGCGACAGCACGGACTTCAGTTTCACCGGATGGGTCTACTGGAACGGCGGCGGAAATTGGCAGCGCGTTTTCGACCTCGGCGATGGAACCGATAAATTCGTCGCCATGGTTCCGAAAACCGGAGACACCTCCAAGCTGCGGTTCGTCATGAAAAACGGCGCGGTGGCCGACGCGACGGGTGGCGAACAACGCCTTGATTCCACCGCTGCGCTGCCCGTCGGAGCATGGACCCACGTCGCGGTGACACTCACCGGAACTACTGGAAAGCTTTTCGTCAACGGAGCCCTCGTCGGCACCAACACCGCGATGACCATCGATCCCGTGAATGTCGCAACGGTTTGGAACTATCTCGGCAAGGGGCAGTTCGCGACGGATCCCCTGTTCAATGGACGGATGGATGACATCCGATTCTACAACTCCGCACTAACCGACGCACAGGTGCTGGCGAACTATAACAACATCGCCCCGCAGTTCACCGCCAATCCGCTGGCCAAGGCGGACGCGGTGAAGCTCCAGCCTTATAGCGGAACCCTGGCGGGTGATGCGTCCGATGCGAACGCCGGATCGGTTCTCAAGTTCGCCAAACTCGCCGGCCCCGCTTGGTTGAACATCGCCAGCGACGGGAAATTTACCGGTATCCCGTCATTGAACGACACCGGAATCAATACCTTTACGGTCACCGTCACCGACCCCGTCGGAGCGATCGCGGTGACAATTGTCACAATCAACGTGAAGGATCTAACTGGCAACGAGCAGCGCTATGCCTTCGATGGAAATGCGAACGCCAGCGCGGGCACCGCCAACGGCATCACCACCGGAGGGCCGGTTTACGTCGCGGGCAAACAAGGTCAGGCCATCGATCTCGACGGCGTCGATGATTTCGTCACGCTGCCATCCGATGTCGCCAGCTCAACCGACATCACCGTGGCCGCGTGGGTCAACTGGGACGGCGGGCCGATCTGGCAGCGCCTCTTCGATTTCGGCAGCGGCACGGCGGAAAATTTGTTCCTCACACCATCGTCCGGCGGTACTGCGCGCACCACCTTCGCCATCAAAAATGGTGGAACCGAACAGGTGATGGATGGACCGCCCATCCCGGTGGGAGTCTGGACGCACGTCGCCGTCACGCTCAACGGCAATACTGGAAAGCTCTACATCAACGGTGCCGTCGTGGACACAGACAACAGCATCACCATCAATCCCAGCGACTTCCGCGCCGCCACCAACTACATCGGCAAGAGCCAATGGCCGGACGCGCTGTTTAACGGCCGCATCGACGAGTTCTGTATTTATAACACCGCGCTGACCGACGCCCAGATCATCCTGTTGATGAACAGCAAGCCGCCGCAATTCATCTCGGATCCGATCACTAGGCCCAACGCGACCGCTGGCCAGATTTACTACAACTCGATCATCGGCTCCGCGACCGACGCCGATGCCGGCGATACGCTGACCTACAGCAAGGTCTCTGGTCCCGCCTGGCTTTATGTCGCGCCCAACGGTGCCCTATCAGGAACGCCCGACGCTGGAAACACCGGAGCCAACCGTTTCGTCGTCCGCGTCACCGACAGCCGCAACTCGACCGACGATGCGCTGCTAAATATCAACGTCACCGGAGTCACCGGGCTGATGGATACCTACGAACTGAATACGAACCTGCTGGACAGCACCGGCACCCAGCATGGCAGCGGCACCGGTGGACCCGTCTATGGAAACGGACGCTATGACAAGGCCCTGGTTTTCGATTCGATCGATGATTTCGTCACCCTCCCGACCACTGTCGCCAGCTACAGCACCATCACCGTCGCCGCTCGCGTGAAATGGAACGGTGGTGCAAACTGGCAGCGCGTTTTCGATTTCGGCACCGGCACCTCGCAATATCTTTTCTTCGCTCCCAACGGCCGTTTCGCCATCAAGAATGGCGGTGCGGAGCAGACTTTGGACACCGCGGCATTGCCCGTGGGCGAGTGGGTTCACATCGCCGTCACCCTCGGTGCGAACACCGGGAGCCTCTATATCAATGGCGCCCTCGCCAGCACTGCGGCCATCACCATCACTCCCGCAAACTTCAATCCCAGCCTCAACTACCTCGGCAAAAGCCAATATGCGGCGGATCCGCTTTTCAACGGCACCATCGACGATTTTCGTATCTACAACCGCGTCCTCACCGCCGCGGAAGTTTCCGCCTTGGCGATTCCCAACATCGGCGTCGCCAGCGGCGGCATCATTCCCGCCACCATCCCCTTCGCTTCGTGGGCATTCCAATACACCCTCCCTAACGGCCAAAGCGGAATCAACTCGGATCCCGATGGCGACGGCATTTCCAACCTCCTCGAATACCTGTTCGACACCAATCCCCTCACCCCGAATCCCAACCTCCTGCCGAAGGGCGAGATGAAATTGGGCAGCGCCATTGGTTTGTCCGGATCACCTAACAAACACTACCTCAGCTTCCAGGCCCGCGTCCGCAAAGACCGCAGCGGGGTAACGCTCGTCCCGCAAGCCGCCGCCACCATTGCCGGTCTATCCGCACCCGGTGCCGCCGCCAACGTAATCCAGGCAGGAGCTCCTGCGAGCGACGGGGCGTTCGACGTCTTCACTTACTATTGCGCGACGGCGATGGAGGATTCTCCGGACGGAAAGGCCTTCATGCGCCTGACGCTGGTGAACGAGTAAATCAAGAGAAGTCGTCACACTGATTTGGAGGCTTCTACCTTGCCACCGGAAGCGTTATCTGCGCTGGCTAAGGACATGAAAGATGGCGTCCAACAGATCAAATGAAGGCCATCATCATCAGCGGGGCACCGGCTACGGGGAAGACCCACCTTGGAAGGTATCTGGCGGAGGAAATGCGTGTTCCGCTCCTTGCCCGCGACACGATCAAGGAAACCCTATTTGATTCGCTCGGACATTCGGACCGCAAATGGTCTGTCCAACTTGGTTCCGCGAGCTATGACCTTTTGTTCGCACTCGCGGAAGAATTCTTCCACTCACAGATTCCTTGTCTGGTGCTTGAAGCGAACTTTTCAGAACGAGCTGGTGCGACTCTCGGAGAACTGGCCCGGAAGTACGGTGTCGAAACGACACAGGTGTTCTGCACTGCCAGCGCGGATTGCCAGTGGAAGAGATTTCAGGAACGCGCGCTCTCCGGGGAGCGTCATCCCGGCCATGTGGACGCTGAGAATCTTGACGAGGCCCACCACCGGATCTTCAGCAGCAATCCGCAGCCCCTCGCCCTTCCGGGTTTGCTTGTCGAGTTGGATACGACGGAAATCAGCACCATCGATTACACGAAGGTCGTCGAGCGCATCAAATTTGGCGATGATTCTTCTCTGGAGTGCTCATCTTAGTGCCTTTACTCGCTGAGGCACGGGGGCGATGGTCGGAGCCGAGTGATGGAAGCAAACGCCGATCGATTCATCCGGTTTCTGGCAACCGAGCGCGGACTATCCGATGCCTATCAGGCATCGGTGCGGCAGACTTTGGACGCGTTGGCGGGGTGGCTGGGGAAGAAAGGAATTTCCCTGCGGGATGTGGGAACCGACGAGCTCGCTGCATTTCTCACGCAAAGGAAAGCGGAGGGGCTGAATGCGGCATCGCTGCGGATCACCACGGTGCACCTGAAAGTGTTTTTCCGCTGGCTGGCGGGGAAGGAGAAGCTGGAGATGGATCCGGCGGAGCCGCTGCTGGCGCCGAAGCCGGACATGACGTTGCCGGAAACACTGCATGCGTCGCAGTTGGTGACACTGTTGGAGTCCATCGATCCGGCGCAGCCGTTAGGGCGACGGGATCTGGCGATTCTGGAATTGTTCTACTCGTCGGGGCTTCGGCTGTCGGAGCTGTGCAAGCTGCGAATGGAGATGATGGATTTCGAGGAAGGTTTCATCCGCGTCACCGGCAAGGGTGGCAAGACTCGCATCGTGAGGGTGGGCAACAAGGCGCGCGAGGCAATTGCCAGCTACCTGACCAACGAGCGGCCCGAGTTGGTGACAAAGAAGACGTCGTCGCACCTTTTCATCAGCGTGCGGGGCGGACCGCTATCACCGGACCGGGTGCGGCAGATCGTGAAGGAACGGGCGAAAATGGCGGGGATCGATCAGAATATTTACCCCCACCTGCTGCGGCATTCCTTCGCCACGCATCTGCTGGAAGGCGGCGCGGATCTGCGAGTGATCCAGGAACTGCTAGGCCACGCGGATATTTCCACGACCCAGATTTACACTCACGTCGATCGGCAGCGGTTGAAATCGGTGCACAAGAAATTTCATCCGCGAGGATAAACGCTCACCGATGTTAGTATTGCTTGATCTCCAGCGGCACGGTGGCCGGCTTCGCGGGATCGGGAGCCGCAGGAGTGACCGGCAGGGTTGGCGTGGGTGAGGCTGGAGTGATCGGTGGCGTTGCCGGTGCGACCGGTGCCGGTGTTACAGCCGGTGTGGTTGGCAAAACCGGTGCCACAGGAGGGGTCACCGCTGGAGGTGCGGGGGGCGGCACGGGAGGAAGAACGATCGGTTCGTCAGGAATGGCTACAGCCGTCATGACTGCGATGCCCTCGACCCTGATGGCTTGGAAGATGCGGTTGTAGTTGTGGCGGATGACAGCGGGAAACGACACGCGGCCGGCTTCAACGATATTTTCAAGAAGCAGTTTCGCCGTTAGGTTCGAGACCAGGTCGGTGCCGATTTGAACGGTGCGGTTGGGATTGATGATTTCCTTACCTGCCTCGCTGGAGCCGACGATGACGTCACTGGCAATCGACTGCCCTTGGATGGCGATGGTCGATTGGGCGGCGACGATGGCCCCCTTCGAGCTGACCGTGATTTCGAGAGTGGCGTGGTCGTCGGAGGCGAGCCAGCCGCGGAGGTAGTCGATGCGGATCGAAACAAAGATCCCGCCATCGGGAGTGGGGCTGGATTCGGGCTTGTAGGTCCGGTAGTTGGCACCGGAGAGCTCGTAATCGACGTATTTCCCGGGCTTTTTCCAGCCACCCAGGTTTTTCGCGAATTCATCCTGA
This sequence comes from Luteolibacter sp., assembly GCF_039920825.1. Taxonomy (GTDB): domain Bacteria; phylum Verrucomicrobiota; class Verrucomicrobiia; order Verrucomicrobiales; family Akkermansiaceae; genus Luteolibacter. The sequence goes on along the minus strand of NZ_JBDSCX010000042.1, from coordinate 147,986 downwards.
TCGACGCCGACCCCGGCGAAGGCCGCGACGAGTGAGGAAAACAGGGCGAAGAGAAGAAGGAGAGTCGGTTTCATGGTGAAATGGACGGCAAGCGCCCGGTGATACTGAATTGGCGGGCGTTTTATTCGATGAATTCCGGCGGCGGGGCTGGATTCGGCGAACCGAAAAGGCGCTCCACTTGGGCGAGGGCCTTCGATTTGTGCTCATCCTTGATGTAAGCGGCGACCGTGCCAAGCGCCGCAACCAGAGCGCCCCAGTCGTCGCCATAGCCGATGCCGGGAATGATGTCCGGGATCAAATCGGTGGGTAAAACGAGGTATCCCAAGGCTCCGACGATGACACCCTTCGCCCAAGTCGGGGTGTCGCGATCCTGCAGGCAGTAGAAAAGCGTGAGCGCGGTGAGCAGGGTTTTCCGACCGGCACTGAGCGCCGCTTTGCTCAAAGTCCGCCACAACCGCGGAGCCGAATACCAAGTCGGTGCGGAGAGGGTGGCGGGAAATTTCGGGAATTTTGACATGGTCGGATGAACGTCGCTGCGGGCGGGCGCGGCGGAAGATGGCCCAATTCCCCCCACCCGGCAAGGAGAAGGACCGGACCGGGAATCCAGCAGTTGCACCGCGCGGGGCAACTCGCTAGCGTCGCCGCGTGATTCGCCCTGTCGATGTGCTGCTGGAATTTCTCGAAGCTGAAAAAGCCCGCGGGGTGTCGCACGTGCATCTGGACGATGGCGCGCGCGAGGTGCTGCGCGACATTTTCAATCGGGCGAAAACCGGTGGAGCCGCGCCTGCAGCCGTGGAGCCTGTGACGGTGTCCGCCGCAGTTCCGGCGGTTCGCGAGCCCTTACCGACGATCACCTTGAATGAGGAGCCGAAACCGGTCGTCGTTTCGAAATCGTTGTCCATCGCGGGTTCGACGAAAGCGGAGCAACTGGCATCGCTCCGGCAGCAGGCGGAAAACTGGGGACCTGCCAAGTCGCTCGGATCGCTGCGGGAAACGATGGTGTTCGCCACGGGAAATCCCGATGCGCGGGTGATGCTCGTCGGCGAGGCACCGGGCTATCAGGAGGAACGCGAGCGCGAGCCGTTCGTCGGACCCGCCGGCCAGAAGCTGAACGACATTCTCAAGGCGATGGGGATTTCCCGCGAACAAGTTTACATTTCCAACATCGTCAAATTCCGCCCCGCGACGCCCAAGCAAACGACGAACAACCGCAAACCGACGCCCGAGGAAATGGCGGCGTGCATGCCGTTCGTTAGAGCGGAGATCGGCATCGTGAAACCGGAGTGCGTCATCGCCCTCGGCGGCACGGCGGCGGAGGGATTGTTAGGACTGGAAGGCACGGTGACATCGATGCGCGGACCGTGGCATGATTTCGAAGGAACTCCGGTGCGGGTGACCTATCACCCGAGCTACCTGCTCCAGAGCGGCGGCAGTAATAACGTGAAACGCCAGGTGTGGGAGGACATGCTCGCGGTGATGGAAAAGATCGGCCTGCCGATTTCCGACAAGCAGCGCGGGTATTTCCTGCCGAAGCCGTGACCTTGTACTGCGTGCAGCCTGCTGCCGCTTTAAGCATTTGCAGCCTGCTGCGGGGAGTGCGGTAGTCCTTCACAAACGATTCATGTCCTTCACAAGTGCCGCAGCAGGCTGCGGGCACAAAGCGGCAGCAGGCTGCACGCAGTCCAAGGTCAAAGCGCCTTTTCTCCCAGCATCTTGATCGGATGCGGATGCTTTTTCCTCCGCAGGCCGAACTGCCTGACCGCATGCCGTTGCAAATGCGCGACGGCATCCTCAACATCATCCGTGAAGAAAATGAGTTCCGGATCGTCCGGGTTGATAGTCCCTTCCTCCGCCATCCGATAAACGAAATCCATCAGCGGCTGCCAGTAGTCCTTTCCCATCAGAACGATGGGAAAAACCTTCAATTTACCCGTCTGGATGAGGGTCATCGTTTCGAACATTTCATCCATTGTCCCCGCGCCTCCGGGGAGGACGATGAAGGCATATGAGTATTTCACGAGGACCACCTTGCGGGTGAAAAAGTAACGCATGGTGACCGAGCCCTGAACGTAGGGATTGAGCGCCTGCTCGAACGGCAGCTCGATGTTCACACCGATGGATCGTCCGCCCGCCTCGAAGGCCCCTTGATTGGCCGCCTGCATGATTCCCGGTCCACCGCCGGTCACCACCGTAAATCCCAACCTCGCGCTGGCAGCTCCCATGTTTTTCGCCATCTCATAATAACGGCTGCCCGGTCTGGTTCGGGCGGAACCGAAAATCGTCACGCACGGCCCGGCGAAATGCAGCGCGCGGAAGCCGCGGAGAAGGTCCATCGCGACATGGAAGATCGTTGATAAATTGTGCAGTCGCGAACTCGGTCCTGATAGCAACGAGCGGTCCGGGTTCTCCAGCTCGAAGATTTCCTGCTCGCGGACATCCTTCTCGGTAATCTTCTGCTCTGCGCCAACCTCCGGCAGTTTCGGGCATTCGGGTGAACTCACGGATGACTGTTAACACCGATTTCCTCCCATGGGAAAAACGAAAAATCCCGGTCGCCACGGATTCGAAGATTGGCAAAGCAACTTGAGGTCCCCACGGTCTTTCCTACTAATCAACCTCTCGTGCGGAAGCGTTTGACCGCGACGATTTTCTAAAACTGACCTGTTCCGCCATGCTCTTTCGATCGGTTGCCATCTCCGCAATCCTGACCCTCGCCAATTGCGCCCAGCAGTACGCCGAGGTCAAAATGAAAGTTGCAACTCTCCAAGGTCCTCCGGGGATTGGTGCGCTCGCTTCCGCGGAAAACGAAATCCAGCGCGCGCTGCAAGGAGATCACTCAAAACCGCTCGTGGCACTCGGCGATTGCGTGGAGGCGCTCGACATCGCTTCGCGTGAATTGCACCGAGACCCCGCGAACGCCACCGCGCGGCGCGACTACAATTTCGCGTTGAGCCGCATTTTCGAGATCATCAAAAACGCGAAGATCGACGCGTGGTCGAAGCCGCTCACAATCCCGAGCGAGCACGGCGACTATCTACTCTCGGCAAAACCCGATCCGCGCCCGGAGTGGAACCCCGCCCTCTACGACTTCACGCCGGCGGACCAGTTCGACGTCAACGGCAGATACGTCACCGAGCGCACCACGCGCGCCGGCCTCGGCGCACCGCTCGTGGCGGCGGAACGCGTGTCGAAAACAGAAGGCCGCCGGGAGAACTTCGTGCCGTCACGCATCTTCCGCTGCGTAACCCCGGTCGCCCGCTTCCAGGGCCGGCGATGTGTGCTCACGTTTCACGACCCGCTCGACGAGGAAACAGTAAGGTTCGACGGACACACGTTTCCGCTCGCCGCGGATTTCACCGTGCCGCTCGCGGTGATGCTCCAAGAGACCGATCCGGCGAAAACCGAATTCTGGCGCGTCATCAACCCGGAAAAATACGCGCACACCGCCACCATCGAGCGCCTCCAACCCTACGATCCGGACAAGACTATTGTGTTAGTTGTCCACGGGCTGATGGATTCGCAGGCCACTTGGACGCCGATGATCAACAAGCTGCGTGGCGATCCGGTGATCCGCAAAAACTATCAGTTCTGGTTTTACAGCTATCCCAGCGGATACCCCTATCCCTATTCCGCCGCGATCCTGCGCCATCAGTTAGACGAAGTCGAAAAGCGCTACCCAGCACGCAAACCGATGGTAGTCATCGGCCACAGCATGGGCGGCTGCATCAGCCGGCTGTTGCTCACCGACAGTGGCGATCAGCTCGCCAAACAAATTTTCGGCAAACCACTCGATGAAGTGCCACTCTCGCCGCACACCCGCGAATACTTCCGCGACGAGTTGGTTTTCACCCATCGGCCTGAGATCGGCCGGGTGATTTTCATCGCTTCACCGTTGCGTGGCTGCGACCTCGCCAGGAGCTGGTTCGGCCACCTTTGCAGCTACATCATCCGGCCCGCCCGCCTCGCCGCTGACGCCAGCAGCGAAATGCTCAATCACACCCAAGGACTTGCCAGCGAACTCAAACCCAGGCGCCGAGCCAACAGCGTGGATACCCTCACGCCCGAAAGCCGTTTCGTGAAGGCCATCAACACCCTGCCGCTCACTCCCGGCGTGCCCTATCACACCATCATCGGAGACCGCGGCCGTGGCGATTCGCCGAACTCCAGCGACGGCGTCGTGCCTTATTCGAGTTCCCACATGAACGGATCCCAGAGCGAGCGCATCGTTCCCTCCGACCACAGCGCCCACCAAAATCCCGAGGCAATCAACGAAGTGCTGGGCATTCTCAAAGCCCACGCATCGCGATGAAAAAACAGCCGCGGAGTTTCCCCGGCGGCTGTTGGAATCATTGAGATCAAGAAGACTATCGGAGCCTCACTTCGCGAAGTTTTCCGCGACGACATCCCAGTTCACCACGCTCCAAAACGCGGTGATGTAGTCGGGACGGCGGTTCTGATAGTTGAGGTAGTAGGCGTGCTCCCAGACGTCGAGTCCGAGGATTGGCTTGCCGTCGCAGCCGGCGATGGCCGCGCCCATGCACGGGCAGTCTTGGTTCGCGGTGGAGCAAACGGCGAGCGAGCCGTCGTCCTTTTTCACGAGCCACGCCCAGCCGGAGCCGAAGCGGGTGGCACCGGCTTTGGCGAATGCTTCTTTGAAGGCATCGAACGAGCCGAATGCCTTGTCGATGGCTGCTGCGAGATCGCCGGATGGAGCTTTCGCACCACCGGGAGCGATGACTTTCCAGAAGAAGCTGTGGTTCGCGTGACCGCCGCCGTTGTTACGGACCGCGCCGCGGATGTCGTCGGGCACGGAGGCGAGATCGCCGATAAGTTCGCAAAGCGACTTGGCTTCGAGTTCCGGTTTTCCGGCAAGAGCGTTGTTGACGTTGGTGATATACGCTTGGTGATGCTTTGAGTGATGGATTTCCATCGTCTTTGCGTCGATGTGGGGTTCGAGCGCGTCGTAGGCGTAACCGAGTTCGGGAAGTGTGAATGCCATGGGAGTTGAGGAGTTTGGTTTGCGTATCGCCTGACCGTTCGTTACCACGATGGAAATTGGCGACGCTCTCTACGAAACCGAGCCAGCCGCCAGCCGCAAGGACAAAACCATGATTCCTCCAGAACTTAAGCCTTACCTTCCCGAAATCATCACCGCCGTCGTCAGTCTCTTCTTCGGCTGGCTTTTCACCCGCCTCGCAGCTTCCGGAAAAATTGCCGCCGGAGCCGAACGATTGAAGGCGGAGGAACGTCGCGCGGCGGAAATCGAAGCCCGCCTCGCCCACTCCAACGCCGAGTCCGAGCGCAACGAGCAGGACGCCCAGACTTTCCGCAACCAGCTCACCGAAATCCGGTCCCGTCTTGAAACCGAACTCAAGGCCGCCGCCGAAAAACAAGCGCTGCTCGAACGCGCGGAAATCAAGCTGTCCGACACGTTCAAAGCCCTGTCCGCAGATGCCCTCAAGTCCAGCTCCGAGCAATTTCTCCACCTCGCCAAATCGTCGCTCGCCACTCAGACCGAGGAAGCGAAGAGCGAGATCGAGAAGCGCAAGATCGCCATCGAGGCATTCGTGAAACCTGTCGCCGAGTCACTCGGAAAATTCGAGCTGCGCATCGGTGAAATCGAAAAATCCCGCGAAGGCGCCTACTCCGAACTCCGCGAGCAGGTGCGCGCCCTCGGCGAGGGCCAGCTCGGCCTTCAACGTGAAACCGCCTCGCTCGTCAAAGCCCTGCGCCAACCCACCGGCCGCGGTCAATGGGGCGAAATGCAGCTCCGCCGCGTGGTCGAGCTCGCCGGCATGCAGGAACACTGCGATTTCGAAATCCAACACAACTCGACCACCGACGAGGGCAAAAAACTTCGTCCCGACCTCATCGTCCGCCTGCCCGGCGGGAAAACCATCGTCGTCGATTCCAAGACACCGATGGACGGCTACCTCGATGCGTTAGAAGCCACCGAAGACACCGCCCGCGAGGAAGCGCTTCATCGCCACGCCCGCCAGGTCCGCACGCATATCCAACAGCTTTCTTCAAAAAACTACTCCGCACAATTTGCCCAAGCGCCGGAGTTTGTCGTTCTCTTCCTGCCCAGCGAATCCTTCTTCTCCGCCGCTCTCCAAAGCGATCCGGGTCTCATCGAGCGTGGCGTCGATCAAGGCGTGATCCTAGCAACACCAACGACATTGATCGCATTGCTGCGCGCCGTCGCATTCGGCTGGCGTCAGGAATCCATCGCCGAAAACGCCCGTGAGATTTCCCAACTCGGCCGCACTCTCCATGAGCGACTCGGAAAACTCGCCGACCATTTCTCCAAACTCGGCCGTTCGTTAGGCAGCGCCGTGGAGAACTACAACAACGCCATCGGCTCGTTCGAAACCCGCGTGCTCACCACTGCTAGAAAATTCGAGGAACTCAAAGCCGCCCCGGAAGCCGCGACCATCACCAATCTCGAACCCGTCGACAGCACCCCGCGCAGTCTGCAATCCACGAGCAGCGCCCCACCTGCAGCCCTAGCTGCCCTTGCCCGCGCCAGCAAAGTCGCCGCCAGTCACCAGGAACCCGCCACGCTCACTCTCAACACCGAGATCGCCGATGCGCTCCTCGAACCCGCTGCGGAAGACGACTGGGCCTTCGTCCCCTCCCCGCCCGCCAGCGCCCGCAGCGCAGCGGCGGATCTGAGATCGGCGTTGGAGTGAGTGTCGATTTGACACAAAACCAGCTTTATGGAAATATTCCGGCATGAAAACGACCTTGGATTTACCCGATGACCTGATGCGCGAGGCGAAAATTCGCGCCGCCCGTGAAGGGAAAAAGCTCAAGGACATCGTGGAGCACGCACTTCGCATCGGCTTCAATACTCCGGCACCAGCGATAAAAGCGCTGCCTTCGTTTATCAAAGTAAGTCCAGAAGGCTTTCCCTACGTCGAGTGTGGACCGACTGCCCCCGCATCAAAAATGACTACGGAACAGCTCATTCAAATGGAGCAAGACATCATCCTCGCAGAAGACCTCCAACGTGCAGGCATCACTCTTTGATTCGAATATTTGGGTTTCGGTCACTTTCGCCGGTCATCCATTTCATAAACCCGCCAAGACGGAATTACTCCGGGCAACTCGCCGCAACCCCGTCTGCATCACGCGCGCCATCGAACATTCCTGGCTCCGCCTGATCACCACGGCCGCAGTCCAGAAATCTTCCGGTTCGCCGTCTTTCACCAACAGCGACGCCATCGCAACTTTGGAGTTCTGGCTCTCCAATCCCCGCGTCACGACCATCGACGAACCGCCCGGCACCCGCGCCCTCTGGCTCCAACTCGCGGATCGCCCCACCGCCTCGCCCAAAGTCTGGATGGACGCATACCTCGCCGCCTTTGCCATTTCCGGAAATTTACGCTTCGTTACCTTCGATTCTGACTTCAGCCAGTATCGGAACTACGGACTCGAGCTCGAACTCCTCAAACCAGACATTTGAAAACGCCTCTCTCCAACCCGGCACTCCCCGCTCTCACCGGCCAATCTCCCGAATCCCTCGCCGCCTGGCTGAAGGATGCTGGCGAGCCTGCGTTCCGCGCCGCCCAGATCCTCGAATGGGTTTGGAAAAAGAAGGTCACGTCCTACGACGCGATGACGAATCTCCCCGCCGCGCTGCGGGCGAAATTGGCGGAGTCGTTCCGTCTAACCGCACTCGAACACAGCACGACTCAAGGCTCCGCCGATACCACGCGCAAATTTCTCTTTCGTCTGCATGACGGCCGCTATGTGGAAAGCGTAATGATCCCGGCGAACCCGGCGCTTTATGGAGAGAAGTCAGACCGCCGGACGCTGTGTGTTTCCTCACAGGTCGGTTGTGCCTACGGCTGCAAATTTTGCGCTTCAGGTCTCGCGGGTTTCGCACGAAATTTGGATGCATCGGAAATCGCCGGGCAGGTGTTAGCCGCCGAACAGTTATCCGGCGAGCGCGTTGATTCGCTCGTCTTCATGGGCATGGGCGAACCGATGGCCAATCTCGATAATTTGTTAGCCGCCATCTCGCTGATCACCGGCGAAAAGACACTCCACCTCGGCGCCCGCCACCTCACGATTTCCACTTCCGGCCTCGTCCCCCAGATCAAGAAACTCGCTGAGCACCCCCAGCAAATCCGCCTCGCGATTTCCCTACACGGCGCGACCGATGACGTCCGCGAGCAGATCATGCCGATCAACAAAAAGTGGCCGGTCGCCGAGCTGTTCGAAGCGCTCGAATACTGGAACTCGAAAAAGAAACAGCACCTCACGCTTGAATACATCCTCATTCAGGACGTCAACGACTCGCTCGAACAGGCTGCGATCCTTGCAAAAAAGGCGCGCAAACTGGGTGCGAAGGTCAATCTCATTCCCTACAACACTGTCGAGGGACTGGAGTGGAAGCGCCCGCCTAACAATCACTGCAAGGCTTTCCAACAAATCCTTCAGAACGCCGGCGTCACGGCGAACCTCCGTCTCGAGAAAGGCCACGACATCGACGCCGCCTGCGGCCAGCTCCGTCTCAAGCAGGAAACGGCCGAGGGAATCATCGAGGCACCGATGAAGCGCTAGATCTCTTCAGGACAGCCCTCCGCCCGGGAACATTTTCACCGCTTCGTCGATCGCTTTAAGGAAGGCCACGAAAAACGCAATCTGCCCCCAAGTCAGCAGCAGGATGAGGACCGTCGCCACGATTTTCCAATTCCGGTTCATCTGCGGATGCCACCAGACCATCGGCAGCGCCATAGGAGCCACGGTCAGCGCCACCATGATGATGGGCGATGGCCTGAAGTGCCAAGGAAGCTTGATTTCCTGCTGCTGCGGTGGTCTTGAACCATCGAGAAACTCCCCGCAATGTTTGCATTTGATCGCTTCATCCTGGATTTCCTCGGCGCAATAGGGGCACTTTTTCATGACTGGGTTTGATCCCCTTTTCAGAGGTCGGCAGGCGGAATCTATTCCCAATCCTTTGCGATACAACTCTGCATTCGGTCCCGTAAACAGCGGCTCATTCCGCCATGCTCAAAATTGCCCTCATTTGCCTGTTGCCGCTAGCCGCGTTCGCGGTGGAACCGTGCCGGATTGAAATCGTCGACAAGGAGAATGGCTGGCCGGTTCCACTGGTCGAGCTGCGCAGCGTCCACGACACGGTTCACGTCAGCGACAATCTCGGGCTGGTCGCCATCGAGGATCCGGATCTGCTAGATCGTGAGGTTTGGTTCACCATAAAAGGTCACGGCTATGGCGTGTCCAAGGATGGTTTCGGGTTCGAGGGGGTGCGGGCCACGCTGAAGGCGGGAGGAAAATTCCGGATCGAGGTCGAGCGCCGGAACATCGCCAAACGCCTCGGCCGTCTCACCGGCGCGGGACTTTTCGCTGAAGGGGAAAAACTCGGGATTCCCCCGCTGCTGCCCGAAACCGGAGTCTTCGGCTGCGATTCCGTGCTCACCGCGAAATTCGACGGCAAACTTTTCTATCTGTGGGGTGACACCATCCAGCCCGGTTATCCGCTCGGCATTTACAACTCCACCGCCGCCACTGTGCCGTTGGAACCCTTGAAAAAATTCGAACCGCCACTGGCGATGCCGTTCACCCATTTCCGCGATGACAAGGGCAAGCCGCGCGGCGTGGCTGAGATTCCCGGCGACGGCCCGACTTGGCTCGGCGGCATGATTTCCTTCGACGACAACCATCTCGGTGCGACCTACTCGAAGATCAAAGGCCATCTTGAGGAATACGAAACCGGCCTCTGCGTGTGGGACGCGGCTTCTCAAAAATTCCTCCCGGAAAAAGTTCTTTGGAAAAAATCCGATGGCCAGAAACCCATCACGCTCCAGGGACATCCGGTTCGTTGGAAAGATCCCGAAGGAAAGAGCTGGCTGCTTTTCGGAGATCCCTTTCCGACCGCGCGTTGCCCGGACGATTTCGAATCGTGGAAAAATCCGGCCACTTGGGAGAGAATTCCCAAAGCCGACAATCCCCGCACCGCCGCCGACAACTCCGAAGTCCAGGCACATCGCGGCTCCATCGCGTGGAATGCATTCCGCAGGCGTTGGATCGCCGTTTTTACCCAGAATTTCGGGAAGCCATCCACCTTCGGAGAAATCTGGTATGCCGAAGCCGATTCCCCACTTGGCCCTTGGGTGTCGGCGGTGAAAGTCCTTACTCATGACAACTACACCTTCTACAACCCGAAAATCCAAAACGACCTGACTCCGGAAAACGCCCCGTTCATTCTTTTCGAAGGCACCTATACCGCCGAGTTCGCCGACCATGCATCACCGACGGCGCGCTACAATTACAACCAGATCCTCTACCGTCTCGATCTCGACGATCCCAAGCTCAGGCACTAGCGAACGGCAATCGGAGAGCCCAATTCCCTATTGAAACAGGTAGGTAGGCAAATCGGCATTTCCCGGCGATTTTACCTGTCCACCTTCCAACCCACCTCGGGAAGGCCTGGCCTGAAAATCCACCGCGCATGACGTTTCTGAAGATGATGATGGTACAAGGCTCGCTTGCCTTGGGCGGATTATGCCTGCTCCACGGTCAGGCCGCCGTCGAGCCGCGCGCTCCCAACTGGACACCCACCAGCATTCTCACCTGGAGTTCGGCCACCGATGCGGACGCCCCCTACAATCGCAGCCTCGTCCCGTTGGCCACTCGCTTCGCTCCGCCGACAGTCGCAGAAAATGCGGCGCTCAATGCGGCGCTGAACCTGAATCCACATGCCAGAACGAAGGAAGGTCGCGTGATGCCCCTGGTAGCCTTTGATGGATGTCCCTCGCAGGGAGCAAGAACCGCCCGCTATTACGCGCCGACGTCGTGGCAATACATCGACAACATGACCTACTGGGGAAGCTCGCGGCCCGGTACCCGCTACATCGCCGCGCCGCCGGCGCATGTCATCGATGCGGCGCATCGCAACGGGGTGCCCATCATGGGCAATGTCTTTTTCGTCTGGAACGGCTCCACGGACAACGCCACGCTGCAAGGCGTTAGAGACTTGCTACAATACACCGGCACAGCGCCGAACAAGGTTTTCCCCGTGGCTGCAAAGATGATCGAGGCGGCGACTTATTTCAATTTCGACGGCTGGTTCATCAATCAGGAAAACTATCAGACCAACGCCACCGACGCGCAGAACATGCGCGACTTCATCGTCTACTATCGCGCCAACGCCCCGGCGAACCAGAAGATCATCTGGTATGACGCGATGGCGGAAAACGGCAGCCGTTCGTTCCAAAACGCCCTCACCACAACCAACGACGGCTACATGAAGGAGGGGACAACCCTGCGCGCCCACACGATGTTCATGAATTTCTGGTGGTGGAATTCCAACAATCTGGCGAACTCCCGGACCCTAGCCCAAAGCCTCGGACTCGATCCCTACGACTTCTATGCGGGCATCGATACGGAGAGTCGTGGTGACAGTGGCTACGTGCCGGACCCCAACCAGGCAAACAACGTCACGCTGGATTGGGAACGCGTCTTCCCGGAAGGCCAGGCGCACCGGGTGTCGCTCGGCATCTATCGACCGGAGTGGACGTTCAACTATGCCTCCAACTCGGATCCGTCCGACGCCATCAAACGCGAAATCCGCTACTGGTGCGGCCCGGCATCCGATCCTGCCATCACCGTCAACCATGCGGCCTATCCGACAGCGAGCTGGCCCGGCATCGCCCACTACATCCCCGCGAATTCGCCGGTCATGGCGAAACCATTCGTCACCCATTTCAACCTCGGCCAAGGCACTCAGGCCGCGGTCAACGGCACGATCAGCACGTCGGGCCCGTGGACGAATCTCAGCACGCAGGATGTCCTTCCCACTTGGAAATGGAACGTGGTGAGCACCGGAACGAAGCTGGTCCCCGCCTTCGATTTCAGCGATCCCTACTACGGCGGCACATCATTGAAAATCACCGGCGATCTGAATGCCACCAATGACATCAAACTCTATCAAACCAGTCTCAGCGTCGCCGCCAATACGAACCTCCAGTTGATCTACAAACGCGGAGCCACGGGAGCAACGGCCATGCAGGTCGGGCTGGCATTCGAAGACGCGCCGGCGACGTTCGTTTACCTCGACGTCGGCACCTCGGCCAGCACCGGCTGGAATACCACCAATTTTCCGTTAGCCACGTATGCGGGGAAAAAGATCGTTCTGATTTCGCTGCGATTCACCAATGCCAGTACGATCACCGGTTACAGCATGAAGCTCGGACGGCTCGCCGTTTTCGACGGCGCGGCGGTCGTCCCTACCGCTCCCTCCAACGTGTTGGTGGAGGCCATGAACAGCGTGGACGTGGATACAGTGAGCCTGCGGTTGAAATGGACCGTTTCTCCCGACGCACTCCGTCAATACAACGTTTATATCCGCCACGCGAACAACACGCTGACATGGGCGGGAGCCTGTTTGAACAATGTCTATTTCCTGCCCGCGGGCCGCCGCATCAACTCGGAAACTACTTATAAAATCGAGATCGAGGCGGTCAGCCCCACCTTCGGAGCATCGACCCACGCCGTCAGCGCGGACGTCACACTTCCTGCCGCCCCACCGCTAACAGCGCCTTTCATCACCTCCTACAGCCCTTTCACCGGAGCGACCAATATCGGCACGAGCGGCACATGGGGCGGCACCGCGACCCGTGACAAGACTTACGACAACAGCACCAGCACCACCTTCGACTCCACCGACGCCGATGCCAACACCGCGTGGTCGGGACTTGACCTAGGCGATGGCAACGGACGCGAGGTTCGGGCTATCAGTTACTACCCGAGATCCGGATGGTCATCGCGCATGGTCGGCGGGAGATTCGAAGGTTCCAACGTCGCGGATTTCAGCTCGGGCGTGACGCTGCTGGCCACCGTCGATGTGACACCGCAGGAAGGTATCTACACCACCATCGCGATCAATAATCCGACCGTGTTTCGCTACGTCCGCTACCTCACACCCGGCGGCGGCCATTGCAATGTTGGCGAGGTGAAATTCTACGGCCCACCGAATTTCGCCGGCACCACCATGACTTGGGACAGCGGAAACACTGGTAACGGCGCGACAATCAATCCGGCAGCAGGGCTCTGGAACACGCTCGCACAAAACATCCCTTGGAACGGTGGAGCTTCTAACTACCCCTGGGTCAACGGCATCGAAGCCAACTTCGGCGGCTCGGATGGCGCGGCTGGCGCCTACCCGATCACCGTCGCCGCCGACGGGATCACCGCGACCAATCTCAATTTCACCAACTCCGGCTACACGCTCTCAGCGACGAGTGCCAGAAACCTCAACCTCACCGGCAAGATTCTCGTCGCCACCGGGAAGAATGGGACCATCGGAAATTCACTCGCCGTTCTCTACACCGCCAGCACCGTCTTCACGATCGGAGGCCCGGGCACCTTGAACATCGCGGCAGGCGCGACGGTGGCGAAAACCGGAACCAACAACCTGCAGGTTTCAGGAAATGGCACGGTCGTGAACGTCGCCGGAACACTCTCGCGCACCGGAAACGGCGTCGGGTCCAACAGCATCCGCATCGGAGCGGTCTCAGGAGACAATGCCACCGTCAATATTCCCACCGGCGGTATTGTTTCCCATGACTGCACCAACAACCGCATCGAAATCGGCTACCTCGGCGAGGGCACGGTCAATGTTCAGGGCGGCACTTTGCAGGCGATCAACGGCGGCGCGATCCTCGTCGGCGCGAGCGGTGTGAAAGGCACCCTCAACCTAACCAGTGGCAGCATGACCTCGGTAGGTGACATCGTCGTCGGCAATGTCGCGGAGGGAATCCTGAATGTATCTGGCGGCTCGGCGAGCATCACCGGCACGGTCGCGCAGCGTCTCGTAGTTTCGGTCGCAGGTCCAGGGACGGTAAACCTCTCTGGCGGCTCAGTCGATATCGCAGGCCCCGCCGGGGTGAATTTCGGATCCACCACGGGGAGCACCGGAACCGGAATTCTCAACTTGGACGGCGGCACGCTTTTCACCCAAAAGATCAGCAAAATCGCAACCGCTGCCGGATCCTCCGCCGTTTTTAATTTCAATGGCGGCACCCTCAAGGCCCGCGGCGACAACGCCGCGTTCATGACCGGCCTCGACACCGCCAACGTCCACAACGGGAGCGCACTCATCGATACCAACGGAGCCAATGTCACCATCGCCCAGGCGTTGGTCCACAGCACGCTAGCCGGCGCGAATGCAAAAGACGGAGGTCTCGCCAAATCCGGCAACGGAACCCTCACTCTCGGCAACGCCAACACCTACACCGGCGATACTCAGGTCCAGGCCGGAGAACTCGTCCTCGGGACCGCTTCACTGAATGACTCCGCGACTGTCCGCATCGCATCCGGCGCGACGTTGAAACTCGCCTACGGCGGGCCCGACATCATTGGCAGCCTGTTTTTGAATGGCGTCCAGGTCCTGCGCGGCACCTACGTCCCCCAAGGCAGCGCCACACCCGGCATCCAGACACCGCGCCTGACCGGAACCACGGGAAGCCTGGTCGTCCTAACCGACACGTTCGCCACCGCTTTCGATTCCTGGGCAAGCACGCTTCCCGCAGGCAAACGGGCCCGTCAGGATGATGCGGATGGAGACGGTTTCACCAATCTTGAAGAATTCCTCTTCGGCACCGCCGCGACTTCACCCGACCCGTCTCTCACGCAGTTCAACCGCAGCGGCGGAAATCTGATCGTCACGTGGAAGGAACTCAATATCGACGCGGCCTATCAGCTTCAGGAGAGCTCCACGCTCTCGGAAACAACATGGCCGGTTAGTCCGGTCGTTCCGACCATTCCCGATCAAACCGGCGTCCCCGCGAACTACACGCTGAAGCAAGCGGTCGTCCCCGTCGATGGCAGCCGCAAATTCATCCGAGTCAGGGGTGCCGAAAACTAGCCGCCGCACGCCCGGCCGCTTCGCCGGTCGCAAAACAAGTGCCCATCACGCGGATGGAAGCCTGCGCTTCGTGATCCGCGGAAATGCAGCGTCCCGCTACGAACAGTCCATCCATGCCCACCGGCTTCAGGCATCTCAAGGGGATTCCCGCAGGTTGGTTTTCCTTGGGAAAACGCAACTTCGGACCGCGTGCGGTTTCACGGAATTCCATGGGCCAGGTTGCCAAAGCGACCTCGTCCTCGAAGCGATTTCCAGCCAACAGGTCAGATCCGGTTAGAACATATTCTCCGATCCAGCGGCGACTCTCGCGGACCCCGGCCCGCACCGGCCACTGACTGACGTAGGATCCATTCCAAATCACGGATTTGCCGGCAAGCCACGCCACCGTTTTCGCGGCGATCGAACGGCCCAGGATTTCCAACTGCGTCAAACACCTCGCATCGAACGGATCATAATTTTCTCCGCCCGAGAGATCCAGCGTGCCGAAAATTTCGCTGTCGCGACCCGAAGAACGGAAGGTCAGCCCCATCGCGTCCCGCGGCACGCAGCCCTCGCGGATTCCTTCCGTGATCAATCCCGCGGTTTCCAATCGCTCCGAGTCACCCAGCAATCCACCCGGTCGGTGAACTCCGAAAACGTAGGCCGGCCGCTGCAAACGCGGCGCGTCCACCATCGCGGAGTCCAGACCTAACATTGCAGCCGCAGTGGCATCCCCCGAGGCATCGACCAAGGCGCGGGCGGTCAGTGATTGCGCTCCAGACCGTCCGGAAATTCCGATATTCCAATCCGACTCACGGGAAATGGAAGTCACCTCGCTGTGCAACCGGAGCTCGATCATCGGCTCCGCGGAAATCAATTCGTCCGCGATCCGCACGAACTCGACCGGGTGTTGCGGCAGCACGTCCACCCGTCCCATACGGACCGGGCCGATGCCCGTTGCGGCGATCATCCGCTCCGCCATTTCGCTGGCAAAACCGGGATTCGCAAGGACCGCGCCCGGTTCATCGCGCAGCAGGTAGAGTCCGCAGAACGAATGCACGAGAGAAGCCGTGCCCATGCCGCCAAGATAACCGTGGCGCTCTATCAAAAGTGTCCGCGCTCCCTGCCGGGCTGCGGTGACGGCGGCGGCAAGACCCGCGCTTCCTCCGCCAATGACCGCAACGTCGAAGGTCTCGCGCGCTGACTTCATGAAGTCTTCACGGCGATCAACGCCGCCAAGGTCGTCGGCGTCGCGAGATTCGCGCGCGTCAGATCCTCAGGCCCGAGCTCGACCTCGAAGCGATCCTCCACAGCCACGACCAACTGCATCACTGCCATCGAATCCAATCCGGCTGTAAACAAATCTCCATCTTCGGGAAAATCCCAGTCCAACTCCAAAACCCCTTCGTCATTCAACCAATCGATCAATTCCGTGGGGGACGGTGAATTCTTATTCTTCGAGACTGCCATGTGCGAAAACGGTGCGATGAGCTTTCACCCGCTTCAAGCGGAAAGACGGGTAAAATTCGATTTGCAGGCGACTCCCGGATTTCAGAACTCCACCTCGCTGCCGAGCACCGCGATTTCGATCGATCCGTCGTGCAGCGGCACCAGTGCGTCCCGCAGTTTCACGGCGCTGTCCGGCTCGCCATGCACGAGCCAGACGCGGGATTTCGGCCCGGTCATTCGTTGGAAATAGTCCAACAGCTCCGAGTGATCCGCATGGCCGGAGAACGAATCGATGATCTCGATTTTCGCCCGCACCTTGTAGCGCCCGCCAAGGATCGGCACTTCCTTCTCACCATCGCGGATGCGGCGGCCGAGCGTATTGTCCGCGCAGTAACCGACGAACAGCACCGTGGTCTTCGGGTCACCGATATTGTTTTTCAAATGGTGCAGAATGCGACCCGCCTCGCACATGCCGGATGCGGAAATGATGATCGCCACCCCTTCGATGTCGTTGAGCGCCTTCGATCCGTTGACCGACCGCACCAATGTTAGATTTTCGAAGCCGAACGGGTTGTCGCGTTCGAACAACGATTCGTAGACTTCCTGATTGAACGCGTCGGGATGTAATCGGTAAATCTCCGTCGCGCTGACCGCCAGCGGACTGTCCACATAAACGGGAAGCGCGGGAATTTCCCCGCGTTCGAAAAGCTCGTGCAGCACGAACAGCAATTGTTGGGTCCGTTCGACGGCGAACGCCGGGATCAGGATTTTCCCACCACGCCCGGCCGCCTGACGGATGATCTCCCCGAAGTGATCGCCATAGCCCGGAGGCGCTTCATGCTCGCGTCCGCCGTAAGTACTTTCCATCAGCAGGAAGTCGACATCCTTCACCGCCACCGGATCGCGCAGGACTTCGTTGCCTCCCCGTCCGACGTCGCCGGAAAAGAGGAACCGCTTGTTTTTTCCATCCGCCTGATCGTGGATTTCCAGCAAAACCTGCGCGCTGCCGAGGATGTGCCCGGCATCGATGAAAGTCACGGTGACTCCGTCGGAAACAAGGATCGGGCGGTCGTAGCTGACCGTCACGAACTGGCGCAGGCAATGCTCCGCGTCCTGCTCGTTATAGAGCGGCACGGCGGGTTCGAGGCCCTCCTTCTTCCGGTGCTTGTTGACCCATTCGATGTCGCTCTCCTGGATGCGCGCGCAGTCGGCGAGCATGATCTGGCAAAGATCCCGCGTCGCGTGGGTTGCGTAGATGTTGCCGGTGAAACCTTTGGTCGTTAGATTCGGCAGATTTCCGCTGTGGTCGATGTGGGCGTGCGAAAGGATCACGACGTCGATCGATTTCGGATCAAAATAGGGAAAACAGCAGTTCACATCATAGGCGTGCTTGCGGGATCCCTGATAGAGCCCGCAGTCGAGCAAGATGCGCTTGCTGTTCACTTCGAGCAGATGCTGCGAACCGGTGGTGGTGCCGGCGGCACCGCAGAATTTCATTTTCATGGGTTTGAGGGTGAAATCGAACTTTCGATCACCCTAACCTAAGCGAAAAAACCAAAGAGTCACGCCCGCTTGCTTCAAATTGTTCGCGACGTTTTCTCGGCAGATCCTCCACCGTTGCCGGGATGTAACCGAGTCTCCCGGTGAAAAAATCCGCCGCGCGGTTGCTCAGCGCGAAAACTCGGGGAATCCCGCGCTCGCGGGCGATTTTCTCCACGTGCCGGACCAGATCGATGCCGTATCCCCTGCCCTCGTGCGCCTGCTTCACGTACAGGCAGGCGACTTCCGCACAACCTTCCTCGACATATTCATGGAGCGCCACGCAGCCCACCACGTTGTCGTCGATCGCCATAACGTGAAAATCCTCGACCCGCGACTGGATGTCCTCGTAGGTCCGCTCCACCAGTTTCGTCCGCCTCACCGAGCGGCCGATCATTCCTAACAACTCCGGAATATCCTCCTCGCGCAGGTCGCGGATCAACCGATAGCTGTCGGCGTGGATCATCGTGCCGACGCCTTCGTTGGAAAACAGTTCGTCCACCAACACGCCCTGCTGGCGGCCATTGAGAACATGCACCCGTGGCACCCCGTGTTTGCAGGCCGCCGCCGCGGCGAGCAGCAAAGCGGCTCCGGCGGTATCCGTCCGGCCCACGAGCGACTCCGCATCCGCCGCGCGGATCGCATGGGCAGGTGCGCCGTCGATGAGGATCGCATCCTCTAGCAACGTGATGATCTTCGCCACGCCAATGCGTCGGGCAAAGTCCACCACGGGAAAATCCAGCGGCCCGGTCGCCGAGGCGTCGATCACCGCCGACTGACCGCGGGCCAGGATTTCCATCGTCTCCTTCACCGCAAGCTGATCAGTGATCGGGTGGGAAACGCGGGCAGCCATGATTTCGCATTCCAGCGTCCAGTCAAAGAGATCCTTCAAATCCCCGCCCAGAACCCCGAGCACAAGCTTCACGCCGAGGTCCTCAAGCACCGCAAGGTCGAGCAACGACTCCGCGACCGCGGGTTCCGGCAGGATGCCAGCCTCGATGAGCACGAAGAAGATCTTCCCGCGGAATTGAGGAATGTATTGGAGAACCTCCCGAACGTCACTTTGCTGCGCCACGGCCTTTTCCTACCAAACCCACGCGCCCCCGCAAGCGCGGGGACTACCGGAGCGCGGAATTTATTCCGCCCGAAGTTTCAGCGATCCAACCGATACCCGATTCCACGAACCGTAACAAGGTGGCGCGGATTGGCGGAATCGGATTCGAGCTTGGCGCGGAGAGTGGTGATGAAATTGTCGATCGTCCGGGTGCTGGGATAAGCGTGATACCCCCAGACGACATCGAGAAATTTTTCGCGGCTGACAGCCTCGCCGGAATTCGCAGCGAGAAGACGGAGCATGCCGGACTCCTTGTCGGATAGAGAATGTTCCTGCCCGCCGCGGGTGACAAGGCAACGGCGGAAGTCGATGGTGGCGGTGCCGATTTCAAGGAGATCCGGGACGGACTGATTCCTTTCCCGACGCCGGAGCAGGGCCCGGATTCTGGCTAACAGCTCCTTCAGACTGAAAGGCTTCATCAGATAGTCGTCCGCGCCGCTGTCGAGACCTTCGACGCGGTCATCCACCTGGCCCTTGGCGGTGAGCATGAGGACCGGCATATCACGGCCGCGTTGGCGCAGCGCCTTGCAGACGGCGAATCCGTCGAGACCGGGCATCATCACGTCCAACAAGATGAGGTCGAAGTCTCCGGTACAGGCCATTTCCAAACCAGCGATGCCGTCCGCCGCAGATTGCACGCGATAGCCCTCTGCCGCGAGGGTTTCAACCAGCGCAGTGCGCATGGGGACTTCGTCTTCGATGATGAGGAGTTTCATGGAATAGGTCCTGTAGGTCTAATAGGACATGTAATGGTGAAAACACTGCCTTTCACGGCAATCTCCAAGCTCACTTTCCCGCCATGCGCCTCGGCCACCGCTTTCACCAAACTCAGGCCGATGCCGGTGCCTTGCGTTTCGCGGCGGAGCTCGCTGCCGAGTCGATGGAATTTCTCGAAGATCCGCTGATGCTCGGCAGACGGGATGCCGGGACCTTCGTCGGCGATCCGGAGTTTCCACAATGTGTCATCGCCGCTCAGGGAAATCTCCACCCGCGAGCTTGCGGGGGAAAACTTGATCGCGTTGTCCAATAGGTTCACCAACGCCTGTTGAATGGCCCCAGGATCGACATTCGCTTCGACCGGCGGAATCGCACCACCGGAAACAAGAGCGATGGATTTTTCCGCGGCAAGCGGCTTCATGATTTCAAGCGTCTCGGCCACCAATGCGCCGAGATCGCAGTGCTCGAAATGCCAGCTCTTCCGCCCTTGCTCGATGCGGGCGAAATCGAGCACGTTTTCTATCAGCGTGGAAAGCCGCGCTCCTTCGCGGGAAATGAGGCGGTGGAAATCTCGGACGGTGGCGGGTTCGATTTTCTCCGCATTCAGGGCGTCCGCCATCAACCGGATGGAAGCGACAGGCGCGCGGAGTTCGTGGGAAACGCTGGCGACGAAATCGCTTTTCATGGCATTCAGACGGCGCTCGCGTTCGACGGTACGGTGGATCAGCACCAATGCCCCTGCGGAAATCGCCACGGCGAAAGCCAGCAAGGCCAGCGTCCATTGCGCCTGTTGCCGGGCCGCGGCTTCAAAGAGTGCGGGGCGGACGGCGATGATCTTCAATTGGCAATCCTTCGCGAAATGGACAGGCAGCGACGCCATGACTTCACTGTTGGCCGGTGGCGGCCTCGCAGCATGCCACCCTTCGATTGATAGATCGAGCTCGGCCCAAGCCGGGAGCCGCTTGGCGGCGGTGGCAATGGAGAGTTGCAGGTGCGCTGGATCGAGGAAACTGAGTTGCTTACCATCGGAAGCGAGCCACCAGGTCCCGTCGTCGGCGTCGATCCATTTCCCTAACGAATCCACCGCGGGATGCAGCCGGAGAATGGCGCGCGCCCGTTCGCCAGCCGACCAGAGCCCGAGTGCTTTTGTGTCTCCGGTAGACGAGGCGACATCCCCAAGAATACGAGCGGTGAGAACGGACGGAGCGGTCGTGGTGACTAGAGCGATTAGATCCGGAGCACCGGCCGGGTCGGCATTGAGTTCGTAGAGACGAATCCCGGCCAACACTCTTCGCGGCAATCCGGCGGGCGAAAGACCCGCGTCAGGATCGTCGCGCAATCGCAGCAAGGCGGCGGGATCTTTTCCCTCCAGCACGGCATCGGCGGGAGACGCGATGCCCGGCACTGGAGGATCAGGGAAAAGCCGAGCGATTTCCACCGCAGAGGCGAGTTGACGGGAAAGAACTTCCTCCGCCACCAGGGCGGAGACACCAGCCTCCTCCCGTGCCGACGACCACGCGGCCTTCACCTGTGCCCGAGTGCCGATCCATGCCAGACCTCCTAACACCAGCAACGGCAGCAGCACGGCCAGCGTGAGCCAGCGCAAGGAGGATCCGGGACGGAGGTTCATTGGGCAGGAACCGGTCCTGGTTGAGGCTGTGGCGGCCTTACTCGTGGTCTGGGCACTTGTAATTGTTCTGCCGGGACCGCCGGAACCTCGGGTGCCTTTACTCTCTTTTGCAGCGCGTCCTTCACCTCCCGGCTCCAATTCTGTGTAATGTTGTTGGCCATGCGTTTGACACCCCGCTTCTCCAGGATGTCACCCCATTCAAGTTTTGGAAACGCCGTGGCCGCGTCCAGCCGAAGGATCGCGATTTCCTTCATGCCAGCCTCTGTCTTCCGAATAAGAGCGAATTCCGAGAAATCCTTGATTAGCGCATTCAAGGAACGCATTTCTTCATCCAGCAGCCACTCTTCCAACATCGGCGGCGCGACTTCATCTGGTGATGACTTTGCAATGCGTTCAAACCTAACATCCCTATCGAAATCAACGATGCGAATGGATTTCTCCGCTGCCCATCGTGGATAGGAGTATCTCCGTGTCAGCCGTTCCCGAATCAACGGGTCAGCATCTGAAAATCCGGCCTTGTCCCATTCAGCATCCACCTTGCTACCCCGCTCAATGAGCAATTCCATGCCTTGCCATACTTTTTCGGGATCACGGCGATTCTCCGAGGGAGAAACGCGTCTACGATTGCTTCCGGTGAGCGCCCAGAATTCGAGGATCGATTGATTCTCGATTTTTGGAGGGTTCGGCTCGGCACCATAATCCAACAGCAGTTGGGTCATTTCGAAATTTCCGCGGGCACGGTGAAGAATCGTCGAGCTGAGAGAGGATTTCCGGGCTTTTTTGGCTTCAAGCAGAAGCTTCACGGTTTCAACCGAGCCATTCGTGACCGCGAGTTCCAGCGGCGTGACTTTCCCGGGATACCCCCGCCAGCCTTGATCCTCGCTGTCCAGAGCATCGACACTTTCGACGTCTGGATTGGCACCGAGGTCGAGCAGGCGCTTGACCAATCCAAGGGCATTCCCGGAGAAGCCGGCAGCAAGCCAAAGCGGCGTGATCCCGCCGCGTGGTTCGGCGAGATTCACGTCGGCCTTATGGTCCAGGAGGAGATCGATCATTTCCGGTTGCTTGGTAACGATTGCCGCATGCAGGGGGGCTCCCGCAAAAGGGTATTGTGAATCACTCGGCAGGCTGATTCTCATCTCCTTTGGCATGAGGTTGACGTCCGCGCCGTTTTCGACGAGCAGGCGCGCCGCATCCGGATTCTTGGAATACACCGCTTTCAGCAAAGGAGTGGAAACATACGGGCTGACTGAAATCACGCCGTTCGGAGGAGCCCCGGCAGCGAGGAGAGTCTTCACGATTTCCAGATTGTTGGAGACTATTGCGCCTTCGAGCACACCTGCTCCAAACCCACCCTCAGGCTTGCCTCCGCGGGCGATCAGCATTTTCACGATCGAAAGGTGCCCCGTCCGGGCGGCATCATACATCGCTCCCATGTCAGGAATTCCAAGATCCAACAGAAATGCTACAGGACGCTCCCATCCCTTTTCTACGGCTTGCCTGAGAACTTCCGGTTTACGAAGCAAATCCGGGCTGGTCCTGGCGAGCTTCTGCAGCCGGAGGAGTTCCAGGGATTCCTCGTCGACAGGTTGATCCGGATTCTCGTGGGTAAGAGGTTCCCCACCCAAGGCGGCGAGGTTTTCGCGGGCGAGTTTGGTTTCCGTGGCCGCGCCGGGGAATTCGGCGAGCAGGCGCTGATAGAGCTTGATGGCGTCGTCCTTGCGGTCCTGTTTCCGGCGGACCTCCGCGAGGCGGAACAACGCGGACGCGGCGAAGTCACGTTGTTCGGCATAGCGGGCGAGGACTTGCTCGTAGTGTTTGGCCGCCTCCTCGGGATCGCGGGTGACTTCCTCGGCGTAAAGTCCGTCGCGCAACAGTTCCTTCAAGGGTGGCTCCTCGGCATGAACCTGGCTGCACAAAATCGCGGCCGGAAGGATCCAGCGAAGGGTTCGGGAAAATGGGTTCGTCTGCATGGCCGTGATTCAATCCGCTTTCCCGATAGGGATTGTCATGGATTCGTCATGGTTTCCATGAAATTTGTCTGGTCATCCCAAGAGCACTTGGAACGGTTGTATGTAGTTCAACCCTTTAGGGTGTCTTCATTGTCGCGCGCCAAAGACACCCTAAAGGGCAATGCCTTTAAGGATTCAACCAGCTGTCTAACAGCGCGTTTTGCACTGGTACTTTTAAAACAGATGTTTTGATTGGGTGGGTGTCTGACCCATCCATCTCCCACCTGCCGTTTTTCAGCGACTTCTCGCGACGTTTCTCCGAACTGTTGAGTGAAGCCTCTTGCCAGCTTATTTTCGCCCTCCACGGCCCGCGCGGCGGTGGAACCAGCAAACTAACCCGTTGGCAATGGATCATGGCCAGGGTCTATCATGAGTTCGCCAGATCCGGCACCTTCTCCGCCAACGTGAAAACCATCACCCGAGTCGCCATTTCCGACAGCGCCCTGAGCCAGCGCGCCCTCTCCATCGGCTGGAAGCTCATCGATGAAATCCTGCCGGCGGTGTTGCGGCCGCTCGCGGAGCCTGCCCGTCATCCCGGCGCGTTCCACCGCGGCTACCGTCTGCTGGCCTTCGACGGCACCCGTTTCAACCTGCGCAACACTCCGGCCATCAACGCGGAAGCCATCAAACAGCGTGGCAACAAGGGCGACGGCGTACCCGCTTTCGCCCATCTGCTGGGCGTGGTGCTCGTCGAACTCGGCCTTCATCAACCCCTCGCCGCAGCCTTCGGTTGGCAGGGAGAGGGCGAGCTGACCCTCGCCCGTCAGATCTTCTCCCGCCAGGCCCTGCCGGACGGCTGCCTGATCCTTGCCGACCGGCTCTTCGGTCTCCCCTCGCTGATCTGGGAACTCATGCCGCTGCTGGAAAAATCCGCCGGAGCCGTGCTTTTCCGGGTCAAATCCAACCTCAAGGTCAGCCGCGTGAGCCAGCTCACCGACGGCACATGGCTGGTGCGCGTCCCCGTGATCAAGCCCGGCACCCGTCAGCAGATCGGGACCCTTCTCTTGCGTGAAATCCACGCGGACATTCATTACGAAGGAGCGGCCAACCCCTTGGCGATGAGGCTCTGGACCACCCTGCTTGATGAAAAGGAACACCCCGCAAGCGCCCTGATGGAGCTTTACGCCTGCCGCTGGGAGGAGGAATTGTTTTTCCGCGAACTCAAAAGCCATCTTCATGGACGCAACAACCAGCTGGACGCGCAGACTCCTGGCACCGCCGCGCAGGAAGTGCTGGCGATGCTGCTGGCAGCGTCCCTCGTGGCGATGCAACGCGAGGTGGTGGCCGATCGCGCAGGCGTGGAGATCCTGCGGATCAGCTTTGCAAAAGTCCTGCACAAGACCGCCGCGCTGTGCGAACTATTGGCGGTGGGCGGCGATCTGATAGGTCCCGAAGCGCTGGCGCAGTGGATCGAACGGATTCTCGACGACCTTCAAACCAGCGCCGTGATCCAGAAACGCAAGCCACGAAGTTGCCCGCGAACGCTGAGACAACCAATCAAAGACTGGCCCAAGACAAAAATCGCCAGCTCAAGACCCCTCCTGAAAACCATCATCTTCACGAATCCTTAAAGGCATTGCCCTTAAGTGGAAATGCCAAAAAGCGGGCGTGCCGGTTAGAGCACGCCCGCCAGGAACGAGGGGAGGTGGGTTCGGGGTGAAACGACAGGATGATTATTTCACCCCGGCCGGATCATGCGCGACGGCGGCGAACGAATGCCAAGCCGCAGCCCATCACGCCAAGCAGGGCGGCGCTGGGCTCGGGAACGGCCGTGAGCGAGACCCCCGAGAATGCTCCCGTGCCGGAACCGGTTTGCATGGTCTGTGTGCCGTAGGAGGTTCCGTTGATGTTCACCATCAGCAGCGAATCGCCGAGACCGGTCGTGGTGATATTCGAGAGGGTGCCATCCAGAATCGAAAACGAGAATGCATCCGGAGTGGGATTGCCGATGATGCTATCCAAATTGATGGTGAAACTCAGAGTGGAGCCCGGGGTGAATTCCTGGAAAAACTCGTTGGAGAAGTTGGATGCATCGCTGAGCACCACGGTGGATCCCACGCTGCCCGAGGCACCGCCGAAAGTATTTTCAGTCCCGGGTGTGGCCGAGCCGCCGCCGAAGTTAAAATTGCTGACGGTGGCGGTATTTCCCGCGGAGCCGGTGAGTTGGAAATCCAGCGAGAAGGGCGCGGAGATGTTGGCGACCAACGCCGAGGTGTTGACGTTGACGTAGTAGGTGACCGAGGCGCGGGCGGACGAAGCGGCCAGCAAAGCGCAGGCCGCGGCGAGCGTGGATTTGAGAAAGGTTCTGTTTTTCATGAGATGGTTTGTTGATTCCTAGGTTGTGATTCTTATGGAGAATGAATTCTATCAGGGAGCCGTCGGGCCGTTGAGCATGCGCGGGGTGTAGTTGATGGCGGTGTTGCTCGGATCGCTGAATTGCAGCGTCGCGGGCAATGTGGCACCTGCGGCGATTCCGGCGTCCGACGAAGGCAAGAGGAAATACGGGTTGCCGAGTGGCGCGGAGTTCACGGTGTTGCCGGTGCTGTTAGCGAGGGTGACGCCGAAGGTCAGGCTGTCCAATGCGACGTTAAACGGTCCGGGAACGGTGAACGCCGAGCTGTTCTTGAGCGTGAGCTGCTGGGCGTAAAAACCGGTGCGGCGGTCACGGACATAGCCGCTGCGGGTGAGTTGCACGCCGAGTTGGTGGATCACGAAGAACTGGCCGCCTTCCACCTGGGCGGTGGTTGTGCCGGTGGAGTAGTGGGCCTGGTCGGAACTGACGTACCACGCTTCGCCGGGATTGCCCTTGTGCAGCGCGCTGCCGGACATGATGCCGGTGATGTCGATGATGCCCGAGGCTTCCTCGTCGTTGTTGAACGGCGCGGTGGCGGCGGTGGTCGTTGGGTTCACGCGGTCACCGAAGCGGGCGGCATCATGTTTCGCGATCATCACCAAGGCTCCCGAATTCGTCGTGCCGGTGAAGGTGGCCGGGTCATACTCCCAAATCTTGCCATTGTGTGCGGCACCGCCGACGTCTTCCTGAAGGATGATGCGTCCGGTGGCCTTGTTGACGGTCATGTTGTCGAACATGACGACCTTCTGCCCGGCGACCGTTTGGCCGTCGATGAGGAGGTCGATGACGCCACCCGCATTGGGGTTGGTGAGATCGCTGAAGGTCAGGCGCCAGAGGCGGGTGCGACCGATCTGGGAGCCGAGTCCGTCCGCGACCGTGTCTAGCTGATCGGTGGTGACGAAGTAATATTGAGTCGGGTTGAGCGGATTCCACGCGCCGTCTTCCGGACGGGAGAAGGTGGTGGATGCGGTGCCGCTGAGGGAGAAGGCGGTGCCGTTGGTGATGTTGGTGGCGCGGGTGGTGGTGTTGGCGATTTCAACAGTGCTGCCGGCGGCGACGACGAATTTCAGGGTGCCGTTGGTTAGGCCGGCCTTGTCCACTTCGGTGCCGGTGCCGGTGCTTTGCTTGGTGCCGACATAGACGGCGACCGAATTGCTCATGATGCCGGTGCCGCCGTCGTTGTTGCCGATGACGATGGTTTTGTCTTGGGCGAAAGGACAGGCGAGCGCGTTTTCCCATGCGCCGAGGCCGCTGAGGCCGGAACCGTTGGTGGTGAGGTTGAACTTGCCTAGCAGGTAGCTTTTCCCTGCATCCGGACCGGTGATGACGGATGCCATCTGCCAACCGGTGGAGCCGCCTTCCTCGCCGTGGATGAAGATGCGTTCCTGGCTGCCGAGACCGGTGGTGGAGTTATAGAATGCGGAGACTTCGGGCAGATCCGCCGAGCAGAAGCGGTTGAGGGCGATGGTTACAGGCGTGCCGACGGACTGGGTGGCGGTGTTCCAGCCGAAGACCTGCTTCATGAGGTCCGTGCCGCCGGTCACGGCGAGGTTGTTTTTGTTGATGATCCATTTGGAAACGTAGGCGCCTTTGGCACCATGGTCACGGATGACGCCGACGGTATTGCCGAGCTCGTGATTGGCGACGAGGGTGAAGGTGCCGTCGCCATTGTCGAAGGCGCCCATGCCGTCGGGAATGCCCGCCATGCCGTAGGGCGCGCCACCGATGAGATTCGGAACCGTGTCGTCGGCTGTGGCCCCCGTGTTGTCAACTGTTAGGATGGAGATGGTTTCCGTTCCCGGAAGCAGAGGCAGGACATATGGCGTCGAGCCGGTGCTCGGCCCCTGGATCTGCGCGTTCGCAGCCTGGGCCATGGTCATGACAATGGCGGTGGATAATGCTTTCTGGATGTTTTTCATTTTTGGTAGGGGATTGGGTCTGCCAGGCGCGGAGGCGGATCTGTTAAATCCGGTGGATCCGCATTTCGACGACGGCGCAAACTGGAGGATTTCCCATGTCCGCCACACGGTTTCTTTGACGAACTTTTCGTCACTGATTTTTCCGTCACACGGATTTTCTATCAGTGTGATTTCCGCGTCACATCCGGCGCTGATTATCTAACAAATAAAAGTGTCGAAGGTGTCGCAATTCAGGATTTGCGATGTCCCGTGGCACTTGATTTCTTTCAAGCATGGAAGGATGCCTCAAACGCC
Organism: Luteolibacter sp.; assembly: GCF_039920825.1. Taxonomy (GTDB): domain Bacteria; phylum Verrucomicrobiota; class Verrucomicrobiia; order Verrucomicrobiales; family Akkermansiaceae; genus Luteolibacter. The sequence continues at coordinate 120,084 of NZ_JBDSCX010000042.1, read as the reverse complement.
GTCGCCTGATCCGGTTGTTCGTTTTGGGTTCCTCCGCTTCGTGGTGTGCGGGTGCATGGAAGACGGAAGCCGTGCTTGCGGTTGAAACTCCCGCCGTTAGGGACGAGGTCACCCTGAGGTTGCGCCCGGAATCATTTCCCGCGCTGAATACGATCGGCGGATCTGTGCGGCTCAACGTGGGACTTGACCAGCCGGTGGTGATCAGCCGGGCAAGTGCGAACGGGTTTTACGCGGTGAACTCCCGCTGCGGCCACCTCGGTTGCACGGTGGGCGAATACGATGACTCGACCCATCTCATCCGCTGTCCGTGTCACGGCTCGACTTACAACATTGACGGCTCGCTCGCCGGTGGTCCGGCGCAGCGAGGCTTGGAGGCCTATGAGACCACTTTCGATGGTGTGGACGAGATCACGGTTCGCATCACGGGAGCGAGTTTCGCCGCCCGGGACATTTCCATTGTCAGCAACGAAGGTGACGGCAAGCGGATCAAGCTGACGTTTTTTCCATCGTCGTTCACCTCCTATCAGGTGAGCTTCCGGCGAAATCTGACGGACGCGCCACAGGTCATTCCATTTTCACTCACTCCCACGGGAGATGCCGGGCAGACAATCTATCGAAATTCTGGTTTCAATCCCGACGACCCGACGCCGCTGATTCCACTCTATGTGGACGCCGTCGGGCCGCAGGGGTTTTTCAGCATTGCGGTGGTCGTGACCGAGTATGAGGGCTGAGGATTTTTTCCGCCGGTTATTTTGAGGCGACTCCCCGTTCCTTCGCCACCGTGACTTTGCCGAAGACTCCGTCCTGCTCGTTGTTAGGTCCGGCGGTGTAGTAGAGGGACATCGCATCGCCGAGGCCGACGCCGTTGCCGAAAACGATGCCCCAGATGCCGTCGAGGTTCAGCGGCTTGGCTTCGTTGTCCCGCAGGTAGTCGTGGAAAGTTCCGGTTTTCGAATTGAATGCGGCGATGCTTCCATCGCCGAAGTTGGCGAGCAGAATGTCGCCGCCGAAGTCGCCGAAGCCTGCCGGTGCGATGGTAACGCCCCAGGGTGAGTCCAGCAGATCCTTGTCGGCGAGTTCCCGGAGGAGGTGGCCGTCGCGATCATAGATGGCGACGTGGCCATTACCCTTGCCGGGGACATCGACGGCGGCCTCATCCGCGCCGAGATCGACGACGGCATAGACGACGTAGAGTTTGTCGCCGATGCACTGGACGTTGTATGGGCTGAAATCTTCCGGAAGATTGGCGGGGCGAGCGAACGGAGTTTTGTTAGTGATTTCGTCCCATTGGTTGTCGAACGTGAGGATGCGCTTGTTCTGGAAATCCGTGACGTAGAGGCGGTTGTCGGTCACTGCCCTGCCGGTGGCATCCTTGGTGAAAGAGTCGGTGGTCATCGCCACGCCGGTGAAGGCTGCGAGGTGGGGCAGGGATTTGTCCTGATCCTTTCCATGATCGGAGAAATCCTTGACGATGATGGCGGTGTCCATGCTTTCCGCGGTCTTTGCGCGCCACGCATGGATGGTGCCTTCCGTGGTAACAAAAACGAATTTCGCGGAACCGGAGGATTCTCCAATCGATACCGGTTTTCCGCTGGTGAGATCGCTGGCGGTGCCTTTGATGAAGAATTCCACCGGCTGTCCGGGAATGTCGCTTGCGGCGTTATAGACCTGGCCGGTGATGTTGATGAGCCCGTCTTCATACGAGATGAGCGGCGCGGCCATGCTCAGGATTTTCAATCCGTCCTGAGAGAGCGGCTTGCCATTCACGTCGCCGATGTAGAGCGAGGTGCTGGCATTGCCGGCGTTGCTCGTCCAGATGTGGCCGCCGGCACCGGGAGGCCGCAGTGCGATGCCCCAGGGGTTGACGAGTTGCTGATCGACGAATGCGGTGGGTTTGAATTCGGGGCGGTTGGCGACCAGGATGGTGTTGTCGAAACGGCTGGTGCTAACAGGTGTGGTTTCGACAACGGGTTTTTCACTGGCGGGAGGCTTGCAGGAGATGACTCCTGTCACGCTGGCGATGAACACGGGAAGGGCATTGAGTGGGAAGAAGGAGCGGCGCATGGCAAGGCAGCTAAAAACCTGCGACGCGGGATTTCCCCGAGATCTATATGCAAACGATTTCGTTTCATTGGCTGCTGGAGGACGTGGCGAGGCGAAATTTCCGGAGTCCGATTGAAATTTTTACTTGGGGTCGCTGGCTGGGGTGCTACGGACATCCACGGAAATTCGAACGTTTATGCCGTGAGTGGGGCATTTGGCGAATCTCTTGTTAAGGTTTTCATCTGGAAGGGGATTGAAAATGGTGTTTTGCCTTTAAAATCGCCTTTTTGGTTGGGTTTGGTTTCTGAGATTGGGTATTTTGTGTAAAATTTGGCCATTTTCGGGTTGATTGTTTCGTGAGTTTGGGTGAGTTTTGCCCCTCAGCCCCAATTTTTATGAGCAAAGAAAAAATGGACGGCGCACAAGCGCTCATCAAAACTCTCGATGATCTCGGGATCGAATACATCTTCGGCTACTCCGGTGGAGCGGCCATTCCGATTTTCGACGCGCTCGAAACGGTCAAGACCAAGATGAAGTTCATCCTCGTCCGTCACGAGCAAGGCGCGGTCCATATGGCCGATGGCTATGCTCGTGCGACCGGCCGTCCGGCTGCCGTGCTTGTGACTTCCGGCCCTGGTGCTGGAAATACCGTCACCGGTCTGATGACCGCGATGATGGACTCCGTGCCAATGCTGGTGATCTGCGGCCAGACGGTGACTTGGATGCTCGGCAAGGACGCGTTTCAGGAAGCTGACATTTTCGGCATCACGATCCCGGTGGTGAAACACAACTACTTGGTGAAGGATACCAACTCCCTCCCGCGCATCGCCCGCGAGGCCTATCACATCGCGACCACGGGCCGCCCCGGTCCGGTGCTGATCGACGTACCGAAGGATATTTCCCAAGGCCCGTTTTCCGGCGACATGAATCCTCCGGTGAACCTTCCCGGCTATCATCCGGAGACCGCTTTCCAGATCTGTGGCAAGGCCGTTTCCCAAGCTGCCGAGTTGATCGCGAAGGCGAAGCGCCCGGTCATTCTTGCCGGTCAGGGTTGCATGATCGCCCGTGCGGACAAGGAGCTGATGCACCTTGCGGAAACGCTCAACTGCCCGGTGACCACCACGTTGTTAGGCAAAGGCGTTTTCCCGGAAACCCACCCGCTTTCGCTCGGCATGCTCGGCATGCACGGCACCGCCTACGCGAACAAGGCAATGGTGGAATGCGACCTGCTGATCAACATCGGCTCGCGTTTCGACGACCGGATCATCGGCCAGCCTTCGAAATTCTGCGCCACCGCCAACATCATCCACATCGACATCGACCCTGCGGAAATGGGCAAAATGGTCCGAGCCCACGTGGAAATCGTCGGCGACGCGAAAGCCGCCCTTACCGAGATCAACGAAAAGATCGGCCCGCTGGAAACCACCGAGTGGATTGCGAAACTCGACGGCTACAAAAAGAAATTCCCACTTTCCTACAAGAAGCAGGGCGGTCTCCGCATGCAACAGGTGATCGACGAGCTCTATCAGCTTACGGAAGGCAAGGCCATCGTCTCGACCGACGTGGGCCAGCACCAGATGTGGGCGGCGCAGTTTTACAAGAACCACGAGTCCTACCACTGGCTCTCCTCCGGCGGTGCGGGCACGATGGGCTTCGGATTTCCGGCGGCCATCGGCGCGCAGCTTGCCTGCCCGGACAAAACCGTCATCTCCATTTCCGGCGACGGCGGATTTCAAATGACCTTGTTCGAACTCGCCACAGCCGCGATCCACAAGTTGCCGATCAAGATTGTCGTGCTCAACAACCACTACCTCGGTATGGTTCGCCAGTGGCAGGAACTCTTCTATGAAGACCGCACCTCGGGTGTGGATCTCATTGGCAACCCCGATTTCTGCAAACTCGCCGCCGCCTATGGCATCCCGTCCGTCTATATCAAGCGTCCGGCCGATGTCACCAAGCAGTTGGAAAAGGCCCTCGAATACAACGACGGCCCGATCCTCATTCACGCCGAGTGTGTGAAAACCGACAACGTTTTCCCGATGATCCCTGCCGGCGCCGCGCTGGAGGACATGATCACCGAAGCTCCGAAAACGAAGATGGCGAAACCCGTCGGTTCCACGTGATTTTGATCGCGGATCGGGGATGATGGATCGGAAACGAAGAGTTTGCCGGTCGATTTTTCCCGTTCCCGCCCCTTATCAACTTCAATCCCGTATCTACGATCTCCTATCCCCAATCTCCCATGCCTTCCATCGTCACCACCGACACTCCCATTCCAGCAACTGTGATCGCCCGCGGACCGTCGCACACCCTCTCCATCCTCGTGAACAACGAGCCCGGAGTGCTCATGCGCATTTGCCAGGTCTTCTCGCGCCGTGCTTTCAACATCGACTCCCTCGTCGTTTCCGAAGGCCGCAATGCGAATTTTTCCCGCATGACCATCGGTATCTCTGGTGATCCTCAAGGCCTTTCGCAAATCATCATGCAGGTCGGAAAACTGATCGATGTGATTCATTGCTCGGAGCACGACAGTGAGGACGCCGTCGTCAAGGAACTGATCCTTCTGAAATTCCTCGCCGACGATTCACAACGCACCCAAGCGCTCCAGATCATCGAGCACTTTGGCGGCAAAACCGTCGATCTTACGCCCACCTCGATGATCGCGCTTGTTTCGGGAAATTCCACGAAGATCGACGCTGCCATTTCCATGTTCTCGCAATTCGAGATCATCGAAACCGTCCGCACCGGTAAGGTCGTGATGGCGAGAGGCGAGCAACCGACGTAATTTCGGGATCGTTTGAAGATCTTTTTGAAGCCGTGCCGGAGCATTTTCCGGCACGGCTTTCTAATTTATTGACGTTCCTCCTTGGTCGGAAGGTCATGGCTTTGCCGTCGGAGAAAGGAGAGTTCTGCGGATGAAGGCGTGATTCAACAGCATGTTCGCCTTCTGATCTTAAGAATGTTGCGGGAAATTGCAGGTTCGGATTTTACCCGGTCCACGCTTGCGGAGAAGGACGGATGAGGCGGATTGATGCAGAAGGGGCTGCGGGGGCGGGGGGTGGTGCTGTGGAGGAATTGTTACAAATTCTAACTGGCACGAACGGTGCTCAATTTCGGCTGGTAAATTCATCAGCTGCTACCCGAATCATACATGAAAATCAAAGTTCCCTACATCATGGCCGCATCGGTGTTGGCCGTTATCACCCCTGCCGCTCATGCAGCCTATACTTTTAGTGGATTAAGTATCACGGAAAACTTCAATACCATGCCGACGAGCACCGTAGCGGGTGTGTTTTCCGCTACGAACGGTGTCCAAGCCGCAATCAGTGGTACTGGTTTTGTAGGAACCAAACTTTCGGGCACCAACACGACCACTGCCATCGCTCTTACCGCGGACAATGGAAGCGGAAATAGCGGTGGTCTGTATTCTTATGGTGCGGCCACTGTGGCCGAGCGTGCTGTGGGCGCGACTGCCTCAGGCACGAATATCATGGGTTTTGGTTTCGAAGTGGTGAACGGCGGCAGCGATACTATTACTGAAATCACCATCAGCCTGACACAGGAAAATTGGAGGACTTCAACAACAACTGTGAATACGTTCGCTTCCTCCTACGCAGTAGGTGCGGCTGGCTCGACAAGTTTCCTATCGGCTGCCACTGGTTTCACAGCAGCCAGCGCTTTGAGTCTTGTAGGACCTGCGGTTGTGGCGAGCAACGGGCTAATTGACGGTAATTTGGCCATCAATCAAGTCGCCAGATCCCTCACGATCAGCGGATTGACTATTTTAGCAGGTGAAAGCTTTTACCTGCGCTGGCAGGACGTGAATGACGCCGGAAACGATGCGGCACTCGCCGTCGATGATCTTTCTTTGACCTTCGTCACCGCCGCCGTCCCCGAGCCCCAAGCTGCCGCCCTTCTCGGTGTCGTCGGCCTCCTCGGCATCTTCCGCCGCCGTCGCTAAAACATTCTCCCCTCCACCAACACTCCTCCTCCCGAATCTCCCCCCAGATCTGGAAAAGCTCGGTAGCCTTCAGGGGCTTCCGGGCTTTTTCATGCTCTCACGCTGCCTGTCCCCGCAGGATCCGCTGGCCTTGGCGGATGTAGGCGATGCTCGACCAAATCGTGAAAACCGCCGCAATGAAGCAGGGGATTGCCGGTCTGAGGTAATCCACCCGGAGCATCACCCAGCCGAGTGCGAACATCTGCGTGATCGTGCAAACCTTGCCCGTCCAGTGCGGCGCGAATCTAACATCTCGGTGGTGATTCCAGAGAATCCGGATGCCGCCGAGGATGATGCAGTCCCGCAGCACGACGATGGCGGCGAACCAGATCGGCAATCTCCAGCCCGGCGCACCCCAATCGATGAACGAAAGCGTGACAACCCCGGTGAGCAACAACGCCTTGTCCGCGATCGGATCGATAAAGGCGCCGAATTTCGAGCATTGGTTGAAACGCCGGGCGACCCAGCCATCGACGCCGTCCGTCGACGCGGCGAGCACGAAAACGCCGAGCGCCCACCAGCGCAGCGATTCGTCGGGCTGATCTCGCGCAACCGTGATGCCATACCAAATCGCCAGCGCCGCGAAAACGGGTACCAGGCAGATCCGGGTGATCGTGATTTTACTGGCGAAGGTCACAACTCAATAGAAGCAGAGCCATGCACCTTGCGAAACCTGAAACTTCATCTTCATGAGCGTCAGGCGCTTCGCTCCAGCCATTGTGGAAAGAAGCTCTTCTCCGGAAAAACAGAGAGCCTCGCCCAACATCCCATCAATATACCGGAGCGCCCGACGGATCCACCGTCGTCCCGCCGCTTCCCTGGAATTTGCTCTTGGTCCATTCGTAGCCTTGCTTGGTGTCGCGTCCGATTCCGATGCAGGTGTTGCAGGAATTCAATGCGAGGGCCGCCACGATCAGGATGAGGAATTTCATGGCCCTGATTTAGCGAAATGCCGGAATTCCATAAAGCGAAAATTACGGATTTCTTAAATAGTTTCAGCGGAGGGCCATCAGATGCTTTTCCATTTCACCAGGCACCGAGGCGCGGTCCACGATCCGCAGGTTGCCGCCATGGTCGGTCTTGAGCGCGGTCAGGCTCGGCAAAATGACGTCCACTTTGTCATCCAGACGCCACATGGCCCCGGTCAGCGGATCGACAACGACCATGCCGATGACTCCACCGATCAAGATGTTGCCGTAGTACCAGCCATCGATCCTGGCGTTGACCTCGATGGATTGCTTGGCCGAGCCCTTTTTCGTGAATTCGACCGTGTAGCTGGCCGCCTTGAAATAGCCCGAGGAAGCGGGAAGCGTGACAGTGGAAGGAGTGGTTCCCTGCTGGACGACGGTGCCTTCGCCATTTTTCACCGTGAATTTCGCCCCGGAAGGGCTGCTGGTGATGGCGACCGGGTATTTGCTTTTGCTGACGATACTGGCGCAACTGCCGAGAAAAACGCAGGGAAGCAGACCGAGGGCGAAGAGTTGTTTCATGACCCGTCATCCTCCTTGCCGCGGAGACGATGCGTCAACTCCGGATTGTTAGCGGCTCGTGTTTGGGAGAAACCGGGGCGGATTCAGGCGGGTTTGCACCGTCCGGGCAAGAAATGGCTTTACAAGCGGAGGCGGCTGGCTAATTTCCGCGCCCCGACGGTTGGTGCCATCGGTCAATTTCAACCATCTCACGCCATGAAAGTTCTCTCATCCCTCGCCTCCGCAAAACGTCGTCACGCTGATTGCCAAGTGGTGAAACGCAAAGGCACGGTTTACGTGATCTGCAAATCGAACCCGAAGTTCAAGGCCCGCCAAGGCGCGACCGCCGGCACCCGCCTTTCGAAGAAGGGTCTGTAATCCGGATTCAATTCCGAAATCATTTTTGAAAAGCGGCCTGCGGGCCGCTTTTTTCATGCCTTGGCGGCGATGTTCTCCAGCACCCGCCCCGCCGCGATCAGGCCGAAGCTGGCGATGATGTGAGTGGCCGAGCCGAAACCCGACGCGCAATTCAACCGCATCGCGATCTCCTCCGGCGCTTCCTTGGAAACCGTGCCATCGCAGTGTGAGTAATATGGCGCTTCATCCGAATACACCGCGTCGATGCCGAACAGGACGGGATCCTGATTGCGCGGGGTTTTCGGGAAACCATAGTCATTTCTCAGTCCACGGCGGAGCTGGAGCAGCAGCGGATCCATGCCGCTGTAGGCGAGATCGGTCACGCGGATGCGCGTCGGATCACGCCGCCCGCCCGCCCCGCCGCAGGTGACGGCGTAGATTTTCCGCTTGTGGCACTCGGCAACTAACAGCGACTTGTGGCGGGCGAAGTCGATCGCATCGATCACCGCATCGAATCCGGCATCGAGGATCTCCGCGGCGGATTTCTCGTTGAAAAATTTCGGGACGATGTGGACCTCGCAACCCGGATGAATCGCCAGCGCCCGGTCTGCCATCGCTTCGGTTTTCTGGCGGCCGATCTGCCCGTCCATCGCGTGGAGCTGGCGGTTCACGTTGGTGATGCAGATTTCATCCAGATCGACGAGTGTTAGATGGCCGATGCCGGACCGCGCCAGGGATTCCACCGCCCACGATCCCACGCCGCCGACGCCGATCACCGCGACTCGCGAAACGAGGAAACGATCCAGCGCCGCCTGGCCATAGAGCCGGGCGATGCCGCCGAAGCGGTGGTTGAGTGAATCAGTGTCGGACACGCGCGGAACATGCAAGTGGCTGCGGCGCGAGTCACGACCTGAATCACGCGGCGCGGAATTGAAATTTCCTCCTGAAAAACCCCTTGCAACCCACCGATCCCATGCAACCTGTACCTCAGAGCCGGACGAGCTCAGGTCACAAATCCGAAGAGCAGTAGGAGGAAGATCGCCCATCCTGAGAGGATCAGCGAAGACTTGAAAGAATCGCCCGGCTCACTTGTATCCGGGTGGCACGTTCCGTTTTGAATGCTCAGCTGCGACGGTGCCGACGCTTGGCGGAACGGCAATTTTCCCATCGCTTTTGGAATCGCCGGCTGGTATCTGCTGTCCTCTATGAAACGGCGAAAATTCATCGGGCTTTCCGCTGCGGCGGTTTCCATTTCAGCATACAGTCGCGCGGCGGATGCACCTGCGGAAAAGCCGATCCTCACCTTCGGCCTGATCACGGACGTGCAATACGCCGATGTGGATCCGGAAGGGGAGCGCCACTACCGGGAATCGCCGGGGAAGCTGAAACTCGCGGTCGAGTGGCTGGCGACGAAGAACCTGCCGTTCACGCTGCATCTCGGGGATTTCATCGACCGTGATTTCAAGGCCTTCGCGACGGTGCTGCCGCTGCTCGATGGACTTGGGCATCCGGTCCGGCACCTGATGGGAAACCACGACTACACGGTGGCGGAATCCGAGAAGGGAAAAATCGTCACTACCTTGGCCATGCCGCATGATTACTACCGCTTCAGCGATTCGGGAGTGCGCTTTGTGATGTTGGATACGAACGACAGGTCGGTTTACAAATACCCCGATGGCAGCGAGCATGATCTGGAATGCGAGGCGGTGTTCAAGAAGATGGCGGCAGACAAGGTGCTTGCCGCAAAGCCGTGGAATGGCGGAGTTTCCGCGACCCAGCTCGCCTGGTTGGAAAAGGAGCTAGCAGATGCTGATACTTCAAAAGAGCGGGTGATCCTGTGCGGCCACCATCCGCTGCTTCCCGCCGACGCCATGCAGGCTTGGGACGGGAACGAGGTGCTCGCCGTGATCGACCGGCATCCGTGCGTGAAGGCTTATTTCAACGGCCACAATCACGCGGGAGCGGAGGTTGTTAGAAATGGCGTTCCTTACATCACCTTCAAGTCCGTCCTCCACGAGCCGGGTGTGAACTCGTTCTCCGCCATTCATGTTTACGCGGATCGACTGCAAATCGAAGGCAACGGCCGTGAGGTTTCCCGGGTGATTCCGCTGGGCAGGGCCTGAGGCCGGGCCTCATTGAGTGCGGTGGCAGAGCGCAGCGGCGACACCGCTTTGGATTCTTTCGCGCTGCGGGAGGGATGAAGACGGTGGACGCCGGTTCATCCAAAGCGGTGTGGCGCTTCGCTTCCCACCGCAGTCCATGGAAGACTCAGGCCTCGATTTTCCAATCATGGTTCACGCCCTTGCTGAAGGCGTGGCAGATTTGTCCGTTAGAATCGATGTGACGGACATTCAGACGGTTTTCCGCGATGAAAAGATGGCTGAAGCCGTGGGTGGCCTTGATGGCGGAATTTTTGCGGGCCTGAGTGTTAGGGCAGAGAGGCGCACCGCCGCCGCCGGAGATGACGAAGGAGGTTTTCAGCCCTTCGAGCTCGAGGTGTTGGAGATCGTGGTCGTGGCCGCCGAGGTAGAGGTGGACGGCATGTTTTTCCAAAATGGGCCCGAGTTCCTGAACGAGTTCGGGAGTGTCGCCGTGGGAACCGTCCGAGTAAACCGGATGGTGGCCGACGACGACAGTGAAGGGAGCGCGTTTCGAAGTAAGCTGGGTTTCGAGCCACGCCATTTGCGCGGTCTTTTCATCGGCGCTCATCCAGCAAGGCGGATGGTCGCCATGGATGCGGCGGTTGATCGATTCCCAATCGGTGTCGATCATGAGAAAGGTGACCATCGGATTCTCCGCAGGCAGATCGAGGCGGTAGAATTTCCCCGGCATGGTCCAGCGCGTCTTATGGCCGCGGTAGGCCGCGTAGCCGAGCTGGACGTGTTCGTTGCTGGGAGTGTCGTGGTAGTCGTGGTTTCCTAAAATCGCCCAGCAAGGGAAGGAGAAAACGCTCGCGGGATACATGTCCGAGAAGTCCGTCTTCCAGCGCGGCGCTTCGTAGCCGCCGGGCATCGGGTGATAGAAATTGTCGCCAAGGAGCAGCATGCCCTGCGCCTTGTTTTTCATCGCGGTGGCATAGTTGCCCAAGACAAGCGCGAGGTCTTTTTGGGCTTTGTCCGAGGTGCCGAAATCGCCGAGGGCGAGCAGATCGAGAGTTCTCGCCTGGGTGGGCTCTACGGCGGAAATGTCCTGAGCGCGGAGATTCAGGCCCATCGCGGCGCTGGAACAGAACAGCGTTTTGAGCAGGCGGCGGCGGGAAATATCAGGGCCTAGTGACATGGGAGTGATCAACGGGTGATAAAGCGGATTTTAATCAGAATTTTCCACCGGGGAGAGAGATCAAACGTTAATTCCAGCCAACCAAAGGGCGGCATGGATTTTGAAATCAATGAGTTTGCCTGCGGCCTCTTGATCGGCGAACCACTGGCGCAGTCCGGAAAGCGGCACATGATGAACGATGATGTCCTCGCCCGCAACTCCGCCACCGCCGTTTTCCCGGACGAGGTCCTTGGCGTGGAACAGATGGGTGGACTCCGATGTCATGCCTGCCGAAGTTGGGCTGGCGATGAGCGGGACCATGGTTCCGGCGCGGTAGCCGGTTTCCTCCAGCAGTTCGCGCCGTGCCGAGTCCGCCAGCGACTCGCCGGCGAATTCCACTTCATCGCCGACGAGACCGGCGGGCACTTCGATGACATGGCGTTGCATCGGGATCCGGAATTGCTCCACCAGGATGATTTCCTGCTCCGGCGTGATCGCGAGAATCCCGACCGCCGCATCCGAATTCGGCCGCCGCACAAAGTCCCAATGACCGATGCGGTAAAGGCCGAGCCAGCGGGTTTCGAAAAGTGTTTCGGGGGTAGGCATGGGGTGAAATGAGGGCAAGAAACGGTGGCGTATCGGCGTAAAGGGCGCTACTGCTTCCGCGCCCTGATGTCACGCTACGATTTCCAAATTCCCGTCACCTTCAAGCACCGTATTGTTTTCACGCGCGATGCATTTTCAGCAGGAAATCCAGCACTCGCCGAGTTGCTGAGCGAAGGCGGTGGCCGCCGGGCGATGGTTTTTGTCGAAGAAACCGTGGCCGCGGTGTGGCCCGATCTGTTGGATGACATTCTGACGTATTTCTCCGAACTGGACTTGGACTTTCGCGGGACCTCCGTGTTTCCCGGCGGTGAGGCGGCAAAAGCGGACGACACTCTGGTGAAAGAGGTCTGGGCGGCCATCGACGCCGCGCATCTTGATCGCCATTCGTATGCGCTCGTCATCGGCGGCGGGGCGTTTCTCGATGCCGTCGGCTATGCCGCGGCGACGGCGCACCGCGGCGTGCGGTTGGTTAGATTTCCGACGACCACGCTCTCTCAGGACGACAGCGGCGTCGGCGTGAAATGCGCTATCAATTCCTTCGGGAAAAAGAACTGGGTCGGCTCGTTTGCGGTGCCGTATGCGGTGATCAATGATTTCAGTTTTCTCCACAGCCAGGACGAGGAAACGCGGCGCGGTGGGTTGATCGAGGCAGTCAAGGTGGCGCTTGTTAGGGATCGGGAGTTTTTTACGTGGATCGAGGAAAACCTGGAATTGCTCGCGGCGCTCGAACCGGAAGCACTCGAAGCATGCGTGGAGAAATCCGCCCTGCTCCACGCCCGGCACATCGCCACCGGCGGCGATGCTTTCGAAACGGGATCCAGCCGGCCGCTCGATTTCGGCCACTGGGCCGCGCACAAGCTGGAGGCGATGACTCACTATCAGCTTTTCCATGCTCCGGCGGTTGGCGTCGGCCTCGCGCTGGACACCCTGTATTCCGCGCGGGCCGGCTTGTTGAGTTTTTCCATTGCCACTCAAGTGCTACAGGTCCTGGACGGCCTCGGAATCAGCATCTATCACCCCGCGCTCGACTGGCTGGACGACAGCGGTCGGCGGCGGGTATTCGATGGCCTGGACGAGTTTCGCGAACACCTCGGCGGCGAGTTGACCGTGCTTTTACTCAAGGATCTGGGTGAGGGTGTGGACGTTCACGAGATCGACGAAGTCCTGCTCGGCGAGTGCATCAACGAGCTCCGGACGCGCTGGGAAAGCCGCGGTTGAACGGTTTCATCACGCTTGCAATCTGCGGATGACCGCGACTAGCTTGCGCCATGCGCCTCCGCTCGATTACCCAATTGTTGCTGTTTTCAGCACTGACCGCCTCCGTCCACGCCGCGGTTTCATTGCCATCGGATAGCTCCGCCGCGGTTCCCGCCGTGGTTGACGGTCCGGCCAAAGAGGCGATGAAAGCCTTTCAGGATGGCCGCCATGCCAAGGCCGTCGAGTTGGCGAAACCCCTTGCCGACCAAGGAAATGCCGAGGCGCTCTACCTCATGGGATTCGCCCACGAAACCGGCCGAGGAGTTGAAGCCTCGAAGGAAAAGGCGCTCGAATACTACCGCAAGGCCGCTGCCGCGAAACACAAGGACGCCGCCTACCGGCTCTCGTTCATCCTTCTCGCCTCCGAAAAAGAAGAAGAGCGCGACCAAGCCCGCGAAGCTCTCGAAACCGCGGCCAAGGACGATCCTGCCGTGGCCGGACGAATCCTCGGCGAAGCCTACCTGCGCGGCCGTCTCACTCCGGCACCTGATCCCGACAAGGCGATTTTCTGGTGGAAGCGCGCGGCCGATGCTGGCGATGTCCCGTCCATGCTGCTGATGGCCCGTTTCTACGAAGGCCAATTCGGATTTCCCGAACTGAAGGATACCAAGGAAGCTCTCGCCACCTACGCCAAGGCCGCTGGTCTCGGCGATGCCGGTGCCATGGCCGCTCTCGGTTCACGCCTCCTCAGTGGTGACGAAAAAATCCGCGATGAGAAAAAGGGCCGCGAGTGGCTCAAGAAAGCGGTCGAGGCCAAGGAATACAGCGCCTACCTTGCCCTCGGTGACTACGAGGAAAACGTCAAAAAAGATCTCAAGGCCGCCCTCGCCGAATACGAACGGGGCAAGGACGCCGGGCAAATCGATTGCATTCTCCGCACCGCCGATTTCTACCTCGAAGGAAAAGGCGTGGAAAAAGACTCCGCACGTGGCCTCGCGTTGCTGGAGAAAGCCGCCGAAGCCGGCAGCGCGGCCGCGAATTTCCGCCTCGCCGTCCAGGCACTTTCCGTCGAGAAGCCCGACCTGCTCGTCGGTTACAAGCATCTCGTCGCCGCTGCTAACGGAAACCTCGTCGAAGCGCAGAACGAACTCGGCCTGCTCTATCTCTCCGGGAAACTCGCCGTCGCGGATTCCGCCGCAGGTGTTGCCTGGCTGACCCGTGCCGCCCAAGGCGGCTATGCCCAAGCCCAGAACAACCTCGCAACCCTCTACGAACGCGGTGCCGCCGGAGTGACCCAGAACATGGAAAACGCCGGTCAGCTCTACGCGCTGGCCGCTAATCAAGGGCATGGCGGCGCGACGCTCGCGTTGGCGCGATTGGTTTACCAAGGCATCGGCACCAAGTCCGATCCGGTCAAGGCATGGGCACTTGCCACTCTTGCCCAAGAGCGCAAGGCCGAGGACGCCGACAAGCTCGTCACCGAAATCACCGACAAGCTTGATGACAAGCAAAAGACCGAAGCCAAAAAGCAACTCGAAGACATGAAGTCCGGCAAAACCGACGACAAGTCCGCCGCCAAGCCAGACCCGAAAGCCGCCCCGGCTCCGGTACCTAAGAAAGCCAAATAAGGAGATCCATTCACAAGGCCCGCCCCGGTTCATTCCGCGGCGGGCTTTTTGTTGGGGCATTCCCGCTTGCCACTTCCAGCCCGCCGCCCAAACTCGCGGCGTGAAAGTCCTCGTCACCGCTGGCCCGACCCGCGAACCGATTGACCCGGTGCGTTTCCTGACGAACCGCTCGTCCGGGAAAATGGGCTACACCCTCGCTGGTGCCTTCGTGCATGAAGGGCATTCGGTGATGCTCGTTTCCGGCCCGACCGATCTCGATGTGCCGGAAAACGTCGATTACATCCCTGTCGAGACCGCCGCCGAGATGCACGACGTGGTTTCCCGCTACATCGGAAAAATGGACATCGCCGTTTTCGCCGCCGCTGTCGCCGATTACACGCCCGCCACCATCGAGCCGCAGAAAATCAAGAAATCCGGCGACACCCTCACCCTTCACCTCGTCCGCACCGCCGACATTCTTGGGTCCGCGCGGGAGAAATTCGGCTTCACCGGCACCCTCGTTGGCTTCGCCGCGGAAACCGAAAACCTCGAAGCCAACGCCCGCGAGAAACTCGTTCGCAAGCACTGCGACCTCGTCATCGCCAACGACGTTTCCCAACCCGGCATCGGCTTCGACTCGGATCACAATCAAGTCCTCCTCGTCTATCCCGACCGCACCGAGTCCCTCCCCCTCGCCTCGAAACACGAACTCTCCCTCCAACTCGTCGATGCCATTGTGGCGCTGAAGAAGTTGATGGTTGAGAGTTGATGGTTGATAGCGAAGACCAGAACCTCGTTTTCCGCTCTTTTCTTCAACTCTCCAACTCTTCCTCTTTCCATCAACAATCAACCATCCACTATCAACTTTCTTCTCATGACCGACCTCGAACTCGCCATCCACGCCGCCCTTGAAGCGGGCAAGCTCCTGCGCAAACACTTCGGCACCGATACCGTCGTCGATGAAGCTTCCGATCACGACATCAAGCTCGCGCTCGACAAGGAGTCCCAGGAACTCATCACCGCCATTCTGCTAGGAGCCCGCGATGGCGACGCGCTTTACGGCGAGGAAGGCATCGCCGGCAATCAGGCCTCCGATCGCCAGTGGATCGTCGATCCCATCGACGGCACCGTGAATTACTACTACGGCATTCCGCATTTCTGCGTCTCCATTGCCCTCCGTGTCGGCGGGGAAATCGTCGTTGGAGTCATCCACGACCCGATGGTCGGCGAAACCTGGAGCGTCGAAAAAGGCGGCCCGTCCATGCTCAACGGCAAAACGATCCAAGCCAGCAAGCGCGAGACCCTCGCCGAATCCATCCTCTACGTCGGCAGCGGTAAGGACGAAAACTCGCTCCGTACCGGCGTCGATCGTTTCCACCGGGCATCGCTCCGCGCCCGCAAAATGCGCATGATGGGTTCCGCCGCACTCGGCATGGCCTACATCGCCAGCGGCCGCCTCGACGGTTACATCGAGTCCCGCATTTCCCTCTGGGACATCGCCGCCGGCCAACTGCTCGTCGAAACCGCAGGCGGCAAAGTTGATCTAACACCCATCGCCGGATACGACGACGCCTATTCCATCGTCGCCACCAACGGCCTGATCCCGGTGGAGGAAATTCTTTGAAGAAGTTGATGGTGGATAGTTGATAGTTGATGGAAAGAGGAAGATCCCTCGTCGCCCATCGCTTCCTCTTCGCTATCAACTATCAACTCCCAACCATCAACCTCTTCCATGACCGGCATCGGCTACGACGTTCATCAATTCGCGGAAAACCGCCCGCTCGTGTTAGGCGGTGTGACCATTCCGCACACCCACGGCCTCGCCGGCCATTCCGATGCGGACGTCCTCTGCCACGCCATCGCCGATGCGGTGTTAGGTGCGATGGGCCAGCCGGACATCGGGTTCTATTTCCCGCCCGGCGATCCCGCGTGCAAGGACATCTGCTCGCTCAGGATCCTCGAAAAATGCCGCGACCTCGCCGCCGAGGCCGGGCTGAAAATCATCAACGTCGATTCCACCCTCATCGCCGAGGCTCCGAAGGTTCTGCCCCACCGCGACGCCATGCGCGCCAACATCGGAGCCGCCCTCGGCATCCCGCCCGAACGCGTCGGCATCAAGGCCACCACCAATGAGACGATGGGTTTCATCGGGCGCAAGGAAGGCATCGCCGCACTCGCGGTCGCGCAGGTGGACCCGTGTTGAAATGTAGCGCCGTCTCTCTCCCGGAAAGCTTCGAATCCGCCGGAGGATCGCTTTTCAGCCACCGGCAGGGTGCCGTGCGGTCAGGTCGAATTTACGGCTGTTTGGCGAACGTGAAGGTTCCCCAAGTCACGATTTTCCCATAAGTATCCTGCTGCGTGCTTTTGTAGGTGCCGGACGCCTTTCCCTGAAAGTAGAGGATGTAGTCGGACCCGGTCGTGTCGCTGTCGCTGCCGGAGATCTTTTGATCCAACTTGAAACGGGCGCTTGGCGCCACCTCGTCGTTGAGACTGCCCGGTTTTTTCCCGTAGGTGTAGGTGGCTGGATCAGTTAGGCCGTCGAATGTCACCCGCACCCGGTTTCTAACACCGACACGGACTCGCGTCGGTATCCGTCCTTCCACCGGCAGGAGATTCAGCAGGAGGGTAGCCTTGGGGGTGAAAACGAACTCCTGGCCATCCACGAGATCTTTCGGCGGAGCCGAGACTTTCCGTTCACGGGGTTGCCACTTCCGCTGGTCGGTGAAATCGCCGTGGGTGAGATTCATGACGGGACCCGGCAGGATCAGCCGGTCCGCCCAGCCCGAATCGTTTTCGGTCGTCTCCTCCCGCACGGTGAGCGTGAAATGAAAATCGCCGGTAAGATCCGGGATGATAGCCCGCGTCCGGATCTTGAAATCGGAGAATGCCGCTCCCGCCTTGAGACGGCCCACGAAGTATTCGGCTACGGCGCGGCCTGGGGACGGATAGGCCTCGGGCGTCGCCCAAAGCACCAGTTTCAGGGTGTTGGACTCGCCGGTCGGCGTGATGTTGCGGAGGTCACCCTGCAAGGTGAAGGTGCATTGGGGTTCGGTGATTCCCCAACTCAGATCGCCATCCAGTTCCAGCGAGGCGCCCGGAGCCATCGATGTGACGCAGGCGGCCAAAAGCAAAAGGCGGAGGATTTTCATGAGGGTTTGAGGATGGGTGGATGAGACAAGCGGAGGACTCTTGTTAAAATGATCCGCCGGGAACCGGTTGCAAGGTTCACTTTCCGCGGAATTCCGTGGGCCTGAAAATTATCAATGTCGATTCCACCCTCATCGCCGAGGCCCCGAGAGTCCTTCCCCACGGCGACGCCATGCGCGTCAACATCGGAGCCGCCCTCGCGGTCGCGCAGGTGGAGTAGATCTTACAAATTCAGCGGAACCGTTGGGTCCTTACCGTTTTTTAAACGGTCGCTAATGCTCAATTTTCGCGACGAATCCGAAGCGGTTAGTGGCTCACCTTGAATGACGCCAATGGGCAAGCGGGCTATAGCGAAATCGTTTGGCCGGTGCGAAAGCTTTCGTCCGCGGCGGCGACGATCTTCATCGAGGTGACGGCGTCGGCCATGTGTTGGCTGAGATCGAGGTCGTTGTGAATGGCATTGAGGAAGAACACCTGTTCGCGGTGGCAGAGCTCGTCATGATCAGGTTCGTCGGCGAGTTGGAGGATTTCGTCGGCTCGGGAGAACGTGCCATCAGTTGCCAGTTTTGCGTGGTGAAGCCGGAGCGCCTGGGTTTGTGTGTGTGCGTTGACGTTCGAGCTTTGGCCGTCCTGGCTTGCGTTGTCGGCGACGATGGAGACACAGCCTTCAGGTCCGACGACGTCTTTGACGAAGAATGCGACTTCGCTCATCATCGGTCCCCAGCCGGCTTCGTACCAGCCGATGGATCCGTCGTCGAAGGTGACTTGGAGTTGTCCATAATTGATTTTTCCTGCGGGAAGTTCACTGCTCAGCCGGGCACCGATTCCGGAGACGCGGATGGGTTTGGCTTGAGTCATCTGGCACATCACGTCGACGTAATGAACACCACAGTCGACGATCGGTGAAATGGACGACATCAGGTTCTTGTGGGTTTCCCAATTCGCGCCGGACGATTGTTGGTTGAGGTTCATCCGCATGACGAGCGGCTTGCCGAGGGTTCGCGCGACTTCGATAAATTTAATCCAACTCGGGTGATGTCGGAGGATGTAGCCGATCACCAGTTTGCGTCCGCTTGCTGTCGCTTTGGCGACGATCCGTTCCGCCGCCTTGACGGATTCCGCCAAGGGCTTTTCGATGAATACGTGGCAGCCAGCCTCCAAAGCGGCTTCGGCATATTCGGCGTGGGTGTCCGGATAGGTGGAAATCGCGACGGCATCCGGTTTTGAAAAACAGAGCGCTTCGTGAAAATCAGAAAACTCCGGGTAATTTCCGCCCAGCTCGACATTCAAAGCGGCGCGGCTTTCCGGTGAGCGGGTGACAATCCCGCAGATTTCAAAACCGGGAATCTGCTGATAGGCCAGAGCATGTGACCGGCCCATGTGACCGGCCCCGACGCAAAGAACTCGAATGGGAGTGTGCATTTTCAGGGGTTTTTTGGATTTTTGCTGTCCGCACTGTGATCGCGAAAGGAGACCGCGAAAATCACGGCAACGATGAGGGCAATCCCGGCTGGCATCAGCCAGAATGCTTTGGCTCCCACCCGCCAGCCTTCGCTGGTAGAGGGATCGAGGGCGATGTGATCGCCCCACCAACCTAGGATGTAATTGCCTGCGAGCATTCCCGCTCCGTAAGTTAGCAGGCCGATCAACCCTTGGGCGGATGCACGGATTTCCGCAGGGGCCTTGCGGTCGGTATAGAGTTGGCCGGTGACGAAAAAGAAGTCGTAACAAATCCCGTGCAACATGATGCCGAGAACGAGCATTGAGGGCACGGAGAGCATTTCGCCGAAGAGGGAATATCGCAGCGTCCACGCCAGCATGCCGGTGAGAAGCATCCATTTCACTCCCAACCTGCGGAAGAAAAACGGCACCAATGCCATGAAGACGATTTCACTGACTTGGCCGAGCGCCATCACGCCGCCGGCTTTTTCCCCGAAGGCGACTTTGCCGATGTAATCGAAGGCGCTCGCATAATAAAACGCCAGCGGGATGCAGATGAGGAACGAGCAGAATGCAAACGCCGCGAACGCCGGGTCCTTGAACAATTTCAAGGCGTCCAATCCGAGCAATTTCCCGATGCTGACAGGCGTGCCCTTGCCGCCCGGAGGACATGGGGGAAGCGTGAAACTGTAAACGCCATAAATCAGGCTCACCGCCGCCGCCAGTTTCATGGGAAACGACGTGGCACCGGCGTGGTCGATACCCGGCAGGATCGGAAATGGCAGCAGTCCGAAGAACGATTCCGCAATCACCAGGCAGCCGACGATCCAGCCGATGGTTCCCCACAGCCGGATGCGGGGGAAATCCCGTTCGCTGCTTTCGACATGCTGGAAAGTGATCGTGTTCACCAAGGCAAGTGTCGGCATGTAGCAGAGGAAATAGGCCAACAGCGACCAGAATAATGTCCCGGGCTCGGCGACGGTCGAGCAGTGATAGAGCAGGACGGCTCCCACCAGATGGAGCACGCCGTTCACGCGCTCGGCATTGAAAAAACGATCGGCGACAAGCCCGACAAACAACGGAGCGATCAATCCCGCCCAGTTGTGGGTCGCGTAACTTTGTCCGATGATCGTGTTCAACCCTTGGCGGCCTTTGAAAAGCTCGCTGAGATAGCCACCCATCGGGACGAAGAACGCGCCCCAGATGAAGAACTGCAGGAACATCATTACCGAGAGTCGGACCTTGATCGTAGTGGTGGAGGACATGGCGGGAATAACCTGATGCAGCCCAAACCAAGCGCGCCCCGCTGGCAAGGAATGAAATCGCCCGTGGATTTCGGGTTGCATCCGGATAGGCGATGAAAAACGATGTGATTCGAAACATGACTTCCGAAAAAGTATTCATCGCAGTGGACTTGGGTGCGGGCAGCGGCCGCGTCATCGCCGCCCGGACTGATTTCAAAACACTGGAACTTGAGGACGTCCATCGCTTCGACAATCCGGGAACCGATCTTCCCGGAGGATCGTTCTGGAACATCGTCGGACTCTATCGGGAAATCCTGGAAGGCATCCGCCGCGCGGTGGAGCGGCATGGTGATGCGATAGTTTCCATCGGCATCGATACCTGGGGATGTGATTTCGGATTGATCGATGAAAATGGTGAGTTGTTAGGAATGCCGCATCAGTACCGTGATCCCCGATTCGAAGGGATGGCCGAAATCATGCATGGCATCATGCCGGAGACGGAGGTTTACGCGAAGACCGGAATCAAAACGAATTTCTATAACAGCTCGCTTCATCTGCTCGCGGAAGTGAGGAAGAACAGTGCGGCACTGCGGAATGGAAAGCGGCTTCTTTTCGTTCCGGACCTGCTGGCCTACTGGCTGACCGGCCGACAGGCGGTCGAGCGGACCATCGCCTCGACCTCGCAATTGCTGGACGCCCGTTCGGGCGACTGGGCCTGGGAAGTGATCGATGCCCTGGGCCTGCCGCGCGCCATTTTCGGCGAGGTGATTGCTCCGGGCACGGTGTTGGGCCCGATCCGCGACGAGGTCGCCAATGTCGTCGGGCGAAAAGGAATTCCGGTGGTTGCCACCGCATGTCATGACACCGCCGCCGCTGTCGCTGGCATTCCCATGACCGGGAATGAAAACCTGTGGCTGTCGTCGGGAACGTGGTCGATCATGGGAGTCGAATCCAACGAGGCGATTACTTCTCCCGAGGCCCTGGAGTTTGGTTTTTGCAATGAGCTGGGAGTTGATGAAAGTGTCCGTTTTCTGAAAAACATCGGCGGACTCTGGCTGATCCAGGAGTGCAAACGTCAGTGGGATCTGGATGGGGAAAAACTGGGCTATGCCGAGATGGCGAGTCTCGCCTCAGAGGCGACGGCATTCACCGCATTCATCGATCCGGATGATGCTTCGTTCGCGAGTCCTGGGCAAATGCCGGACAAGATCCGCGCTTATTGCGAGAGAACCGGGCAGCCGGTGCCGGTCGAAAAAGGCGAGGTTCTCCGGGTGGCGACCGAGTCACTGGCATTGAAATACCGCATGGTCTTTGATCGCATCCGGAAGCTAACAGGACGCGATTTCAAGCGCTTGAACGCCGGCGGTGGCGGTATTCAAAACGAACTGCTCAGCCAAGCCACGGCGAATGCGCTGGGCATCGAGGTGATTGCCGGTCCGGTCGAAGCGACCTCCTGCGGAAACGTGATCACCCAGATGATCGGGATGGGCCTTTTGCCGGATTACAAAGCGGGCCGGGAATTGATCAGGCGGTCCTTCGATTTTAAAACCTACGCGCCTGAAAATTCCGCCGAATGGGAAGCAGCCTATCAGAAGTTCACAACGGTCCTGACGTCGCCGTGACAACCCCGGCGACCGGACTCCGAGATTACTTCGAAGGGTCCAAAGGCATTTTCGCAAGCTGGCGATCCTTGTATTCGGTAGGTGTCATCACATCAATGTGACCGTCTACGAACAAGATCGGGAACTTTCCTTCTGACAGCAAAACTTTCAGAGGACCGCTGAAACTGCTGATCTGGCCATCGTCGAAGCGGTAGTGATAGTCGTTGAACGGAGCGATCAACGGAGTGTGGCTCGGATCGGTGATCATCGACATGGGAACACTCATCGCCAGTGTATCCCCGGGGGCACCGATATCGGGGTTGGCTGCCGCGATGTTTTCAGCGATCATCTCATTCATCGCATAGCCGGGGTTGAGAGGCGCCCACCCTTTTCCTTCTTCGAGAAGCGGGTTTCTGAGGATGGCCTTGTTTTTGTCCCACCACGCCTTGTTTTTGAAATCGGCCGGGTCGGTGGTCGGGTAGAGCAAGGCGAGGCAGACTTCGTTCCATTGGACGTTTTGAACCGTTCCGTCAGGCTTGGTCTCCGGCCCGAGGATCGGAGGAAGCTTCATCGAATGATCCGTCGCATACATCGTCAGCAATGGGCTGATCTGCCGCATGTTTTCCATGGATACGGTCGCTTTCCCGCGGGCCAGCATCCGTGGTCCGATCGTCAGCGCCAATGCGGCCAACGAGGCGATGATCACGATGACTACTAACAATTCTACCAGGGTAAATCCGTCGTTTTTGGGCTTATTCATCATGTTCATGGCGGTGATGTAGCAACATGGGGCCCGAATCCGTCGAGTGCAAAAGCAATGTTGCAATTGATTGGGTTCTAATCAAGTTGTTATCATATGATAATGGAAATATCCCCATCGAGACGGCCCCGGATCGTCCGGTTTCGCTTGGAAATTGACCAACCGTCGGACCCGCACAAACATATGGAATCGTGTGTATTAGAGCCCTTTGCGTGTCGCTGCTGTTGGTGGTGTCGGTCCATGGCCGTCCGTGGAGTGACGATGTGATTTACTTCGCGATGGCCGACCGCTTTTCCGATGGAGATCCGGCGAACAATGTTCCCGCCGGAAGCGATCCGGCGCTCTACGATGCCGCTCAGGAAGATATTTCCCATTACATGGGCGGAGACCTGAGGGGATTGGAAAAGGCGATTCAGTCGGGCTATTTCAACAAGCTCGGAATCACCGCGCTGTGGCTGACGCCGGTGGTGCGGAACGTCTGGCGGTCGGGGTATGACTTGGGCGGCTGGAAGGCCGGGTATCACGGATATTGGACTCAGGATTGGCTGGATATCGATCCGCACCTTGTCAGCAGGACAGGCCTGACGGGAGAGTCCTATTCGGATGACGCGGAGGGCCGGATGGAGCACTACCGGGATTTCGTGAAACTGGCGCATTCGAAGGGCATCAAGGTGATCCAGGACGTCGTCATGAATCATGCGGGTCCGGTGTTCTACTACGATGCCAATGGTGACGGCACCTTCAACATGGAGCAAAAGGACGAGTGGGTGCAGCCTTTCAAAAAGAACGGATTTTACGCGAATTCCGCGTGGGCGGACGTACCGAAATGGAACATTGAAAAGGCCCAGCCGGATGGACCGAGGAATTTGTTAGGCGTTCCGATCGCCACCAAAGGAACGCTCGCGCGACTCGATAGTTACGGTCGCAAAGGATTTTCACCCGACAGCCTCGGCAAAAGCGATGGGGAAGAGGTGACTTGCGATTTTTTTTCCCTGCGCGACATCTGGACCGATCCGAAAGGCGGAAATTTCGATGCCCTCGTTGATGAATTCGTGGAGATCTATCAATTCTACCTGACCACCGTGGGCGTGGACGGCTTGCGGATCGATACGGTCAAGCACGTGCATCCGGAATTCTGGGATGCGTTCACGAGCCGCCTAAGGAAACGTCTCGGGCCTGCTGCTGCGGGAAAAATCCTGTTCGGAGAAGTTTATGACGGAGACCCCGAGCGTCTCGGGCAATACACGTGGCGCAGCGACTGGCCTCGAAGCAACGAGCCGGGATTGGATTCCGTGTTGGATTTCAATTTCTGTTTCAATGCCCGTAATTACCTGCGGCATCCCGGCGCGGAGTATGGTTCTGCCGCCAAGCTGGAGAAATCTCTTGCAACCCGAACCGGAACAGGGGCCAAGGCGAGGCCCTATTATAATCCCAACCCCGGCCCGGACGGGCTGAACGCCCAACAGAAAGCCGTCACGTTCATCGAGAATCATGACGGGCTTAACCGTTTCCGGGTCCACGGAATCACGGCCGAGCGTAACCGCCTTGCCCAAGGCCTGTTGATGACATTGCCGGGTATTCCCTGCCTTTATTACGGCACGGAGTTTGATCTGCTGGACGGTAGGGGAAAACCCGGTGAGGACGGTGAAACGGGCCGGATGATGTTCTATCGACAAAAAGGCGGGCCGACGATGGCCGACGTGGCGTCCTCGGCGGGCTTCAAGGAAATTTCCAAGCTGGCCTCGTTGCGAGCCAAGCTGCCGCTGTTGAGAACTGGCAAGCTGATCCCGCTGTGGGTGGACAGCGGATCGAGTTCTAACGACGATGGGGTCTTCGCCTTCGCGCGAGCTTCGGAAGACGGCGAATCCTTTGCCGTGGTGGTGTTGAACGCGTCCGGCGAGGATCGGGTGACGTCGGATGGAACGAATCAAATCAAACTTCCCGCAACGTTGAAGAGCGCGGGAAAGTTGCTGCATCCGGTTCTAACGACGGGTGCGGAAAAACAACCGCGCGCGCCTGACATCGCCGCGGACGGCCCGCTTTCACTTTCTGTCCCGGCTTCCGGCATGGTGGTTTATGAAGCCATCCGCGCGAAATGACATTCAGGATTCGGCGGGATGATCCGCAACGTCCTCGATTTTCCACGATCCGGAGCGATCCAATGTTAAGAGCCTGTCATGAAACGGAATCAACGTCTCGCGGTGCCCCACGCTGATGAAGCCAATACCGGATTCCCGGATCATTCGGTATAATTGCTCCTGGTTCTCCTCATCGAGCGCGCTGGTGGCTTCGTCGAGGAATGCGAACTTGGGCTTGCGCAGGAACAATCTGGCGAAGGCCACCCGCTGTTGCTCGCCGAGCGACAGCATGTTGTTCCAGTCCACCACACGACCCAGATCGCCCTCCACGCGTTCGAGAATATCAGATAGATTCACCTTCTCCACCACCGCGAGGATCTCCTCGTCGGTGGCTCCCCGGTCCGGATAGGGATAGAGCAATTGATCGTGCAGGCAGCCTTCCACCATGTAGGGACGCTGGGGAAGGAACATCAGTTGGTCGGCGGCGGGGCGTTCGAGCAATCCGCAGGCACCGGGCCATAGTCCGGCGATGGTGCGGAGGACAGAGCTTTTTCCGGTGCCGCTCGCCCCCATGATGATGAGGCTTTGGTTTGAGTGGAGTTCGAATGATAGTTTCTCCACGAGGGTTCTCATGACCACCGGAGTGCAAATGGTCAGGCCCTCGAGCCTCACGATCCGGCTGTTTTCCTCGGGCTTGTTGGTTTTTTCGTAGGCGATCCGCTCTTCCTCCGCGTCGTGCTCGTCAAGTTGATCCCAAAGGCTTCCCAACCGTTGTACGCCGGCCAGATAGGCGCTCAATCCACCGAACTGCGTGATGATCAGCGAGAGCGCGGTCAGCACCGTTCCGAACGCTCCTGCCGCCTGGGTGACGGCACCAAACTCGATCTCGCCACGCATGAACATCGGCGCGACGACCGCCACCGGAAGAACCAGCGCAAGGTAGTTGTAGCTGTTAGTGAAAAATCCGAGGTTCCGGTTCCGGATGATGATGAGGCGCATGTTGGCCACCGCCGCGGTCAGCCGGTTGAACAAATCCAGATGTTCGCGCTTTTCTCCGCGGTAGAACGCGATCGACTCCGCATTGTCGCGGACTCTGACGAGGGCGTAGCGGAAATCCGCCTCCTTCTCGTATTGATGGTAATGCAGTCTAACCAACTTGCGGCCGATCATGATGCTGATGGCCGTGCCGGCGATGGCGTATACGACCATGATGGCGACGAGCTTTCCGGAAATCAGCCACAGCACGCCGATGAATCCGATAAGCGTCATCAGCGAGTTCAAGCCGATCAGGAGGAATGAAAGCGAGCTCGTGGTGAAATTTCTAACGTCCTCACTGATCCGTTGGTCGGGGTTGTCCACGCTTTCCGATCCTCGCAGCCGGAAGTAGGCACGGTTGTTGAAATAGCGTTTGATTAGGTGCTGCGCCATCCATTCCCGCCATAGCAAAGCGAGCCGTTCCTCGACCCAGCGGTAGTAAACGCCGATGGGAATCGCGAGGACGATGGTGCCGACGTATTTCAAAAGCGTGTGCCAGAACGCGACCGGATCTTTTTTGGTGAGCGCTGTCATGAACGCGGCCCCCGCATAACTCATCAGCACTTGGACGGCGACCGTGGCAAGCGCCAGCAACAGCAAGGAGATCAGGAAACCCCGCGCCTTGCGCCGTCGTTCCGATGCGAAAAAAGCCTTCGAAATCAGCCAAAATTGGCGGCGGGTGGTTTTCAGGGTCTGCCGATTTTCGATCGGTTCGTCCGGAGGAGTGTTTTCGGGCCGGGGATTTTCCGCCATGTCCTGAACATAGCCACGGGCCCCGCCATTGCACCTTAAAATATGCGGATGCCTGTTGCCGAAGGTTTCCTTGCCACGACATGGCATGGGTGCATAGTTCAGATTGATGCTAACGGGCAGTATTTCAAATCGCCTTCAGTGGAGTCTCTGGGGAATGGTGCTCCTCTCGTCGTCCTGCGCCAACGTCCCATCCAATGGCAAACAGACGTCGGAGCGGGCCGCCCAAGCCACGGACGTGATCAGCAGCAGTGGAAACATCGCGAGGGCGGTATTTCGAGCGACAGCGGTCGCGGCCGTTCGTCAACCGGTCACCACCTTCAAGCTTGGCCTCGTGACGCTCTGGCAGCGTCCGCGGGAAATCATTGTTGGAAATCTTCCCTTTGATTGGCCATCCCAAGCCGCCCTTCCCGATGTGCCCGGAACATGGCAGTTCGAAAAACTGTTGGATCGCAAGCACTTCCCCGCCGCCGAGTCGGGATCGTTGAAATGGCTGGTGGACGGTCCGGGATTTTTCCCTGAAGTGGATCGGCAACTCGCGTCGGCAACGCGCTCCATCGACGCCCAGGTTTTCATTTTCGACAACGACGACATCGGCGTCCGCTATGCCGATGCTCTGAAAAACCGAGCGGCGCAAGTTCGGGTGCGCGTGCTTTTCGATGACTTCGGCAGCACGTTTTCGTGGACCGCCTCGCCCGCGACGCTCGGGGAACCGGGGTTTGTTCCGCCTTCCGATATGGAGGATTATCTAACGAATCATTCGAAGGTGAAAGTGCGCCGCACGCTCAATCCCTGGTTGGCTTGCGATCACACCAAGCTCTTCGTTTTCGATCGGCGCACCGCGATCCTCGGTGGCATGAACATCGGCAGAGAGTATTACTCGGAGTGGCATGATCTCATGGTCCGCGTCGAAGGTCCCGTGGTCGGCTCGCTGGCCCGCGAGTTCAACCGCGCGTGGCGTAAAGCGGGGCCGTCCGGGGATTTCGCCTTGTTCCGCAAACCAAGGATTTTCCGTCGTCATAAGCCGGTGACCGAGGGCATCCCGCTGCGGATTCTGCGAACGGATCCGGCGGAGAGTCGCTATGACATCCTCGACGCCACACTGTTAGCCATTCGCGGAGCCCGCAAACGGATCTGGATTGAAACCCCGTATTTCGGCCATGACGACATCGTTTCCGCCTGCGCCGCTGCCGCAGGACGCGGAGTGGACGTGCGGGTGATTCTTCCCGCCTCAGGTGATTCGCCCATCATGGATGCGGGAAATCTCGCCACCGCAAACACGCTTATCCGCGCGGGAGCGAAAGTTTTCCGCTATCCGAAAATGACTCACATGAAAGTCATGATCTGCGACGGTTGGGCTTGTGCCGGATCGGCGAATCTCGACACCCTGAGCATGCGCATCAACCGCGAGCTTGACTTGGCGTTTTCACAGCCGGCCGCCGTTCGCGAATTGGAAAAAGTCGTCTTCACACCCGACTTCCGCCGGTCACGGAGAGTGGAGCTCGCGGAAACGGAATCCGCCGCCGCCGGCATTGCCGAAACTCTCGTCGACCAGCTCTAGGCCAAAAAAGTGCCGCCAGGGAATCCGCGGCAAGTCCGGACAAACTACCGTTGCTCCGATCAAGGCCTGGCGGGGTTCGCTTGCCGAACCTCCACGGCCCCTGACAGCGCCGAGAGACAAGACCAGCCTGCCGGATTTCGCAAATCATTTTATCGGACGTCTGTTCGGCAGGCCACCGCCGCTTCCATTTGCTTGCCACGGCGCGATCCGTGCATAACCTGCCGCCACCCGCCGCCCATGGCTTCCATTCCGAAAATTCTCGCCGCTCTGGCGATCGCACTCATCCCGGGCCTGCTTTCGGCCGAGGTGTCGGATGCCTATTTTCTCACCGCTTTGGAGCAGGGACACAGCCAGAAAATCGTGGTTTACGGCACCAGTCTCACCGCGAATGCCGCGTGGCCGGCCGAACTTCAAAGCACGTTGCGCGCCTCCTATGGCAACAAACTGCGGATCATCAATGCGGCCGGTGGTGGCAAGGATTCGCGCTGGGGAGTTGCCAATCTATCCAAACGCGTCCTCAGCCAACGACCCGATACGGTCTTTATCGAGTTCTCGATGAACGATGCCCTCGTCGAGTCGAAATTCAGCGTCCGCGAGTCGATGGAGAATCTGCGGGAAATGATTTTCACGATCCGCCGCGAGAGGCCTTATTGCGATGTCATCGTGATGGTCATGAATCCACCCACCGGCACCGCGTTCACCAAGCGTTCCCGCATTGAAGACTATCAGAAAGGCTACCGGGTGGTGGCGAAGGAAGCCTCCTGCCGTCTGATCAGTTTCACCGCGGTCTGGCGGGACATCATTGCCCATCAGCCCGCGCGTTGGCAGACGTATGCTCCGGACGGCATTCACCCTAACGAAAAGGCGTGCCGCGAGGTGATCCTGCCGTATCTGTTGAGAAAAATCGGATTCTCCCCGCCATCGGAAAGCGCCACCGCCGCCCTATGACGGCCCTCGATATCACCCGCCATCCGAGTCCCGGCGAAAGCCGC
This sequence comes from Luteolibacter sp., assembly GCF_039920825.1. Taxonomy (GTDB): domain Bacteria; phylum Verrucomicrobiota; class Verrucomicrobiia; order Verrucomicrobiales; family Akkermansiaceae; genus Luteolibacter. The sequence goes on along the minus strand of NZ_JBDSCX010000042.1, from coordinate 90,939 downwards.
CGCCATCTTCCGGGCCTCGACGGCATCCGCGGGCTTGCCATCCTGCTGGTCATGCTCAGCCACTTCATCGTGGTTGGCAACAATCTGGGAACCAACACTCCGACCTCCCGGTTTCTCCACAGCGGTTACCTCGGCGTGGATCTGTTCTTCGTTCTCAGCGGCTTCCTGATCACCGGAATTCTGATCGATTCGAAAACCAGCCCCGCCTACTTCCGCGTCTTCTATTTGCGCCGCGCTCTGCGGATTTTCCCTCTCTACTACGGTCTGCTCGCCGTCTCCTCGCTGACCGTGATTTTCATCACACCGGAGGATCGTCCTTTGCTAACAGGAAATGATTCCATGGCGTGGTATTGGCTTTACGCGTCCAATATCGGCATGGCGGTGAAAGGCGATTGGCTGGCCTCGCCGACGTGGGTCGGGCTCGGCCATTTCTGGTCGCTTGCCGTGGAGGAGCAGTTCTATCTGGTCTGGCCTCTGTTGGTCTATCTGACGCCGGTGAAATATCTGAAGCGGCTTTGTGTGGTGTTGGTGGTTGCCAGTCCGTTTGTTTATATGGTGCTTCCCTACTTGTTTGGTGGCGGCGATCCAAAATACCCCGAAGCCTTTGCCGCAGGAAACCGTGCCACCTATGTTTCCACGCTGGGACGCCTCGGCGTGCTCGCCGCGGGCGGCTGGCTGGCGATCATTTGGCGGATGCCCGGCGCGTGGCCGAAGTTCAATCATCTGCTGATTCCCTGCGCGGTGGTGTCGGGAGCGCTCCTGCTGCTGGAGCGTACTTTTCTGGCAGACGGTTCGTTTCTGGACCTGTCGTTCATGGAGCCGAGCCTGGCGCTGGTGTTGGGAACCGCGTGTGTCGGACTCGCCGCCGGCGGTGCCAGCGGCCCGTTGCGCAGCGACATCTTCGCGACTCCCGTGCTGCGTTGGCTGGGGAAATACAGTTACGGAATCTACGTCTATCACCACGCGCTGAAACCAGTCTGGCAATATTTCCTGTGGGACGGCTGGATCACCCGCGTGTTCGGCACCGGATGGCCCGCGACCTTGTGTTACACCGCCTCCGCCACCACGGCTTCCTTGATTCTCGCGTGGCTCAGTTGGACCTGTTTCGAAGGACCGATCCTTTCGTTGAAATCGCGATTTTCCTACGGCTCGCGCAAGGCACCTGAATCAGATGCCACACCTAGCAGCTTGAGCTGATCGAGGATCTGCGCCGCCATTTTCCGATGGGTTTCCACCGTGGGATGGCCGTCGGAAACATAACCGCCGGGGAATTCGTCGAACTGCGCGTAAAAAACGTCGGTGTTCCCGGCCGCCTTCTCAGCCGCCACCACGGCGGAAATGTTTTCCCGCGCCCACGGCGGAAACGGGCTGAGCTCGACGATCCGCACTTTCGGGTGGCGCTGGCGAACTTGAGCGATGAGCCGTCGGTAGGCTTCGCGAAATTCCGCGGAAGCCTCCGGACTTACTGTTCCGTCAGGCCCCTTTAGCCCGTTGCGATCATTCAATCCCAGGCTGATCACCACGAGGTCGGGGGCGGGTTCGTCAAAGGTCCATGCTGGCGTCGGGCTTTCCATCTGGGTCCAACCGTAGCGTTCGCCCATCGGATGTTCGCGTTCGCCCTTCCAGGTGCAGAGCGCGCCGGATCCGGATCGACAAACGGCGATGACATCCGCGTCCATCGCATCGCCTAACAATGAGGCATACCCCTTGGCGAAATTTGTCACCGGGTATTTTTTCTCCCAAGGCAGCGTCGCCGCCACGGCTTCGTTACCCTCCGCCACCGTGTAGGAATCGCCGATGAATTCGATGCGCTTGCGCCGTGATTTTTCCGGCAGGGTGAGCCGCGCGCCTTCGTCCACCACGAAACCTTCGATCTCCGTCGGTTCGTTGAAATTGATGTTCCTCCGCTGCAAGCGCACGCGATGAATGCCTTCACCGAGATTGTCCGCCAGCAGGTAGGTGAGATGAGAGCCACGCTGCCCGCCGACCACCTGCTGGAATTTTCCATCCACCTCGACGTTGTAATAATTCCCGGAATCATTCATCCGCACTTGGATCGCCTGTCCTTGGAAATCCGTGCTCACGGAAAATCCCGGCCACGACGCCCTCGGCCGCGCGGGATCCGTCCGATCCCAGCGGCCCGAATAGAGCAACGCCGGATCCGATGCAGGAACGAAACGTTCGCCCTTCGCATGGGAATCTTTCTTTCCGCAGCCAACACACAGGATAACTGATAGAACCAGGGCGGTGCGGATCATTTATACCCAAGTTCCGCAAGTGTTGGAGCGGGCTTTTCATCCCTGTCCACCCAGGTGGGTTTGCCAAATACGAATTCCACGTGGATGTCCCCGTCCTTTTCGCCGAGCTTGATGAAAACCGGGACAGCGAAGGATTTTCCGTTAGCCGTGCGCCAGTAGAGGCAGGTCACGGTATCGTTCTCTCCCGGCATCATCTCCAGAATGGCATCGTGAGCCATGGCCTTCATGTCCCACTTCAATTCCTTCTCGCCGTAGGCCCACAAGGGCGCCATGTCGATTTCCTTGCCAAGCAACGCACCATCTTTCGGATAGATGACCGCCATATACTGCTGATTGTGCTGGCCAGTGAACATCACTGCGTAGCGGGACGACCCCGACCACGCACCGAGGTTTCCCAGATTTCCGGACTCGGATGCGTAAGCCACGTAAGGAGTCAGCATTCCACTGGTGAAAAGCAGCGCGCGATGCGGTTCGAAAACGTCGATGTCCTTCCGGATGTTCTCGATCGGCAACAATTGGATTTTCCCACGGCCATCCGGGGAGACGATGATTTTGTTAGCCACCGGCAGGGCTGTTTCCTCCTTGGTGAATGCGAGCTCACAAATCGGCGCGGCGTGGAGGCTGGCGATGCAGAGGAGGAAGACGGGAAGTTGCTTCATAACCATGTAAAGGCTGCCGGATGAGACGGTTCCTTGCAAACCGGAACCGTTGTAAGTGATGCGATTCGTGCAGTCCCGCCGGGAAAACTGCCAAAGGTGTTTTCATGCGATGGGAAGCTGGCTGGTGGCGCGGCTCAGTTCATCGTGCCACACCTGAACGGGGAGAACCTCGGGATGAATCACTCCGCTGCCCAGACTCTCGATCAAAGTACAGGAAGCGAATGAACCTGCCGCCGCTTCGTATCTCGCGAGCCATGCATTTCTAACCGGCATGTGCTGTTCCTTGACCGGCCATGTTCCCGGACGGGGGCGCATGTGGTCGCCGATGCCGATGCGCCAGGGTTTGGGGCTGACACGGGCCCTGAAGCATTTCTGCCTGAGGCACATCTGGCGATAGACCGGATCGGTGCGGAGTTCCTTGAAGCATTCTGACACTGCGGGATCACCTGGATCAAAAAGCTGATGGGTGACGAGCACGCGCAAGCCGGCGGGAGTGCGGTAGATTCGAAGATTCCAAGCAGGGTTCTTGTCGATGAGTTTTTGAATTCGATCACGAGAAATCCGCAAGTCCTCTTCAGGATTTTTTTCTTTGAAGCGATGAATGAATCTGCCGATTTTCTCGCAAAGGAAGATGGCAATTACAGCCATTATGATGCCGGTGGCGATGCTGCGGGTGAATATTCCTGCTGTCACCGCAATGCCTAGCAGAGCCAGCGCGATAACGATCGTCCAACTTTCTTCAGATCGCTTGTCGAAATCGATGTCGGCGAAAAACACGTTCGGCGTGTTCAGGCACTGGGCGCCGTAGGAATTTCGGGTGATGATCGTTTCGCCACGTTGATCGAGAATTTCCTCGCGAATGGGAACTCCATCAGCTCCGTTATAGGGAATCTTCGGCTCCCTTCGTGGAAGCTTGGCACCTGAGAGCAAATTTTGGAGCGCTTCTTCCGTTCTTTGGTCCGCATTCGTCTGAGCCTCTGCCTGACTTGCATCCGACCAGCCGAAACGGCGGACAGTAACCTGCTTGCCCGCCTTGCGATGCTGCACACGGCCTTCTGCCCAATATTGCGGAACGATCATCTTGGGGATGGGGATTTGGAGATTTGCGCGGAATAAATTCCGCGCTCCAGTTAGTTGGATCACTCGTCCAGCAGCGTGCTCCGCGTGAACAGCGAGATGACGTGGATGCCGCGGGCTTCGATGGCTTGGCGGCCGCCTTCCTCGCGATCGACGAGGACGAGGGCGAAGGCGACTTTTCCGCCTTCGCGCTCGATGGCGTCGATGGCCTTGAGGGTGGAGCCGCCGGTGGTGATGACGTCATCGACGACGATGACGTTGTCGCCGGATTTGAAATTTCCTTCGATCTGCTTGCCAGCACCGTGGCCCTTGGGCTCCTTGCGGACGGTGAAAACCTGAAGTGCTTCTGCAGGGTGGCGGATGACGGAGGTCATGCCGACGGCGAGTGAAATCGGATCGGCACCGAGCGTCATGCCGCCGATGGCGTCGATCTTGAGGTGCTCGGAATGGATCTTGGAGCGGACGGCGTGCCAGCCGAGGTCGCCGATGAGGTTGGCTCCGAACGGGTCGAGCGCGGTCATACGGCAGTCGATGTAAAGGTCGCTCTCTTTGCCCGATGCGAGGGTGAAGGTGCCGGTGCGGACGGATTTCTGGAGCAGGAGTTTTTTGAGAGCGGACGTGATGTGAAGCATGGCCGGGATGATGGGGGCAAAGCGGAAATCCTGAAAAGCTGAAAAACGGGGTGGGGAAGTTTTGGAGAAACAGGTCTTATCAGACTTGTCCTGCCTATTTTGACGACTGCTTTTGTTGCTCGCCAGCGAGTTGATCCGGGGCTTAGTTTTGCCCAGATGATTTTGGGATTGATTGAACCTTCCGGCCTGATCGAGCAGGGCGGCCCGCTGGTGTGGGTGCTGCTGGGATTGGGGTTTATTGGGTCGGTTTGCGTGGTGGAGCGGATGTTTTTCTTTCACCGGGCGCGGATCAATGTGGGAAATCTGCTGGTTGGGCTGTCGCATCATATCCGGCGGCGGGCATTCGCTGAGGCGCTGCATGAGGCGGCTCGCGCTCCGGGACCGGTGGCGCGGGTGGCTCACGCGGCGTTGCTGCGTTATTATCTGAGCCGTGCGGATTTGCGGGATGTGGTGCAGGAGGCGGGGCAAATGGAGGTCCCGCGGATCGAGAAAAACATCCGGGCGATCCTTGGCGCTGCCTTGCTCGCTCCGTTGGTCGGCATGCTGGGGACGATGGTCGGGATGCTGGACACGTTTCAAAAAGTCAGCGATCAAGGCGGATTCACCGGCGCGGCGGAACTCTCGGCGGGGGTTTTCATGGCGCTGATCACCTCGGTGATCGGGCTGACGGTGGCGGTGCCGCTTTATTTGTTTTACCTCTATTTCCTCGGCCGGGCCAAACGGCTGGTGCATCGCATCGAGCGGGCGGGGATCGAGATGGTTCATCTCATCGCGGATGCGCGTGAGGAGGAGGAATTCGCGCCTTTCCGCGGCGAGTTGACGGGTCACAAGAAGCCGGTGAAATCGAAGCAGGAACCGGTGAAATGAAGCTGGAAATGACGTTGCCGGAGCGCCCGGGGTTCCTGCACGCAGTGCCGATCCTGAATATTTTCGCGCTGATGCAGCTGTTTTTCCTGCTGGGTCCGTCGCTGGTTTTGCAATCGGGCGTGGCGGTGGATTTGCCGCCTTCGAAGTTTCAAATGGAGCGCTATCAGGAGTCGCTGGTGGTGACGTTGAGCCCCCACGAACCCGCGCCGTTCATTCATTTTGGTAGGGAGTCTGTGACGCAGGCGGAACTGGCCGAACGCCTCGACAAGCTGCGGGCGGGTGGCTCGACGACCAAGGCGATCGTCCTGCTTCAAACAGACGCGGGAACCCCGGTGGGCATCGAACGTGAAATCACGGAACTGGTGCTGGCCAAGGGATTCCGGCTGGCCATCGTCGGCAAAACTCCGCCTGCCACCGCACCGGCGAAACCTCCGGTCGAAAAATGACGGACAGCCCGACCAGGCTCCGGAAACTGGCGAACTCCCCGGAGTGGGTGTTCAACTGGCGGACGCGCGGGAGTCCGCTGATTCCAAAAATCATCGCCTTGGTCGTCGCGGGAACGGCGTTCACCTTGCTCGTCACGACGGTGCGAATCCGGTTGGTTTTGCCGGAAAAATCGTCACTGCAGAAGGCATCGCTGATTTACCTCGGGGATGACGCCCAGAGCCGGGCGTTGACGTTGCGGGCTCGCGAGGGCGGGCCATTTCCGTCGCGGTTCGAGCTTTCGAGTTGGGAAGGATTGGCGGAAGTGGAGCGCAAGGCGATGGATGCGGCGCGTTATCAACCACCGGCTTATGTGCCGGAGATCCGGGATTTGCCGGATGAAAACCTCGTCCAGCCACTCGTCCTCGCTCCTCGCGGCGAAGCATTTTTCCCGAAACGGAAGCCAGCCGCGGATGGCACGCCGGAGCTTCCGAAGGTCAAGCTGGCTCCCGTGCTTTATCCGTTGTCGGCGATGGCAGTGAAGGCCCTGCCGGAAAATTTGCCGGCATTCGACGGTGCGGTGGACGGCAAGCTGTCGTCGCCTTCGTGGCGGTTTCTCGTTTGCCTGAATGCCGCAGGCGGAGTGACGGAGTGCGTTTCGCTGGGGAAAGGTGGCGAAGTGGCCGCCGATACTTTGGAGGCGTGGCTGCATCGGGTGGCATTCAAGCCGGAAGCCGGAGTGCCGGTCCGCTGGATTGCGCTGAGTGTCGGATTTATCAACCAACCTGTCGATGGACCTGACGCTCGCTGATTTCGTGCTTTTCGTGGTGCTCGGCTCGTTCGCGCTGGTGCCGTTTTTCGCGGTGATCTCGCGGACGCTGCACAATCGGGTGGAAAAACGCTCGCTGGCGAACCGCGTCATTTGCCGCCTCTGCCTGCATGCTTTCGAGGACACCAGCCATGTCCGCACGGTCGATTGTCCGGTTTGCGGGGCGACCAATGAAAAGGGCCGCAGCCGCAAGCTGGGGTGAGCGGCTTTGTTTTTTCGTGCCTTGTCCCGGGTTTCCTGCTTTCCCTCGCCCCGCCCACGTTTTTTTCCGCCCATGTCCACCAAGCTGACACGCAATTTCTCCATCATCGCCCACATCGACCACGGGAAAACCACGCTCTCCGACCGCCTGATGGGTGCCACCAACACCGTGGCCGTCCGCGATGAAAAGGCTCAGTTGCTCGATTCCATGGATCTTGAGCGGGAAAAGGGCATCACCATCAAGTCCCACCCGGTCGCGATGGAATACAAGGCGAAGGATGGAAAAACCTACAAGCTCAACCTGCTAGACACGCCCGGTCACGTCGATTTCTCCTACGAAGTCGCCCGTTCTCTCGCCGCTTGCGAAGGCGCGATCCTGATGGTGGACGCAGCTCAAGGCGTCGAAGCCCAAACCGTGGCCAACCTCCATCTCGCCCACGAGCAGAATCTTGTCATCATCCCGGTCCTCAACAAGATCGACCTCCCGGCCGCCGATGTGGAAAAATGCCGTAAGCAGTTAGAAGACATTCTCGCCATCCCCGGCGAGGACGCGATTCCCGCTTCCGCCAAGGCCGGCATCGGCATTGTGGACATTCTCGAAGCCATCGTTGCCCGCGTTCCCGCTCCGGTGGAAAATCCGGACAAGCTCCTGCGTTGCTCCGTCTTTGACTCGATCTACGACACCTACCGCGGCGTCGTTTCCTACGTCCGCGTTTTTTCCGGCACGGTGAAAAAGGGCCAGCGGGTGAAGCTGATGCATACTAACAAGACCTACGAGGTCAAGGAAGTCGGCGTCTTCACTCCCAAGATGAGTGCCCGCGAAAAGCTCGTTGCCGGCGATGTTGGCTACGTCATCGCCAACATGAAATCCGCCGACGAGGCGAAGATCGGCGATACCATCACCGACAACACCCACCCGTGCCCCGAGCCGCTTCCCGGCTATAAGGAAATCCAGCCGATGGTCTTCTCCGGCATCTATCCGGTCGAGTCCTCCGACTACGAGGCACTCAAGGCGGGCATGGGCAAGCTCCAGATCAACGACGCCGCCTTCACGTTTTCCTCGGAGAGCTCGACCGCGCTAGGCTTCGGTTTTCGCTGCGGATTCCTCGGCCTGCTTCACATGGAAATCATCCAGGAGCGCCTCCGCCGTGAGTTCAACATGGACGTGATCTCGACCTATCCGTCCGTCATCTATCAGGTCACCCTCACCGATGGCACTGAGGTGATCGTCGATAACCCGACGCTTTTCCCTGAAGCCCAGGTCATCCAGGAAATCCGCGAGCCGATCGTGAACGTCTACATCATGGTCCCCGGCGAATACATCGGCGACATGATGCAGCTCGTCCTCGAAAAACGCGGTGACGTCACCAACACCGAGACCATCGACGACATGCGCGTCATGCTTTCCTGCGTCCTTCCTCTATCGGAAATTCTCGTCGATTTCAACGACCGCCTCAAGTCCATGACCCGCGGTTACGGCTCGATGGACTACGAACACTCCGGCTACCGCCCCGCGAAAATGGTCAAGATGGACATGCTCATCGCCGGCGATCCGGTCGAGGCGTTCTCCACCATCGTCCACCGCGACAAGGCCGAATCCTACGGCCGGGTTCTGGCAGGCAAGCTCAAGGACGTCATCCCGTCCCACCTCTTCGTCGTCGCCATCCAGGCCGCCGTCGGCGGGAAAATCGTCGCCCGCGAATCCATCTCCGCCATGCGCAAAAACGTCACCGCCAAGTGCTACGGCGGCGACATTTCGCGGAAGCGCAAGCTGTTGGAAAAGCAGAAGGAAGGTAAGAAAAAGATGAAGATGTTCGGCAAGGTGAACATCCCGCAAGACGCCTTCATCAAGGTGCTGAAAAGCGGGGATTAAGGCGGATTGATTTCCGGTCAACCCGGGTCGACCGAAGATCGGTAATTTTTAACGCTGATAGATCTTGATCGGCGAGTTCCTCCCTTCGGAAACGACGTAGATCGTTTTTCCGTCGTTTGAGAATGCCACGGATTCGGCTTGGTGGAGTCCGTGCGGTGCGAGCAAATCCGGCTTGTGGGAAAACGCATCGGCCCAGGTCTCGTCGGATTTGCGCGGGAAAAGGAAGACGCCGTAGTAGGTGACCACGGCGGCGAGTGAATCGTCCCTGGTGATGTCCAGGCCCACGGGTTGGCTGTAAAAGGGGAGGGTGACCGGAGATTCCACGGCGGTCTGACCGATTTCTTTGACGATGAGCAAGCCCTTCTTTTCCAGCGCGCGCAAAGGAAGTTCGTAAACTTCCGGAGGGGTGGTGCGCTTGCTGATGAGGATGATCTTCTGGTTGATAGAATCCACCGCCACGGCCTCGCAATCACGCGGGCCGCCTTCGTAAGTGAAGTCGATGTGCCAATCGGCGGCGACGGTGCCTTCGATTTTCTGGCCATCCGCCGGGAGCTTGGGCTCGCGCACGATGTGGATGGTGCAGGATTTCCGCACGGACTTGTTATCGCCCGTGTCGGCGATGAGCAGATAGGGTTTTCCGTCGAGGGTGAAGGAGGCGATGTCCTCCCAGTCGATGTTCTTTGCGTTGGTGACCGTGACCTTCCCGCGGTCCGCTCCGTCGGGATTGAGGAGATGGAGATCGGGCGTGCCGCCGCTGTCGTTGAGGGTCCAGAGGAAGTGGTCGTCCTTGGCAGAGACGGCGAGGCCGCTGGCTTCGGTGACGGCGGAGGATTGGATCGCGGCCTTTTGATCCGTTAGCTGGAACCCGGCGGCTTTGGATTCGGCCACAAATCCGAGTGCCAGGCATGCGGAAAGCCAATGGATTTTCATATCGCGGAGCGTGGTGCAGGACGCAGGAGATTCAAGCGGGAAAGGATGCCTGATTAGGCAAGAGCGGTCTGTTCCTGAGCGCGGCGCAGGCGGATTTGGAGGTCGGCGAGGACGTTCATGAAATAGATGTAGGCGTCGTAGGGGCTCGGGTAGGGCGTGAAATAAGTATGCACGCTGCCGTCGGTGCCGCCCTTGGTGGACATCCAGTAAAAGTGGTCCGACGTCTGCATTTTCGCCCACATGTCGGTGAGGGCGGGGTCGTTGACCGCGAGGATTTCCTGCTCCAGGCGATGCACCTTGGCGATGGCTTCCTGTTGCATCACGTTGCCCATCCAGGCAGATAGATCGCGTTCGGCATCCGCCCAAGATGTCAGCATATGGCTGCTGTATTCGCGGGACGCCCGATAGAGTTCGACGGCTTCAGACGGCGTCACCCATTGCAGGCCGGCCTCGCTAACAGCTTCGGGCATGGATTCCCAGAATTCGAAGATCCCGGTGTCCTCCCACTGGTGTTCGCCGATGTTTTCGTAGTCCATGAAAAGATTCACCACGTCGCCGTCGCAATCGGCGAGCCAGGCGGCGAATTTCTCGGCAGTTAGGGGATACTCCGGCCAGGCCTTGTCGGAAAACCGGAAGCCGAGGTCATCGGAAAGCGGGATGTTTCTGAGCAGCGTCTTGATTCGGGCGGTGGTCGGAGCGCGGTAGAGGAAATTCGGCGATTGGCCGTCGAGATTCTCCTCCACGCCCTCAGCGATGATGCCGTCGAAGCCCATGGTTTCGGCCTTGGCCGCGATGGCGTCGTTGTAAATGAGCTCCGTGTTGCGAAATACCCTGGGACGGACGGAGAAGACTTCCTCGAGCTTTTCCAAGTGGAGATCGACCTGGCGTTCGAATTCCTTGTTGGAGTGGACGAATGCCAGCGAGTGATAGTAGGTTTCTGCCAACAGCTCGACTCCGCCCGAAGCGACAAGATCCTGAAACGACTGCAGCACGTCCGGCCGGTAGCGTTCCAATTGCTCGATGAGGGTGCCGCTGATGGACAGAGCCAACCGGAAGCGTCCGTCGTTTTCCTCGATGAGCCGCTGGAACATGCGGTTCGTCGGCAGGTAGCATTTTTCCGAAACCTTGTTGAGGATCTCGATATTCATCGCCTCGTCCTCGTGCACGGCGTTCTCGCCGATTCGGAAAAAATCGTAAGGCAGCAGCCGGTTCGGTTGATGAACCTGGAAATAGAGACAGACGTCGGGCATGGGTTTGGATAGGTTTACGGGAACTAGCTAACCAATTCCTCATAGATTTTCACCACCTTGGCCGCCGCGGCGTCCCAGGTGGAGGCGGCGATGTCGAGCTTCGCCTGTTCGACCACCTGTTCGCGGAGCGCGTCGTCAGTTAGGAGATCGTTGATATGTTTCGCCATCAGTTCCACATCCCAGAAGTCCGCCTTGAGAGCGCCCTTGAGCACTTCGGCGACTCCGGATTGCTTGGAAATCACCGCAGGGATGCCGAATTGGGCGGCCTCCAGCGCTGATAGGCCAAAAGGCTCCGAGACCGACGGCATGCAGTAAACGTCGGTCATCGAGAGCAGGTCGTGGACCTTTTCCTTGTCGAGGAAGCCGGTGAAATGGAAATGATCGCCAAGGCCGCGGAACGCTCCGGACTCGATGAGCGGACGCAGCTTTTCGCCCGTTCCCGCGACGACGAAGCGGACATGGGGATTTTTCGCAATCACCCGGGATGCGGTTTCGAGGAAAAATTCCGGCCCCTTCTGGGACGTCAGACGGCCGAGGAAAAGGACGAGCTTTTCGGGAAATTTCTTCTTCGTGGCGAACGCGTCCACCGGGTCGGCGCCATTGTGGACCGGGCGTATTTTTCTCGATGGAATCCCGTAATGAAGCGCGATGATCTCTCCTGTGTATTGGCTAACAGGGATCACCCGGTCGGCCTGCTCCATGCCGTATTTTTCGATGTCGTAAATCCAGCCGCGGGCTTCGATTCCGGCGCGGTCGTATTGCAGGGCATGGACATGGACAACCAGAGGTTTGCCGGTGGCTTTCTTGATTTCGACCCCGGCGAGGAAGGTCATCCAGTCGTGTGCGTGGATGACGTCGAATGACTCGAGCAGGGCGAGTTTTGCGGCAATTTTCGAAAACTCGATGACCTTGCTGCCGAGATCCGGACCGTAGAGGTCGCCGACTTTGAAGGATTCGAGCTGCTGGAGGGTGGTTTCCGAAAAGATCTGCTCAGCCCACGGTGCCGATTCGAGATCTGCTAGGGGATCCGCGCCAGTTTCGCCTTCCTCATAGGGATCGAGGAAAACGGGAATGTTTCGGACTTGGGCGAAACTCTCGTAACGGTAGCGGCCTTCGACGGTTTTCAATTTCTCCAGCGTGATCTGGTTCACCCCCCGTAGATCGAAATCTTTGAAATCCGCATCGGGCGACGACTTGGGAACGACTACAGTTAGATCGACGGTTTTTGCCAGTGCCCGCGACAGTCCGAGGCAGGCGATTCCGAGGCCGCCATTGATCAATGGCGGAAATTCCCAGCCGAGTTTCAGGACACGTAACCGTTTCATTTGGAATGATCTGCATTTGGACTGTTGCGTGTGTCACCTTGGCGTAGCAGTCCTGTTGTTCACATTCTAAGCAAGTGCCGGGCCAATGTCAGTGAACGATCCGCCAGTGGCATGTGACAGTCACAAGTCCTTTGCCGGAGGGCCGACGGGTGGAAATTTCGGCTGGGAAAATGGCGTGCGACCGCGGCCGATTGGCGAAATAGCAGTTGGCGCTTGGATGCGGGCCTCGTGCCGGGCAAATTGCCGCCCGTGGCGGCGCGAATCGATGGATTTTAGACGAGTCCGGGACACTTTGTCGCTACAAGGGAGTGGCGCGAAAACGCCATGAAACATTGCAGATTCAACGATATCGAAACATGACATTTGAAACGGAAAATCACCCGCCAGCCGCTGCGAGCCAGACGGATGCGGAGCGCCAGGTCAGCGAGGCATCCCACTGGATCCATCCTTTGCGCGGAGAAATCGGCCGCTATTTGATCGGTCAGAGCGATTTGGTGGACCGGCTGTTGATTTCCCTGCTGGTGAAGGGACATATTTTGTTAGAGGGCGTTCCGGGTCTCGCGAAAACCCTGGCGCTCAAGACCCTGGCTTCGCTGGTGAATGCGAAATTCAACCGCATCCAGTTCACTCCGGACATGCTGCCGGCGGACATCGTAGGAACCGAAATTTACGATCCGCGCGAGGCGCGCTTCCGGGTGAAGCACGGGCCGGTTTTCGCGAATTTCATCCTCGCTGACGAAATCAACCGGGCTCCCGCCAAAGTGCAGAGCGCGCTGTTGGAGGCGATGCAGGAAAAGCAGGTGACCATCGGCGAGCAGACGTTTCCGTTGCCTTCTCCGTTCTTTGTTCTGGCGACGCAGAATCCGCTGGAGCAGGAAGGGACCTATCCGCTGCCCGAAGCCCAGCTCGACCGTTTCATGATGAAAGTCGTGATGGACTATCCGACCGAGGACGAGGAAATGCGCGTGCTCGATCTGGCAGGCACCACTGAGGAAATGCCGGTGCCGCAGCCGATTGTTAGTCTTGAGGCCATCGAGCAGGCCCGCAAGGTGGTGAACGGTCTTTACCTCGATGAAAAGGTGAAGCGCTACATCGTCAAGCTGGTCCACGCGACCCGTCGCCCGGATGAATATGGCGTCCACATCGCACCGCTGATCCGTGTCGGAGCCTCGCCGCGGGCCACCATCAATCTCGCGCTCGCCAGCCGGGCCCATGCCTTCCTCAACGGCCGTGCCTACGTCACGCCGCACGATGTGAAAAACGTCGCGATGGACGTGCTGCGCCACCGCGTGACCGTCACTTATGAGGCGGAGGCGGAAGGTCTTAACAGCGAGCAAATCGTCACGCGCATTCTCGATGAGTTGCCGGTACCTTAAGGGGAAGGGACGTCTCGTCCCTTCGCATGGACGAGACGTCCATGCCCCCTATTCCAATAGCCTAACATCATGATCAAGCGCAAAGCCAGCACGCCTGTTAGCGTTGAGGACGAGGCCCGCGCGGCGGAGATTCTCGGGCGTGTCCGGCGGATGGAAGTTCGCACGAACCGGCTCGTCGATGATTCGCTGGCAGGCCGCTATGCCAGCGTTTTCAAGGGGCGCGGAATGGACTTCGACCGGGTAAGAAATTACGTGCCCGGCGACGATGTGCGGACCATCGACTGGAACGTCACGGCGCGCACCGGTGATCCTCATGTGAAGCTTTTCACGGAGGAGCGGGAGCTAACAATTTTGTTGATGATCGATGTCAGCGCGTCATCGGATTTCGGGTCCGTCGTGGATTCGAAACGCGAACTCGCTGCCGAAGCCGCGGGCGTTCTCGCCGCCTCGGCCATTCGCAACCGCGACAAGGTCGGGCTGATTCTTTTCAGCGACGAGGTGGAGTTATACATTCCGCCGGGAAAAGGCCGGATGCACATCATGCGCCTGATCCGCGAGACCTTGTATTTCCAACCCGAGCGCGGTGGCACTGACATCGCGAAAGCATTGGATTTCGCGAATCAGGTCATCCATCGGAAATCAGTCATCTTCCTTGTATCGGATTTCTGTCTCGGTGCTCCGTTCGAAGAGCGTCTCAACCACTTGCGCAACAAACTCCAAGTTACTAACCGCCGTCACGACGTCATCGCGGTTTCCGTAACCGACCCGCGCGAGGAATCGCTGCCGGATGTCGGTCGGATCTGCATCGAGGATGCGGAAAGCGGTCAGGTCGTCGAGATCGACACCGGCAACGCGAAGGTCCGCACGGCGTTCGAAAAACAGTCCCGTGAACGCCGCGAGCGAACCGCCATGCGGATTCGTTCGCTTGGAGTCGATCTCCTTCAGTTCACCAACGGGGAAAACTGGATGCCCGCGCTGATGGGTTTTTTCCAAAGCCGCCGCCAACGTTCAGGCTGATCTTATTTTGAGATGTTAGCATTCAGATCCATTTCCCGATTTCATTTCGTAGGTTCAGCCGTGGCCGCATCGCTCCTTGGCGCCGCGGGTCATCTGGCAGCGCAGAATCCGGCGGCGGCCGAAGACATTCGAGGACCCAAGCCGCTGGTGGAAATTCCCGTGCCGGAGAAACCTCATTTCGAGTTCTGGCTCGGTGTGGGCGGCGGAGTTTTGTTAGTGCTCGTGGCCTGGTTCATCTGGCGCAGCTACCGCGGTAAACAACGTCGGAAAAGCCCGCCGGAGATCGCACTTGCATCACTTGCGGAACTCGAGGCGAATCGCGAATCACTCGAAGCCGAAGCCTTCGCCAACCGCGCCGCCCAGACGGTTAGGCAATACATTGCGGATCGTTTCGGCATCGCTGCCCCGCGCCGGACGACCGAGGAATTCCTGCGGGATCTGGCGAAGGACGAATCCCAATCACTCGCAGGAGAGAGTGATCACTTGCGCGTGTTTTTGAAATCCTGCGATCTCGCGAAATTCGCCGGCTCGAATCTCGACACCCAACAGCGTGGCGAGCTGGTCCAGGCGGCACGATCGTTTGTCACCTCGACCGCGGTCTCTAACTCCACGTCCACAGCCCTCACGCCATGACTGAGAGTTTCCAATTTGTTCATCCGGAATTTCTCTTCCTGCTGCTGCTCCTGCCGCTGATGGCGATTTGGAAGGGCCGCTGGGGCAGTCCTGTCGCGGTGAAGATGCCGTCCACGGATGACGCCCTCGGTGCCGGTGCCAGGCCGCGCTCCAGATTTGGCGGGTTCATGACGTTTCTCGGTTTGCTGGCGTTCGCGTTTCTCATCGTGGCATTCGCCCGGCCTCGTCACGGAAAAGGTTCCACGGAAGTTGAGGCCAGCGGAATCGACATCATCCTCACGCTGGATGTTTCCGGCTCGATGGAAGCGATGGATTTCAAGCTCGAAGGAAAGGAGGTCAATCGCCTGGAGGTGGTGAAGGATGTCGTCGGGAAGTTCGTCGCCCAAAGGCCTAACGATAAAATCGGCATGTTGGCATTCGCGGGACGGCCCTATCTTGTTAGTCCGATGACGCTCGACCATGAGTATCTTGGCAAGCGGTTGAAGAGCGTGAACATGGGCCAGGTCGAGGATGGAACGGCGATTGGTTCGGCCATTGCCTCTTCGGTGGGCCATCTCCGGGATTCGACCGCGAAATCTCGCATCATCATTCTTCTAACCGACGGCGTGAACAACGCCGGATCGGTCAATCCACTGACCGCCGCCGAAGCCGCAAAGGCTCTTGGCATCAAGGTTTACACCATCGGCACGGGAACCCGGGGCGAGGCGCCGATGCCGGCCCAGGACGCATTCGGCCGCACCCACATGCAAATGGTGAAGGTGGAGATCGACGAGGAAATGCTGCGGAAAGTCTCCGAAGCCACCGGCGGACAGAGCTTCCGCGCCACCGACACGGATTCGTTGGAAAAAATCTACGACTCGATCAACCAACTTGAAAAAACCACCCGCAAGCTGAAGAAATACCAGCAGTATGATGAACTCTATCTGTGGTTCCTCGCACCCGGACTTTGTCTGATGTTGCTGGAGCTGGTTCTCAGCCAAACCCGCTACCGGCGCTTGCCCTAACTGTTCGATTTCCGATGACCATGGACGACAATTCACTGCATTTTGCCCAGCCGCTCTGGATGATCGCCGGCCTGGTGGCCTGCGCTGGCATCATCGCGCTCTATGTGCGTTTCGACCGCCGGCGCGACGCGGACCTTGCGAAACTGATCCACCCGCGTTTCCGTCAACGGCTGACCGAAGGGTTTTCCCCGCGTCTGCGGAATTTGAAACGCGCGCTCTGGTTGCTCGCCGTATTCGCCGCTTTCGTCGCGGTTGCCCGTCCGCAAAAGGGATACGAGTGGCATGAGGTGAAGCGCAAGGGGATCGATATTCTCTTCGCCGTGGATACGTCCCGGAGCATGCTGGCGGAGGATCTAACACCAAATCGGCTTGAACGCGCGAGGCTCGGCATCCTGGATTTCGTGGCCAAGCTGGAAGGGGATCGCGTCGGCTTGATCCCGTTTGCCGGAAGTGCTTTCGCGCTTTGTCCGCTGACCCTTGACTACGATGCGTTCAGGGAATCGTTGAACGCGCTCGATACCGATCTGATTCCGCGGCAGGGAACCGATCTGGCGAGCGCCATCAAGGAAGCGGAAAGGCTTTTCGACGAAAATGGAAACAACCATCGCGTGCTTGTCCTGATGACGGATGGCGAGGATCTGCAAGGCTCGGTGATCGATGCCGCCAAGGCCGCGGCGAAAAAAGGCATGGCCATTTACACCGTGGGGGTTGGCAGTCCGGAAGGCGCGACCATTCCCGTCCAAGCGCAATACGGACGCATGGACGTTGTGCGGGATGAGAACGGACAGGTCGTTCACACGAAACTCGATGAATCCACTTTGAAACAAATCGCGGAGGCAACCGGCGGCCTCTATGTGCCGCTCGGTCGTGGCGCGGAGGGATTGACGACGATCTATCAGGAAAAGCTGAGGCTAGTTCCGAAAAGCGAGTTGAACCAACGGATGGAGCGCATTCCGCTGGAACGCTTCGAGTGGCCTTTGGGAGCTGCGATCATTTTGCTGCTGCTGGAATTTTTCATTGGAGACCGTCGTCGTCCGAAGAAGGCGCGGGCGCTTCCTTCCGTAGCCCGCCGCGCGAAGGTTTCCCCGCGGGCGGTCACGGCATGGATTCTCGGATTCATGATTTCCGGGATGTCGGTTAGCCGAGCTGCTGAAGCGGCTCAGGACCCGCGCAAGATCTATAATCAGGGCACCGAGGCCTATTCAAAAGGGGATTTCTCGAAAGCCTCCGAGTCCTTGAAGTCCTCATTGCGCACATCCGATTTGGCGCTCCAACAGCGTTCCTATTACAATTTGGGGAACACGCTTTATCGAACCGGCCAGGGAACGTTGGAAAAGGATCCGGAGGCAACCATCAGGACTTGGGAAGAGTCGATCAAGGCCTATCAGGATTCGCTTTCGCTCAATGCCGCTGACGAAGATGCGAAGTATAACAAGGCGCTCGTGGAGAAGAAACTCGAGGAACTGAAGAAGCAGCAGAAAAAAGACGACAAGAAGGACGATCAGAAAAAAAAGGACGACAAGGACAAGAAGGACGATAAAGATCAAAAAGACGATAAGGAGCAGAAGGACAACAAGGATTCCAAAGACGGTAAAGACTCCAAGGACCAAAAGGATTCCAAGGATGGTAAAGATTCCAAAGACGACAAAAAATCCGAGGACGGAAAAGATTCAAAGGACGGCAAGGATCCCAAAGATGGAAAAGACCCCAAGGATGGAGAAAAGCCCGGGGACAAAAAAGACTCTAAAGACGGTAAGGACCCGAAGGATGCCAAAGACCAGAAGGACGGCCAGGAATCCAAGGACAAGGACGGGAAAAAGCCCGAGGATGGAAAGCCGCAGGACTCCGCGGAACAAAAAGAAGGCGACAAGAAGCCCGGCGAAGAGAAGGAGGGAACGATGAACAACGAGCGCGCCCAGAAGCAGGAAATGACTCCCGAGGAAGCCAAGCAACTTCTCGAAGCTTTACGCCAGGATGAGCGCACGGTGATCCCGATTCCACAGCAGCGGCGCACCCGGTTCGCCACTCCGGACAATTCAACGAAAGGCAAGACATGGTGACTTCACTCCATCGAGGAAACGGTTTACCCGGCATTGCGAAAGCCATCGCGACGTGTTTTCTAACGATATTGTTCTCCGCATCGTTTGCCGCTGCGGCAGAGGTCGAGGCGGCTCTTGATCGCGAATCGGTGCCGGCCGGCAACGGTGCCGTGCTGACCCTCACCATTTCCGGAGGTCGTGCCGGTCAACCGGTGATCCCGGCCGTGGACAAACTGATCGTGCAACCTCGCGGTCAGAGCCAGCAAATGCGGATGTTCAACGGGACTACGACGGTTTCCGTGACTTACAACTACGTCGTGGGATCTAACACACCCGGCGACTATGTCATCCCGGCCTTGAGTGTCACGGTGGACGGGAAAGAATATTCCACCCAACCGCTGAAGCTCAAGGTCCTCGATTCGGGAGCCGCACAACCGCCACCGGGAATGCCGCCTGCCAATCCCAATGCCCAGCAGGCGGAACCTCCGCAGGAGGAAACCGGCGAGAAGCGGTTCGGGTTTCTAACGGTGGAGCTTGCGGACAACGCCCGCAAGCATGCCTATGTCGGCGAGATCGCCCCGGTCCGCATCCGCGCCTGGCTGCCGGCGGATTCCCGCGCGCGGCTTCGCAGCGGAATCCAGCCGGAAGGCAAGGCATTCACCCTTCACAATGTCAGCGGGCAACCGCAGCAGACTGAGGAAATCAAGGATGGCAAACGTTATCTGGTCGTCACCTGGTACGGCGGCATCTCAGCCACCAAGGCCGGTAAATACCCGGCATCGCTGTCCTTGGATGCAACTGTGGCCGTGCGTGACACCTCCGCACCGAAGCCTCGCAGACAGATGGGCGGTCCTTTCGACGATCCTTTTTTTAACAGCATGTTCGACAACATCAACGTCCCGATGATCCAGAAGGACGTCACGTTGAAATCCGAAGACCAGGAAATCGAAGTACTGCCGCTTCCGACGGAAGGCCGGCCCGCGGGATTCACCGGGGCGGTCGGCAAATTCAAGCTGGATGCCTACGAGATCCCTGCCGAATGGAAAACCGGCGAACCGCAGCAGATCACTGCGCAGATCAACGGCTCCGGGAATTTTTCCCTGGTGAACGCACCGGATCTAACTCCCTCCGGCGCGTGGAAGAGTTATCCGGGAAAGAGCGATTTCACCCCGAGTGACGAAGCCTCGTTTTCCGGGACGAAGAGCTTCCGCTTCAGCGCCGTGCCGCGGAAGGGCGGGGAACAGGAGGCGGCGCTGGCCTTCAGTTATTTCGATCCCGATGCCGCCGCCTACAAAACGCTGACAACGGCACCGAAGAAGATCCAGGTGACTGGCAAGGACATCGCCGAAGATGTGGCGGTTGCTCCTCCGGCTCCCGAAAAAAAGATTGAAAAGAAAGCGGTAGGACTTGTCGGACAACACACGAAACAGGCACCCGGTGCCACACTTGTTCCATTGGTTGAGCGTCCGGCATTCATGAAATTGTTAGGATTCGCTGTGGTGCTGGCGATTTTTGGGAGATTGCTCGGGTGGTTCCGCGTTCGTCGCAGTGATCCGCAGCGAATCGCCCGCATGGCGATGGAAAAGGCGACCCGCGAGGCGCTTGAAGCCGCCGGAAAATGCGCCGCCTCCAAGGATGTCACCGGATTTTTCGCCGCCTCCCGGCTTGCGATCCAGCACCGCCTCGGCGCGTTGTGGAACCAGCCCGCACAAGCCATCACTTCGGCGGAAGTGCAATCCCGTGTTCCTGCCGATTCACCGGTCGCACGTTTCTTCTCAGAGGCTGACCGCCATGAATACAGCCGTCAGTCCACGGGCGAGATCCTGCCCGGGTGGCGGACTTTGCTGGATGAAGCCATGGCATCACTCACACCTTCCGCACGTTGACATGAATAGGAAATTTCTTCTCGGCCTGATGGCGTTGTTTGTCGGTGTGTCATCCGCATTCTCGACCCCGTTCGAACAAGCGAACCAGCAGTTTTCGGCGGGTGATTTCGCCGCCGCCGCCGCATCCTATCAGAAAATCATCGCCGACCAGGGACCCGATCCCGCCGTTTATTACAACCTCGGCAACAGCTATCAGAGTCTGAAACAATACGGTCCGGCCATCCTCGCCTACGAGCGTGCCCGCCTTCTCACTCCGCGCGATCCGGATTTGCTGGCGAATCTCGCTCTCGCTCGCAAGGCGGTCACGGCATTCGAGGAATCCGGGATCAACCCTCGTCTGGAGACTGTGATCAACCACCTCAGCCGCAACGAATGGTCGTGGCTGGTGGCAGGAAGCGCGTTGGTCCTTTGCGCTCTATCCATACTGTGCGGCACGGTGGATTTGAACGCCCGCCGGATGCGTCATCTCGCGGTGGGATTCGGAATTTGCGCCGGCGTCGCCATCGCCACGGGATCCACCGCCCTTTATTTGCGCCGCGCGGATGCGGTCCGCGGCGTGGTTCTATCAGATCAGGCGGCGGTCCGGCTTTCTCCATTTGAAAAGGCGGAATCCCTCGGCACTGCCGGAGCGGGGCGCATCGTTCGCCTTGGAGAACGCAACGGTGATTTCCTCTATGTCGAGGTCCCTGGCACCAATCTTCACGGTTGGCTGGCCAGTGCCGATGTCGCGGCCATCTCGCCTGCGGATTTACAAAAGTAGTGCGGGACTTCAGTCCGCCATACGGAAGTAAGAAGAGCGGACTGAAGTCCACGGCTGCTTTTTTGAAGTTGCCTTGAAGTGAGGATTCTTATAACCCGGTGCCATGGCCGTCTATCGATTTGCCGGCAAAGGAGATTTCAAAGCAGTCTAGCTGCCCAAGAAAAACGGTCCCCCCAATGACACGCAACGACACCCATATTCCGTTTCTGGATCACATCCGCGGCATCGCGGTGCTGATCGTTTTCCTGTTCCACTGTTTGGGAATCGGCTATGGCTATGACAGTCTCAAATGGAACGGTTGGTTTTATGATTTCAACGCCGACCCCACGTTCCTCGCACTCCTGCCGCTGACCTTTGGGTGGGTGGGTGTGGCGATCTTTTTCGTGGTCAGCGGATTCTGCATCCATCTCAGCTACGAGCGTTCGCGCGACAAGAGCAACGCGGTGTTTTTTCTCAGGCGCTTCTTTCGGATCTATCCGCCCTACCTCGTCGCGCTGCTGATCTTCAGTTGCCTTCCGCCGTGGCATTACATTCCGTTCAACACGTTGGACAGCCTGGTAATGTTTGGCAGCCACATGTTTCTCGTTCACAACTTCGATGCAAAGCTGTTTTCCGGAATCTGCACCACCTTCTGGAGCGTCGCCATCGAGTTCCAACTTTATCTGATCTATCCGATTTTGATTTGGTTCGTTCGGAAACTATCATGGACAAGGACGCTTTTGATTTTGGGAGTCGTGGAAATAGCCATGCGGAGCTACGATGCGATCTTCTATGAGGTTTATGGCACCCGCGGCAGCTACTGGATCATCGGTTCGCCGCTATACTATTGGTTCAGTTGGTCGATCGGTGCTGCGGCGGCGGATGCATTCCTCCTGCGTCGCGAGCTTCCCTTCGCCAAGGTGCCGCCGTCGGTTTTCCTGATCCTCATGGTGATCACCGCCAATATCCGGCCACTATCGTTTTTCGCATTCATTTTCGCGGCCCTCGCGACGATCTGCATCATGGACCGCCTGCTGAAGGGGGAAATGAAATGGACGTCGATGGTGCCGAAATGGATCGCGGATCATCTGCGTTTCGCGGGACTGGTCAGTTACAGCATCTATCTGCTTCATTTCCCGGTCCTTACCTTGGTTCCGCGTGTGATGGAGAAGTTTTTCCACGGTCAGCATTTTCATCCGCTGGTGATGATGCTGGCCTGCGTCGCGACATGGATTCCGGTTCTTGCGGCTTCGTGGGTCTTCTATCGAATTTTCGAAATGCCGAGTATCGCGCTGGGCAAGAAGGTGATCCGGCATCAAGTCGCGGCGAAAGAAGCCCGCCAGCTTGCGTCCGGCGATGTGGCACCGGACGCATAGATCCGGCAGGGATTTTAGATCTTCGGGAATTTCACTTGTCATAACGAAGAAAGTCGTTACGAAAGATCCCGTCATGGAGAAAATCATTTCCTTTTCGCGGGCCTTGGCGGATTCCACCCGATGGCGGATCGTCCGGCTGGTGCTGGATGACGCGCTCTGTGTTTGCGAACTCGCGGACATTCTGGAAATGCCGCAGTCCTCCGTTTCCAGCCACGTCCAGATCATCCGCAAGGCCGGATTGCTGGAGGGCGAGAAGTGCGAGAAGTGGACCTATTTCCAGATCCATCGCGACTACCGGAAGCTCATCCAATCGCTCTCGAAGTTTTTCGCCGAATCCGACGGGGCGATTCTCAAAACCGACGCCAAGCGATCGATCCAGCGTCTCGCCAAACGCGAGAACAGCTGCTGCCCCGGCCCGAAAACCTTGTCTGTCAGAAAGCGGGTGAAACCATGAAACTCTCCGAACTTAAATCCTTGCTCACCGAGCATTCCGACCGCTTTTTCCGCATCGCGCTGCCGGATGGGAATGCGGTGCCCGTTTCCTTCCACGTCACCGAAGTCGGCCGCGTCCACAAGACCTTTCTCGATTGCGGCGGGAAACTCCGCGAATCCATCACCTGCCAGCTCCAAATCTGGGTCGGCGAGGACTACGACCATCGCATCGAGACCGGAAAAATGGCGAAGATCCTCGAAAAGGCGAAAGCCTATCTGACCGACGAAACCATTCCCGTGGAAGTCGAATACGAGGACCGGGTTATTTCCCAATACACCATCTCCGGCCACGAGCTCACCGGCGAAGCCGTCATCCTCAATCTCGCCCACAAGCACACCGAGTGCCTCGCCCCCGAACTCTGCGGCCTGCCCGATCTCCGCCTCCCCGCCATCGGCGGCAAGGCCCCCTGCTGCGGACCAAGCGGCTGCTGCTGAAGAAGTTGAGAGTTGAAAGTTGATGGTTGATAGAGAAAGAAAAAAGCGGTGCGCGGATTTGATTCCGGCCTTCATTCATTCATTTCTTCCCATCTCCTATCCAAAATCTCTTATCCCCAATCCTTCCTTATGAAACGCCTGCTCGCGGAATTTCTCGGCACCTTCACCCTAGTCTTCGCGGGCACCGGAGCCATCGTCGTCGATCAATCCACCGGTGGCGCCATCGGCCATGCCGGGATCGCTCTGGTCTTCGGACTCGTCGTGCTGGCGATGATCCACACCTTCGGCGACGTCAGCGGCGCGCATCTCAATCCCGCCGTGACGATCGGTTTCGCCTCCGCCGGAAGGTTCCCGTGGCAGGATGTTCCCGGCTACGCAACCGCTCAGTTAGGCGGAGCCTTCGCCGCCAGCGGATTGGTGAAAATTCTATTTCCTGACATCCATTCACTCGGAGCCACAATGCCTGCGGGGAGCGTCATGCAGAGCTTCATCCTCGAAATCGTGCTCACCGCCATCCTGATGTTAGTGATTCTGAGCGTCTCCACCGGCGCGAAGGAAAAAGGCATCACCGCCGGCATCGCCATCGGCGCGGTGATCGCCCTGGAAGCCATGGTCGCCGGCCCCATCAGCGGTGCCTCGATGAACCCCGCCCGTTCTCTCGCTCCCGCCATCGTCAGCGGAAATTTCCAACATCTCTGGCTCTATCCGCTTGCCACTGTTCTCGGCGCCCTCATCGCCATCCCGCTCTGTATCGGCACCCGCGAGTCCGGCTGCTGCGGAGGAAAATGCCGGGGAGAGAGTTGATAGTGGATGGTTGATTGTTGATGGAAAGATCAAGAAGCACATCCAACGAACCGCGGAATCCAGAGGCTGTGATCACAGACTTTCATCCAAGGGGCGAAGCCCTGATCGGCTGGCCCTTAGGCAATTCATTCCGGCTTTCATTCATTCATTTTTTCCCATCAACCATCAACTCCCAACCATCAACTTCTTCCCATGAAACCACCCGCCATCCTCATCCTCTGCACCGGCAACAGTTGCCGCTCCCACCTCGCCGAAGGCATCCTGCGCGCCGCGCTCGATGAAAATTTCCGCGTCGAAAGCGCCGGCTCGAAACCCGCCGGCTACGTCCATCCACTCGCCATCAAGGCGATGGCGGAAATCGGCACCGACATTTCCGGCCATCATTCGAAGCACATGGATGAATTTCTATCCGATGAAGTGAAAACCGTCATCACCGTCTGTGGAAACGCGGACCAAGCCTGCCCGATGTTCCCCGGCCAGATGAACCGCCACCACTGGGGTTTCGATGATCCCGCCCACGCCACCGGCAGCGAGGAGGAGCAGATGGTGGTTTTCCGCCGCGTACGCGACGAGATCGCGAAAGTTTTCCGAGCTTATGCTGCCGGGCTGTTGGATGCGGGAAAATAAGGGGATACGGCTAATGACTTCGTATCCAACTTGCCCGCCGCGGCCAGGCTGGCTAGCGTCCTGCCCATGAACCAACCGAACCCCTACGCGCCGCCATCGATTCCCTCCATTCCGGCGACGGATGATATTTCGCGCCACCTCCAGGGAATCCAGTATCCGCTGACGCTTTCCTTCAAGATTCTGGCGCTGGCCAGCCAGGCGACCGTCACCGACGCGACGGGCCGCACGGTGCTCTACACCAAGCAGAAGCTGCTCAAGTTCCGCGAGCATGTGGAAATCTGGACGGACAAATCCCAAGGAACCCGTCTAGCAGAGATCAAGGCGAACAAAGTCATCGACTGGTCCGCCCGCTACTTTTCCACCGATGCCCATGGGGCTCCCATCGGCAGCGTCGGTCGGCGTGGCTGGCGCTCGCTTTGGAAGGCGCATTACGAAACCTTCAATCCGGGCGACGAGGTTCCGGATTTTTCCATCCAGGAGGAAAACGCCTGGTCCAAGGTGGCGGATGCGATTTTCAGCGACATTCCCATTCTCGGCATGTTCAGCGGCTATGTCTTTCACCCGAGGTATGCCGCCACCCGATCTAACGGAGTGCTGGCGATGCGGATGACCAAGCAACCGGCGTTCTGGGAGGGGCGATTCCAAATCGAGAAGCTCGGCGAAATGACAGCACGGGAGGAGCTCAATCTTTTCCTTTCCTTCATGATGCTGGTGATGTTGGAGCGGCGGCGGGGTTGAAAGCGGTGAGGATGCAAAAAAGCCCTCCCTGCATGAATCAGGAAGGGCTGTCGTCTAACCGGAGCATCCCGACGCGCTAACTCACTTCACCACGGTGGCGCGGAGGAAGCCCTTGCCGCTCAGTCCGTTTCCGGCATTCAGTCGGAAGGTCTTGAACTGATAGCCGGTGCTTGGCGATCCCGTGCCGAGATGCGGAGTCACTTCGCTCACCTGACTGTTCCAGTCCACAAGATTGGTGCTGCCTTGGATACGATAGCTCAATTCGTCGGTCGGCCCGGCCACCAGATCGTTGCCGGATGACGTGAAGCTGGCACCGCTGCGCACTTCAATCGTCAACGTGATGTCCTTGAACGTGTCATTATTGGCATCGACCGTCTGTGTCAGTAATGTTCCACGGTCGGTGCCGTTCGAAGGATCTCCACCGAAACCGAACTCCTGGAGATTGGTCGCGCCGTCGCCGTCGGGATCGGCTGAGCTCAGCTTGTTCGCGGGTGTGGTGATCGAGGGGAAGGTGGCGATCCAGGTATCATAGGCGGAAACCGGTGCGGCGGATGACGCGGTAATGACACCGGTCGAGGAGATTGAAATCGTGGATTCGTAAGTGCCGCCGCCCGCGACACCAGCCGGCACGGCACCTGTGTTGCTGGGGAGCACCCGCTGGATGTCCACATAGGTTGCGGAGCCGGCTTTGCCGAAGTTCTGCTGGATTCCACCATCGAATGTATTGAATGCGGCCCCCGAAGACGGATTCCATGTGGTCCAGCCATTCTGCCATTCGATCGATTGAGAGGTTTGATCGAGGATGGCCGAGCCATTGGCCTGAGCGGTCAAGGTGACCAACATGTTTTCCATTCCCGCCAGGTTGTTACCAGCCACTCCAAGGGCGTTGGTGGAATAGGCTGCCGCGGGGATTATCTGGGCACTGCCCGCGGAAACCGCTGGCTGGGAAATGTAGATGGTGCGGGAAGGATCACCATTAACAGGGGCTTGGTAACCAAACCCTGCGGTTTCTCGTCCGAAGTTGAGGTTGCCGATTACGCCGAAGTAGAGATCCGTGCGCGAATACCAGTTGCTTCCGAAAACGGTGGTAAGCGTCGTTCCTATGTTGGCGAGCTGGCCTGCGTTGCCATTGTCACGAAGGCTCACGGCCGAACCAAGATCGACGAAGACGTTTTGCGATGCACCTGTTCCCGCGATGGCCTGAAAACCGAGAATCAGGTCTCCGTTCTGGAAGGCAAAGGGGGCGGCGAAAGACGAGGCCGCGCTGGCGATCAGCAGCGCGGAGGCGATAATAAATGGCTGTTTCATGATGAGGATGGTTGGCGGAGCAAAGTGGTTAGTTCGGCGGATGGATTTGTTGGAATTAATTGGAAAATGGATGGGGCATCGGAAGGGAAAAAGAGCCCGCAAGTGCGGTGAAGTCATTGTTGTTGTTGCTCCTCCGCGGCATGTGCGAGATGGTAGGCTGCGATATGATGGGCATGCCACGCCTCTCCGCCGTAGAGTTGCGTGAAAATGAGATCGCTTTGGCGCACCGCATCGTCCCAGAATTGGCGGTATTCTGGAGATGCGGGATCAAGACCTGAACCTGAGAGTTCCCCTGCCCAATTCTCGGCCATTTGCTGGACCTCGTGATCCTGTTCAGGAGTGAGCGTGGAGCCGCTGCCAAGATCCGCCAATGCCGCCGGTTGGGGAACGGGGTCTTCTGCGGAAACGGCCGTAATTATCCGCTCTGGTGCCAATTCCGAACCTGTGGGCGCTATGGAAGTGGCCGGGCCTTCCGCAGTGCGGGTGGCTGGCAACACGGTGCCTGCCTGACCGGTGGCTGGCAACACGGCACCTGCTTGACCGGCGGTTGGTAACTGGGCGCCTGCTTGTCCGGCGGTCGGCAACACGTTACTTGCTTGATCGGCGGCTGGCAACAGAGCGCTTGCGTGATGAACGGATGGCAACGGGTCACCTGTGTGACGAGCGGTTCCGGGTTTTTTTGTAAAGGGATTGGAAGTGGGTTTGGCGTGCGGAACCGCTGCGGTGGCCTCGATGGGAATGGCTTCGCTGCCTTGATTTGCTGCCATGTCTCCAGTCCTGTTCAAGGACGGATTTGACGGCGGAATGGCATGTTGCGGGGAAAGGGAACCGGGACTCGGGCGGTCAGGTTGGGGAGCTTTTGTCGCCGCTGGTACCGGACTCGTTTCGACGGCACGCGGAATGGCTCCGGGAGTGAACCGGAGAACCGCCAAAGTAAGAACCAGTGCGGCAGCAATGAGATGCCAGAATTTCATGGAAAGAGAAAAACCAGGTGTCCGCTGGTAGCGGACACCTGGAGTTGAATTATTGATTTACGATCCAGCGGATTACTGAAGCGGGAGGACCGGGCCACCGTCACCGCCCGAGCGTGTCACAGCCATGGCGCTGATGGCGATGGCGTTGGTTGGAAGGTTGGCGACAATGCCGCTGCGGAGAGACGTATCAAACGACTTCTGGGCAGCGGTGGCACCACTCACGAGATAAAGCTGCTCGTAGCCCCAGAAGGTGTAGCTGCCGTTTTTCACATTGGCCACGGTGTAGGGAACTCCATTGAAGCTCAGCATTTTGGCACCTTCAGCGACAGCGGCCACACCTTCGGTGGCATCCACATAGCCGACGAAGAATGCATCGGAACCGACAGGGCTGCCACCGAGGGTCATCGTGGATCCATCGGCGACGAGCAGCTTGTGCACGGCGAGGTTATCCGAAAGGCCGGTGTTCACTGGGCCGGAAACCGCACCGAGCGTGGCATTTGGGAAGGTCCCGGTCACCACAGCGGAATACTGCTGGACGTTGGTGAATGCGCCGTACTTGGTCTCGGAGAGGGAGGTGAGGCGGGTGCCCGATGTGGAACTGCGACCGCAGGCAAGGGCGGTTTGTGTATCTGTAGCAACGCCGGAGAATACCGAAGCTGGGAGCGTGCCGAGGGACCACAGCGCGTTGTGCGTTTGTGTGGTCATGTTGGTGATTCTGTTATAGAGCGTCGCACCGGCCAGCGAGTTGTTCTGGCCGAGCAGATAGATGAACGGCTGTACGCCGATAGGACCGCTCTGGCCGTCAAAGGTGGCATTGGGAGTGGTGGAGAGAGTCTTCGCCACGTCGGAAAACGCCCACTGCGCCTTGCCGGTTTCCAAAAGCCTGGTGGGGGTGCCGGGGGTGTCAAATACCTGTGTTCCATTACCGGTGGTCAAGGTGTTTGCCTTGGTGAGCAAGTTGATGTTGGTTTGGTTCGCTACGGCGACAATGCCGGCACCGGAACCCTGCCAGAAGCAACGGACATACACCGTGTCACCAGGGAATGCGGCGCTGGTGCCCTTGAAGATCGACGTGGTCGCCAGATCGAGCGAGACGGGGGTGTTATCATTGGCGACATAGTAGGCGATCTCGGTGGTGGCACCGCCAAGCATGGCCTTGAAAGTGGCGTGGGCTGCCGAACGGAAGGCGGAGGAGCCTGTGAAGTTCAGGAACACATCGGCGGCGGAAGCGTGCATGCCACCGGCGATGGTGAGTGCGCTGAAGAGGATTGCGAATTTTGATTTCATGATATTGTATGTTAGATTTTTTGTGTTTTGTGTTTGGTTTTTGATTTTAACGGGATCAGGCGAGTTGGTAACGGCGGCGGCGGAATGCGGCGGCAATACCTGTTGCTCCCAGCAGCAAGGTGGAGGAGACTTCCGGAATCAGGCTGATATCGCCGTTGGAGCCGATTTGAAGGGTGGTCTCAAAAGTGCCGCCGCCGAGGACGCCGGCAGGATTCGCACCCGTGTCGGTGGCTATGATGCGCTGAATATCCGCATAGGTGTTGGAGGTCCCCTTGCCGAAGTTCTGCTGGACATCAAGGAAGGTATTCAGAGCGGTGCCAGTGTTGGATACCCAAGCAGACCAGACGTTGCCCGATACAACCGGGGAGGTGTTGAGGTCGATCGTGATGATGGCCGCTTCGCCGTTGGCGGTGTAATTGGAGGAGCTGCCGAGGACGCCTTCCATGCCGCTGAAATTATTTCCCGCAACTCCAAGTGAGTTAGCGCTGTAGCTGCCCACGGTATAGAGACTGCCCGAGTTGGGGGTGGAAACGTAGAAGGTGCGGGAAGGATCACCATTAACAGGGGCTTGGTAGCCAAACCCCGGGGTTTCTTTTCCGAAGTTAAGGTTGCCGAGTACGCCGAAGTAGAGATCCGTGCGCGAATACCAGTTTGCGCCGTAGGCGCTGGACAGGGCGGAGCTGATATTGCCTACAAGACCTTGGTAGGGGTTATCACGGGCGCCAACGCCGGAGCCGAGGTTGAAGTACACCGTTGACGAAGCTCCCGTGCCGCCACTGGCTTGGAAACCCAGAATCATGTCTCCGTTAGTGAATGTGAACGCCGCCATGGCGGAGGAGCTCGCCGCGGCCATTCCAAACCCTAGCAGCAAAGCTTTTTGGATTAATTTCATGTTGTTTTTATGATTTTTGATAGACGAAAAAACCAGAGTGGCTTCTTGGCTGGGCACACATTTTGATTTCAGACCGGCTTTTCAAATCTCAAAAATATGCCAACTTCGTCACATTCCAGATCATTGATTTTTAACGACAAATAGCTTGAAATCCCTTTCGGCGGTAAGCCTGTCCTCCAAAGGCCGCGTCCTAGGGTGCGGTCGTTTCCGCCGCTTTCCCGCGCTTCTCTCCGTCGTCATCCTCCTCGTCGTCGGCAGCGCCACCTCCGTCGCCGTAGCCGATGACTTCCACGGAGATGATAGAAGGTGCTGCATCCGCAGCGGTTTGCATTTCGGATGGTTGTTTCTCCGGCTGATTCGCCGCCGTGCTGTTGGTGGCGGCCGCGGCATTCGAGGCACTCGTTACCGTGCTGATACTTGGCCCGCTGACCGTGGTGGAGGGAGTACCCGTACTGGTGCCTCCCGCTGAGATGTTTCCGGCGTTGACGACCGTGAGGGCGGCCAGGTTGATATTGCCGCTCACACGAATGCCGGCGTCACCCGCGTCGATGATTCCCGTAGGGGCGATAAGGTCCACATCGCCGGGTTTGGCTCCCGCTACGGTGGCCAGCACTCCGATACCACCCCCAGTGGCCAGACCGGCAAGATCGGTCTCGACCGAAGCGCTTTGGGGATCGATGACCACGCGAGTAGGCGGAGCGGACTGGATGGTCCGGGATGAGGAGCCTGCGGCGATATCGCCCTTGGAGGACCAGATGACCACGTCGCCGCCGCGGAGCGTGAAGATCCGTCCGATGCCGATGTTCACACTCTGATCCGCGAAGAGTGAAATTGAGCCACCTGATTCGGTGATGATGCCAGGAGGAGTCAGAGGGTTTCCGATGGTGGTTTCCGACATTTTCAACCCGCCACCGGGTGCAATGATGCCGATGTCACCGCCGCTTCGCGTGCGGATGTCGCGGGCCCGGGTGAGGACGGTTCCATCCCATTTGGTTTTTTCGGGGAAGAGCGCCTTGATCGCCTCGAAGCCTGCATCGTATTTCCGGTATCCCGGGCTATCAGGATCGTTGTAGTCCCGGCCGGTGTCGCGCAGGATTCGATAGAAGACCTCAAGTGCAAGCAATGCCTGCTGCTCCCGCGACTGTTTGGAAAAGTCCACGCCGGGAGCGATTTCCTCAAGGTAATCCGAGCCTTGGGAGGTGGATACGAATTGCTCGATGAATGTATTGAGCGCGAGCTGACTGGATGAGAGCGACGCGGCGAGGCCGATACCGGCTGCCACGACCAGATCGGAACCCTGGGCGGGAAGGTAGGGATTGCGGTTATTGCCTATGGAAACGATGCCTGTTCCGGTGCCGTCCGTGTTGCTGGAGCCGGTTCCCAGATCGAGATTGCGGCCGGCGAGAACCTGCAGGGTGCCGGGTCCGGAAATCTGGATGTCTCCTGCCAGTTGAGGTTCTCCGAGGGACAGGGCGTTGCCATCCGACAAGGCGGCAACCCTTGAAGGGCTTGAGCCATTGGAGGCGACAATGTCCCTTCCCGCCGTCACCACCGACACGTCCGATGCCGTGGAATTCTGGAGATAGAGAGAGACATCCGTGAGATCCCTGCCCGCCGAGATGCGGGCGAATTTCCCGGAGAACACGGAGAGTCCGGACAGGTCGCCGTCGAGTGCATAGATTCTGAGCGGATCGCTGTCCTGTGAATGGAGCCCGCCGGGAGTGTGGCGGGCCTGGCGGGTCTGCAGCACGGCATTGGTGCCGATATAGGAGCCGGATTCAGTGAACAGCGATGCAAGACCGGACATGAAATCGGTCGTGGATTCGCTCGTAGGATTGGCTCCGGTTGGGAGGTATTTGAAATATGTTAGAGGGGAAAGGCCCGATGGAATCGAATCAGGATTTGCATCTGATAGGTTGATCGTGGCGGAGGTCCACGACTGGACTGACCGTCCGGGGACGAGGAAACTGGAAAGCCCCGTGGGATTCAGGCCATTGACCGAACCTGATGCCACGATTTCAAGTTGGCCGGAAGGAGATGGATTGAGTGTGATGTCACCGGACAGATTGACGTTTCCGGCAAGCGACGAGAGCGAGAGGCTGGATGCCGATAGGGACCACACCGGCGAGAATGCCCCCAGATTGGTTTCAGCAAGCCGCAGCCAGGGCTGGAACCACGCGGTCGAGGACGGGGAGTTGGTGAGCAGGAGTTGGGTTTCATACCACGCCTTCAGTGCGGGCTCGGGACCGAATTGCACGGGCAAGGTGACGGCGTTACGAACGGTGACATCGCCTCCGAGCGACAGTGCGCTGACCGTGCTGTCCGCGGATAACGTGGAGAAATAGGATCGATACCAAAAGCGGTTATTCAGACCTTGTGGCAGGAGGAAAGGATTGGCCACCGGCCCCATCAGGAGATCACCTGCTGCGGTGAGATCGAATGAGGACTTCCCTATAAACAAAGTGGTGGGCATCCAGGTGAGGGGATCGAGTCGCGCGGTGTCCGGATCGTTGAGATTGGTGGTAAGGCCGAAGGATGGCGAGCGGGTCGCGTTGGTGGTGATGCTTCCACCGGCATTGAGGGTTCCGTGACCGCGTTCAACGTAGTAAACCCCTCCGCTGATGTCGTTGCCCGAGGTGACGTGAAGATCGCCACCACCGAGCTCGACGAACGCGTCCGCCGAGGGGATGCCGCGGGCGGCGCGGGCATTGGTGGGAATCACGGCGTCCACGTTCGTGATGTTGTTCCCGGCCACGAGGTCGATGTTTCCGCCCCCGAGGGCTCCCACGTCTTGGAAAAAGTTGCTGAAATCCACCCACCAGGTGGTGGAAGCCGCCAGATCGGTGGATGCACCGAATCCAGATCCGATCCTCACTTGGCCATAGGTCCCGTCCGGGCCCACCAAGCCCCTGCGATAAAGCCAGTTATTGGGAAGCTGGCGTGATGAATCGTCAATGAGGCCGGAATTGTTGAGGGTTTTCCGTTCGATGTTCTGGCCGACGGTGATGGCGACATTGCCGCCCGCCATGCTATATTGGGCGGCATACGTCTGTTGGGCCCTCCCGAGATTGCCTTGGGAAATATTGCGGTTGAGGATCGGCGTCACGAAGTCGTTAGAGGTGTTGACCGTAGTGGGATCAGCGAGGCTGGTGCCTGCTGTATAGATCGAGGCGAAGGGGTTTAACAAACGAAGGCTTCTTCCGGCTTGGATGTCGATGTCGCCCGAACCGGTGCGGATCACCTGATAGAGGTCGCCAATGATGGACGAGGTCTGGGCATTGGTGCCACCCGTGGCGGTGGCTGTTCCCGCGTTTTTCCCAAGTTGGAACAGGCCGGAGTCAACCCCAAGAGATTCCAGCGGCTTGACCGCGCGGAAATTTGATGCGGACAAATCAGCCCCCGCAGTCATTCGCAGCGACCAAGACTGCGAGTTGGCCGGAAGCAGCGGGTTATAGGCCATCAGCGGAGCCAGCCAGAGATTGTCACCCGAAAATCCGTCGCTCAAGGCGTTGTTGAAGGTAAGATTGCCCGCAGCGCGGAGCGTTAGAACGCCTGCGGCACCTTTGGGTCCGAAACGGAACGTCTCCAGATTCCAATCGCTCGTTGCAGTGGAAGTGGGCGAGCCGAGTACCAGATCTCCGGTGCGGTTATAAATCTCCGCGCCGGGGGCGAGGATCAGATCGAGAGAAGGTTGGAGCGACGAGAGACGGTTCAGCATGGCGGAGTAAGCCGCGGTGGTGGTGCCTGCAGTTCCGAGGAAATCCTCCGCTTCGGATTTAATGGTGTCCTGCACCGTTGACGTGATGTTGCCATCTCCGGTGAGATCATAAAGTTTCACGCCTTCTACCAGAATACTCGAGGCGCCTTTGATAGAACTGCCGATGGAGTTGACCTGCAGATCGGTATTCTCCGCATTGCGAGGAGCCCGCAAGTGGAGGGTGCCGGAGAATTTGCCAAGCGATTCGCTTTTGGTGTTCGCCGCAGCGACGGAGAGATTGATGGTGGATCCTGATTGGAGGTCGAGCACCGCCGTGCTGCTGGAAACACCGTTGCGCTGATTGCCTGCTTCGAGAGTGACGGACCCGCCCTTGCCGGCGGAATCGAATTGGGCCCCTGAAGCGTTGAGCAGCGAGCCAGGTTTAATCACTTGGCCTTTGTCATCGAGTTCGGGGCCTGTTATGGTCAGGTTGCCTGTAGCCATAAGGTCAATGATGCCGCCGGTTAGGCCCGAGGCGTCGATCGTATCGGAGACGCGGATGTTTCCGGAGTCGGCGGAAACCCGATAGATACGGGATGTGGCAAGGCCGTCGATGTTCACATTGCCGTTGCGGATCCGGTAATCGCGGGACTGGGTGAAGCTCCCCGCATTGAGGGCCGCATCCAAGCTGGCAAGTCGGCCGCCTGCCACCGAACCGATGTCCAGCGAGAATTCCCCTTGGTTTCCGGTTGCTCCCGCAGTCCCCGTGATTACTCCCTTCAGATCGAAGATTCCAACAGGAGCTTTCACGTTGATCGCTCCCGCGTTGCCCCCGCCTGGCTTCGCTGAAACATTGATGCTCGCAGCCGCAGCCATCGTCACGGAACCCGTATCTGAAATGAGATTGACGGTGCCGCCGCTGGTGTAGCGGACCGTATCAACGAAGGTGGTGGAGGTGCCGCCGAGATCAAGCAATGAAGCCGCAGTATCGCCAATCGCGAGATCACCTGAAGTCGCACGGAGGGTGAGATTTCCGCTGGGCAGGGTGATATCGCCATTCACCTCCACGCTCGCACCCTGGAGGGTGAGAGCCGCACCAATACCACCGATAAATGATGGGGGAGGACTGCTCTCGGCGAGCCGGTCTAACCGCAGCGAACCCAGAGAGCCGATCTGATATTTGGAAACGCTGGCTCCCGTGAGGAGCGGCGTGCGAAGGTCAAGGTCGCCGGTGGCCTCAAAAGATCCCTCGCCGGAAGTCAGAATGGCATTGGTGGCGGAGAGGGTGGTTTGGGTAAAGCCCTCGACCCGGAGGGCATTGGCTCCAAGCGTGATCTGGTCCGCGTTGAAGATGATCGACCCTGATCGTGGCCCGGACAAGGGAGAGGAAGCCGCGCTGCCGGCACTGTTTCCGAGCGACAGATTGGCTGCTGTTAGAGAAACCGTTCCGCCACCGGCATGGAAGCTGCGGATGGCTGAGGCTTGCAAGGAAAGGCTTTCAACTGCCTGCGACCCGATGGTCCCCGTGCCATAGATGTCCAAGGTGGTGTAACTCAAAAGGGCCAGCCGTTTGGCGGAATTCTGCAAAGAAGACAGGGCGTCTCCCGCCAGCACCAGTCCGGTGGTGTGTTTCAGAGCGCCGGGTTTGTTGAGGCTGATACTGATTTGGCCGCTGTTGAGGGAGACCTTATCCGCGTTCAGGCGGGCGGATTCCGCGAGGCTGGTGCCTGCGGTGGAATCCAGCACGATTCCGCCACCCTCGAGTCTTACGTTTCGCCTAACGACCAGGTTGGGAGCCACGGAAGGACTTACGCCCCTGCGGGTAACGGGGGCGAATGCGCCGCCACTTACCCGGACCAGCGTGCCGTCACCGCTGCCGATGTCGTCGGCATTTCCGATCCATAACTTGTCCAAATCACCGCTGCCGGTACCGGTAATCCCGGCACCCGCGTCCAAGTGAAGTTCATCACTGGCCACAAGAATCACGTCGGAGCCGGTTAGAGATGTTTCGGGATTGTCGAGAGTTAGATTCGATGCGTTGACGGTTACCTGGCTGCCGTCCTCATTGAAGCTGCGAAGGCCGCCAACGAGAAGGCTTTCGGCTCCGAAACTGTTGAGAAGTCCGGATGATAGGACCAGGTCTCCGCTGTTGCCACCACGTCCGGTGTCATTGATGAGAATGTTTGCGGCGCTGTTGATGTCGATTGCGCTGCCGCGCCCGTTCTCCGGGGTGATGGATGTCACGCTGCCTTCGAGCTTCATGACCGAAGATGATGAGAACGAGATGTGTCCCGCATCCACCGGCAATCTGGGAACTGCGAAGCCGCGGCTGAGCGCGGCATCCCTGAGAAAGGTGTTAGCGAGATTATCCTGGTACTCGGCTCTTTGCCGTATCACTTTGGCTGAGGCTACTTCGAAGGCGCCGATGACGGTGGCGCCGACACGAGAAGCATCAAGATCGTTGGAGCGATAGCCGGATACGATCCACGAACCGTCCGCACGTTTCGTCGTTTGCGCGGCAGGAGGGGATGACTGGGGAGTGATGAGGAAAGCGCCAGGTAAAAGGGCATAGCGTGCCGGCAGGAGAGTGTAGGAACCTGCGGGTAGTCCGGAGCTGGCGGCGAGGGTGATCCGGTCACCCACCTTGAGAGTCGGATTAACATAGCCGGACTGCCCCCCCAGATTGGTCGCTTCGGAATCTGGATTGAAAGGGGCGTAGGGAGCGTAGATCGCGGAGTAGTCCGGGATGATGGCGAATCCGGTGGATGATGCGAGAATGTCCTTCGTCCCGCCGTTTCCGGAAACCCAGCGGTAGGCGTAAAGATCGCCACCACCACTGACATCGACCGTGGAACCTTTTTCAGTAACCAATTTGGTTGCCGAGAGCTCGACGGTTTTCCCGGGGAGTCCTTTGACGGTGATGTCATTGCCCGCCGGGTCTATCCAGGAGTTTCCATCCAAACTGAGGCCGTAGGGAATGGTTAGATTTTTGCCGGTTACGGGATCGATCGCTGAGACGGAAACCAGTCCGCCCGCATTGAGGGTGAGCAGCGAAGTGACGGGTCTGGCTGCGGTGCCACCTGCGATGGGATCCACCGGCGCGGTTCCAGTGCCATCCCAACCGAGTTGAATGGTTCCGATGGGAGCCCGCAAGGTTCCACCTTGGGAGATTCTGGATGCGTAAACGCCCAAAGTTCCGCCCGCGGAAAGCGGCAATTGGCGGTCTGATCCTGATAGAAATGAGATTGATCCTCCGACTGTCGCGGCCCCGTCGATGTAGTCATAGGAGAAGATATTGAATCGGCTGGCAGTGGTGGGGTAGATCTGCCCAGCCTTGAATGTGAGCGAACCCGCGGCGTCGAGTGTGCCGTTGCCGCGGATGTCGCCGTTTTTCGCATTAAAGTTAGCCGTGCCGATTCCCTGCAGGGAGATATTTCCGATATCGACCAAGTCGGCGTTCACGTGGAGATCCCCGGTTCCGTGGGTGGGGCTGAACGCATAAGGGGTTACGAAGCCGGCGGTGTCTGACTGGGTGAAGAGGAAGAATTGCTCGGTCGGAAGCCTTGGCGCGGTAAAAGCCTGCCCGATGTTCACGTAAGCCGCTGTGAGATCCATCCTGCCTTCGCCATAGACCGCGCCGCCTGTGGCGATTCGAAGCGAACCGGGGAGGCTGATTTTCACGTCACCTTCGAATTTCACGTTGCCATTGAGCGCGAGCGAATCGAAGCCGCCCGACTTGATAGAGGAGACGATGAAATTGCCAATGCCCGGCTTCGGCGCACCCGATGAGTCTGTTAGTGTGGTCCCTAGTCCGCGGGAAACGAAATTCGAAGGAACCAGGAAACCATTCTGCGTGACCACGAGATTCGCTTCGGCGGAATTGGACGCGGCACCCACCTCCACAAAGCGGCCTGATGAAACTGTGACGGTTCCTCCAATGGCCGAGGAGCCTCCGGCGCGCCCGATGAGAGTGGCGTCCGAATACAGCATTTTAGCCCCCGTCAGCGTGATTCGTCCGCCGTTAGAGCTGATTTCCACTGGCACGGTTTTCGTGCTTCCGGGCGAGGGGAGAGTGGTTTGATCCAAGGTGGAAGCAGATGGAGGCAGATCAAGAATTCCACGGGTTCCGGAAACATCCAACACCGCACCGCGCTCGGAAACGATGTTGCCTGTGAGTGAAATCGAGCCGCCGGCCAATACCTGTCCCTGTCTCAAACCCAATGCGTTTGGTATAAGAAGGGTTTTGCCAACAGCGGACAATGACGCGGTTCCTCCAATCAGGACGGTAGGCAGAAACTGGTTGGGGTCACCCGTTGGGAAACGTCCGGCACCAGCGACGTTGATGGAGCCGCCAGGGGTGATGATGGAACCGGACAGGGTCACGGTGTCTCCGCTCACGCTGACGGTTCCTTTGGCGTCGGTGCGTATCACAGCTCCTTGTTCCATGAGCAGGTCCCCGCGACCGAGAAAGGCTCCGGTCAATTGATCCGCTCCACCTAGCGCATTGAAGGAAATGGATCCAGGCGCGCGAATCCCTTCCTCCTGGGTGATTTTCCGCAAAGAAAAGGTTCCTTCATCGATGACTGCGCTCAAGCCCTTGACGATCGGATGGATCCGGGCATCGGAGGCGATCTTGATCCCGGTGACAAACTCCGCCGGCTCATCGCTGGCCAAGCCTGTTCCTGTTAGTGAAAAAGTGCCGAAGCCTCCCTCATTGAAGAAATCCGGCTGGAGCAGGAGTACTCCAGGATTGGACGTTGAGCCACCTACCTGTATTGCTGGCGCTCCAATCGACAAGCTTCCCGCAGTGCTGCCCGAGAAACCGCTCATCGTCGCGCCGAGCGACAAGTGACCTCCAAGTACGCCCGTGATGTTGAGGTCCCTGCCTGTGGAAATCGCGAGCGATCCGCCCTTTCCATAGGTCACTTTACCGAGGGGATCCAACGAGGCGCCACCTGAAACGTCGAGATTTCCGCCCGTGGACAGCTCGGCGGAGAACGCATTGATGGAAATCGATCCGCCATCGATTGCCAATGGCAACTGGCCGGATTGCGCCGAGTCGATTCGATCATCCACCAGCAGGCCCGCCGTGCTGATAGATGCGGACTTTCCAAGGGTGAACACTCCCGCTCCCTTGACCGCCTCTGGCAGGCTGGTGCCGGAGGAATTGTTGAGAAAATTCAACGTGCCGAGGGAGATGTTCGGGCACCGGAAGGAAAGTTTTCCGTCCGGGACGGTGATTTTGCCTTCAATATCGATTACGGAGGCATTGAATGAAATTTCCCCTCCATTCGAAGCATCCAGTTTGACACCGGTTGGGAGGATGATCTTGCCGTCCGGGTTGTTCAACGACAACACACCAAACCCATACTTGGTCATGAGGTCCGGGGAGAGTTGGACATTTTCGACACGCGCTGCGTCCAGGGCCAGCGGATTGCCCTCGGCATCAAGCGTGAAGGCTCCCACCGGAGACTGCGTTTTGAAATTTCCAATGGTCAGCACCGGAGGAGTCGGCGAATAATCCGGCAATTTTGGATAGGTTTTATCCGTTGCGGTGAATGACAGGCTCAAGGAGGCGGGCTTGGCAGGCGTCAAACGTTGCTTTTCTCCGTTGGTCGTCCGGCCCAGCAGGGTGCCGTCGAGAGCCATGGCGGGAGCGGATATCGATAGCTTCCCGCCGGCGGCACCTTGGATTGAACCGGGATCGTAGTAGTTGCCATCCGGCGCCAGTGATCCGTGATAGATGTTGGAGACACCGAACTTGACGTTCTGCTCGGTGAAGGTCCCGTCGTAGATGCCTTTGTAAATCACGTCCGGTGTGGCTTGGCTGATGTCCACCAGACGCCCGTCACTGGTGATCAACCGGGTGGTGTGCACCATGCCGGGCTTGAACACCGTGGAGCCGCCGGAAACATCGATCTTCGAGCCCTTCTGCATCACCACCGAACTGCCGGCGCTGATGTTGACGGTACCTCCGG
The DNA here is from genome assembly GCF_039920825.1 of Luteolibacter sp. Taxonomy (GTDB): domain Bacteria; phylum Verrucomicrobiota; class Verrucomicrobiia; order Verrucomicrobiales; family Akkermansiaceae; genus Luteolibacter. Next base: position 51,313 of record NZ_JBDSCX010000042.1, on the reverse strand, counting down.
CGACGGTGAGCTGGCCGACCGATTTCTGGATCAGGTTGGCGAAACCTGATAGATTTGCGAGAGGAGTGCCAACCCAGAGTCCGCTCTGATAGATTGCCTGATCGCGGATGTCCACCGTTACGGTGACGTTGCGGAGGATGCCTTCGCGTTGGAGCGGGGAATCCGCCAACTCGGCTCCACGGAGATCCACGGAGATGAAGTTTTGTGTGACGGGCACCGCCACATTCACGGAGCCGGAAACGTCCACCAGAGCATTTTCGTCCAGATAGACCTGACCTGATGACGGGATGAACGTGCTGGTCGGAGCATTCCCTCCCTGCAGTATCCATTCGCCGGCGGTCAAATCAACCGAGGCGTTCGGAGCTAACAATATCGAGTCCTTGCCGAGATGGACAGCCTTGCCGGAGATCACCACCTGGGATTTCAGGGCCAGTTCGGTGCCGATCGTGGTTTCTTTGCTGTCGAGTTCTGGCAGTATGCTGATGAGGGAGCCCTCGCCAATTTCCACCGTGCCAGATTTCTGGTAAAGAAACGGGGCGCCGCCCGAGCTTCCCGTCTGGTCGTATGCGGTATTGGGGATGGCATCGTAGCTTGCCACCAGATCGATGCGCCCGTTCAGAGCGACCGAGGTCGTGCTGGTGAGAGCACCGGATTGGTTTACATTTTTTCCAGTGATGGTGATACTGCCGCGCGGACTCTCGATGATGCCGTTGTTCGTTGTTGTTCCAGCGTAGGGGCCAACTGCGCCAACATAGACGTCCAAGCCACGCAGGCTGGGATCGGCGGAGCTGTGTGCGGTGAAGCCGACTTGCAGGCCGGAGGCGAGGATCGTTTGGCCATCAGGAGTCGAGATCGTACCGTTGTTAGTGACGTTCGCCCCAACCAGAGTGATGCGTCCTCCTGTTTTTGCAGCGTTGTCTGGGCTGGTGAGTCGCGCGCCGGCTTGCACTGTGATGTCGCCATACTCGCCCGTGAAAGGATCCGGAGTAAACGCGGGGGTGCCGTTAATCCCGGCGGGAATGTCGAGACCGCTGAAAAGGAACTGCGCATCCGGGTTGTTGAGGATTCCGCGGGTGATGAGGTTGGTGTTGATCGGGAGGCTGGAGGCGGTGAGTCCTCTTGCGTTGACCTGGCTGCTGCCGCCGAAGATGATGCCGTTGGTGTTGATCAGATAGACTTGGCCGTCGGCCTTGATGTTGCCGAGGATCTGGGTCGGGTTGCCGGACGGGTCGTTGATTTTGTTGAAGGCGATCCATTTGGCGACGTCGGCTCCGCCTGCTGTCTGGTCGAAGGTGACAGTGGTTTTTTTGCCGACGTTGAAGCTCTCCCAGTTGAGGAGGGCTTGCTGGGCGGTTTGTTTGATGGTGACCTGGGTTTTGCCGTTCTTTTTAACCTGTTGGACGGGGAGGTTGGCTCCGGTCCATTGGGTGGGGTCGGTGGTGGCGGTGGGGGAGATTTGCAGGCCGCCGGCACCGAGGCCATTGGGGACGGCGGGCAGGGTGAAGGTAGGTTTCTTAGGGTTTTTGCCTAGATGGTTGCCGCCGTTTTTGAGGGCTGCCTGACGGGCGGCGGTCTGCATGGCCCGGATGGAGTCGAGGGTGCGGGTGGTGCGGGCGAGGGTGTCGCGGGCATTGGCGCGGGCGGCGTCGGTGGCGGCGGGGCTGTGGGTGTTGGAGCCGGCGCGGCCGGGTTTGTTGGAGGCGGGGCTGCCGCCGCGGAGGATGTCGCCGGCGTTGGCTGTTAGTCCGCTGATGAGGAAGGTGAAGCCGATGAAGACGGGGGCGCCGTATTTTAGCTGGGTGCTGAAGATCGAAGTCGTACGGAAATAGAAACGGTTTGGCTTCATGAAATAGAAAGTTGGAGAAGTACTGAATCATCCGGCGTCGTTGGACTACGACCGGTCTCACTGATCCGCGATTTCGAGGGAATTGGATAGTGACGATTGCGTCACATTCAGGGCTTTGCCGCAGGTGCCGCGATACGTTGGTCGAGGATTTTGTCTTTGTAGCCTTGGACGAGGTTTTCGACTTTGACGCGGGTGGTGCCGATGAAGGGTTCGCGGGCTGAGAGGGCTTTGCCTAACGAGTAGTTTTCGTAGCGGTCGAGGATTTCGTTGGCGGTGTTGAAGAGGGAGATGTTCTTGCGTCGGAGGTCGGCGATGGCGCGCTGGTCGAGGATGGCTTGGTCGGCGAGTTTGGCGCGTTGTTCTTCGGTGGCTTTGGCGAGGGTGACGGCTTTCTGATAGCCGTCTTTCCACTGGGCGAGGGCGTCGTTGAGCTGGAGGATGCGCTGGTCGCGGTCGGTGAGTCTGGCCTGGAGGGCGGTGGTGGATTTTTCGGCGGCGGCTTTGTCGTCGGCGGTTTGTTTGAGGAGTTTGGTGTTTTTGGTTTCGAGGTTTTTGACGGTGGTTTCGAGGTCTTTGGATTTCTGGTCGGCGGCGGCGGCGGCGACCTGGGCGTTGGCGCTCTCGGTCTGGGCGGTGCGGAGTTGGAGCATGACGGCGCGGAGTTGTTCGCGCAGTTTGACTGATGGGTCGGCGGGCTCGGCGGCGTGGAGGGGTTGGAAGCCTGATGCAAGGAGGAGGAGAAGAAGGAGGGTTGGGACAGGATGTCCCAACCACGATGGGGATTTGATGATCATGTTAGAACTTGGCGTTGATGTCGAACTGGAGGATGTCGGTGCTGAGGGGCGGGCCGGTGATTTCGTCGGAGCTCATCCAGCGCAGGCCGGCGCGGACGGCGGGGGAGAGGGCCATGCTGCCGCCAAGGGTGAAGCCTTGGACGTTGGTGCCGCCGCCGCCGAAGTCGGAGTCGGTGAAGCCGTCGACGACGGCGTCGGATTCAACGTAGCGGTAGCCGAAGCCGGCCTGCCAGTCGCCGAAGTGTTCCATGGAGGGTTTGCCGACCTGGAAGGCGAGGTTCCAGGCGGTGTCGCCGCCGTCGAAGGCGCCGACGCTGCCGCTGTTGCCGGCGGCGCGGTTGTTGACGGCCTTGGCGTTGATGGCGGAGGCGTCGAAGGCGATGTTTTTGGTGACTTCGCCTAACAAGGATAGGCGGACGGGGTCGTAGTGGTCGTAGTCGAGCTTGCCGGTGATGGTTAGATTCCGGAACTCGGAGGCGAGGCCGTAGTATTGGTATTGGTATTTGTTGCCGAAGTCGTTGGCGGCGGTGCTGTTGTCGATGTCGCGCAGGGCCATGTAGGTGTTGCCGCGCTGGGCGAAGCCGGGGCGGGTGGTGTCGGTGCTGCCGGCGTCACTGGCGCTGAGGGGGATGAAGGGGTCGGAGAGTTTTCCGGAAATGTCGTTGAAGTCGTAGTAGGCGATGCTGAATTTGGCCTTGAGGTCGCTGGTGATTTTCCAGTCGATGCCGGCTTGCAGGCCGGTGAGCCATTTGTCGGTGCTTTCGAATTTGGAGGGCTGGTTGGAGGCGAAGTTGAAGTCGGTGTTGTAAACGGGGAAGTAGCCGGCGGTGAAGAAGGTGGAGGCCTTGTCGGTTAGGTTGACCTTGCCGCGGACGGCGAGGCCGTCGAAGCCGAGGTCGTCGTCCCACTGGACGTCGGTGGAGAAGAAGGGATTGTCGAAGCGGCCCATCATGAAGGTGAGTTCCTGGCCGTCGCCGGGGCCGGCGTCGTAGCTGAGGAAGGCGCGGTCGAGCCAGATGGCGTATTTGGAGAAGTTTCCGCCGCTGGCGCCGAGGGTCTGGTTGGGGGAGGTGGGCGAGTTGCTCTCGCCGGTGCCGAGACGCAGGCCGGCGTTGAAGCCGTCGCCTAACAAGATGTCGGTGCCGAAGCGGGCGCGCAGGCGGGTGCGCTGGCGGTCCTGGTCCACGTTGTATTGGGGGGAGAACTGGGTGCCGGAGGTGTCGAAGGGTTGTCCGGTGTTGATGGCGTTGAAGTTGGGGAAGGCGCCGCTGGCGTCGTTGCCGGCGGGGAAGAAGGTGCCGTCGTAACGGCCGCGGATGTCGCCGAAGGGGCGGAATCGATCGGTCCACTCGGGGTAGTGTTTCTCGCTCCATTTTTCCTCGCGGGCCTGGGCCATGAGTTCCTGTTTGATTTCGTCGCGCATGTTGTTTTTGACGACTTCGGGGATGTAGGTGACGCGCATGTCGTCGGGGCCGGGCGCGGGGGGCAGGGCGGCGATGTCGGCCTGGGCCTGTTGCTGCTGTTGGGCGGCGGCGGCATCGGCCTGGGCCTGTTGGATCATGACGTTGGCTTCCTCGCGAGTGAGGATTTTTTTCTCAACGAGGCGGTTGATGAGGTTGACGGTGACGTTGGGCGATGGCGCGGCGGTCTGGGCCGGAGCGGGCAGGTCGCCGGCGGGCGGGGTGTCGATGACGGGATCGGGGGTCTCTGATAGAGCGGCTTCGCCGGACGGGGTGACGGGCGCGGTCTCGGTGACAACCTCTTCGGCGCGGAGCGTGCCGGTGGCGGCTAGAAGCAGAAGCGCTGGGAGCGAGACGCTCCCACCACGGACTGGGGCGAGACGCCCCAGCCACTTGGAGGCGGCAAGGAGGAGGGTGGCGGCGATGGGACGGATGGGAGACATGAGAGTGGTGTTAGATGCCGGACTTGCGGGCGGTGATGCGGATTTTTACGGAGGCGGGCATCTGGGCGGCGGTGGGCGCGGGCGGGGTGCTGAGGCCGACCAGGACGCGCTTGACGGCCTGGTCGAGGACGGAGCCGGCGGAGGAGCCGAGGATGCGGGCGCGGGTGATGGTGCCGCCGGAGTCTGGCCAGAACTCGAGGGTGAGTCCGTCGAGGATGGCCTTGCGGGTGACGGGGTCGTTTTTCAGGGCGTTCTCGATGCTGGTCTTGGCGGAGAGCGAGTAGCGGGCGTATGGGTTTTTGCCGCCGAGGCCGCCGGTCCTGTTACTGCCGGGGCCGCCGTTGCCGCTGGTGCCGAGGCCATTCATGCCGGGACCGTTGCCCTGGATGCCCGTGGCGAGGTCTTCGGAGGGCGGGGCTTCGACGGGGTCGTCGGGGGGTGTTAGATCAACCGGCTTTTCTTCGACGATTTCCTCTTTTTTGTCATCAGGCGGGGGCTCCTGCTTGGGAGGCTCGATCTTCGGTGGCGGCGGAAGGATCGGCGGCGGCAGGGTGATGGTGATGATTTCCGACTTGGGCGCGGCTTTGCGGGAGCTCGTGCCGCCGGAGGTGAGGTAGGAGACCCCGCCGCCTAACAAGACGAGGGCGAGCAGGATGCTGATGATGAGGCGGTGTTTGCCGGGCTGGGGCGCGGCAGGCGGGAATGGCGGGCGCGGGGACATGGGAAGAGATCGGGGATAGTGGATCGGGGATGGTAGATCGAAGAGGCCGGGCTACTTGGCGGGCTGGGTGGCGAGGCCAATCTGGGTGATGCCGACGCGTCCTAACACATCGAGGACGTCCATGACACCCTGGTACTGGCTGGCGCGGTCGCCTCTAACGACGACGGGGACCTCGGGGGTGGCGGCTTTGAGGGCTGCGAGTTTGGTTTCGAGGTCGGCCAGGGTGACGGGCAGGGTGTTGAGGCGGATTTTTCCCTCGGTGTCGATGGTGATGGCCTGGGTCTTGGGCTGGTCGAGCTTCGGTGAACTCGCCTTGCTGGCGCTGGGCAGGTTGACCTTCACGCCCTGCACGCCGGCGGTGGTCATGATGATGAAGATGAGCAGCAGCACCAGATAGAGGTCCACCATCGGGGTGACGTTGATGTCGTCGTAGCTTTTTTCGTCGGCGGAGGCCATGGGTGGGAGACGTTAGAGTCCAGATTCAAGAATCAAGAGGAGATCAATGGGAGCCGCCGCCGGTGGAGTCGGGTTCCTGCTGGGCGGGGCGGTAGAACTCGGCCATCTTGGCGACGAACTCGTCGATGAAGACCTGCATCAGGGCGAGCGAGTTCTTGATGCGGCCGTTCAAGTATGAGTAGATGAAGAGCGCGGGGATGGCGACGACGAGGCCGACGACGGTGGCCAACAAAGCGGAGGCGATGCCGGGGGCGATGGAGTTGACGTTGACTTCTCCCGATTTCGCGATGATGGCGAAGGTGATCATGACGCCGACGACGGTTCCTAACAATCCGACGTAGGGGCCGCCGGCGATGCTGATGGTGAGGTAAACCAAGCCGTCCGACAGGCGGTGGCTTTCGTGGACGAGACCAGCGTCGAGGCTGGCGCGGATGGCCTGGATGGAGCGGCCGGAGAGGCCTTCGACGCGGCTCCCGTCCTTGTCGAGGCGGTGGCGGATTTCCTCGGAACCGATCTGATAGATGTGGAACAGCGGGGATTTGCCGATGAGTCCCTGTTCGGCGGGATCAAGCTGGCCGCCGAGGCTGCTGACGCTGGACTGGTCGGCGTGGTCGAGGGCGGTGAGGTCGGTGGAGAGAGATTTCCACTGGCTGAGGAAAACTTTCGTGCCTTTCTCGATGGAGTTCAGATAGATGAACTTTTTGATGGCGACGGTCCAGCCGACGACGATCATGATAGCGCAGACGCCGATGGCCATCCAGCCGTCGAACATCATGTTGTGGGCGATGTCGCTGAAGAGGGAAAGGTGCTCCATGAGCTTGCTTTGTTCCTCCGCGCCGCCGCCCTCGACGGGACCTAACGAGAGGAAGCGCTGGGCGGCGTCGGTGGAGCCCTGGTTGACGGCGGCGAGTTTCACCCACGAGGCGGAGCGGGCGGTGTCGGAGAGGGTGAGCTCGTCGATGTCGCCGGCGAATCCGCTGTTTCCCGGTCCGCCGAGGACGACGGGGGTGGCGAGGGCGGGAAGGCCGCCGGCAAGGGTGGCGTAGGGTTCGCCGTTGGCTAACAGAGCGAGGGATTTGCCGTCGGCGGTGACGGCGAGGTGGGTCCAGACGTTGGCGGCGAGCGGGACTCCGGCGGCGCTGCGGGCGGTGCCGAGCTGGACGACGGGAACGCCTTGGTCGAGCAAAAGGCGGAACGAGTTCCCGCCCTCGCCGCGACCGAGGATGACGGCGTTTTCGCGCAGCGACAGCGGTTTGATCCACAGCGAGATTGTCAGCTCCTGGCCGGCCTTCCATTCGAGCGTGGGGCTGTTCGGGATGGAAACGGGCGCGCTGCCGGATAGGCGCAGTCCGCCGCCGACGATCGAGCCCTCGGCGGTGGCGCCAGTGGTTTCCGCGTTGTTTTTGTTGGCCGTGGAATCCGTCGGGGCCGCGCCGCGCCCGGCGAAGTGATAGGCGAGTACGGTATGGGCGTCGTAAACGTCGCCAGGTTTGGCGGCTTCGGGGGCCGGATTACCGTAGTAAACGCGGAGGGTTTCCTTGCTGGCGGCGGCTTCGGGGAGTTTCACCCAGACGAAGGCCTCGCCGAGGCCCGCGTCGTAGCTTTCGATCTGATGGGGAAGCACGGTCTTGCCGTCGGCGGCGACGAAGCGCAGGTCGCTGCCGTCCTCTTTCGCGGCCTCGAACTGGAACGAGCCATACGGCAGGCGGACGAGTACGGTGGCGTCCTTCACGGATTCCCCGAGTCCGGCGGCCGCGGTGTCGATGACGAGCGGCTGGCGCTGCGTCCATTCCTTGTTCCACCAGGCGTCCTCGGCGCGCAGGTGGCCGGCGAGGACGAGTGTGGCTGATAGAACGCCGACGGGGGTGATGATGGATCGATGGTTCATTTTTTGAAAGAAGGTAATGTTAGAAGTCGGCCCAACCGCGGAAGGTGACGCGGACGTCGCCGTTGTCGGCGTGGGTCTGGCTGATGAGCGGCACGCCGACGTCGAGCGAGCCGTTGTAATGGTTGAGCAGCATGAAACGTGTGCCGCCGCCGACACTGGCGAAACCGTACTGGCTCTGCTGCGAGGGCAGCGCGTCGTAGATGCCGACCAGCCCGCCGTCGGCGAAGGCGTGGAGCCGCCACTCGCTGGCGCGCTTGCCGTTGGCATCCGGCGTGCCGATGAAGGACGGGCTGCGGAATTCGACGGTGCCGAAAACCCCGTTGTCGCCCAGCGCGGTCGCTTCAAGGTAGCCTCTAACACTTTCCAGTCCGCCGCCGGCGATCTGCTCGCCGTTGACCAGCGGCCGGCTGGCGATCTGGCCCTGGACTTTTCCAAACAACTGCGAACCGCCCTTGAGATCGTGGACGTGGCTCAGGTCGCTGCGCAGATAGACGTAGTCGCCGTCCGCCTCGTAACGCTTGTTGGCGTAGTCGGTTTCGCTGCTGCCCATGCCGCGGAGGTGGAAATTGAGGGAGTGGTTGAGCTCGGTGAAGCCGTCCTTGCCGATCCAGGAGGCGTTGTAGTTGGCGACCAGCGGATAGTATTCGATTGGCGAGGAAACGGTGTCCTTGCCGACGACGATGTCCTCCTGGAAATTCTTGTAGTCCATCCCGAAGCTAAAGCTCTGATAGAACGTGTCGGTCACCGGCAGGTCCCATACCCCGCGCAGGCCGACGATTTCGCCGCGGCCGCCCACCGCCGCGCCGCCGAGCGTCGAGACGTCGCTGTTCTGCTTGGTCCCCTGCAACATCAGGCTGAGCTTTTCCGAAACCCGCGCCTGATAGTAGCCGGAGTAAACCTGCGCGTCGTCGAGGTTTTCCGGAGCGATCTGGAAACTCGCGTTCAACGTGTGGCCGAGCTGGAAGAGATTTCCATAACTCAGCGAACCGTTGAGCCGCAGCGCCGTCGTGTCCGCGCTGTAACGGTTGTTTAATTCCAGCGACCCGTGCAGCGGCCGCTTGTCCTCCACGTTCAGATCGATGTCCACCGTCCCCGGTTCCACGCCGGCGCGCAATTCCGGCTTCACCGCGCGGTCGCCCAACCGGTTGAGCGCGACGATCTCCTTCTGCACCTGGTTCATGTCCGGCACCTGCCCCTCCGCTACCGACGGCGCCGCCGCCTTGATTTTACTCGGCAGGAAAAACCGCGCGCCATTCACCCGCAGCCGCCCCACCGTCGCCTCCACCACCTGCAGCCGGATCACCCCGCGCCGCGGGTCCTGCTGCGGGATCACCACCGACACCGTCTCGAACCCCTTGTCATGATAGACCTTTTCCAGCGCCACCCGGGCCTGTTCAACGTCTTCCGCTCCCCGTCCCGGCCCGAGAAACGGATACACCGCCTCCTCGACCTCGATACCCTTGAGCCGTTTTGCCCCCTCCACCCGATACTCGCGCACGTAGAAAGTGGTGATTTCCTGAGCTGATAGAAATTGAGTGACAAATCCGACGCACAGGCAGGAGATCGCCGTCCGAACAGCGTTGAACTGCCACGAAAACGTAGGAAAAGTGCGGTAAAATGTCATGAAACGACCCGGAATTTGGAAGGGCCGCAGCATTCTCCCGCCGGTCACCCCGTCTCAAGGGCTCTCATGTGACCATCCTGTCACATGACGGAATCGTCACAATCGGGTGTTCGGCCGATGAAGCGATTTCAATTTTCAGCAAGTTTCCTGAGCCAGATTTCCAAAGCCGAATCATTCTTCGAGATCGGGATCAGTTCGATTGCCGAATCGATCTCTTTGCGGAGTTGTTCCTTGGGCAGGCCGTTCACCTGGCGGGTTGCCAGCTCGCGGAGCGATTGATCCGGATTCCCTTCCGAGAACTGATAGGGATGAGCGGCGATGAAGCGGACCCACAGGCGTCCGACAGTAACGGGATCGCTTTCCGACCAGAGTGCGGTGATTTCACGGGCGATGTGATAGCGCCGGCCTGCGGGAGTTTTGAATCCTCCGCCCGAGTAGTTTGCTCCATCGCCATCTGCGACTGCCGTACCTTCGCTGGCAAACGTCGCGATTTCGGGAGCGAGTTCGCGGAGATCGTGAGCGAGTGCGGTAACGAAAATGTCATTCATCATTCCGTTGCCTTTTTGAAATCGGGGACGAATGAAATCGGTCATGAATTTTTTGCGATCCGGGTGGTTCCGGGTCATGCGGAGAACCGCTGCGAAACCGGGGCTGAATGACTGGTCCAGCAGACCGGGGGCGGACGTGACGACATCGAGATGTGACGCGGCCTCGGGCAAGCGGCTGATAGCCGTGATGGCCGAATCGAGGGTGTTCATTCCATATTCACCCTGCTGGGGCGTTCGGATTTTCGCCACGAGAAGGGTGGTGAATTCCTTGAGCTGGTCCGGCGGCAGCGCGATTTCCGACAGCAATTCCATCGCAGATCCTCGCCGGATGAAGTTCGCGGACCTGTCGCGGACCAAGGTCATCAGGACCGGGAGGTCTTTGGGTAAGGAGCCGACATCCTGTGTCTGATGGTAGCGGGCGATCTCGATGATGAGGTCGAGGTGTTCGGCAGGGGTGATGTCCGCGATCATTTCCTTTGCGGCCGTCGGATTGCCTGCGGCGAGGGTTTGGAAAATGATGCGACGGCTTTCCACGTCCGCTTTCTTGAACTGTCCGGCAATGATTTCCGACCAGGCGTTCGGATCGAGCCGGCGGAATTGATTGAGCGCCCACTGGGACTGGGGACCATTCTCGTTCACCGCGCTTTTCAGTTCGGCGGCATTTCCCGAGAGCCGGAGCTTGGTGAGGGTATCTGCTAGGGGATTCCGCAGGATGGCGGCGGGGAGAAATTCGCGTTTGTCCCTAAGTTCATTCAGACGGGGGTTGTCCTTGTAGTCATTTGCGTAGGCCTTTTCCAGCGTTTCGAATTCCTGGTCTTCAGCGTTGGCCGGAGGAAGAGTGGCGGACAATTTCCGCAAGGGATCGATGAGATCGGTTAGTCTTTCATCGCCAGCCGCCTGAACCAGCCTTCCGAGGGCGGCTGCGGGAATGGGATCCCTGGCGTGCTGTTTGAGGACGGCGGCGAACGCATCTGATAGCTTCTGGCGGTTGTCATCGTCCACTCGTGGCGTGAGCCGCTGATTCGTTGGCGTTATCAGACTATGCCTGCCGATTTCAGGAGCGACATTCCAACGCTCGCCGAGCGTCGCTGGGAAATTGTCCGCGATGAGAAATTCGGCTAGATTCACAAAGGTAGTTTTTGAATAGGCATCATCCCAACTGCCGGAAATGGTGAAAGTCGCCCAGACAGTTTCTTTCGCGAGTTTACTTGGGGCTGCTCCGTCTGGAAAAAGGCATGCCGTAGCCCTCCCATCCGCTGTGGTGCCTCTGCCAAATTGAAAGGGATCGGTTTTTTCAGGCGAGAAGGTGCGGATGCGATCCAGCCAGAAAACAGTATCTGCTAGAAAACGCGATTCCTGTTCCGATAGCTGGATAACGCGCACGTTGTGAGCTGGTTGGTCCGCCCATGGATTGCGGCCGACCACGCCGATGGAGTTGTATTCAAAGACCGTCAGGCCCGGATCCGGCACGCCGAAACGCAGCGCGAAAAGATGGGAACTGTAACTATAACAGCTCGATGAGCCCCAATCGAGAGTCAGCCAACCGGATTTGGGAGGAGCGATGCCGCCCCGATCATCCAGCGCCAGCTTCCACTTGGCGCGGTGGGTGGGCGTCCGGTTGGCCTCGGCAAGAGCGATGGCCGCCTGCTTGGGGGTGAGATCCCAGAACTTCTCCGGAAGGCGGTTAGGGAATGAGTCTTCGGGGCCGGACCATGAATCGTGGCGGGGCTTTCCTTGGAAAAACGCGGCGAGTTCGGCGGCGGGCTTATCCTTGAACGAATGGAAAACGTATGGGCCTTGTGGCGACGGTGGAATGGGTTCGTCGTCTTTTTCTGGAGCGGAGGAATCCTTGAGCAGCGGATAGCCGAGTCCGCCTGACGTGCCGATGGAGGCGAGGGTGTCACCCGCCGTCATGACGCGGACGTGGGAGTGGGCGGGGATTTCGCCGGCGGAGAAGCTGCGGGTGGTCGGGTTCCAACGAAAGATGAATTTGCGTTGCTCCGGTTCGCTGGTCGCGGAATCAGGCCCGAAGCCGATCTCCGGGATGCCGTCCTGATTTTCATCAAAGCAAGTGAACGTCCAATCGTTGGAGTCTGCTGCGGAACTTGGGTGCCAGTTGAAGATGACTTCCAGCAGGGTACGTGGATTGGGCTCGATGCTCTGGAGTTTGAAGACTTCGGCGGTGTCTTTCGAAGATTGATCGAGGGCGAAATTCGTGGAGTCAGCGCGATCAAGAATCCCGTCATGATCGAAATCGAAGTAGTAACCTTTGCTGGTTAGGTTGTTTCCTTTGAAAGGCCGGACCTCCTGACCCTCGGAATCGAAAATCAGGAGCTGGCTGTCACGGACGAGATCCAAGTTCGGCTCCAGCGAGAAGGGAATCGGTCTTGCGATGTTGCCGAAGAGTTCCTCCGGGTTCTCCAGCTTGTATTCGCCGAATGGTGTTAGATCTCTTGGAAACCGGTAATCATGAGAAGCGCACAACACCAGGAGCGGCGGACTTCCGTCCTTCTGATTTGCGGTCAACAATCGATAGCCGGTCAGGACCTTGCTGCCCTTGCCGCATTCCGCGAGGCGGGAGACCTCGGCGTCGCGGAGGGCAGGATCGCGCAGCTTGGCGAGGTCCGTGCGTTGGAGGGTGTCCGCGTCGGTCGCCGAAGTGGCGAGCATGAGGGTAAAAAGCGCTTTCACACTCATAAGAAACCCGCCCGGAGGAATTCTTAGAAGAAAAATCGCGATAGGTCCGACGAACCTGCTATCTAGCGGATTTCACCCGCTTTTCGGCCTTCAACATTCCGCAGCCTGCCGCCACGTCGATTCCGCGGCGCTGGCGGAAGGTGCAGGGGAATCCGGCGGCGATCAGGATTTTCTGAAACTCGTGACCGGTATGGCTTTCCGTTCCCGAGAAGCCGTTTGTCGGGTTCAATGGGATCAAATTGATATGCGCGTCGATTCCCTCCAGCAGTTTCGCCAGACGATGGGCGGTTTCCGGTGAGTCGTTTTTCCCGGCAATGAGCGTCCACTCGAAGAAGATTCGTTTGCCGGTGACTTCGCCGTATTTCCGGCAGGCGTCGATCAACATCGCCAGCGACCACTTCTTGCTCGCTGGGACCAGGGCCGAACGTTCCTCTTCCGTCGAACCGTGCAGGCTAACAGCCAAGCGGTAGGGGCGCTGCTCCTCAGCAAGCCGCAGGATGGCGGGCACCACGCCGACGGTGCTGATGGAAATTTTCGTCGGCCCTATGCTGGCACCGCCGACGTTGGAAATCGAGCCGAGCGCCTGCATGACGGAGTCGTAGTTGTGCAGCGGTTCGCCCATGCCCATAAGGACCATGTTGCGGATGCGCTTCGTGGGATCGATGGATTTCAAAACCCGGCGGACGTGCAGGACCTGGGCAACGATTTCTCCCGGCCGAAGGTGGCGGACGAATCCCATCTGCCCGGTGGCGCAGAACACGCAACCCATCGCGCAACCGGCCTGGGTGCTGACGCAAACCGTATGCCGGCCGTCGTAACCCATGAGGACCGTTTCAATGGTCTGCCCGTCGCGAAGTCGCAGGAGGAATTTTCTCGTTAGGCCGTCCGTGCTGCGGATTTCATCGACCACTTCCGGGGCATCGAGGAAAAACTTTTTGCCTTCGCCGACGGAATTGACGACCCAGCGCTTGAGAGGGGGGAGGAAATTTCGCGCGGCGAGATCGAGTTCGCCATCGCGGTGCAGGACCCGCCACAAGACCTTGGCGTGGTGGAGGATTACCCCGTCGGCAGCCAACGTCGCCACCAGCTCGGAAAAACCGAGGTCGTGCAAGGATCGTGGGGGCGAGGATATCACGCCCGAATGCAACCTCGCAAGGTGGGGCATTCAAGCGTGATCTTCAGAAGACGCGCCGTATTTTCAGCGCGAACCGCTTATTTCAGGACCTTGATCCGGATGTTTTTATAAAGGGTCGTGCTGCCCTTGTCGTGGGCTTGGAAGGCGATCGTACCGCCGTCCGGGACGAGTTTGGTGGTGCCGGGCTCGGTCTTGTAGTTGACCAGCTCCTTGTCGTTCACCGTCACCTTGACCACGCCATCTTTGACGATGATGACGTATTTCATCCAAGTGTCGTCCTCGAAAGGCACGAGGTTTTTCACGGTGTTGTAGAGGCCGCCGGATTTTTGCGGGTCGCCTTGGGTGTTGTTTACCTGGATTTCATAGCCGCTCGGCCAGCCTGTCGGCTGAAATGCGGTGTGGATGAAGACGCCGCCGTTCGAGGTTTTGTGGGCCATGACGTCGAGGCGGAGTTCGAAATCCTTGAACTTCGCGCCATTCACTTTCCCGTCGTAGAAAAGGTGGGTGCAGTCGCCATTCGCCTTGATAGCTCCGTCTTCGATCGCGAATGCCTCGGGGGTATTATTCACTTTCCAGCCATCGAGGGTTTTCCCGTCGAACAACGAGACGAAGCCCTTTTCGGACTCGGCGGCGGACATGGGGATCACCAGGGCGGCGATCACGGCAAACATCGAAATGAGTTTTTTCATCGTCGGCAAACTACGCCATGCCACACCGCAGGCTTTCAAGACAAACAGATGGAAATCGGCCCGCAATTCCAGTGGATGCGATCGTGCTCACCGATTTTCAACTCCCGCCGCTTGCCGTCCGGCGGCGGATGACTAGGCTCGGGCCGCCCGATGTCAGATTCCTTCGTCCACCTCCACCTGCATACCGAATTTTCCCTGCTCGACGGCATGATCCGTATCAAGGATCTCGCTAAAAAAGCCAAGGAACTCGGCATGCCCGCGGTGGCGATGACCGACCACGGCAACCTCTACGGCGCGATCAAATTTTACCAAGAGTGCAAAAAGGCCGGGGTGAAACCGATCTTCGGTTGTGAAATCTATCTCGCTCCGGGAAAAGCCGAGGACAAGAAGGATCTCGTCGGCCGCAAGCGGGCCACGCACATGACGCTGCTCGCGGAAAACAACGAGGGCTGGAACAATCTCAGCAAGCTTGTTTCCAAGGGAAATCTGGAAGGTCTTTACTACGGCAAGCCTCGTGTGGACCGCGACGCGTTGCGCGAGTTTTCCAAAGGCGTCATCTGCCTAACCGGATGTATTTCCGGCCCGGTGAACGAATGGCTCCGCGCCGGTGACGAGGAGAAGGCGCGCGAGACACTGGCCGAGCTTGTGGACATTTACGGCAAGGAAAATACCTACGTCGAACTCCACAACCACGGTCTCGAACCGCAGCGGTTGGTCACGCCTTCGCTGATCAAGTTCGCGGATGAATTCGGTCTCAAGGTGGTCGCCGCGAACGACGTGCATTTCCTCAATAAATACGATCATGAGGCGCACGACGTGATGATCTGCATCGGCACGGGGCATTTGCTGATCGATGAGAACCGGATGCACTACACGCCGGAGGTTTACTTCAAGACCGCCGAGCAGATGCGCGAGATTTTCGCCGATGTTCCCGGCGCTTGCGACACGACACTGGAAATCGCCGAGCGTTGCAATGTCACGCTCAAGCTCGATTCGACGAGTTCGGAAAAATACCCGCAGTTTGGTACGCCCGACGGCAGCCCGCGTGAGGAATACCTGATGAAGGTTTGCCGCGAGGGCGTCATCCGGCGTTACGGCGAAGAGCGCGCGAATACGGCCGAAATCGCCGACCGTCTGAAATACGAGGTGGATACGATCAACCAGTTAGGTTTCGCATCTTACTTCCTTATCACTGCCGACTTCATCCAATGGGCGCGCGACAATGACATCCCGGTCGGCCCCGGCCGGGGATCGGCGGCGGGCTCGCTGGTTTCCTACGCCATGGGCATCACGAATATCTGCCCGATGCGCTTCGGGTTGTTGTTCGAACGTTTCCTCAACCCGGAGCGTGTCAGTCCGCCCGACGTCGATATCGATTTTTGTCAGAGCCGCCGTGTCGAGGTCATCGCCTACGTTCGTAAAAAATATGGCGAGCGCAGCGTTTCCCACATCATCACCTACGGCAAACTCGGCGCGAAGAGCGTGCTGCGCGACGTCTGCCGCGTCATGGGGATTTCCTACGGCGAGGGCGACCGCATCGCGAAAATGATCGAGGCCAAGCCGGACATCAAACTCAAGGACGAGTATGATTCGAAGCCCGAGCTGAAGGAACTCATCGAAAGCAGCACCACCTATCAGCAGCTCTGGAGTTACGCCACCAAGCTCGAAGGCCTTTCCCGGAACGTCGGCGTGCACGCCGCCGGCGTCGTGATCGGTGACAGACCGCTCGACGAACACGTCCCTCTAACACGTGGAAACGAAGGGGAGGTCGTCACCCAGTACGACATGAAGGCCATTACCGATGTCGGTCTTCTGAAAATGGACTTCCTCGGACTGAAAAACCTTACCGTCATCCATGAAGCCGTGCGGCACATCCGCAGGCACATCCCGGATTTCGATATCGAGACGGTTTCTCTGGAGGACTGGAAAACCTTTGAACTCCTCAACCGCGGCGAGACGATGGGCGTGTTCCAGCTTGAATCCGGCGGAATGGTCGAGACCTGTCGCAAGTATGCCATCGAGAAGATCGACGACATTATCGACCTTCTCGCCGTCTATCGACCGGGTGCGATGCAGTTCATCGACCAGATGCTGGACGTTAAAAAAGGCCGCACCCGAGCGATGTATGAGCATCCGCTGCTCGAACAGGTCGCCGGAGACACCTTCGGCGTCATGATCTATCAGGAGCAGGTCCAGAACGCCGCCAAGGTGCTCGCCGGTTACTCGCTTGGCGGTGCCGACCTTCTCCGCCGCGCGATGGGCAAGAAGGACCCGGTGGAAATGGAAAAGCAGCGGGCGAAATTCGTCGAAGGCGCCGAGAAGACCAACAACATCGGCAAGAAGCTCGCCGACCAGATTTTCGACAAGATCGCCATGTTCGCCGGTTACGGATTCAACAAATCTCACTCCGCGTGCTACGGCCATATTTCCTACTGGACCGCTTATCTCAAGGCGAACCATCCGGTCGAGTTCATGGCCGCCCTGTTGTCTAACGAAATTCACAACACCGACAAGATCGGCGTCTTCGTTTCCGAGTGCCACCGGATGGGATTGGAAATCCTGCCGCCGAACCTCAACGAATCGCAACTCCGCTTTTCTCCGGAAACCACCCCTAACGGATCGAAAGGCGTGCGCTACGGCCTCGCCGCCATCAAGAACTGCGGCGAGGGCGCGATGGCCATCGCCATCGAAGACCGCGAACGGAATGGCAAATTCGCCTCGCTCGACGATTTCGCCTCACGACTCGATTCCAAAGTCGTCAACAAGCGCATCCTCGAGAACCTCTCCAAGGCCGGAGCGCTCGACTGGACGGAAGAAACCCGCGCTGGAATGTGTGCCCGGCTCGAACAGGTCGTCGCTTCCGCATCTTCGGCCCAGCGCGACCGTGCGTCCGGCCAGGTTTCCATGTTTGACTCCATGGATTTCTCCGCCCCGGCAGCGAAAACAAAATCCCAGCGCGCGGAAGCCAGCATCCCCGAGTGGACCAAGGACGAGCGCCTCGCTCATGAGAAGGAATTGTTAGGATTCTACGTCACCGGTCATCCGCTCGACAAATTCCGCAGCGTCATCGATTCCAACAAATATCGCAAACTCGGCCTCATCGACGATCTTGATCTATCTAATCCCCGCGAACGCTTTCCATTCGCCGGGATGGTCCGCTCGCTCGATGCGAAGATTACGAAAACCGGCAAGCCATTCGGCGTTCTGGTACTGGAGGATTTCACAGGCAGCGCGGAAATCATGCTGTGGGGAGAAACCTTCGTTCCCGCACGTGACGCTGGACTGCTAGAGCCCGGAAAAATTATAAAACTCAAGGGTGCCGTTCAGATAGACGACCGCACCGGAGGCAAGCGCATCACCGGCAACGAAGTCGGAGAACTCAAACAAAAGCGCGTCGCCGCCAATACCAAAGGCCCGCTCGAACTCATGCTCTGGACCACACGCCACAGCGAGCGCGACCTCATCGACATCAAGCTCGCCCTCGCCGATCATCCGGGCCCGACCCCGGTGCTTCTCCATTTCCAGAACAGCGCCGGCCGCCGAATCACGGTCGCCGCAGGTGAATCCTTCAATGTCAAACGCACGGAAGATCTGGAAGAGGCGCTGGGCCGCTGGCTGGAAGAGTGATAGATACTTCAATCGTGGTGGTATAGGAGTGCGAGGTCACTCGTATGAAATTTTTACTGCCCCTATCTCTCGCGTTTTCCGTCACCGCATTCGGGGCCGACCCGCGCGGAGATTCCCCAGATGCGAAACCTTCCACTCCCGAAGAAGAGCGCAACATGTTCCACCTCCCGCCTGGTTTCGAGATCCAGCTCGTCGCCGCAGAGCCGGAAATTCAAAAACCGATCAACCTTAACTTCGATTCAGCAGGCCGCTTGTGGGTCAGCGGATCCGAGATGTATCCGTGGCCCGCAGGCACCGACGCTCAAGGTAAGGCGATTCCGGATTTTGTAAAATCCTACGAAGACATTGCAAATACGTTCGGTTCGCAAGGAAAAGCCCCTGCGCCATCGCAGAAAGCCCTCGACACGATCCGCGTCCTGAGTGATTTCGACGAAACCGGCCACGCTCGAAAAATAGAAACTTTCGCCGACGGGCTCAACATTCCCGGCGGTGTCCAGCCGCTGCCACGCAAACCAGGAGCTAAGGGCGACACCATGATCGTTTATTCGATTCCGAATATCTATCAACTGGAAGACACCGATGGCGATGGCCGCGCGGATCGCCGGGAAGTTCTCTACGGAACTTCCACTTTCCTCGACACCCACGGCGGCGTATCGAACTTCCTTTATTGGGTCGATGGTTGGATCTACGGCACGCACGGCTTCCGCAATCATTCGGAGATTCGCGACAAGAACGGCAAGGTCACCGTCATGGACAGCGGCAATACCTATCGATTTCGGCCGGATGGTTCCGCGTTTGAAATTTACACGCACGGCCAGACCAACCCTTTCGGACTAACAGTCGATCCGCTTGGAAATTTCTATACCGCGGATTCACATTCGAAGCCGGTTTACATGCTTCTTCCCGGTGCCTGCTATGAAGGCATCGGCAAGCAACACGACGGACTAGGCTTCGCACCACGGATTACGGACGATGATCATGGATCGACCGCCATCGCCGGGATCGCCTATTACGCCGCGGATCAGTTTCCTGAAGAATACCGGGGAAATCTCTTCAATGGCAATCCGGTGACTCGTCGGATCAATCGCGACAAACTCGAATGGCACGGCTCCACACCGAAAGCAATTCGTCAGCCGGACTTCCTAACATGCGACGATCCGTGGTTCCGACCGGTTCAGGTCAAGCTAGGCCCGGACGGAGCGCTCTATATCGCCGATTTCTACAACCCGATCATCGGTCACTATGAAGTTCCGCTTTTCGATCCGCGCCGCGACCACTTACATGGCCGGATCTGGCGGATCGTCTGGAAAGGCGATAGCGAGATGCCTGATCTATCCAGCCTGACCGCTGATACCTTGGTGGGCAAACTCGCCGATCCGAATCTGATTGTCCGGACGCTGGCGACCAACGAGCTGGCGGACCGGATCGGAACAAGCGCGGATGGTTCCTTGCTGAAAGTCGCGAGAGACGAAAGCGTCCCAGACTTCCAACATGTAAGCGCGCTGTGGGCATTGGGACGAGTCAACAAACTCGACAATCGTCTCATGTCGGCTGCCGGGAAAGATTCCTCGCCGATGGTGCGCGCACATCTTCCACAGCTCTTAGAACTCATGGAAAAAGGGGATCGGCCTGCATTGCTGGATCTAACAAATGATCCCGATGCCTCCGTCCGCCGCTCCGCGATCCGCCTGCTTGCCGGTGGTGACGAGGAAAACATCCGCACGCTCTTGAAAATGTGGGCATCGACTCCGGCTGATGATCTGGAGCTGGTGCATGCGATCCGGATCGCGTTGCGCGACAGCCTGCTTTTTAAAACCGGCCATCAATCAGCCGAATTGGCGGTGGCGGGGAATCCGCAGAACGACGAACGCATCGCCGAGGTTTCCCTGGGCGCGAAGACACCGGAAGCGGCGGAATTTTTGATTCGGCATCTTGGACGGACGAAACTCCGGAGCTCGCGCAGTGGCGAGTTCATCCGTCACGCTGTGGTGTATTTGCCGCAGGAGAAACTGGAAACCATCACTCCTCTCATTGAAAACAATGCCGACGCTCCCCTTCAGCAGCGGCTCTTGATCGCCGACAATCTCGCCCAAGGTTTCCGCCAGCGTGGCATCCCGTTGCCCGATGCCATCACCTCTTGGACCCAGCGCACGATGCTTGATGCGCTAGCAAGTCGTGACGAAGCGCTGTTAGCACGGGCAATCGAAAGTCTTCGGGAAACCACGCTCGAAGCAAAACTCGATCCACTTGCAAAAGTCGCCGAAGACCGCGAGCGAACGGACAAGATTCGCATAGCGGCTCTCGAAGCGCTGGCGAATCTGGAGCGCGGCGCGGATAGCCTTGTCCGCGCGATGAATGACTCCACTAACATCCACTTGCAAAAGCGTGCGGCCGAACTGCTGAGCCAACGTGGAATTTCCAAATCATCCGACCCGTTTCTCGATGCTCTTCCAACCGCACCCGTCGAGCTTGCGATCACTATCTCGACCTCGCTTGCGGGCGATGACGGCACTTGCGACAAGCTGCTTTCCACCATCGAGCACGGCAAAGCAGCGCCCTCCCTGCTTCGAAACACGCTCGTAGCATCGGCGCTGGAAAGACGCTCCCCAGTTCTGCGGGAGCGGGCCGCCGCCCTCACCCAAGACCTCCCCGCCGAAAACGTACGCCTCGACCAACTCATCGCCGACAGGGTGGGCGCCTATCAAAACGCACAACCAGATGCCGCCCGCGGTGCTCAAATTTTCTCCCAACAATGCACCGCTTGTCACCGCCTGCGGAATGTCGGGGCAAATCTGGGACCTGCCCTTGATGGTGTCGGTGGCCGCGGCATTCACCGTCTCGCCGAAGACATTCTGGATCCGAACCGCAATGTGGATCCGATTTTCCGCCAAACCGTGATTCGTTCCACAGACGGTCAAACCTATGCCGGTCTGAACGCCCGCGAGGAAGGCGATCTGCTACTGCTCAACGACGCCACCGGAAAGCCTATCAGTCTTTCCAAGTCGAAAATCGAATCACGAACGACTTCGACGCTTTCCCTGATGCCTGCCTCTTTTGAATCAACGATCCCCGAAAGAGATTTTCAAGACCTGTTGGGCTACCTCCTCGGCACCGCTGAAAAATGATGGGGCGATTGTCATCCACTGCCAACGGATCCGATTCCAACCGAATTTTTTGCCGTTTCCGATTTCCGTGCTAAAATGCGCGCATGCTCCTCAGAATCGTTGTCCCCGCGTTTGTCATGGCCGCCAGCGCCTTTGCCGCAGATCTTACTGGAATCCCTTTCGAGGATGCGGGGGGAAAGAAAACCTCGCTAAACGATTACAAGGGCAAGGTGGTGCTCGTCGTGAACCTCGCGTCGAAATGCGGACTTACTCCGCAATATGAAGCGCTTGAGGCTCTCTACAAAAAGCACAAGGACGAGGGTTTCGTGGTGCTTGGTTTTCCCTGTAATGACTTCGGTGGCCAGGAGCCCGGAACGATCGAGGAGATCCAGAAATTTTGCAAAGCGGAGTACGACGTCACCTTCCCCATCATGGACAAGATCAGCGTGAAGGGCGAGAAGCAGCACAAGCTCTATGAAGCGCTCACCGGCAAGGACGGTGTGTTCCCCGGCGACGTGCGCTGGAACTTCGGGAAATTTCTCATCGGTAAGGACGGCAAGGCGATCGCACGTTTCGAACCAACGACCAAGCCCGACAGCCCTGAGCTAACAAGCGCGGTGGAAAAGGCCATTGCGACGAAATAAGGGCGATCTCACCCCGTTCGCCACCGGGATCAGGTCCTGATACTTTTGCAAAACACCGCATCCGACTGAATAGGATGCGGTGTTTTGGCGTTCAAGGTGGCACTTTGCCCGCAGTACCGGGATCGAAAAATACCAACCTCGTCCTCCCCATCCGATGAAAACCCGTCACATTATATCTACGATTCTCCTCGCCATTTCCCTACCCGGTTCAGGAATGGAAACTACATCGGATTCCCATGCCGAGACGCCTCCGAATTCCGGTGCCGAAGCCGTTGACCCGCGAATTCTCCAGGTCCAAGTGGAATTTGTGGAGATGTCGCACGAGGCTCTAACCAAGCTGCTCTTCCTCGTGGAGCCCAAAAGTTCCGACGCCACTGCCCTGCGAAAGCAAGTCCAGGAGATGGTCGCCGGAAAAGACGCCAAGGTCATCGAAACACAGTTGGTTTCGGCAAGGAACGGGCAGAAAGCCACTTCCGAGTCTGTCGCCGAAGTCATCTATCCTACCGAATACGAACCGCCTGAACTGCCCGGTAATTTCGGTTCTCCCGGGCCATCTTCCGCTCCGGTCACGTCGGGTGCGACGAACTTGCCAAGCGGGCCAAGCACGCTCACGCCCACCGCATTCGACACCCGGAACTGCGGCAGCACGCTGGAGACCGAAGCCACGCTCTCTCCAGACGAAAAATCCGTGAACCTGCGTCTGGTGCCCGAGCTGGTCTGGCATACGGGCAATACCAGTTGGCTGGACCTCAAGGACTCCCTCGGAAACGACTCCAAGGTACAAATGCCGAACTTTTACACCTTGCGATTCAATACAGTGCTTTCGTGCGTGAACGGTCGCTACCTGATGGCTGCAGTGCTTTCGCCGAAGGATGAGAAAGGCGTCCCGGACATGTCGCGCAAGGTGATGGTCTTCGTGAAGTGTGATGTGCTGGCCGACCAGTGAACCGGCAAGGGCCAATTACGGGGTGCTTTCCCTCTCATGAAAATCCGCCACCTCATTCCTGCGCTTCTTGTCCTCTTGCCGTTGTGCGGCGGCGCCATGGAACCCGCCGAGCCCAACGGCAAAGCGGTTTTTCAAAGTTCCAAATTCCATGTAATCCAAGTGCAGGTCGAGTATGTGGAGATGTCCCACGAGATCCTGACCCATCTCCTCTTCCTCGCCGAGAACAAGACCTCCGATGCCACGGCACTCCGGAAACAGGTTCAGGAAATGGTAGCAAGGAACGAGGCCACGGTCATCGAGACCCAGATGATTGCCGGGAAAAGTGGGCAGAAGACCTCCCTCCAATCCAACGGGGAGGTGATTTATCCGACGGAGTATGACGCGCGGCCGGTGTGTGGTGCTTACACGCCGAATCCCGGACCTCTCTCACTCGTTCCGCTCGCATATGACACCCGTAATTGCGGAAGCACTCTGGAGATTGAATCCACTCTCTCCGACGACGGGAAGCTGGTGTATCTGCATCTTCAGCCGGACTTGACCTGGCATACCGGCAACACCCGCTGGCTGGACGTCAAAGACACGGCAGGGAGTAACTTGAGCCGGGATATGCCGGATTTTTATGCCCTGCGCTTCGACACGGTGGTCTCCTGTGCCAAAGGCCGTTACCTGATGGCTGCCGTTCTCTCCCCGAAGGATGCCAAGGGCGTCTGCGACATGACACGCAAAGTCATGGTCTTCGTAAAATGCGACGTGCTTTCCGATCCTTGAGCCGGATTAGGGAACCACAAGCGCTCACTTTTACCTTACCCGCTCTTCCAGAGCCATGAAGGTCCCGTCGTCTAACACGGGGTGGACATTTTCGCGCCATCCTGCCGGTGGTTCGGGAAGGTTCACCCAACTACGACAGCCGCCGTATTTCGTCTCATAGGGAAATTCCCAAGGTGCGGCGAGTTCGCGGATTCTAACGAGAGCGAGATGGATACTGCCGGAGGCCATGCCTTTTCCCTCCCAATCGAAGCGATCCCTAACGGTCTGTTCCGAGTAAATATGGAATGGCTCCAGCTCGGAGACTTTTTCCCAATCCGTCAGAGTGACCGCCCATGCGGCTTCGGCATGGTGGGTGATTCTAATCATGTCGCCTGGCTGCCATTCCGGCATGACCTTCACGTCGCCCTCGCGGACTTGATCCGCCAGGGCATGGAAGCGGGTGGGGAAGAGAAAGAACGATTCGTGGGCGAAGGAGAATCCCTGACGTCCCTCATGGATGCCGCCTTTGCGAAGAAGAATCGACTGTCGGCCCGAGGCCAACGCATCGCAAACCACCTGCCATTCCTTGAAAGAGATCGCGGAACTCATTTCAATCAACCGAGGTCATCGGCGGTGACCGATGTTTGTTCCCGCGAGCCGAGGATTCTGGCCTGCAGGATCACGCGTTCCGGAGAGGAATCGAAGCGGTAGCTGTGACAGTTGGGGCAAAGGGCCGCGCCGCTGCCGACGATGGAATCACAACCCTCACAGACCTTGTAACCTGAGGGATTCGCAGCGATTTTCGCGGCTGCTGCGGCGCGGTTAGGTGGTGGTGATTCGGCCATGGTAGCGAGATGAAAAAAGCGGCACCGGTGAACCGGTCCGCTTGTTTCGTTTGAAGATTGATGAAACGGGGCTGTCCGGGCAATCAAGCGATGGCAGCGAGTGCCTTCGCGGTCTTGCTCTTCAAGTTAGCAGCTTTGTTCGGGTGAATCAAGTTGCGCTTGGCGGCTTTGTCCACTACGGAGGAGAGGACGGAGGTCGCGGCAGCGGCGGCGGCTTTGTCGCCGGAAGCGATCGCGGTAAGAGCCTTCTTGCGAAGCGTCTTCATGCGGCTCTTTTCAGCGCGGTTGCGTTCGGTGCGAACGACGGTTTGACGGGCGCGCTTGATGGAAGATTTGTGGTTGGCCATGGTCGTATAGTAAAAAATTCGGTCGCTTGGAGGCGGGCGGGGGAAAATAGGAATCTGAGCTCAGGTGTCAAGCTCGGGTTTCAACAGAAATCTCAACCGCGCGAACGGATGTTGGATTTTCCGGTCGAGGCAGTCGACTCCTCCTCCTTTTTGGTCTGGATGGAACCGCGGATAATGAAGACGTCGGCTCCGGTGCCGATGCGGTTGTAGAGATCCGCCACATCTTTGCTGCCCATGCGGATGCAACCGTAAGAGGCGGGTGTGCCCAACCGGCGTTCCTCGGGGGTGCCGTGAATGTAGATGGTCCGGCGGAAGGCGTTCTGATTGCGGGATTCGGTGCCGGAAAGCCACATGATACGCGTCACTACGGGATCCCGGCCGGGAGCGTTGGGAACGATCACCTCACCCGTAGGGCGGCGGGCTTTGAAAACGCAGCCGATCGGTGCGTTATCACCGATTTTTTTAGCGACCTGCAGGCGGCCGAGCGGCGTGCGGTTGCTGCCGGGGCCGTCACCCACTCCAAACTTGGAAGTGGAGATTTTATAGGATTTGACCGGAGTGCCGTCGCGGACAAGGAGCATTTTCTGATCCTGCACGCTGACGATCATCTTGTTGTGGGTGTCCCCGCCGAAGCTGAATGAATTCGAGCCGCAACTGGTGAGACCTGCTGCGACCAGCAGGCTGAAAAATGAAATCAAAAACAGAGACGGTTTGGAGAATCCGGTCATGAATGAATCAAGGAGCTTTGCGGTTCACTGCTTCCGAAGGCCGGCTCACGGTGCCGGATGGCAGCATGCGGGCCAAAGAAGATAAGGATGTATAAAAGAATCCGACAGGAAAAGGAAGCAGAAGAATCGCGGAAGACCAATTTGCTTTCAGAGCGGCCTCCACCACGATGAACAGGAAGAAGAAACCGAAGAGTAGCTCCACAAATGGCGTGAGAGTCTTCATCGCCTTGTAGCTGCTCTTTTTCCAGTCTTGGCGCTTTGCTTGGCCGATCCCGTATTTGGGAGTGCGGACGAATGCGGACTGATGATTGCAAAGGGCTTCGATTACGGCCTTCGCGTTGCTGATGGACATTCCAATGCCGAGTGCGAGGAGCAATGGCAGGTAAGGAATTTCCTTCCACCATGAACCGGGGCGCAAGGCTTTTTGGGAAACCATGTAGAAGACGATCACCGAAACCGAAGAGAAGAAGAAGATCGGGATGTTGATGATGTAGTAGGTGAACTGGCCGAAAAGCTTGGGTGTGTGCTGGTTCGGATAGATCAGGAAACACAGGATGATCAGGAGCAGATAGGCGAAGTTCGAGGTAAGATGGGCGGTGGCCTCCATCTTGATGAACAGCGGCACATCGGCACGCCAGATGGCCGGAAGAACTTTTTTGCAAACTTGGATGGAACCCTTGGTCCAGCGGTGTTGCTGGCTCTTGAAGCCGTCCATATCGACCGGAAGCTCGGCGGGAGTTTCCACGTCGTTGAGGAAAATGAAGCGCCAGCCCTTGAGCTGGGCGCGGTAGCTGAGGTCCATGTCCTCGGTGAGCGTGTCGTGCTCCCAACCGCCGGCGTCGGCGATGCAGGATTTCCGCCAGATTCCGCCGGTGCCATTGAAAGTGAAGAACCGGCCGGAGCGGTTGCGGGCGGTTTGCTCAAGTTCGAGGTGACCGTCTAAGAACATCGCTTGGATGCGGGTCAGCACGTTGTAAGTCCGGTTGAGGTGGCCCCAACGCGTCTGGATCATGCCGATCTTGTCATCCGTGAAATAGTGGATGGTTTTCTGAAGAAGATCCGGGTTGGGAACGAAATCCGCATCGAGAATGAGGAGATATTCGCCTTTGGCGAAGCGGGTGCCATTTTCCAAGGCTCCAGCCTTATAGCCGGTGCGGTCCATGCGGTGGATGTGCTCGGCATCGAATCCGCGGGCTTTTAGCGCCTCGATTCCGGCGCGGCAGATTTCGACCGTTTCATCCGTCGAGTCGTCCAGAAGCTGGATCTGCATCTTGTCCTGCGGATAGTCCATGGCGGAAACCGAGGCCAGCAGCCGGTCCACCACGTGCATCTCATTGAACACCGGCAACTGGATGGTCACCAACGGCAGATCTTGGAACAACTCCTTCGGTTTCGGATGATTGCGGGAGTGCTTCAGGTAGAGGTAGACGATGGTCAACCGGTGGGAGCCATAGCCCGCAAGCCCGAGAAGAACAGCTATATACGCGGCATACCAAATAGGCGAGGTCCAGTCCATGGGGATAAAAAAATCGGAATTGAAGCGGGCATCACATACCCTGGGAAATCGAGAGATCTGTCGATTCGGCGTCAGGCAATTGGCTTATACTCAAGCGCCAGACGCCGCAGGCAAGCAGTAAACCCCTCCGCCGTCAAGCCTCAAGTCGGCAGGGGAGGTTAATGTTTCTTAAGTAAATCGTCGTTTCTGACTGTATTCATCGGCTCTGGAAATGGGTTTTGGGCGGGCTAAAAAACCGAAAGCCGTGCCACCGAAATTAATCAGTGACACGGCCGGGGGGTCATGAGCGGGGGAGATTTTCTTCCACGGCAGAACAAGGTCCGCCAGCTAGCCAGGATGGAGTCGAGAGACTCCAAAGGCTTCGTCTTATTTCTTCTTTTTGGCTTCGAGGCCTTCTTTGACCTTGGACTCGATATCCGCGTAGATCACTGGATCGCCTTTGAGCAGTTCCTTCGCCGCATCGCGGCCTTGGGCGAGCTGGGTTCCATTGTAGCTGAACCAAGAACCGCGCTTTTGGACGATTTCCATTTCCAAAGCGAGATCGAGCAGCGACCCGGTAGAGGAAATGCCTTCATTATACATGATGTCGAATTCGGCCTCGGTGAACGGTGCGGCGACCTTGTTTTTGACAATTTTCACCTTGGTGCGGTTGCCGGTGACGGTGCCGTCGGTGGACTTGATCGCGCCGATGCGGCGGATGTCGACCCGCACCGAGGAGAAGAACTTGAGGGCACGGCCGCCGGGGGTGGTTTCCGGGTTTCCGAACATCACGCCGATTTTTTCGCGAATCTGGTTGGTGAAAATACAGCACGTCTGGGCCTTGGAAATCAGGGCGGTGAGTTTGCGCATCGCGGCACTCATGAGCCGGGCTTGCGCGCCGACCGTGGAATCGCCGATTTCACCGTCGAGTTCCTGCTTGGTGACCAGCGCCGCCACGGAGTCGAGGACGATGACCGCAATCGCATTCGAGCGGACCAGCGCTTCGCAAATTTGCAGGGCTTCCTCACCCGAAGATGGCTGGGAAACGAGCAGATCGTCCATATTCACGCCCAGCTTGCGGGCATATTGAGGATCGAGCGCGTGTTCCACGTCGATGAATGCCGCCAAGCCACCGCGTTTCTGGGCTTGGGCGATGACCGTGAGGGTGAGAGTGGTCTTTCCGGACGACTCCGGGCCGAACACCTCGACGATCCGGCCGCAGGGGAAGCCACCGACGCCCAGAGCGCGGTCGATCAGCAGATTTCCCGTCGGAATGACATCGACATCGACACATCGGTCATCACCGAGCCGCATGATGGCGGATTCACCGAACTCTTTCTGGATGTGCGAGATCGCGAGATCCAGATTGCGTTTGCGGGCTTCATTCAGCTTTTCGTTTGCGGATTCTTCGGATGTTTGTTTGGCGGCCATGGCAGTGTGTCGTGTTGCCAAAGCTGTGACGTGGTCGTTCGGGAATCGCAAGAAAAAAGATGTTCGCTCGAACAAAAAAGTGCCTTTTTCGCAATTCGAAGGCCCGGGTTCACCGGATCTCGATATTGAGGCGGGCCATCCCTTCCGGATCCTTGGCGGAATCCGCCACCCACGTGATGACGAATCCATCCTGCAGCGGGCCGGCTTGTTTGTTGGAAAGCGTCATCAGTGAATTGGTGGAGGCGGCAAATCCCAATTTCTTCTCCTGATAGGAGCTGAATTCCACGTCCGCCCCCACGATCCCCGTGCCGTTGATTTCCTTGGAACTGGCATCCACGCTTTCCGTGGTGGAAAGTCTCGGGCGTTTTTTGTCCGCCCAGGTCACCTGCACGCGGTCACTCTTGGTTTTCTCCTCGAAGGCCTTGATTTCCTTTTTGTCGGCACCCCGTTTGAGGCCTTCATAGGCGCTTGGAATTTTCACCGCGATGGAGAAACGCAGCGGATTCTGCGTCAAGGTTCCCGGGGTCAGCAGGCGTCCGCCGAGTGAAATTCCTCCCCGTGTTTCGTCCACCGTGACCTCGAATCCCGCGTCCCCTTTCACCTTGCCGCGAAAGACGGTTTTTACGGGTTTGGAAGTTGCCGGTTGGGTGGTTTCAAGTGTTTTCGGGTCAATCAGGTGAACCACGGTTTTTCCATCCGGCAGGATTTCCTCCACTTGGAAAGTCACGACGATTGTTAGTCTTTTGGCGACAGGTTCGCCAGTTCTTCCGAGAATTCTGATGGAAGTGTCACCCTCGGAAGTAATGCCGAATCTGAAGGTTTTCGTTCCAACTCCGACAAAATACCCCAGCCATTCCTTTTCGCTGAGAGTCGGAAGCTGCGCGGAAACCGGAGCGATTCCCGAAACTCCCATCAATCCCGCAACCACCAACGATGTCCTTGTGATCCTGCTGCCCATGGTTCCAGCCAAGCGCAATCCATCCTTCGCCGCCAGCGTAAAGTTAGATCAAAGATACTTCACCAGACTCTCCACCGTTTCTTCATCCAGTTTTCTAACTAAGGCTATCGTCAGCGCCACCATTTGCAGGTAGTCGTTCAGATCGATGATCGCGTTGTGCGAATGAATGTAGCGCGCCGGCACTCCTAACACGATGCTCGGGATGCCGTCGTTCGCCAGATGAAACGACCCGGCATCGGTGCCTCCGCTGCGGCGAACCGTCAGCTGATGGGCGATGCCTTCCTCCTGCGCTGTTTCGACGACGAGCCGCGCCAGTCGTGGATTCGTGATCGCCGACGGATCGTAAAAACGGATCTGCACTCCGCCGCCCAGCCTCCCCTGGCAGTCCGTTCGTGAAAAGCCCGGCGAGTCATCCGCCGGCGGGCCTTCCAGGACGATCGCCACGTCCGGCTTCGCGAAATTCGCCGCGGTCTTCGCACCGCGCAGGCCGACCTCCTCCTGGACCGTGCCGCAAAGGATGAGAGTGTTAGGGTGCGCTGATTGTGATAGAATCTGCCCCGCCTGGATGGTTGCCGCCATCCCCACGCGGTTGTCGAACGCCTTGGCCATGAAATGGTCCTCCCGCGTGAGCGCCGTGAACTGCGACACCGGTGCGATCGGGTCACCTAACGAAATTCCGAAATTCTCCATCACGTCCCGACGCGACTCCGCGCCCACGTCGATGAACATTTGCTCGATCGTCATCACCTGTCTCCGCTGCTCGGCTGATAGAAAATGCGGCGGCCGCGACGACACCACGCCGAGGATTTTCGCGCCGGCGCGGGTGAGGATTTCCACCCGTTGTGAAAGCAGGTTGTGCTCCCACCATCCGCCGATGGCGAGGAACTGGATGTAGCCGTCCGCAGTGATGTTCTGCACCATGAAGCCGACCTCGTCCATGTGTCCGGCCACCATCACGCGTGGCCCCTCGTCTCCGGTTTCACAAAAGACCGAGCCGTTGCGGTCCGCGGAGAGTTCCCCGCAGTCTTCCAGTTCATCGACGAAAATCGCCCTCACCTCATCCTCATGACCGGAAACCGAATGGGCTTCCGTCAATTCCTGCAACAATGAAACCGCCTTGGTGCGCATGCGCGGAATCGTGCGAAACACGACCGCCTGTTCCAAGCATCATCTTTCGCGGCAGGCGGTGATTTTATGCGGGAAATTTCGTCACTCCGCTGCGCTGTGCGGAGTAGATGCCTTTGGATCCGCTGCAGCGATAGGCGATGATGCAGGCGGTCGCCAGATAGACTCCGTTGCCCGCGCCGAAGAGTTCCATTCCCATCAGCGTCGAGGCGAGCGGGGTGTTGGTGGCTCCGGCGAAGATGGCGACGAAACCGAGCGCGGCGAACAGATCGACCGGTGCGCCCAAGGCGTGTGCGAGGGTGTTTCCCAAAGCGGCACCAATGAAGAACAGCGGTGTCACTTCGCCTCCTTTGAATCCTGCGGACAAGGTGATCACAGTGAAAAGGAGTTTCCATGCCCACGCTCCGGCCGGGATTTCCATGGAGGTGAACATCGCGGGAAGAGTGATGGCGCCGGGCGGGTCGCCGAGCACGCCGAGGCCGAGGCCGAGGTAGTCGGGAGTTCCTGCTAGAAAAAACAAGCCGATGACCATGAGTCCACCGACCACGGGCCGCAGTTCGGGGCGGGGGATGTGGGTTTTGAAAGCATCGCCGAGCCGGTGGGAAAGTATGGAGAAAATCGTTCCGGCCAGTCCGAAAGCGACGGCGGCGAGTGCGACTTTGGCCATCAGCAGCAGTTTGATGGCGGATGCACCGGCGGCGACATCGACATGATAGAGCGTGTGGTTGATGGGCCAAGCGCGGCAGGCCCAGTCAGCCACCAAGGAGGTGAAAAAACAGGGGATCAGCGCGTCATACTGGATCCGTCCGACGACAAGAACCTCCAGCGCAAAAACGGCTCCGGCGATGGGCGTGCCAAAGATCGAGCCGAACCCGGCGGCGACGCCCGCCATGAGAAGAATGCGGACGTGCGCGGCATCCAGTTTGAGAAAACGGGCGAGCGTGGCGGCGATGCTGCCACCCATTTGCACGGCGGTGCCCTCGCGTCCGGCCGAACCGCCGAAGAGGTGGGTGACGAGTGTTCCTATCAGAATCAGCGGGGCCATCCGCCGCGGCACTCCGGCGGCGGGCTGGTGAATTTCGTCGATGAGCAGGTTGTTCCCGCCGACGGTGGATTTGCCGTAGAGTTGATAGAGAAGGCCGACGCAGAGACCGGCGGCGGGCAGCAGATAGAGTAGCCAGGGTTTGTCAAAACGGACGCGTGTGACAGCATCAAGCGCCCACAGGAAAAACGCGGAGGCCGAGCCGACCGCGATCGCCAGCGGCGTGAGGATGGAAAACCACCGGAGCGTGGCGATCGTTTTGGCAGTTAGAGACTTCATGGTCCGGTGGCTTGCCAGCGCTCGATGGCGAGGCGGATCCCCGCGGCCTTGTGGAGGGTTTCCTCGTATTCTTTTTCCGGATCGGAGTCGGCGACGATGCCGGCACCGACTTGATAGAAGAGGTTGTTTCCGCTGCGGACGAGGGTGCGGATGGCGATGTTGAGCGAGCTTTCGCCGTTGTAACCAAGCCAGCCGATGGCCCCGCAATAGATGCCGCGCGGGGTTTGCTCGAGTTCGCGGATGATTTCCATGGCGCGCTTCTTCGGCGCGCCGGTGATACTGCCGCCGGGGAAGCAGGCGGCAATGGCGGTGATGGCATCGATGTCCGGCCGGAGGGTGCCGATGACGGTGGAAACGAGGTGGTGAACCTGGGCGAGCGACTCAAGCCGCAGCATTTCGGCGACTTCGACGCTGCCGAATTCGCAGACTTGGCCGAGGTCGTTGCGGAGCAGGTCGGTGATCATGACGAGTTCGGCGATTTCCTTGGCGGACGTTTGGAGTTCGTAGGCGGAGCGGCGGTCCTCGTCGGGATCGGAAAAGCGCGGGCGGGTACCTTTGATCGGCCGGGTCTCAATGCCGCGGCCGGAGATTTTCAGGAAGGTCTCGGGCGAGGAACTGAGGATTTCGCGGCCGCCGAGATTCAGGTAGGCGGCCATCGGCGCGGGCGAGGCTTCGCGAAGGGTCTCGTAGAGGGAAAACAGCTCGCCGGTAACCTGGGCGGCGAAGGCTTGGGAAAGATTCGCCTGATAGATGTGCCCGGCGGAGATCCACTCCTTGATGCGGGCGACGCCGGTGGTGAACTTTTCCCGCGAGCCGAGCGGGGTGAACGGGGAAATTTCGGCGGAGCCGCGGGTTTCCCGGAGCTGGTGGGAAAGCCGGCCGGTTTCCCACCAAGTGTGGTCGCTGTGGCTATAGACGAGCATTTCCGGGTAGCCGCCGAAAACAAAGTCGCCCTCGTAATCGACCCAGCCGCAGAGTCCGCCGACGGGGAAACCGAGGTCGCCCGCGGGTTTCGGCCCTTGCCGGAGTGCGGTGCGGAGGATTTCCAGATCCCCGCTGCGGTAAATGCTGCCGCGCAGGACTTGCCGCGGGCTTGCGGCGATCACCGAAATCGGCCGCGAGCAACCGGACGGGAAATTTCCCGCGGTATCAAAAAACACCAGCCCGTCGAGATGCCGCAAGCGCCCGGCGACTTCGACGGGAGACAGGCCATCGAGCCGGACCGGGCTCGCCACGGGTCGCATCAGGGATTCCGCCATCGCGCGACGAAACAATGTCCGGCGCTCTCCCGTGGCAAGCCGGAAACACGCGTGAGCCATGATACTCAAAGCGGAATCGCCGGGGCTTCAACACGACTTGCTGGATTTTCAATGTCTTTGATCTTGGGGAAAAAGCCGCCTCGGGAGGCAGAGTCATTTATCCGACGCTGCGCTTCATCCGCCTGAGCCACATCCGTTTTCGTGATGGAAGACGGTTGCGATCCGGGCGACAACCCGCCATCCTGCTAGTGGCATGAGTGAAGATCCGGAAACAACCGAGGTTCGGAACAAGTTGAAATTGGAGCGGCTCGAACTCGCGCTCCGGGCATCTAACGAAGGAATCTGGGACTGGCAGACGGACCGGGCGACGATCTATTACTCCCGCCGGGTCCGCGAATTTTTGGAATGCGGGAAAGAGCGTGCTCCGAATTTATTTCTCCCGCCTTACGAACACATCTGGCCGGAAGACCGGGAGGCGTTCGAGCGCGCGGTCTCGCTGGCATTGCTGGACGGTGGTCCCGAAACCCTCGCGGTGGATGCCCGCATCCGCACCGGCGGCGACCTTTTATGCTGGTTGAGAATCCGTGGCACGGTGCTGCGGAATCGGGATGGCAAGGCGGTGCGGATCGCTGGCTCGATGATCGACATCAGCCGTCGCAAGGCGGCCGAGGCGGCGGTGGAGGAGGAGCGGTATCTGCTCAAGCAGTTGATCGACCACGTGCCGCTGAAGGTCTATTTCAAGGATCTGGAATCGAAGTTCGTGACGGCCAACCAAGGCACCGCCGAAGGCATGGGCTGCGCTGACTCCAGCGAACTCACCGGCAAACACGATCGGGATTTTTTCCAATACGAACACTGGAAAAACGCCTACGACGACGAGCAGCGCATCATCCAAACCGGCAATCCGGTCATCGACCTGCTGGAACATGAAACGTGGCAGCGCGCCTCCGAAACCTGGGTCATCACCTCAAAATTTCCGTGGCGCGACCGGAACAGCGCGATCAAGGGCACTTTCGGCGTGTCCAGCGATGTCACCCGGCTCGTTCTCGCCGAGCGGGAGGCCTCCGATCTCGCCCGGCAGCTGCGGATGAAAAACGAAGCCTACGAGGAGGAGTTACTGCTGGCTCGTGAGATCCAGCACGCGCTTGCCAACGAGGTGATCCCCGCAGCGACGGACGGCAACCGGAACCACCTCACCTTTGGCGCGCGATACATTCCGATTTCAGGGCTGGCCGGTGATTTTTTCGAAGTGATGAAAATCGGTGATGATGCCTATGGAATGTTGATCTGCGACGTCATGGGCCACGGCGTCCGCTCCGCACTCATCGTGGCGATGCTTCGCGGGCTGTTGGAAAAACAGCGCGCGCAATCCGCCGAACCCGGGATGTTTCTCCAAGGCCTCAACGACGGACTCGTCGCGATTCTCGAACGCGCCCATGCTACCATGTTCGCCACCGCTTTCTTCGGCGTGATCGATCTCGCCGCCGGCACTTTTGAATACGCCTGCGCCGGCCATCCCGGACCGATCCTCGCTGGCAAGGACGGCGTGCGCCAGATCGCCTGCGAGCGCTCCGAAAAAGGCCCCGGACTTGGCTTGATCAAGGGCGCCTGTTACCCGACCCACAAGCTGCCGCTCGCCGAGATCGACCGGATCGTGCTTTTCACCGACGGCGTTCTGGAAGCCGAGAATCAGAGCGGCGAGCCGTTTTTCGAGAACCGTCTGATGGAAATCATCGGCCTGAAATCCCAAGACCCGCTGGAATCCCTGCTCGACGGCATTCTCTCCAGCGTGCTCGCCTTTTCCGAAGGCCAGCGCTTCGACGACGACGTCTGCCTGTTGGGAATCGGTATCACGCGCGCGACCTGACCGGCGTCCATTTTCTGGAATGTCCGGATCACGACTCAGCACTTTTTTGTCCGTTTTCCCGCAGGGGATGGCACTAGTTTCATGAATGCCGAACGCTTCAGAAAAAACCGATCAGTCGCTGCTGGACGATTTCGTCCGTCAGGGCGATGAACCGGCGTTTGCCGAGCTGACGCGGCGGCATCAGGCAATGGCGTTTGCGACGGCCTATCGGATCTGCGGCGACCGCGGGGAAGCGCAGGACATCCTGCAGCAGGCGCTGATCGTCCTAGCAAGGCGGGCGGGAGAGCTCGGCGAGGTCCGCTGCCTGAGCGCCTGGCTGCACCGGGTCGTCATTCTGGAAGCAAAGAAGTCCCGGCGGAAATCCACCAACCGGAGGGTGCGCGAAACCATGGCCTATCAGATGAACGAACGGTCGCAGGAAGAGCCGGATTATTCCGCGAAGATAGCGCCGGAACTGGACCGGTCCCTCAACGCGATGGGCGAGAAGGATCGGGAAGTGCTCACACTGCACTATCTGGAGGGCCACACGTTCAAGTCGATCGAGCAGCGGTTGGGCGGGACGGCCGAAGCTTGGCAAAAGCGCAGCGTGCGGGCGCTGGAGAAGCTGGCGGATAAATTGAGAAGCCGCGGCGTGACGGTCTCGGCGGTGGCGCTGGGCACCTTTTTCATCAGCGCGCGGGCGGACGCGGGAGTCACCGCGTCGTTTTTGGAAACCATCACCCGGCGGGCGCTCGACGAGGGCGCGAAGCAAGCGGCGGGCACCTTGGGAAAAACCGCCATTTTACTCACCATGAAAACAGGAATCGCGATCAGTCTGACAAGCGGCGTTCTGCTCGCCTACGGGTGGGGAATCGTCACGCGGGAAAATCCAATCCGTCCGGCGACGAGCCGGGCAGGACCCGTGGCGGACACGGAATCGGAAACGGAATCGGCACTACGGGAAAAGCGTGACCGGGGATTCACGCTGGAACTGGTGAAGCAGGCGGTGGCCGAATACGACGGCGCGGAAAAACCGGACGCACTGGCGGAAAGCCGGTTGCGGAGCCTGATGTTTGTGGTCCCTCAGGGTTATCTGGAAGAGGTGTTACAGGTATTGATAGCGACCAAGGATCACCGGCGGTTCGAGCAGGTGGTCGCGGCGCTGTTTGGCAGTTGGGCGGAGCGCGATCCGGCGGCGGCGCTGGCCCGGGCGAAAGAGGCGGAGGATTTTTCCTATCAGGCGAGGCGGGCGGTGATGGTGACCTGGCTGAACCAGGACCCCGAAGGCGCGCTGGCGGTAATGCTGGCGGACAAATCTAACGATGACCGGGGCTTCCTCACTGAATTTGTCACCTATCAGTGCGAGCGGAAACCCCAGGAAGCCGCGCTGCTGGTGGACCGCGTCGCCAGGGATTGGCCCGAGGCGGACCGGCCGTTGTTCGAGCTGGTGGCGAAACTCTGGTCCCGCACCGATGCGCTGGCCGCCGGTGACTGGGTAGCTTCCTATCCGGACGAGGAGGCGAAGCGGAAGCTGTTGAAATCGATCGCCGTGGACGTGGCGAAAATCCGCGGCTTCGACGGGCTGGCGATCGCCAACCACATCGAAGACGAAAAAGCACGGCAGGAAGCGCGCAACGACGCGATCTACTGGTGGGCGGCCACGACGGGCGGCATTTCCCTGATCCCCGGCGAGGCCAAGCCCGTCCGCGATATTTCCGGTGGTTTCCCCGACGACTGGACCAGCGAGAACATCCGGACCTTCGCCTTCGCCACGATGGTCAACTATGCGAAAAACCTGCCGGATCTGCTCCGGATCGCGAAGGACGACGGGCAGCGGATCCTGATTTACGAAGGTGCCGTGAAAGGCTCCGGTTGGAGCAATCCGGCCGCAGTGACCGAGGCGGCGGAGCAATTGCCTGACAGCTTTGCCGCCACGCCTGAGGGGAAAGAGACACTTAAAGTCTTCATCCGGCGTTGGAGTGAAATGGATCCGAAGTCGGCGGAAAGCTGGCTGTCCGGCCAAACTCCCGGCCCGAAGACGGACGTGATGCGGGCGGAACTGAAAACGGAGGCCGCGAAGTGATGAAAATCCCGGTTTACGCGGTGGCACTGTTGCTCGGCGGGCTGATAGGAACAGTGCTGGTTCGCACGGCAATTCCCTCTCAAGGCGGTTCGACCGGATCGGAAACAACAGGCAGCCGCAAAACCGCCCGGATGCCGGAGCCGGTGGGAGTGAGCATCAGCCGGCTGATTTCCACCGAAAGCGCCGAGATGGACGAGAGCGTCCCCATCAACAAGGCGCTCGACGTTCTCTTCGCCGAGCGGAAAAGCCCGATGCGGACCCGCGCGTTTTTGAAAAACCGGATCCAGATGATGACGACCGGCCAACTCACCCAGGCGCTGATGAATGGAGACGTGCAATCGTCGGCTGAGCTCAGGGAGGTCGCGCAAAGGCTGGCGAAGGAGGATCCGGAGGGAACGTTCAGCCACCTTGTGGCGCAGGAACTCCGGGTTAACGGAATGGAGAACACCTACACTTTCGTCGACGCGTTGCTCCAGACCTGGGGCGACTCGGATGCCGTTGCTGTTATGAACCAGTTGAAAATGATGAAGCGTGGAGGATCCCAGCAGGACTTCTCGCTGCGATTCAGCGGCTACTGGGCGAAGATCGATCCAGCCGCCGCGGCCCGCAATTTCGACGACCTTATTTATCTGCGAAACATGCAGGACCGCGGAGACATGGTTTTCACAGACAATAGCTACGCCGGGGAAATCGTGAAGTCGTGGAAACAGAAGGACGAAAACTCCATGCGGGAATACATCGCAAATCTACTCGCTGGCCGGCAGAAGGACGCTCTGAATAGTGCGTTGAAAAAACTGGTTGAACCGAAGCACTGACCCGGTCGATCCGGCGGATGCCAAAGAGGCGCGGCCTTTTCCCAAGTTCAAATCGGACGAAAAAAACCGGCATTTCGACTCTAGGATTGCCAAACCGAGATCCTCGACTAGGAATCTGCCCCCGGCGCGAAACCGTCGCCCGGCAATCAGAAGCAACCATCCGTTATGAAGGACCTCAGCAAATACCGCAACATCGGCATTTTCGCCCACGTTGATGCGGGCAAAACGACCACCACCGAACGTATTCTCAAGCTCACCGGCAAGATCCACAAGATCGGAGAAGTTCACGATGGCGCATCGACAATGGACTTCATGGAACAGGAAGCCGAGCGCGGGATCACGATTCAATCGGCCGCCACCACCTGCTTCTGGAAGGATTACCAATTCAACATCATCGACACTCCCGGCCACGTTGATTTCACCATCGAAGTTTACCGTTCGCTGAAGGTTCTCGACGGCGGTGTCGGCGTGTTCTGCGGTTCCGGCGGCGTTGAGCCTCAGTCGGAAACGAACTGGCGTTACGCCAACGACTCCGAAGTCGCCCGTGTCATTTACGTCAACAAGCTCGACCGGATCGGCGCGGATTTCTACCGCGTCGTCGCCCAGGTGAAGAAGATCCTCGGAGCGACCCCGCTCGTCATGGTCCTGCCAATCGGCACCGAGTCCGATTTCGTCGGTGTCGTGGACCTGCTCACCATGAAGGCCCACATTTGGGACGAATCCGGACAGCCGGAAAATTTCAAGATCGAGGAAATCCCCGCCGACCTCGTGGACAAGGCGAAGGAATACCGCGCCCAGCTCATCGAGACCGCCGTCGAACAGGACGACGCGATCATGGAGGCCTACCTCGAAGGCACCGAGCCAACGATCGAACAAATCAAGAAGTGCATCCGCAAGGGCACCATCGACCTCGCTTTCTTCCCGACCTACTGCGGTTCCTCGTTCAAAAACAAGGGCCTCCAGCTCGTGCTCGACGCCGTCGTCGATTACCTGCCTTCCCCGACCGACGTCAAGCCACTCCCCGAAGTGGACGAAGAAGGCACTCCAACCGGCAAGTTCGCGGTCATCGATCCCAAGGCTCCATTCCGTGGCCTGGCGTTCAAGATCATGGACGACAAGTTCGGTGCGCTGACTTTCACCCGTATCTATTCCGGTACGATCAAGAAAGGCGACACCGTCCTCAACTCGTTCACCGGCAAGACCGAGCGCATCAGCCGCATGGTCGAGATGCACGCCGACGACCGTAAGGAAATCGACTCCGCCCAAGCCGGTGACATCGTTGCCATCGTCGGTCTCAAAAACGTCCAGACCGGTCACACCCTTTGCGACGAGAAGAACCCGGCCACTCTCGAGCCGATGGTTTTCCCGGATCCCGTCATCTCCATCGCCGTCGCTCCAAAGGACAAGGCCAACGCTGAAAAGCTCGCCAACGCCATCGGCAAGATGATCCAGGAAGACCCATCGTTCCGCGTCGAAACCGACGATGAAACGAACGAAATGATCCTCAAGGGCATGGGCGAACTCCACCTCGACATCAAGATCGACATCCTCAAGCGCACCCACAAGGTCGAGGTCTCCGTCGGTCCGCCACAGGTCGCCTATCGCGAAACCATCACCAAGATGGTCAACGACAGCTACACCCACAAGAAGCAGTCCGGTGGTTCCGGCCAGTTCGCTAAAATCGACTACACCATCGAGCCAGGCGAACAAGGCTCCGGCTTCATCTTCGAATCGAAGGTCACCGGCGGCAGCATCCCGAAAGAGTTCATCCCCGCCGTCGAAAAAGGTTTCAAGACCTGCGTCGATAAAGGACCACTTGCCGGTTACCCTTGCTTGGACTTCAAGGTCACGCTCAACGAAGGTGGTTTCCACGCGGTGGACTCCAGCAACATCGCCTTCGAAATCGCCGCGAAAGCCGCGTATCGTCAGACCATGCCGAAGGCTGCCCCGCAGATCCTCGAACCCATGATGAAACTCGACGTCTTCGCCCCCGAAGAAAAAGTCGGTGACGTCATCGGCGATCTCAACCGCCGCCGTGGCATGATCCAAGGCCAGGAGCCAACTCCGGGCGGTATCCGCGTCAAGGCAGAGGCTCCGCTGTCCGCCATGTTCGGCTACATCGGCGACCTTCGCACCATGACCTCCGGCCGTGGCCAGTTCTCGATGGAGTTCAGCCACTACGCCCCTTGTCCGAAAAACGTCTCCGACGACGTCATCGCCAAGGCCAAGGCCCGCGAGGAAGCGCTTCGCAAGTAAGCCTGAATCGTTTCAATCGAAAACCCGCCGTCCTGAAAATGGGCGGCGGGTTTTTTGTGTCCCACCAACCCATCCATCATGATGGACGAATTCCGCCCGCCCGAGAATTCATCTTTAAATCCGGTTTTTTCATGCTTACATGATCTCGAGCCAATTCCTCCATGCCACTCGATCTGAGAATGAACGAAATTTTCCCCATTTCCGACTTCGTCCGGAATGCCAGCGCACATACTGCCCGGATCCGCCAAACGAACCGTGCGGAAATCCTCACCCAGCACGGTCGTCCGAGCCTCGCGGTCATGCCTGCAGAGGAATACGAACGCCTGATCGATGCCGCCGAATACCTCGATGGCATCGAAGCCGTCAGGATTGGCTTGGAAGCGGCAGAGGCGGGGCGTTCGAAGCCAGCCTTAGAAGCCATCCGCGAGTGGGAAACCCTTTGATCGGGAAATGCGCTACCGCGTCATCATCACCGATCCTGCGGACGAGAATTTCCGCAGCCATTTTCGTTGGATCACGGAACGTTCCCTCCAAGGCGCGGAAGCATGGCGCATCCGGATCATCGAGGCAATCAGGTCGCTGGAAATTGCACCGGATTGCCACGCCCTCGCGAGAGAATCCGCCGCGTTTCCTGTCGAGATCCGCTGCCTGCTCTGCGGGAAGAATCGTTCCGCATTCCGGATCCTCTACCAGATCAAAGACGACGAGGTGCGGGTTCTGGCGATCAGGCGGCCTTCACAGGATCTCATGGATCCGGGAAAAGAATCTGGATCAGCCCTGTGACGAGTGGAATGTGAATTGCGATGACTTACGCCATCGCCGTGGCCAGTTCTCCATGGAGTTCAGCCACTACGCCCCTTGCCCGAAAAACGTCTCCGACGACGTCATCGCCAAGGCCAAGGCCCGCGAAGGAGCGCTGCGCGCCGGAAAATAAGCATCCATCGTTTCAAATCAAACCCGCCACCTTGCAAACGGGCGGCGGTTTTTTTGTGTCTGCATGGCAATCGTCATTCCATGCGATACCTAACATGTGCCGCAAGCAGTCTGTGCATAAGGCGGGCCTTGCGTCCGATGCATGACAATTTCAATGCTTGTTAGTCGGGATCGATTGATGAAGAAGGGGAGACCATATGGTTCCTCCTTCCTCGTGAAAACTTAAGTTCAGAGCTTCGGCGTCAGCAGCTTCTGCCAATCCTTATCCCCGATCAGGGGCATAAGGGTATCGGGAGGTTCAGCACCGCCGTAGCGACCCGATGAACCAAATATCCATTGCTTCTGGTAATCCATGAAACTGCTTCCGGGTGCGGGCTGCGATCCCTTGTTGAGTCCCGGTGAAATGACGATGTTTTCAAAAGCCAGCATGCTTCCCTTACCTCCCGGATGATAGGCCCGGAGGAAGTAACTCTCGATGCCGAGTTGGGCGGTACCACTTTTGATTTGTTGAACCAAGCGGTCCGACAAGAGTCCGGCCTTTGCTCCGCAGATCGCATGGACCGCATCGATGATCCGCTGTTCATCGGCGATCGCGCCGGAACGATCCCCCGGGATTTCCCAAACCATTTCGTCGTCATTGATCGTGAATTCACGCATGGCGGCCCTCTTCCTCTCGAAGAAGCGCCGGAACACTTCATCGACGAGCTCTTGGACCTGACCGATCTGGGTATCGTCCAGGCCGAGAATCCGAAGGTCGACGGGATTCACTTTCGTCCCGATCAACACGACGCAGTCGAGCCGGTCCGCCATGGCGGGGGGCAGCAGATAATTTCCTTCCGCGTCGATGCGGAGAGGAATCTTTTTCTCACGCGGGCGGGTGGACCGAAGTGGGCTGCCCGCTGTGTCACTGGCAGCTTGGTTGCTTGGATTGACTGGAAATTTCGGGACCACCTTGCCAGAGGTGGCGCTCGCAAGTGAGGGCGTGAGCGTGAGGTGGCCGAAACCAAGGCCGATGGCGAAGGCAGCGAACGAGGCGATACGCACCGGATGTTTTCGAGCCTTGGGCATCATTTCAAGGGAAGGAGATGGAGGAGAGAATCCGGGATCTTATGGGAGTTGATCGATTGAGAGCCCTCGTGCGAGCCCGAGTCCTTCAGTTGATTGAAGAATGCTTCATCCACGGCGGCGCCTTTCAGGCGGGTGGGCTGGAAATCGATGGTTTCGTAAACCGTGGTCCCATTGGCTGATGAACTGATCTTCACAAGTCGATCCAAGGTGCCGTAACCGGCGGTGAGAACATTCAACAGGCCGGTTCCTGCGTTCGACTTGTAGGACGGGCTGTAGCCATCCGTGAGCCGATAGCGGAGCAGGGGCTCAAGTTCCGGCCCTGCGATCCGCAGGATGCTGGTCTTGAGATCCTGCCACTCTTTTTCAGCGATGATGGGATCCGCGTGAGGGATATGGAGCAGGGTATGCGGCCCGCTTGACGGGAGGATTTTCATCGTGGCCTTTTCCCTCTCCTGCCAACGGAGGACGGCGGAATCGATCACGAGTTTCAGCTCCTGAATCTGTTTTTCCTCCAGACCGAGAAGCTCGCATTCCTTGGGATTCAGCGAGATCCCATCCATGAGCTCCACCCGGATGCGGCGCAATGCGGCGGGCGGCACGATAAAGTAATCCGCCGGGTCCGGGGGCAAGATGGCATTCCGTTCTGGCGGACGTTGCCTTCCCTTGGAAGCGGATGAAACCCACTGCCCGGAAGCGGAATTTACACGGGCATTTTCGTGTTGGTTCTCGACGGGCGTCCGATCCGGTATCGAGGCATGCAGGAGGCGTCCGCACACGATGCCTGAAACCAGGGCAAAAATGATCACCCCTGGATTTCGGAAAGTAGAGAATCCAAAGGCAGGCATTGGGCAAAAGGTTTTAAAGGATTCCGCCGAGAGTCAATGATGCAATCAAAGGGGTCCGTCGAAGTGGTCAGTCTCGACTAACCAGTATTGCGTCCCATTCCGCCGAAGGGTCTAATGCAATTCCATAGCCAGCCCTTGCGATACGAGGCGGCGGGAGTGGATTACCCAGGGACGGCAATCACCCCATACGATCTCTCCCACCTCCCAAATGCTTGCTAGTCGGTGTCCCCATTGACGAAGGCAACCTCGATGTATTTTCCCAAATTCTAGCAGCTACCGCCTCGCTTCGCCCTGAGGGAGCCGGGCATGTATCTTTTGATTTCGGAACTCAACGGCTTTGCCGCCTCCCGTTCTTTCCCGGCTTACTTCTTCGCCGCGAACCAGGCCACCAGCGGTGCCTTCAGCCGGTTCTGCGTCTCGATCCGCGTCTCGATCTCGGCGATCGAGCGATCCACGACCTTGCGCGATTCGGGCGTCAGATATTGGGTCGCATAGGCATCCAGCTTGATCACCATCGCCGGGTCGGCCGAAAGGTTGCCAAGCCGCGCCAGCGCCCGGCTTCGTGCCGACACGCCGATCAGCGCCTCATATTGCTGGCGATGGGCCAGCACATAGTCGACCGCCAGCATCGGATGCGGGATGCCGACCTGGGCAATGATGGCCGGGCCGGTGGTCTTGCCCGGCTCGTCGGTCATGGCGAGATCAAGCGCCTTGGTCGCCAGGCCTTCGTCCCTCACCTTGCCCAGCAGCGCGAACAGGGTGCTCTTTTCGAGGTCGCTTTTCGCTCCGTTCGCCATGGATCGCAGCTTTTCCCAAGTCGCGGCATCGGCATTTTCAGCGATGATCGCCAGCCAGTCATCGCGCAGCGGCCCGTCGAGCGCCGCCGGATTGGCCGCCCGCGCGGCGAAACGGCTATTGGCTTCCGCCACCACGGCCTTGTCGCCGATGTTGCCCAGGGTCAAAATCAGACTCGACCGCAGCACCGGCACCTGTGGCCCTTCGCCTGCCTTGGCGTCATAGCCGATCGCCGTCAGGACCGGGGTCAACTTGCCCGAGGCATAGGTCACGACCGGTGCCTGGGCCGCCTTGTCGCCATCCAGCAGGTCATAGATGTCCTTGAGACAAGCGGGCACCTTGGCCAGCACCGCCGGGCTGCCATTGGCGGGCACCGCATCGATCAGGTCGAGGGCCAGCCCCATCGGCTGGTATCCTGCCAGCCCAAGCTGGAAATTATCCGCCAGCAGTCCGGCCTGATCGATGCTGGCAAGCTTGCCGAAATCCTTTGCCAGCGCCTGCACATCGGCCTGGGGATAGAGCGAGCGATAATAGCCTGTCTGCCCGGCATTGACGATATAGGGGCCGCAACCCGGCAAGGTCACGGTTGCGTTGCCAGCCAAGATCAGTCGCTGCGGCGTGCCGCCGATGGTCCGGGCGATGACGGGCACGCTCCACGACAGCGGCGCCTTGCCCTTCCGGTCGCGGCTATACTCGCCCTGCGACAGGCTCAGCACGGTATTGCCGCCTTGGCATACGGCGCTGTCCACCTTGACCA
The DNA here is from genome assembly GCF_039920825.1 of Luteolibacter sp. Lineage (GTDB taxonomy): Bacteria > Verrucomicrobiota > Verrucomicrobiia > Verrucomicrobiales > Akkermansiaceae > Luteolibacter. The sequence goes on along the minus strand of NZ_JBDSCX010000042.1, from coordinate 7,037 downwards.
GCGGAATGCCGGGCTTGGACGTGAAGTCGTGTGCGATCGAGACCGATCCCTTGGTGCCAGCGCCCTCGACCGCCTTCCACAGGTCGTCGGTCAAGGTGTTGCCATAGGCATGCGCCCCCATATAGCTGCGGATACCGTTACGCCACGCATCCTCCCCGGCATAGCCCTCCAGCATCGTGATGACGGCTTCGCCCTTCTGATAGGTGATGGCGTCGAACGCCTGGTTCACCTCGTCCACGGTATGGATCTTCTGCACCACCGGATGGGTGGTGCCCAGCGAATCGAGGCTCATCGCCCGTTCGCGCCCGTCGACGCGGGTCAGCAGCATTTCCCAGTCGGGCTGCAACTTGTCGGTGACCTTGGTCGCCATCCAACTGGCAAAGCCTTCGTTCAACCACAGATCGTCCCACCAGGCCATGGTGACGAGATCGCCGAACCACTGGTGCGCCATTTCATGCGCCACGATGGAATAGATCTTCCGCCGCGTGCTCTCCGAGGTGAAGCGCGGATCGACCAGCAGCGCGCGCTCGAAGGTGAAAATCGCGCCCCAATTCTCCATCGCACTGAAAAACTGGCTCTGGCCCGGGCCGGCCACATTATCCAGCTTTGGCAGCGGGAAGGGCACTCCGAAATAATCATTATACCAAGGCAGGATCGCCACCGACGCGTCGAGCGCCAGTTGCGCTTTGCCGGTATTGCCCTTACCGGTGATGACGCCGACTTCGGTATTGCCGGCCATCTTGGTGGCGCGGTCAAGTTCACCCAGACCGAAGAACAACAGGTAGGACGACATTTTGGGGCAGGTGCCGAATGTCACCTGCGTCTTGCCAGCGCCCAGATCCTGGGTCGCCTTGACCGGCATGTTGCCGACCGCCAGCTCACCCGTCGGGATGATGGCGGACAGGTCGAAGGTCGCCTTGTAGCTCGGCTCGTCGAAGCTGGGGACGAAACGTCGGGCGTCGGGCGCCTCGAACTGGGTGAACAACGCGCGCTTCGCCGCCCCTGCATTGTCGGTATAATCAAGTGCGAACAGGCCGTTCGCCTGAGTGTTGATGATACCGGCATAGCCGATGGTCAACGTATAGCTGCCAGGTGCCAGCGGTTTGCCGAAATCGAGCGCCACCGTCTGTGCCGCCGCGTCCACCCTTGCCGTGCCCTTCGTAACCTCGCCGCCCGCGGCCGGCGTCAGCGTGACATTGCCGAACGTTAGATCCGCCGCGTTCAGGACCAGCGTGGGCATCGCCGCACTGACCGTCACGTCGATCGTCACCTTCCCCGTGAATTTCAGATTTGCAGCATCGGGCGTAACCGCAATCGCATAATGGCTGGGCACCGCGCCGCGCGGTAGCTGCGTGGTGATCCCGGAGGCGGGGCCAGCAGGCACGGCTTGCGCCAGCGCGGGAGGAGCAATTGCCAGCAGCGCTGCAGCCAGCAGTAAGGGAAGCATCTTGGACAGGGACATTCGTTTAGATTCCGAAACGGTTCAGACGGCGCGGCCAAGGACGGCCTTGCGCCACGATAAAACGCGGGATCCGCGCTTTCGTCAATGAGGTCAGTAGGCATGAAAGGACTCCGCACCGGCCGCCGCACATCACCTGTTCCGCACGTCCACCTTCCCTTGCCCTATTTCCGACAAGCCGATGGCCCGGTTCAAGGCCCCTTCACGGAGGGCTCGATGCTTTCGATTGTTTTTCATCTCTGCGCAGGCAGATAGGCCGGAGGGCGAACCTTCGTTCCGTCTCTTCCCAACCCGCCGTGCCGAAAATGGGCGGCGGGGTTTTTGGTGCTCAACCGGACCGCGAAATTCATTTCGCCCGAATCCTCGACTCACCACGGTTTCCGTATCAGGTTTCCACCATAAGATGAGCCCGAAGAGTCTGCATCCGTCAGCCCTCGCGACGAGTATTCATGACGAAATTTTTGCGTTATAACGCCTTTCAATGTCAGCCCCCACGACAATTTCCAAGCGATACGTCATCGCCGCGGCCTTTCTTGGGATCGTGCTCATCCTGTCTCTTCGACCGTGGCGGACAGCATCACCCGGAAATTCAAAGAATCACGAAGCTCTCCATGGACCGGCCATGGCAGACGAATCTACCTCTGTGCCTCCCGGGCTCGGTGAAACTATCCGCACGAAATCGCGGATCCGGACCAATCACCCGAAGCCGACCCTTGAGGAAACCATCGAACTCACCCGAACAACAATCATCCCGATACTTGATCTCCCTCCCGACCAGCCTCTACCAGAACGGATCGCCCGAATCAACCAGCTCATCCAAAAAACCGGGGTGGAGCATGACCGACTCCGATTGATTGTCAGAAGTGCGGATCCGGCAAATCAATGGCGGTTCAAGGGTGAAATGAGAATCCGGAATATCCCGCTGGGTGCCGCCCTGAAATATCTCTGCGATTCCACCAAACTCAGATACCAAGTCCGGGAGAACGGCATCATCGAACTGACGACATCGCAAGATCCAGAAACGACGCCACCTGTTGGAGAAATCGAATCCAGTAACAGCGATCCCTTTGCCCCACGAGGAGCGGATCCCTTTGCCGAACCCACGCCGGTTCGTTGAATCCAAATAAATGGACGCCAGGGTTCGTGTCCGGCAGCGAGTCACACTTCTCGCAAACGGACCGCGAAATTTATTTCGCCAGTATCCGCCGATCGCAGAAAAACCGAAGACGCTCCCCCACCCGCCTTCGACAATCCGCGCTGCTCCTACCCAGTTTAGAATCCGAGCCCAAGTATCTGCCTCTGCGAGTTCAGGCATACCCCTATTGCGTTAAAGACCCTTTCGCTCTGCGCTGTGATGTTTCAACCCAACCTGTTTCCTTTATGAAAAATGTCATGAACAGCCCCAGATCATTTGTCGCAGCCTCCGTGCTTGCCGTGTGTGCCGCCAATCTGTTTTTCCCCGCCCGGGTCAACGGTGAGCCGATCGCCGCGTCCCTCAAGATCAGCGATGTTCCCCGTGCCACGCAAATTGGCACAGGTCCAGCCCCGGCCGGCGCGCCCGGGAACGGCCGATACACACCGCCGATGCCCGCGAACCCCAGTCTGCCGACGCTGTGGCTGATCGGAGATTCCACGGTGCGCAACGGCACCACAGGCGATAACGGCCCGACCGGCCAATGGGGTTGGGGCGCGCCGATTACGGCCTATTTCGATTTGAAGAAAATCAACGTCGTCAACCGGGCGTTCGGCGGCACGAGCAGTCGCACATTTTACAACGGCTTCTTTTGGAAAGACCTGCAGCCACGGATCAAGAAAGGTGACTTCGTGATCCTGCAATTCGGGGCGAACGACAATGGCGGCGCAAAGGGCAAAGGTGGGCTGGGCGGACTCGGTGACGAGACCGCGATGAACAACGATGAAACCGTCCATACCTTCGGCTGGTATTTGAAACAATTCGTCTCTGAGACCCGCGCGCAGAATGCCACACCGATCATTTGCTCCCTCACGCCGCGCAAAGGTTGGAGCACCGACGGCAAATTCAAACGGGACAACGGCAAACACGCCGCATGGGCCGAGCAGGTCGCGAAGGAAACTAACCCCCCTTTTATCCCGCTCTACGACATCATCGCCACGCGTTATGAGAAACTCGGCACGGCAGCAGTGGAAACGCTTTACGTCCCATCGCCCAAGGAAAACCTGCACACCGGTTGGGACGGAGCTGTCGTGAACGCCGGGTGCGTCATTTCCGGATTGAAAGCCTTACCTGCCGATCCATTGGCAAAGTTCCTCTCACCCCGCGCCGCCATGATTTCTCCGGCTGGCGGCATCAGTAAGGTCGGAAAATAAGGGCTAATGAGACTTTACTTCGATTACGATAGAAAGACTCCCCTGCTCCGCGCGGTAAGCATCAACCTATGCCTCACCGGAAAACAACCGTTTGCAAACTTCTACCCTCGTTCTGCCTTTTTTTCGCAGCCCTGCCGGTGATGGCCAGTGGGGCTGGAGTGATTGATGCGACAAAAGCAGGCATCGTCGGCAACGGCACCACGTCGAACACGACCACCATTCAAAAGGCGATCGACGATTGCAGCGCAGGCGGCGGCGGGACGATTTCCTTTCCGGCAGGCCGTTACCTAACTGGAACCATCCAGATCAAGAGCAACGTCACCCTGCGGCTTGAGAAGGACGCCACTCTGCTTGGCAGCACGGAGGCGGCCGATTACCGCAATCTCGATCCATTCATCGATGGCGCCGGAAGCCCGATGGGCCACGCGCTGATCGTCGCCATGGATGCGGAAAACGTGGGCATCGAGGGCAAGGGCACCGTGGACGGACAAAGCCCCGCGCTGAAAGCAAAGCAAAAGCCCTACGCCGTACGGCCGTTCCTGCTCCGCTGGGTGCGCTGCACCAACGTCAGCGTCAAAGAAGTTCACCTCACCAATCCGGGCGCGTGGACGCTCAATTTCTATCAAACCAAAGGTGCGGTGATCGAAGGCGTGACCATCCGCAGCCGGAACCTCGGGATGTCCAACAACGACGGAATTGACCTCGATTCCAGTGAAAACGTGAGGATCCGCGATTGCGACATCATCAGTGGTGACGACGCGCTTTGCATCAAGGCCACCAGCTCGGGAAAGCCAAGCCGCGACATCATCGCCACCGGCTGCAAGCTTTCGACCTGGTGCAACGCGATCAAACTCGGCACCGAAGCGATCGGAGGATTTGAAAATATTTCGATCTCCAACTGCCGGATCACCGATACAAAACTGTCCGGTATTGCCCTCAATGCCGTGGATGGCGGAGACTTGCGCAATGTATCTATCAGTGATGTGACGATGGACGGTGTGGCCGCTCCTATCAGCATCCGCCTCGGCTCACGTCTCAAGGCCTTCCGCGAGGGCGACTCACCGAAACCGACCCCCGGCAAATTGCGCGATGTGGTGGTGAAAAACATCACCGCCAAGAATATTGAAATGATCGGCATCCTTATCAACGGAGTTCCCGGCTTCCCCGTGGAAGCGCTGACGTTGGAGAACATCCAGCTTGAACTGCCCGGAGGCGGAACCGAAGAGGCAGCGAAGGTGAAGTTACCCGAAAAGGAAAATGCCTATCCGGAGTTCAGCATGTTCGGAAAAACCCTGCCCGCTTACGGCATCTACGCACGGCACGTCCGGGGCGTGAATTTCAATAACATCCGGACCACCTTGCTCAAACCCGATGCCCGCCCGGCCACAGTGTTTGTGGATGTCGAAGATGTGACGCCTGCCAACTTCGCCACGGAAACATCCAATCCGCCGGTGAAATGAGCGGGGAAAGATGGGCGGCGGGGACTCTACTGGACGGACGAGCGCCAGCCCTGGAGGGTCGACACTCTTGTCGGCCAAGCCAATGATCGGCGAAAGGGATGCGCTTTCGCTCCCCACTTTCTCGTCTCATTGGCCCACGACAGGAGTGTCATGGCTCCTTAGCTTGGCGGGAATCTAAATTTACCCCTCAAGGCCTTACGGAACCTCTTGAAGAAAACGGTCCCGCATTCTATGACTCCAGTCGTGATTCCAACATCAGACATCGTTTTCACTTCCCTCATTGCGGATGCCCTCGCCTTGGGCCCGCACTGGATCTATCATCAGAAGGAACTCAAGAAGAGATTCGGGCACATCATGAGTTACATGGCGCCAGCCACCGCCTATCATACCGGAAAAAACGCTGGCGATCAGACTCATTATGGCGACCAAACCATGCTGCTCCTGCACTCGATCGCGGAGTTCGGTCGCTTCGATCTGGAACACTACGCCGCGAAATGGCGTGAGTTTTGGGAGAATCCACAGACGATTTCCTATCGAGACGGCGCGACGAAGGCCACGCTGGCTCATTTGCACTCGGGCATGCCACCCGAGTCGGCAGCATCCTCATCTTCCGAACTGGGCGGCACGGTCCGCACCGCACCGCTTTTCCTGCTGGATTGGGAGGACGACGAAGCGCTTTTCTCCGCAGCCCGCAGCCTAACCGCTTTTACCCACAACGATCCGCCCGTCGTCGAAGCTGCGGAATTTTTCACCCGTGTCATACTCGCCGTGCAACGCGGTGCCGGAATTTCCGATGCTCTGGAGGAAACCGCAGCGCTGCTGCATTGGGAAGCGATCCCAACGGAATGGTTCGCGGCCGCGCGACGCTCCAGCGCTTCATCCGCCAGCGATGGGGAAGCACTGGAAGGACACGGCCTGACCTGCCACATTCCAGACGCCTTCACCGGCGTCTGCCACCTCCTTCTAAGGCATCCGGAAACGCCCGCCACGGCACTCATCGAAAATATCAACGCAGGCGGCGACTCCGCCGCACGAGGCATGGTGCTGGGAATGGTTTACGGTGCGGCATTTCCCGTTTCAGCCCTGCCCGCCTCGTGGTTGAGCGACCTGAACGCCCGTGATGAAATCAATGGCTTGATCGATAAAATCCCATGACTGAAACCTACGATCTCATCGTGCTCGGCGGTGGTCGCGCCGCGAATCTTGCCATCGCTGCCAGCAAGGCGGGTTGGAAGACAGTCCTTATCGAAAGAGATCAGTTAGGAGGAACCTGCCCGAACCGCGGTTGTGTTCCCTCTAAGTTGCTCATCGGCTTCGCGGATGCGGCAAGACATGCGCGCAATGCCGGGCGCCATTTCATCCACGCGGATTTCCAAGGTGTGGATTTGCAGAAGATTTTCGACAGCGTGAACCAATACGTCGGCGGGGTGGACGGGCGCTACGAAGACCGCGTCAACGCTGCGGGCGTCACTTTAATACGCGGCGAGGGCCGTTTCACCGGGCAGAAACAGATTGAAGTGTCAGGCCGCACGCTGACGGCGGAAAGAATTGTCGTCGCCACCGGTTCGCGGCCGTCTCCTCCCCCGTTCGCCCATCTACCCGTGTGGACGAGTGATGATCTTTTCCCCCTCGAAAGCACTCCGCCGAAAAGCCTGATCGTCATCGGTGGCGGAGTCATCGGATGCGAGATGGCAGCCTTTTTCGCTGCGGTGGGCGTCGAAACCTCGTTATTCGTGCGGGGCGATCGTCTGCTAAAAAAGGAGGACAAACAG
>NZ_JBDSCX010000041.1:0-328082 GCF_039920825.1 Luteolibacter sp. | reverse complement strand
GCAAGGCCACCGGCGTTTCCCTCGCCAAGCTTGCCGCGAAAGTCATGGTCGGCGAAAAACTGAAGGACATGGGCTACACCCAGACCATCGTCCCGCCGCATTTCTCCGTGAAGGAAGCCGTCTTCCCGTGGAACCGTTTCCCCGGCATCGACATCGTTCTCGGCCCGGAAATGAAATCTACCGGCGAAGTCATGGGCATCGACGCCGATTGGGGCATGGCCTACGGAAAAGCGCAGATTTCCGCCTTCAACCCGCTTCCGACCGTCGGCAACGTCTTCCTCTCCGTCTCCGACCGCGACAAGGACCGCGCCGTCCCCGTCGCCCGCGAGCTCGCCGAGCTCGGCTTCAAAATCTATTCCACCGGCGGCACCCACGCCCGCCTCACCGCGGAAGGCATCCCGAGCAACCGCGTTTACAAGGTCCTCGAACAAGCGCGCCCGAACGTGATCGACATGATGAAAAATGGCGAAATCCATTTCATCATCAACACCCCGTCCACCCACGAATCCCGTGCCGACGAGATCCTGATCCGCTCCACCGCCATCGCCCAAAAGATCTCCCACGCCACCAACCTCTCCGCCGCCGAAGCGTCCGTCAAAGCCATGCGGTCGTTGAAGACCAAGGAGTTCACGGTGAAGAGCATTCAGGAGTATCACGCTTGAGGCGTTTCCCAACGTGTATAGGAAAGACGTATTTTCCATACACGTCAGCAGAACATGTATAGGAAATCGCGTTTTTCTATACATGTCATCTCGACATGCATACGAAAACCCTGTTTTCTATGCAGATCGAAATGGACGAGCCTGCCGAAATTTTCCCTCTCCAGAAGCTTTCACCTGAGCGCTTCGAGACTTCTGCCATTCTCAAAAAACTTGCCAGCGCCGGGAGGAAACTCGCTGAACTTAAGGGAGTTGTCGAATCGATTCCCAACCGCGGGATTCTCATCAATACCTTGGCGATGCAGGAAGCCAAGGACAGTTCCGAGATCGAAAACATCGTTACCACCCACGACGAACTCTTTCAGGGCGATCTGAGTCCGGGGAGTGCTCTCGGTCCAGCCGCCAAGGAGGTTCTCCGCTACCGCCAAGCCCTACAGGTCGGATTCAAAGGAGTGCAGAGCGACGGCTTGCTTACGACCCGCCGCATTTTGGAAATCCAAGCGACCTTGGAGCAAAACAACGCAGGTTTCCGAAAAGTCCCCGGCACTGTCCTCAAAGACGGTGCGGGCGAGACGGTTTACACGCCGCCTCAGAATCCCGATGCGATTGTAGCCGCGATGGGTGATCTCGAGCATTTCATCAATGACGCGCATTTGTTTGATGCGGATCCATTGATCAAAATGGCTTTGATCCATCACCAGTTTGAAAGCATCCACCCGTTTTACGATGGCAACGGCCGCACCGGGCGGATCATCAACGTCCTTTATCTGGTGCAGCAGGGTTTGCTCGATATCCCGGTGCTCTACCTCAGCCGTCATCTCGTGCGCACGAAGTCGGACTACTATCGACTGCTTCAATCCGTGCGTACCGAGGACACTTGGGAGGAATGGATTCTCTACATTCTGACGGCCGTCGAGGAAACCTCAGTAGAGGCGATCATTACCATTCAAGCGGTCAAGAAGGCGCTGATGGAAACCAAGCGCAGCATCCGGGCTTCCTACAAATTTTACAGCCAGGATCTCATCAACAATCTCTTCGATCACCCCTACACCAAGGTCGAATTCATCGAGCGCGATCTGAAGGTTTCCCGCCTTACGGCCACGAAATATCTCGAAGCGCTCGTGAGCGGCGGCTTTCTCCAAAAGCAGAAAATCGGCCGCACGAACTATTACATGAATCCCGCGCTTACCGCCATTCTCACCGGTGAATCCATGCAAAGTCCCAATCACTGAACCCGCCTTCGTTCCATGAATCTCAACGATCTGCTTCGCAAACAAGACATTGATCCCGCGCAGGTGATCGTCATGCGACATAGTCCCAAGGAAAAGGAGTTGCGAAAAATCTTCCCATGGCTGGTGGATGAGAAACCCGAGGTGTTTAATGCCTATCAGCAAAGCCAGAGCAGACTGGTGGAAAATGCCCTCAATGATATCGTTGGCTCGGGATACGTCGCTTCTTTCATCGGTTTGAAATCCCGGACGGCGGTGTTCGCCGGACTCTATCGAATTCGCGGCGCGGTGCCGGTCAATCACCAGCAATTCTGGAGCATGGAAGTGAACCAGTCGCTGCGATCCTTCGGGCTCCCGGACTGGGACAAGAAAGATCTCGGGAAAACCTGTTTGTGGTTCGATCTTGAATTGCAGGCCACCTACGCCCACTGGATCGGCAAACTCGAGGTCGGCTGGCCTCCTCCGGCGATCAAGTGGTGGATCCACGCTAACAAAAAAGAAGCGCCGGTCCTTTCTATCAGCGAAGAAAGCCGGTTCGCGGAGAAAATGCCGGATTGGCGCGAGCTGGTGCTGATCTGGGCGCAGCTCCGCGTGATTCCGACGAGCTGGCGGACGGCTCTTTCCCACTGGCGCGGCGTCTATTTCATCCACGACGCCTCCGACGGGAAAGGCTACGTGGGCTCCGCGTCCGGATCGGAGAACCTGCTGGGCCGTTGGCAGAATTATGCCGATGGAGGCGATGGCGGAGACAAAGGGTTGGTGGGTCTCGATCCAGCGAATTTCCGTTTCAGCATCCTCCAAATCGTCGCCCACGATCTGAGCAACGCGGAAGTCATAGCCCTCGAAAACACTTGGAAAAGACGACTGCACACCCGGCGACCCTTTGGATTGAACGAAAACTAGCGGATGCCCAAGACGGTTGAAGATTGAAAGCTACCTTTCAATCTTCGGGAGCAAATTAAAGGAAAGGGGCAAAAACTTTAATTTGGGATTATAGAAAGGTGAATCCCACCCCGCTGGAGCCTGTGATTTCCACCACCGCATTTTCCAATGCTTCGATGACGAAGCGGGAACCAGTTTCGCAAGCGAAACTACCGCCGGCACGAAGCAGGATATCTTCGGATGATCCGTCGCGGGTAATCCAGAGGGTGCCATGAGTGCAGGTGATTTTTCCGCAGTTGGGGAATGAGGCGGTTAGGACTTTCCGAGCGGGAAGTTCTTCGATGCGGGAAGGTGTGGGGCGGATTTGTTGGCTCCGGTAGCCGGTCAGCCATCTGGACAGCGGGGTGATCGGAAGGATCGTTTGCATGGGATGAAACTAGCCCGAAGCGGCCGGGCGCGGTATCCACAGAGCGGTGGATTTGTGACCTGCACAGATTTCATATTTGATCCAGCTGTACAGGTTTTTTAGTTTCCAATCTGTGCATGGTCGCAGGGGAGAAATCGGATTAATTTCAAGTCATGGAAAAGGAATCAGGCCAACCGCTCTACCTGCGGATCGCGGATCGCATGGAGGCGATGATTGATTCGGGCTCGCTGCGGGCGGGCGACCGGATCCCGTCGGTCAGGCATTCGAGTTTGCAGCATCAGGTGAGCATTCCCACGGTGATGCAGGCTTACACGCTGTTGGAAAGCCGGCGCTTGATCGAGGCACGGCCGAAATCGGGATTTTATGTCCGTCCGAGGCTGTCGAGTTCCCTGCGCGAGCCGGTTGTTAGCAAACGCAGGCCGGCGGTGGCTTCGCTGTCGGGATTTGCCTCCGCGATCTCGATGATCCAGGACATCACGGATCCAAAACTGGTACCGCTCGGTGCCGCGATCCCGGGCGCCGGCTTGCTGCCGGAAAAGAAACTGGCGCAGCTAACAGCCTCCGTGATGCGGCGGTCGACGGCTGCGAGTCTGCAATATGACCCGGCACCGGGCTGTCTTGCCTTGCGCAAGGAACTGAGCCGTCTTTCGCTGGATTGGGGATGCGGGCTGGATGCCTCTGATTTCCTGATCACGGTCGGGGCAAGCGAGGCGCTGCATCTCGCGTTGTTGGCGGTGACGAAACCGGGCGACACCGTATTGGTCGAATCCCCGACGTATTACGGCACGCTCAATTTGTTAGCTCTGCTGAAACTGAAGGTCATCGCCGTTCCTTCATCATCCGGCGAAGGGCTCGACATGAACGCGGTGAAAAACGTGCTCGCCGCCCATCCGGTCGCCGCAATGCTGGTGATTCCCAATTTCTCGAATCCGATGGGAAGCCTGATGCCGGAGGCCAACCGCCGAGAATTGTTAGGTCTGGCGGAGAAACACAACATTCCGATCATCGAGGACGACATTTACGGCGACCTTCCTCACGAGGGGCCGAGACCGCATTGTTTGAAATCGTTGGACCGGGGCGACCGCGTGATCCTGTGCGGTTCGTATTCCAAGACGCTCGCACCGGGATTCCGCATTGGCTACATCGCCGCCGGGAAACACCAAGCGCGGGTGATGGAACTGAAAAACGCCTTCAATCTGGGCGGTGCGTCGTTGCCCGCTCTAACGGTGGCGGAATTCCTGCGAACCGGCGGCTATGAGCGCCATTTGCGAAAACTGCGCGACACTCTCCGCCATCAGGTTTGCAAGATGCGTGAAGCGGTGGCTGCCGTTTTTCCGGAAGGCACCCGGCTAAGCAATCCTTCGGGCGGGTTCGTGCTCTGGTTGGAGCTACCGGGAAACACGGACATCATGGCGGTGTTCCATGAGGCACGTGCAGCCGGAATCAGCTTCTCGCCGGGCCCCTTGTTTTCACCGAACGGCGGTTTCAAAAACTGCCTGCGGTTGAGCTGCGGATCGCCATGGAGCCCTAAAATGGAATCCGCGCTCGGGACTTTGGCGGGGATCATCGCCCGGCAGGCTCCCCCGACTCCGAAGCGGTAAAAAACTCCGCGCTTCCGCCCGGCACGTTTCTAGCTAGGGTTCGGGCATGCTCCACCGCCGTCGTTTTCTGATCCTCGCCGGGTGTCTTCTTGCTGCTACAGGTTGCAGTGAAAAATCCAAGTCCTTCGAAAAGGGCGAGCCGCTGCGGATCGGCATGGAGCTGACGTACCCGCCGTTTGAAATGCAGGACAAGGCGGGAAATCCGGATGGTGTCGGCGTGAAACTTGCGGAGGCGTTGGCCAAAAAGCTGGGTCGCCCGCTCAAGATCGTGCCGATGGATTTCTCCGGGCTGATCCCCGCGCTCAAGACGGGCAACATCGACCTCGTCATTTCCTCGATGACCGCCACCGACGAGCGCCGGCAATCAATTGATTTTTCCGATCCCTATGCCTTCACCGGTCTCGCGTTGTTGGTGAGAAAAGATTCGGACGTGCAGTCGATCGAGGATTTGAAAAAGCCGGGCCGCACGATTTCGGCGAAAGCGACCACGACTGGCGAGACATGGGCGCTGAACAATCTGCCCAAGGCCAAACGCGTGGTGTTCGAGGATCAGACGGCCTGCGTGTTAGAGGTGGTGCAGGGCCGGGTCGATGCGTTCATCTACGATCAACTTAGTATTTACCAATACGCGCAGGAAAACAAGGACACCACCCGCGGCTTGCTGAAGCCGTTTGTCGAGGAATCATGGGCCATCGGAATCGCGAAAGGCCATGATGAATTGAAGACGCAGGTGAACGCGTTTCTCGATGAATTCCGGGCGGAGGGTGGTTTTGGAAAACTCGGCGACCAGTATTTGAAGAACGAGAAGAAGTTCCTCGAAGACGCGGGCATCCCGTTCATCCTGAGATAACGCGAAAGCCACCGGAATGACCCGCCGCCAGTTGCTTGCCAATGCCCTTGTCGCGATCGCGCTGGTGGCTTTGTTCTCGTGGCTCTGCACGTCGGTGTTCGCGTTGTTAGGAAAACAGACCGATTGGTCGAAGGCGTGGGAATATCGGGAAACGCTGTGGCGCGGCTGGCTGGTGACGCTGGAAATCTCCTTCGCCGCGCTGATCGGGAGCATTTTCTTCGGGCTGTTGTTTATGCTTGGGCAGAGGTCGTCATTGATTGTCATCCGCTGGACATGCCGGGGTTTCCTGGAGTTTGTTAGGGACACCCCGCTGCTGGTGCATTTGTTGTTCGGCTACTTCGTGATTTTCGCGCCGCTGATCTCGCGGCGGCTGGGAGAACAGGGATTCGATGACAAGCTGATCATCGGCGTGCTGCTTTTATCGGTTTTCGAAGGCGCGTATCTCGGTGAGATCCTGCGCGGCGGGGTGGAGAGCATTCCGCGGACGCAGTGGGAATCTGCAAGGGCGGTGGGGTTCAGTCCGTTCCAGGTTTACCGCTATGTGATTTTCCCGCAGGCCTTGCGGCGTGTGCTGCCGGCGATGGCGGGATTGTTTGTCTCGTTGATCAAGGACTCGTCGCTGCTCAACGTCATCGGCGTGGCGGAGTATTTCTACAACACGCGGAATTTCATTTCGCGCTCTTACGCCGGACTCGAAGGCTACGTGCCGCTGGCGCTGGGATATCTTGTCCTAACTATTCCGGTCGCGTGGCTATCGCACTGGCTGGAAAAACGCTTCCGTCATGAAACTTGAAGTTACCGGCCTGACGAAATGCTACGGCAAGACCCGTGCGGCGGACGGGCTTTCCCTGTCGGTCGCCTCGGCCCGTGTGCTGGTGCTGATCGGTCCGTCCGGAGGTGGAAAGAGCACGTTGCTGCGGCTGCTCGGCGGCCTTGAAACCGCGGATGCGGGGACGGTCGTCATCAACAGCCACCGCCTCCTAACGGATCCTGCGGCGCTCCAGGCCTATCGTCGGAAGAACGGTTTCCTTTTCCAGCAGTTCAACCTGTTTCCCCACTTGACCGCGCGGCGCAACATCGCGCTGCCGTTGGAGAAAGTTCACGGCCATCCGCCCGCTAAGGCCGAGGAAATCGCGATGCAAGCGTTGGATCGCTTCTGCCTGCTGGACCATGCCGACAAGCTGCCCGCGCAGCTTTCCGGTGGCCAACAGCAGCGCGTCGGCATCGCACGTGCGGTGGCACACCAGCCGGAGGTCTTGTTTCTCGACGAGCCGACATCCGCGCTCGATCCCGAGATGACGGCGGAGGTACTGGAGTTGATCCAGGAACTCGCCGAGGCCGGGCAGGACATCATCCTCAGCACGCACGAAATGGGATTCGCCCGTGCGGTGGCGGACCAGGTGGCTTTTGTCGCTCTGGGAAAAATCGAGGAACTCTCGCCGCCGGCGGAGTTGTTCGGCGAGCCGAAGTCCGCGCTGTGCCAGAGGTTTTTGTCGCGGGTGATGCGGTATTGAGCGGACCCCGGTTGAAAATCCACCGTTCTTTGTAAAGGAGGCGAGCTTGATCTTTCCACGTGGATCGCTAGAAACATCACCATGACCGAGAAAAAAGCTCTGTGTGTGAACGGCCTGACGCCTTTGGTTTTGCTGATCTTTACCGTGGTGATCGCCATCATCTCGGGAAAATTGCAGTGGGTGCTGGAAGTGGCTCCGTTCCTGTTGGTGCTGATCGTTCCGGCCGCCATGTTGTGGCTGAAAGGCTTGTTCATTGTTTCGCCTAACGAAGGAAAGGTGCTGACCTTCTTCGGGAAATACACCGGTACCGTTAGAACGCCGGGGTTCTGGTTTGCCAATCCGTTCGCGAGCAAGACGAGGATTTCGCTGAAGGTGAGCAATTTCCAAAGCCCGCAACTGAAGGTGAACGACGCGCACGGCAACCCGATCGAGATCGCCTGCGTGATCGTCTGGCGGGTGGTGGACACGGCGAAGGCAATGTTCGACGTGCAGGATTACGGCGTTTTCGTTCACATCCAGTGCGAAACGGCGCTGCGTCATCTGGCCAGCCATTACCCGTACGAACCACACGAGTCCGGCGAGGTTTCACTGCGGGGGTCTCCGGAGAAAGTCGGTGAAACCCTCCAGCGCGAGGTGCAGGGCCGGGTGATGTTAGCGGGCATCGAGATCATCGAGGCGCAGCTTTCCCACCTCGCCTACAGCCCGGAAATCGCGCAGGCGATGTTGCGTCGCCAACAGGCGGCGGCCGTGATCGGCGCGCGGCAGATGATTGTCGAAGGCGCGGTGAGCATGGTGGAAATGGCGCTCAAAAAACTGGAGTCGGACAACGTGGTGCACCTCGATGAGAAGAGTAAATCCGTGATGGTGAACAACCTGATGATCGCGCTGGTTTCCGAGTCCCACATCCAGCCGGTGATGTCCACCAGCTCGCCCGGCTGAGGGTTAAAATTTAAGAAAAGTTTACAATATCCACTTGCGGGAGCGCCGTTTTGGAGTATGTAAATCGCCCATGAAATCAATTTTTCTCATCACGTTGGCCGCCGCGGGAATGCTTTTGAGCTCGTGCAATACGATGATCGGCCTTGGCCGCGACATGCGCATGGGCGGTGAAGGTCTGGAAAAAACCGCCAATAAAACGAACGGGGGCAGCAGTGGTGGTGGCGATACTTCCGGCGCACCGGTTTACTGAATCCACTTCAAAACAAAACGGCGTCCTCTCACTGAGTGGGAAGACGCCGTTTTTGTTTTGAGAGCAAATCAATATCCACGCCAGAAGGCGAACGCGCAGACCAGAGTCGCGACGCCGTAGCCAAGCCCGGCGACAGCGCACAGAGTCCAGCGCTTGCGATCGGCGGTGACCCAGTTCACCGCGTCGCGGAAAAGGTAGGGCATGCCGACGCAGAACATCGCGGCGGTCAGCATGGCGTAGGCGTAGATCGGAACCAGCAGGCGCGATTCCGGATTTTTGAGGAACGCGGCACCGAGCAAGGGCGCGGCAGCCATCAGCCCGAGGAGGCCGAGCGCGCGGACGGCGAGAAAATCCCGCACGCTGCGGCAGACGAGGATCAGTGAGACCGGCACGAGAATCTGCAGCAGGCCCTTTGCGCTGTTGAACTCCCCGAGGTCCATCGTCAGCGCGCTGAGCTTGCCGAGATTGTCCGGGGCGATGAGCAGCCAGAACCACGCGAGGCCGATGCCCATCAGAACTTGGCCGAGCTGGTCGTTGCGTGAGAATTTTTTCAGAAATCCTTGAGTCGCATCCGGTTTCGCCAACATCAGCGCGTGGATGGCGATGAGCCAGATGGCCAGCACCAGGCCGGTGGGGAAAAGCAGCAGGTGCTGATACGGGTGCTGTGGATCCATGCGGCCCCCGAACTAGGGCGGGAGGCCGGAACATTCAAGCGCCAACTCGCTAGTAGGTTTCATGAAATAATCACGCAGTCCGCACGAGGGGTTCACAAACAACGGTTTGGATCTTCTCCATGAGCCTCCGCCAACTGATCCAGCCCACGACCGACTGGCTGGATGCTCCCTCGCCCCGACGGGTCGCTTGGGTGGCCGCGACGGCTTTCGCCGGTCTGGCGATTTACGGATTCACCGTCGGTTACTGGCGCGATCCGCTGATGGGCGCTTACGTCGCGGTGAAAATGCCGCTGCTCGTCGCACTGACGCTGGCTTGCAACGGATTGCTGAATGGCCTGCTTGGCTTGTTGCTAGGGACCGGCTTGGGATTCCGCCAATCGCTCCTCGCCCTGCTCAGCTCCTTCGCGCTCGCCGCGGTGATTCTCGGGTCGCTGGCTCCGGTCACGCTTTTCCTCGCATGGAATGCCCCGACACCAAGTGCGCCTGGTGCGCAACAAGCCCACGCCACCTATCTTGTCGCCCACACGGTGCTCATCGGTTTCGCGGGCATCACGGCGAATCTCCACCTCCACCGCCTGCTTGCCGTGAAGGCCCCGACACCGGCTGCGGCCACCGCCACCTTGCTCGCCTGGCTGGGGGGGAATGGATTCCTCGGCGCGCAGTTCTCATGGATCCTGCGGCCGTTTTTCGGCATGCCGGGCCTCAAGGTCGAGTTTCTCCGCGAGCACCCGCTGCGCGGAAATTTCTACGAAGCCGTCTGGAGTTCCATCAACAAAATGACCGGCGGCCATGGAATTCCTGCGCTCGCCATCATCCTCGTTCTTCTCATCGGACCCATCGCCCATGCCATCCAACTGAACCACAAAATCACCCCACGACCATGAATACGCCCGACATCCAACCACCACCGCCAGAAGCCCCGCTTCCCGAAAAACTCGATTTGAAAACCCTGTTCGAGGCGCTGCTCCGACGGCCGCGGGATCTCGTCGTGCGGCTTGCCGAGCCGAACCACGGTGCGACCGGACGCTTCGCCCTGATGGCGGTCATCTCCATCCTGCTATTCGGTTTTGTGTTAGGCTGCTTCGCGAAACATGAACAATTGTGGGCAGCGCCCGTGAAAATCACTGCCGGGCTGGTTTTCTCCGGCCTCATCTGTTTCCCCAGCCTCTACATCTTTTCCACGCTCGCCGGCGCGCGCGTCAGCATTTCCCAACTCGCCGCCTGCCTCGCCGGCGCGCTCGCTCTCGCCGGGCTGTTATTGTTAGGGTTCGCGCCCGCCATGTGGATCTTCGCGGAATCCACCGACTCGTTAGGTTTCATGGGTTCCCTCTCCATCGGCGCGTGGATCATCGCCGTGGTTTTCGCGCTGCGGTTTTTGAAATCGGTGATCTTCACGACCGGCGGCACGCAGAAAGGTCCGCTCGCGATCTGGAGCGCCGTTTTCCTGCTCGTCACCCTGCAAATGACCACCTCGCTCCGCCCCATTCTCGGCCGCTCCACGCTGCGACTCACCCAGGAGAAGAAATTTTTCCTCGAACATTGGGGCGACACCTTCGGCACCTCGCTCCCAAAGGAAGTCGCCCAATCCCCGGAACCGGAAAAATCCCGTGAAGCCGCTCCCACCAACAACGGACGCAATCCCTTCCTCGAAAAGTGATCCCGTGGAAGTCGAAACCACACCGCCTCCGGTCGTTTCCAAACCCGCGCCGCCCGATCCGGATTTCATGGATTGGCGGCAGGAGTTGCTTTGACCTGCTCAAGTCTGTCCGGGATCGATACCGGCCTTCCTAACAAATCAAGGTGTCGTCATTTCCGGATTTCCTTCATCCGGAATACGACTTCCCTGACATCGGGGACACCGTTTGTAAAAGTCACGGTGACAGGATCGGAAGTCATGTTCGAGAACATCAGGGTGCGCGTCTCGCTGCCATGCTGAACCGGAGCCCGATACCACGTCAGATCGGATACTTTGAGCGAGCTGCCGGATCCTCTACCGCTGCCCGAAGAGTCCTTCGAATGTGACGAATGATCCATGACGTAGTAGCCTTCGATGGTCTCTATCTGAGTGTGATCCGGCAGTTCGACGGCTGCCCGGACCACCGGTTTTCCGGCGATTTCAGAGGCACTGCGCTTCTCCATCAGTTGTTGCTGCTCCTTCAGAAATTCCGTCCATTGGTCACCCGATACCGAACTACGGTCTCCATCCACCCTGACGACTTCCCGGGCACCAGACTTGCCGCGGCTGCCATCGTGTTGCAGCGGTTCCTTGCACCACAGAAGCGCAAGTCGTGGATCGTCCGATTTCGTCAACCCTTCGACATAATGCCACCCGCAAGTCGCGGGGGTGAGCAAGTGCCCGCTTTCCAAAATGGCCCGGGTGGTTTTCTCCGGAACCGTCATTCCCCGCAAAGTATTCGCATCAAGGCCTTCCTCTTTGTAGAGGAGACTCAGCGAAGCCTCAGGAGATGACTCGCCGTGTGGAAATCGCCCACCGTGGGCTTCAGCATAATCCGTCAGTGCGAATTGCACCCCCAGAATACAGCAATGGCTTTGGCCATAAGGATAGACGTGGCGGTGCCAGAAATAAATGCCCGCCACCGAACCACCCAGCAAGATAGCCAGGATGCCGAGGGATTTGCCCAGTCCATACCATCGTTTATTCATCGCCCGAGCTCTGCATTTTGTTCGGCTTCTCCTAATTCCTCTTCGCAATAAACCGGCCCGGACGAGTCTAATTCAAGATTGCTTGCATCACCTTCCTCCAGAGAAAAGATTTCAACGTCTGCGATCCCGGAATCTCCTTCGAATGAACTGCGCAAATGAAAATGGATCCGGGAGTTACGTAGTTTCTTGAGTGAATCAATGAGGTCATCGATCTCGGAATTCTTGATACCGATATGCACTCCGATCCACCCAGTTTTAAAATCTTCATAATTGCCCTTCATTTTGATATTTCTGCGGAATAGTCCGTACCCTTCCAAAATTCGATAGATCGGGCGAGGGGAAAATCCAATAATTCCGGCCGACCCTGGGAGTTGCCCAAACAATCCCGCTTGAAGCAGAGGGCGGGAAGGGCTTCATTTCCAACATGATCGAAATGCCCCATCTCTGGACCCGGCGGAAAATCATCGGCACGCTCGCCATGACGTTCGCCGCGCCCGGTGCGTTCGCCGAGCAGCTCATGCTCACGCCGAAGCAGACCGAGGGCCCGTTTTATCCGGATCACCTGCCGCTCGATACCGACAACGATCTGCTCGTCGTCAACGACGGCATCACCTCGTCCATCGGCGAAGTCACCCATCTATCAGGACGCTTGCTTGATGCAAAGAGCGAGCCGATCCGCAACGCGGTGGTCGAGATCTGGCAGGTGGATGGCAAGGGCGTCTATCTCCATTCCGGCAGCGGAGGCAAGGAAGGACGCGATACGAATTTCCAAGGCTTCGGCCGATTCCTAACTGGCTCCACCGGCGAGTATTATTTCCGCACCGTCAAACCCGTCGCCTACCCCGGACGGACGCCGCACATCCACTTCGCGGTGAAGATGAAGGGCCGCGACAAATGGACGACGCAGTGCTATGTCAAAGGCACCGCGCAGAACGACACGGACATGGTGCTCCAGGGCATCAAGGATGTGAAGGCCCGCGAGTCGGTTATCGTCGATTTCGCCGCGATTAAGGAATCGAAGATCGGCGAGCTGGCGGCCAAGTTCGATATCGTGATGGGCTACACGCCGACGGACATGGGGCATTAGTGTCGAGTGAAAATCAAATTGGCGGGTTGACCCTTTCGGACTGCTCCGACAGCAATCCTTACCTTGTACTGCTTATCTGCCACTTTAAGTTTTACACGACACTAGGACGGAGCCTTGTAAATTGCTCCGCTTCGTTTCTTGCGTTTTGCTCCGCTCTTCGATTCACTGGCGTATGAATGTTTCCATCCCGTTTCTCGCGACGGCACTGCCGTTGCTCCTCATCAGTTGCGGGGGCGGCGGCTATGGCCGGATCGGGTTGTCTGATGCGCCCAAGGTCGTGAACGTTTCCTCCTATGACCCCAAGGAGAAGCAGCGTTCCGGCGAATCGTTTTCCTGCAACGATGTCTCCGCCCTCAAGCGCAACGGCGCGCGCGGCCTGATCGCCCGCTGCGGCAAGGGCATGGTGCTCGACGACAAGTGCGCGGATTTCCTCAGGGCCGCCGAGTGCCAGGGCATGATGCTCGGGACGTATTACTTCGTTTTGAAAACCTCCGATCCGGTTGCCCAAGCGGACCAATACATCGGCCGTCTCCAACAGATCGCCGCGGGTCGGAGAGTTTTGTTAGTCGGAGATTTCGATACCAAATCGAGCCCGGCGGATCTGGTGAAATTCATTGATCGAGTGGAACAGCGCACCGGAGTCCTGCCCGCGATCTATCTGGAAAACAGCGACCGGCTCCGCGCCTCGCTCAGCCACGCCACGCCCGCGCAGAAGAACCGCATTTGCAAATGCCCGTATTGGATCGCGCTCTACTCCCACAGTTCCGGATTCGAAACGCCGGCCAGCCTGATGAAGGCCTACGGCATTTGGGACGAGTGGGCGATGTGGCAGTACGCCGGCGTCGAGTGGTCGGGCCGCTCCGTTTCAAAACACTACAGCCACGGCCCGTGGAAATCGCCCGCTTACTTCGGCTCCATGGACCGGCCGATGGAGCACAACGCGTTCAACGGTGATCTCGATGATCTGAACGACTTTTGGGAGGAACATTCCTGGGTGGTTAGATAAGTTTCTCCGGGGAGTTCAAGCTTCAGCTTGTCTTCGAAGCCACAAGCTAAAGCTTGAACTCCTTGCCCTGTCCCGCCAGTTTTCCAGCCATGGCCAACTCCCCGAATCTCGTCACCATCAATCCGTATTTCAAAGCCCACGCCGGGCGCGTCGATGAGTTCCATGCGCTGATGCATGAATTCGTGGAGAAAACCCGCCCGGAGAAAGCTTGTTACTTCTACGAGTTCGCCACGGTGGACGACCGCGGGTTCTGCCGCGAAGGCTACGAAGGCGCGGCGGGCGTGCTGGCGCATTTGGAAAATGTCGGCGAGTTGTTGGGCCGGATGGAGAAGATCGCAGATCTCACGAATTTGGAATTCCACGGCCCGGCTGCGGAAATCGACAAGCTGCGCGAACCGCTGGCACATCTGCCCGCTACATTTTTCGTGCATCTCTGCGGCATCGATCGTTGAGGCGGGACGCCACCGGCCTTGCACCTTCGGGCGGGATTCCCTAAAAACCGGCACCTGTGGCCCGCGAGTCTCCTGAAAATCATCCCAATCTCTGGAAATGGCGGCTCGAGTGGCTGGCCCAGACCGGGATCGAAAAACTCGCGGGCATCCTTCCCGGGCCGCTGGTTTTCCGGATCGGCGAGGTGCTTGGTGGCATCGCGTGGCATTTCATGAAGGAGCGGCGGCAGGTCGTTCTGCGGAATCTGCGCATCGCGCTGCACGGCGAATACGACCTCGAAGCCCTGCGGATCATGGCGCGAAAATCGTTCCGCCGCACCGGGGCGAATCTGTTTTCCGCCCTGCACACGGCGGGCCTCACCGCCGAGCGGATCGGATCGGTGGTGACCGTCGAGAACCCGGAACTCGTCGAGGAAGCGGTGCGCCGCAGTCCCGGCGTCGTGTTGCTGCCGTGCCATATGGGAAATTGGGAAATCCTCACCCGCATCCATCGCACGTTCCCACCGGGGCACGCGAACGGAGCGCTTTACCGGCCTCTGAACAACCCCCTGCTCGATGCCCGCGTGTTGGCCCAGCGGGAAATGGAAGGGACGCGCTTGTTTTCGAAACGCGACAGTTTCCACGTGATCACCGGGTTTCTCCGCGAGGGCGGCATCCTCGGGATCCTCGCGGACCAGCGTGTCGGTCCGCAGGGTGAGCTTGTCCGGTTTTTCGGAAGACTGACCCGCGCCAGCCCGCTTCCCAGTTTGGTCGCGCGGCGCAGCAAATCCCAAGTCCTTGGTATGTCACTCATCACCGAATCGCCCGGAAAATGGCGGATCCGCTATCATGAGCTGAACGGTCCGGCCACCACGGCGAACTGCATGGACGCCATCGAGCGCTCGATGAAAGCCAGCCCGCTCGACGTCTTCTGGCTTCAGGAGCGTTGGAAAATGTATCTGCGCCCGACCCGCAGCGTCAAAGAATGGTTAGGCCCGGATCTCCCCGGCAGCGGCAAACCCCATCGCGCCCTGCTCTGGCTGCCAGGGACGCACGCTAACTGGCAGCTTCCCGATGAATGGACCCATCCCGATGTGATTTACGAAGTGGTTCCCACCCTCGGCGGACCGCTTCTGCCGAGGAGTTTTGAAAAACTCTATCTTCACGCCGGACCGGATCGCGATGACCGCGACAGCCTGATGAAATACCTTGAAACCATCGACGCCTCCGCTGCCTTGCCCATCGATTTCATCCTGACCTGTGGCGCTTCCAAGGCGCTGGCAAAAGCCGCTCGACGCCTCTCCATCCCGCTGGTTTCATTGCCAGCGACGGCATGAAAATCGTCCAAATCCTCCCGGAGCTCAATGCCGGTGGCGTCGAACGCGGAACTCTGGAAATCGCCGCCCGGCTGGTGCGCGAAGGCCACCAGGCCATCGTCGTTTCTAACGGCGGACGGCTGGTGCCGGAACTCGAACGCGGCGGAGCCCGCCATGTCGCAATGCCGGTGCACCGGAAAAGCCTCGCCACGCTGTTCCAAGTCCACGCGATGCGGCGGTTTCTAACATCAGAAAAGCCGGACATCGTCCACATCCGTTCGCGGGTTCCCGGCTGGGTGACGTGGCTCGCCTGGCGCGGCATGAACCCCGCGACGCGGCCGCGGCTGGTCAGCACGGTGCATGGATTTTACTCCGTCAATTTCTACTCTTCGATCATGACCAAGGGCGAGCGGGTGATCGCCGTTTCTAACTGCATCCGGGAATATATCCTGGGAAACTATCCGAAAACCCCGGCGCAAATCATCCGCGTCATCCCGCGCGGCATCGAGCCGGAGAACTACGGCACCGACTTCCAACCCGCCGCCGATTGGCGCGCCAAGTGGACTTCCGAGCATCCGGATCTCGCAGGTAAATGCGTCTTGCTGCTTCCCGGCCGGATCACCCGGCTCAAGGGCCACGGCGATTTTTTCAATCTCATCGCCGCCCTGAAAAGCGAAGGCATCCCCGTCCACGGCCTGGTCGCCGGCGACACCCACGCGAAAAAGCAGGACTACATGGACGAGCTCCGCGAAACCGTGAGCCGCCTCGGCATTTCTAACGAACTCACCTTCCTCGGCCATCGCGGCGACATCCGCGAGGTCATGGCCGTCAGCGACATCGTCCTCGCCCTTTCCCAACAGCCCGAGTCATTCGGCCGCACCGTGCTCGAAGCGATGGCCTTGGGAAAACCCGTCGTCGGCTACGATTGCGGCGGAGTCGGAGAATTGTTAGGCGAGCTGTTTCCTGCTGGCCGGGTGCCGCTGGGAAATGCCGCGGAACTTCTCGGAGTCACCCGCTCGGTGATTAACGACCGCCCCGTCCCGTCGCCCGTCGGCGAGCCCTTCACGCTCGACGCCATGTGCAGGGCGACACTCGCAATTTACCAGGAAGTCATCGGCTCCGCCCGGTGAAGTCTGTTAAAGCCGCCACCTGCTTATTGACAGAAACTTCGAGATGGGCAGCTTCTCCCCTTGCAAGCGCTATCCAAAACGATAACCCTCGTCAGTGAAATAATGGCACTACTCTGCAAAAAAATCTTCTGCATGGAATCCAAACCTTTCCGATCCCTTATGGCGCTAAATGTTCTTAGCGGGCTTATAGCTTTGATCTTCCTAGTTGCGGGCAATTTTATCTCAAACTTTAAATTCTCGGACACTGGACCTGCAACTTCCGATTTCGAAGAGCGCTTGGCAACACATGTAGGTCAGGAATACACAAAAGACATGCATTGTGACCTTGTCAAAGTGATCCAGAGCAAAGATAAAACTAATACATCTTTAGTAGCCTTTCTTCGTTCATACGGCGATCTCGGACTTCCACTTGGATCCGCTCTTTTTGCCGTCTCGGTAACGAGTATCGTTATACTCGTCAGGGTAAATTCCAAAACCAAAGCCGCCACCCGCTTATCGACAGAAACTTCGAGATGCGGATCGTCTTCCCTTCCAAGCGCTATCCAAAATGATAACTCTCATCAGTGAATTAATTGCACTGATCGGCATAAAATGACTATTGCAACCAACTCATTTTTAATAATCTTCATGCTTTTCAGCGTTTCCTGCAACTGGACACCGGTGTATCGAGAGGGTAAGCCGATCTACACTCCTTTGACAGTCTTGGGAATTGACAAAGGCGATGCCGCCAAAATCCCGAAACAGGGGACTCCCGAATACGATCAAATGATGAAGGATTATCACGAGAGACAAAAAAATGACGCTGAGAAGTCTCAGGCCGATCATCGCTGAACGTGCCAGAAATTGAAAGGCCGGGCACTCCTTTCTGAATTCAGGAGGGAAGACGTGCCAGAGCAACCCTACCAGCCGCCCAGTTTCGATGATTTTCAGTAACTCCAACATCTCACCCCTCCCGTTCGACGCGCGCACCCGCTGGTAGGGGTGCGTGCGTTATAGGTTAGCCAAAAGAAATGCGCTGGTTACGGAGAATACTTGGCATTCGGACACCTGAAGAGGCAATGCTTGCGCAGCTAGGCATCGATCCGCAAAACAGGGAACGGAAGATTATGTGTGACGATCTCGTGTTCCGATTCATTTCCATATCAGAGATGGAAGCGAAGTTGCCGTTCCGCGATCCACGGATTGATCCACGGAAATTCAGGGTCTTACTCATCGGGGTTGATCATGTCGACGTGGTTCGCCGTGAATTGATCCAGAAGATTCGTGAGCATCTCCCGACCCTCTTCGGTCACGCCGTGGAAGCAGTCCTCAGTAGGGCACCATCGGATGAGCAGGAATTTTGTGCCCATGCAAAGGATCCATCGATCATGATCGGCGAGGATGGTGGGGGTTTTGACGGCAAAAGTTGGTCGATGGCGTTTTCTTGGGGAAAGGGTACCTTCGGCTACCATGTCGAATTCGTGGACTTGGAACTCATCGAGGTCTGGGGAGGAGACTGAAGGAAATCTAACTAATTTCACTTCAACCACCCTTCGTTCGCGCCCTTTGACGCGCTCGGGTCCCGGAATCCTAAAACGCCACTCTTGACCCGGTGTGTAGCGTGTGTATCCTCTCGTGGTGACGAGTCGCGACATCATCGCCAGATTGAAAGCCGGGGGCTGGGTTCTGGCGAATGTTCGGGGCTCACACCATCAATACAAACATCCCGAACAAGTTGGGCGTGTTACGGTGCCGCACCCCAAGAAGGATTTTCCAAAAGGCACTCTCCGAAGCATTTTTACCCAAGCTGGATGGCAGTGGCCACCGTAACCCCATGAGATTCCCAATCGTCATTCATAAGGACCCCGACTCTGATTATGGCGTCACCGTCCCGGATTTACCCGGCTGCTTTTCGGCGGGCGACACGACCGATGATGCGCTCTCAAACGCGGTTGAGGCGATCGAGTGCCATATCGAAGGTTTGCTACTGGACGGCGGGAAACTTCCTGTTCCTGAAACCGTTGAACATTACCGTAACGAGGATCGATTTTCAGATGGAGTCTGGGCTTTGGTGGACGTGGACGTATCGAAATTGTCCGGTAAGGCGAAGCGCGTGAACATCACCTTGCCTGAACGGCTCCTGGTTCAGATCGATTCATTTGCCGCACGCCATGGAGATACCCGTTCCGGGTTTCTCGCGCACGCCGCTTTGGAGTATGTGGCCGCGCACGACGATCAATAGCGGACGAGGTTTGGGGTTTGGGGCGCACATCTGAGAAGTGATGGGGAACTCCGCCGCAAAGAGGCGAAAAGCGGTCGAAAAATTTCGATGTGTTCGATGGCGGGGTGGATCGTAAATCGATCCGGATCCATGATCCCGCCACATCACCCACTTTGCGTATTTTCGCGCCTTTTTGCGGCTGAAAGTCTTCCGGTCATTTTGAAATGCAAGCCACGGACCTGAGATTTTGCTTACATTTCGTCCTGCTCTTGTGTGAATTATGGCTTTCACCTGACCCGGCCGGGCATTTTCCGAATCGATGACTACCAAGCTGATTTTCTGCATGAAGTGGGGGACCGTTTACGACGCCCGCTACGTCAATATCCTCCACGCCATGGTCGCGCGGAACATCACCGGGCCGTTCAAGGTCGTTTGTTTCACCGAAGACGCCAGCGGCATCCGGCCCGAGGTCGATTGCCGACCGCTGCCTTCACTGGGTTGTGAGATTCCGCCCGATGTTCCGGGAAAATGGCCGAAAGTCGCTCTTTGGAACCGCGAGCTCGACGGGCTCGAAGGCACGGCGCTTTTCATCGATCTCGACTCGGTGATCGTTTCCAACATCGACGATTATTTCACCTACGGCGATCCGCAGGACGTCATCACTGCTCGCAACTGGGTCCGGATTTTCAAGAAGACCGGGCAGACGTCGGTGTTCCGGTTTCCCGTCGGCGGGCATCCTTACATGTTGGAAAATCTGCAGAAGGATTCGGTCAACATTTCGCGGAAATACCAGTTCGAGCAAAACTACGTCACCGCCGGCATCCGCGGCGGGATCAAATTCTGGCCGCCGTCGTGGACCAAGCATTTCGGCCTGCACTCGATGGGGCCCTGGCCGTTGCGTTACCTTCGTCCTGCCGTTCTGCCGAAAGGCGTGAAAATCGTCACCTTCCCCGGCCACCCGAAACCGCCCGATGCCATCCTCGGCCGCTGGTCGCAAAACACCTCGCCCCGCAGCCCGATGGAGCAACTCCGCTGGGTCTGGGGAAACCGCAAGACCCAGAAGAAATGGCGCAAGCATTTGGCCCGCTACGTCATGCCGTCCGCGTGGGTTGCCGAGCACTGGAGAGAATGAAATTGGCTAACTGAATGACCTTCGACACCACATCTCCCTGGGGCACCTGGAAACCGCGCGGAGCCGCGGCATTCAGTTTGAAGCTGATCGATCTGCTGCCGCCGTCGGGGATTTTCCGCAAACTCGCGTTCCTCCTGCGCAAGCCGGTGAAGAACAGCGAACAGGCTGTTTACGATCGAGAAATCTGGGGACTCAAGCTCCGCCTCGGCGCGCGCGGAAACCTAACGGAGCAGCGCTGGCTGACCATGGCCAATTTCCACGACGCTCCCGAACGCGATGCCCTGCGAGGCGCGCTGCATCCCGGTGCGGTCTTTCTTGATGTCGGCGCGAACGCCGGCTTCTACACATTCTGGGCGCTGTCCCAACGCCATGCCGGCCTGCGCGTCATCGCCGTCGAGCCGACGGAAATCATGCTCGAACGGATGCGCCACAATCTCGCGGCGAACAATCTAACATCATCCGTCACGCTCTTCCCCTGCGCTGTCACGCCGACTCCGTGCGAGGTCGTCATCGAGGAACACGCGGGCAATGTCGGCCAGACCGCCGTGCGCTCGGAAGGCTCCGGCCGCCGGGTCCCCGGCCGACCGCTGCTCGATCTTCTGATGGAAGCGGGAGTGGATCGGGTGGACGCGATGAAGATCGACATCGAGGGCTTCGAAGTTCCGGTGTTGGAGGCGTTTTTCAAAACCGCTCCGCGTACGATTTGGCCGCGCTTCGTCATCGGCGAAATCGTTGGTGAAGGCGGCGAACCTCTCAAAAACCTGCTGGTTTCCCACGGTTACCGGCTCGACCGCTGTACGAAAATGAACGGCATCCTCGTTCTAACCGAGTAAACTCCATGAAAAGGGTCGTCTGGATCATCAGCGAAGGCAGTCCGGGTCACGTGAGCCAGTCGGAAGGCTTGGTCGCCGCCCTTGCCCAACAGGTGAAGCTCGAGCCCCACATCATCCAGACGAGTCCGCGTTTCGGCGGAATCATCCGCTCCATCGTGCGGCTGTGGATGGGCCGCGCCGGGCAACCCTTGTCCGATGGATTCCTCAAGAGCTGCCTGGGTTGCAGGCCTCCAACAGGAGTGATGCCGAATCTCATCGTCACCAGCGGTGGCAAGGCGGTGTTCACCGCGCGCAGCCTGGCGGTGAAACACGGTGCGCCGCTGGTGTTCCTCGGCGAGCGCAAACCGTATCCGGCCCGTTGGTTCCACACGGTTTTCACGCCCTCGCCGTTTGAAACGGACGTGACCGATGTGCCGTTGGAAATGATCCCCACCGGCATCACCCCGGCGAAGGCGAACGCTGCGGCGAGCGCCTGGCGGGAACGCCCTAACGGCTGTCTCTGGGCGATGATCATCGGCGGCGCGTCGGCGAGCCATGAATATACAGATGCCGACTGGAAATTGTTAGCCCTGAAGATGAACACGCTGGCGGAGGCGCAGGACATCCGCTGGCTGGTCAGCACCTCCCGCCGGACGGGCGCGCGGGCGGAAACCATCCTGCGCGAGCACCTCGTCCCGAAGACCATCGCCCGCGCCGTTTGGTGGGCGGAAAAACCGGAGAAACTGATGGCGGAATTCCTTGGTTCCGCGACGTGGGTCTGTGTCACGCAGGACAGCGTCACCATGGTCACGGAAGCCGTCGCCTCCGGGCGGCCGGTGCTGGTCACGATGCCCGCCAAAACGGAGATTAAGCCGACAAGTTTTCTCCACGGATATTACAACCGGCTGGAGAAGGCGTCGCGCATCGTCCGGGTGCCGATCGCCGTTCTCGGGAGTTTCCACCCCGGTGACACCCGGCTTCTGCCGCGCTCGCGCCCGATCAATTGCGAGCTGGCAGCGACGCTGCTTTCACGGCTTCATTGGCCCGTGAACCACTAGTCTGTAGCATGAAGCGCAACCGTCCGATCCGAAAACTCAAGAGGCGCGTGCTGCTGCTGGCCAAGCGGATGCTGCGCGAGGAAATCCTGGTGTTGGGCGATTCGCACACCTCCATTTTCAAACAGAAGGCCATCTGCCGGAGTTTTCCTAAATCCTTTTTCAACGTCATCAACGTCGGCGGCGCGACTGCATCCGGTCTAGCCAATCCGAACTCGAAGACGCAGGCCTACCAGCGTTTCCGTGAGGCGCTGGCCGACACCGCCGCCAAACGGATCGTGGTGATGTTAGGCGAGGTGGACACCGGATTCATCATTTGGTACCGGGCGAAAAAATACAACGAGTCCGTCGAGTTGGTGACCGAGAAAGCGGTCAGGACCTACACCGATTTTCTGTTGGAAATCCAATCCCGCCCGGCCTCGGTCGTCTGCATCAGCACGCCGCTGCCAACGATCAAGGACGGCACCGAATGGGGCGAGGTCGCCACCGCGCGCAAGGAAGTCACCGCGACGCAGATCGAACGCACCGCGCTGACGCTGCATTTCAACAAGCAGGTGGAGGCATTTTGCGAAGGCCACGGCATCGCGTTCATTAATCTCGATAGCAAGTCGCTGGGTCCCGACGGCACCGTGGATCCGGGTCTTCTGAATTCGAATCCGAACGACCATCACTACGAGCCGGAAGCCTACGCGCGGATTCTGATAGGGCCGCTCAGGGACAAGCTTGCAGTCAATCCAATCAAGTCATGAGCCTGTCATTCCGGAAATTGGACCGCCTGAAAAAACGCATCCTCGCGGGCTGCACCGACCGGGAAAACATCCATTTTCTCCACCTTCGGAAAACCGGCGGCACCACCTTGAAGAGTGTGCTTGGTTCGCATCAGGTCACTCCGAAATGCGTGCTCTATCTTCATCCCCATCGCGTCGCGTTGAAGCACATTCCGCAGGGCCATCGCGTGATGTTCGTGACGCGGGATCCGGTCAGCCGCTACATCAGCGGCTTCGGTAGCCGGCTGCGGAAGGGCGCGCCGGCGCATCACGTGCCGTGGTCGGCCGATGAAGAACGGGCGTTCTCGCGTTTTCCCGATCCGAACTCGCTGGCTCTCGCCCTCGATCCCGCCCACCCCGCGCATGCCGATGCGGTCCACGCGATGCGGACAATCAGCCATCTCCAGTGCTCCTACTGGGATTGGTTTGGAAACGAGAAAGAGCTTGCTGCTAGAGAGAATGCGATTCTGTTCATCGGCCGGATCGAGAGTTTCGACGCGGATTTCGAACTGTTGAAGGAGCCGTTAGGACTTCCGGGTGAGCTGACGCTGCCCAAGGATTCGAAAAGCACCAACCGGAGTTCCTCCGACACGGACCGGCCGCCGCCATTGGAGCCGGCCGCGGTCGAACTGGTCAAAAACTGGTACCGCCGCGACTATGATTTCCTGGAAATCTGCGAGAAATGGCGGGAACGCCACGGCGGTCCGGTCGCGAAATAGGGCGGTCCGGAGTTCAAGCTTCAGCTTGTCTTCATTCATCCGGGACTGACCTAACAAAGAACAAGCTGAAGCTTGAACTCCGGGTGGATTCCTAACACCAGTTCTTGTCGATCCACGGAGCGGGACGCGAGTAGTGGTTCAGCCGCTTGCCGCGGTAGCCGACGGCGGCTTCGTCCGGGTCGGGCTTGCCGTGGAAGGCGATGATTTTCGCGCTGGCGGGAAGCGACGGAGCCAGCAGCCAGTTCAGCGGAAAAGCGTGGCGGCAGTGCCGCTTGAAACTGCGGACCCACTCGGCGGGCCAGAATTTCATGCGCGGCCGGATGCAGTGTGTTAGATAGGATTGCGGCGGGCGGAAATTTGCCAGCGCCCATTCCTTTTCTTTGTGGAATTGATCCCAGACGAACGCGCAATGGTTGAGTTTCCAACGGAAGACTGAGGAATTTCCGATCATCGGATCCTTGATGAAAAACTTCTTATGGAAGGCCATCCAGTTGTGGATGATCGGAATGTCGTCCTCGTTTCCGAAGGTGAAAAAGTCGTCGAGCGAACCGGTGATCACGACGTCCAG
Source organism: Luteolibacter sp. (assembly GCF_039920825.1). Taxonomy (GTDB): domain Bacteria; phylum Verrucomicrobiota; class Verrucomicrobiia; order Verrucomicrobiales; family Akkermansiaceae; genus Luteolibacter. The sequence goes on along the minus strand of NZ_JBDSCX010000041.1, from coordinate 304,173 downwards.
ATCGACGAACAACCCGAGGCCATCGATCGGCAGATCCGGGCGGAACAGGCAGATTTTCCGCCAACCGGTGACTTTGTCTGCCGCCGGAAGATCGATTTCCGGGATCGGGAAAATTTCCACCGACGGGTCGATGCCGGTCCCGTCGTCCGTGAAGCAAACGATGGTCACGGGCGTCCTGGTGTGGCGGCGGACGGCGGAAGCGAGCCGGTTCACATACTCCGGGCCATAGCGGTCTCCCCATTTGAGCGTGACGATGTAGCGGGTCATGGAGGCGGGATTCTGAAATGGGGGTCCGGGATCGAACAGCTTAAAATAGGGAGGCCGGGGCCCGGTTCCGGAGTTCAAGCTTCAGCTTGTCTTCCGCGGGTGGTGTCGCGTCTGAGAACCTCATCGGCGCAACGGTCGGCCTCGCGCAAGATGGAAGGAGGGGCCTTGAGCCGCCCGGTTTTTTCCCAATCCGAAAACGGGGTGATGAAACCGTCGTTCACGAGGTTCTCCAGACCGCGCAGGACTCGGGACGACTCCGCAAGCCGTGGCACGGGAAGCAGGCCGGTCCGCGCACCCGAGCTGAGCGCCTCGTAAATCATGGAGACAGAATCCTCCGAGACCCAAACTTCCTCCGCAGTAGCGAGTTTCCCGGGAAGCCATTCGGGCGTCGTTTGCTGATGGGGAAAAACCTCGATGGCGGGCAGTTTTCTGCGGATTTCGTCGGTGAATCCGTCGGGTGTCCGGCGCGAATCGGTGAGTTGCCAGGAGCCATCCTTGGAAATTTCAGCAAGGGTCGCCAGCAAGCTTTCGCCATCCCAACCGTGGCTCGACGATGGACCGCCGATAAGGATCATTTTTCCATTACGGCCGGAAATCGGGGGAGGGGACACGCGGTTGAGCGCTCCCTGGGTGATGATGACGTTTTCCCGCCCGCAGCCGTTGGCGAAATCATGAGCTGGTACGATGCAGAGATCGAACCAACCCATTGGCAAACTCGGTCGCATCAGGACGATGCTTTTGGCTCGATGCTTGCGGGCCAGCCTAAGCAGGGCGAAATGGGTGGCATGTCCCGCGCCGATGATGAGGTCGGGTTTCGGTAGGCGCTCACTGACCTTGAGCGCCGCCCTGACGCGGGTGACGATGCCGCGTTTTCCCGCGAGGGAAATCCGGTGGACCTCGCACGGGACCCGCCGCGCGAGTGCGTCCGCGAGTCCAAGTGATTGGTTTTCATGGCCCGGCTTGCCATCGCCCAGCAGCCAGAGGGTGAGAGGTTTCGTCACGACCCGGTCAGAATGCCACGGGCGGATGATCCATTGCAACCCTGCGTACCCGACGGTATCTTGCCGGATGAAACTCCTTTTGTTTTCCATCCTGCTCGGGGTTGGAGCGGTCGCGCAAACGCCCGCGACCGAACCGGTCGTCAAGGCCAGCTACGGAAGGCCGGCCTTGATCGCGACGCAATCGTTGCGGGAATTCGAGTCGTTGCCCGAGGACCGGAAAAAGTTGATCAGCGAGGCGATTGCCGTCGCGAGGGACTCGGCGTGGCTGCCCTACCGATTCGGTGCCTCGGATCCCAAGGACGGCGGGTTCGATTGTTCCGGCGCGATGTATTTCGTCATGACCGAAGCGGGCCTCGATCCGCCGAGAACGTCTGCGGATCAGTATCTCTGGCTCAAGGAAAAGGGTCGCCTGACTGAAGTTTCGTTAGGCACGAGCGCGCTCGATGAAGCGAGTTTGAAAAATCTCCAGCCCGGCGATTTGTTATTCTGGGGCGGCACCTACACTCCGGGCGATGAGCGGAAGGTGAACATCACCCACGTCGCCCTGTTTCTCGGCCATGAGAAAAAGGACGGCAACGCGGTGATGATCAACGCCACCGACGGCCGATCCTACCGCGGCATCAAGGCGAACGGTTACGGTGTTTATGATTTCCGACTGCCACGCGAGGGAGGCAAGGCGGTGTTCATGGGTTATGGAACGCCACCGGGGATCGGAGAATGACCGAGGTTCGTCACTTCCGCAAAACGACCTTATCTCCCGTAATCGTCAGGGGAACCCGGGTCTGATGGGCAACTCCGTTCAGGGAAATTTCCAGAGGCACGTAAGGATCGCCTTCCCTAACCAAAGATTCCCGGATCGCGTTCTTCCACTCGGATCCGGTCAACCTGAGCTCGATTTCCAGAGCGTCACCGCGAACCAACCCGAGGCTGTCCGCATTGACCACCCGGAAAGCTCCTCCGCCGGATTCACCGGCTCCTTTTTGATCGAGCTGCACATTGGCGGAGGTCCTGCCGATCGTCACGCCGAGCTTGGTGGTCCAAACGGATAGATTTTCGTAAGCCGTGACGAGGCAGCGGACTTTGAGTTGAAATGATGCGGGATCGAGGTCGCCGTCGGCAGCAAGCCAGCGCACGCTTTGGGTGTTGGTGCTCAATCCGAAAAACGCATCCTCCGCCGGAACAGGTCCGTCAGCGGGAAATACCTGATAGGTTCCATACATCCCCGCCATCATGTGCTCCCCTACATGACAATGGATCATCCACTCGCCGGGATTGTCGGCCAGCATGTCGGCACATTTCATGTTTCCCGGCATTAGATTGAGGACATCCATCATGCGGCCGGTGTCGTCCGTGAGACGCGCGCCGTGCCAATGGGCGGTATGGACGTCCGCTTCATTGCCAAGTGCGAACACATACCAGCGCACCCGCTCGCCCGCCCGCATTTCAAGGCCGCGCAAGTTGCCGAAGATCCGGCCGTTGATCGCGTGACGCATGTTCAGCTCCCGTTTTTCCTTCAATTTTTCCCACGGCAATGGCGTGAGCCCCTCGGATTTTTCTTCGGAGGAGCCACCCGCCGCATACTCCGCACTTTCATCGACGCCGCTCTCGTCATAATTTTGAAAAAGCAGCGCCATCTCCCGATCCACGTCCTTTGGCGTTCCGTCCGGGCGACTGCGTGCGGGGTCGGTGACGATGATGAACCCGGAAAGCCCCGCGTTGATTTCCGAATCTCCGATCACGTGGCTGTGATAGAGCCATGGCTTGGAACTCGGTTCATCCGGCCGGGGTCCGCTCGCCTCATCGAGATGCCATACGTAGGTAAATTTCGCTCCAGGACCGATCGACGCCCCCATGCCACGTCCCGGAAAGTAGCTGGAGCCCTCGCTGTCCTTGTCATAGCGGACGCCATGCGGGTGCATGGAGACGGGTGTTGGCAGGCGGTTGAGAAGTGTCACCACGATGAAATCACCGGTCTGCCCCCTCATCACCGGGCCGAGGATTCCCAAGCGGCCGGGGGGGAAGACCTTTTTTTGAAACCCTTCGTCCGCATATTGCTGATAGCGAAATTTCGCGGCTTTGACGCCTGTTGCCATTTGGGGAGGCAGCGGAGTTTTCATCACCGGATCCTCGCCCGCAGGCAGGTAATCCCAAAGGACCGGTTCGGCGGCGATGTAGTAACGGCGGACTTTGGCGGGATCCGGGATCTGGCCGAAATACTTGCCTCCGGGATCCGGATCGCCCTCGTTCACCGTCGGCTTCATCGCCGGATTGTTCTGGCACCACGGACAACCAGGAGCGATGCCCAGCGAGAGAATCCACAATGAGATGATCAGGTAACGGCCGAACATTCGCCAATTCTAATGACCGATCCCGAGGGAAGGAATCAGGAAGTCCGGAATTATCGCATCACATGCCGCAACAGCAGCGACTGGATGTCCGAATAAAAGCCGGAGCGGATGAATGCCGCGCGCTGGACCGGTGTCATGACCATCGGATCCACCTCGTCTTCGGGGCCGAAATGATGGATTTCCTCCAAAGCCAGACGCGCTTGATTCAGCGAGCTGTACCATGGGAACGCATCGTCGGGAGAAATCCAGATCGGTCCCGGGCCGTTTTCGGCATTGAAGATGGCGGATTCTATCAAGGCACCGATTTCAGCGAGCTCGTCCTGGAAACCCTCGCGCAAATCCGGGACGACCAGTTCGTCCCAATCCTCCCCGCCGGCCGCTTCGCTCATGAGCCCTCCAAGGCGGCTTGCGAGGTCGATCTTGCAGCAATTCGCATCGGTGATGATCGAGCGGAGAAGCTCCCAATCGCTGGGATCTTCCGTATCGATGCGGAGGCCGCCTTCAAGTGTGGGCAGGACGGTCATTGCGCTTTTTCCATTGAGGATTTCAATTGGTGGGCCTGCAGTTGCTGGACGTAGAACTCGGCTTTTTCCCGCTCGCCCGACCAGACGACCGAGCGGCCCTGGCGATGGACCTGCATCGTCATGACCAGCGATTTTTTCTCGTCGTAACCGAAGATTTTCATCAGGACGAAGATCACATACCTCACGAGGTTCACCGGATCGTCATGCACGATCACGTTCCACGGAACATCGAGCGAGGTTGCCTCGCTGGTACGGGTCAGGGTTTCTGGATCAGCCATGACAGTTAGACTTCGGCGGTGGCCGGTTCGGGTGCGTCCACCCATTTTCCGTGCTCGCGGATGAGGTCGATGAGCCGCTCGACGGCCTCGGCTTCGGGGATGTTGAATTTGACCGCGGTTTTGCCGACGTAAAGGTTGATTTTGTTAGGAGCTCCGCCGACGTAGCCGAAATCGGCGTCCGCCATTTCGCCGGGGCCATTGACGATGCAGCCCATGACGGCGATTCTAACGCCCTTGAGATGGCCGGTGGCGGCGCGGATTTTCTGCGTCGTGTGCTGGAGGTTGAAAAGCGTGCGGCCGCAACTCGGGCAGGCGACGTAGTCGGTTTTGAAAATGCGCGTGCCGGCGGCCTGCAGGATGTTGTAGGCGAGCCGCAGCGATTGGCCCGGTGCGGTTTCGCCTCTAACGAGAATGGCGTCGCCGATGCCGTCGCACAGCAGCGAGCCGATGTTTTGCGCGGCGGGAAGCAGTGCCTGGATGAAATCCGTGTCGCCGACCGGCGGGTGAAGCGTGTCTTTGAGCAGAACCGGATGCCGCGGATCGACGCGGAACGCGAGCTGGCGGAACGCGTGGATGACTTCGAGATCGAGACCGTCCTTCACGGTGACGAGAACGGGCTCGGTTTGGCTATTGATGGCGGAGATCGCTGTCTCGTCGCGGGGGTCGATTTCCACGACACCGGATTTTTCAACGATGATCTCCGGCTTGAAATCGCCCATGCCAACGATCTTGTGGGCGATGGCGTTCCAGCGTTCCTGGGTCGTGAAAACACGCACGGTCTTCTCGCCGCCGAGCTCGTGGCCCATGATCGTTAGAGTGGAGCTGGCGCGTCGTTCGTAGCTGAAGGGGTCGTATGAAGAAATCAACGTGGTTGCTGCGTCTCGCAGCAACGTCCGCCTCTCTAAAAATTCCGGATAAACACCCCCCACCCACTTCCAACCGTTCAACCCCGCCAGCTTAGGATTATCGAGCACATATGCCACTTGGTTTCTCAAATCGTCACCATCCCTCACCAGATGATCGTAACTTTCCTTTTGCCAGATGGGTCCATTTTTTCCTGACAGCTTGTTGATTTCATGGGCGGTGAAACTTTTCCATGAATGTAAAATCTTATCAAGCTGCTCACCCGGCGACAACTTGAGCACTGCGTGAACATGGTTGGGCATGACACACCACGCGAGGAGATCGTAACGGCTGCCGTTGAAATGCGCCATGGCTTCAGCGACGAGTTTTGCGTAAATCTCGTTGTTAAACAAACAGGTTCCGTGGGCGCGATCCAGTTCGGGATCGATCTCAGTGGATTGGAGGTTAGAGAGTTGTTTGCGAGCGAAAGGGGATTGTGATTCGAATTGCTCCTGGAGGGCTTTGCGCTTGTTTTCGTAACGGTTGAGAATCTCCTGAGGCAGGGAATCGGCAAGCCGGAAGGTGACGGCATAGGTCGCTCCATCCTGAGTCCAGTGAGGGAGGAACGTGGCTTTGTTTTTTTTAACCTTGTCCCAAGCGAACCGCGTGGAGCTGGCGTCTTCGCTGATGGATCGTTGCTGCGAGACGCAGCAACCACCTTCAACGACGCTGCGCGCGTTGAAGGGTGCCGCCAACGCCTGCGCGACCGGGATTTCATAAACGGCATCTTCTGTTAGCGAGACGCGGATCGTATCTCCGATGCCATCCGCCAACAGCGAACCGATGCCGATGGCGCTCTTGATGCGGCCGTCCTCGCCGTCGCCGGCTTCGGTGACGCCAAGGTGGATCGGATAGTTCCAGTCCGGGCCTTCCGCATCGAGTCTTGCGACTAACAGGCGATAGGCCTCGATCATTACCTTCGGGTTGGATGCCTTCATCGAGAAGACGAAATTGTGATAGTCGTTCTCTCGCGCCAGTCGGGCGAATTCCAACGCGCTTTCACACATCCCGAGCGGTGTGTCGCCGTAACGGTTCATGATGCGGTCGGAAAGCGAGCCGTGGTTGGTGCCGATCCGCATCGCCCGGCCGAGATCCTTGCAAAGCAGCACCAGCGGCGTGAATTCCTCGCGGATGCGCTCCAGTTCCTCGGCGTATTGATCGTCGCTGTATTCGCGGATCTCGAACTTTTTCTTGTCCACGTAGTTTCCCGGATTCACCCGGACCTTTTCCACCCACTTCGCGGCTTCGAGCGCGGCGTCGGGCTTGAAATGGATGTCCGCCACCAGCGGCACGTTGCAACCGGCGGCGCGCACCTCGCGGGCGATGTTTTCCAGATTCGCTGCGTAAATCCTCGTCTGCGCCGTGATCCGCACGATTTCACAACCGGCCTCGGCCAGCCCGAGCACTTCCGCGACGCAGGCCGGAGTGTCGCGTGTGTCCGAAGTGATCATCGACTGCACGCGGATCGGGTGATGCGCGCCGACGCCGACATTTCCGACCATCACCTCGCGGGTGAGTCGTCGGGAATAATGCAGCAGATCGGGGCAGTAGCGCAGGGCGGGTGGATTCATTTCTACCGTGGATATAACCGAGAAACATCGGCCCGGCAACGGTTGCGTTTGTGACCGAGAATCTCGGTTTTCGAAGTTGTGTGCCACCTCCTGGGCCTGTCAAGATTGAGGCGATGGAAGTTGAGAAGCAGGAAGATCCCATGCTCCTTCAAGGTGCCCTCCGCTCTCGGAATCAGCGGCGGATTTTCTGGGTCTTGGTGTTGTGGATCGCCGCGTGGACGTCGCTGTGTGCTGAGCAAGCGTTCACGAACACCGATTTGGACCGGGTCTTGAAAATGTCCCTCATTATTGCGGCATTTGCCTCGCCGTTCATGTTGCTCATCCTCGTACCTCTGGGCCTGATTGGCAGGGCCATCGGAAATTGGAAACCCATCCGGCCCTATCGCTGGTGGGTTTCCTTGGTCCTTCCCTTGGTTTTCTGCGCGCGGCCCGTCGTGTCCGCCGTTCGCGAAAGGATGGATCCCGCGCTTGGCTTTAAGAGTTATTTCGACGCCGAACTTCCGAAAAGCGCGCGACATCTGACGGTCAACATCAACAACATCATCCTCTCCGACGTGAGTGCCTCTTATTCGTTCGAATGCTCTCGAGAGGAAACAGTGCGCCTCATCCAGACATTGGATTTAAAACGGAGTGGCGCGGGCACCGGGATGCCAGCGTATCTTCCTGAAAGTATTTATTCGCCTAGCTTCGGTCTCCATAAGAAAACCATGGATTTCAACAACCACAGCCCCGGACGATACACGGGTTTTATCGAACTCCGGACCGATGAAACCATGACCAGCGTCTACATCCGCAAGTGGAATACCTGATCGGAAATCCGATGGAATTTCCCCTCGCGCGACCGCCTCTCCCATGCGAAAAATTTTCCCATGGCCCGGAGAACACGCCTCGCAACTGTCTTCACCTCACTCATTCTGGCCGTCGCCGCCAGTGCCGGCGATTTTATCCGCGTGGATGAGGACGATTCCGCCGCCCGCTTGCAAACGGCGGTCACCCGTTATGAAAAGGACGGCGAAAGCGTCGAGCTCCTCGGTGCCGTCCACATCGCGGACAAGGCGTATTACGAGACGCTCACAACCCGCTTCCAAGGCTACGATTCCCTGCTTTTCGAAATGATCGGCGGAGAAAAATACACACCGCGGAAAGACGGAGAGGAAGGGCCGGCTAAAGACGAAGGAAAAAATCTATCCGGACTGCACAAGATCTATGACATGGTCGCCGGCTTTCTCAATCTGACCGGCCAGGCGGGTTCCATCGATTACACCACGAAAAATTTCGTCCACGCCGACCTGACAATCGCCGAGTTCACCGAGATGCAGTCCGAGCGCGGCGAATCGCTGATCGGCTTCGCGATGAAGGCCGGCAAACTCGACCCCGATGCCAAAAACCAACCGGATCCCGCCAAGCTCCTCAAAGCCCTGCTCTCGGGCAGTTCGAATGGGGTGAAACTCGAAATCGTTCACACGCTCGGCCACGGCGACGACCAGATCGCCGCATTCGCCGGGGAAAGCGTGATCATCAGCGATCGCAACAAACGCTGCCTCGAAGTCATGAACACCGAGTTCGCCGCCGGTCACAAAAATCTCGGCATTTTCTACGGGGCCGCCCATTTCCCCGATATGGAAAAACACCTGCTAGAACTTGGCTTCAAGCGCACCAAACAGGAGTGGCTCACCGCATGGAATATTCCGAAGGCCGCGCAAAAGCCCGCCAATGATCTGAAGGACGCGCCTTGATCGTTTGAAAGCGGAAGCTTTTCCTTACTTATCTAACATGATCGGAGGCCTCCAACCCGGTCGTCGAAGTATGCCCCATTACCCCCCCCGAAAAGGGGACACAAAATAGGTAGGCAGAATACGCGGAAGCCCTAATCTCTTTGCTTTAGGTTAGATCATTATTTCGTCTCCGAGGCCCAAAACCCATCCGCCTCCTTGACGTTTCCCGTTTCACACCGGGCGGCTCCCAGCCGTCCCTGGCTTGGCTTTTTGCGGACTCACGTCCTCTTCCGGGCACCCGGTTTCCTCACTCCCGACAAATCCACCACCATTCAAAACCCATGAAAAGCAATTCACGCAATGTCCTGCTGTCCGCACTCCTGTTTACCCAGGCACACGCCGCCACCATCTACTGGGACGGTGCCAACGGCTCATGGCTGAACTCCGCAGCTTGGTCCACGGACTCCGCCGCAACGACTCCGGATCCCGTAGCAGCTCCCGTAGTAACGGATGATGCCATTTTCAACATCACCACTGCGAACGCGGCCACGACCGTCACCTTCAACGCCAACCATGCGGCGAATTCGCTAACGTTCAACAACACGGGAACCACCACCCTCGCGGCGGACGGCACCAACCGCGCACTTGGTGTGGGAGCCGGCGGCATGACCATGGCGTCAGGCGCGGGCACCGCGACCATCGGCTCCGCCACCGCCAACCAGAACATTCCGGTCACCTTCACCGGAACACAGACGTGGGTGAATAACTCGTCTAACAAAATCGTCCTCGCCAACAACTTCACCGCCTCGGGAGGCATCACCAAACAAGGCACCGGCGACGTTTGGATGTCCGACCAAGCGAACAACACCGCCGTCGCGGGACTGTTGGATATCCAGGCGGGAAAAATCCAGGTCTCCGGCGACTTCACCTTGAATGGCGGGCTCACCGGCGCGGGAAGCTTGGAAAACGGCGGCCCGAATTCCAAATGGGTGTTTATCCAATCCGCAGGTGATTTCAACTTCGGCGGCACGATCACCGGCTCGGCCACGGCCCGCCTCGGCTTGGTGAAACGCAACAACACCGGCACCCTCACACTATCAGGCAATAACGTAATCGGAGATCGCCTCTCCGTGGAACGCGGCGTGATCAAGATCACGGGGACCACCGTGGCCGGCGTCTCCGGAACAGCAAACAATGCCGTAGCCGTGGGCAATGGCGGCAGCGTGAACAGCACCATGCTGATCGAAGGCGGCACGCTCACCTGTTACAAGAACAGTTCCCCCACCATCGCGATCAGCTCGACCGCAAACTCGGCCGGCCTGCTGAAAATGACCTCCGGCACCATCACCACCGCGAGCGAGTTTCATATCGGCCGGGGCAACGCCGTCTATGGGGCCTACACCCAGACGGGAGGCTCGTTGACGGTCGGAAGCTGGCTGGCTGTCGGCCTCGCCGGAGACAGCGGCATCCTCAATCAATCGGGCGGCTCGATCACCGTTGCCGCCAACCGCATGACCATCGGTGCCGGTGGCGCGGCCTCGTTTGGTATTGTGAACCTATCCGGTGGCACTTTCACCGACAACACAGGCATTTTCGTCGGTGAAAACGGCACGGGAACCCTGAACATCTCCGGCTCGCATTCGATGACCCTCGGGACAGGGGGAACCGCGCAGTTCGCTGGAAACGCGACATCCCTTGCCGGGACCATCAATCTTCTGGGGGGCACACTTTCGGCCAACTCCGTCACCAAGGGGACGAGCAGCGCCACCGGCGTCTATCGTTTCCATTTCAACGGCGGCACACTCAAGGCGAATGCCAATAACACTGCATTTTTCAACGATTTGGCCCTCACCGATGCCTACGTCTATTCGGGGGGCGGCACGGTTGACAACAACAGCTTCAACATCACGCTCACCGAAGCCCTGAAAGCACCCAGCGGCAATGGCGTTTCCGCGACCGGCCTAGTTGTGGGCGGCGGCGGCTATCTTGAAACCCCACGGGTCAACATCACCGGCGGCAGCGGGACGGGAGCCTCTGCGGTCGCCAACATCGATGCCAGTGGAAACCTGACGAGCATCACGATGACCAGCGCGGGCATCGGCTACCTCACCGCGCCGACCTTCACGCTGGTGGGCGGTGGCTTCGGCAACACGGGAACCCTCACCGGAGCGGCCACCTTGGTCGCCAACACTTCCGGCGCGATGACCTTCTCCGGCAGCGGCACCACCACGATCAAGACCGCGTTCACCTATGCGGGCGGCACCACATTGACCGGCGGCAAGCTGGATTTGAACGCCACCTTCGCCGCCAGCGCGGGGCCGATGACCCTTGCCAACGGAACCTCGCTTTCGGTCACACCCCCGGTCAAGGGAAACACCATCAACTTCACCAACCTGACGTTCGGCTCCACGGCCGCCACCACCTACTTCGCCAATGTGGGTGATCTCGCGGGTGCCAATCCCGCCACGGCACCGGTCAACGTGACCGGGACGCTCGCGGTGAATGGTCCGGTCACAATCAATGTGACGGGCACCAAGTTCCAAGCGGCGAACCTGAAACTCCTGACCTATGCCTCGAAAACAGGTTCCGGCAGTTTCGTGCTGGGCACCTTGCCGGTAGGTGTCGTCGCCAACCTCGTGGATGACAATGCGGGTAACGTCTATCTGAACATCACCAGCGTGGCCCTTCCACGCTGGAACGGCACCGTGGACGGGGTGTGGGATATCGCCACCACCGCCAACTGGGTGGATCAGGTTCTTCTAACGGGTTCCACCTATCTCAATCCGAATCCAGTCCTGTTCAACGACCTCGCCACCGGCACGGGCAATGTGACCCTCGGAGTCACCGTGTTGCCGCAGGAAGTGCAGTTCAACAATGCCGCCAAGGCCTACACCCTGACCGGATTGGGCAAGATTTCAGGAGCCTCCACTCTTATCAAAAAGGGCACCGGAACCGCATCCATCACTGCCATGACCAACGACTACACCGGGGTCACCCGTCTTGAAGGCGGCACCCTCACGGTGGATGTCCTGACCGACGGCGGTGTGGCGGGCCCGCTGGGTGCGGCCACCAGCGCTCCTTCCAATCTTGTCCTCGCCGGTGGCGTACTTGCCTACACGGGTGCGAGCACAACGATCAATCGCGGATTCATGATCGATGGCACCAACAGCGGCCTGAACATCACCAACAACCTGACGGTCACCGGCGGCATCACCTCCGGCCTCCTGGGAGGGATGGTGAAAACGGGAGCGGGAACTCTTAGCATCACCAATGCCGGCACCAACACCATCGGCGCGGCGGCCAACGGGCTGTTCATCACCGCAGGAAAAGTAATTTTCGACGGCACGGCGGGCGCGCAGATCAACAACGTGGCCGCGGAAATGTGGGTATCTAACACGCCCGATGTTTCCGCCGACCTCACCGTCACCAACTCGACGCTCAATTTGGTGAGTTGGCTGGCATTGGCCCGTGGCAACGGCAACACCGGGATCTGCAATCTGAACCTCACCAACTCCACGGTGAATGTAGGAAACTTCAGTTGCGGCTTTAACAACGCCCTCGCTAACAACAGCAGCCAGACCTTCATCACCCAGACCAATTCGACGTTCACCAACACCGGCACGACCCACGTTGCCGAAAGCACAAGCTCGCAGGGAACATGGATCCTGCAGAGCGGATCCGTTTATAACGCCGGCAACACCTTCAACATCGGCGGCGCGGGAACCGCCGTCGGCACGGTGACCGTCAAGGATACCAGCTCCATCGTCAAGGGAGCCGCAGGCACCATGGTGATTGGCAACGCGGGCAACGGAATTCTGAACTTGGAAAACAGCTCCTCGCTAACAGTAGGCGCGATCGACACCTATATCGGCAACGCCGGTCTCACCACCACCGGCAACCTCAATGTGAAAGACACCGCCACCGCGAACTTCGGTGGCACGGTCTTCGTCGGGAAAAGCGATGCGGCCGGCACCGGCACTTCCTACGGCGCGCTGACCCAAACAGGCGGTACCGTCAACGCCGCCACCTGGCTGGTGGTCGGACGTTATGTGGGAGCCCAAGGTGTCTATAACCTCAGCGCGGGAACCGTGAATCAGACGGCAGTCGCCAATACCGCATCGACCATGACCATCGCAGAAGGCGGCGTGGGAGTTCTGAACATCTCGGGTAGCGGGACGATCAACGTATCGGGCCCGCTCCTTTCCATCGCCAAACTTTCCACGGCCGTGGGCACGGTCAACCTCAACGGTGGCACCCTCAATGCCAAACGCGTCGTCGAGGAAGCGGGAGGCGGTTCCAGCACCCTGAACATGAACGGCGGCGTTTTGAAAGCCACCGCGGACAGCGCGGCCTTCATCGCCGTGGATACGGCCAACGTGCAAGCGGGTGGAGCCGTCATCGACAGCAATGGTTTCACCCTCGCCACCGCGCAGCCGCTTGCCGGTGCAGGCGGCCTGACCAAGCAAGGCGCGGGTTCGCTCACACTGACCGGCTCGCTGGATTATGTCGGAACGACAACGGTCAATGGTGGCACCTTGGCCCTCGGCCCCTTCATCAGTTTGCCAACGGGCAACAACCTAACGGTAAACGCGGGGACCTTCGATCTCCGTAACGGAAACGGTGACCGCGCGGCGGCGGTCAGCGCTCTGACGCTCAACGGTGCCACGCTGCTGGTCGGAGCGAACTCGATCAGCACGGATTCCATCTCCGCGGCGACTGTCTCGGCAACGGGAACGACCACCATCAAACTGTCCGGTGTTCTCGACCCCGGAACCTATGACATCATTACCTCCGGTGCCGCCTTGTCAGGAACCTTCTCACTGGATACCAGCGCCATTGTGGCAGGATTCACCACCTATGTCGGCAATGTGGTCGGCAACAAGTATGTGGTCACCGTGACGGGCAGCGCCACCCCCACCGAGGCCTACTGGAAAGGTGATGTGAGCAGCATCTGGAACGATGCCACCAACGCTCCGAACAACAGCAACTGGGCCACCACCTCGGGAGGGGCCACCGATACCAAACAGATCCCCGGCCTCGTCTCGGATGTGTATTTCCAAGCTGCGGGCGCAACCAATACCGATACCACCCTGGGTGTGAACTTCACGGTGAACAGCCTGACGTTTTCCAGCGGCACATCCACCTTGGGCGGTGCAAACACGCTGACCTTGCAGGGTTACAATCCGAACTTCAAATCACTCGAAGTACAGCCCGGAGCCACAGCCAACATCGCTCTCGCCAACATGGTGTATACCGGCGACGCGCTGATTGACACGGGGGCCGTGCTCAGCGTCTCCGGAGGCAGCCTTGGCAACACGACATCGGGAGCTGTGCAGGTGGACGGCACCCTGAACGTGAACAGCATCTTCGGGAAAGCCGAGTTGTCCGGAACCGGCACGGTGAGCCGCAGTGTTCCCGGCACCGGAGTTCTGACCATCGGCGGCGGTGGGGACTCCGTGTTCTCCGGCACCATCCAGAATGGCACCGGAACCGTGCGCCTTGGTAAAACAGGCATCAACAAGCTGTCTTTGACGGGCTCCAACACCTTCTCCGGCGGCATCAGCCTTTCCGGCGGCACCTTGGAACTCGGCAGTACGACAGCCGCCGGCACCGGAACCCTCACACTCTCGGGAGGAACACTGGACAACACCACGGGCTCGGCATTGAACGTGACCAATCCGGTTTCCCTTGGCGGCGCTTGGGCCTTCGCCGGCTCTAACGACATTACCCTGTCCGGAGCGAAAACCTCGTTCTCCCAACCAACGGTCACCGTGATGGCCGGAACACTTACCATCCCGGATTCCATCACCGGTTCATTCGGTCTGGTGAAAAACGGCCCGGGCACCCTGAACCTGGCCGGCACGGTGACCAGTGCCGCCACCAACGCCGCAGGGGTGATTTCCCTGGCCAGCGGGGTGACCAACTTCACCGGAACCCTCCAGTCCACAGGTGCTGAAATCTGGCTCCTCAATGGTGCGGGAAATAACGGCACGGTCAACATGACCACCGGCGCCATCAACGCCACCAACTGGCTTGCGATCGGCCGCGACAGCGCCAGCGGCGTCTTCAACATGTCCGGCGGCAGCGTGACGAAAACCACGGCCAACGGCAATATCACTACCTCCGGCGTCGGCGGGACGCAAACCACCGAGATCAATCAATCGGGCGGTTTGATCACCAATACCGACAGCCAGACATGGATCGCAGAGCATGGCATCGCCACCTACAACCTGTCCGGATCCGCCACCACCAACCTCGGCATCATCAACTTGGGCTCGCAGAACGTGGCCACGTCAAACGGCACGGTGAACCTCGATGGTGGCACTCTAACGGTGAAGCAGATCATCAAGGGTGGAGCCGCCGCCACGGGAACCTTCAACTTCAACGGAGGGACGCTCGTCGCCAACACCGGCGCCACGGCGGCCACCTTCCTGACGGGGCTCAGCGCATCCAATGTCAGAAACGGCGGTGCCCTCATCAATAGCAATGGCCAGGACATCACCATCGGCCAGGTGCTTCAGCATTCCGCGATCGGAGCCGATGCGGCGACGGATGGCGGACTCACGAAAACCGGCGCCGGCAAACTCATCCTTGCGGGAGTCAACACCTACACCGGAAACACCACCGTCACCACCGGCATGCTCTCCTTGAGCAACGCCTGTCTGAGCGACACCTCCACCGTGAACATCGCCGGTGGTGCCACGCTTGAACTGACACACGGAGCCACCGATAACGTGACCGGACTCGTCATCAACGGAGTCACCAAGGCTAACGGCATTTATGGAGCCATCAGTTCCGGTGCCCAGTTTGAAACCGCGGCGATCATCGGAAACGGCAAACTTCAGGTGGGTGCCAACGCCTACGAAACCTGGGCCGATCTCAAAGGACTCACCGGTGCGGACCGCCTCGACAGCGCGGACCCGGACAAAGACGGCCGCAACAACCTCGCCGAGTTCGCCTTCGATGGAAATCCGCTCAGCGGTGCCAGCGATGGAAAACTCGTCGGCAAGATCGGCACCGTCGGTGGCAACAACGTCCTCACCCTGACCGTGCCTGTCCGCACCGGTGCGGTGTTCTCCGACGATGGCACCACCCACGAGGAGGTCTCCGCCCTCATCGACGGAGTGATCTATCGCATCCAAGGTGCCGACGAACTCGCCACCTGGACCAACAACGTCACCGAAGTGACGGGAACGGATGCCACGACCATTCAAGCAGGCCTGCCCTCCCTGAGCACCGGCTGGACCTACCGCACCTTCCGCGTCCCGGGTTCCGTCTTCGGCAAGCCCACCGACTTCATCCGCGCCAAGGTCAACAATTGAGCTCGGGCGGCTAACAAGCCACATCATCAAGGCCGGGAGTCATGCTCCCGGCCTTTTTGCGCCCCGTTGAATTTACCGAGCGTTGACGGACAGCGGGCCTCGATGCGGGTAAAAAACGAGGGGTTATGAAAAACCAACGTCTCCTCATTCTGGCTTGCTTCACCGCATTTCCACTCCACGCCGCCGAGATCAAAAATCCCGCGGTCGATTACGCTGCTTTCGCCAAACTCACGCAGGAACTCGAACCGGTCCGCGAGGCGCATCGGGTGAGCGAGGAGGATTTTCTCAAAATGGCGGCCGAACCCGGCACCGTGGTTTTTGACGCCCGCTCCACTGACAAGTTCGAGCGGATCCATGTGAAAGGAGCGCTCCATCTGGCCTTCACCGACTTCACCGAAGACGCGTTGAAAAAGGTCATCCCGGACAAAACCACGCGCATCCTCATTTACTGCAATAACAACTTCGACAAGGATCCTGTCGGCTTCGCGCGCAAAACCGCGGAGGTCGCGCTCAACATCCAGACTTTCATCAACCTCCACGCCTACGGTTACAAAAACGTTTACGAACTCGGGCCGCTGCTGGATGTGAAGACCACCAAGATCCCGTTCGAAGGCACCCCGCCGAAATAAATGTTAGGAAAGAATTTCAAACGCCAGCATTGAGGCTGCATTGCGATTGTCCACGCCGGTTTTCTCAAAAATGTTCTGCAGGTGCTTCTTCACCGTACCTTCCGCCGCGCCGAGAATGGTGGCTATCTCCGGATTGCTCTTCCCTTGGGCCACCCAGAGCAAAACCTCCGCCTCCCGTGGAGTCAGGCCCAGTTTTCTTTCAAGCGGCGCGGCGGTGGTGAAGTCCGGGTTGAAACCGGTTGCGAGCCGATGCCTCTCGCGCTCCAACCGCGCCGAGACGGTGGCCAGCAGATCGCTCGCGGATACGGGTTTCACCAGATAATCGTCCGCGCCGAGATTCATTCCGGCACGGAGGTCGGTCTTCTCGCCTTTGGCAGTTAGAAAAACCAGCGGCGTGCCTGCGATCGTCGGATCCGCGCGCACTCCTTCCAGTACGCCGTAGCCGTCGAGTTCCGGCATCATCACGTCGCAGAGGATGAGATCCGGCTTCTCGTCGCGGGCGATTGCCAGACCTTCGAGGCCGTTTTCCGCGACGAGGACGGCGTAGTTTTCCATTTTCAAAATGGTCGCGACATTCCTACGCATGTCAGGCTGGTCTTCGATGATGAGGATGGTCTTCATGGATGTTAGATGAAGGCGGGGAGCGTGATGGTGACGATGGTTCCGGAACCGGGAGTGCTCACGAGATCAACGCTTCCACCGTGCAATTGGACACAGCGTTCGACGATCAGCAGCCCGAGCCCGGTGCCCGGACGCAGACCGACGTTCCTGCCGCGGGTGAACGAACGGAAGATCCGTTCCCGGTCCTCCACCGGGATTCCGATGCCCCGGTCGCGCACCGTGATAATCACGTTTCCGCCGTCCCGCGCGGCGATGAAGTCGACCGGGCTGCCGGGTTCCGAATACTTCACCGCGTTGGATAACAAGTTGGTCAGGATATGGCGCACGAGGCTTTCGTCGCACACCGCTCCGACCAGCGGGCCGTGAGCCTTGAAAACGATGGGGCAGGCGGATTGTGTCGCGGAAATCATTTCATCGGCCAGCGAGCGGGCGAGAGAATCCAGATCCACCGGTGCCGGCGTGAACCGCATCCGGCCCTCCTCGACGGTGCCGAGCAAAAGCACTTCTTCCATCAGTTTCGCCAGGTTCTTCGTCGAGCGCTGGATCATCTCGAGATGGCATGCGCGGTCCTCCGCGGACAGCCGGTCGAAATACCGCTCCAGAACGTCCGCTGCGGAAAGGATCACACCCAGCGGAGTGCGGAACTCGTGCGAGACCATCGAGATGAAGCTGCTTTTCAATTCACCCAGCTCCTTCTCGCGGGTGAGGGCCCGGGCCATTTCCAGCTCCGCGTGCTTCCGGTCCGTGATGTCGAGGCCGACCGTCAGCAGATGCGGCTCGCCATCAAGCTCGATGATCTCGCCGGATGTTAGAATGGTGCGCAGATTGCCGCTCTTGTCTCTCAGCTCGTGCTCGCGATCCCGCACCGAGCCGCGGGCTTTCACCTCGCTCACATACTCGTCGCGCTGTACCGGCCGGGCGTAGATGTTCAGATCCAGCGAGCTGTGACCGATGACCTCTTCCTCCGGATAGCCTGAAATTCGATAGAACGCGTCGTTCGCCGCGATGAACGTGCCGTCGCCGATGCGGGTCAGCGCGATCAGTGCCGGGCTCGCCTGGAACGCTTTTCCGAAGCGTTCCTCGGATTCCCGCAACTCCCGCGTGCGTTCGGCGACACGCTCTTCCAGCGACAGGTTCAGCGCCTTGAGTTCCGCGCCGCGGGCAGCGACCTTGGAGACCATCTCGTTGAAATCTCCGGCCAGCCGCCCCAGTTCGTCATCGCCGGACACCACGGCACGCGCATCCGTGTCCCCTGCGCTCATGCGCCCGGTGACGCGGGCGAACTCCGCCAGGGGCCTCGCGACCTGACGCCGGAGGATCCAGGCGAAAACACCTAACACCAATGCCAGTGACAACAATCCTGACCACAGCACCCACTTCGCCGAGGCAAACGCCTGCCGCTGCAGCAGCGTCCGCGGCATCACCGTGACAAAAAACCAATCCGGTCCCTCGAGCCGCGCCGCCACGAAATACGCCTTGGCCGCAACATCGTAGCCGGAGAAAAGCTTGTCCGGAGTTTTCGAAACGATCCCGTAGAGACGGACAAGCATCGGGTCACCGCTGGCAGCGGCCGTTAGAAGTCCCTTGCTGGAAATGATGCGCTCCTTTGCCTCAGGGTGGGCGATCAGCCGTCCGTCGCGACGGAAAATCATTTGCGAGACTCCCGGCAGCACGCCGTGCGTCGTTTCCTCGATCATCCCCCGCACGTTGATGCTGTGCGCCACGGAGCAGAGCATCTCACCGCCCACGTCGATCGGCAGCAACACCGCGACCTGCGGAGTCTTCGTGACCTCTTCCTCGACGACTCCGGTCCACGTGAATCCACGTGAGGGGTTGTTTTCCGGAAATGCCATCTTCACCCACTCCTGCCCATTCATGTCGTAATCCGCGGGCGTGTCCCAGACCCACGAGGGGATCGTTGGATCGAATCCTATGTTAGATGGCCCCGGGAAATTGAAATAAAGGCTCGGGAACGAATCTCCCCACGATGGAAGCAGCTCGTCGCAGATGTTCTGCGCATGGAGAATGCGCACCTGCAGGTCTTTTGTTAGATCCGCGTCGCGATGCATCCATAGCGTCGAGTATTTCCGCCCGTCGGCGAATTTACGGCGGCTGCGCCACGAACCATCGGGAAACAGCTCGAACCTGTCATCCCAGCGCTCGCGCCAGTCCGCGGGCGCGGGTTCGGCGATGCGTTTGAGGAACTGCCCGCGTACCGTGGCGAGGTTTGCCTCGACCTGGCGGAATCCGGTCTCTTCGCGGCGGGTCCTTTCCGCCACATAGGTTTTCAGGTTCTCCAGCTCACGTTCCTTGGTCGTGTCGAAAACGATTCCATATGCCACCGCCGACACCACGGCGACGACCGCTCCTGCGGCGACCGCGACTTGAGTCAGGATGCGGCGGGTGATCGTCACCGCGTCATCCTAATCACATCGTTCCCCGCCGGAATACCACTAAATGCGTAGGTAAACCCCGCAACCACTGCCTTTTCCCCTCCGGCAGTGGTATGGCCCGCAGCCTCAGGACGGTGCTAAACCGGAGTCGCTATGAAAACCAACCTCAACTCCCCGCTCGCCGCTCTCGCCATCTGCCTGATCGGCCTAACAAATATCACCCCCCAGGCATTCGCCGCCGATCCGCTCGCCACATGGCAAGTCAGGACCCCGGCCAAGTCGGTCAACTCACAATACCTCCAGGGCGTGACTTACGGCAATGGCCGCTTCGTTTCGGTCGGCTACCTGGGTACCGTGCTCTATTCTTCCGACGGTGCGAAATGGAAAGCCGCGCCGAAGGTCAGCAGCAAGGACCTCTACTCCGTCATCTATCGAAACGGCTTGTTCGTCGTCGCCGGACAGGACCGGACGGTGCTCACGTCCGTGGACGGCATCTCGTGGCTCGTCTATCCGGGCTCCATCGTCGGCACGCTGTATTGCGCCACCTATGGCGACGGCAAGTTCCTGCTGGGAGGAACCAGCCAGTTCGTCGAGTCGGAGGACGGATTGGCTTGGCCGGCCCGTCCCCAACCGGAGAACCAGGTTTTCGACGGACTGGCGGCCGGTAAGGGAACCTTTGTGGCCACCACCCATGATGGCGATTCCAACAAACCCTCGATCCTCACGTCGCCCGACGGCTTCATCTGGACACCACGGAATGCCGGCCTCGGGGATTATCTATTAGGCATCACCTACGGCAACGGCCGCTTTGTCGCCGTCGGTGATTCCGGAGCGGTGACCACCTCCGGCGATGGTGTCACCTGGACACCGCATCGCATCAAAGGCGGGGACACGCTCTTCGGGGTCTGTTACGGAAACAAGACCTTCGTCACCGTTGGCTGGGCCGGAGAAATCCAATCATCCAAAGATGGCAAAAAGTGGGCGAAACGCCCGGGCAAAACCCAGGAAGCGCTCTACTCCGTCTGCTATGGCAGGAACACGTTCGTCGCCGTCGGGCGCAACGGCACGATCGTACAGTCCGGCAAACTTTTGTCGAAGCAGGCAACCAAAGCCAATACCGTTAATTCCGGCCGCCATCCGGTCGAATGAGATCCCGCGTTTGGAAACATCCAACCATTCCCTACCGTGAAAACCGAATTCTGCGTTTGCCTTGTGGCGTCGCTCGTTCTCCTGTTAGCCATGCAGGCGGCGCGCGCCGTCGTAGCGGACGGAGCCGAGGCGGATCTCATCCTCGGCCGCCAGCCTGCGGACGCCTCGCATCTGTCGGGGCCATTCGTGGCGGTCGATCCCTCCACACAAAAGGTGTTTGTCGGCGACTCGCGGATGAACCGAATCCTGCGTTTCAGCTCAGGTGCCTCGCTGCAGAATGGCGCGGCGGCGGAGGCCGTGCTCGGTCAAACGAATTTCAACTGCGGCGATGCCGGCAATGGCCCCGATCACTTCAACATGCCCGCCGGGATGTGCTTGGACAACGCGGGCCGGCTGTGGGTGGCCGATGCTGGAAACAACCGCGTCCTTCGCTTCAACAACGCAGCCACCATCGGCAGCGGTGTGCCGGCGAACGGCGTGCTCGGCCAGGTGAATTTCGAAAACACGGACCCCGGCACGGCGGCGGGCACGTTCTATCATCCATTGAGCCTGGTCACGGATCTTTTGGGCAATCTCTATGTCGCGGACTCGTTCAACAACCGCGTCCTGCGATTCAACAACGCGGCGGCCCTGCCTGACGGACCATCGGCGTCGGCGGTGCTCGGCCAGTCGGGTTACTCCACTTCTTCGGGTGGTAAAGGTTCGGCAAAATTCCAGTTGCCGGGTTCGCTCGCGATTTCTCCGAACCCGGTTCTCCAAGGCTCGCCCTATCTGTGGGTTGCGGATATCGCTAACAACCGTGTGCTATTGTTCTCCGATGCCCCGCATCTCGCCAATGGTGCGGCGGCGCTCCGGGTGCTGGGCCAGCTTGGATTCAACCAAACGGATGCGAACATCACGCAAACCGGCACGCCCGTGCCGTACGGCCTCGCGGCGGATTCCTCGGGAAGGCTCTACGTCGGTAGCCAGGTGGGTCGGATTGTTAGGTTCGACAACGCGGTGGCCAAAGCCAGCGGTGCTCCGGCCGATGGAGTCCTCGGCCAGCCCTCCTTCAATACCATCGGGATGGGATCGGGACCCGGCGCGTTCAGTATTTCCACTTCGCTGGCGATCGGCACCGGCGGACGGCTGTGGATTTCCGACTATCAGAACGACAGGGTTCTACGCCACGAAGCCGCGCAGACCAAGGTCAATGGCGCGGATGCGGACGGCGTGATCGGTGACGCCTCGACCACCATGGATCTAACACGAAATTTCCGCCCCGGTGCGATGGCGATCGATCCGGGAACGGGGAAGCTGTTCGTCACCGACACGCCGCGGCATCGCGTGCTTCGCTTCGCCAACGTCCGCTCGCTGGCCTCCGGTGCGGCGGCGGAGGCGGTCTTCGGCCAGTTGGATTTCAACGGCGCTTCGCCCGCCACGGCGGCGGGGCGCATGTGGTCGCCGTCCGCGATCACCGTGGATCATTTCGGAATTCTCTGGGTGGCGGATACGGAAAACAACCGGGTGCTGCGTTTCAACAACATCTCGCAGCGCGCGAGCGGCGTCGCCGCGGATGCCGTGTTCGGCCAGTCGGGTTTCAATTCGAATTCAATCGCCGCTCTATCAGCCAGAACCATCGTTGGCCCCATTTCCATCCTCGCCGGTGCGGGCGGCGAGCTGTGGGTGGAAACGAACGGGCGGCTGCTGCGCTTCGACAACGCCCGCAACAAGGGCGGGAACCCGCCCGCCGACGTGGTGCTGGGACAGCCGGCCTTCGACGCTTACGAGTTTGGCATGACCGACGCGCGGCACTTCTCCGCCGCCAGCATCGCTCTCGATGGAGCGGGCCGGCTGTGGGTGATGGACAATTCCCACAGCCGCATCCTGCGCTTCGATGGCGCGGCGGCGAAGCCCACCTACGCTCCTGCCGACGGAGTGCTCGGTCAAAGCGGCATGACCTCCGTCGTCGATGGCGGCCTCGGCCCGGATGGTGTGGAATATGGGTTTGTCTGCGCCGAACCCGGAGGACGGCTGTGGTTTGTCGATGGAAATCACAACCGCGCGCTGAGATGGGAACACGCCGCCTCCCGTCTGGACGGAGCCGATGCGGACGGTGTGCTGGGTCAGCCGGATTTCGGATTCGAGCAAGGTGGAACAGGGCCCGGTCAATTCAACGGCGCGCGCCAGATGGTCCGCGACAATGATGGCTGCCTGTGGATCGCCGATGGAGAAAACGGCCGCATCCTGCGGTTTTCTCCCACGGTTCCGAGTCTCGACCTGAAGGTGGAAAATCCAACGGCTCTCTCGTTCACCTGCGGAAATCTGGTCAAGGGCGTGACCTATCAGTGGCAGTCCTCTCCCGATCTGACGACGTGGCAGGACGCCGGATCATTCTCACCGGACGCGAACGGTCCGGCGGTTTTCACGCTGCCGAAGCCTGCCGCCGCCCGCTGGTTTTATCGGCTCGCCGAGCGGTGAAAATTTACCGGATCTTTACGGACACGGGGCAGGTTCGGGGGTTCAATGGTCCCGCTCCCGTGCCATGGAGCCGACCGTCTCATGTCTGAAATCACCATCCTCGTCATCGAAGACGATCCCGCCGTCCGCCGGGGGATCGTCGATGTGTTGGAGTATGCCGGCTACCGGACGCTCGAAGCGGCGGACGGCCACGCCGGCATGGACCTCGCGCTGAAAGCGAATTTCCGGCTGCTTCTGTTGGATCTGGTCATGCCCGGGCCATCCGGATTCGACATTCTCGAAGCGTTGAAAAAGAAACGCCCCGGCCAGGCGGTGATCATTCTATCAGCTCGTGGTGAGGAGAACGACCGCGTCCGCGGCCTTGTCAACGGTGCCGACGACTACGTGGTGAAACCCTTCAGCATGAAGGAGCTGTTAGCGCGCGTCGATGCCGTGCTGCGTCGGACTTGCGAACGCACCGCACCCGCCGACAGCCGCGAGGTTCCGGGCGGCAAGGTTGATTTCAAGGAACGCGTCTTGATTTTCAGTGACGGTCGCCGCGAGGAACTTTCCGACCGCGAGAACGACCTGCTTCGTTACCTGCTCGATTCCAACGGTCGCATCATCAGCCGCGAGGAAATCCTGCGCAATCTCTGGGGCCTTGATCCCGACCGCACCGAGACGCGCACCATCGACATGCACATCATGCACCTTCGCGCGAAACTCGGCGACAAGGACCAATCCCTGCTCGCGACCGTCCGCGGCAAAGGCTATCGTTGGATGTCATGAAACCCACCGCCCGGAGTTCAAACTTCAGTTTGTCTTCCTCCATTTTTCCAGCGAAACATCAAGACAAGCTGAAGCTTGGACTCCGGACGATCCACCCATGAAAATTTCCCGCGGCGTCCTCATCTGGGCCACCCTCGCGCTTTGCGGCGTGATGGTGTTAGGAGCGATGACGTGGCTGACGCGTGGAGTGCTTGCTTCCGAAAAAGAACGCGCTGTCGCCGAAGCCCGCGCCGATCTGGAAGAGCGCACACGCCTCGCCCTGTGGCGGATGGATGCCTTGGGGGCGGTGATCGTAGCGGGGGAAAACCGTCATACCCCCGCCGACTATGGCGCGGGATCGGCGGCATTTCCCACTCCCGGTGATCCGGTGGTGAAACTTCATTTCGAGCTCCGCCAGAGCGGCAAGCTGACGTCCCCGGAAACCGAATCCGGGCAACCATCCAAACTGGTGGCACTGAGGGATTTGCTTCGAAAAAGTCCGATTCCCGGCGAGGAGTGGTCGCAACTCACCTGCGCCGCCGAAGCCGGTGAGACCGCTTGGAACGCAGTTCCCAAGCAGGCGCTCCAACAGAAATTCGACAACCAGATGCTGCGCCAGACCAAGGGCGGCTCCCAAGTGCGCGGTGATGCCAGTTATCAATCGAACTCCAGCGGAACGGAACTCGCACAGCGGGCGAAAACCGTGGAGGAAACGGTTATCAGTTCTAACATTGGAAACCAGATCGATCTCACGCAGTCTCCGATCAGGGCCGATGCCAACCAGATCCTCGATCTGGGAGTCATGCGGGCGGTCTGGGTGGGTGATGAATTGCTGCTGCTGCGCCAATTCACCACCACCTCCTCCGGTGTGGTGGAAAAAGGCATCCAGGGCGTTTGGTTTGATCGTGAAATTCTCAAGCAACGGCTGCTCGCCGAAATCAAAGACCTGCTGCCCGCTTCGAATCTGGCGGTTGTCGGCAGCGGTCCGGGTGCTTCGCGGGATCCGCTGACGTTGGTTTCGTTCCCACTCGGATTGTTGCGGAACGAGTCGGCTCCGGCAGCGGATTTTCCGCTCAACGGCCCGTTGATCATCGGCTGGGCGGCCGTCCTGCTCGCGCTCCTAACCGCATCCCTGCTCGTCCACGGCGTCATGCGGCTCAGCGAACGCCGCGCGTCGTTTGTTTCCGCCGTCACTCACGAGCTCCGCACGCCTCTCACAACCTTCCGCCTCTACTCCGACATGCTCGAAAGCGGCGCGGTGAAAGAGGGGAAACGCGGCGACTACCTCCGCGTGCTCTCGCGCGAGGCGGACCGGCTTTCCCACCTCGTTGAAAACGTACTTTCGTTTTCCAAGGTCGAGCGCGGTAGCGCCCGCTCGGTCGTCCGCGAAACGAGCGTCGCAGGGTTGCTCGAACCCATGCGCGAACGCCTCGAAGCCCGGCTTGCCACCGCCGGACTCACTTTGGAAATGGACGGGACTGGCGAGTCGAAGGTCCGCGTGGACAGCGCCGCTGTGGAACACATCCTCTTCAATCTAATCGACAACGCGGCGAAATACGCGGCGAACGGAGAGCCACCGAAAGTGGAAATCCGCAGCGTGACGTCCGGCCGGTTTTTGGAAATTACCGTCAGCGACCACGGCCCCGGGATTCCCGAGTCGGAACGCGGCCGCATTTTCCGTGCTTTTCACAAATCCGCCCGCGAAGCCGCCGAAAGCCGCCCCGGCGTGGGCCTCGGACTCGCGCTTTCCCGCCGCCTCGCCAAGTCGCTTGGTGGCGGGCTGACCTGCGTGGATTCGAAATCGGGCGCGTGTTTCGTGCTCCGGCTGCCGCTGGTGGTCTCCTGAGGGTTAATAAGAGGAACCCTTACCTTGGCTCGATGTCGCTCTGGTTGCAAACCGCCCGATTTGGCGGGTGTTTCGTGCGTTATACCATTTATCGTAAGTTGATTACGAATATTATTAAGTAATACTAACTTTAAACTCGTCAGGACTAAATGAACCTGACAAGTATCCCGCGAGTCAAATCTAACCCTTCATCGGGTTCCTGATTCGCGAGGTGGAGGGGTTGGGATTTTCCCGAAAGTGAAGAGCAAAACCCTGAATTTTCGCAAAGCGATGGGCTTGGAAAATCCAATCCAGTCGTTCAGCCAACCATTCAAATGAAACGCTTCCTCCGTTCCTGCCGGACCCTGTTCAACTCTGATTCGATCCACCGAAAAGACAGCTCGGTCGGCAAATTCACGGTCCGCCGTGGAATCCAGGAAAAATCACGGCTGATCCTTGCGAGCGGATTCATGCTCGGCCTCCTTCCCATGGCGGCGCATGCGGCCTCGGGGATCACCGTCACCAACGCGAACAACAGCGGTGCCGGTTCCTTGCGTCAGGCGATGAGCGATGTTCCGGACGGCGGCGTGATTGATTTCGACCCGGTGGTTTTCACCGATGCCTCGCACACCATCACCTTGGCGAGCGAGCTGCTTTTGACCAAGACCGCAACCCTCGATGCCAGCGCGATTGGCAGCGGAGTGACCCTCACGGGAAACCATGTGACCCGCGTGATGAGCGTGACCGCGGCGGGGAATCTCACCCTGAAGAAGCTGGCTCTCCGCGACGGAAACAGCTCGGGTGCGGCGGCCAGCGGCTTCGGCGGAGCGCTCTTCAATGCAGGTTTCGCCAGCCTTCAGGATTGCACCTTTGCCGACAGCAGCGCGCTCAACTACGGCGGCGCGGTTGCCAATTCGGGAAGTCTCGAAGTCATCCGCTGCACGATCTCCGGCAGTAGCGCGGGCTCACTCGGTGGGGGAATTTACAGCGCGAGTTCCGGGACTTTGATCCTGAAAAACTCGACTCTCACCGGCAACACGGCGGTCCTCTTCGGCGGCGCGATTTATCACACCAGCCCGCTGACCTTGATCCACGCCACGCTTTCCGGAAACCACGCAGGTAACAAAGGCGGCGGAATCTACAACGATTTCGGCAGCGCTTTAACCCTCAGAAGTTCGATCGTCGCTGGCAACACTGCTCCCGTCAGCGAGAACTTCTTCGGCCCGTTCACCGTTTCGCCCTCCAATCTGACCGATGGCGACCCGAAGCTCGCGCCGCTGGGAGATTACGGTGGCCCGACCCTGACGATGCCGCCACAACCGGACTCGCCGGCGATCGATCATGCGAATGATGAGAACCTTGCAACCGATCAGCGCGGGTTTCCGCGTGATTTGGCGGACGGTCCGGACATCGGTGCGGCCGAAGCCGAGGTCGGCGATTACAATCCGAATGGACTGACGCTCCACACCCGGGTGCCATCGGGCGACTCCGCCGGGGCGTTTGAAATTTCCACAGATCCGCAATTCCTGCCGGTGGTCACCACTTACGCCGGAACAGGAGTGGCCGGACTGGCCGACGACTACCGCACTTCCGCGAAATTAGGCTATCCATCGTCGGTGGCGCGGGACGAACTCGGAAACACCTTCATCGCCGATTCCGGAAACCATCGGATCCGCATGATCGATTCGGCTGGAAACCTCACCACCATTGCGGGAAGCGGCCAGTTTTCCGGATTGGCCAACGGCCCCGGACCGAACGCCGCATTTTCGTTTCCTTCCGCCGTCGCGGTGGGTCCCGATGGCAATGTTTACGTGGCCGACACCTTCAACCACCGAATCTGCAAACTGGCTCGGCCGGCGGTCGTCGGCGGAGTTTGGACGGTCAGCACCCTGGCCGGCCCCAATAGTCCGGGAAATGCCGGCTTTTTGAACCAGCCGGGAAGCGCGGCGCGCTTTAATTATCCCTACGGAATCGCTCTGGACGCGGCCGGGAATGTTTACGTGGCGGATTCGCTAAACAACCGCATCCGCAAGGTGACGCCCTCCGGCGGCGTCAGCACCTATGCCGGTTCCGGCACCCTCGGCCTGGTGGATTCCACCACGCCGTCCACGGCGCAATTCGACACGCCCAAGGCGGTTTGTGTCCTCGGTAGCACCGTGTATGTCGCGGACACGGGGAACAATTGCATCCGCAAGATCACCTCCGGCGGTTCGCTTGCCGACGCGGTGAGCACCTTCGCCGGATCTTCGACAGGCGTGCCGGGCGATTCCGACGGCACGGGAACCGCTGCGGCATTCGACTCGCCATCAGGCATCGCCACCGATGGTGCGGGTGCCCTTTACGTCGCCGACGAGCAGAACCACCTGATCCGCAAAATCACCTCTGCCGCCGATGTCACCACCGTGGCCGGAGCGGGCACCGACGGATTTACCAATGGGAAATCGGACATCGCGGAATTTAACGCTCCGACCGGCCTGATGGTCGCGCCCGACGGCAACCTGATTGTCGCAGACAGCCAAAACCACGTGCTGCGCCGCATCATCATCGAGAACACCAAGTTGTTCTCCAGCTTGGTCAGCGGGGATGTCAATGGCGCGGGCCAACAGCAGGTCAACGCCGTCCTCAATGCCGCGGCGCTTGGCCTCGACCCTGGCGCGGTTTATTATATCCGCTGGGTTTCCTCGACCACCGCGATCACCCAGAGCATCGGCCTGCGGTTCACGCTCTATCAACTTCCGATTCTGACGACGGAGCCAGCCAGCAATCTGATCCCGACCTCCGCGCAACTCAACGCGACGGTCGATCCGAAAGACAACCTAACCGAAGTTGTTTTCGAATACTCGACCGATCCGGACCTGCTGCCACCCTACGGTGTGAGCACCTTGGCGGGCTCCCTCGTCGCTGGATTGGCCGGGCCATCGGGCATCGCGGCGGACGGCAGTGGTGGTGTTTATGTGGCGGACCGCTCGGGAAATCGGATTCTGCACATCACTGCGGCTGGCGTGGTCAGCACGTTTGCGGGCTCCGGAGTGGCCGGATTCGCCAATGGCAACGGCACGGCAGCCAAGTTTGAGAAGCCGGGCGGGCTGGCGATCGATGCCAGCGGAAATCTCTACGTTGCGGATGAATTCAATCACCGCATTCGTAAAATCACTTCGGCAGGTGCCGTGTCCACCCTTGCGGGTTCCGGTGTCGCCGGATTCGGCGACGACTTGGCGAACGCAGCGCTTTTCCTCAATCCCACCGGAGTCGCGGTTGACGCGGCGGGCAACGTGTTTGTCGCAGACACCGGCAACCATCGGATCCGGAAATTCTCTATCGGCACCGGCAGCGTGACGACTCTAGCAGGCACCGGTGTCTCGGGCATCACGGCTGATGGATCGGCAGACTTGGCCAAGTTCGCCTCACCGCGCGGCATCGCGGTGGACGCCGCAGGCTCCCATGTCTGGGTGGCGGATACCGGGAACCAGTGCGTCCGCCTGATTTCCTCCGGCGATGTTTTCACCCTTGCGGGAGATGGCACGGCGGGATTTGCCGATGGCTCGGGACCTTCCGCCCGGTTTTCCTCGCCGACGGGGATCGCGGTCGATGGTGACGGTGTTGTCTTCGTCTCGGACTCCGGAAATCACCGCATCCGGCGTGTGGAAACGGGCGGCGATGTTAGCACGCTTGCCGGTTCCGGCATCAGCGGAACGGTCGATTCCCCAGTCGCCGGGAGCGGACTGTATCCCGCCACGGCTGCCCAATTCAGCTCGCCCTCCGGCATCGCGGCCGATGCTGCGGGCCGCATTTTTGTCACTCAAGGAGGGATCGTTCGTGAAATCGCCCGGGCTGCCGCACTGCCGACCGTGGCGGTGACGCCGCGTGCTTCCGGCAGTGGAGACCGGCTAGTTTCCGCAGACATTCCGCAACCGTTGTTGCCAAATACGACTTACTATTTCCGCGCCGTGGCCACGAACTACCGTGGCACAGTCACCGGCGATACGCTGGATTTCCTGACTCCCCAAGCCGGCATCACCGTGTTCGACGGAGCCACCACGAGCGATCCTGCGATCCTTGACGAGCAGGTCGATGCCGTCGATTTCGGAAACACTCCGACCGGCCACCCGGTCACCCGCCAGGTCACCATCACCAACCCCGGCAGCTACAAGCTGAATGTTAGTTCGGTGACCCTGCCCGCCGGCTATCAGCTCGCGGCGGGTCCGTGGGTCATCGCTCCTCTTGATTCGCTCACGCTCGGACTTGCTCTAACCGCCACCACGGCGGGGACCTTCAGCGGCAATGTTACGATCCACAGCGACGCGCCGGACCAGGCGACGTTCACTTTCCCGATCACCGGCTTGGTGCTCGATCCGCCGGTGGTGACCACCCTCGCGGCCAGCAACACCACCGGCGCTACAGCGACTTTGAACGCCAGCGTCAATCCTCGGGGCAGCAGCACGAACGTTTGGTTCGAGTGGTCGCTGGATCCGGAGTTCGACGGTCTAACGGTCAGCACGGTGACGGGTTCGGATCTTTTGCAACCCTCCGGCCTCGCGAGTGATGTCTCAGGAAACATCTACGTCGCCGACACGCTGAATCACCGGATCCGCAAGGTCGCTCCGAATGGGACCACCACTACCTTCGCCGGGACCGGCGTGGCTGGATTCGCCGACGGACCGGGGACTTCCGCGCAGTTTAACGAGCCGATCGGTCTGGTGATGACCGGCAGCGGCATCCTCTTCGTGGCGGATTCGAAAAACCACTGCATCCGGGCAATCACGCTGGCGGGAAGTGTCAGCACCTTCTCCGGCCTCGGCACACCGGGCTTCACCGACGGTGTTCCGGCGGCAGCGCGTTTCAACCTTCCGTCCGGACTCGCCATCGACGGCAACGGAACCCTCCACCTGGCGGACCGCGGCAATCATCGCATCCGTCTCATCGGACCCGACGGCACCGTCAGCACTCTCGCAGGCACCGCGACCGCGGGCTCCACCAATGGATCGGTTAGTGTGGCGCGATTCGACAACCCCGTCGGCATCGCCGTGGACGCGGCGGGCAATACGTATGTCACCGAGGCTGCAAGCCATGCCATCCGCAAGGTCGCTGCTGATGGAACCACCGGCATTTTCGCAGGCTCCGCGACGGTGTCAGGTTTCACCAACGCGACCGGTGCCAGTGCCCGATTCTCCAATCCCGCCGGTCTCGCGATCCGCGTGGATGGCACCCTGCTCGTTGCCGACAAGGGCAACCACCGCATTCGTTCCGTTAGTCCAACCGGCGTGACCGCCACCTACGTGGGGTCCGGCACTTCGGGGACGACCGATGGTCTCGGCGAGGTCGCTCGTTTTGATCAACCCATCTCGCTGGCCAATACTCCAACAGGCGGCGTTGCTGTCGGTGAAACAAGCCACACCACCCTGCGGAGAATCAACTCCACCCAAGTGCTGGTGCAAGCCGCGACCGGCCTAACGGGAACCTCCACCCTGCCTGCGGAGACCACGATCACCGGGCTCACGAGTGGTTTGATTTACTATTTCCGCACCATCGCCACCAACGGCGGCGGCACGACCATCGGAGCCACCCTGACCTTCGGAGATCCATTCCTGATCTGGCAGATCCAAAATTTCGGCGCCAACGCGACCAATCCACTCATCGCCGGAGCCGCGGCCATTCCTAACAACGACGGGGTGAGTAATCTTCTGAAATACGCCTTCCACATGGATCCATCCGTTTCGGGGGTCGTAGGCCTTCCTGCCCTGGGAGACGAAGCGGGCGAGCTCAGCCTGATCTACACCAAGGTCCTCGCCGCGACCAACCTCGTTTATACACCGGAATGGTCCACCGACCTGATCCACTGGAGTTCCGCAGGAGTCACCCAGGAAATCATGAGTGACAACGGCACCACACAACAGGTTTGCGCCTCCATCCCCTCCACTGCCGGTGGAGCGAAGTTCCTCCGCATCAACGTCACTTTGCAGCAGCCATGACCCATTCATTTCCTTTCATGAAATCCTTATTCCATCTGCTGACACGAAGCCTGATTGTCGGGGTGTTGTCCCTTGCCGGGTTTACCCATGCCCAGAGCGCCACCCAATCGGTCACACTTACTGCCGGTTGGAATGCTGTTTGGTTAGAAGTCGAGCCGGTGGACAACGCCGGGCAGACCCGCGCGCCGCAGGATGTTTTCAGCAATCCCGCCATCCTCATGGCGGCCTCGCCCAAGCCGCTCGCCGGGCTGGCGGAATTTTTCGCCGAGGATCCGGACTCCATCGGCACGTTCAACCAGGACGAGTGGCAGCAATGGAAAAGGACCGACCCGTCCGGAGGAAACGACCTTGCCGCCATCAGTGGCAACCGTCCCTATCTGATCCAAGTCGCGCCGGGCACGGCGAACTTCACCGTGACCGTGACCGGAAAGGCAGTGTTCTTCCGTCCCACTTGGAATCCCGACCGCTACAACCTCGTCGGCTTCGGACTGCAAGGAACTCCCACGTTTGATCAGTTCTTCGGTCCTTCCGGCACCAAACACGCCGTTTCCAAAATTTTCTCCCTGAATGCCGCCACCGGCAACTGGCAGCGTGTCACCGGGACCGCGGCCATGACTTCCGGCCAGGCCTACTGGGTCTTCTGCTCGGGTCCATCCAGCTACATGGGGCCTGTTTCAGTTAGCTTCGACTCCGCCAGCAACGGCAAACTCGGATTCGGCGGCCCGTCCGATGTCGTGACCGTCGGCTCCGGTGTCGATAAGCTCGAACTCGATCTCGAGGAAATTGTTTTCAGCAACCTCGGAACCACCAGCGCCACGCCGCAGCTCGACCTGATCTCCACCAGCGGCAGCGGACTCGCACTCCACGTCGTCAGGCCCGCCGCTAACAGCCTCGCCTACGAACGGGGAAACCAGGTGGACTCCGCATTGGGTGCGGGAAGCAGTGCCTCCCTCGGCGAAACCATCGCCACCCTGAAAACCTCCACGCTTTCGCTCGGTGCGTTGCGCGGTTGGAATGACGACGCCCCGCGCACCAATCTCTATCGGCTCAACACCTCGCCCACCGGCGCCTCTTTCTGGCTGCCCGTCACCGCCATCCGCAGCGAGGTCCAGCAGAACTCCGGCGTCGTGGCCGGCGTTCCCGCCAGCACGGTGACCGGTTTGTGGGTCGGCGAGGTGATCGCGGATTCCGTCACCAGCATCGTCGAGGACGGCTCGCCTATCAGAAAATCCGCCGGCACCGCACCGGTGCGGGTGATTCTCCATTCGGATGCCAACGGCCAGGTGCGGCTGCTCTCACAGGTCACCATCATGCAGACGAAAACCGCCGACCCGGAAATCGCCCCGCTGCCGGTGCTGGTGGTGGATCCCGCCAAAATTCCGTTTTTCGAAGGCGTCAAGGAGCGCAACGGCAAGAAGGTCGGCGTGCGTCTTGATTCGATCGCCTACGACATGCCCCGCAAGTTAGACTCCGTGAGCCAGCAATCCCTGATCAACGATCCGAAATTCCTCGCTCTCACCAACCTCTCCGCGGCACTGCAAATCGCCCTCGCCAAAGACCCTTCCATCCGGACCACGGCGGATAACAACCTGATCTCGTCCAGCACCGCCGCGATCAATGCCGCCAAGGCCACCATTCCGAGCCTGTTGCCCGGCTACCTGCTCTCCAGCAGCATCCGTCCGTCGAAATTGACCGAGGCCTATCAGCTATCCATTTCCGCGAACGGCTCCATCGGGATGGGCCAGTCGGTCACCGCCGCGTTCAACCTCGATCCCTTCCACCGGAGCAATCCGTTCCGCCACGCCTATCATCAGAATCTTCCCAAGGGACCGGATATCAACCGAACCATGACGTTCACTTTTGATTCCGAACAAGCCGTTTCAGACCGCCTCAAGGGCACCTTCAGCGAGACCCTCCACGGTCTCATCAAAACCGATCTCACACTCACCGGACGTGTTGAGTTCCGCCGTGTCAGCCCTGTCGCCACTCTCGAAGGAGCCCAATAGGACCTACCCCCATGACTCTCTCTGCCATCACTCCATTCTCGATCCCAAGTCTGATGAAAAAATTTCCGTTACCGAACCGGATCCTGACCTTGCTTGCCACCTTTTGCCTCGTGGCCCTGTCCGCAGGCACCGCCATGGCCGCACCTAACATCGCCGTAGAGCAGTCCGCCGCAAATATCGCCGACGGCGGATCCAAGGACTTCGGTTCGATCAATGTGGGATCCAGCACGCCGCTGACCTTCACGATCAAGAACACGGGTGACGCGGATCTCACCGGTCTCACCATCACCAAAAGCGGGACGAATTCCGGCGATTTCACCGTCACCCAGGTCAGCCCGGCGTCGATACCGATTGCCGCTGCGGGATCCGCGACATTTACCGTTACCTTCAGCCCCGGAGCACGCGGTGCGAGAACCGCCGCTCTCTCTATCGACAGCAACGATCCGGACGAGAATCCCTTCGACATCACGCTCACCGGCACCGGCCTCTCGCCGGAAATCGATGTGGTCCAGGGAAGCAGCATCACCGATGGAGGCTCGAAAGATTTCGGCTCCGTTGCCGCGGGATCTGGGAACTTGCTGACCTTCACGATCAACAACTCCGGAAACACGAATCTCACCGGACTGGCCATCACCAAGAGTGGCGCGAACTCCGGCGATTTCATCATCACCCAGGTCAGCCCGGCCGCGCCCGTGGCGGCGGGTGGCAGCACGACTTTCACCGTGAGTTTCACCCCGTTAGGCCGGGGAACCCGCGCCGCGGCCATCAGCATCGCGAACAACGACAGTGACGAGGGCCCTTACAACATCAGCCTCACCGGCACCGGCCTCGCACCCGAAATCGCGGTGGACGAAAGTGGAGGCATCAGCTCGGGAGGTTCAAAATCCTTCGGAAACGTGGAAATCGGCACGAATACCAGCCTGACCTTCACCATCAGCAATACCGGCGACGCCGATTTGACCGGACTGGTCGCCAGCTTGAGCGGAACGAATTCCTCCGACTACACCATCACGACCAGCCCGACCGCACCGGTGAGCTCCCCGTCGGGGACCACCGCCCTCACGGTCAAGTTCACTCCCTCCGGCCGGGGTGCCCGCGCGGCGGCCCTTTCGATCACTAACAACGACCCGGATGGCAGCGAATCGCCGTTTGTCATCAACCTTACCGGCACCGGCACCGCTCCCGAGATCGAAGTGCAGGGACCTACCTCCAACACGATTCTAACCGGCGGTACCCAGGCCTTCGGATCCGTCGTAGTGGGTGCCACCGGCAAGCTGACTTTTTCCATCAGAAATACCGGTGATGCCAACCTCTCGGGACTGGCGATCACCAAGGACGGCGCGAACTCGGTCGATTTCACGGTGGCTTCCCCACCAAGCGCTTCCGTCGTTGGTGGCGGCGGTGTCACGACCTTCGTCATTAATTTCGTCCCTTCCGCCGGCGGAAGCAGGACCGCCACTCTCCACATCGCCAACAACGATCCCGACGGAAATGAAAACCCCTACAACATCGTCGTCACCGGCAGCGGAGACGCTCCCGCCTCGGGCAGCGATGGATTCGGCTACACCATGGGCACCACTCCGGTCAACGCCCTGAACCTGAAAACAACGGATGCCGACGTGGTCACTGCCGCCGACCTTTCCGGGGACGACTACGCCCAGTCCATCAGCATCGGATTCCCGTTCTATTTCTATGACCAGACCTACAGCACTTTATCAGCTTCGACCAACGGCCTGATCACCTTCGGCGGATCCTCGACGAGCTTCAGTCCGCTGCCGATCCCGAACGCCTCCACTCCTAACAATTTCATCGCTCCGTTCTGGACGGACATGGTGAAGGGCGGCAGCAGCAACATCCTCTACACGACCCGAGGTTCCGCGCCGAACCGGGTGTTCATCATCGACTATCAGGACATGGAGGAATACGCGAACTCCGCCGCGAGGATTTCCTTCCAGGTCATCCTCTACGAGGGCAGCAACTCGATCGAGATGCAGTTCAAGAAAATCAACGGCTTCAGCGCCACCCGCAACGTCAGCATCGGGATCGAAGGTCCCACCGGAGCGGTCGGCATTTCGCACAAGTCGCTTTTGCAAAAACCGAGCATCCCCAGCGCCGTCACCTTCTCGCGGCCTGTCGTGATCAAGGTGGAGAGCAAATTCCAAAAGCCCGATGGCACCTCGATCGACGTGGGGAATCTTGCAGTCGGCCTCAACCCTGAAATCGGAACGATCAAGGCTCCCTACGAGTCCGTGAAACGCTTCGAAGCCCCCGAGTTTATCTATCTGGACGAGACCTTCAACCAACTCAGCGCGGGTGCCGGTGAATACCCGCCGCCAACGGGTGGGTCCACCGCTTACTACCGCCTCGTCAACGACGGCTACGCCATCGACGGCCAGGTGATCCAGGGAACGCACACGTTCTTCACGACCACCCTGACCCACGACGTCACCGTCATCTGGCGGTGGAAACTCGAGTATGCCGCCTTCGTCGAGACGGTGGACTTGGATGGCAACACGCTCAGCGCAGGAGCGGGGGTCGGCAACCCGAGCCCTTCTATCGGCCGCCACTGGTATGCCAAGGATTCCCCATTTGCCGCCTCCATTGACCGTGCGGTCGGCAATGATTCGCTCGGCTTGGACGTCGCCGGATTCCGCTACACAGCGAAGACCTACGAATTGAATCTCCCGGACGGCACTTCCGGCCTGCGGAGTGCTCCGGCGGTCACCCAACTGAGTCCGACAGGAAACCGCGTGGCCACCGCGCCGGTCACTGTCACCGGTTGGATCAGGTTGAAATGGACCATGGCCGCACAGGTTCGCTACCGTTTCTCCGCAGCAGGTCCGACCAGCGAGGGCAGCGCTCCTTTCCGCGGACTCTCGTTCGTGCGGGTTTATAACAAGGCCCGCACCGCTCTCGAACCGACTTCCGCAAGCTATCCGAACCCGCTTCTTGGCAACGCGAGCTTGAACGAAATCTGGATCGACGCCGGACGCAAGGTCGAGGTCGGATCGTTCTATCGAACTAACGACCGCTATTACACGCTCGGCGATTTCCCATCGCCACCGAGCGGTAACCTGAACGCCGTCGGCACGAACATCGCGCTCTTCAGCGACGTGATGGTGGATGCCGGCGCGACGCTGGCGGTTGGAAACCGCGTGGCCCGGGTCTTCACCGTGCAGGCAGCGACCGCTCCGACCGAGATCGGCTTCTCCTATGTTCCCACGGTTTTCCGGGCGGAAATCCCGCTCGGCCAGTCCTTCGACGCCACGAACCCGAACCTGCAACTCGTCCCGGACATTTGTGATGGCGCTGTTTTGCGCACCGACGACCGCGGCCCCGCCGACGGCTTTGTTCGCGTGGGCGCCCTTTCCACCGGCCAGGCTACCGGCACGCCGGTGCGTTGGGATCAGGTCGGCCAAAGTCTCTTCCCGGTGCATCCCGGCAGCTATCAGCTCGACTGGCCCGATTCTAACAATCCCGCGAGAAGCTATAAGATCGAAGTTGTCTCCGCCTATCCCGGTGATACCGCGCAACTGGCGTCCGCCCGTGAAACGAAGCTCTCCAGCGGAGATTCGAAAAGGCAGTTGGCCGGCACCGCCTATGTCTTCACCTCCGATCTTCCACGGGTGGATGCGGAGTTCCCCGGAAGCGCGGTGGCTCCGACACCGGACGCGCATTACCGTCACCTCTATGATCCCATCGCGGCCCGCAACATGCCGACGAAACTGGACATCAGCACCAGCGACGAATGGTCGTTCCGCGAACTCACCTACGCCGATCAGGGCACCGGCGCGAGCGTGGATGCCAGCACCTCCAAGGCCTTCAGCGTGACCGGCAGCGGCCGCAGCGTCCTGCTCTACAGCTTCCGCCCGAATCCGGACGAGGCCGCCGACGGCACCGCTAACAAGGAGCAGCTCGCCGTCCGTGTCGTTAGATCCAGTCCATCCGTCGTGATTCCCCGCACGGACTCGCGGCTCGTTCTCGGGCAGCATGGTTTAAAACTCGGAAACGGCCTGGCTGGTTCGGGCGGTGCATACGGCGTCGTGCAAACCGGAGCCACGCCTGCGGTGACCTCGGTGCCATCCGGAGATAAATTTGTCGTGGATTTCTGGCTCAATGCGAAAGGCCTCACGACTTCTCCCGCAATGACCCTCGGCAGTTGCAAGACGGTCAGCGGATCTTCGACCCTCATTTGCGCCAGCACCAACGGCATCGTGCCGGAAATGACTCTAACCGGCACCAACATCCCGGCGGGAACCAAGGTTACCTCGGTCGTCAACGCCACCACCCTGGTGCTCAGCGCAGCGGCGACCGGATCGAAAACCGGACTGACTCTCACCGCGTCCAATAAACCGGTTACCATCCTCAGCACCGGCGGCGGCGGACTCAAGGTTTCCCTCAATGCCGACGCCTCCACGGTCACCGCGAACTTCCGCGGCGTGCCGATCACCCACGATCTGCCATTGGCTGGCGCGGGATGGCGTCACTATGTGGTCCACGTTTTCACCAACACGCTTTTCGGCACCGGTGTGACGGTCGTGGATTTCTATCTGGACGGCGTTCGCAAGGAACAGAGCTTTGTCACCAGTTGGTATCCCGGCTCCGCGGATTCTTCCGTCGGCACCACGGTGGATGCGAACTCGCTGCGTCTCGGCGTCGATGCCGATCCGCTCAACGGATTGAAGATCGACCAATTCCGTTTCTTCAGCCTGGGCACGGATACCAAGGGTTACCTCAAGGGCAGCGAGCTCCGGCTGCTGCGCACCGAGCGTGACATGACGCTCGCCGCGAAACAACTCCGGTCGGTTAGTCCCAAGCTTTGGTTCAATTTCGAGGCGAGTCCCTCCAGTGGCAGGTTCGTCAACCTCGGGACGCTGGCCAACGTCGCGATCGGACCGGTTAGCGGTTCCGGAACCTACCCGGAAACATGGGCGGATACCGACCTTCAGGAAGTCGCCACGCGCATCGACAGTACGCTTGATAACGCCGGATTCAGCGGCACCGGCTACATCCTCAACTTGGTCTCTAACTACAACGCGGGCCTCTACAACCGCACGGCCGAGGTAGGCACCTGGGGCCCTGTTTTCCCGGTCAACCACAGCCAGCTCTTTACCGACGCGGCGAAAAAACTTGAGATCACCTACTACGAGAATCCCTACATCACCGACCGCGGCCCCAACCCCAACGTTGCGTGGCCGTATGTGACCACGGAATTCAAGGATGTCGTTTTCCCAACCAACGGGGAAAACAAGGACAAGCGGATCTTCATTGCCAGCCGCATCGGATCCGAAGGCGTGGACAACAATGGCAGGCCGCAGAAAGTCTTCGACCTCTCGCAGTTTTCCAGCTTTAAAATTTATAACCAAGGAGATATCGCCAAGGCGGGTTACAATCCGAATGAAGAGCACGCCCTCGCCGCCGCATCCGGCCGGGCCGCGCTCAAGGTGAAGAGCCTCGGCGACG
Organism: Luteolibacter sp.; assembly: GCF_039920825.1. Lineage (GTDB taxonomy): Bacteria > Verrucomicrobiota > Verrucomicrobiia > Verrucomicrobiales > Akkermansiaceae > Luteolibacter. Next base: position 264,982 of record NZ_JBDSCX010000041.1, on the reverse strand, counting down.
GAATTCCTAACAATTCGCCGCTCGCCGCCTTCGCCCTTCAGGCGGATGCCAACCTAACAACATCGCCCTACACCTCGGAACCCTGGGTGCTCATACAGGTGAACAACCTGCGGACCGGCGAGCCGGAAATGGCCGCATATGGCGTGCGAAAGACCCGCACCGGGACGGTCGCCTTCCCACGTCCGACGGACGCCGTGGTCCAAGCCACTCCCGGCCTCGCCTATGAGCCGGCCACCAATCCGGAGGACCGTTTCCTCACGCTGGATCCGTCGAAGACCTACAACCTCACCTACAAGTTCGAGTTTCCCGTCTTCGCCGGCGACCTCGTGATCCCGCCCTATCCGCTCAACATCGTCATCGGCAACGTCGCGATGCAGGACGAGCGCGGCGGAAACATCCAGGTCGGTGGCGTCAACCGCCGCACCCTGTGGCGCGATGTGAACAGGAAGGCATGGGTCGTCTCAGGTGACGGCAGCTTCTTCAACCAGTATTTCTATCCGATGCGTGGCGATTTCTATCTACCGACAATGCCCGCCAACGGCACACCCGTGGCATGGTTGCCGGATACCAAGGTCTTCACCGGCACGGGCACCAGCATCGAACCCGTCAAGGTCGTCTATACCAGCAAGTGGCGCTCGGACTATCCGAAACTCAAGCGCGGCGAGACGCTCACCTATCAGGGCGGTGAGTATTTCAACGAGAACCCCGGCTCCAACGGACTTCCCGCCCTCGTCGCGATGAAGGCGGCGGAAATCGTCTATGATTCCAGCACGCCGGAAATGGTGATCGGCGCGGCGACCTCCGCCGAGGTCGGCAAGGCATCGGCGCAGATCATCCGTCCGCTTGACCGCCGTGAGAAGACCGGTTTCACCGCCGCCCAAATGAGCTCCGCCGGCTTCACGCCCGCAGAGACCGCGAAGCTGTTGATCATCGCCGAGCGCTGGTTCTTCAAGGATCTGCCGGGCTCGCTCGGCAAGCGGTTCTACTACGATTCGCTGGCGTCCACCCTCGTTTTCCGCGGCTATCTGAACGACAAGGACAGCGGCAACTCGAAACTGACCTCCGGCCCGGACCCGCTCAATCTGCTAGAACCGAACGTCATGACGCTGGACGAATACACCAGCATCCGCGCCTTGTCCGCGGACTCCGCCTGGAGGACGGCCATTGACGACATGTTCAAGCTTTCCCAGAACCCGAATGCGGCTACGGCGCTTCCCGGCAGCCTGACTGCCCCGGTTTTCCTCCAAGGCGTCAAGGCGGCGCCTGCCGGAGGTGGCTTGCCCGAGGTGAAGAAATTCTGGAAATCCGATCTATCGGCCACGGTCACCTCGCCGGATCCGGTCCTCACGCGCCTCGACAGCTTCGGCGTCGGTTCCGCGCTGGTTCCCAATTCCTCGCTCCTGACGCAGACTCCCACAGGCTCTCTCTACGTCACCGTCGCGGAGAACAACCGCTCCGAGCTCAACGGCGCGGCGATCTCGCTTCACATCATCGAGATCGTTCCGGACCGTTACCGCGGCGCGATCAAGGTGGTGGAAAGCACCGATGCCTTCAGCGAAAAGGTCATGCTTCTCCACAACGGCGAGTTCGGCGCGAACACCGGCGACCTCTATTATGAATGGTGGATCAGAGACGCCGCACCGCTTGACCTGGTCGCCAGCGAAGTCTTCCCTAACGGAAATCTGGCGGAAACCGATTCCTCGGGCCACACGCTGTGGCAGCAATACCTGCCGAAGAACCGCCTCGAAAACGGGACACTCACCGACGCCCAGAAACACCTCGGACTGAACAGCATCGTCTTCGAAGGACGGCCCGACGTCACCCTCGCGGACAAGCTGGTGCTCATGCGCTATCGTCACAAGAACGAGACCGGTTGGAATCTGATTCCGTTCGAGTTCAACAACGCCTCGCTCACTTGGAAACCCGGAAGCCCCGCTCCCTTCCAATGGGCGGGCGCGGCCAACTCGCCACAGCTCCAGGCCGACGGCAGCAAGCGCTACATCCCGCAGCTCGTCATGGGCTGGGTGAAGCGCGTCCTCGACCGCATCAACCCTTACGAAGCGCGCTACACCGACTTCTTCTCTAACGAAAGTCCGGCCACCTACTCCAGCCAGATCCAGATCGCCGGCGGACCTTTCGCCGGAAAAGTCGCGCTCAACTCCGACAAGAACGTCATTGAGAACACGGGCCTGATCGAACTCTATGAAACCATCCTGCAACGGGCCAAGGAGCTGTCCATCGACAATTCCTCGAATCCGGTTAGCACCGACGGTATCAACCAGGCATTGCTGCTCGCCGCCACCCGCTTGTCGGTTCTTTACGAACTGCTTGCCCGCGAGGCCTACAGCGATGCGCAGGACTCCACCATCACCGTCTCGGATGACGGCGGATTGGCCAACGTCGCCTCGTTCACCCACGCCTTCCAGAATTTCGAACCCGACCTCCTCCACGAGGAACTCGGGCTGCTGCGCGGCACCGATTTCCGCAAGAGCTACCCGGTTTATAACCGCGAGTTCTGGAACTACGCCAAGGGTCTCGGCGAGGCTGCCTACAACGTCAATTATAACATCTACGATGCGAACAGCGATGGCTTCATCAACGAGAACGACGCACGCATTCTCTATCCGCAAGGCCACGGCGACGCTTGGGGCCACTTCGTCAACGCGCTCAACAAACACTATGACCTGCTCCAGGCTCCTAACTTCAACTGGAGAACACGCTCCGAGTTGTATTCCCTGATGCAGAACGTGCTGGAAGTCGATTTCCTCGATGAGAAAACCTTCGCCAAGCTTGCCGCCGCCAAGGCTCGCGCCGGGCGGGACATCGTCCGCGACACCTATCGCCTGAAATACACCGAGGACCCCGACGGCCAGTGGCAGGGCTACACCGACGGTGCCGATCCGGCCCGCGCGTGGGGCGTTTCCGAGTGGGCACACCGCGCCGGACAAGCCGCATATTTTGACTGGGCGGTGGCCAACGCTCTGCTTCCTGCGGATGCCGCCGCCGCGACTCCGGTGACGAATCCGGAAGGACTCGACAAGATCGAGCGCCTCGGGGCCAAGGATGAGGTCAGTGAAATCGCCGCTGGTTTCTATGAAATCCAAGTTGCCATGGACGATGCGGACGGAGGAGTAAATCCGCTAGGCTTCGATTCCGACGCCATCACCTTCGACATCGACCCCACGAAGGACAGCGAGAGCGGAGACCTCGTTACCCATTTCGAGCAAATTTATAACCGCGCCGTTTCCGCAGGCACCAACGCGCTTGCCACATTGGATTTCGCCGCCAAGGCGGACAACAAGCTGCGCCGCATCGCGGATGACACCGACGGCCTGATCGCCGAGGCCATGCGCCAGGACATCGATTACCGGAACCGCCTCATCGAGATCTTCGGTCGTCCATACACTGGCACCATCGGATTCGGAAAAGCCTTCCCGGAAGGCTACGAGGGGCCTGACAACCTGCTCTTCGCCTATCTGGACAGGACCAAGGTCGAGCAGATCATTCCTAGCGGAACCACCTCGACGACCACGGCGACGCTGGATTTCAATGATATCAGGAACACCGTCACCGGTCTGGCGGATGACGGAACTCTTAAGGATATCTACGGTAGCACATCCGGCGGAAGCTCCCAGCTCACCACCGCGGTGCAGGCATTCATCAAGGGCAACAAGTATGAGGATCCGACGGTGACCTTCAGCATGCCCGTCGCCCGCGCTTCGGCATATGGCTATCAGGCACCGACCGGTTGGGGCCAGCGGACGAGTTATGGAAAAATCCAACAGTCCCTCGAAGCCATGCTCAACGAAGAGGTAGGCCTCAAGGGTGACATTGACGCCTACACGGCTTTCCTCGGTGACTATCAGGCGCAGACGATCCGCTTGAAAAACCAGATCGACATGATCGCAAAGAAAGAAGGATTGGCTGACAAAATCCAGGGAACGCGAGCTGGGATCAATACGGCGATCGTCGTCGCGGAAACTGCGATTGGTATCGCCAAGATCATTGGCAACACGGTTGACAAAACCGCAACAGCGATTTCCGAAGCATTTCCGACGAGTATTGGATTCTCCAATGACGTTACTTCGATCGCCCGTGGAATCGCGCTTGCGACAGCTGTTGGAGCGAACGTTGCACTGGACACCGCGACCGAAGTGAAGGACATCGGGACCCGCATCGCTGAACTTGTCCGTGACGAAGTTATTGCCGGCCTCGAGCGTTCGGGTGTTCGCGTGGACTATGTGGCGGAAATCGAAGGAATGTTAGTGGAACTCAAGGCGACTTCAGGAAATGAAGGACCGCTCCGTGCCGCTATCGGCGCACGGTTGCAGAACCTTGAAATCCTGCGACAGGAGTATTTCACCGCCCAGTCGGAGGGATTCCGTCTCCTGCGCGAGCGCGAGGCTTTCAACAAGACGCTCGCCGCCACGGTGCAGAAGAACCGCTATCAGGACATGATCTTCCGTCTCTCCCGCAACGAGGCGATGAGCAAATACCAGACCGCGTTCGATAACGCGGCCCGCTACACCTGGCTAACCGCCAAGGCCTACGACTACGAGACGAGTCTCGATCCCGGCCATCCCGCGGCTCCAGGTCCTGTCTATGACCAGATCGTGAAGGAGCGCCAGCTCGGCCTCTGGACAGACGGCGAGCCCAAGTCGGGTCAGAACGGATTGGCGGAAATCCTCAACCATATGAACGCCAATTTCCAAGTGCTCAAGGGCCAGTTAGGAATCAATAACCCGCAGACCGCGACGGAAAAAATCTCCCTACGCAGCGAGTTCTTCCGTATCGGGCCTGCTCTGGCGGAAGGCGGCACGGCGGCCAGCGATGACCGCTGGAAGGACGCGCTCAAGGCCCGGATCGTGCCGGATCTCAACAAAATGCCCGAGTTTGTCCACTACTGCCGGCCGTTCGCAAGTTCCACGACCGCGCAGCCCGGACTTGTCATCAGGTTCTCCACAAGCATCGAGCCCGGACTCAATGTCTTCGGTCGCTCGCTGCTTCCCGGGGATCACAACTACAGTTCCGCCAACTTCGCCACCAAGGTGCGGGGCTTCGGGGTCTGGTTGGAAAACTACAATGCCGCCGGACTCGCCACCACCCCGCGCGCCTATCTGGTTCCTATCGGAAATGACTTCCTCCGTGCCTCCAGTTCGGCGACGCCGTTCACCCGCATGTGGAGTGTCAACGAGCAGCGCATCCCCACTCCGTTTGTCATCAACCAGAGCAACCTGACCGCGCCCGGCTTCATCCCCACGCTCAACGGCGTGGATGGTGGCTACGGCGAACCAAGGCGACACGGCGATTTCCGGATGTATCATGACAACGGCGATCCCGAGGCCGACGACAGCGAGCTGGTTCTCGACTCGCGCCTGATAGGTCGCTCGGTCTGGAACTCCGAGTGGATGCTCGTCATCCCCGGTGCCGGTCTCAGCGCCGATCCCATCACGGGCCTGACGAAACTCTCCGACACCATCGGCGACATCAAGCTCTACTTCAAAACCTACTCCCATCAAGGCCAGTGAAATGCCCGTGGTTTCCAATCCTTATCACCGCCATCCGATGAAAAAGCTTCTCCATCTCCTCACTGCCGCGCTCCTCCCCTGCCTTCTGGCAGGCGTGGCCGCCGCCGCGCCCGGCTTCACTGATTCCGTGGTTACGTTCTATGGCGAGGTCCGCCAGGTAGGCGGCGCGCAGACGGTCCTGCTTCAGGCTGGGAAACTGGAAATGACCTTCGTCAACCAGTCCAGCCCCACCAACCGCGTCACCCTCAAGGCGGACCTTCGCCCCACCGGTGAAGGCACTAACAAGCTGTTTTCCTACGCCATCGAAGTGCCGCTCGCCTATCTGCCGGAAACGCCCCGGATCGGTGAGTTCCTATCGATCGGAGCGGCGTCCACCACCTTCAAGATCCAGCAAATCACGATCGACGGCCGGGCCGCCACGCTTCCCGACGGCAGCAAGGAATTCTACGGCCTCAGCTTCGCCAGCCGCGGGTCCGATTATCGCCTCGATTTGTTAGTTCCTGGCGAAAGCCTCGACAGCGACGGCGACGGACTCCCCGACTGGTGGGAAAAGCTCCACGGCCTCGATTCCAATCTCGCCGATTCCGATGCGGATCCCGACAACGACGGCTGGACGAACCTTCAGGAATACAACCTCGGCGGCGACCCCAACGTCAGCAACCGCGACCCACAACTTGCCACCGCGGAAATTCTTGTCTCCGAGTCCGGCGAGGCGGGCGTTTTTCTCCATGTTCTGGATTCCGACACCCAGCCCGCCGGCATAGATCTCGCGTTTACCGGCAGTCCGAGTTCCGGTTTCACGCTCGATGTGGACGGTCTGCCACTCGCAGCCGGCACGATGCGCCATCTAACGCTCGCCGACCTCCAAGCGGGACGCCTGAGCATCCGACACTCGAACCGTGCGTTGAATCAAGCCACCCTTCCTGTTAGCTGGAATGACGGCGGCGCGATGATCACCGGAGAGGTGGTCATCCGCGTCACCACCCCGAGCACCCGCGATGGCAACGACTCCACGCTTTGGCTCGACGGCATGGATCTTGCCGCCGCGGGCAGTCCCATCAGCACCTGGCCGGATCGCTCTGGAAACAACCGGAACGCTTCTCAACCGCTTCCAGCGCTCCAACCCGTGGTGAAGGACAACTCGGCGGATTTCTCTGCATCCACTTCGGCGCACCTGTTCTTCCAGGATGCGGCCATCTCCACCAGTAATCACACCGTGCTCGCCGCCTACAAGGCTGCCGACTCGTCGGACGCCCCGCAGACCCTGCTCGCCACCAACCGCGGTTTCCTGAAAGTCGCCCCCACCAGCCAGGCGATTTCCTATCCCGGAGCGCCGGTCTATCAAATGGACGGTCTCGCCACCCAAGGCTACGTGGACATTTCGGGCAAGGAATCAACCTCGACTTTCCGCCGCGAGGGAAGCCTCCTGCAGAACGTCTTCGGACTTTCCTACGACGGGCAAAACATCGCGGCTGAATCCATCGATCCGGTGCTGCCGACCATCGGCGGACGCCGCCCGGCGATTCCTAACGGAGGCGATCCGATCACCGACGCCTTCGGCGGCCAACTTCACGAACTGCTCGTTTTCCCAACGGCGCTTCCCGAACAAAAGCTGCGCGACGTGCATGACTACCTCGACTCGAAATGGGGCGGCTCGATCATTTGGGACCTCAGCACCGGACTCAAGGCCGTCAGCCTTTCGGCTGTTTCGGCCACCCATCCGCAGATCATCCGCGGCGGCCATGGCGACGACCGTCTCGGTGGCGGTCCGTTTGATGATACTCTATCAGGTGGCCCGGGAACCGACATCCTGACCGGCGGCGGCGGCGTTGATCGCTTCGTTTTCGGTGGCGTGGATACCGGCGCGGACCGGATCACCGACTTCGATCTTGAAAAGGACATCATCGATCTATCTGCTCTCTACTGGGGCCAGACCGGCGACGCGCGCCAGTCCATCTCGGTGCGACTGGATGCAAATTTCTCCACCGCCACTCCCACACTGGACACCGTGCTGATCGTGAAACGCCCTGGCGGAGTCACTCAGGAAATCACCTTGGAAAACAAGGTCGTCAGCAGCAGCCAGTTGATCCAACTCATCGTCGAAGGTCGCATCCGCATGGGCGGCCTGAGCATTCCTTCCTCCGTTCAAGTCGCACTCGCGCCGGGCAGCCCGACTGGTCCGCTCACTGAATCGCTCGACCAGCCTTTCAATATTGTTGTCACCCGCAGTGGTGCGGGCACCGCCGCCGCGCTCGACGTGCCGCTGGGCTTCTTCGAGAACGCGCTCGGCGGGCATTTCGTCATCGATGGCGCGGTTGAGAACGAAAGCCTGCGTTCGGTCGTCCGCTTCGCGCGGGGAGTGACCACCAAAACACTAACAGTCCGTCCCGTTCCCGATCTCGACACCGCGGGTGTGAGTGCCGTGCAGGTCGCGGTGCTGCCTCAGTTCAAATACTCCGTCGGCGGCGCGCCTGTCGAACGGGTTATCGTTGACCGGCCGATGGTTTCGCTGGAAGTCGTGCAGGCGAATGCGGTTTCAGGCATCGGCCAGCCTGCCAGTTTGCTGATCCACCGTGATGGTGATCTTAGCCAGGGTCTAACGGTGACTCTCGGTCTCGGCGGCACCGCCAAGGAAGGCATCCACATTCAAGATGTCCCGGATTCCGTCACGATTCCCGCCGGTCAGGATTCCGCGGAAGTTCTGGTAACCGCCCGCGCCGAAGGCCTGACGAGAGGTCCGAAGGTGGTCCTTTTCCAACTCGTTCCAAGCAATATCTATCAACTCGGGAATCCGAATGAAGCGGTTCTCTATGTTGCCAATACCGCCTCGGAAGCGAATGGAGCCGGCTTTGACCGCTGGTTGCAGGCGTCCACCAACGGCGCCAAGACCAAACTCTCGGATCTGGCAGGCATGTCGAAGGAGATGATTTCCAAATATCTCCAGGCCTACGCGTTCGGACTGGGTTCGCCGGATCAACTTCCGTCCCACTCCATTTCGTTCCGGGTCGCCAACGGCAAGCCGGAAATTCTAACGAACAGCCCGTTCAAAGCCGCCGACGTCAATTGGGGCGTGGAATCGTCCTCCACTCTGGGGCAATGGTCGGATAACAGTTCGACCTTCAGTGAAGCAACCGATCCCACCGGTCTCAAGCTGGTCGGCCAGACGCTGCCCGCCCAGGCGAAAAGCAGGTTCTATCGCCTGAGCATGAAGCTGGAGCCCGGCGAACTTGCCACCACCAGCATCACCGAGCTTGCCGGAACCACGCGCTTCGGGATCAGCGGAAACTCCACCTGGAAAACCAATCAATCCACCGGCGATCTTAACAGCTCCGGCGGCAATGCCGGCGACACCAGCCGCATCATCGCCGAGGTCAGTGGCACGACGAATCTCAACTTCGAGATGCAGGTCCCCGGTGGCGGCTCAAGCGACCTGCTCGTCTTCTACATCGACGGGGTGAAGCAATCGCAAACCACCAGCGCGGCCGTCGCCATCCAGCGTCAGCTCACGGGTTCGGGAACCCATCTGTTGATGTGGGAATTCAAACGCGGCACCGGCAACGCGGTGATCCGTAATCTGGCAAAATGAGGAAATCTATCATCGAGACCGTTGCGATTGCCTGCCTGCTGACCTTCGTTTCCTGCAAACAGGAAACAAGGAATCAGGCGGTCAGCACGCCCCCGTCCACGGACGACGGGGTGCTGCTTCGCGTCGGCTCGGTGACCGTCACTCAAGAAGATCTCGCCTATCAGCTTAAAGAAAAGCACGCCGGCCGCACGGATGCCGAGTCACGCCAGACAGCGCTTGACGAGCTAACCGAACGCGCCCGTTTCAATCAGGCCGCACATGACGCCGGCATCGACACCGATCCTATCGCCCGCGCCGAAATTTCCCGAATTCTGATCTCGCGGCTTCGCGAAAAGGAGCTGAATCCGAAGTTGAAGGCTGCGGCGTCCGAGGAAATTCCAGAGGTCCGGCTGCGTGAAATTTACGAATCGCGGAAGGACCAGTTCCAATCCGCTGAGAAACGCCGGATCGCCGTGCTTTGGCTTGATCCCGGCGCGGATTCGGAAAGGCTCGGTCAATATCAGGCGAAACTCGCCCAAGCCCGTGAGTGGTATTTTTCTAACGGTGACCTCGTCGCTCATCCCGATCAGGGGTTTTCCGTGCTCAGTGTGGACTATTCCGAGCACGCGGCGACCCGCTACAAGGACGGCGTGTTGGGCTGGCTGGAGCGCCAGGGCGGAGCGGATCCGTGGAACAAGGCCGTCGCTGAAATCGCGTTCTCACTGGAGAAGCCGGGTGAGGTCAGCGCAGTGATCTCCCGACCCGAAGGCGTGTTCCTCGTCCGCTGCATGGCGGTGGAGCCCGCGTTTGTCCGTCCCTTTGAATCTGTTTCTCGAGAGCTTGAACAATCCGAGCGACAAAGAATCCGAACGGCTGTCGAAGCGGATTTCGACGCTGAAATTAAGGCCAGGTATCCCACCAGCTTGCTGGTCCCGGCCGCCCCGAATCCGCAAGTTGCCATCACACCCTGATAGATATCATCCGATGGCCTCACAGTCATCACACCCTACACACACCCGTCATGAAACCGTCCCGCAAACTCCTCAGCTCCGTGATTTTCCTCTGCATGGGGGCACCATCCCTTCATGCCGCAGGCTTGATCACCATCGGCGGGGCCGAAACCAACATCACCGCCTCACCGACGTTCTCGCCGTTGAACTACGCCTCGGACGCGACGGTTTCCGAACTCTCGGTTGTTAGCGCGCTCGGGTCGAATGCGGTGGTCACGGTGAGCAACTCCGGAGCGGGTGGAGCCGGGATCAACGTTATCAGTCCTGTCACTTGGACCAACGCCAATTCCCTTGTCCTCAATGCGCATGACGGCATCAATGTCGCAGCGGCCATTTCCAACTTCTCCGGCGGCGGGCTCACCCTGTTCGCGAACAACGGCGGCGTGGCGCTCAATGGCGTGGTGGAATTCACCGGTTCCATCAATGTCCAGGCGACGGGGGGAATTACTCAAGATAACACGCACATCCTCAGGGCGGACGGGTTGGCGACTTTCAACGCCGGATCGTCCGACATCACTCTATCAGGTCCGACCAACAATTTCGGAAGCCTCAACCTCACCGGAAACGCGATCATCCTCCGCGAGGCCAGCTCCTCCATTCTGGCGGCGGTGAACGCCGGGTCGCTTGACCTGAAATCGAACGGCACCATCGCCCAAACGGGTGTCGTTCAGGTGACAGGTCTGGCCAAATTTGATGCCGGATCGAATGCCATCACTCTGATCAATGCCTTCAACAACTTCGGGACCGTGGCTTTGAATGGCACCACTGTCACCATCGCCGAGCAGGGCGATACTGACCTTGGAGCTGTCACGGCCTCCAGCCTAACCGTGACCTCGGGTGGTGCGCTCACCAACTCCGGCAACGTCAGCGTGACCGGTGCCACCCAGCTCACCGCCAACTCCATCAATCTCGGCGGCGGCGCAGGGACTGTCTCCCTGGGTTCCCTCAATTTCAATGCGACCGGAAATGTTTTCCTCAATCTGGTTTCCGGAACCTCCATCACCGGTGCCAACACGGCCGGAAATTTCGTGTGGAATACCAACGGAAACGCCGCAATGGCGCTCGGTTCCACCATCACGGCCACGACGGCTGAAATCCAGAAAGGCTCGATCGTGCTTTCCGGAAACAACCAGATCGTCGCGGGAGATCTAACGGTCCAGTCCGGTGCGACATTCAATCTTGGCACTTTCAACAACACCGTCGGAACGTATAACCAGAACGGCGCGGCGATCCTTGCGGGAACGGGCACTCTCACCGCCACCACTTACAATCTCAACGGCGGCAACGTGAATGCCAACCTCGGCACCGGCACCATCAACCAGATCGGCACCACCACCACCACCCTCAACGGCACTTCCGCCGCCTCCGCGGTGAATGTCAACGGCGGCACTCTGGCGCTCGGTTCTTCCAACCGCCTTTCTGATAGCGCAGCGGTCACGGTGAACTTGGGACGGCTCAATCTCGGAACCTTCAGCGACACGGTCGCCTCGTTCGCGGTAAACGGCGGAATCCTCGACGGATCCGGCACATTGACCGCCGCGACCTACGACCTGAACGGCGGCACGGTGAACGCCAACATCGGCAATGGAATTCTAACACAGATTGTAAACACCACGGTCCTCAACGGCACGTCATCCGCCGTCACCGTCAACATCAACGGCGGCACCCTCACCCTCGGCGCTTCCGACCGGCTTGCAAATGGAGCCGCGGTGGTGGTGAACAATGGCACGCTCAACCTCGGCATCTTCAATGACACCGTCGGTACCTTCTCGATGAGTTCGGGATTCCTGAATGGCACGGGCACGCTGACCGCAGCCACCTACGGTCTGGGCGGCGGCACGGTGAATGCCAACCTCGGCGCCGGCGTTCTAACACAGACCGCCAATACCACCACCCTCAACGGGACCTCCGCCTCGCTCAACGTCAACATCAACGGCGGCGCCCTCAGCCTCGGTGCCTCCGAACGATTGAACGACGCCGCAACTCTCAGCATCGCCGGCGGCAGTTTGAACCTGAATGCCTTCAATGAAAAGGTCGGGACCTTCGCGATCAACACCGGCTCGCTCGACGGCACCGGCACGCTCACCGCCGCCGCCTACAACCTCAGCGGCGGCGCGATCAACGCCAATCTCGGCGCGGGGACACTGACTCAGATTGTCAACACGACCATCCTCAACGGCACATCCGGTTCGGCGACCGTCAACATCAACGGCGGCACCCTCGTTCTCGGAGCCTCGGACCGTTTGTCCGACAGCGCCGCAGTCACCCTAACCGGCGTCGGAATTCTGAATCTCGCCACCTTCAACGACACGGTTGGCACGTTCACGCTGAATGCCGGCACGCTCAACGGCACCGGCACCCTCACCGCCACCACCTACAACCTGAATGGTGGCACACTGAACGGAAACCTCGGAGCCGGCACCCTGAATCAGCTCTCCAATATCGCAGTCCTCAATGGCACCTCCGGCGCCGCCACGGTCAACGTCAACGGCGGCACCCTTACGTTAGGTGCTTCCGACCGTTTGTCCGACAGCGCGACGGTCACGATCGCCAGCACCGGTATCCTGAACCTGGGAGCTTTCAATGACACGGTCGGTATTTTGAATTTGAACTCCGGCCTGCTCAACGGCACCGGAACCCTCACCGCCACCACTTACAACCTGAACGGCGGCACGGTGAACGCGAATCTCGGCACCGGAACGCTGAATCAGATCGGGAACACCACACTGCTCAACGGCACATCCGCCGCCGGCACGGTCAATATCAATGCCGGCACTCTCACGTTAGGTGCTTCCGACCGCCTGGACAACAGCGCGGCGGTGACGATTAACTCCGCGATCCTCGACCTCGGCACCTTCAGCGACACGGTCGGCACCTTCGCCCTGAACTCGGGCACGCTCGCTGGCACCGGCACGCTGACCGCCACCACCTACAACCTGAACGGAGGGACGGTGAACGCCAACCTCGGCACCGGCACCCTGAATCAATTCACCAACACCACGGTTCTCAACGGCACGTCCGCCGCTTCCCTGGTCAATGTGAACGGCGGCACCCTGACCCTCGGCGCTTCTAACCGACTGTTCGATAGCTCCGCGGTCACCGTGAATTCCGGCACCCTGAATCTGGCAACCTTCAACGACACGGTCGGCACCTTCCTGTTGAACTCGGGCACGCTCGACGGCAGCGGCACGCTGACAGCCACCACTTACAGCCTCAACGGCGGCACGGTGAATGCGAACCTCGGCACCGGCACTCTCACGCAAATCGGAAACACTACGCTTCTGAATGGCACTTCCGCCGCCTCCGTCGTCAATGTGAACGGCGGCACCCTTACGTTAGGAGTCTCCGATCGTTTGGACAACAGCGCGGCCCTCACCGTGAATTCCGGGACGCTCAACCTTGGCACCTTCAGCGACACGGTCGGCACATTTGCGCTGAATTCCGGCACCCTCAACGGCAGCGGCACGCTGACCGCCGCGACCTATGGCCTCAGCGGCGGCACGGTGAACGCAAACCTCGGCGCAGGCATTCTCAACCAACTCTCCAATATCACGATCCTCAACGGCACGTCCGGCGCCGCCACCGTCAACATCAGCGGCGGCACTCTGACGCTCGGTGCCTCTAACCGCCTGAACGACAGCGCGGCGGTCACCCTCGCCGGCACCCTGAACCTGGGCACCTTCAATGACACGGTCGGAACCTTCACGTTGAATGGCGGCACGCTCGCTGGCAGCGGTACGCTAACCGCCACAACCTACACGCTTAACGGTGGCACGGTGAACGCCAACCTCGGCACCGGCACCCTGACCCAACTCAGCAACACCACACAGCTCAACGGCACCTCCGCCGCGGCCACGGTCAACATCAACGGCGGCACCCTGACGTTGGGAGCTTCGGACCGGCTCTCCAACAGCGCTGACGTTACGGTGAATTCCGCGATCCTCGACATCAACACCTTCAGCGACACCGTCGGTACCTTCACGCTGAACTTGGGCACGCTCAATGGCAGCGGCACCTTGACCGCCTCCACCTACACTCTCAATGGTGGCACGGTAAACGCAAATCTCGGTGCCGGTATTCTCACCCATACAGGAAACAGCACGCTGCTCAATGGCACGTCCGGAGCCGCCACGGTCAACGTCAACGGCGGAACCCTGACCCTTGGTTCATCTAACCGACTTAATGATGCTGCCGCCGTCACCGTAAATACCGGTACCCTGAATCTGGGCACCTTCAACGACACGGTCGGAACCTTCACGCTGAATGGCGGCACGCTCGATGGCACCGGCACGCTGACCGCCGCCACCTACAGTCTCAACGGCGGCACGGTGAACGCGAATCTCGGCGCGGGAATCCTCACCCAGCTCACGAACACGACCCTCCTCAACGGCACGTCCGGCGCAGCCACCGTCAACGTCAACGGGGGCACGCTGACGCTTGGTGCTAACAACCGCCTGAACGACGCCGCGGCGGTCACGGTGAACGTCGGGACGCTCAACCTCGGTACGTTCAGCGACACGGTGGGCACCTTCACTCTGAATGGCGGCATCCTCGACGGCAGCGGCACCCTCACCGCCGCCACCTACGGCCTCAACGGCGGCACAGTGAATGCGAATCTCGGTGCCGGAATTCTCACCCAAGTCGGAAACGCCACGCTGCTCAACGGCACGTCCGGAGCCGCCACGGTCAACGTCAACGGTGGCACCCTGACGCTCGGCGCTTCTAACCGACTCAGCGACAGCGCGGCGGTGACGGTGAATTCCGCGATCCTCAATCTCGGCACCTTCAGCGACACGGTTGCTACTTTCACGCTGAATGGCGGCACGCTCAACGGCACGGGCACGCTGACCGCCGCCACCTATGACCTCAACGGCGGCACGGTGAACGCGAACCTCGGTGGCGGCACCCTGACTCAACTCAGCAACAGCACGCTGCTCAACGGCACCTCCGCCGCTTCCTTGGTCAAGGTCAACGGCGGCACCCTGACGTTGGGAGCCTCGGACCGCTTGTCCAACAGCGCGGCGGTGACGGTCAACTCCGCGATCCTCGACATCGCCACCTTCAACGACACGGTCGGAACTTTCACGCTGAATTCGGGCACGCTCAACGGCACTGGCACTTTGACCGCCGCCACCTACGATCTCAACGGCGGCACGGTGAACGCGAACCTTGGCGCGGGAATCCTGACCCAGCTCACCAACACGACCCTCCTCAACGGCACCTCATCCGCCGCCACGGTCACCGTCAACGGCGGCACGCTGACGCTCGGTGCCTCCAACCGCCTGTTCGACACGGCCGCCGTTACGGTGAATGTCGGGACGCTCAACCTTGGTGCATTCAACGATACGGTCGGAACCTTCGCCCTGAATTCCGGCACGCTCAACGGCACCGGCACCCTGACCGCTAACACCTACAGTCTCAACGGCGGCACGGTGAATGCGAACCTCGGCACCGGCATTCTCACGCAAATCGGAAACACCACGTTGCTGAACGGCACGTCCGCCGCCGCCACGGTCAACATCAACGGCGGCACCCTCACGTTAGGAGCCTCCGACCGTCTGGACAACAGCGCGGCGGTGACAGTCAACTCGGCGATCCTCAACCTCGGCACCTTCAGCGACACGGTCGGCACCTTCACCCTGAACTCCGGGACACTCAACGGCAGCGGCACGCTGACCGCCGCCACCTACACGCTCAACGGCGGCACGGTAAACGCCAACCTCGGTGCCGGTATTCTCACTCAAACAGGAAACACCACCCTGCTCAACGGCACGTCCGGCGCCGCCACGGTCAACGTCAACGGCGGCACCTTGACGCTCGGCGCTAACAACCGCCTCAACGACGCGGCTGCCGTCACGGTGAATGTCGGGACGCTTAACCTCGGTGCTTTCAACGACACGGTCGGCACGTTCACGCTGAACTCCGGCATCCTCAACGGTAGCGGCACCCTGACCGCCGCCACCTACACGCTCAATGGCGGGACGGTGAACGCCAACCTCGGTGCAGGGATTCTCACCCATACAGGAAACAGCACCCTCCTCAACGGCACGTCCGGAGCCGCCACGGTCAACATCAACGGCGGCACGCTCACCCTCGGTGCCTCTAACCGGCTCAACGACGCCGCAGCGGTGACGGTCAACTCCGCAATCCTCGACCTCGGCACCTTCAGCGACACGGTGGGCTCCTTCGCCCTGAATTCCGGCACGCTCAATGGCAGCGGAACGCTCACCGCCGCCACCTACGACCTCAGCGGTGGCACGGTGAATGCGAACCTCGGCACCGGCATCCTCACCCAGCTCGCGAACATCACCCTCCTCAACGGCACGTCCGGAGCCTCCACGGTCAACATCGATGGTGGCACGCTCACCCTCGGTGCTTCCAACCGCTTGTCCAACAGCGCCGCCGTCACCATCGCCAGCACCGGCATCCTGAATCTCGGCACGTTCAGCGACACCGTCGGAACCTTCACCCTGAATGGCGGCATCCTCGACGGCAGCGGCACGCTGACCGCCGCCACCTACGACCTCAACGGCGGCACGGTGAATGCAAACCTCGGAAATGGCGTCCTCACCCAGCTCACGAACACGACCACCCTCAACGGCACATCATCCGCCGCTACGGTCAACGTCAACGGCGGCACCCTCATGTTAGGAGCGTCGGACCGCCTGTCCAACAGCGCGGTGGTGACGGTCAACTCCGCGATCCTCGACATTGGTGCCTTCAACGACACGGTCGGCACTTTCACGCTGAACACCGGCACGCTCAACGGCAGCGGCACGCTGACCGCCGCCACCTACAGCCTCAATGGCAGCACGGTGAATGCGAACCTCGGTGCGGGTGTCCTGAGCCAGCTTTCCAACGCCACGCTGCTCAACGGCACGTCATCCGCCGCGACCGTCAACGTCAACGGCGGCACGCTAACACTCGGTGCTAACAACCGCCTGCATGACACCGCAACCGTCACCGTGAATGCGGCCACTCTGGACATCGGCACTTTTGACGACACGGTCGGCACGTTCACGCTGAACTCAGGCACGCTCAACGGCAGCGGAACTTTGACCGCCACCACTTACGACCTGAACGGCGGCACCGTAAACGCCAACCTCGGTGCCGGCACCCTGAACCAACTCAGCAAAACCACCCTGCTCAACGGCACGTCCGGAGCTGCCACGGTCAACATCAACGGCGGCACCCTCACGTTAGGAGCCTCCGACCGTCTGGATAACAGCGCGGCAGTCACGGTGAATTCCGCGATCCTCAACCTCGGCGCTTTCAATGACACGGTGGGCACCTTCACCCTGAACTCGGGCACGCTCAACGGCACCGGATTGCTCACCGCCGCCACCTACGACCTCAACGGCGGCACGGTGAACGCAAACCTCGGCACCGGCACCCTGAACCAGCTCACCAGCTCGACCGTCCTCAACGGCACGTCCGACGCGGCCTTCGTCAACATCAATGGTGGCACCCTCACTCTTGGTTCGTCGGAAAGGTTGAATGACAGCGCCGCACTTAAGATCGCCGGTGGAACCTTTAGCATGGGCACTTTCAACGAAACGGTGGCAACCTTCGCTCTCGAAACTGGAAGCCTCAACGGCACCGGCCTGCTCACTGCCACCACTTACGACCTCAACGGCGGTACGGTGAACGCGAACCTCGGCACCGGCACCCTGAACCAACTCAGCAACACCACGACCCTCAACGGAACCTCCGCCGCCAGCGCCGTCAACATTACCGGCGGAACTCTAACTCTCGGGGCTTCCGACCGCCTGAATGACATCGCGGCCATCACCCTAACGGGTCCCGGCACCCTGAACCTGGGCACCCACACCGAAACGATTGACATGTTCACCCTCAATGGTGGCACGGTTGACGGTTCTGGAACGCTGACCGCCACCACCTACGACCTCAATGGCGGCACCATCAATGCCAACCTCGGAGACGGCACGCTGAACCAGCTCAGCAACATCACCACGCTCAACGGCAGCTCCGGCTCCCTCGCGGTGAACATCACCGGTGGCACGCTGGCTCTTGGCGCCTCCAACCGTTTCGCGGACAACGCCACCGTATCAGTTGAAACCGGAGCCGTCCTCGACATCGGACTCTCCAACGACCGGGTGGAAACCTTCAATCTCCATGAAGGTTCGATCAATGGTGGCGGCACTCTGACCGCCACCAACTATCACTTCGAAGGCGGCACGGTGAACGCCAACCTCGGCACCGGAATCATCACCCAGGCGGCCAACACTACCACGCTCAACGGCAAGGCTGCCGTTAGCGAGGTCCACATCGACGGCGGCACCCTCACGTTGGGCGCTTCCGCCCGGCTTGCGGGTAGCGCGGCGGTCACCGTGGATTCCGCCATCTTTAATCTCGCAGCCTTCAATGACACTGTCGGCACCGTGGTGCTGAACTCCGGCACGATCGACGGAACCGGCACGCTGACCGCAGCCAGCTACACCCTCAACGGTGGTGTGGTGAATGCGAACCTCGGCTCGGGCACCCTGATCCAGAGCTCCGGAGACACCGCGCTCAACGGCAGTTCGCTGGCCGGAACCGTCAACATCAATGGCGGATCCCTGACGCTCGGCTCGTCCGACCGCCTCCTCAATCAGGCGGACCTGCGGATCGCCGGCGGCAGTCTCGAATTGGGAACCTTCAGCGATACCGTTGGAGCCCTCTTCATGGACGGAGGCAGCCTCAATGGCACCGGCACGCTGACCGCCACCTTCTACAACCTCTATGGTGGCACGGTGAACGCCAATCTTGGCGCGGGCGCCTTGAAACAACGGTCGGACACAACCATCCTCAACGGGACTTCGGATGCCTCCTCCATCAAAGTTTCCGACGGCACTCTCGTCCTGGGAGCTTCCAACCGCTTGTCCGACAGCTCCAAACTCAACGTCGGCGTCGGCACGCTCGACATCGCCGGCTTTAACGAAAAGGTGGGCGCCTTTGATCTGAATTCCGGCACCCTGACCGGCACCGGCACGCTCACGGCCGCCAGCTACAACCTCTATGGAGGAACCATTTCGGCGAATCTTGGCCAAGGTAGTCTGAGCCAGTATGACGGAAGTACGACACTCGCCGGAACCTCTGCGGCGAAATCGGTCAACATCCACTCGGGAGTCCTTGAGCTCGGCGCGTCCGATCGTCTGGCTGACAACGCGAACGTTCGCCTGTTCGACACGGGCACCTTGGACATCGGAACATTCAGCGACACGGTCACCAACTACTCCCAAAAAGGAGCGTCGGAACTCGCCGGAACGGGTGAACTCGTGGTGACCAAACTCGCGACATTCAAGGGTGGCACGGTTTCCGGAACCATCACCGGCAATGCCACCAGCGTCGGATCCGTCCTGATCACCGGCCAGGTCGGTGGTGGTAACATGCAGGTGACCGGCGGCGAGCTGACCGTCAAAGGAATCCTCGCCTCCGATACCATGGTTAAGATTGCCGCCCAACTCGGGGGAACCGGCCTCGTCGATGGCGACCTGACCAACTACGGAACGCTCGCAGTGGGTGCCAAGGGCAAGGACCTGACGATTTCCGGAGCCCTCAAGACCTCCGGAGTGGTGAAATTGTCGCTTCAAAACGCGACCAAGTTCGAATCCATCACCGCCGACTCGGTCCGCTTCGGCGGGAAGCTGGTGGTGGTCAATACGGGTGTGGGCCTGGAGGAAGGCGAGAAGGTTCAGATCTTCAAGGCCGGGACCTACCTGAAGGATTTCAAATCCTTCGTCGCCATCGGTTTCGACACCCCGGTTCTCTTTGACGAAGTCACCGGCACCTTGATCGGACTCGGCGCGGGCAGCGGCCATAAGCAAGGCAAGTTTGTCTCCCAGCCGAAAACCAAGGAGGAAGCCGCCGCTCTGCTGGTGGATAGTCCGGTTGAATCGAGCGCGCGGGATATCGCCAAGGCGGAATTTTCATCGAGCCGCAGACTCACTCACGAGCTGACCTCCGACTTGTCCGAAGGGGAAGAGTCGCTGGCAGAGGAACTCGCCGCCGAGACATTTGCGGCTCCTGTGGCTCACGCGGCACCGGCTAACAACCTTTCACCCGAGGTTTACCGCGGTATCGCTGACTACACGGAACAGGCGTTGCATTCACATGTTAGCGAAGCGGAACAGGCACCGGTTTCCCGAACGGGCGCCACCCAGACCTTCGCCACCACTCACGGCACCTCGTCCGGTGTGGATGGATCCGCTACCAACGCAGGCTATGACATCGATATCTTCGGCGTCACCGTCGGCGCGCGTCAGGACATCGGCGGATGCGCCCAGATCGGCGCGCTGCTAGGCTACGACGACGGCAGCGTCGACGGTTCGCTCATCAATACCGACGTCAACGGATTCGTCTTCGGAGCATTCGGCAGCTATCTGTTGGACAAGAACACGAAAACCGAACTCACCGCCAGCGCGACCTATGGCACCTACGACTCCGACGCCACCCGCCAGAGCGCGGGAGGAAGTGTCCATGCGGACGGCATCGGATCGGAAGCGGTCGAGCTAACCCTCGGGATCAGCACCGTCGCCTACGAAAAGGACGGTTTCCGGATCACCCCGAGCGCGATGTTCCGCTACACGACCGGGAGTGTGGACAGCTTCAAGGAAACCGGTGCGGGCACCGGACTCGCTGTCGATTCCCAGGACATCAACTCGCCGCTGCTGGATCTGGGAGTTGATTTTGATTATGCCGTCCAAAAGAATTTCACCCTCGTCGGCCACCTCGGCTATACGTTTGATTTCGACGATTCCAACGAGTCCGTTAGCGCACGTCTCAACACGGTCGGTTCCACGCCGTTCTCGGCATCGGCCCCGGGAATCGACAACGAGGCGTTCGTTCTCGGAGTGGGAGCCTACTACGACATCAATGAGAACACCCGGGTGGGACTGAATTACCGCGCCGACTTCCGCACCGACTCCGAAACCTCGCAATCGGTCGGCATTGGTTTGTCCTACGGTTTCTGAGGCCGGATCCTGAACGCCTCTAACCAGCGCCGGCCGCTCACCTCAGCGGTCCGGCGCGTTTCGAAAGGGGTGTCACGTGCCTGAAATCGCAAGAACCGGAGTTTCAGCGTGAAAAAGTTGCGCTAGGGTGTTCCCGAACATGAGCGCGACCTCACCACTTTCGAAACACTCCGCAGCCGTTACTGAGGCGTGCCGGACGATTGAAAATTCGGAGGACGCACCGTCACTTGCCGAGCTTGCGGCAGCGGCCGGGATGAGCCCGTTCCACTTCCAGCGCGTCTTCAAGCAGGTGACCGGTGTCACTCCGAAAGCCTTCGCCGTCGCCCGGCGTGCCGAGCGGATGCGTGAGGAGCTTTTGAAAAGCGGAACCGTCACCGAGGCAATCTACGAGGCGGGTTTCAATTCCAACGGCCGGTTTTATGAGAAATCGGCGGAGATGTTGGGCATGGCTCCGCAAACTTTCCGCAGCGGCGGGAAAGGGGAGATCATCCGTTTTGCCATCGGTGAATGTTCGCTTGGGGCGATCCTCGTCGCGTCTTCGGGAAAAGGCGTGTGCTGCATTCTGCTAGGCGATGATCCCGACAGCCTCGCCGTCGATTTGCAGGATCGCTTTCCCAAGGCCGAGCTCATCGGCGGTGACGAGAATTATGAAAACTTGATCGCGAAGGTCGTCGGCTTTGTGGAAACGCCCCAGCTCGGCCTCGATCTACCGCTTGATGTGAGAGGCACCGCATTTCAACAACGCGTCTGGCAGGCATTGCGCGAGATACCCGCCGGATCCACTTTGAGCTACAGTGAAGTTGCGGAAAAAATCGGCAGCCCGAAGTCCGTTAGGGCTGTCGCCGGGGCTTGCGCCGCGAATGCCATCGCCGTCGCCATTCCCTGCCACCGCGTCGTCCGCAACGATGGCAATCTCTCCGGCTACCGCTGGGGCGTCGAACGCAAACGCCGCCTGCTGGATCGCGAAGCAACATAGGGAGTGCGGACACTTCTGTCCGCATGGCCACTGAGGTGCGGAAGCTTTGGCGCGAAGCTCTTTTCTTCCTCCATTCATTGGCTGAGTTGACCGGAGATCAACCCCCCTTATTTTTTCACCACCATGGACCTCTTCGGCAACGACCCCACCGCCAATCTGCTGCCTTGCGACGGCACGGTGAATTATTTCGGCCCCATCCTGAATGTTGTGGAAACGAAGCGCTATTACGAAACGCTGCTCCGCGACATCCCGTGGAAACACGACGAGGCCGTGATCTTCGGCAAACACATCAGCACTGCTAGAAAAGTCGCGTGGTATGGCGATTCGGATTTCTCCTACACCTACTCAGGCACCACCAAGCAGGCCCTAGTGTGGACGCCGGAACTCGCCGCGCTCAAAGCGACCGTCGAAACGCTAACAAAAACCGTTTTCAACTCCTGCCTGCTCAATCTCTATCATGACGGTAACGAGGGCATGGCCTGGCACAGCGATGACGAAAAATCGTTAGGCAAAGACAGCACCATCGCCTCCGTCAGCTTCGGCGCGGAGCGGGAATTCCGCCTCAAGCACAAGCGCACGGAGGACAAGGTTTCCGTTCTGTTGGAAAGCGGCAGCCTGCTGGTGATGAAGGACACCACGCAGACCCACTGGCTGCACAGCATCCCGAAATCCGCGAAAATCAAAACCCCGCGCATCAACCTGACGTTCCGGACGATGGTGATTCCATGAGTTTATTTTCCGTCGCGGGATCTTATGACAAACTTTTGACACTTCTCCCCGAACGAACTGCCAGGATGCCGGGGTCATGAAAACTCACCTATTGCTCATCACCGCCCTCGCCGCCACCTCATTGCATGCGCAGGAAAAGCCCGCCGATCCCTATCGCGAACCGAAAAAGGATGCCGCATCCGTTGAGCAAAGCGCTCCGTATGTGGACATCTCCATCTGTTGCGAAACCTTTTCACTGCCGCTTGCCGTGGCGGCGAAACTCCAACGGCAGCAACTTCCGGATTCTGAGCTCTACAAACAGCTCCTGGCCTCGGTGGAAAAGCAAACCGCCCGCCAAGAATCGTTCACCGTTCTGCGGGGGAAATCAGGACAGAAATCGACGGCGGAAAGCATCAGCGAGCAGATCTATCCGAAGGAGTATGAACCTGCCGAGCTGCCCAATTCCGTCGGGGTTGCCATGTCACCTCCTGATGCCAAGGACCAGCAAACTCCGGTTCCTGATCCTTCGAAACTCCAAAGCTCTCCGGATTTATCCTCTTTCAACGGACTACAAACTCCTGCGACACCCACCGCATTTGAAACCCGGAACGTGGGAACCACCTTGGAAATCGAGCCGACTCTCGGCGAGGATCTTAAAATCTTGGATCTCCGGATCGTCCCGGAAATCGTCACCGAAGTCGGGCGTTCGGCCTATGGACAGGGATTATCCACCACCGAGTCCCCCGTTTTTGAAAGCCAGCGCATCAACGCTTCCTTCACGGTTCTCATCAATCAGCCGTTCCTGATGGGGACCTTGAACCGTCCCCCGGTTTCCAAGGTCGATCCGGACTCGGCAAACCGCGTTTGGTTTGCTTTCGTTACGGCAACGCTTGCCAAACCCTGATGCGCGCCTCCCTCGTCACCATCGTTCCCATGCTCGCCGCCGCCGTCCTCGTGATGGCCGGCGGCGAACGCATGGCACGGCGTGATGTGGAAAAACGCACCCCCGCTGATAGAGAACGCCTGCTCGATCTGGCGGATGCCTTCCGCGCCGAACTGGTCCGGCTCGATGAAGTTTATCTCGACCATCTCAATGAACTCGCGCGATTCTCTGTTTTTTACAAACCGGATCAAACCGCGAACGCCGCGTCGGAAATCACCGGTGTCCGTCTGATCCGGGTTTTCTGGAAGGAAGGCAAGGATCTCACCATTTCACCAGGTTTATCTAACGGGCGTCTTCCGGAAATTGAGATCCAAAAACGCAAGCGCCCTTTCAATCCAACGACCGCAGTCATCCTCGATGCGTCGCTGCTAGATAAGCCTCTGCCGCCGAACGGCACGTGGATTTCGTCCACCGATCCCAACCTGCGCGTCCATTACCGCCAGCCCGAGCCGGGCGTGCTCGCCGTATTTCTCATCGATCTTGGCAAAGTCCGCGAGCGCAACTCCACTTACCTCGCCGATTGGCTTTCTACCCCGCTGACCCCGCTGCGGGAGGCCGGAGAGCGGGTGGAAATCGATCCGCCGCAGGGGCCGGCTCTGGTCTCCATCGGTCCCGCGCGGCACGGCCCTGCCGCCTCGGTCATTCCCACCCGCACGCTTTCCGGCGATTGGCAGATCCGCGCGTGGGACGGACTTGTTGTTAGCAGCACCCATGATGCGTCCACTCTTGCCGCCGCCTCGACCATCGCCCTGATCCTCGCGGTTTCCGGCGTCCTGCTTTATTTCCAACAGAACCGCGCCCTCAAGCTCGCCGCCGAACGCGTGTCCTTCGTCAATCGTGTTTCCCACGAACTCGGCACGCCTCTCACCAATCTTTCGCTCAATCTCGATCTCGCCACCGAAATTCTATTAGCCCGGCCCGCGGAAGCGCGTCGCCGGCTCGGTCTGGTCGCGGAGGAAATCGAGCGTCTCTCGCGGCTCGTCGCCAACGTCCTGACGTTTTCGCGCCGCGAACGGGACACGCTGGAACTAAAACCCGCCCGCTGCATGCCGGAGAAAATCATCCATAGCACGCTGGAAAGTTTCCGGCCCGCGCTCGAACGCCGCGGGATCGAAATCGAAACGGAAATTTACGCCAGCGATCACGTCTTGTTGGATTCCGATGCCCTTAGCCAGATCACCGGCAACCTTCTATCCAACGTCGAGAAATACGCTGCCACCGGGCGCTGGTTGCGGCTGTTGGCGCGGATGGAATCGGATTTCCTTATCCTTGAAGTGAGCGACCGCGGTCCCGGTATCCCGGCCAAGGCCCGTGAGCGCATTTTCACCCCGTTCGAGCGCGTCCTCCAAACCACCAACGAAGGTGCCAGCGGCACAGGGCTCGGCCTCGCCATCGGACGCGATCTCGCCCGGCGCATGGGAGGAACTTTGGAGTTGATAGATATACAGCAAGGAGCATCGTTCCGGCTGCGCATCCCCGCTCCGCCCGCGCTCGCCATCGTTTCCGAAACCGACGCCGCATGAATATCCTCATCGCCGAAGACGATCCGCTGACTCTCGACGCCCTCGCCGCCTGCATCGAGAGCGACGGCTTCACCGCGCTTCGTGCGGCGGACGGACGACAGGCGCTCGACCTTTGGCGCTCGGAGAAACCCGATCTCCTCTGCCTCGATATCATGATGCCCGGCGTCGACGGTTACGAGGTTTGTCGCCGGGTCCGGGCGAGCAACCGCGATGTTCCCATCCTTTTTCTATCCGCAAAAAACCAGGAAATCGACGTGGTCGTCGGTCTTGATCTCGGAGCCGATGACTTCATCCGCAAGCCGTTCACCCGCAGCGAAGTCATGGCCAGAATTCGTTCCGCGCTCCGCCGCAGCGCGCCGCGCGATGGCACGGATCATTTCAATCTCGGCGATCTAACGGTCAAGCCGCGCGCCATGCTCGCCGAGCGCGGAGGAAAAGCCATCGAGCTCAGTCCGCGAGAAATTTCCATGCTGCGGCTTCTCCACGACCACCGCGGCGAACCCGTTTCCCGCGACGCTTTTCTTGATGCCTGTTGGGGGATCGATTATTTTCCGGATTCCCGGACGCTCGATCAGCACATTTTCCTCCTGCGGAAGAAAATCGAGTCCGATCCGGCCAATCCCGTAATCATCCAGACCGTCCGCTCCATCGGCTACCGCTGCGCTGCGGGTGGCTTGTTCGCGGATTCCAGCAGGGTTCCATGAATTTTGCGCGGAATATCACCCTGGCGGCTTGTTGTTTGTTAGCGGGAGCCTGCGGCAAAAGCCGGCCTGTCGCCACCGCGAGGTCGAAGCCGATGGAGCCGCCATGCTACTGGGTCTGGCACCGGAGCAACGCCTTGAAACCCGCGGAACTCGAAAACCTGCGACGGGCGGGAACGAAAACTCTTTATTGGCAGGCTGTTGAATGCGGATGGAAGGACGGGAAATGGGATGCGGTTAGAATCGCCGCGCCGATGGCCGAAATCGAGGGTGTCGCGGTGATCCCGGTTTACCGCATCAAGCCGGAGACGGATTTTCTAGGATCGCCGGATGCCGTGGAATCCTTCGCGCGGCTTTTCACGAACTGGGCGGATGGCGGAAAATTCACCGGGCTCCAACTCGACTTCGATTGCCCGGACCGGTTGCTCGACCGATACGGAAAATTCCTGCGGGAGCTGGGGCAAGGAATCGCACCGGTGAAAATCTCCATCACCGCGCTGGCCTCGTGGCCGCGGCATCCGGAGTTTGCGCAGCTCGCGGGTTCGGTCTCGGCGATGGCACCGATGTTCTACGACCTCCAAGCGGACAAGCCGGAGGACGTTTTGAAAAGCAGGTTCCAGCCGATGGCGGACTTGAAAAGCCGCGCGCTGATAGAATCCTGGTCGGCGTGTCCGGTGCCGTGGCTCGCGGGCCTGCCGAACTTCGAACGCATTTCGGTTTTCAACCTCAACGGCAGCTTGTCCGGTCACCTGCGCGGGTGGACGCACGACGATTTGTTTTTCAAGGAAGGAATGAAACCGACCGCGCTGGGCGAAGGGATCACGTCTTACGAAACCCGCGCTTTCACTTCGCTGGCAGGAACGCCGGTCAGCGCCGGTTCAAGGATCGTCTATCGCACGCCGGACCAAGAGGCATTGGCGAAATTATCGCAAGTGGCGGACGAGGCGGGAGCCGCTGGCGTGATCTATTTCGTGTTGCCGGGGCCGGGGATTCAGGCCGCGTTTTCGGCAGGTCATCTCGCCTGCAAATCATCGCCGCAGTTGGAGTTGATCCT
This sequence comes from Luteolibacter sp., assembly GCF_039920825.1. Classification (GTDB taxonomy): domain Bacteria; phylum Verrucomicrobiota; class Verrucomicrobiia; order Verrucomicrobiales; family Akkermansiaceae; genus Luteolibacter. The sequence continues at coordinate 238,001 of NZ_JBDSCX010000041.1, read as the reverse complement.
TCATGAAAACGGTTCGGTCGTTTTGAAAAACGGCGGCCCCGCTGATCTTCCAGCGAACCCGGCGGAGGGAGCTTGGACGCTGGTGTTGGAATCCGAAACCGCGGGCATCTTTCGCAGCGGCGCGCCGGGAAATTTCGCACGCGTCACAGTGCCCGGCGGGCTTCCCGCCGAGCTGGCGACGCAGGTGGTTCTGCACTTTTCGAAGCTCGCGGGAGGTGAATCGATCGCGTCCGGACCGGTGGTCGCCGATGCGAAACGGGTGCTCTGGAGCGTCCCCGGAATCACCGCCAGGGCGGTGGCGGCGGGCACCAAATAATAGTTATATAATTTGCTCGATTTCCAACAGCTTGGGCGTAGCTCATGACCATGCGGCGTTGGATTCCATTTACCCTTGTTCCGCTCCTCGCGTGCGGCCCCACCTTCTATCAGGCCCCGCCGCCGCTGGAGCATTATTCGCAGCGGCTGGCGACCAAACGGTGGAGCGATTTGTTCAAGGAATCGTCCCCGCCGGATCCGATGGCTCCAAAGGAAACGGAACTGAGTGAACTCTGCCACAGGTTGCCGGAGGAGTTGAAGGGACTGACCGCGGAAGCCAGGTTGAAACGAATCGACGCGTTGATTTCCTCCAACCAGGCGGGCGAGTATTCGTCGGCGACGGCGAATTTCCTGCATGAAATCCGCGAGCTGGCCGCCACCGACGCGACTTTCAGCACCTGCGGCGGATACCTCGCGTGGCGGGTCGAGCACGGAAAGGATGCCTTGCCGCGAGGGGGGAAGTTGCGGCCGTGGAACATGAGCGAGGAGGAGTTCGCCGCGGCGCGTGAGGAAGCGGAGAGAACGGCGGCGCAAAAGAAGGAGGAATTCGCAGCCTTGGTCGCCGGAGCCCCGCCCGCGTTGGCGCCTTACTGGAAGGTGCAGGCGGCGGCGTTCCTGTTCCGGAGCGGATTCTATCAGGAGGCGGGAGGGATTTTCGCGGAGGTCGCGGATCATCAAGCCGGGCATCCGCGGGCGGAGGTCGCGGCGTTGATGCTGGCGCGCTGCCGTCTCGACGAGGCGAGGCAGATCCCGCCACCGGACGAGAGGAATTACGACGCGGCGACCGCCGAGAAGCGACATGAATTGCTCGGGCAGGCGAATGAGTTGTTGGAGAAGTTCATTTCGCGTTATCCGAACGGACGGTTTACGCCGGATGCCCATGGCTGGCTCGGCGCGGTGGCGATTGAAAACGGACAGTTAGGGTTGGCGGTGAGGCACCAGCTCGACCGGCTCGATCTCCAGCCGACGCGGGAAATCACGAAAACCGTGTTGCGCGAGTGTGATTTCATTTTCGACAAACTCTTCGAGCGTCAGGACGGCGGTGATTTCGAAAATGGATTGGACGGAAATCGGGATTTCGATGCCGTGGCGGTGGCGAGTCATCCGCTGGTTGCCCGGTTGTTCATTCAACATGCCCTGGATCCGGCGGCGGCTGAAATGCTGGCGCACAATTGGCAGGAGAACTCGTCGTCGGACCGGTGGACGATCCAGTTTCTCAATCAGCGGATTGTGAGGCAGCAGGAGTTCGTGGAGCCCGCGTTGCTGAAGCTGGGGGAGGAGATGTTGAAACGGTCATCGCCGACGGATGAGGCGACCCTAACGATTCTCGCGTGGTCGGCGACGGAAGCCGGAGAACATGGGCAGGCCCTGGCTTTGATTTCCAAGATCCGCAGTGACGACCCGCGTGACGAGGCGCTTCACGCGAAGGCGATCATCCTGCAACGGTTAGGCCGGCACGGGGAAGCGGTGGCCGCCTTCGACGCGTTGGAGAAAGCCTATCCGCAAAGTCCGCTGGTGATCGATCTGCCGCAGCGGCGGGCGATGTCGCTGTTTTACTCAGGCCATGCGGGCGAGGCGTTTGTCGCATTCGGCGCATCGGATGGCGATGAGGGGGAAGGGGGGCCGAAGTTAAACCCCGAATTTTACGAGGTTCAGTGGGCGGACACGTTGCTTCAGTTTGCGCCGCTGGATCAGCTCGCGACGGCGGTTGATGGACTGGCGGATGACTCGAAGGAGGCACCGCTCTTGCGTCAGGCGATCCGGACGCGGGCTTTGGCGATGCATGATTTTTCGCGGGCAAGGAAGTATCTATCCAAAGAAGAGGCGCCCGCTGCGGATGAACCGGAATATTCGAAAATCAAAGCGGGCCATCTGGATGAAGCCGAGTGGCAGTCGCGCATTGCGCCGTTAGAGTCGCTTTACGGGAAGCTGGCGGATCCGGCTGCTGTTGCCGGTAAGGCGAAGACCGAGTTGGAAATCGCCCGTTACTGGTGGGAGCATCGAGGTCTCATCACGATGCCGGGGCTGTATGTGATTTCCTATGCCAACAGCGAGGGCGAGAAACAGGAACTGTTGCGGCGGCAAAACGGCTTGCAACTCGGTTTTTCGAGGGAGTTCATCGACACCGAACTCGATGCCCGCGACGAGGCGACCCACGCGCTGGCCCACGCAATGGAAGCAGCGAAAAGCGATGACCCGGCCGTGGCCATACCCGCGCTGGAACTCGCAAACGAGTGCCTCTTCCACCGCGCGGAGTTTTCAGCCTATCAGCGTGGACGGGCGCTGGAGACTGATGCCGCGAAGCTTTCGATGGAAATCCATGACCGGCTCAAACGGTTGGGCGTGAAGAATCCGGTCTATCTGGTTTTCCCGCCGGCTGTCGGCCCGTGGATGCCCGGAGATTACAATTCCTGGAACGCGGCCGATAAGATTCTGGACGCTCTTTCCGGCACGAAATCCAAGCTCTGGGAAGATGAGGACGACAAATCCTCGGAAATTAAAAAAGCCTGCTTCGCCGTCGCGACGCGCTTCGAGCATCCCGATTCCACGAAAAGCCTGCCACAACTCCGGCACCAGGTGGAGGACGCCAAGCGGGAGTTGAACGGACTCCGAGCCACGCTGGATCCGGCCTATCATGTGGACATTCTCAGTGTGGTGGACCGGCTCGACGATCTAATGGCGGCCGCCTCGCTGCCGGGAATCACCGCCGCCGATTTCGCGAATTACGCGGCGGGTGTCCGCGACAAGCTACCGCCGGCATTCAAGAGCTTTCTGGATTTCCGGAAGCGGCTGGCATTCGTCAATGATTCTAACAGCGATACGGAAATTTCCCGCAACGACACTCCGGAAGGCTGGGCGGAATTCCTGGCAACCTATCCGGACAGTCCGAAGGCGGAGGCCGCGTCGCTGAGGTATGTTCGTTTGATCGCGCGGCAGCACCGGGGACGGCCCTCGGTAGAAGTCGAGAGGTTCCCGGAAGCGTCCGTGCCAGACGGCTACAAGCGGGTGTGGATCGAGGAAGCCGAACGGGAAAGTGACCCGGCGATGATTCTCAGCTTGATCGCGGCCCACGAGAAGCGGTTTCCCAAGGGACGCTACCGGCAGGATTTGAATCTGCTCAAAGCCGCGGCCCTGATCGATAAGGTGGATTTACCGGAGGCGACGAAGTGTCTTTTGGAAATTCTCGGCGATCCCGTGCAGGGAGACCTCCACCAGATCGCGGCACTGAATTTCTGCGAAATCAGCCAGCGCTTGCTGGTCCCCGCAGAGAGGCAGGCCGTGGTCGAGGCGTTTCGGAAAAATCCCGTGGCCCTGCCCAAGCTACGGCTGCTAGTGAATGGCGACACCTACCTGTCGCGTCTCCACCCGTTGATGCCGTGGCTGGAAACACCGTGATGGCCTCCGTCGCATTACTTGTTTTTCAAAATCCACCATCCGGCATCCCTTCTGCTTTCCCTGCGGCATTCCGATGCAACCCGAAGATTCGCCCGATCTCACCGACTTCCTCGAAATCCTCCAGCAACTCGTGCGGGAGCCGTCGGTGGTGGGCACCGAGGATTCGTTTTTCCGCGTCCTCCGCCGCGAACTGGAAGAGGTGGATGTCACGGTAGAGCGGCACATGGGAGTGCTCGTCGCCCGTGGCCGGGATCCGGAAAGCATCGTCCTCTCCGCGCACATCGACCGCCACGGATTGCTGTGTACCGGCCCGAACGAATTCCAATACGCGGCCTTCATCGCGGCCAACCGCGGCGATCTAACAGGTGATTCGGTTTCCGAGCAGATGATGGCTTCGATCGCCGACCGCTTCACCGGCCAGAGAGTGCAGGCGCACCTTCCCTACACCGGCACCTACCTCGGCCAGGGCTCGATTTCGGCCGGCTATCTGTGTCCCAACCGCCACAACCTCATCTTCGAGATCACCGGCCTTGAATTCCTCCAGCCCGGCACACCGGTTTCCTTTCTCGACCGCCTCCGCGTCACCGACACCCATCTATCAGCCCAGCTCGACAACGTCCTGAGCGTCGCCCTGATCATCCATCTTTTCCGCAACGGATTCGCCGGCACCGCGTTGTTCACGGCGCAGGAAGAAGCCGGTCGGAGCTGGCGTTTCGCGCTTGCCTGGCTCCAGCGCGAATCCATCGTCACCCGCCGTTTGCTTGTGCTCGATACCAGCCCGTATCCCACGCCGGAAGCCGCCGGAGCGCAGGATCTCGTACTGCGGAAAAAGGATGCCACGGCGGAGTTCGACGCGGATTTCACCGTGGAAATCCAAGAGCACTGCCGCGCGCTAGGGATTCCTTACTCCTACAAGGACACTTGGATCGAAGCCCTGAACGCCAACCGGTCAAAACCTCTTTCACTCGGCCGTACCGAACTCGGCCGTCTCGTCGCCGCCACCGCGGGTCAGATCAACGGCACCACGCTTCAAATTCCGACCACCGGCTATCATACCGCCAGCGAGACCGCCTCGCTCGCATCCGTGCGCTCAGCCATTCGGCTGCTAGAAAACTATATCCGCTGAGCCGGCGGCGACCATGGGTATGGGAATTTCCTTGCGGTGGCTGACGGGGTTTTGTTTCGTCGTCTTGAAATTGATGTCATGAAAAAATTCGCCAAATATCTGATCGCCTCGTCCTTGGTCGTCCTGTTGTCCGGATGCCTGACCCAACAGACGGTCACGAGCAACGGCTCGGTGATTTCACAAGACTATGTTTTCAAGCGGCCGTTGAAGGACGCCATCGAGAATACGGAGAATCAATGATTCTCGTTTCGGGCGTTCCGCACGGCCCTCCACACTCCATAGGCCAGCAGCGGCAGTAACAGCGCGACGGCCAGTGACGAGTCGAAATGAAGGCCGGTGCCTTTGATTCCCTCCATCACGATTTTGAACAGGTTCGCGAGGTAGTAGGTCAGCACCACCACCGAGAGCCCTTCCACGTTGTGCTGGAGTTTCAACTGGGCGGCGGCCCGGCGGTCCACACTCGCTAACAGAAGGTGGTTCTGGCTTTGCAGGCTCACATCCACCCGGGTTCGCAGCAGGCCGGTCGTTGATTGCAAGCGCGCGGACAAGGCACCGAGCTCCGCCTCGGCCCGTTCGCAGGTGTGCCATGCCTGTGCCAGGCGACGGTCGAAAAATTCGCCGAGCGTTTGATAACCGGGAACCTGTTCCTCGTTCAACTCGCGGACACGGGCTGATAGAATGCGGGCGTAGGATTCCGTCATGCTGAAACGCGACCCACAACGCGCCTGAAGGCGTTCGGTTTCCAGCGAGAGATTAGTTAGGTCGCCGAGCAGTTCACGTTCGTCGCCTTCGTGCATGACACCGATGCGCTCGACCAAGGCGACGTGCCGCGCTTCAAGCTCCTCGATCTGCGGCAACAACTCGCGGGCCACTGGAAGACCGAGCATCGCCGCCATCCGGTAGTTTTCGATTTCCACCAGCCGCTGTAAAAGCCGGCCGTAGCGGCCTGAAGTGAGACGATGGATTTGCACGAGAAACCGTGTGGCACCGTTTTCGTCCTGCCTGAAATGACTCCACACCGAGGCGACCCGTTCCACGACCCAGCCACCGACCAGCCGTTCCTGATCGAACAATTCCAAAACCCGTTCCATGGTTGCCGCCGTCCCGGCATCCGCGACCGCCACCAGTTCGCTGGCGATTTCCACCGCCGCCAGGATCCGGCCGGGTATCGCATCAAGCCAACCTTCCGGCAGCAGATTCATCGCCGATTCCGCAAACGGCATGCCGACCTGAGGTGAGAATACGGTGAACGTGGTGAATTCAGTGTGCCGCTCGATCCGCAGTTCCACCGCTCCCAGCCGCAAAAGTTGAAATCCCTGCTCTTCCGGCGTCGCCACGACTTCCGGAAAATCCGCGAGCGCCGCCACCGCCGCACGATGTTCGGCGGCTTCCGCAGGAGTGAAAAGAATCGCCCGGTGCGAAACCATTACCTGCCCTGAAACCACCGGAAACGGTCGGGCCAGTAGTTCCGCGTGCAGCTCGCGGTATTGGGGATGGAAGCGCTCTGGATCCACGGTGTCAGGGTCTCGCTTTGTAATGCATTTTGCGTGCCTTAAGCGCTTGGTTCGCGCGCTGGCATGACGTCTTTGCCCTCACCATTCGCGCTGGATGCATCAGACATTATCAGTTTTACGGAAAGTCCCATCCGGGACTTTCTTCTCTGGGAAGCGAAGGCGGCGGCTTGCTGGATCGAGTTCCATTTTCCCATCGACGGCCCCGTCTTCCGCATCGATCAGGGCGATGAAGTTATCCAGCTCCGTCGAGGCGATGATCCCTTTCTCGATGAGAAAGCGGGTGAGTGCCTGGATCGCGAGCTTCTGCCGGCCGAGCTCGTCCTTGAGCATGGCGATTTCCCGTTCCTTCGATTGCAATGCGTTTTCCGCGCGCTGCTGGGTCCGCTGGATCCGGTTGATGTCTTCCTCGGCATCCGCGATATCGAGACGATTGCCGATGTCTCCCAAAAGTAACGTGCGTGCCCAGCCCATGGCTTCAGATTGTGCCGGATGATCTAGCAGGTCAATCAAAGTCGCGGGTCTCCGGTTGTCAATCGGCTGGAACCTTGGCAACGTGCCCACGTTCGTTAGCTTTTCATCATGCGTTCCACCCCGGATTTTCTCGAACATGACGGATGCCGTCTTGCCTACACGCAGTGGGGGGAAGGGCCGCCCGTGGTTTTCATTCAAGGCACGGGAGTTCATGGCGGCGGCTGGCTTCCGCAGGTTGACGCTCTTAAAGACCGCTTCCGCTGCATCACTTTCGACAATCGCGGAATGGGACTTAGCCAACCGTGCGGGACATCCCTGAGTGTGGAGCAAATGGCAGGGGACACGCTGGCGATCATGGACGCCTGCGGAATCGAGGCCGCCCATATCGTCGGACATTCGCTCGGAGGCTCGGTTGCCCAGCAACTTGCCCTCACCGCCCACAATCGCATTCGCAGTCTCGCCTTGCTCAATTCGTTTGCCCGGGGAGCCGATGCTACCCGCCTGACCCGCGATCTCCTCTGGCTGGGCATCCGCAGCCGCATCGGCCCGATCCGGATGCGGCGGCGGGCGTTTTTGAAAATCATCATGCCGGATGAAGTCTTGGAAAACTCCGACTGTGATGCGATGGAAGTGGAATTTGCCTCACTCTTCGGCCACGATCTCGGCGTCTATCCGCCGGTGGTGATGAAACAAATGTCGGCCATGCGGAATTGCGACTTAACATCCCGACTCGCCGAACTCAAGGGCTTGCCGACCTTGGTGATCGGAGCCGCGCAGGATCGGATCGCCCGTCCGGAGATGGTGCGGGCACTCGCCAACGGAATTCCCGGAGCGAAGCTTGTGGAGTTTCCAAACGCAGGACACGCGCTCCCGATCCAGCTTGCGGATGAGGTGAATGAATTGCTCGCGAGTCACTTGGAAGGTTCTGTCGTTTGACACCGGAAAATTCGCGGGCTTGGGCCGTCAATCGTCCACTTTCAATCGACGACGGTTATTCGATAGAACCGATGTTTGTCCGGATGATTCAACGCTCCCGCGTCAGTCACGGTTAGGGTTACGCCGGTGCCATTCAAATTCGCAACCAAGGTTTGCCATGTCACGAGGTCGGCGCTTTTTTGAACGAGGTAGTGATGACCCGTGGTTGTCGGAAAGGAAAGTTGGACATCGTTTCCTGTCGTCGTGACCGCCGGATTCAGAGTGACGGTGATAACAACCGCATCATAGGCCACGGCGTGAATGTTATCCGCCGCGGAGAGCATGAGGGTGTATTTTCCGGGAATGCCAAACGTTGCGCTTGTGATGGCGTTTGTTGCGTTTCCGAAAACCACGGGAGCAGGGCCGGAATAAAGTTTCCACTGGATGCTAACAGCACCGGGTGCGCTGACAGCGCCGACAAGATTCACCGATGGGCCAGTGGTTCCTGCTGCGATCCATTGGTCGGCACCGGCATCGGCGGTGGGGGAGCCGGGTGAACGCGGACCTTCGGTAGCTCCGGTGGTTTGGATGACTTCGAAATTGTTCACGTCGATGCTGTTGCGGATATGGTCGAAACAGTCTGCGGGGAAGCGATTGTCGGGCGCGACGGAGACAGAGAAAAAGCCGCCGTTGTCGGCGACGATGGCGCCGTATTTTTTCAGGGCGAGGAGCACGGCTTTTTCCTGAATCGTCCAATTTGAAGGGATCGCGAAACTGGATTTGAGCCGGAATCGCTGGCCCATGGCGGGCACGTTGGGATCGCTGGTCGGCGGAACGGATGCTTGGTGCGTGGCAGGATAGATCGGGCCCAGGCGTGTGTTTTTCACGATGAGGCGCAGGGCGTGTTCAACCATGCCGCGCTGGCATTCGTCGTAACGGACGATGGCTGGAAACATTTGCAAACTGGCGGCATCGGCGGAAGTCAGTCCGGCTTCGCGCAAGGCGTTGGAGCCGAGATTCCACTTCGCGCCGTTGGCTGCCTCCCATGCAGCACCGTTTCGCTTGGCCAGCCACATTTCCCAAAAGGCACCAGTTCCCGGTTTCACGACGATGGCATGGCGGTCGTCGTTGGTGGTGGCCTGCTGCCACTGATCGTTGGTTAGATTGTCCGTTTCCACCGGCCAACCTTCGATCGGCATGTTCTCGGGAATCGGACAAAGGCCGATGGGAGAGGTGCCGCCGTCGAGATCCGAATCCGCGGGATACACGAAATAATTGACGGGGATCGCCGGCTGACTGTCGGGCACGAGGACGTAATTCATCTCGCTGAAAAGCCGGAGATTCTGGCGTCCGGCATTCACCGCGAGGTCTGACTTCACCCGTGCGATCATCGCATCGCTGCCAGTTAGGGCGGGGCGCTGCGAGACGTCCTCATTCCAAGCATTGTCCCGCGGCATCATCTGCAACGCGGAGACCACCGCATCCGCTTCCGGAGTATTAAAAAGCAGCGGCGTGGTGATCACGGGTAAATCCCCAAGAATGCGGCCCTCGTGATTGATGCGCTCCGCCATCGTAGCCAGCGGAACGAGGAAGATGAACGCGAGGAAACGCATGGCCCATGTTAGCCGGGGAAGCATGTCGTGGCAAGGAGTGCTGAATGTGAGCAGTGGCTCAGGCCTTGCGTGAAGCGATACTCTCGACCTGCCGGTATTTGAGGATCTTCGAATCGGAGGTGAGCACTTTGAGTCCATGAAGGCGGGCCGTCGCCACGATGATTGGGTCACACGGATCATTGTGAGGCCAGTCAGGCAGGCGGGTCGCGTCGATGGCTATTTCGGGAGAAATTTCAAGAACCCGCACGCGGTTTGCAGGTAGAGCGAGCTGAAACCATTTGGACAACGCCATGCCGAAAACCAATTCGCCCTTCGTTTCCTGTCTCGCGACTTCCAGCAGGCTGATGGCGGACACATGCACCAGATACTCGCCAGCAAGGAGTTTGCGAACCGCAGGTTTCAATAACTCAGGAGCAGCAAATGCATCCAGCCAGGCGCACGTATCGAGCAAGAGGATTGTGGACATAATGAATTGGATTTCAATCAATCCTCCCAATCGCCGGCTTCCCATGCCGGAGCATCGGGAACGTAGCTGGCCTCAAAGGTCACGGTGGGGACAACTCGACATCCACTCCATCCGCCCCTATCCTCGCGACATGGAACGGACCGCTCTCAAGAGGCCTCTCGAATCGGAAGGCATTCCTCCGCTTATCGATGATCCTCGGGCGGCGCTGGAGGTGTTCGAAGAGATCTTGAAACGCGGCATGCTGTTCTATCCCGAATCCGATGAAACTACACCAAGACATCCACGAGTTTATCGAATTGTGCCTCTCGCGGAAAGTTGAGTTCCTGCTGGTCGGCGGCTATGCGCTCGCTTTTCACGGTGCCCCGCGTTTTACCGAAGACATCGACCTGATGGTGCTCGTCTCTCCCGAGAATGCCGACAAGCTTCACGCCGTTCTTGCGGACTTCGGATTCGGTGAAGCTGGCATCACCCGCGAGGATTTTCTCGATATAGACCAAGTGATCCAGCTCGGACGCGCCCCGAACCGCATCGACATCCTGACCGGTATCAGCGGCGTGACTTGGCAGGCGGCTTGGGCTTCCCGAACCCAAGTGGATCTCGATGGTCTCGAAATCCAGGTGATCGGGAAAACGGAACTCATCCAAAACAAGCAGGCCACAGGTCGCCCTCAAGATCTCGCTGACCTTGCCCGTCTGCGTCAGGAGAACTGCTGAAGAAGAGAAAAAACGGCTGGATAAGCACGGAATAATGTGCGAACCTCAACCCATGCGAATTGACCTCAAAGAGGACGTGGTGAGTCTGACGGACTTTGCGCGCAACACGAAGCAACACGCCAAGGAGCTCGCCTCGGGCGGGCGGGCGAGAATCCTCACCCAGAATGGCAAGGCATCGGTCGTCGTGCTGTCATTAGACGCCTTTGAACAAATGGCACACGATGCGGAGGAATATCGCATGGATCTCAGGCTTCGCGAGGCGGTGGAAAACTACGCCAAAGGAGATTCAGGGACGGCGGCGAAGACAGTGATGAGCAGGCTCCGCAAACGTGCCGGGAAACGACGGGACACCGCGTCATGACGGACCATGAGTTGCGGCTTTCAGCGGAAGCGGAGCGCTGTATTGAAGAACAGCTTCTTTGGTATGAGGCGGATGAAACTCGTGGCGGTGCGGAACTCGCCGACTGCTGGATGGATCTGCTAGAGACAACTCTCGATACGTTGAGGCAGCATCCCGAACGATACGGATTCGCACCGGAAAACGGCCGCTGGATGCCAGAAATCTCTATCCGCCAGATGCGGTTCAAGCCATGGAAAACGCCATCCGCGTGGCGGATTCTTTACATGATCGATGAGGAGGCCGCGCGGGTCACGGTGTTGCAGGTTCGACATGAAAGACGGCCATGGCTGCCGGAGACAGTGCGGTGATGCCAACGATCAATCTGCGAACAGTTTCTCCAACATCCCTTCCGGGTTCTTGAGAAACCGGCTCGTCACCTGATAGGGTTGCGAGGCCCGGTAGCTCACCCGTTCGATTCCCGTCTCGCTGAACTCGTAGATGACGGCCTCTGGATAGGCCAGGATGATCGGTGAATGCGTCGCGATCACGAACTGGCTGAAATCGTTCACCAGATCGTGCAGCCTCACGAGGAACGCCATCTGCCGCGTCGGTGACAGCGCGGCCTCCGGCTCATCCAGCAGATAGAGTCCGTGGCCGCCGAAGCGGTCCAGAAATAGTGTTAGAAATGACTCGCCGTGCGATTGCTCATGCAGAGATTTTCCGCCGTAGCAAAAGTATCCGGAAGCGCAGAACGGCTCTTTCTCGAGATTGTCCATCTCGGTCGCGAAGTTGTAAAAACTCTCCGCCCGCAGGAAAAAACCATCCATCGGTCGCGCGCTGTTCCTCGTTAGAGTCATCGCCGGTGCCAGCACCGTGTCGTAGGAGCGCCTGCCGAAGCTCTTGCTGCGGTTGCCGCTTTCCTTGGAAAACCCCCACTTGTCCGCCAGCCCTTCCAGCAAGGTGGATTTCCCCGTCCCGTTCTCACCTACCAAAAACGTGACCTTCGGATGTAACTCCAGCCCGCATTCCAACGCCCGGATCGCCGGGATGGAGAAGGGAAACTCCTCGCCCGGAGCATCGACCTGGAGTCTGGAAAGAAACGGCATGGCGGTAGAATAGATGGGGAACGGAATCTTCGATAACTCATGATCATCTTGAGGCGATGCTCTCCACCTGCCGGTATTTGAGAATCTTCGAATTGGAGGTGAGTACCTTGAGTCCATGAAGGCGGGCCGTCGCTACGATGGTTTGGTCACATGGATCCTTGTGAGGCCAATCAGGCAGGCGGGTTGCGTCGATGGCGATTTCGGGTGAAATTTCAAGAACCCGCACGCGGTTTGCAGGCAGAACGAGCTGAAACCATTTGGACAATGCCATGCCGAAGACCAATTCGCCCCTCGCTTCCTTTCTAGCAATTTCAACGAGGCTGATGGCGGACACATGCACCAGATGCTCGCCAGCCAGAAGTTTCCGTACCGCCGGCTTCAGAAGCTCGGGGGCAGCGAAAGCATCCAGCCAAGCGCAGGTATCGAGCAAGAGGATTGCAGACATGATGGATTGGATTTCAATCAATCTTCCCAATCATCCGCTTCCCATGCCGGAGCATCTGGAACGTAGCTGGCCTCAAAGGTCACGGTGCCTTTGCCACTGCCGATCCAACTTTCCAAGGCGGGCGAAGACTCATCAGCAGCCGCAGAGCGCACCACCGCAACCTTCTTTCCGTGACGGGTCAGTTCGAGGATCGCTTCCCCGTTCTCCACCGCGCGGATTTCCTGGGTGCAGTGTGCTTTGAACTCGGAAACGCTGATTTGTTTCGTGATCATCGGGGTGAATATAAATTGACCAGAATTTTGGTCAATTTAAGTGCTGAAACGTACCCAAGAATATTCAGCTAAGGCGCTTTTAGTTCTTGATCGAATTCCGTGTTGACAATGAACGGATTTCGTTCATTGTCTCCTTTCAGGAAGTAATCTGATTCAACCAATCAGATTACCGCTGTCATAAGACGCACAAGCAGACCCAACAAACCGACCAAAAGTTGGATTATCTACTTAGCGTTGAATCCCCCGGATTCCTAAGATTCCCTCTGGTGAGTGCCAAATCGGGAAAACAGTTTAATAATTCACCTAAACTCTGAAGCAGGCAAAACCGGTCGGTGCCTGTCCCAGGAGGAAGGTCAACTAGCGACGATCATGACCCAAGTCATCACATCGACTGTTGTCCAAGCCTCCGGTCTTCCGGACGTCGCGTTCGAAAGATCGGAACAATGGACCCACTGAAAAAATACCTCGAAGCATATCAAGGAATTATCGAAGTCACGGCGGACGTACCGCCCAGACCTCGAACAGGCAGTATCCTGTTTTTGGGCTACTGCGCCACCATCGCCACCGTGTGCGGTCTCAAAGGGCCGGAATGGCTTTATTTGATCCTCACGGTCACATTCGTAATTGTTTACATAGATGTCCGCTCAAGTTTCACCAAAAGACCGCGAGACAGTCCGGATCAACCTGGAAGTCACCCCAAGCGTCAGAGATCAGATCAAAGAGCTTAGGGTAAAAAGCGAGGCAACCTCGCTGGCTGAGGTGTTTAGAAGGGCTCTCGCAATCTACGAACTGGTTATCGATTTCCAAAAGCAAGGAGGAAAGATTGTCCTCGAATCCCGCGATGGAGAAAGGGAGACCCTTCGAATCCTCTAATCAGAGTCGGCTGCTTCGGCAGCCGGCTCTTTTGTTTCAGATTTTGAGTTTTCGACGAAGCATGTCGTAAAAAGTCACGGCATGAGTTCGCACTATTCATCGCTCGACCACCGACTTTTGATAGGTGTTGAGAGCTTGGCTGAAGCGCGGGGTGGGTTTGTCGGGAGAAGCAAGAAGAGCTTCCACGAAACGTTGGGAGTCGGCTTTATCCAACCGGAAGGAAGGGCCCTCAAGATTGGCCTTACGGGCAACGTCATTTGCAGCCCCAAACTCGGATTCCGTTTCGGCGTCGCGCTTGGCAGATTCGGTAAGGATGTCGGAAGACGTATTCATGGTCACAGGGTCACATGAATAGACTTCGGCTGGAAGGGAGAATTTGAAGAGATAATCGGGAGGGGGGACGCCTCCTGCAACGGTCTGCGGCGAGACGCCGCAGCCACTTTGTGCCAGGCATGGTGACTGTTTTCACCAGATCAGCGGCACTTCGTAAGTTGGGAAATGAGGGTCACGGGAAACCAGCGTCATTCCCTCCGCCAATGCTTGGGCGATGAGCATGCGGTCGAACGGATCGCGATGATGGAATGGCAGGCGGATCACTTCGTGCAGGTGGGCATGGCGGATGGGCAGCGAGAGGAAACCCAAAGCCAGCAGACGGGTGGGGAATAATTCGTCGAATGGCAGCGGAAGTTTCAGTTTTCCAAGAGATTGCTTGATGCCGATCTCCCATGCCGTGGCGTCGCTGACATGACAGCGGTTTGCCGGGTCGCTGATGGCAGCCCGTGCGTTTGCGCTGAGTTGAGCATCGTTTTCGAGGAACCAGATGAGGGCGTGGGTATCCAGGAGCAGGTTCATTCCATATACTCCTTGAAGTCTTCCAGCGGCTCATCGAAATCCGGCGCCATCCAGAAGCCCTTCAAACTTCCGGGCTGAGGAGTGACTGGATCCTCGGACCGATTTTCCGAAGCCGAATCCACGACCAGCAGGACATGGGTGCGGCCTGGTTTGAGCCAAGATGGGATCGGCGATAGCAGCGTCACGCTGCCATCGGCATGGATTTCCGCATCGGTTTCCAAGGTCTTCATGCGGACAGCTTATGCGATGATCGGGAAGACGTAAAGCTTCAGGAGGCGAGACGCCTCCTGCAACGGTCTGGGGCAGGGATGCCCCAGCCACTTTGACGAAAAAAGCCGACGCCCATTTGGACGCCGGCTTGATTGGATAGTTCGTTAGAACTCGTCGCGCGGATTACTCGGCGGCGACGGGTTGCTGGGCTTCGTGCTCAGCGGCTTTTTGGTCGCGGAGCCAGGCGCGGCGTGACATTTTCACGCGGCCTTTTTCGTCCACTCCGAGGCACTTGGCGGTGATGACGTCGCCTTTTTTGACGATGTCCTCAACGTTTTCGGTGCGGCCTTCGGCGAGTTCGGAGACGTGGACGAGTCCGTCCTTGCCGGGGAGCACTTCCATGAAGGCGCCGAACTGGGTGATGGAAACGACCTTGCCGGTGTAAACCTTGCCCACTTCGATTTCCTGGAACATGCGGTCGATCATCGCCTTGGCGCGATCGAGACCTTCCTGCTTGGAAGCGTAGATGTGCACGGTGCCGTCGTCCTCGATGTTGATCTCGGCGCCGGATTCGGCCTGGATGCCCTTGATGTTTTTGCCGCCAGGTCCGATGAGCTCGCCGATGCGATCCGCTGGGATCTTCACGGAAACAATGCGTGGGGCGTGCGGGCTGAGCGGCTTGGGCTCAATGATGGACTCTGCCATTTTCTCAAGGATGGCGGTGCGGCCTGCCTTGGCGATGTGGATCGCTTCTTCGAGCATCGCAATCGGGAGGCCGGCGAGCTTGAGGTCGAGCTGATAGCCGGTGACGCCTTCGCTGGTGCCGCAGAGCTTGAAGTCCATGTCGCCGTAGAAGTCTTCGGAACCGATGATGTCCAACAGCATTTTGTGGGATTTCATGGAGCCGTCTTCGTTGTTCTCGGTGACGAGTCCGACGGAAATGCCGCCGACCGGGCGGATGAGCGGTACGCCGGCGTCGAGCAGAGCCATGACACCCGCGCAAACGGAGGCCATCGAGGTGGAACCGTTGGATTCCATGACTTCCGAGGAAACGCGGATGGCGTAGGGGAAGACGGATTCGTCAGGGATGACGGGTTCGATGGAGCGCTCGGCGAGCGAGCCGTGGCCGATTTCGCGGCGGTTGATGCCACCCATGCGTCCGCATTCGCCGACGGAGAATGGAGGGAAGTTGTAGTGGAGGATGAAGCGCTTCTCGTCTTCGCCACCGGCGTAGTTGTCGAAATGTTGCTTTTCGTCCGCAGGGGCGAGGGTGGTGATGGCGAGGGCCTGGGTTTCTCCACGGGAGAAAATGGCGGAGCCGTGAACGCGTGGCAGGGTGCCGACTTCTCCGTAGAGAGTGCGGAGGTCACCGATGCTGCGGCCGTCGGCGCGCACGCCTTTTTCCATGATGGAAATACGGAACGCCTTCTTCTGAAGGTATTCGAAGGCTTGCTCGACGTCGAAGTCGGTGGCTTCAGGAGCGCGCTCCTTGATGGCCTTTTCCACTTCGTCGCGGAGGGCGCCGACTTTCTTGGCGCGCTCGGTTTTCGATGGCGCGTAGATGGCGGCTTCGATGCGGTCACCGGCGATTTCGTAGGCGATCTCGAGGAGGTTGTCCTTGGCGACGGTGAGTTCGTAGGTGCGCTTTTCCTTGCCTGCAAGCTTCACCAGTTCTTCCTGAGCGGCCACCAATTTGGCGACGGCTTCCTGGGCGAAATGGAGGGCCTTGATGAATTCGTCTTCAGGAATCTCGTCGGCCTGGCCTTCGATCATGATGACGTTGGTCTTGTCGCCGACGTAAATGAGGTCGAGGTCGCTGTCAGCGCGCTCGTCGTGGGTCGGGTTGATGAGGAATTTCCCATCGACGCGGCCAACACGCACGGCACCGATCGGGCCGGCGAACGGGATGTCGGAAAGGCAGAGGGCGGCGGAGGCACCGTTCATCGCGAGGATGTCGGAATCATTCACGCCGTCGGCGCTGAGAAGGATGGCGACGATCTGGGTTTCGTAGAGGTAGCCTTTTGGGAACAACGGACGCAGCGGGCGGTCCGTCATGCGGCAGGTGAGGATTTCCTTTTCGGTCGGGCGACCTTCGCGCTTGAAGTAGCCACCTGGGAAAACGCCGGCAGCGGTGGCTTTTTCCTTATATTCCACGGAAAGTGGGAACCAGGTCTGGCCGGATTTCACCTTGGTGGCGGAAACGGCGGTGACGAGGATGATGGTGTCGCCGCAACGGACGGTGACGGCGCCATCGGCGAGTTTGGCAATTTTGCCGGTTTCGAACGTCATCGGGTTGGTGCCGACGTCGGCCGTAAGTGTATGGATATTCATAGTCTGTATTTTCTTATTTCGTGCGTACAACCCGATTGGCGGAATGCCGGGCGGGCATCATCTCTTTCAGACAAATTCCGCAGAGCGCAACCGAGCGCACTGCGGAGAGGAATGTCTGGCGACCCGGGCTGGAGATTGAGCGCCCGAACCGCTTTGCAAAACAGCCACGGGAACTTCCCGTGGCTGCTTGCGAAATTGGGTTAGCGGCGAAGGCCGAGGCTCTGGATGAGCTGCAGATACTTTTCCTCGGAGCCCTTCTTGATGTAATCCAGCAGCTTGCGGCGCTGGGAAACGAGGGTGAGGAGTCCACGGCGGGACGAGAAGTCCTTCTTGTGGATGTTCAGGTGATCCGTCAGATGGAAAATCCGAGCGGTGAGGAGAGCCACTTGATAAGGGGCGCTGCCGGTGTCTCCTTCGTGGAGTTGATATTCTTTCAGGTTGATTTCTTTAGTATCGCTCATGGTCGTAGGGGATGGATCCAGCGTGGGCCGGACCGTCCTAGTTGGAGGTTGAGCGCGGAAGAAAGCGTCCGGACAGCCGGTTTGCAAGTTAATTGAGGTTCGCTGGGGAAGTTTTTAAAAATGGCGGGTGCGAAACTACGGGAAAGCGAAATTTCTCACGAAGGCTCCGTTCGGTCGAAGAGAAACGCCGCGAAAAACGATCGCCACAACCCCGATCAATGCCCCAATCGTCGCCAGAATCAGCCCCAGACGATCCGACCGGGCTTACTTCACTTCCTTCGCCAGGCTCTCGCGTTCCTTGTCGGATAGATCCGCGGCGTCGAAGGCGGCGCGGGCGGCGTTGAGGTCCGAGGCGCGCCACGAGCTGAGCGTTTGGCGGAGCTGGTTGAGGCGCTGGTTGTCGTCGCTGATGGAGGAAGCCCAGGAAAACGCGGTGGTCGGGTCGGTTTTGCGGATTTGATCGACCAGCGGTTGGATCGCCGCGTCGCGCGAGCTGCCGGATTGCAAGGTGCCGAGCCATTCGGCGGTGGCGATGGCGTCATATTGGCTCCATGATCGGGAAACTGCCTTCAGACCTTCATCACGCGATTGGCCGTCGGGAAGGCCGGCCGCCCAACTGGCGGCTTTGGCCGGGTTGTCGCTGGCCCATTGTCCGGCGAGCTTGCCGGCCGAATCCGCTAGATTTTTCTCCATGCCGTCCGGTGGTGAGGCGATGAGTGCGGAAAGCTGGCTGCTGGCGGTGGCCGGATTGTCGCGGGCCATCGCCGGGAGAACGGAGGCCAGAGCGCGGGCGCGCTCATCGCCGGTCAGGCTGTCGGCCCAGACTTTGGCGGCTTCCGGATCGCTGCGACCCCACGAACCCGCGAGGTTGTCGAGTGCTTCCAACCGGCTTTGACCGGCAGGCAGTTTTTTCCAACCGGCGGCCGCGGCCTCGGGATCCTCGCGGCTCCAGTTTTCGAAAAGCCCTTTCACCGCGGCGGTTTGTTCCTGCGGATTGGTGAGTGAAACCGCGAAATCGAAAGCCTTGTTAGGATCGGTGTTGGAATACTGCGAAAGCATCCGCGAGAGCGTGTTGGTGTCGCGCTGGGCTTCGGGAAGGGCGAGGAAATACTTTTCCGCGGCGGTGGGATCGGACGATATCAGGCCGCGCAGCACGGCATCCGAGGTGTCGATTTTCTCGCGGTCGCTCAGTTTGGCGGCTTGCTCCTTGAGCAGGTCCGGCGCGGACCAGGCCGCATAATACATCTGGTTGCCGAGGTTCTCGCGGCGGATCGCCGGGTCTTTGATCTGGTCCATCAGCTCGAACGCGAGCCGGGTGTCGCCCCAGTTGAGTTGTCTTAGAAATTGGCCGGTGGCGATCCGTTGCTCGGACTTGCTCTCCAGTCCCATCAGCATGGACATGGCCTTGTTAGGATCTTCGTCGGCGACAATTCCGAGGATTCCACCGACGATCTTCCCGCGCAGATGGCCGGGCTCGCCCTTCAAGCGTTCCCATGCGGCTTCCGGATCTTCGCGTGCGAGGACTTTATAAACTTCCGAGGCGGAGTTGGATTTCCAATCGCCCTTCAAGGACTTCGCCCACTTCAGCGCGGCTTCGGGATCTTTCAGCGCCCAATTCGCAGCCAGTTGGCTCGCGCTTTGGTCACCCACGCGATCCGGCGGCATCAACGCCAGCCGCGCTGCTGCTGCTGCGGGATCGGTCTTAGCCCATTTGCCGAAAATTTCACTGGTGTAATACTCGCTGAAAGCACCCGGGCTCGATTCCTTTTCTAATAAATCGCAGGCGGCCGAAGGATCGGTGTCGGCGAGGGCGGAGACGAGCTGCATGCCGGCGGCCTCGCGGATTTCGCCTTTCGGGAGCTTTTCAAATTCCAACAGCGCACGGTTGGGGTCCACTTTTCCGAGGGTGCCGAAGCAGCTTGCCGCCGCGGATTTTTGGAAGGACCGCGATTTGCAGGAATTCACGAACGCGATGGATGCGGCCGGATCGACTAAGGCCCAGCGCTCGAACAACGCGCCCATCAGCGCGTAGCTGTCGGAATCGTAGCGGTCTGGATTCTCGCGGAATTCCTTTTGCACCATCTCGACGAGAGCGGGGATTTCGTCGGCTTTCAGGGAATTCACCGCCAGCGTCATCCGCGCGGAAGCCACCGAGCGGCCCTGCTTTTTAAAAAGGTCGTGGATATCGTCCATCGACGACAGCGAGAAACTTTGCCCGCCAAACGGATCGCTGCGCGGACTGCGAAGCGCGGCGCGGGATTCGCGGGTGTTCTGTTGTTCGACCGTCGTCTCCTTGCCGGGTGCCTTTTCGCCCTGCCTGCCCGCCATAAATCCGACTCCGAGAGCGACCGGCAACATCAACAGGGATGGAGATAACTTCATGAGGCTCTGCTTCTAGGAGGATTCGATCGGGACGTCACGGCAAATCGTTAGAAAGCAGCATTCCACAGAAAATGAATGCCGCCGCCCCTTTCGGGTGGCTAGACCGTCCGCCGCAGCTCTTTAATTTTCGGGGTTCTATCTTCCTCTTCAGATTGTGTGTTTACCCTCTTCCCGGACGTTCTTGTCCGCAGTTCGCCTATTTCAAACCACCCATGAAAAAATCCACCGCCTCGTTGATCGCCGCCGTTTCCTCCTGCCTTTTGGCGGGTGTGGAAGCGAAGGAAGGCGACTCCGCCGTTAAAGTTGTTGAGAAGGACGGCCTCGTCACGGTCACCTGGCCGATTTCCGCGGAGCAAGCCGGCAGCGCCGTTTTCAACATGGACGAAGCCAAGCCGCTCATCGATTCGCTGGGAGTTGCGGCGAATGGACAGCCGGCCAAGGTGATCGCCGGAAATCTGAACCCGGTGACGCTGCTCACGGTCGGCAACCGCAACCTCGACGACCCCGCCGGATGGGTGGCGTTTTCCGACAAGACCTCGACCCGTGCGCGCGAGACTTTTCTGGTGAAACTCGGCAAGCGCTCGATGCACGTGACCACCGATGGCAACCGCACGACGGTCGGCGTGGCCGAGGCATCGGCAGGCTCCTTTCGGGGCGAGATCCGTTTCACGTTCTATCAGAACAGCGGTCTCATGCAGGCGGAAACGGTCTTGTCCACTGAGGAGGACGGTCGCGCGATCATCTATGACACCGGTCTAACGAGTTCGAGGCCCGATTGGAAATCCGTCGTCTGGAACGATACCGATGGAAACCTCCAGCGCGTTCCTCTCGATGCCGCGGCACCTGCGGAGAATCTAGCAGTGGCAGGCCGGACCATCGTTGCGGAAGGCGGAAACGGCTCGCTCGCGGTTTTCCCCGCGCCTCATCGTTACTTTTTCCCCGAGGACGAGGCGTTCAACCTGAAGTTCGTTTGGCACGGGAAAAACTACAGCGGACTGGCGGGCGACAGCGGTTTGGGAATCCGCCTGGATCCCGATGGCGACAAGCGCTGGGTGCCTTGGTTCAACGCGCCGCCGCAAACGAAGCAGCAGCTCGGAGCTTTCTATTTCCTAACCAGCGGTGACGGCAAACAGGCGCTCGACGAGGTGGCGAAATACACCCGCAAGGATCACTATCAGCCGCTGCCTGGCTATCAGACATTCACCAGCCACTATCATGTCGAGCACACGCTGGAGTTTCTCCGCAAGCAGAAGGAGCAGAAGACCGACGGCGTGCCGAAAGACCTCGAAGTCCCGGGCATGGTGAAGACCTTCAAGGCGCGTGGCATCAACATCGTCCATCTTGCGGAGTTCCACGTCGGCGACACGCCGAACCTCAAGGATGACCGGCGTCTGCCGCTGTTGAAAGCATTGCACAGCGAATGCGACCGCCTGTCCGACGACAACCTCCTGATGCTTCCCGGCGAGGAGCCCAACGTCCACCTCGGCGGCCATTGGATCAGTCTGTTTCCCAAGCCGGTTTACTGGGTGCTGAACCGGTCGTCGGAGCAGCCGTTTGTCGAGGAGGTCGAAGGTTATGGAAAAGTCTATCATGTCGGGAGTTCGGCGGATGTTCTCAAGCTGATGGAAACGGAGAACGGCCTGATGTGGACCGCCCACGCCCGCATCAAGGCATCCATCGGTTTCCCGGACCTCTACAAGAAATCCGACTTCTACAAGTCCTACCATTTCCTCGGCGCCGCGTGGAAGGCGATGCCCGCCGATCTCTCGCGGCCGACGCTCGGCTGGCGCGTGCTCGATCTGTTGGACGACATGTCGAACTGGGGATTCCGCAAACAGGTCATCGGCGAGGCGGATCTTTTCCGCATGGAAACGAGCTTCGAAACCTACGCCCACCTCAACATCAACTACGTCAAACTCGACAAGCTGCCGAAGTTCAAGGACGGCTGGCAACCGCTGCTCGACAGCCTGCGCGGCGGCAAATTCTTCACCACCACGGGGGAAATCCTGATTCCGGAATTCAAGGTCGGCGGCAAGGCCAGCGGCGAGGTGATTGCAAACGCGGATGCGCCGCAAGCTCTTGAGGCGAACCTCGAATGGACCTTCCCGATGGCCTTCGCCAACGTGGTTTCCGGCAACGGCAAGCAGACGTTCTATCAGCGCATCGATCTCAGCGACAGCGAGAGTTTCGGTAAGGAAAAAATCAATCTGCCGCTCGATCTGAAAGGCCGCACCTGGGTTCGCTTTGAGGCGTGGGATATCGCCGGCAACGGTGCGTTCACGCAACCGGTTTGGATCGGGCCGAAGACCGCGACCGATTTCGCGATCGAAAACCAAGGTCTGCCGATTCCCAAGGATCAGCTCGCGGCCGGTTACACCGATGTGATTCCGCCAGCGGCGAAAGAGCCGTCGGTCTGGCGTTGGACCATCGCCGAGCCGGCGCGTGACTGGGCGCAACCGGCGTTTGATGACAAAGCATGGCACGAAGGGAAGTCCGCGTTCGGCACGGCGAAGACTCCGGGCACCGACGGCATCCTCAACACGACCTGGAATACCAAGGGCCTTTGGATCCGCCGCGAGGTGACTCTGCCGCAGGAGCTCGGATCGAAGCTCCGTTTGTTAGTTCACCATGACAACGTCGCGGAAGTTTACATCGACGGAATCCTCGCCTGGCGCGCCGTCGATATCGAGACCCGCGACTATGCGGTTTTTAATATCTATCCGGAAGCCGCCGCGCGGTTGAAGCCGGGTGCGAAGATCACCCTCGCCGCCCGCGGTCACAACGGCGTTGGCGGGCAGGTGCTTGATGTCGGACTGGTGAATTTGAAATAAGACCTGCTATTTGGCGGGGATGTCTTTGAAATCGTCTGGAACCTTCGCGATGATGAAGGAGACAAGTTCCGCGACCTGCTTGGGACTGAGGGTTTGTCCCCACGGTTGCATTTTGGCCCCATTGTTGCCGGTGCTGTCGGCGGGCGAGCCTTCGTTGATGAGTTTGAAAATCTGCATCGGCTTGCCACCGAATTTCCACTGGTGATCGGTTAGTGGTAGGCCGGGCAGCGGGATTTTGGTGCCGCCGGCAACCATCGTCGCGCTGAGGTCGGTGGCGTGACAGGCCGAGCAGTTCGTTAGGAAAGTGGCTTCACCGGCGGCGACCCGCTCGGGATCGGTGGCCCAGGTGTGAACCAAGGTCGCGTCATCGAGCGTGGCGAGGGTCTTCTCGAGTTCGGCCGCTTTCGCGGCCTGGATCGCGACGATCTTCTCCTTCACCAGATCGCCATCGCTCTTTATCAGGCTGGTGTGATAGTAAAGCGCCCAATAGACAACGAACCAGACGATCGCGCCATAGAACGTGAAGAGCCACCAGTTAGGCAGTTTCTGGTCGTATTCCTGGATGCCGTCGAATTCGTGTTCACGGAGGATGACCTCTCCTTTTTCCTTGGCGAAGTGGCCGCGCTTGGGTTCCTGGTTCATGGGGATTCGGGAAGAATTGTGTTAGGTGATTTCAGGGTTCGGAATCGTCGAGTGGCAGCGATTCGAGGTGCTCGCGTTCGGAAGTGCTGATCCTCAGCGCCCGGATCGTCACGGCGATGAACACCCCGGCGATGAGGATGAATGAAACGATCGGTATCCAAGTGGCCCAATCTTCGACAAACATGCGCTTGAACATGGCGGTATATGGTTAGGGATTGCGGCGATGGGAGTCCGGATCAAGGGTGACCGGTCCGGCGGGCTCGTCCTTGAGCACCTCGTGATAGCTTCCGAGCTTCTGAATGTAGGCGATGAGTGCGACGACCTGTGACTTGGCGAGGTGGTTGCGGAGGGCGTCCCCTTGGAGGTCCGGTTTGTCGGGCAGATAGACCTTGGCGGCGACGAGCGAGGCGGCGATTTCCTGGGCCTGGCTTTCCGCAAGGTCGCGGATCTGGTCCTGGTTCATCGCCGGCCATGGGACGCCGAGTTGGAATTGGACGGCAATTTTGTTAGGAAGTGATTTCACATCGGCGGAATTTTCGAACAGCCACGGGTAGTTCGGCATGTTGGACCCCGGCGAGGTCTGGCGCGGATTCATGAAATGATTGAAATGCCAGTCGTTGCCGCGTTTTCCGACGCGCATGTATTTCGCGCCGACGGCCAGCGGACCGCCTTCACGGGCGAGGTCGGGACCGGTGCGCTTGGAGCCCCACTGGTAAGGGTGGTCGAATAGCGATTCCCCGAGGTGCGAGTAATCGTCGGCGATGCCGGCGCGGCCGTAGCGCATGACATCGGGAACCAGCGTCCGGATCATCTGCGAGTGGCAGTTATAACAGCCTTCGGTGATGTACAAATCGCGGCCGGCGAGTTCGAGCGGCGTATAGAGGTCTTGCAGGCGGCCTTCGATGTTCTTCTCGCGGTTCACGATGAGTGACGGGATGATCTGGACCGAGCCGCCGATGGCGACGGCGATGAAAACGAGCAGGGAAAACGGCAGGTAATTCTCCACGATCCGCTCGTGCCAGTTGGTCCATTTTTCCTTGGAGGCTTTGAACGCGCGGAAAGCCTTGAATCCTAACAAAATGGTGACCGCGAGAGCGGCCTTGTCGGCATGCGGCGGCAGGAAGAACCAGAGGATGGTGCTGGCGATGCCGAGGAAGATGTAGGCAATCGGATCGCTGAAAAACGCCTCGCCCCATGCCATGCCGTCCTTCTTCTTCCGTTCGAGGACGGCGACCTGGACGGTTTCGTCGTAAGGTGCGCCGGAACGGGCGGTTCTCCAGATGTTGTAAGCGAGGAGCAGGAAGCCGATCAGATAGAGCGTCCCGCCGATGGAGCGCAGGATGTAGAAGATCTGGATGCTTTCGAGGGTTTCGATGAACTCGTATTTGAGAGTGGTTCCTCCCGGATTCATCTGGCCTAACATGAGGCCCTGCATGATGCCCGCGGCCCACATCGAGGCGACGTAGATGAGGATGCCGACGGTGCCGATCCAGAAGTGCATGTTGGCGAGCGCCTTCGACCAGAGTTCGGTTTTCCATAGCCGAGGGGCGAGCCAGTAGAACATGCCGGCGGCCATGAACCCGTTCCAGCCGAGGGCGGCGGAGTGGACGTGGCCGATGCCCCAGTCGGTGTAGTGGGATAGCGCGTTGACCGCGCGGATCGAGAGCAGCGGGCCTTCGAAAGTGGCCATGCCGTAGAACGTGATGCCTGCGGCGAAAAACTTGATGACCGGATCGGTGCGGAGTTTGTCCCAGGCACCGCGGAGAGTCAGGAGGCCGTTGAGCATGCCGCCCCATGACGGTGCCCACAGCATGAGGGAGAACAACATGCCTAAATTTTGAAGCCAGCGTGGCAGGTCGGTGTTGAGCAGGTGGTGGGGTCCGGCCCAGATGTAGATGAAGACGAGCGACCAGAAGTGGACGATGGAAAGCCGGTAGGAATAGACCGGACGGTTCGCGGCTTTCGGCAGGAAATAATACATGATGCCGAGAATCGGCGTCGTTAGAAAGAAGGCGACGGCATTGTGGCCGTACCACCATTGCACCAGCCCGTCCTGTACGCCGCCGAAGATCGGATAGGAATGCGTGAACGAGGTGGGAAGCGACAGGTGGTTGACGATGTAGAGCATCGCGACCGTGATGATGGTGGCGATGTAGAACCAGAGCGCGACGTAGAGGCTGGGCTCGTTGCGTTTCGCCAGGGTCCAGAAGAAGTTGACCGCGAAGACCACCCAGATCAGGACGACCGCGATGTTGATGGGCCAGATGAGTTCGGCGTATTCCTTGCCGCGGGTGAATCCCGCGGGCAGCGTGACGACGGCGGACAGGATGATCAGTTGCCACCCCCAGAAATGGATGCTGGATAACAGATCCGACGCCGTCCTGACCTTGCACAGCCGCTGGGTGGAGTAGTAGATGCCCGCGAACATCATGTTGCCGACGAAGGCGAAAATCACCGCGTTGGTATGCAGCGGACGCAGCCGGCCGAACGTTAGAAACGAAATCCCTTCCGCCTTGATCAGTCCGAAGGTGATGAGTTCGAGAAATTTTCCGTTCATCTGCCACCATGAGAGCTGGGTGGCGGCGAGCACGCCGACGAGCATCCCGACTGCCCCCCAAATGATGGAGGCGGTCATGAAGCGGCGGACCGATTTGTCGTCGTAGGTGATAGAGGTGGTCATGGTCGAATGCGGTTAGGGAAGGTCTTCGGGTGGGCGCGGCGCTTCGGGATCAAGCGGCAGAAGCGAGTCGCGCTCCGGGCTGGTGCGGCGCGCGCGGCGGATTTCCGCGGCAAAACAGGCGATGAAGATCCCCGCGAGGCAGGACGAGATCAGGATCGTGAGGGCGAGGACGTTCATCGGAGGTGACTTTCGAACGAAAGCAAGGTTGCGGAATCAGGTCTGGTCCTCGATTGCCGAAGACAGCGCATTTCTTGAGGAATCCACGGAACCGCGCCGGGTCTCCTCATGCTTCCAGTCGAGAAAGACATCGCTGATGATGTGGGCGATGCTCTTGGGTTGTACGAGTTCGGGATTCAGAACGAGGTGGCACTTCAGGCCTTCACCGATGCCGTCGCCGATGCCCGCATGAAACGCGTCGGGCAGTTCGAGAGTCTTGCCCGCGGGCGTGACCGAGCGGAAGACAACATGGCCCCGCCGACCGAGGGCGGTTAGAGTTTTGCGGATGCCGCAGGGACCGGTGGGCGGGCAGTTCGGACACGGGTCGGCCATACCGAGAAGTTTCCGTAAATCCGGATTTTCCGAGACCTGGTTGACGAAGTCCATGGTGGCCGGCAGCCAGCGACCGGCTCCCTCGTCGTCGTATTCGTTCAGGTATCCAGCGATCTCGTCGATGAGGGGATCGCAGGAAAAACAGGAGTCGCCGTGGAGGACAATGGTTCGCGAAGCCGCGAAATCATCGGGCTGGGCGAGAAGCCATTGGTGGAAGGAGGAAAGGGAATTGGTGACCATCATGTGGACCGGGTAGGTTCACGAAGAACCTGCCCGAGTCCACGCCGCCGTGCTCCGCATTCTGTCTGGAAGGGTGCGCGGATTCTCCGGGGGAAATTTTCCTTACGCTCCGTGCCCCTGTCTTCGGGGTGGGCTAACAGTCAGAAGAAATCCGTTTCTCCATCCACTAGCCCTCACGGCAGGATCATCACGATCGATCCGTTGCTTGCCCAATTCGCCACGCCAAGCGGGACCCAGCGGAGTTCGAAGCGCGGGCCCCATGAATCGCTGACGGCGAGCTCTTGGGTGGCTTCGTTGTAGCCGATGATCATGCAGAGATGGTGGTTGGCTTCCGGCTTGGGCGACTTGGCGAGTTCGGCGTTTTCGGTGAGAATTTTCGCGGCGTAGGTTTTCCAATCGGTGACCTTGGCGCGCTCCGCGGTGTCCTTGTCGGCGACTTCGTTGTATTGCTCCATCGAGCACAATCTCCACATGATCGGAATGCCTTCGTCGATGTAGCGTTTCACGTCGCGGATGCGCAGGTCCTTGACGTCCTCGTCCTTGATCCGGCGGCCCTTGCTGAGCACCTGATGGCGGAGGTTTTCCAACAGAAGTTCCACCGAAGTGCCGCCACCCGCGGCGCTCTGGCCGACCATGGCGAGCAGATACATGTCCGCTTCCAGGCCCATGGTCCGCATCACCCGTTCGAAGGTGGCGGGGACGCAATAGCCTTTCGGGCCCTGGTCCACCATCGGGATTTGTGATAGATAAACGTCGCCGTTGGGTGATTTGACGATGCTCGAGACGAGGCGCTTTTTCACATCGCCGTCCTTGGTCAGGGCGGAACGGCCGCCGGCGTCGGCGGTTTCGGAGGAAACGATGGCGAGGCTGACATATTCGCCATCCTGGTTGGACAGGAGAAACGCATGCCCGTTCCAATCCCAGCGGGTGATTTTCCGGCGGGTGCTGCCCTCGCCATAGCGCTCGACCTTGCCTGCGCCGAGGACCGTGGTCAGGGCCTTGCTCACCGTTTCGTCGTCGCGGTTCATGGCCTCGGCCAGTGATTTCGGCTCGGCCGTGGTTCCGCCGTTGAAATGTTCTTGAGCAAATCCCGCGGTGCTGCCGAAGTCGCCCTTGTTGGCGTAAACGATGGAAAGCCCCGTGGCGGCACCGGCTTCATTCGAATAAAGCGCGACCGAGTAGGGCATCGCTCCGAAGAGCATGTAGCCCTTCGCGTAGGCGGCGTAGAGCCTCCAACTGCGGCCATATTTCGACTGCGATTCCGGCCGGAGCAGCAGCGATTTGGCGAGATCCTCCGCCTTGCGATCCGACAGGCGGGTGCCGTTGGAAATTTCGTGGCCGGCGGCTTCGTTGAGCTTTTTCGCACTATCTCCGGCATGGGCGGCAAGTTCCGTGATGTAAGTCTGGTCCTCGGCGCTGAGTTTGTCTTTCGGCAGTTCAAACACCTTTCCGTCCTCGCGTTTCAAAGTGACCTTGTCGCCGGCAACGCCTTGGAAACTGGCTTTCAGCGGTTTGCCATCGGCGCTGTGGAAAACGCGCAGTTCCTCGGCCCGGGCGGCGGTTGTCAGACAAAAGATGGAGCAGGCCACCGCGAGCGGGCGGATGGAGCTTTTGGTCGATCGGAAGGCACTTCTCATGAAAACGAAAGTCACGAATCGTTTGCGAAGGTCAACTCCTAAACCTCAAACCCGTTTCCGGCTATTCCGGAACGGGCAGAATATCCGCCCTGACAAACACCATGATCTTGCGCAACACCGCCGGAACCGGCGCGTTCGGTTTGGGGGTGATGACGGAAACGAGCTCGAATTTTCCGGACTCCACGCGAAGGGAGTTGTTGAGTTTCCAGGTTTCGTAGATCGGCATGCGGATCGATGCGTCGCCCCGTTGATCGATGTGCTCCATCCAAGTTTCAAGCCGCAGCGGCGTGACAATTTCCGGACTTAGTTGGAGATCAATCGTATGAGTTGAAGACAGGGTCGATATCACTTTGAATGTGACGCCGGTATTGCGCGTGTCGAATGCGACAGGTGCCCTGAAAAGCGGGCTTGGGGGAAGATTGTTGCCGGGATCAAGTCCACCTATAACGGTAGGACCGGATCTCCTTCCCGGCGATTCGTATTCCATGGGGTAAATCTCTTCGCAGATGGTTTCAAGCGTGGCTTGCTGCCCGTTGCGGCACACCAGCATGCAGGTTTCCAAGAGCTTCGCCTTGCCCTGCTTACAAAGGGTGTCGGCCCTGTCGTGGAAGGCTGGCCCGTTGGTTTCCTTACCGGAGAGCATTTCCGAAAGCATGGGATGGGTGACCTCGATGAACTGGAGGCTGACACGCATCTGCCTCGGCAAATCCTCACTGGCGGCGTGGATGCCGCATGAGAGTAAGGCGAACGCGGCGAAGATGACCTTCATGGCACCGGGTTCCGTTAGGGGGCGCTTGTAATGATGCTCGCTTTCACGAAGACCATTAGCTTGCGGGTGAAATCGGGAAAGCCTTCCTGATTTTTAGGAGAAAGAGCGCACGCCAGCAAGTATTTCCCGTCATCGAGAATAAGGGAAGTCTTGATCCGCAACGTGTAGAATTTCGGCATTTGGATTGGAACGCTTCCGTGCTGGTCGTTCCATTCCCCCCACACCCGGTTGCCAAGGTGATAGACGATTTCCGGGGTGAGGTTGAGATGAATCTCCTTGCCGTCACAGGTGCCATCGACCTCCAAGGTTGAACCAATGTTGCGGGTGTCGAACGCGGTGGGCGTGGGTCCGACGGCAAGGTCGGGTCGGGTCGTTTTTGCCGACTCGGGTGTTTTTTCCTCACCGTCTAGACGGACCTCATTCGGAAGATCGGGTGGCTCGTATTCCGTTGGATAAATGAATTCCTCGACCGATTCGGAGGTCGCTTTCTGGCCCGTGATGGTGGTGCAGAGAAGGGTGTCCAAAACGGTGGCCTTGCCGTCCTTGATGAGTTGAGCGACTTGCTTTCGCAGTTCTCCATCGTTGGCCGGGACTTTGGGGCCGAACATCAATTCGGTGAGCTGCTCGTGGGAGACATCAATGAACTCGACCTGGACGCGGATCTGTTTTGAAGGATCCATAGCCTTGCCGACGGGATTGTTTTCGGGCTGGACCGCTTGGGGTTGGGGTTGGGAATAGGCTGCGCTAACAAGTGCGAGCCAGAAGCAGGAGGCGATCACGCCGTGGAACAATGGGGTTTTCATGGGCGGGTTCTTGGTTTTTGGTGATGAAAAGCGGTGATCAATTCCGCGGTCCGTTCCGCTACATCCGGAAATCCTCGCCGAGGTAGTGTTTCCTCGCGATCGGGTCGTCCACAAGTTCGTCGGACGCGCCTTCGAGAATGACGCGGCCGTCATGGATCAGGAACGCCCGGTCGGTGATGCTGAGGGTTTCTCTGACCGAGTGGTCGGTGATAAGGATGGCGAGGCCGTCGCGGTCGCGGAGTTCGCGGACGATGCGTTGGATGTCCTCCACGGCGATCGGGTCGATGCCGGCGAAGGGCTCGTCGAGCATCAGCAACGTCGGGTCCGAGCAAAGCGAGCGGGCGATGGCGAGGCGGCGTTTCTCTCCGCCTGATAGAGTGATGGCGAGTGACTTCGAGAGCTTGGTGATTCCGAAGCGGTCGAGCAGTTCATGCGCGCGGGCGAGGCGGTCGGCGCGGTTGAGCTTCGGCCGGGTTTCCAGAATCGCTAACAAATTATCCAGCACCGAGAGCTTGCGGAAAATCGATTCCTCCTGCGGCAGGTAGCCGAGGCCGAGGCGGGCGCGGCGGTGCATCGGCATGTGCGACATGTTGTGGCCGTTGAAACAGACCGAGCCGCCGTCGGCGGGGATCAGTCCGGCGATCATGTAGAACGAGGTGGTCTTGCCCGCGCCGTTAGGTCCGAGCAACCCGACGATTTCCCGGGGTTGGACAGTGATGGAAACCCCGTCCACGACCGCGCGGCCGTTGTAGGTTTTCTTGAGTTCCTTGGCGTAAAGAACGGCGGATTCCGTGTTGGAGCAGGTCGAGCCGGGGGTGTGCATCAGGAAACGGGGAGGTAAAGGGATGTGGAAATCGACGGCGGGATCAATGGTTCTTCTTCTCTTTTGGATCTTTCGGATCTTTCAGCCCCTCCGTGGGACCGGCCATTTCCCAGCCACCGCCGGGAGTGTCCATGCTGTTTTGCTTCGGATGGATCCGCAGCAGGTTGTCGGGTTTCAAGGACTTCATATACATGGCACCCTTGGTGAACCACGGCCAGCCGCCGCTGATGGTTCCCTCATCGGTTTTGACGTTATAGGTGAAAATGGCACCGCTGGCCTTGAGCGCGTCTTCGCCCTCCTTCGGCGTCGCTTCGACCACGATCGCTCCGGTTGCGACGACTCTTTCGGCCTTGCCGACTTTGCTGCCGGGACCCGCGCCGAATCCGCCTTTGTCCTTTTTATCGTCGGCTTTCGCGGCCTTTTCCTTGTCCTTCTCATCGATTTCCTTTTCCGCGAAGAACACTTTCAATTCGTCGATTCTGCCGGTCATGTTGAAGTCGGGGGTCTTCACCTTCACATTTTTGAGGTAAACCAGCACGCGTTCTTCGGGATCGAAATAAATCGCTCCATCACAGCTAACAACCGTGTCGTCGGGTCCGGGTTTGACATCGAGCGGTTTGCCTTCGGCGGCCGGGGCGTCCGGTTTCACGGCCGGGAGGTCGTTTTGAACGAGAAAGGCCGCGGCGGCCTTGGTCGCGGTGGCGGAATTTTCGAGATCGGTCTTCAGAGTGGCTTGGGCCTCGGCGGCTTTCGCCTCGGCGGCGGGAGCGCGGGTCGCGGCATCAGCCTGGATCGCGGCGAGCTGGGCCTCGGTCATCGGGATCGGCGGGGCGGCCAGCAGCGATTGGCTCAAAAGCGACATGCCGACAAACGCCATGGCACGGAAGGGAGAGTCTTGGGTATTCATGGCGGTTTATTTCGGTGGAGTATGGAAGACGGTGGTGGCCGGGCCTAGCAGAATTACCTTGCGCGTCTTGAGATCATAGTAGATCCCGCTGCCGGTGGCGGTTCCCTCGTCCATCTTGATTTTGACGGGTTCCTTGGTGCTCAGCAGGTTCTTTTCCTTGTCGATGAGGGCGGTGGTCAGGTCGATCCGGCCGTGCTGTGTGTTGTCCGGATTGAAAAACTCGATGGCGACCGTCGTCCCCGCGATCTGCTGGGTGTTGACCAGAGACATCACCTGCGCCTTCAGGACGCTGGTCAGCTTGTGATCCGCATCGTAGCGGGGGAGCATCACGTCCTTCAGCTCGCTGCCGGGAGGAAGCAGGGTGAAGATGTTATCCCATCCCTTCTTCGGCGCGTCAGGCTTTTCTCCGGCCAAAGAAATGGCGGGAGCGACGATGGCGAACGCTGTAAAAAGACGGTGCAAGATGGCGGAAAAGGAAATCGCTCAGTGCGAGGCGTGTTGGATGGCGATGAGTCGGACGAGAAGATCTTCGATAAATTCGAGCGGAATTTGATTCGGCCCGTCGGAAACGGCGTTCGCGGGATCCGAGTGGACTTCCATGAACAAACCTTCGAGGCCGGTCGCCACCGCGGCGCGGGCGAGGACGGGAGCGAGTTCGCCATCACCGCCGGTCGCGCCACCGAGGCCGCCGGGGCGCTGGACCGAGTGCGTGGCATCGAAAATCACGGGCAGGCCCTCTTTCCGCATCCAGTAGAGCGAACGCATGTCCACCACCAGATTGTTATAACCGAAAGTGGTGCCGCGCTCGGTGATGAGAAATCGCTCGCAGCCGAACGCCCGCATTTTTCCGGCGATGTTCACCGTGTCGAGCGGCGCGAGAAACTGGCCCTTTTTCACGTTCACGGCGCGGCCTGTCTTGGCGGCGGCTTCGAGCAGGTCGGTCTGGCGGCAGAGGAACGCGGGAATTTGGAGCAAATCGATGTGCTCGGCGGCGATTTCCGCCTGCTCGGCGGTGTGGATGTCAGTGGTGACGGGCACGCCGAGTTCCTTGCCGATTTCACCGAGGATGCGGCAGCCTTCGTGCACGCCGGGGCCGCGGAAGGCATCGACGGACGTGCGGTTCGCCTTGTCGAACGACGCCTTGAAAATGAAATGGATGCCGGTGCGGTCGGCGATTTCCTTGAGCGAACGCGCCATTTCCCAAGAGAATTTCTCGGACTCCATCGAGCACGGGCCGAGGATGAAAAACGGAACCGGTCCGCCGACGGGGACGTTGCCAATGTTGAAGGGGTCGAAATTCATGCGGGTAAAATGGGTCAATGCCGGGCGGAAGCAAGCGCCGTTTGATAGAGCGGGCGGAGGTTGTCCAAGGCGGTATTGAGGAGCTTCTCCTCGTTGGACGTGAGGTTGCCGAGGGTTTTGAAGGCGATCATTTCCAGCGAATCGATCACCGATTTCGCCGCCCGCAGGTTGACCTGCTTCTCGCCGCTGTGGGGATTCGGGATCTGCCCGAGAAAAAGCCCGGCGTTCTGAGCCTGGAGGATGATGAATTCGTTGAACCGGGGATCGGCTTCGGGCGCTGCTGGCATGGCAGGAGGTTCGGAAGTCCGGGGGGGATTGACAAGAGGGAAGACGGGCGGGGCGGGGTGGATGTTTTTTCCAAAGTCCCACTTTCCCCAAGTGGCTTTTCGTTATCCCTCTTCAAGTGGAGGCCCATTCAAACCCAAGGTGCGGCGATCTCCGAATCGCCGTGGTCCATGGAAAGCCAATGAATCGAGGCCGGCCGCTCCTGATGGTCACCTCATGGGCTGGGGCGATTCGGAGATCGCCCCTCCTTGAATTTTGCATCCCGAATATCTTTTCACGGAACATAAGTCCACCCGCATGCCGGACAGGCTTTCTGCCCGTTGGGAATGATCCCTCCACACTCCAGACAATCGAAGTCTCCTTCGGTGGAACCCGTCATTCCATCCCTCACCGGAGGGATGAACCACTCGACCCGTCCACAGTGCGAACAGACGTAGGTCTCGGCTGTCTGGTGGGGGAAAACGAGGTCCAGGACATCAAACTCCGCTGTCGTGAGACGTCGCAGGCTTTTGAAAAACTGGTCATGGCCGCAGTGAAGGCAGCGGAGCTGTTTATCGGCGATGATGACGGTGGCTGGGTTTTCCATGGGTGTGGTTTGATTGGGTATGTCTGCGTCTTGGCCATGAGAATGGTCTAGCAACTCCAGCGCTCAAGCCGGGCTCGTCGCATCGCGGTGAAGGCTAACATTGTCATTCGTTCCATGGAATCTGCGGAAAATGCCGGGGCTTTGCGAGGGTGAATTGATCCCTCGGTAATCCGCGAAATTTCGATCAGCCTGAATCGTTCACGGCGGTGCCGGACATCCCGCAAAGAAATATCGACAGACGGGGGATTTCCGGGAGTCTCTATCTTCCATGAGACGGTCATCAAAAGCATTCTGTTGGGTTTTCGCGGTAGCGGTCGCATCGATGGCGGTTCCGCGGGCGGTGGCCCAGAAGCCCGACGCCGACCGGATCACGGAGGAGGACAAGAAGGTGTTCAAGGACTTCGTGGGTGCGGCGGGCAAGTTGCTGGATGTGCGGAATCAGAAATCCAGGCAGCTTCTCGCGGTGAACAATCTGCGGCAGATTGGTTTGGCGTTGTTTGAGTTCGAGACCGAGTATGGCTCGTTTCCGAATGCGGAAACCGCCGTCGCCGTCAAGGAAGCAACGGAAACCAAGGCAAATTTCAAGGAGGACACCGCGAATGACTGCTTCTATCAATTGATCGCCTCGGGGATCGCGCAGTCGGATCGCATTTTTTCGCTCGAAATTCCGGCGCCGGGTGCTCATCCGGATCCAAAGCAACCGGACCACATCGAGAAGTGTGCGTTCGCCTATCTGTCAGGGATGACTGCCGCGGGCAATCCCCAGCGTCCGCTCGCAGTCGCGCCGTTGCTTGACGGAAAGTGGACTTTCGATCCGGCGGTGTTTGGCGGGAGAGCCGTGGTGCTCTGTGTGGACAACAGCGTCCGATCCTTTCCTATCGAAAAGGATGGCCGGGTCCTGATCAACGGGTTGGATATTTTCGATCCCGACCAGCCTTTCTGGGCCGGCAAGGAACCGCAGGTCAAATGGCCGGTTCCATGAACGCGGCATCGTAGTGAAGGACGTCCAAGCGCAGGTAACCCTACCAGCGGGAGCGAGCGTCGGACACGGGGTTGATGTTGTAGCTACGAAAAATCATCGGCACAGGGCGGATGTTAGGATTGCTCTGGCGCGGCTTGTTAGCCGTTGCTGGTCGTAGTGGATGAACGATCGACCGACTGATGCGAGTCAGGAATCTCGTCTTCAAAGTTGTAGCGCCTCGCAAATGAAAAGCTACACCTCAATCCAGCGACTCGGTTGATGTCCTCGACTGCGCTTGGAACATTCCTCATCCGCAATGAGCAAAGAAGCCGGTCCGCTCGATCGCGTATATCCACGAGCGAGCCGTCGTCTGATGCTTTGGCGAAATAGCGATCTGCGGCTAGCCCAAAAAACTCGTGCTCATTGACTCTTCCGAGTTCTTGATCTTCGAGTGCCTCCTCAGGCCAATGACCGTTGATAAGTGCGCCGCCAATCACACGAAGTTGGTATAGCACAAAGCCCATGTGGTAATATGAGATTCCCGTGATTTGGACGCGCTCGCCGGCATACTCAGCCATCTTTTCCGGGAAAACAGTGTGAAGGCTAATCGGGGAATCAGTCGTGCAACGTTCACGGAGAGCGGCGAGTGCAGGCGCATCCTTCACCCGGACGTATTCGCTTCCCAGAAATGCTGAGTGGTCGTTCTGCATTTTTTGGCTACCAGTGTTGTTGGTTCAGTGCCGCACGATAATGATCCGGGTTAGCCTCGGCAAGATAAGACGAACCGGGTGATGGGGAGTTGGAACTGAGAGGTCGGAAGGTGCGGACCGATCTGTTATCGCCGAAGCGGGCGATGTTCCTTCATTCTGAAGGAACTTAGCAGGGGAGGAATGAATCTTCAATCGGGAGGAAATGATCCTCCCCAAGGAGCGGGCGAGGTTGCTTCGGGAGCCGGTTCAAGTCCTAGGCGAGGCGATCTTCATTCCTAGGGATGTGATCCGCTTCCTGCGGGATGGGTTCTCGTTCCCGGGTATGGAGCGCGGTTCCCAAGGGCAGAAACAATCCTCCCCGAGGACGGGATCTGACTCCCCGGGGAGTCAAGCCGACACCCGGGGATGGGCGTCGGCTCCTGAAGGAACCTATCCACCTCCCCGGGGATGTGAACCGCCTCCCCGAGGACTTGAACTGGCTCCCGAAGGAAGTGATTCGCCTCCCGAGGGCGGCAGGCTTTCTCCCAAGGAAGTCGGGTTTCTTCCCGAGGGAGTGGGATGGTTTCCTCTGGAAGGATGGGATCCAGAGAGGGGAGGCTTTGTTTGCGATTCGGATACCCCCCGATTAGGGGTGGGGATTCGCTTCACAAAAAAAGCGCATTGGTGGAAACAGGAATCCGCCAATCATGAAAACCCACGTTCTTTTCGCCCTCGCGGTGGCCGTTTTGCCGCTGGCAGCGGCTCCGCATCCCATCGGCAACATCAGGAAATCGGTGCGCTCGAACTCCCGATCCGCTGATTTCTTCGGAAATTGACAAGCGGCGAAAGACGACTTAACTCCACCAAATGAAAAAATTCCTCCCGCTGGTTGCCGTGCTTCTTTGCAATTTCGCAAACGCTTACGAAATTTCCGGAGCCAAGCCGATCGACAAACTCGCTTCCGAGCAGGCCAAGGTCAAAGACTCCAAGAAGCTGCTCTGCATTGTTTACAAAGGAGCTGACGACAGCTGCCCACATTGCGCCGCTGCTGCTGAAAACGGCGTCAAAGCCGTGCGTGGCTCCGCGGAATGTGTGGTCATCACCGAGGCCCAGGTCAAGGACAAGGCGGTCATGGACAAGCTCCCGTCGAATGTTCAGAAGATGCTCAAGGAGCAGCCAACCAATGCGTGGGTTTCGTTCACCGTTTACGATGCGGACCTGACGAAAGTCATCGCCGCTTCCAGCCGTGAATCGTTGGAAACCGACAAGAAGGCCACCAAGCAATTTTCCGAAACCGTCCACGCTGCGAAGACCGCTCTGAAATAAGCTTCGGCGTGGAGATTCTAGAAGGACTGTTGCTCTCGCTGTCCCAAGCCCCGGGCTCGTCTTTTGCCTTGCAGGGATCGGTGTCACGGCTAATCTCGCGGCTAACTGGCCTGTGCCAGGAGCCAGCATCCAACCAAAAACCAATTCCCCGAACTCATGAAACTTGCCTTCATTGCCGCCGCTGCCGCACTTTTCGCCGCTTCCTGCTGCCCAAGCGCTCCCGCTCCAAGCCATCCTGCCTACGTCGCTCCTTCCAAGTAATTCATTCTCCGTTCCGTTCTCCGGGTGGAGCACGGGACAATTTCAACTTCCGGCATGAGTCATCGCCGGTGATTTTTATTTCATCATAAAACCTTCCGCCTTATTCCCATGATCCGCATTCTTTCCGCAATCGTCGCTTCCGCCTTTGTTCTTCTTTCCGTTTCGTGCGGATGCTGCACCGGTGAACCAAAAGCACCCGGCCTGCGCCCGCTTCCTCAATTCCAGGAAATCCAAACGGCTCCTGAGGTTCATTATTCGAAGTAAGCTCCGCTTCGCACATTCGAAAATATTCAAATGCCCTTCCGGTCTCCGGGAGGGCGTTTTTTTTGAAAAATTACACTAATATTCCTTTCTAACGCGATCAGTATCTGACATTTGCTTCGCTGCTTCTCCCCATGAAACCTTCCCATCCACCCGAAGTGCAAGCCAAGTTCAGCGGCAGCTTGCGCCACTACCATCGGTCCGGGGCCAAGACCCAGCGGTCGTGGGAGGATTGGGTGGAGGGGACTTCGGCGAAACAGAAGAGTTCAAAAAACTGGCTCAAAATTTCCGGCATCGTCGTGGGCGTGCTGGCCCTCACCGGGATCATTGCGGGATTGGTCATCGAGCTGGGTTAAGGCCCTGCGCGTTCTTTCCGCCCGGCATGCACATGCGGCTTTGACATTCTGAATCCGCGTGGCCAATTTCCCGCCCGCCGCGAACCACGGCGGATTTCTAATCATGGGAAAAAGCCTCTTCCAAAAAGTCTGGGAAGCTCACACCGTCGGCACCCTCGCCGATGGCCGCACGCAGCTCTTCATCGGCACGCACCTCATTCACGAGGTCACCTCACCGCAAGCGTTCGGCATGCTCCGCGATCTCGGACTGAAGGTGAAATTCCCGCAGCGCACATTCGCGACGATCGACCACATCGTCCCGACGATCAATCAGGACCAGCCGGCAGACCCGCTCGCGGCTGAGATGATCGATGCGATCCGCAAAAACTGCGATGATTTCGGCGTCACTTATTTCGACCTCGCCTCCGGTAAACAAGGCGTCGTCCACGTCGTCGGCCCCGAGCAAGGCATCACCCAGCCCGGCACCACGATCGCCTGCGGCGACTCGCACACCGCGACGCACGGCGCTTTCGGGGCGATCGCATTCGGCATCGGTACCAGTCAGGTTCGCGATGTCCTCGCCAGCCAGACCATCGCCCTTCA
The DNA here is from genome assembly GCF_039920825.1 of Luteolibacter sp. Classification (GTDB taxonomy): domain Bacteria; phylum Verrucomicrobiota; class Verrucomicrobiia; order Verrucomicrobiales; family Akkermansiaceae; genus Luteolibacter. Next base: position 199,710 of record NZ_JBDSCX010000041.1, on the reverse strand, counting down.
GGAAATGAAAGTCCGCCGCATCGAGGTGAATGGCGACCTCGGTCCCGGCGTTTATGCGAAGGACGTCATCCTCCACATCATCCGCCTCCTCGGCGCGAACGGCGGCATCGGCTACGCTTATGAATATGCGGGCGATGTTTTCGAGCGCATGTCGATGGAAGAGCGCATGACCGTTTGCAACATGTCCATCGAAGGTGGCGCGCGTTGCGGTTACGTGAATCCGGATGCCAAGACCATCGCCTACCTCAGCGGTCGTCCTTACGTGGACATGTCCGATTTTAATGCGACCGCCGCCCGCTGGCTGTCGTTCGCTTCCGATGCCGACGCCGTGTTTGACGACATCGTCAAAATCAACGCGGCCGAAATCGAGCCGACCGTCACCTGGGGCATTTCCCCGGACGCTGGCATCTTCATTTCCGAAAACATTCCGGACCCCGCGAAGGCCAAAACCCCGCTTGAAAAAGCCTCCATCGAGGAAGCGCTCGCTTACATGAAACTCGACGCCGGTACCCCGATCAAGGGCGTGAAAATCGACGTCGCGTTCATCGGTTCCTGCACTAACGGACGGATCTCCGATTTCCGCGAAGTGGCAAAATACATCCAAGGCCACAAGGTCGCGAAGGGCGTGCAAGCCATCGTCGTTCCCGGCTCGCAAGTCGTCGCTATCCAGGCCGAACAAGAAGGCCTGCCGAAAATCTTCACCGATGCCGGCTTCGAATGGCGCGGTGCCGGTTGCTCGATGTGCCTCGCAATGAACCCGGACAAACTCGTCGGCGACCAGCTCTGCGCCTCGTCTTCGAACCGCAACTTCAAAGGCCGCCAGGGTTCGCCCACCGGCCGCACCGTTCTGATGTCGCCCGTCATGGTCGCCGCTGCGGCCATCAACGGCTACATCTCAGACGCCCGCGAGCTTTTCGAACTCGAAGCCGCCGCTGCCGTCGCGTAAACTCCCGCTCGCCATGAGCACCGCCGCCCACAAACTTCCGATCACCGCCACCGAGTATCTCGAAGGAGAACTCCGTTCGGAAACGCGTCATGAGTTCGTGGACGGCCGGGTTTATGCGATGTCCGGAGCCAGCCGGAGACACAATGAAATCTGCGGTGATCTCTATAGCTCGCTGAAAAACCACCTCCATGGTGGCCCATGCCGCACCTACATCGAAGCGGTGAAAGTCCAGATCGCGGACGATCTGGGGGAAGGCTACTACTATCCGGATGTGTTCGTCGCCTGCGAGCCGGGCGACGACGATTCGCACGTCGTTTCCAATCCGAAGCTCATCATCGAGGTGCTGTCAGATTCCACCTCGCGGATTGATCGCACCGACAAGCTCACCAACTACAAGCGGATTCCTTCCGTCGAGGAAATCGTCCTGATCGAACAGGCGTGGCCGGAGATCCTCGTGTTCCGCCGCTCCGAGCGCTGGAAACGCAATCTTTACACCCAGTTCGGCACCATCGTGCGGCTCGATTCCATCGGCTACGCCGCGCCGCTCGCCGCCTTCTATCAATCCAATCCGTTTCCCGAGGACGTCCAACGCCCGTGGTACCACCTGAACCGCATCGAGGACTGAATTTTCTTTCCATCAACCATCAACTCTCAACCTCTCCCATGGCACTCGATCCAGTTCCTTTCGTCACCGGCCGCGCGGTTTTCATCCCCGGCGCGGACATTGATACCGACCGCATCATCCCGGCACGTTTCATGAAATGCGTCACCTTCGACGGTCTCGGCGAATTCGCATTCTACGACGTCCGCTTCGATTCCGAAACCGGCAATAAGACAAACCACCCGCTCAACGATCCGCGTTTTTCCGGAGCCTCCATCCTCGTCGCCGGCGTCAATTTCGGCTGCGGCTCCTCCCGTGAGCACGCCCCGCAATCGCTTCGCAAATACGGCTTCAACGGTGTCATCGCCGAGTCCTTCGCGGAAATTTTCTACGGCAACTCCACCACGCTCGCCATGCCTTGCGTCATGGCCTCCGCCGCTGACATCGTCGCCATCAAAGACGCCGTCGAAGCCGATCCTACGGTCGTCGTCACCATCGACGTGAAAGCCCTCAAGGTCACCACCTCCAACGGCCTCGACATCCCGGTCACCATGCCGGATTCGGCGCGCGAGGCACTTCTATCAGGCCGTTGGGATCCGATCCAGGAGCTGCTCGACAACGACAAGGCCATCGAAGCGAAGGCGAGAGAGTTGCATTACGTATGATTGGTCCCGACGTCCGTTTCCTGCTAGGGAAGCGATGGCTCGAATCAACAAGCGGAGCCTGTGGATGCGGGCTTCGCTTTCATTTTTCAGGCGGAGCCTCGGGGAATGGCTTTTCCCCAAGTAGATAGGGCTTCAGGAGATCGTTGAGTTTGAGCAGGCTGATTTTGCGATCTTGGGCGGATTTTCTCAACGCTTCGGCTTCCGGAAAACCGTCTGCCAGCGTTCGGACCACCGAACAATTTGCTTCGATCAGGGAATGCTCGTCCGCAGCGGTGGTGGCATTAATCAAGGACATCAGGTCCAGATAGTCCTGTGCATGGGGCTTCTGCTGCCCGGGCTGTAGGAAGAGTTCCACCTTTTCGATCCACGAAACTTTCCCGAAGTCCTTGTCGGCGACGCCTTCTCCGGGAAACTTCGCTTTCAACCTTCTCAGGCTTTTACCCTGCGGTTTTGGTTCGCGAGGCGCAGAGCTCCAAATGCTGATTTTCCAGCCGGTGACCTTGTCATCCCGGAATTGGACTTCAAAGCCGTCGGGGTGCATTTCGCGAGTCAAACTCCGTCTCTCGGGTGCCAGATGGTAATCTAACGAATCCACGCCTCCTGCTTCGTTAGATTTGGTCATGGTGGCTTTACCAATTTCATCGACGACTTCCGGCTGTGTCATCCCGACTTTCAGGCGTGTGGCCAATTGCTCTTCCGTGGGTATTTCATCGACATAAAACATGCCCATCTTCTCCCGCTCCTTTTTCAGCAAGGCATATTCATCTTCGCTGTAGTACTCCGGCTCCGGGCGGGGTGGGTGTGGTGTTTTTCGGGTGATCTCTTTTGCCCGCAATCTTCTGGCGATCTCCTCATCGCTTTTTCCCTCGATCCGCCATCCGAGCAGATCCAGATCTTCATCCGGATATTCATGCAATCCGGAGACGATGAAATCGGTTCCCAATTTCGCCATCACGACGGGCGCGGAAACCACTTTGTCATCGATCAAAATGGCGAGTCTCATACGGCCATATGAGTCTGTCGTCGCGGCACCCAGTTTCTTTCCTCCCTCTTCGGTCAAGGTGATCGCGAGGGTGTCCTCGTCCCCAGGATAACGCGTCGCTGATTTGACATCCGCTCCGGTGACGATGGCCTGTTTTTCGATGAACAGGATTTCATTTTTTTCTTCATGATGGAGCTCAACCCGTTCCGAATTGGCGGCTCCTTCCGCCACCACCTTGTTCAGCCGGAATGTTTCACCACAAACCTGTTGAGAGGCGCAGAAAATGGAGATGCATCCACAGATGGCACGGACGCCCGCTTTCAGCGTTGGCTGCGGGCGGGCCCGGGTGTCGTAGGTTTGTTCTTCATTCATGCTTTTTGAGTGCTCTCTCTTTCGAATCCTAGCCGGTTGGAATGAATGATTTCTGGCAGTGGCCTGACGTAAAGGCAAGCGCTCCGCATATTTTAGCACAGCTCCGCCTGCTTTGAAGCGGAAGATGTGGAGCATCTTCAAAGATCATCTGTCGGAGCATGACGGGAAATGAACAAAAAATTTCAGATCCGGGCGAACTTCCAGATCAGGCGAGTCGCTCCCGAAATGGATCTGATAGGCCGGCAAGCCGGCTCGTCGTGAAAATTTCGACATTTTTTGTCACAGTAGGGACTTTTCTGGCACCTACTTGTATCCATGGAAGTGAATGCATCCACATCAACCGTTGTTCCGGCAATTTTTGGGATCTCGGATACAGAGCTTTTGCAGGCTTGGGTTCGTCACCAGCGGCAAGCTGATTTTACGGAAATCGTCCGACGTCATCTGGGCCTCGTGCGTGGAATCGCCCGCCGCCAGGTGGGAACCGACCTAGCGGATGACACCGCTCAAATGGTCTTCGCCATATTGGCGCGCAAAGCGTCCGGGCTAACCGAACTGCGCTCGCTGGGTTCATGGCTGCATCGCGTGACGATGTTGCAGTGCAGGGGTGTCATCCGCGGGCAGATCCGCGACCGCCGCAGCCACCAATCCGCTATGGAAAGCGCCCGCCTTGCCGACGCTCGTGATCCGCTTTCCGAAATGCTGCCGTATCTGGATTCCGCGATCTGCGATCTGCCGGATTCCGACCGGGAATTGATCCACCTCCGCTACAGCGATCGGCTGACATTTCCCGAAGTGGCGCGGCGGACGGGCCGAAGCGAGCAGGCGCTGCGTCAACAGGCTGGCCGCGCCTTGGAGAAACTGGTTCGGCTCCTGCAGCGTCGTGGAGCCGGCGTCTCAGTTGCCACGGTCGTCGCGGGACTTGGCACCACCCTAACGAGAACTTCCTCCGCCTCGGCGGCGGGCTCCATCTCGAACGCTGCAATCACTTCCGCCGCCTTGAGCGGCGGTTCCTGGGCCACCTGGATCATCCTTTTAACCATGAACACGAAGAAATACATGTTGGTTGTCGGCTTGATTGCCACGCTGGTCGCGTTGCTTGGCGTTTGGAAAAACCGGGAGACTAAGGGTTTGGCCGACCCTGGTGCGAGTTCATCGGCGATGTCGCCTCAATCCGGCTCGTCCTTCCTGGATAAAGATTCGGCGCCCGCGAAGACGAAGGTGGACCGCAGCCGTGCGGTCACACCGCCTTCTCCTGAGGAAGCGTTGAAGATGAAGGACCTGCAACGCCGGGCGGTCGACAATGCACGACAATGCGGCCTGGCTTTGTTTGAGTTTGAATCCGAGTATGGCTCGTTTCCGAATGAGGAAACCGCCGCTGCGGTGAAGGAGGCTACGGGAACGAAAGCGGATTTGAAGGGTGCCACCGCGAATGATTGTTTTTTCCAATTGATCGCCGCCGGGTTTGCCATGACGGATAGCTTTTTTTCGCTGGAACCCTCTCCGGAAGGGGAGGATCGCAGGCCCAAACCACTGATGAATCTGGAGAAATGCGCGTTTTCCTATCTGTCAGGGATGAATGCCGCGGGCGACCCCAGCCGACCGCTCGTCGTTACTCCTTTGGTGCCCGGAACAGGAATTTTTGACCGAAAGGCGTTAGGTGGCAAGGCTGTCATCCTCCGCGTGGACAACAGTGCAACCACCGTTGACATCGAACAGGACGGAACGGTGATTTTGAACGGCATGGATCTCTTCGATCCCGCCCAGCCATTCTGGGCGGGCAAGGTGCCATCGATCCGATGGCCCGAGAAATGAGAGGATCATCAAATTCGAGATTCACCACCGGCGCTCCCGCCGGGTGGCTGCCCCGCCGAACCATCCATGTGATGGATGGCGGAGGCTCTCCGCACATTTTAGCATAGCTCCTGCGCGGTTTAGCGCAGGGAATGCGGAGCGGATCCGCGGATTTGGTGGGACATTGCGGCCTCATCCCATGTCCGCGCTCAAGCAACCGAACCTGGTCTCCGTGACCACCATCAACGACGATGGTTCGCGTTATTTCCTGCATCCGGCGGATGTCAAAGGGCCTTGGAATATTTTCCGCCGCTTTGTCGGTGTCTTGCTCATCGCGGTTTATGTGCTGCTGCCGTGGATTCCCATCAACGGTAATCCCGCGGTCTTTCTGGACGTGGAAAACCGGATGTTCCACCTCTTCGGCCTGACGCTGGTGCCGCAGGACCTGTGGGTGATGTTCTTTGCGATCAGCGGACTCGGCTTCGTCCTATTCTTCGCCACCTCGTTGTTAGGCCGCGTCTGGTGCGGCTGGGCCTGCCCCTACACGGTTTTTCTGGATCACGTTTACCGCCGCATCGAACGCTGGATCGAGGGCGATGCTCCGGCCCGCCGCGCGTTGGAGAAAGCTCCGTGGACGGCTGGAAAAATCTCGAAGCGCCTGCTCAAGCATTTTCTCTTCGCCGCGATCGCCGCTGCGATCGCCCACGTCTTTCTTTCCTACTTCGTCTCGCTGGGAAGGCTCTATGATTTCATGCAGGAAGGTCCGCTCCAGCATGTCACCGCGTTTGGCATCGTCCTTTTCCTAACGCTCGTCCTGTGGTTCTGCTTCGGCTATTTCCGCGAGCAGTTCTGCATCATCATGTGTCCCTACGGCCGCCTGCAAAGCGCTCTAACGGATGATGACACCGTCAATGTCGGCTACGACGAGAAACGCGGCGAACCCCGTGGCGCAAAGGGCAAGGCAGAGGGCGACTGCATCGACTGCCGCCGCTGCGTCCAAGTCTGCCCGACCGGGATCGACATCCGCAACGGCCTTCAGCTCGAATGCATCGGCTGCACCGCGTGCATCGACGCCTGCGACGACATCATGACCAAGGTGGACCGGCCGAAAGGCCTCATCCGCTACGATTCCTTCAACGGCTTCGCCGGAAAAAAACGCCGCTACCTGAGGCCGCGTGTTTACGCCTATTGCGCCCTCGCCGGTCTCGGCCTGGCGGCGTTGATTCTCGTCGCCTCCAACAAGGCCCGCCCGTTCATCGCCACGATCTCACGGGCGGGAGGTGCGGGATTCTTCAGCGATGATGCTTCAGTTAGAAATATCTACAAGGTCCGCGTCTTCAACAAGCGCAACCAGACGGCGACCGTCACCATCCACCTCGGCAAGGGCACGCCGGCCGGTTACCAGCTCAGCGGGGCGGACCAATCGTTTTCCCTGCCCGCGCTGAGCGAGATGTCCCGCACCTGCGTCGTCTTCGCTCCGCTTGCCTCCTACGTCGGCACCTCGGACATCGTCATCGAAGTCCACGCCGACCCCGGCGACGTGATCCTCAAAAAAACCGCCCGCTTTCTCGGTCCGAATCCCCAATCCATCCAGCATCCCAATCCCTAACTGCATATGAAAACCGTATCCGCATTCATCTCGCGCAACCCGTGGCTTTACGTCGTGTTCGCGTTCCTGCTGTTGCTCACCGCCTGGTCCGCCATGATCTCCGTTGCCATGAAATTCTCGCCGCAGCAGATCGAGGTGAAACGATAAATTTCCCATGACCACCGTCGCCGCCCTTGTCGCCGGACTTGCCACCAGTTTCCACTGCGCCGGCATGTGCGGACCCATCGCGTGCGGACTCGGCACCCTGGCGAAATCCGAGGGTGAGCGTCTGACGGCGGCATCGCTCTATCACGGTTCGCGCCTCGCTTCCTACGGGCTCATCGGCGGCATCTGCGGCGCGCTTGGCCAGCAACCGCTCAAGTGGTTTTTCAACTCGCCCGCCGTCCTTCTTCCATGGGTGATGGTCGGCGTTTTGCTGATCATGGCGCTCGGCCTCGACAAGAAAGTCCCGCGCCCGGCCATATTCAACCGCTTCACCGCCCGCGCCCGCTTCAAGGCCTGCAAACTTTCCGCTTACGGCGGTGCCTCGCTGATGGGACTTCTCACGCCGTTCCTTCCCTGCGGCCCGCTCTATCTGGTCTTCGGAGCCGCTCTGTTAGCAGGCTCCGCCGCGAAGGGCGCGGAATTCACTCTCGCCTTCGGCCTCGGCACGGTGCCGTTGCTCTGGCTCGCGCAACACCAGTTCCACCGCATCCGCGCGAAAATGACACCGCTCGCCATGGGCCGCATGCGGCGAGGGCTGGCTCTGGTGACCGCATTCGTGTTGGCCCTGCGCCTTCATGGCACCATCCCGGAAAGTTTTTACGGAGCAAAGCCCAAGCCCGCCGCCAACGAGCTCCCGTCCTGCTGTCATCGGAAATAAGGATTTACGAACTTCCTGAGCGCTGGAACCGGTGCGCAATCGCAAGGAGAAGGATCATAAAATTGAAGTGTCATGACCGGTTCTCAGGCGCGACTTGTCGGGGCGGATTTTATCCTATGGAGACGCTGCTTTTTCAAAAGACGAGAAGAAATCGAGAGTAGATCGAAATGCGATTGTGTCTCATCCGAATAGTTTGCGTAGGCTTGAGAAAAAGTTAAATCTCGAAGCTTCGTCAAATCAACCGGTGAATACCCGGAAAGAACACCTTGAAAAAGAAATTGATCAGTGAGAATCGCAAAGACATCAAACTGTGTTTGTGATCCCTTGGCAATTTCGACCAATCGTGCGTGTGGGAAAAATATTAAACGCGGATAGTCATCGTCCGGACCACCTATTACAATATTGTTACGGATCGATTCAAGCCATCGCGCTTCTGTGTTATTCACCATGACTTGCGCCCAAATGAGTGATGCTCCGAAATAATCCTCTTCTGGAAATCCAACTTCGTAAACGCAGTAGAAAAGGGCGTCCAAATCTTTGGGAGAGCCATCAAAAAGTATCTGGTTTTTGCTAAACGTTGTTTCATTTAGCTTCAATTTTGACCAGAAGTCTTGATAGAGAGAGATCGCATCTCCCAATTCCGGCGGTGATGCGATAGCGTGTTTCATTTCTTGCAGAGACAGTGTGATCTTCTCACGTTATTTTTCATGGCTCCGGTATTTCCAAGGCGCGGCAGATTTTGCGGGCCAGTAGATCGGGGATTTCGGAATGCCTGGGGACGGGTTCGCGGCGTCCGGTGTTGGGGTTCCAGTGAATCGAATGGGAGCCACCCTCGCGTTTGAGTGGGCAACCGTGCGCTTCAAGGTGGCGAATGAGGTCCTTGCGTTTCATGCAAGGACGAGCGGAATCAGCTTTTCCCCGCTGCCCAAACTGGCCTTGGCGTCTTCGCGGCGGTCCTCAAGCAGGAGCAGAATGGATTCTCGGAGGGATTCCACCGCCTCTTCCTCGGTGAGTCCCTGACCGTTGCCTTCGGGAAACTCAGGGGAGAATGCAACGAACCATTCGCTTTCGCGTAAGATGCGGGCCGTGAACGTAGCGCCTTTGCTCATGGGAGCATAGTGCCCTCGCAGGTGCCGTCGTGCAAGTTCGGATATGGGTTCAAAGGCATTGCCCACAGACGAATCTTGATAGTTCCCATGGCAGACGGGATGATGTGAGCGTGCCCGCATTGTTCCAAAAAACTCCTCCTTCCGGCATCGCCTTGTTCGATCTCGACGGCACGTTGATCGCGTGGGATTGCCAGTTGTTGTTCCGGCACTTCGTTCTCCGCCGCGAAGCGTCGCGTGGGATTTTTCTTCCCGTGTTCCTTGCGTTCCTGCCGCTCGCCCCACTGTTGGGAGCCGGTGGGATGAAGCGGGTGTTTCTCAGCTACCTTTGGAAAATAGATCCGGAGACGCTTGCGGAATACTCGCGGGAATTCGCGGCGTCGCTCATGCCGGCGATCTATCCGGAGTTGCGTGAAAAGCTCGAACGCCAGCGCGCCGCCGGTCATCTGCTGATCCTCGCCTCCGCCAGTCCGGAATTCTATGTCTCGGAAATCGGGCGCGAACTCGGCTTCGACCTGACCCTCGGCACTCCGGTCGAAACCGGAGCCTTTTTCCCCGATCTGGAAAACCACAAGGGCGGCGCGAAAGTCGAGCGCTTGCGGGAACTACTGCCCGCGTCGTATTTCGAAAATGGCAAACTCCGCCATTGTCACGGCTACACCGACAGTTGCGCGGATCTGCCAATGCTCGCGTTCTGCGAATCCGTCACCGTCGTCAATCCATCGCCACGGCTAACGGAAATCGCCAGGAAATCCGGCTGGGAAATCGTCCGCCCGTCCCGCCCGTGGAAATCGAAAGCGGAATTTTTCCTTCGGACCCTCGCGTTGCTAACCGGAGTCGGCGTGGATCCGGGCGGGTTGCGGAACGGTATGGTGGAGAATCAGGCGGTCCGGTGAGCTGGTTTCGTGGAAATTTGATAATGTGGAATTGGGCTTTGCATCGGAAGATGAAGTTAGACTAGCGTGGTTCCATGTTCAAACGATCTGGAATGCTCGCGGGAGCCGCTGCTCTCATTCTATCAGCCGGGTGTGAAAAGAAAGCCCCAGTTGCTCAGTCCGGGGCGAACGCGCCCGTTGTTGCTGCGGTGTCGCCCGTCGCCACCCATCTGGGATTCGCCACGAGGGTTCCGCGGGATGCGGATTTGTTTGTCTCGGGATACCACGGGGATGAGGTGCTCCGGGACCTGATGGCCGGAATTCCCCGCGCGGGTATCCCAGAGTTGGACAACGGAAAGGAAGAGGTGATCCGAAAGGTGATGCCGTATGTGGGTGACGAAGCGTTTCTGTTTCTCGGGCCCGGGGTGGGAACCCAGTTGCAGATGGTTGGAAAAACCTACAGGGATTTGTCATCCGCGTGGATTGGCGTCGCGCTGGGCACGGTGTTGGACGCCACAGCGGGGAAGAAGTCCGCTCCGGATTTTTCGAAACTCGCGGACGGACTTTCCGACGATTTGTTAGGAAAGTGGATGGACGCGCTTGAAAAGGATTCCCACCTTCAGGTGCCCAGCGTGGTGGTCGGATGGAGACCCGGCAAGGACAAGCAGGCGGAGTGCGTGGGAAGGGTATCGAAGGGACTTGAAGACCTGTTTGCTTCCACCGCTGGCGCAGCTCCGGTGAGCTTCGAGGCGAGTGGGGCAACGCTGGCCGGTTTCGAGTTTAGCGGGCGCGAGATTTTCGGCGAAGCCATCGCGGAAGCCCGCAAGAAAATGGCGGAGCAAAGCGGGAGCGGTGATTTGTTGGAAAAGCTTTCCCCGGAGCGCATCGAACGTCTGCTGGCCGCCATGGAAAAAGTGCGCTTCACCATCGCCTCCGGTGTGGTGGATGGACACGTTCTGATTTATTTTGGCGACGGCAAGGACGGGTTTCGTTTGGCGAAAACTCCGGAGGAATCCATTGCCGCCAGCGATGATCTGAAGTGGACTCATGAATTTGCCGACAAACGGATCACGGGTGTGGCCTATCTTTCCGAGTCGATGGTCAGGGCGGCGCTGCCGTGGCTCGATTCGTCGGACTACTGGAGTTCGCTTGCCCGCGCGATCCGGCCTCCGGTGCATGAGGAACGTCTGCTCCGCGAAATTCTAACCGGCCTGGCGGATGTCGATCGCGATTTGGCCAAGCGGGACGCCTCGGCGTGGTCCGCGGTTGTTTGCGAGGACAGCGGGTGGAGGTTTGAATCACGCGGTGGTTGGCCGGATCCATCGCTCGACTATGACACACCGCTGCGCATGACGGATGCCGCGCTTGCCGCAAATCCGGCGATTCGCATCCAGTGGGTGCAAAACCGCGAACGGAATGACCTGGCGTGGAAACGGTTGGAACATTTCGGGGTGTTGATCGACGCGTTGATCGGTGAGTCGAAGTCTTCCGGCAATCCGATGTTGGCGATGATTCCCGAAGGTGTGTTGCCCCGCTTGATGACGGAGATCCAAGGCATCAACCAAGCTTATCGCGACGAATTCCGTGCGGGGATTGGCGATGAGGTGGCGCTGGTGGCGGATTTCCAAGGAGAGGTTCCGGCATTTCCGGGAATCTCCCAGGAGACGGTGAAAAACGGCCGGGTTCCGCGTTTCGTCGTCGCCAGACCGGTCAAGGATCGGGCAAAGCTGGATGCTTCGGGCAAATCGTTCGCTCGGAACTGGCGGAGCCTTACCGCATGGGCCAGCGAGCTATCCGGTGAAAATCTTCCGCTGATCCTGCCGCAATCACTCGAATCCGACGGCCTTGTGACATGGTATCCGCCGCTGCCCTTCATCGGCGGGGATTTTATTCCGGGGGTCACGATGAATGACGAGCTGTGGATGTTGGGAACCTCGAAGTCGATGGCGGGGAATTTCTCGAAATACCTGAAAACGTCGGGGACCAGCGATGACACGGGCATGATTGTGGAAATCGATTTCGCACCCATCCGTGCTTGGTGCCGTGATATCTATCAGCGAAACAAGAAGGAGGCCGAGGCACTCGGCGGAGAAGCTTCGGAGGAAATGCAGCGCCTGGCGAACGAGGAGAATCTGAAACATCTGAGCTCCGCCACCGACCGCCTACAGGGACTTGGCTACCGGAAGTGGATGGCTGGCGGAAAACCGAGAACCAGCGTGCACCTGCGGTTGAGTCCGGCCCGATGATTTTCTAACGAACGATGGAGTCGGATGCTTCCTCGCGGTGGTGGTGATCCTCAGTCGCCCGATGGCCGCAGGTCGGGCAGTGCCGCCATTGCGGATCCCATGCGAGAGCATTGTTGGACCCGGGTCCCGCCGGGGCGGGGGACGTTTCGTCGAGCTGGTCCGTGCCGAAGAGCGCGACCATCATCGCCTTGCCGACGATATTCATCAGCATACCGAACAGGACCAAGCCGCACAGCATGGTGCCCGCCGCCACCAGACGCCCGCAGACCGTGACCGGGTACATGTCGCCGTAGCCTACGGTTGTTAGAGTGGTGATGCACCACCACATCGCCTGCGGCACGGAGGTGAACGGAGTGTCCTTGGCCCATTTGACCGGTTCGTCACGAGTGCCTTTGACGATCGATCTTGCCTCTCCGGCTTGGGCCATCACTTCCTCGTCCGGCACCACCACGTCGAAGGTGTGGTTGGCTGCGGACCAGGATTTCACGTCCCAGGTCCCGTCGAAGGGCGATCCGCCGCTGATCGAAATTTTCGCGCTCGGCGCTTCATCGGTTAGGTTGTCTGACCCGAGGCGCAGAAGAGTGGGGCTCACCCGTTGCACCGTGGCGACCTCGCCGTGCCGGTATTCCGCATAGAATTCCAACGTGCTTGAAATGATGATGACGGAGAACATCGCGAGGCAATAGATTACCAAGTTGATTTTCAGCGGGCTCCGGCGGACACCTTCCATGACGTCGGTTTCCATTTTCGCCACGGCTTCGCGGGCAAGTTTGAGCACCCGCATGACCCGCAGGACGCGAAGCACCCGAAGCATCCGTGCGGATTTCAAGGCGGTGACGTTGGCGACTTGGAAAAACGTCGGGACGATCGATACCAAGTCAATCAGTCCCCAGAAGCTGAAGACATAACTCAGTTTCCTGCGGGTGGTTAGAAGGTGACCGAGGTATTCCAACGTGAAGATGGCGGTGACCACGATCTCGCACCAGTTGAACACCGTGGCGTATTGTTCGCTGAGTGTGTCCACGGTTTCCAGCGCGCTGCTCAAGGTGGCGACGAAGATCATCGCGCTCAGGAAATTGTGGCTGATTACATAACTCCGGGAAGTCGGCTCATGAAAAATCCGGTAAAGCCAGCGCGGCCCGACAGGTGGTGAAACGACGGCGGAACGGCGGGCGGAAGAAGGTGGTTCGCTCATGATTCGAGGAAGCGTTGGGAACGCGGTTTCATCCCGGCAGGGGTTGCAAACCCGTGGGCGGATGAACCGCGCGGAGGTTGCTCTTTCGGCCGCGATTTGCAATGGCCGAGTTGACCCGCGCGAGGTGATGACGGACAAACAAATCGTGGACATCGGAGGTGAAACCGCATGGCATACCGGGCATGAGATGTTTTCTGGTTTTGCTATTCGCCGCCAATGCCTGGGCCGCGCCCGCCGCCGATGTTTCGCTGTCCCGCGCCCAAGCGGAAAAGCTCCGTGACACGCTGGCGGCCGAAACTCTGGCCACTTTGAAAACCGAACGCGCCGCGGAAGTTGCCGCGAAGTCCATCACGGTGGGCGACAAGACGCTGCGTTGGCTGGAGAAGGAATTCGGCGAGGCTCCCGAGGGCAAGCGCAGCCTGTGGATTTCCATGCACGGCGGCGGCAACGGCCCGGCGGAAATGAACGACCAGCAATGGCAGAATCAGATCAAACTCTATCAGCCTAAGGAAGGGATCTACCTCGCTCCCCGCGCGCCGACGAATACGTGGAACCTCTGGCACGAGGTGCACGTCGATCCGCTGTTCGACCGTCTCATCGCGGACATGATCGCAACCCGCGGCGTCGATCCGAACCGAGTCTATCTGATGGGCTACTCGGCCGGCGGCGACGGCGTGTGGCAGCTCGCACCGCGCATGGCGGATCGTTTCGCCGCCGCTGCCATGATGGCCGGACATCCGAACGAAGCGTCGTTGCTCGGTTTGCGGAACCTGCCGTTCGCTATCTTTGTCGGCGGAGCGGATGCCGCCTACGATCGCAATAAGATCGATGCGAAAAAGGGTGAGGAACTCGATACTCTGCAAAAAGCGGATCCGAAGGGCTACGAGCATTTCGTCAAAGTTTACGAGGGCCTGCCACACTGGATGAACGGCAAGGATGCCGAGGCGGTGCCGTGGATGGCGGAGCACACGCGCAATCCCTGGCCCGATCAAATCGTCTGGTTCCAGGATGACGTCACCCACGATCAATTCTACTGGCTTGAAATACCGCCGGGCAGTGCCAAGGCCGGGCAGAAAATCATCGCCACCGCCAAAGGCAACGAGATCACTCTGGACGGCGATGTGCCGAAAGGCATCACGCTTCGCCTGTCCGATGCCTTGGTGAATTTGGACAAGGAAATCACCGTGAAAATCAACGGTGCGCAGGCGTTCCGAGGCATCGTCAAGCGAGCCCCGGAGGCCATTTCGGAAGCCCTCAAATCACGACCTGACGCCGCACTTTGTCCGCTTGCGAAGTTGCGGCTGGATCCATAAGTTAGAGTCGGGCGTTTCATTCCGCTTGTCAGCTTTTGGTGATACCGGGTCTAGTGTTCCGCATGCGATGGATTCTCCTGTTCCCGATTTTAATGGCGTGCGTGCGAATTTCCAACGCCCAGACGACCGGAGCCCAGGACCGCGAGTATGCGGTGAAGACTCTCGATCGCATCGCGGGGCCGGTCATGGAATCGCTGGCGGAAGGAAATTTGAAGAAGCGCATGCCGCTGGGACAAGGCGAGGAATCGCGGAGTGAATATACATGCCTTGAAGCATTCGGCCGGACGCTTTCGGGGATTGCTCCGTGGTTGGCCCTGGGTCCGGACGACACGCCGGAAGGGCAGTTGCGCGCGCGCTACATCGGGCTTTCCAACAAGGCGCTGGTCCAAGCCACCGACCCGAAGTCGCCGGATTTCATGAACTTCACCCAAGGCGGGCAGCCGCTGGTGGACGCGGCGTTTCTATCACTCGCCCTGCTGCGGGCACCGGACCAACTGTGGCAGCCGCTCGACGAAGCACAGCGGGCCAACGTGGTTGCCGCGTTGAAATCCACCCGCAAGATCAAGCCGTATGAAAGCAACTGGCTGTTGTTCTCAGCACTGGTCGAGTCTGCATTGTGGAAATTCACCGGCGAGTGCGAAATGGTTCCGGTCGAGAACGCTCTAACGAAACATGAGGAGTGGTATCTCGGCGACGGCACCTACGGCGACGGCCCGGACTATCACTGGGATTATTATAACAGCTTCGTGATCCAGCCCGCGCTGATCGCGGTGCTGGAGGTTTGCAAGGAGAAGAAATCGCCGCTGGCGGATCAGCTTGCGAAAATTCTCGAACGCGCGCAACGCTACGCCGAGATCCAGGAACGGATGATTTCTCCCGAAGGAACTTTTCCTGTCATCGGCAGGTCGAGCGCCTACCGGTTCGGGGCATTTCAAACGCTTTCACTGGTCGCCCTGCGCCATGAACTGTCGAAATCCATCGAGCCCGCCGCTGTCCGTTGCTCGCTCAATGCCGTAGTCCACCGCATGATCGAGGCCCCCGGCACCTTCGATTCCGACGGCTGGTTGAGGGCAGGAGTTGCGGGCTACCAACCGGCGGTGAAGGAGAACTACATTTCCACCGGCAGCCTGTATCTGTGTCTCGACGGCCTGCTGCATCTGGGCCTTCCCGCGGATGATCCGCTGTGGACGGCCCCGGCCGAAGAGTGGACTCAGAAGCGGATCTGGTCGGGCGAAAACGTTCCGGCCGATCACGCCCGTTAGCTTTTGCTAGAGTTCGACGTTGAAGAAGTCGCGCATGACTTCCCGGTAGACATCGCGTTTGAAAACCGGCAGCCAGTCGAGGTCGAACTCGATGGGCAGGATCCAGCGGTAGGCGCGGAACTCGCGCTGCTTCTGCTTCACGTTGACCTGCGGCGCATCGGGTTTCAGGTGACAGAGGAAGTAGGTTTGCTCCTGGCCGTGGCTGCCGTGTTTGCGGAGTTTTTTGCCCCGGGCATGCTGGGGATAGAGGTAACGGTAGCCCTCGCGGCGGTCGATGACCTCGTAATGCTTCGCCTCAAGACCGACTTCCTCGCGGACCTCTCGATATAGCGCCTGCTCCAGCGACTCGCCGGAATCAACGCCGCCTTGCGGAAATTGCCAGGCACCGGGAATCGTCCAGCGTTCGCAAATCAGCAGGTTTCCCACTGAATTCACGATCAATGCGGCGACATTTGGCCGGTAACGAACCATGAGGGGGAAAATGCCTTTTCAGCCTCCATGTGACAATCCTTAACTTTTCCGTATTGAATTCCCGCGAGAGCTGGAATGAAGCTCAATCCTTGGAAAGTTGCGGGCAGATTGCGGTATAAATGGCGGTTTCCGTGTCGATCTTGGCGACCAAAGCGCGGGCTTCACCGCGCTTCACGGAGATATGAAGTCTCTTCGGAGTCCGGCTGGGAGCCGAGAGGGTGACAGTGGCCGAGTCATCTCCCTCGAGAACACCCTCGCCGGTAAAGACCCCGTCATTCAAGGTGAATGTGGCGGTCAGGGTGTTGTCCCACCGGATTTTGACTTGCAGCGGCGAGGGTTTCCCTTCGGATTTGGAGACCTTCGCTGCATTCCCGGCATAGACGCCGTTCGCCCGTGACTTGATCGTGACATGTCCCGTAGATCTCCCGCCCCTGCCGTCGGACACTTGATAGATCACCTGCTTGCTGGCTGGATCCTTTTCCGGGGTGGCGAAAACCACGCGCAATCCCGTGTCCGTTTTTTGAATCCAGACATTGTCGTCGGAGCCCGGCGTGGATACGGAGTCGATGGATACCGGGTCGCCATCAGGGTCCAGGTCATTCCTGAGAACGTTGAGACTCGCCTTCCGTTTTCCGTTCCACGAAGCAGTGGATAGGAAAATGGAGTCCGGAGAAGCCAGAGGTGCGAAATTTGCCTCCGTGTTTTCCGGTTGGAGGCGGAAGGAACGGGGGCCATTGGAAGTGATGGGTTTTTGAAGGGCGCTTTGGGCGGCGGGAGCGCTTTGGATAAAATTTTCCGGAAACGCCGCGATGCCATAGATCAGGCCATCGTTGCCGTTTACGAGACTTCTGAGGCGGTCATGATAGTCCGGGGAAAAGTCGTGCAGGATCTCCGTAGTTCCCGTGAGGGTGAGGCGATAAATGAGGCCGCTGTTGTTGGCCCCGCCATAGTAAGTGGCGCCATAAATCCCGTCAGGTTGCGTGATCACACCACCAAGATACAAGTCCGAGCCTGCGGATTGGGATGAGAGATCCGACTTCACGACGAGGGACCCGTCGGTCCCGGCGAGCAGCAGGTGGTTCGGCGTGGTGATGTAGAACCCATCTTTCGTTGGAGTGATGGACGAAGAAGATTCTTCCAAGGTATTGAAATCATTCAAAACGGTGATCGACCCCACTCCTTCATAACGGAAAAATACCCCGTAGGTGAATAGAAAGGGGCTCGCAGGCTTCGGTCCGCCGGTATCGGTGGTTCCGTAAAGCTTTCCATCGTCACCCAAGGCGAGGTGCGAGGGGTAGCGCGGCTCGACCACAAACCCCGGCTCCACATGCGGCCATGGCCCCGATGGCAGGTTGGAGCTTTTGAATGAGTAAAGAGATTGAAAACCGCCGTCGGAGGAGATTTTGAAAAGGGTGCCGCTGCTGAAGTCGCCGCCTTCCGCTGCTCCGTACAACTCTCCCTCCGGAGTGGGAACCAGACAGTGGATATCATAACACTTGTCAGTCCTGCGCATGTCGCGAACCACGCTGAAGACGCCATCCGCCGAAATTCGATAGATGGTTCCAATTTTATAGGCTCCTCCCAGTTCCGTCGCGCCGTAGAGCGCGCCATCGGCACCCAGGACCATAGGGCAGCTTGGATTCGAGCCGCCCTCGCTCGGCTGGGTATCGTCCTCAATTTCAGGGAAGACGTGAAGCTCCTCCGCCTCCTGCCCGGGAGCGATTCGATAGACGAGTCCGCCGCGCGCTTCCTCGGCCCACCGGGCAACTCCATAGAAATAGCCGTCGCCGCGGTTTATGAGATTTCCCATAGGCTCGAATTTGGTTTGCATGATCGAGACCTCCTCAAAGGTCGGAACCTGCCCGACTGCCGGCAAATGTGCGAGAAAATCAAAGGCAAGAACCAACAACCAACGCGAGTGAACAAAGCATTTCATGATGCGGATGCTAACCGCGACAAGGTGCCTTACAATCAGAATGTTGAAAAGCCCCAACCGGTCACTCCATCCGCCTGAGGCCTAGCGGATTCGCTTCCTGCAACTCTGCTGGAAGCGCGGCGTCCGGGAAACTTTGCCAGGCGACGGCGCGGCAAAAGCGGAAGATGGCCATCGTGCCGACTGAAGTACTACGTCCGTCGGAAGTCGCGGGAAACGGACCGCCGTGGACGATGCTGTTGCAGACTTCCACGCCGGTGGGGAAGCCGTTGAAGATGAGGCGGCCGGCACGGGTTTGCAGGGCGTGGACGAGGCTGCTGTTAGCGGCGAGTTCCGCGTCGGTGGCGTGGAGGCTGGCGGTGAGCTGGCCTTCGAGATGGGGGATGGCGGCTTCGATTTCTTCCTTGGTTCCGCGCACGATCAGCGTCGCGGGGCCGAACATTTCGCCTTGGAGCGCTTCGTTTTTGAGGAAGTCGCTGATAGAAACGATAAAGACGGCGGGTGCGCCTTGGCCGGGGTCGGCCTCGGTGGTGGAGCGGGCGAGGGTTTCCACGCCATCGGCCGCGGCGAATGCGGCGGTGGAATCGGCGAAGGATTGGCAAATCGCCGCGTTGAGCATCATGCCGGGAGTGCCGGCTTCGATGAGGGTCTTGAGTTTGGTTAGGAACGTTTCGCCTTTGCCTTCTGGCAGGAAGACGAGGCCGGGGTTGGTACAGAACTGGCCGACGCCGAGCGTGAGCGATCCGAAGAACGCTTCCGCCAATGCTTCCTCTCCGCGTTCCAAGGCACCGGGCAGAATGATGACCGGGTTGACCGAACTCATCTCGGCGTAAACGGGGATCGGTTGTTTGCGATTGGAGGCGGAGTCCATCAAGGCGGTGCCGCCGGCGCGCGAGCCGGTGAAGCCGACGGCTTGGGTGACGGGATGTTTGACCACGGCTTGGCCGACCTTGCGACCGCCGCCGTAAAGCACGGAGAAGACGCCGTCCGGCATGTTGGTGAGTTTCGCGGCGCGGATCACGGCATTCGCGACGATTTCAGCGACTCCCGGATGCGACGCGTGGGCGATGACGACGACCGGGCAGCCTGCTGCGAGAGCGGACGCGCTGTCACCGCCGGCGACCGAGTAGGCCATCGGGAAATTGCTGGCGCAGAAAACGGCGACAGGTCCTAACGGACGCAGCATCGAACGGAGATCGACTTTCGGGATCGGCTTGCGATCGGGATCGGCGCGGTCGATGCGGGCATCGACCCAGGAACCTTCCTCGATTTGTGCCGCGAACATCCGGAGCTGGCCGACGGTGCGGCCTGTTTCACCGCGCAGGCGGGGTTCGGGCAGTGCGGTTTCCAGGAGGCCCCGCTCGACGATGTCATCGACGACGGATTCGATTTCCGTGGCGATGGCCCGCAGGAATCCGGCGCGGGTCTTGCCTGATAGATTCGAGTAAACGGGAAACGCGGCGGCGGCGAGGTCCATGGCTTTCTCCACTTCCTCAGGCTTGGCGGTTAGATAGGCGGGTTCCAGCTTGGTGCCGGTGCCGGGCTGGACCGCGTTTCCGTAGGGCTCGGTGCCGGTGGAGCGGGAGTAGCCGATGAAGGAGGTGCCGAGAAGTGGAGTGATCATGGAATGTGGATTTGATAAACGGGGCGAGACGCCCCTTGCACGGTCTGGAGCGAGACGCTCCAGCCACGGTTAAGCGATTTCGGGAGCGGTCGCAAGGGCGAGCTCGATAATCGCGGTGGCTTCGGCGAGTTCGGCTCCGGCGAGTTCGAGGCGTGGCGGGCGGACGAGGTTGTTGCCGAGTTTTCCGCCGCTGGCGAGGTTCTGCTGGAGCTTGATGAGCTGGACGAATTTTACGACGGTGTCCATGCGCAGCATCGGAAGCATCCAATGATAGATCGGCATGGCTTCCTCGATTTTCCCGCTGGTGGCGAGGTCCCAGAGCTTCACGTTGTGTTTCGGGAACGCGCCGCCGACGCCGGTGATCCAGAATTTCGCACCCATCGCCGCACCTTCGAGCGCGCAATCATCAACACCGACGCCGAGTGTCAGGCGATCACCACAAACCTCGCGGATGCCGGCGACGCGGCGGGCGTCGGTGGAGGATTCCTTGACGGACTCGACGTTCGGGCATTCGTCGGCGAGTTCCTTGATCTGCGCGGGGATGAAGTCGGTTTTGTAGGCGACCGGGTTGTTATAAATGATGCACGGCAGGTCGGTGGCATCGATGACCGCCTTCATGTGCGTCTTCATTTCGCGCCAATCGGAAGCGTAGAGATACGGCGGCAGCACCATAAGTCCGCGGCAGCCGTTGTCCTTCGCGGCTTTGGCGATGTCCACAGCTTCCTTGGTGGAAAGCGCGGCGACGCCGGGAATGATCGGGGTGTTAGGGAGTGCGGCGACGTAGGTTTTTTGCAACGCGAGCTTTTCCTCGAATGAAAGCGTGGCGCCTTCACCGAGCGATCCGTGGCAGACGATGGCGGTGCAGCCGTTGTCGATCAGCCATTTGCCGTGCTCGGCCATGAGGCCGTGGTCGATGGTGAGGTCGGCGTTGAATTGGGTCAGTGTCGCGGGCATGACGCCCTTCCATTGGATGCTCATGATGTATTGATGTTAGATTGGTGAGGGGATGCCGTGGAGGAATGGATCGGCAGGATCGAAAAGGTAGGTGCTCTCGCCGTTGACCCAGGCGCGGCCGGAAACGCGGGGGAGTATTTTTCCATCAGGCAGTTCTTCGACGCTGCCTGCGAAGACGGTGTCGAGGATGCCGGCTTGCCGCCAGATTGCGCCGGGAGCGAGTTTTCCATCGGCATGAAGGCAGGCGAGTTTGGCGCTGGTCCCGGTGCCGCAGGGCGAGCGGTCGTAGGCTTTTCCGGGGCACAGGACGAAATTCCGGCTGTCTGCCAGCGCGGGATCCGACGGCGGGCCGAACACTTCGATGTGATCGATTTCCATGCCGTTGTCGCCGGTGATGCCTTGTTTTTCGAGTTCGTGACGAACGAGGCAGGTGAAATCCGTGAGCGCTTCGAAATTGGCGAATTTGACGCTTGGGCCTTGGTCTTCAATGAGGAAAAACCAATTTCCGCCCCACGCGATGTCGCCACGCACGGTGCCGTAGCCGGGGACTTCGACGGGGACGCCTGCCGCTTTCCGGTAGCTCGGGACGTTCGCCACTTCGACGGAGCCGTCGGCACGCAGGGTTGCGACCACGACCCCGACGGGGGTGTCGATCCGGTGCGAGCCGACGCGGATTTTCCCCATGTGCGCCAGCGTCACGGTCAAGCCGATGGCACCGTGGATGCACATGTTGAGCGTGGAGAGGTTGTTGAAAAAAATCACGCCGCAGACGCAGTCGGGCTCGGAGGGTTCGCAGAGCAGTGCGCCGACCATCGCTTCATGGCCGCGAGGCTCGTTGCAAACGGCGCTGCGAAGCCAGTCGTGCTCGTCGCGCAGGCGCTTCGCTTTTTCCGCCATCGTGCCATTTCCAAGATCCGGCGCGCCCGAGACAACGACCCGCGTGGGCTCGCCTTCAGTGTGCGAATCAATGACTTGGAGTGGAACTTGGCTCATGGGCTGCATGATTTATAGCATCGGGGTCTTGGCGAATGCTCTAGCGGGGGCTTCCGAATTCGTATAGGAAATCCGCACCGGGGAAACTAGCATGGGCAAAGCCGCATCACTTCGCAAATCGTTCTTTGAATCACTCGATGGCATCCTGCCTGTGGACCGGCTTTTCGACGGCGTGCCGGACATCGTTTTCTTCATCAAAGACGCGGACGGCCGCTACATGGCGGTCAATGACACGCTCGCCGCGCGCTGCGGATTGGCCGATAAGGAAGCGGCGCTCGGCCTCACGGCTGAGGAATTGTTTCCGCCGCCGTTGGGAAATGCGTTCGCGCTGCAGGACCGGGAAATCCTGCGTGGCGGAAACCCCATCCGTGATCACCTCGAACTCCACCTCTACCCGGGCGGGCGCAGCGGTTGGTGCCTCACCTTCAAAGAGCCGGTTATGGGGAAAAACGGCCAAGTCGCCGGGATCTGCGGCATCTCACGCGACCTTCATTCGCCGGGGGAGCAAGGTGAGGACTTCGCGGCGTTGTCGGGAGCGGTTGACTACATTCATCGTCACTATGATGAAGCCCTGCGTTTGCCGGGACTTGCGGAAATGGCGGGGCTATCCGTCTATCAGTTCGACCAGCGCATCCGCTCGCTGTTTCACGTCACCGCCGGGCAGTATCTTGTGAAGGTGCGGATCGACGCCGCCTGCAAGTGTCTTTCCGGCAGCAACGAGCCCATCGCGCAGATCGCCCTCTCGTGCGGCTATTCCGATCAATCCGCGTTTTCCCGGCAGTTCAAGCAGGCCGTCGGCATCAGCCCGCTGGCCTATCGGAAAAAAGTCGCGCGCGATTGATTCCGCATTTCAAAAAATCCATGGCCCCCACCGATTCCCCCCGCGAGACGCAGCCGCGCAAATATGCGATTTTCATTTCCTATCGCCATGCGGACAACATGGAGATGGGCCGCAAATGGGCGACCTGGCTGCATGAGACGGTGGAGAATTATGATATTCCCGCGGATCTGATAGGAAAGGTCAACCAGCGTGGCGAGCAGGTGCCATCGACGCTCTATCCGGTGTTCCGCGACGAGGAGGAACTGCCTGCCGATGCGGATCTATCGGTCAACATCCGCCGCGCCTTGGAAAACAGCAGTCTGCTTGTGGTGCTTTGTTCGCCGCGTGCGGTGCAGTCGAGGTTCGTCGCCGACGAGATCCGGCACTTCAAGGAAATCGGCAAGAGCAACCGCATCCTCGCGCTGATGATCGATGGCGAGCCTAACGCATCCGACGATCCGGAAAAACTCGCCCGCCTCGGAGCCGCCACCGAGTGCTTTCCCGAGCCGTTGAAATTCGGTGTGCCGGATGATTCCGGCCGCATCGATTGGTCGGAACGGACCGAGCCGATCGCCGCGGATTGCCGCCCCGGTGGAAGATCTGAGCAAGGGTGGACCACCGCCGCTGCCTACGCGGAGGCGTTGGAAAAGCAACCCGGCTTGACACGCGTTCAGCGTGCTGACGCCGTTCGCGAATACGCCGAGCGGCTCGAACTCGCGAAGCTCAAAGTCATCGCCGGAGCCATCGGCATGCCGCTCGGCGAGCTGACTCAGCGCGACAAGGTCCGGCAATTGCGCCGGGCGAAACAGCGCGCGCGTTTGCTAGCAGCTTTGAGCTCCGTCTTCGCACTGCTCGCCGGTGCTGCCGCCGTGCTCGGCTGGATGGCCAACGAGCGTCGCAAGGAAGCAGACATCCAGCGGCGCGATGCAAACACCCAGCGTCAGTCTGCGGTCACGGCACGCGGCGTGGCCGAAGCGGAGAAACGCCAGGCGGTCGCCACGCTTGCCGCATCGGATTTTCAGGAAGGCATCAACCGTCTCGCGAAATCCACCACCGCCCGCAGCGGTCTGGCCTACCTCGCGCGTTCGGCAAGAGCGGGACATGCCAGCGCAGCCACCCGTATTTGGACCTTGTTTCAACAACGCTCCTTCTGGCTCCCCGAGCCCGCCTCCGCGATTATGCCAGCGGCGAGCCACCATCGTCTGGAGCCCGTGGTGCCGCGGCCGGATTTCGCCAAGCTGGATCTCGATGGAGAAGAGGTGGAACCCACTTGGTATGGTGAAAGCGATGATGGCTTGCGCTGCGTCACGGTGGTCAGCACCGCCGAGGCGGGCGAGGGGGCGATTACTTTCCGCTTTTGGGAAATTTCAGGAAAACCGTTAGGACCGTGGCTCACGCTCGACTATCAGGGAGACAACTACCTCAGCGGAATCGTCTCCGCGAGCTTGTCCGATGACGGACGTTTCGCAGCCATCGTCGCATCGCCCTGGCGTGCTCCGCAATACGTAGAGGTCTGGGACGTCAACAAGGGCGTCCGCATCGGCGAGCCGATCCCTGCTGACGGTGGCCACCCGAACTATCAGGGTGCCGCTTTCGCGGATCTCTGGTTCGTACCCCGCGAAGAGGGTGCGCCCGGACCGATGCTTGTCACCTTGTCCACCAAGGGAAATGCCACCGTCCATCGTCTCGACGCCGATCCTGAAAGCCCCGACTTGTTTTCCCTCGTCACGAATTCGCATGATCAATCGGTCCAACTCGCCGAGGTCGATCCCGCGCACAAGCTTTTCGTCAGCACCGCGGTGGATCGCTCAATCCGGATCAGCAGCCTTGAAACCGGCGAGCCGTTAGGTTGGCCGATCGCCGTGGATGGTACGGTCACCGGGATTCACGTGGATTCCGCGGATCACCTTTCCGTTCTTCTGGAAGGCGGGAAAACTGCGGCTTGGCGGTTGCTGGGGCCCACCCGGATCGCCTCTCCCGCGCAGACTTCTCTAACGACAATCGATGCGAAAGGCCTGCACAAGGTTTGGCCGACCGGCGATGAGGAAGAGGGTCTGGCTGCAAAGCCTCTGGTCATCGCCGATCAGCTGGGAAACCGGCAACTGATCATCGCTGATGAAACGCAGTTGAAGATCATCAGTGCCGGCAAACCGGATCAAGAGCCGGAATGGAGCCGCCGTTTTTCCGCACCTATCGCCCACGCCCGTTTCTCCGGCGACGATGCGATCATCGTCCAGACGGAGTTTTTCTCCACCGAGATTTGGGATGTCAGGAACGATTTACTGAAACACCCGGTCATTGACGAAGCCGCACTGTTCACGCCGGATTCCAGCTCGGACACGGTTCTTCTCAGCTCTCTATCTGCCGATGGAAAGCTCACCCTTTCCCGCAGTTTCCTGTGGGATCCGCCAAACATGGGCATCTATGCCTTCACCGTTTGGGACACCGCGACCGGCAAACCGGTTTCCGACCGGATGAGTCGGATCGACGATGCGGCTTCCGAAGCAATCACGGAAAACCACGCGGAGTTCGGCACCGACGGGAGTTTTTTGCTCTTCGGCAGGTCGGGAGAAAACGCCAAACCCGATGTCACCGGCAGCCTGCAACTCCATCCTCCCGATATTGTTGCGCCCGTCATCGCCAACCTCTCGGAAGCACTCGGCGGTTTCCGTCTGAAGCCCGATGGAAATCTTGAAGCTGTCACGGAGGCTCCATCACAGGTCCTGGACCGCGTGAGAGAAAAGCTCGGCTCTCGATAAAATCGAGAGCTGAAGTGGCACGATTTCGATAAAAAATGAGAATTTTTCTGGCGCGATTCAGTAAATCATGCCATAAAAGCGGTGGTTCTGGCACGATTGACGTCAATCGTGCCAGATACTAACAGAATCATGCCACTACAAATTCCAACCAAGGAATTCGATAACCTCCTCCGCATTATTGCCGGGAAGGCATCCGGCGCGTCCGTGAAAGAGCTGTTGGCGGAACCCGCACTCGGTTTTCCAAAACGCACCTTGCAGCGGAGGCTCGACCAACTCGTTTCCGAACGACGGTTGAAACCGGCCGGGAAAGGTCGCGCACGGCGCTATTTGGCCCCGGAGGAGGAGCCGCTTCCCAGAACCTTGGTGGTTCGTGAGGACACGCCGGTTTACAAAACCCGGCACGAATGGCTTTCGCCCGAGGCCTTGGAAATCCGCGCCATCATCCAGCGTCCCCTCGCGCAGCGGAATCCGGTAAATTATCAGGGATCGTTTTTGGAAGCCTATCAGCCAAACAAGACATACTACCTCCCGGAAGGCCTGCGGAAAGAACTCGCGGAAATCGGCCAAGTGGGCATGAGCGACCTTCCCGCTGGCACCTATTTCCGGCAAGTGATGGACCGCTTGCTGATTGATCTTTCGTGGAATTCCAGTCGGCTGGAGGGCAACACCTATTCGCTGCTTGAAACCCAGCGGTTGCTGGAACTCGGCGAGGACGCGGAAGGAAAAGCCGTGCAGGAAACCCAGATGATTCTCAACCACAAGGCCGCCATCGAAATGCTGGCGGACGATGCGGGAGAACTGGCTTTCAACCGCTACACCATCTGCAACCTCCATGCCTTGTTATCGGACAATCTCCTGTCGGATCCGGGGGCTTGCGGCCGTTTGCGTTCGCTACGGGTCGGTATCAGCGGAACGGTTTTTCATCCGTTAGGATCGCCGCAGCAGATCGAAGAGCGGTTTGAACAAATCCTGGAAAAAGCGACGGCGATCCGGGATCCGTTGGAGCAGGCGTTTTTCTCCATGGTGCATTTGCCCTATTTGCAACCCTTCGAGGATGTGAATAAACGGGTCTCGCGGCTTGCTGCGAACATACCGCTCGTCCGCCACAACCTTTGCCCGCTGTCATTCGTGGATGTGGAATCCTATGAGTACATCGGAGGATTGTTGGGCGTCTATGAGCTGAACCGCATCGAGTATCTACGGGATGTTTTTGTGAGAGCCTACCGGCGTTCATGCGCGCGCTATTCCAACGTCCGGCAGACTTTGGGTGATCCGGATCAGTTCCGCTTGCGTCACCGCGCCGACATCGCAAAATTTGTTAGGGAAGTGGTGCTCGGCGGTATGGACAAGCGCGTTGCGGCCAAATGGATCGCAGCAAATGCCGCCGGAATGGTTCCGCTGGCGGAGCGTGCGAAATTCATCGAGGTCGTGGAAACCGAGCTCGGCTGCCTGCATGGAGGAAATATCGCGCGCTATCGGTTGCGACCTTCCGAATTCGATGCGTGGATCAAGGACTGGAAATGAATGGCTATCAAAACCGCCCGGGCGACATCGCGTCGATCGGGCGGAACGGCGTGTCGCCTATTAGCAAATCCGCCACCAACCGGCCGCTAACAGGACCGAGGCTGAGGCCCATCATCGCGTGGCCGGTGGATGCTAACAGGTTTTTTAATCCGGGCACCGGGCCGAGATAGGGAACGCCGTCCGGAGATACGGGGCGCAGGCCGGCCCAGGGTTTGATGCCTTCGAAATCCTTTTCGGAAAACTTCGGGAAATAGGCGTGCACCGATTTCACGATGCCCCGCACGCGGGCGGGATTGATCGAGAGGTCGAGGCCGCCGACTTCCATGGTGCCGCCGAAGCGCAGGCTGCCGTCCATCGGGGTGATCGCGACTTTTGCCTCGGCGAAAATCGAGCACAGTTGCGGTAATTCCGGCGGCGACGGCAATGTGAGCGAATAGCCTTTCCCAGCTTGGAGCGGCAAATTCAAACCCACGGATTTCAGCAAGCCAGCGCTCCACGAGCCACCGGCGACGACGAATTGATCGCCCTCGAAGCGCCGCCCGTTTCCCGTGACGGCGACGACTTGCCCGCCGCGGGTTTCGATATGATCGACGATCACGCCGCTTTCGATGATCCCGCCCGCCGCGATGACGCGTTTGCGGATCGATGCCATGAAACGGCTCGGGCTGAGGTGGCAGTCCTGCGGAAAATAGACCGCGCCGGCGACGTTCATCGTGATTGCCGGGTCCAGTTGCGAGGTCGCCGCGGCATTGAGGACTTCGGCCTGTAGCCCGATTTCATGCGCCTCCTTCGCGACGTGCGCCTCCTCATCAAGGCCTTTCTGCGTTTTGCAGAGCATGAGTAATCCACGTTGCGCCAGCCCGAAATCCTCCTCGTCCGACAGCTCCGCAAACAGCCGCCGGCTCTCCAAACTCAGATCCCGCAGCAGCTCGCGTGACGTGGCGACGTGGCGCTCGGTCGAGTGTCGGTAAAACAGCCAGCCCCAACGCATCAGATCCGGACTCAACCTCGGCCGAACGTAAAACGGGCTCTCCGGATTGAACATCCAGCGCAGGCCTTTCGAAATCATGCCGGGGGCGGCCAGCGGTGTGAAATGGCTCGGGACGATCATCCCCGCGTTGCCCATCGAGCAATTGTCGCCGCCTGCCTCCTCGCGTTCGATCACGGTGACGGCGAGCCCGCGTTTCAGCGCATAGTAGGCCGAGCAAAGCCCGATGACTCCGCCGCCGACAATGACCACCCGATCCGATTTCATTGCCGCCAATCTATCCCACCCGTCTTGCCCGGGAAGCGAGAAATCCCTGCGGAAACCGCAACAATCCGGCACGATTCGTGTTACCCACCCGATGGGGGTGAAATTCACATTGGCTGCACGATTGTCGATAGCGACGACGTAAAACCGGGCGGCTGTCCCTTGTGCGCGCCCATTTCCCCAATAGATTCCGACCTCCACGATGCTCATGCCTCACTCCCAGTCCTTGTACCGGCGAACGCGTTTTTTCGCGCTCGTTTCCTGTTCGGTCCTGCCTCATGCGGGCCGGGCGGAGGCCGACTACGCGGGGATTTACGAGAAGGAAATCCTGCCGATCCTTGAGGACAATTGTTACGGCTGTCACGGCGACGGCGAGAACAAGGGCAAGGTGAGCTTCGATGAATTCAGTTCAACGGGCGAGCTCATGAATCAGCCGGAGCTGTGGGTCCACGCCTTGAAAAACATCCGCAGCGGGATGATGCCTCCGGCGAAAAAGGACCGCATCCCGCCCGATGATTTCGCGAAACTGGAAGACTGGATCAAACGCGGCGCGCTGAAACTTGATCCCCAGCATCCCGATCCCGGCCGCGTCACCTTGCGGCGGTTGAATCGCGTGGAATACCGCAACACGATCCGCGATCTGATGGGAATCGATTACCGCACCGACGAGGAATTCCCGGCGGATGATACGGGCTACGGTTTCGATAACATCGGCGACGTTCTATCCACTTCGTCGATGCTGCTGGAAAAATACATGCAGGCGGCGGAAACGATCGTTGCCCGCTCGGTTCCGTTAGAGCGGAAGATCACGCCGCAGCGGGACATCGAGGCTGACAACTTTCATGGCACGGGAGCCTACAACGGCAACTATTCCGAACTCAACGTTTCCCTTTACGATCCGGCGGACATCACCGCCACGCCGGAAGTCGCCAAGACAGGCACCTACCGTGTCGTCCTGAATGCGGTCGTCCGTGGTTCGTTTGCCTACGATCCCGGTCGCGCCGATTCGGAGTGGTTCATCGACGGCCAGCGGGTGATGCAGCAGCAGTTGAAATGGGAGGACGGGCGGAAGGTGGTGTCGTCCACCGAGGTGAAATGGGAGGCGGGAAAACATACGCTGCGATTCGTGATGAAGCCGCTGGTCGGCAAGGATCAGAAGCCCGAGGAAAAACCCGGCGACGGTCCGCCGAATGTCGATTTGAAATTCCAAGGAGTGACGCTGATTGGTCCGTTAGAGCCGGAGTTTTCCAAACGCCCGAAAAA
Source organism: Luteolibacter sp. (assembly GCF_039920825.1). Lineage (GTDB taxonomy): Bacteria > Verrucomicrobiota > Verrucomicrobiia > Verrucomicrobiales > Akkermansiaceae > Luteolibacter. The sequence goes on along the minus strand of NZ_JBDSCX010000041.1, from coordinate 170,292 downwards.
TTACGACCGCTTTTTCCCCCGCGAGGAAATGCCCCAGGACAAGGCCGAACAAACAAAGTATGCGGAGGAAATCCTGCGTGGTTTCACGACCCGCGCGTTCCGCCGGCCGGTGGACGATGCGACGGTTCATCGCTTGACCGGGCTGGCCATGGAGTCCGCGGAAGTTCCCGGTGGTTCGTTCGAGCGCGGCATCGCCCGGGCGATCACTGCGGTGCTCGCGTCGCCGCGATTCCTTTTCCGGATGGAAGACACTTTGCCGGATGAATATCCTCAGACGCATCCGTTGTTGGACGAATACGCGCTGGCCTCGCGGCTTTCCTATTTCCTCTGGTCCACCATGCCGGACGACGCGCTCTATCAGATGGCGGGGCGCGGTGAGTTGCGGAAGAACCTGCCCGCGCAGATCGAGCGGATGCTGAAGGACGATCGCTCCGACGAGTTGGTGGAGAATTTCGCAGGCCAGTGGTTGCAATCCCGCGACGTTGAGAGCGTTAGCGTGGATGCCCGGATCGTGCTCGCCCGAGATGCCGGTCAGGAGAAGGACATGCGCCAGCGGTTCGAGAGATTTCAGAAGCTCAACCGGGATATCGACGAGGCGGAGAAAGCCCACGACACCGCAAAGGTGGATTCCCTGAAAGCGGAACGCGGCGAGATGCGCAAGAAATTCGGCAACAATGGCAAGCGCATCGAGTTCAGCGGGTCGCTCCGCACCGCGATGCGCCGCGAGACGGAAATGATGTTCAAACATCTCATTCAGACCGATGGCAGCGTGCTCGGGTTGATCGAAAACGATTCGACCTATCTGAACGAGGAACTCGCCAATCACTACGGCGTGCCCGACGTGCACGGTGGCCAGATGCGTCTCGTGAAACTTCCGCCGGACAGCCCGCGGGGTGGCATCCTGACGATGGGAACCACTCTCGCCGTGACGTCCAATCCCACCCGCACCTCTCCGGTGAAGCGCGGGTTGTTCATTCTCGACAACATCCTCGGCACCCCGCCACCGCCACCGCCACCTAACATCCCTTCGCTCGAAGCCTCGGAAAAAACCCACGACGGCGATGACCGGACCCTGCGTGAAGCGCTTGCGATGCACCGCGAAAAGCCGTTGTGCTCTTCCTGCCACGACCGCATGGATCCGCTCGGACTGGCGATGGAGAATTTCAACGCGATGGGCCTCTGGCGCGACAAGGAACGGGGCCAGCCGATCGAGGGCGTTGGGGGGAAATTGATCACCGGCGAAACGTTCGCTGATGTGAAGGAACTCAAGCACGTCCTCGTCACCGCCCGCCGCACCGACTACTACCGCTGCCTCACCGAGAAAATGCTCACCTACGCCCTTGGCCGCGGTCCGGAACCCTGCGACATCACCACGGTGGACGGAATCGTGGAAGATTTGGAGAAATCCGAGGGTAAATTTTCAAAGCTCATCATCGGAATCATCGATTCCACCCCGTTTCAAAGACGCCACCGCACCACGCCATGAATATTTCTAACACCAATCGCCGCGCCTTCCTCCGCGGAGTGGGAGCCTGCATCGCGCTGCCCGCGCTCGAAGCATTCCTGCCCGGCCGCGCGATGGCCGCCGCCGTCGCCGCTTCGGGAAAAATTGCCACTACCGCCACGGGCGCGCCGTTGCGCATGGCTTTCCTCTATTTCCCTAACGGAGCAATCCAGAACCAATGGACGCCGACCGGCAGCGGCAGGGATTTCGCCTTCGGCAACACGCTCGCTCCGTTGCAACCCCTGCGTCACCGGGTTCAAGTTCTTTCCGGGCTCGAACACGTTAACGCCGAAGCCGGTCCCGACGGTGCCGGCGACCACGCCCGTGCGAACGGCACCTTTCTAACTGGCGTGCGGGTCAAGAAAACCGCGGGCAGCGACATTCGCGCGGGCGTCTCCGTGGACCAGATCGCCGCCAACCAGATCGGCGGGCTCACCCGTTTTTCCTCGCTGGAACTGTCCACCGATCCGCACCGGAAATCCGGCGGCTGTGACTCCGGTTATTCCTGCGCTTACGAATCCAATCTCGCCTGGCGTTCGGCCACTTCACCCCTTTCTCCCGAGTCGAATCCACGCATGGTTTTCGAACGCCTTTTCGGAGCGGGTGTTCCCGGCCAGCGCGGAGCCAGCCTCGTCCAGCGCCGCACCCAACAGCGCTCCATCTTGGACTTCGTGATGGACGACGCGAAGTCGGTCGAAAAGCAGCTCACCCATCGCGACAAGGCCAAGATGGACGAGTATCTAACTGGCCTGCGGGAGATCGAACAGCGCATCGTCACCGCGGAGAGCTTCAAGGACATTCCCGACCCCGCGATCCAGACCCCGGATGGAATTCCAACCGCTTACGACGACTACATCCGCCTCATGTTCCAAATGATGGCGCTGGCCTTCGAGACAGACGCCACGCGTATTTCCTCGATGATCCTCGCCCACGACGGCAGCAATCGCTCGTTCCCGGAAATCGAAATTGCCGAGGGACACCACTCGCTTTCCCACCACCGCGATGATCCGGACATGATCCAGAAGGTCGCGCAGATCGACCGTTTCTATGCCGAACGCTTCGCCGAGTTCCTCACCATGTTGGAGTCCAAGCACGACGCCGACGGCCAGACGATCCTACACAATTCGATGATCGTTTACGGCTGTGGAAACTCGGACGGAAACCGCCACACCCACGCGAACCTGCCTGTCGTTCTCGCAGGAAACGGCGGCGGAGCTTTGAACCCCGGCCAGTATTTCCAGACCCAGACCACGCCGATGTGCAATCTCTATCTGAACATGCTCGACAACATGGGAGTGCCCGCGCTCGAACGCTTCGGCGACAGCACCGGCCGCCTCTCCGGCATCTGAAAGTGGCTGGAGCTTCCCGCTCCAGACCGTTGTCAGGGCATCTTGCCCTGACTCTTTATCTTTGAATCATGAAAACCCTCCTTTTCCTCGCTCTAACATTATTCGCCGCCGCTGCTCCCGAATCCATTCTTCTCTGGCCCGGCGGCGCGCCCGGTTCGGAGGGCAAGGATACTCCAGAAAAAGTCGAGACGTCGGCCAGCGGCGAGCAAACGGTCACCAATATCCACAAGCCGAGCATCACCGTATATCTCCCCGCCAAGGACAAGGCGAACGGAGCTGCGGTGATTGTCGCTCCCGGCGGCGGCCACCGCTTGCTTTGCGTCACCCATGAAGGCAGTAACGTCGCTGAATGGCTGGCGGATCACGGCATTGCGGCGTTTGTTTTGAAATACCGTTTGGCCAGCGAGCCGGGTTCCACCTACACCGTGGACGACCACGCCGTCGCCGACATGCACCGCGCCATTCGTCTCGTTAGAAGCCGCGCCACCGAATGGAACATCAACCCGGCGGCGCTCGGCGTGATGGGCTTTTCCGCCGGTGGCGAAGTTTGTTCGATCTCCAGCATGAAGTTCGATGCGGGGAAATCCGATGCAACCGATCCGCTGGGCCGCCTCAGCGACAAGCCCGATTTCCAAGCGCTGATTTATCCCGGCCGCTCGATCCGCATCGTGCCGTTCAAGGAATCACCGCCCGCGTTTCTAGCAGCATCCTCCAACGATCGCCCGGACATTTCCGAAGGGTTGACGAAAGTCTATCTGGATTTCAAAAAGGAATCCGTGCCCGTCGAACTCCACCTTTACGCCGACGGCGACCACGGCTTCGGCTATCGTGCGAAAAGCACTGGCCCGGTCAGCCATTGGCTCGAGCGCTTCGACGAGTGGCTGGTGAATCGGAAGTTCACCACGGCGCGCTGACTGGAATTTTCGGGTTTTCCGTGCTGGCGTTGTCGAGGCGTCATCGACTTTAAGGACCTTGGAGGGATATTATTGGAAATGGAGTAGCAACTTCCGGAAGGTTCCGGGGTATAACATGGAAGCTCTTCAATCCATGAAACCATTCACCTTCCTCTCTGCGGCTGTCGTCACGGCATCGGCTGTTTTTTTTGCGGTCCCGGCTGAGGCAAAGAAGAAGAATGGAAACGCCCCCAAGGAGACTCCGGTCGCGCCGGACTCGACGCCCGCATCCTCGAAGGATCCACATTTCTGGACTTCGTCGGACGGGGAAAAGCTGGAGGCAACCTTTAAGACTTTCGAAAACGGCATTGTCACCGTGGAAGCAAAGGACGGGCGCAAATTACGACTCCCAGTGGCGCGATTGAGCGCTGAAGACCAGCAGTTCGCGTTGGAATGCAAGAGGGCGCAGCCCCGCCAGCCGATGCCGCAGGACGTTATAGTCAAGGCCGCCGCCAAGCTGGATGAATCCATCAACGCCTCGCTCAAGCAGAATGGAGTGGCGGCCAACCCTCCGGCCTCCGAGGCACAGTTGCTGCGGCGGCTTTACCTCGACACCATCGGCCGCATTCCCACGGCCGATGAAGCCCGGGCGTTCCTCGGCGACTCCGCTCCCGACAAGCGGGCGAAGCTCATCAATACGCTGCTCAACTCGCCCGGTTATACGATGCAAATGTATAACTGGCTGGCCGACATGCTGCGGGTGAAAGACGACTATGGGAAAGGCGCGAAATCCTATCTTTACGAAGACTGGCTCAAGGGGCAAATCGCAATGAATGTCCCGTGGGACGTGATGGTGCGCGACATGATCACGGCCGATGGAAAACTCAATGAGAACGGTGCGGCAGGATTTCTCCTTCGCGATGCGCAGATGCCGCTCGACGGCGTCTCGAATCTCCTAACTACTTTTCTGGGTGCTAATGTTTCCTGCGCCCAGTGCCACGACCACCCCTTCGCCGAGTGGTCGCAGCGGGACTTCTACAGCATGGCGGCTTTCTTTGGCGCGACGGACGGTTTCCACGAGGACGTTTTCAGGAAAACCCGAAGGCTGGCGAAATCCGAGGAGCTTTCCCAGCGGGGGAAAGCGGTGGTGAGACAAATTCTAACATCGAACGCCTACAACCTGGTGGATCTGCCCACCAACCACCTCAAGTTCCCCGTCGATTACAAATACAAGGACGCGAAGCCGGGTGATCCGGTCGCACCGGAGCTGATCCGATGGATTGGCACGGCCAAGGACAATCCATCCTACGGCATCTCGCTCACCAAACCCTCGCAGCTCCGCAACCAGTTCGCCGACTGGATGGTGCATCCGGACAATCCCCGTTTCGCCACCTCCATGGCCAACCGCCTGTGGAAAAAGGTTTTCGGCATCGCCGTTCAGGAACCGGTGGCTGATATTGACGATCCGTCCGAAGCGAGCAACCCGGAGTTGCTAACACAAATCACCACCTACATGAAGCAGGCGAAATTCGACCTGCGCGAATTCCAGCGCATCCTGTTCAACACCGCAGCCTATCAACGGCAGACCTGCACCGCGCCGGAAGATCCCAAGACCTTCCGCTTCCAAGGTCCCATTCTCCGCCGCATGAGCGCCGAGCAGGCGTGGGACTCCATCGTCACCCTCGTGTCCGGGGATGCACCGGACCAACTCCTCCTCCGGCGTGGCGACAACCTCCAACAGATGGCGGTGGACGACAACCAGATCAATCTGGCGACGGTGAACCAGATGGTTGAGGACATGAAAACGAAAGGAGCGGGAGCTAACAAAGCGCTTGCCGGTGGTGGCAGCAAGAAAGGCGGGGGAAATCCCCAAGCCATGGCCTCGGCCTATGAAGGTGGCAGGCCGCAGATTCGCTCCGGCTTGCTGTTAGCCCGCGCCAGCGAGCTCCAGCAGCCGGCACCGGAAAATCATTTCCTGCGCCTCCTTGGCCAGAGCGACCGCCTCGTTTCGGATACCAACACCACCGACGGCAGCGTGCCGCAAATGCTGCAGCTCATGAACGGACCCATCCAGGAAATGATCACCAGCGGATCCACCGCACTGGGCACCGCCACCAAGGCGACCACCCCTGCGGACCAGATCGCCTCGCTCTATCTCAGCTTCCTCGCCCGCCAGCCGCGTCCTGACGAATCCAGCCGTGCCTCCGCTGCCATGAAAAACGGCCTCGGTCTCCCTGACCTGGCGTGGGTGCTCCTCAACTCCCGCGAATTCCTCTTCGTCCCTTGAACCCGATCTCCAACCCGCACTCCTCATGAAATCAGATCTCTATCGACTTAACGAAGTCTCCCGCCGGGCGTTCGTCGAACGGCTGGCTCAAGCGGCGTTTGGCATCAGCCTGCTGCCATTCATCCCGGGTGGGAAACTTTTCGCGGAGGAGTCCGCCTCTCCGGCTCCGGTCACTTCCGGTGGTCCGGGTTTTGGCAGGGCGAAGGCTGTCATCATGCTCCAGCTATCAGGCGGACTCAGCCAGATCGACAGCTTCGATCCCAAGACCGGTGATTCGAAAGGTCCGGGCGAGGCGCTGGGCACCAAGGCGGACTTCCAAGTTTCCTCCTTCCTGCCGGAAACCGCAAAGATCGCGGACAAGATCACCGTCATCCGAAGCATGACCGCGAAGGTCGGCGTCCACGAACAAGCCCGCTACCTCATGCGCACCGGATTCGAACAACGCGGAACCATCGTCCACCCCACCCTCGGGGCATGGGCTCAGCACTACCTCGGCCCCAGTCATCAAACACTCCCTAGCAGCGCCTGCATCAATCGGCCGTCTAACCACGGCAACGGTTTTTTCCCCGCCACCATGAGCCCGCTCCCGATCCTTGATCCGGATGAGGGACTGAAAAACGCGGTTTCCCACGCGGATGCCGCCACCATGCAGAAGCGCCTCACGCTCCTCAACGAAATGGACCGGCAGTTCACCGCGACCGCGAAGGACCCCAACGTCGCGGCTTACAACGATTTTTACGAAAGCTCCCTGCGCCTCATGAAGGGCAAGGACCTGGAGTGCTTCGATCTCAACAAGGAATCCACCCCGCTCCGCGAGAAGTATGGGAAAAACCGCTTCGGCCAGGGCTGCCTGTTAGCCCGGCGCCTGGTCGAGGGCGGCGTCCGCTTCGTCGAAGTCGAAAGCGGCGGCTGGGACATGCACAAGGACATCAAGGGCGGCATGGAGGATCGCGGGACGGAATTCGACACCGCCTTCGCCGCGCTCATCAGCGACCTCGATTCCCGCGGCCTGCTAGACAGCGTCATGGTGGTGGTGGCCACCGAGTTCGGCCGCAAGCCGCAGTTCGACGGCAGCGGGCGAGGTCACCATCCGATTGTCTTTTCCAGCGTCATCGCCGGTGGTGGCGCGAAGCGCGGCTACGTCCACGGTGCCAGCGATGCCGCCGGCGGCCATGTCGAACGTGACCCCGTTACCGTGGGAGATCTTCATGCGACCGTCGCCCACGCCTGTGGCCTGCCGATCGCCACTCCCGTCATCAGCCCCAGCGGCCGACCCTTCACCATTGGCAACAAGGGCAAACCGGTCGTGAGTCTTTTCACGTAGGAGATTCCATTCTCTCCCCATTTACCCCCGACAGATCTATAAAAAGAATCCGTGCCCGAGAAGTTCTGCCACTTTGCCGACGGTGCCCACGGCTTCAACTACTGCGGCGCATTGACTGCCAGAGTTTTCTTGTCGTGGCTGAGTTACGTCAGTGAGTTTCTGATCTCGCTGCACGAAGAGAATTTCCCGCCCTCGCCATTGTCTGAAATTGATGGAATTCTGCCGAGGTAGCATGAAACACCTCCTCTTCATCTGCTCGCAAAACAAACTCCGCAGCCCAACGGCTGAGGCGGTTTTCGCGGGGATGCCAGGGATCGATGTGGACTCCGCAGGATTGAACAATGACGCCATCGTTCCGCTTTCGCCGGAGCAGGTCATGTGGGCGGACGTGATTTTTGTGATGGAGAAAACCCATCAGGAAAAACTGAAGCGGAAATTCAAACGCCACTTGAACGGCCAGCGGGTGATCGTTTTGGGAATCCCGGACAACTACGCTTACATGGACCCGGCGCTGGTGGAGTTGCTCAAGGTGAAGGTGACGCCGTTCCTGTGATCGGAAATCAAGGAGGGACGGACTCAGATCCGCCCCTGCCCATGAGGTGCCGATGAGCGGTGGTGAACCGCATTTCATTATCTTCCCGTGGGCCTCGGCGATTTGGAGATCGCGCGCTGCTTGGGTGGACGCCGCCCGAGTTTCGCAGTGGACCGGGCGCGGCTGCCGATTAGAGTCCGGCGCATGGGACGACGTTCGGGATGGATGCGGATCGCGGCGGCGATTGTGAGCGGCTTGCTGGTGGCCGGAGCGTTTCCGCCGTTGGATTTCACGTGGCTGGTGTGGGTGGGAATGCTGCCGTTGCTGTGGGCGCTGTGGTCGGTGGAGGGAAAACGCGCGGGCTGGAAAGGTTTCGGGATCGGTTATTTGACGGGCTTGGTCGCCTGTTTGATCCAGTTCAACTGGGTCGCTTCCGTTTCATGGCTCGGTGCGATTCTGCTGCCGGCGTATTTGGCCACGTATTGGGGACTTTTCGGGATATTCGCGGCGAAGATCGGGAACCCGTGGAAATCGGGAAATCGGGCGGGCGTCCTCACTGTCGCGTTCTGCCACGGCGCGGTGTGGGCGGGTTGCGAACTGCTGCGCGGCTGGGTCATCACCGGTATTAGTTGGAACGTTCTGGGAACCGCGTTTCATGACACACCGCACCTTGCCCAGGCGGCGGATTTGTTTGGAGTCGTCGGCTTGTCGATGGCGCTGGTGTTTTTCCAAGCGGTGGTGGTGCAGGCTGCGGTGCTGCGGAAATTGCGGCCTATCGTCGGCGCGGTCGCAGTCATTGGGATGATGTCGGTTTATGGCAGAATCCGGATCCAAATGGAAGACGACGCGCCTTCCGTCCGGCTCAAGACCTTGCTCGTCCAGCTCAACATCCCGCAGGAGGCCGACCGCGTGCTGTGGACCGCTTTGCAAACCCACCAAGGCTATGAGGAGGAAACCACCAAAGCCCTCGCTGCTTTGAAATCCCCCGACGGCCAGCCGTCCGCCTCTTGGCCCGACTGGGTGATGTGGCCGGAAATCGCCCTCACTGGCTGGATTCTCAACACCCTGGACGGTGAAAAAGGCATGTATCAGGTGAATTGGGATACCATTTCCCAAGTCCGCGAAGCCGGTCCCTTCACCCTTTTCTTCGGAGCCGCCGAGGGCGAAGCCGAGGACCACGGCGAAGGCCCGATTATGAATGAAAAAGGCGCTTCCTACAATTCCCTCGCCGTCATGTCGCCGACCGACGAAATGCAGACCTATCGCAAGGAGCACCTTGTCATCTTCGGTGAAACCATCCCGTTTCTCGACACCTTCCCCTTCCTCAAGAAAATCTACGAAGAACAAGCCGGAGCCGAGTACCACGGCTCCTTCAACCCCGGCACCACCTTCGATCCGCTGCCCGTCGCCATTGGCAATACCGAGGTCGGTGCCATCCCCACCATCTGCTTCGAAGATTCCGTCCCCCGGCTCACCCGGAAATTCCTCCGCCCTGGCCCGCAGGTCATCGTGAACGTCACCAACGACGGCTGGTTCAAACAATCCGCCGCCGCCGACCAGCATTTTCAATACGCCCGTTTCCGCGCCATCGAGCTGCGGCGGCCGATGCTCCGTTGTGCCAATTCCGGCGTCAGCGCAGCGATCAGCAGCACCGGCTCCACCACCCATCCCGACAGTTGGAAATCCCAAATACTCACCGATGCGACCGGCAGCCATTTCACCCGCGGCTCCCTTCTTACCGAGCTGAAAATCCCGCTTCATCCGACCTTTTCCCTCTATGCTCTTCTTGGGGATACGGCTCTTGCCTTGATTGCGACTTTCGGTCTTTTCCTTCCCATCCTGCAGCGGAAAACCCTCGCCAAAATCACCGGTCCCGACAGTGATCTAAACGAATCGAACCGCCACATTGCCGAATGAAGAAGCGCCGTCTTGCCAAACTCGTTCTCGGTGGCATCGCGATAAACTGTGTCGCCCTATTCGGTTTCACGGCTTGGACCGTATTTGAGGGTGATGAGGTTTCCGCACAGGAGTTCCGGCAACTTTCAAACGAGGCGAACGGGACGTCGATGGGCTCGACAAGCTACATGGGTCGTTCCAAGGGGTATGATTATTTCCGTATCGAGCAGGCCAAAAAACAATCACAGATCGTTCGAGTTCCCCAAGCGGACTCAACGATCAAGGAGCCTTACCCGTTGCGATACTGGCCGGGAAACTGGCGTAAGGGAACTTTTGGGGAACGGTCTTCCGATCAATCCATCTGGACCTTTTACCATTAGCCGAACAAATCCATGAAACCTACCCTCGTCTGGTTTGACATCCCCGCGCTCGATATCGACCGGGCCATCCGTTTTTATTCCGCGGTCTTGGACGTGCCGATCGACAAACAGGATTTCGACGGAGTTCCCACCGGTCTGATTCCCACCTCCGACGGCGGGCAGATGGGTTGCATCTGCGCTGTCGAGGACTTCAAGCCGTCGGCGGACGGCATCATGATCTACCTAGGAGTCGGTGGTCGGCTCAAGGACGCCGTGGCGGCGGTTCGCGCCAACGGCGGCACGGTGCAGCGGGACATTCATCCCATCGGGCCGCATGGTTTCCGTGCGGAGGTGTTGGATTCCGAGGGAAATTGTTTCGCGCTTCATTCTGAGACGGACGCGTGATCCAGCAAATCCATGGAAGCCCTCGCCGATTTCTTGATCCCTCCCGGGATCAAGAGATGTGTGTCATGATCTTTTCCAAGCTAAAGGAATTGGAACCGGCCGCAGTCCTTTATTCTCTCTCCGCCGAGGCGGTTGCGGGTTCCCTTTCCGCCCTCAACCGGGCTCGGCGGCAGTGGGAATCGGGGCGGAAATCCGGATTTTAAGGTCTTTTTTGCTTGCCGCACTTTTTGAGCCTGATTGGTTGGCCGGGATCCCGACCGCCGTGGATTTTTAAAAATTGCGTGTTCCGGCACGCAATCCGCTGAAAACGCCGGACTCAAACCCTTTCCCTTTGCCATGCTTTTCCCGACCGAACCGACACTGACGACCCCCTTGGAATCCGCGTTGCTTGACCGCAGGCGCGTGCTGGGCGGCCTCGGACTGACGGGTTTGGGAATGCTTGCCGGCTCGGATTTCGCAAGCGCGGCTCCTCTTCAAAAATCCGGTGGAGTGCCGCCGGTGGTTTCGGTGCAGACCCAAGCCAGGGCTCAGGCTCCTCTCGAATTGTTGCCTCCACGGCGGATCGACCTGAGCGGAGTGCCGGAAGAATGGGCGCGGAATCAAGGTTCGCTACTGCCGGAATACAACCGGTATTTGACGAATCTGAAGCTGAAATTCATTTCTCCGCAGCAAGTCATTGAGGCCCACGCGAAGAACCATGGCTCGATCTGGAATACGCTGCCGCCGAAAACCTGGTGGACGCGTATGGGCTACACGCTTCGCGTCGCCGATCGGATCGCCTTGGAAATGAACGTCAATCAAGTGGAGGTCGTTTCGGCTTACCGCTGCCCGCCCTACAACGCGCATTGCGACGGGGCGAAGTCCGGCTCATGGCATCAGGCGAACGTGGCGGTGGATGTGAAATTCCCGGTGCGCGCTTCTCAAGTGACGGCGACGGCGAGAAACCTCCGCGATCGTGGCCTGTTCAAGGGTGGCGTGGGTGGTTACTGGAATTTCACCCACATCGATACCCGTGGGGAGAATATGAATTGGTGAGCAGCCGGGCCGTTTCAACGCGGCTCACGTTTTGAAATCGCGGGTCTGGAATGACAGCCAGCCGATGGTGAAGAACGTGAAGTTCAGCCCGGTGAGGAACGCGTAGGACTCGATGATTTTCGGCCAGGAGATGTGCTGCTCCATCAGGAAAAGCCATGCACTCATCCGCCAGGTGATGAAGTAGCTTTCGTAAGGCTCGAAGATCGGAAACTCCCGCAGAATCATATCCACGAAAAGGATGGTGAGGGTGATGATCGTGGCGGCGGAGGGTTTGATCCTGAAACAGGAAAACATGAAGGCCATCGACGAGAGGGTGATCATGCTGATGCCAATACCGACGGCTGCCATGGAGAGACGTCCGGCACCTTCCGCCCAGTGCGGATAGGCGGCGAAGACTTTCATCTTGGGAACCATCACGAACAAACCGCCTTCCCAACCGATGGCAGCGACGGCCATGGCGTAGCCGGTGATGCCAACGAAGAAGACGAAGGAAAATGTGTAGAGCGAAACCGCGGTGTATTTCACCAATAGCAGGCGCAGGCGACTGATCGGCCGGGCGAAGACCAGCCGCAGGTTTCCATCCTCATCTTCCTTGGCGACGATATCTCCGGAGACCAGCGCGAAGTAGATCGAACCTAACAAAAACATGCTGAAAAGCATGATCGCGAAGGTCACGCTCAACGAGCTGTAGTAGGTGCTGAAATCCAGACCGTTGCGATCCATGATCCCCTTGTTGATTCTTTTGAGCGCGTCCAGCTTGTAAACGAAAAGGATCACCGCTTCCATGAGGATGAAAGCGCCGTAGCCCATCCAAGTGCGCGGCCGTGCAAAGAGCTTGCGGAGCTCGCCGCGGAGTTGTTGGAGGAAGAGCATGAGGGTCAGTTAGGGCTGGAGGCTCCGTTGAGGATTTCCATGTAGAGGTCCTCCAGCGAGCGGCGGACAGGGGAAAACGCACGGACGCGGACGCCGCTGCGGACCAGCGTTTCCACCAGCCCGGCCGGGTCGGAAGCATGTGGCAGGCTGATGCGGCCGGGTGATAGAATTTTTCCACCGGCGCTGTGGACGAGGCCGCAGGCGGTGCCCCAGGGCTCAAGATCGACTTCAAAAACTGGCGTGTCGTCCTGCAATCCGCTGACGCTGCCTTCGAAAACGTGCCTGCCTTCGCGCAGGATGGCGACGCGGTCGCACATGAGCTCGACTTCGGCTAACAGGTGAGAATTGAACAGAACGGTCATTCCGCGCTCGTCGCGGAGATTGAGGATGAACTCGCGGAACCACTTGATGCCTTCCGGGTCGAGGCCGTCGGTGGGCTCGTCCAGCAGCAGGACTTCGGGTTCCGGCAACAGGGCTTGGGCAAGGGCGAGGCGTTGGCGCATGCCGTGGCTGTAGGTCCGGACTTTCGAGTGGATGCGTTTCGAGAGTCCGACACGTTCAACGACCTTGAGGGCGGCATCGGCATCGAAGCCGGCGGAGTAGCTCATGAGGATTTTGAGGTTCTGCCAGCCGGTTAGATATTCGTAAAATGCGGGTGCCTCGAAGATCGCGCCCACCTTGCGCAGGGCCTTGGAGCGGTTTTTCAAAACGGATACGCCATCAATGGTGACATCGCCCTGATCCGGCATGACCATGCCGAGGATGATGCCGAGCGAGGTGCTCTTCCCCGCGCCGTTGTGGCCGAGGAGTCCGAAGATCTCGCCGCGGCGGACGTGGAAGGAAACGTCGGCCAGCGCGGGTTTTCCGCCGAAGGTTTTGTGAAGGTGGGTGGCTTCGAGCATGAGAATCAGGGGGGGGATTTGCCCGCGGAAAAGCGGGGTTTGTTAGAACTGCTGAGATCGGCGTAGAGATAATTGGTTCCGCCGGGATGCCAGTGTTCCTTGTCGATGATGAGCGGGATTTTATCCGGACGGTCCTTGATGCCGAAGAAGGAAAGCTGCGAGAACGCGAGTCCGTTCTGTGTCGAGTTCCACAGGTAGCTGCAGCCGGATCTTTCAAACTCCAGCTTGTCGGCGGGACAGCGGAAGGCGTCGGGAGTTTCAAGGTAAGGGAGCAGGGCGACGTCGAGCACCGGGACTTCTTCAGTCTTCGACGCGCGGCCGGCTTTGAGTTCGGGCATGATGTTGCCGTGTTCCTGAAGATAGGTCTGAAGCGCGACACCGAGGGAACGGAGGTTGTTGAGGCAGGTGGCTTCCCGGGATTTGTTGATCACCGAGCGGGTCATTGGAAACCCAATGCCTAACAGCGTGGCGATGATTGCGACCACGATGATCATTTCAACCAGAGTGAATCCGCGGCGTTTCATCATTGCCGTGGGCCGATTTCGTTGCCGCGCAGACCCTGCATTTGCTCGTTCATCGCCTCCATCAGCGGGGCGAGGTCGAGTTTCGTGTCGGTGCTGGATTTTTCAAAATAGGCTTTCATGCCCTCCTCGCTGATCTTGTCTAACAAATCAGCCCCAAGTTCGTCGGCGCGGGCCATGTCGGCGCCGGTCTTGCCGTTTTGGATTTCCTTGAGTCCCTGCTCGACGAATTTCTTGCGCTGGTCCGGTTTCATAGCGTCCATGGCTTCCATGAAACGGCTCATGGACTCGACGATGGTCAGGTCGATGAAGAGGCCTTTTTCGCCGGGCGAGAGTTTGCGGAAGAAATTCTCACCAGTGCGGTTCTCGCGGTTTTTCTCGCGTTCTTGGAAATCGAGGCGGTTGACGAGGCCGGCGATCTTGCGGAGCTCCTTTTCGCGACGGGCGGCTTCCGCGGAATCGGCGGCGTTTTTCTGAGCGGACCAGTCGGCGAATTTAGCATCGGCGACCTCGCGGTTCACTAGCTCCGCGGTGATTTTCCGAGTTCCGGCGTAGGCCCGGATGCCCCAGACGCAGGCCCACACGGCGATCAGAACGAGTGCTGCTGTGATAAATACCTGTCGGCGTGCCATGACTAACCGACCTTATGCGAAGACCGTCAGCGCGCAAGCGGACAAAACCGGGCCGGGATGCGTGGCTTTGAAATCAATCTTGGCGAGGCCGGGCGGTGGTGGTTGAATCCCGACGATGAAAGCAACGCCGAGTTTGTTCCTGATGTTCCTCCTGGCCACACCGCTGGCGTTTGGCGACATGATGTCCGACCTTGTGGAAAAGGCTGGAAAGGGAGAGCTCGATGCGCAGATCCAACTCGCGGAACTTTACTCACGCGGCGAAGCCGTCGCGAAAGACGATGCGGCGGCCGTGCTCTGGCTCACCAAAGCGGCGGAGCAGGGAGATGCCGGAGCGCAATTCAAACTCGGTCAGCGCCAACTAAAAGGCGAAGGCACGACGAAAAATGCAAAAACGGGCATCGAATGGCTTACGAAGGCTGCCGAGCAGGGAAATGGCGATGCGCAGATGGCGTTGGGTGGAATTTACATCGCAGGAAAAGGCGTTCTGAAAAACAGCACCGAAGCGGCGAAGTGGTTCATGATGAGTGCGCAAACGGGAAATCCCGCAGCGGAATGCCAGATCGGCCGGATGCACATGACGGGAGCCGGCGTGGCGAAGGATGACGTGGAGGCCTACAAATGGGCGAGGCTGGCGTCAGCCGATGGTGACGCGGCGGCGAAAAAAATGGTTTTCGTGCTCGAACAGCGCATGGCCCCCGGGGATGTGGTGGAAGGCCAAGTCCGCTTCCAGGATTTCCAGGAGCAGAAAAAGGCCGGGCAAACTCTAGGCGCTCCGCCAGCTGAACCGGCGGAGCCGGTTGTTCCGGTGGAACCGCTGGCTCCCATCGAGCCCGAATAATTCACCAAGGTCAGGGAGTGACTCGGACGTGGCTGAATTTGGAGGTATTGAGCAGATCCTTGTCGCCGCTGCTCACCGAGAGGCCGATGTAGCAGTTTTCCGGAAGGTTCAGGTCGATGGTGCCTGCTTTGGTCCACTTATTGCCATTTTTGCTCTTGAAAGCGGTGATGTTGTCGCCGTCGCGAACCAGCTTCAGCCAAGTTTCAT
Source organism: Luteolibacter sp. (assembly GCF_039920825.1). Classification (GTDB taxonomy): domain Bacteria; phylum Verrucomicrobiota; class Verrucomicrobiia; order Verrucomicrobiales; family Akkermansiaceae; genus Luteolibacter. Next base: position 154,735 of record NZ_JBDSCX010000041.1, on the reverse strand, counting down.
GAAATTCAGGGCTTTTGAGCGAGTTTTCCCGGGCGGTTGCTCCAGTTTCGGATCGCCGCAGCCAGCGAAGATCGCCGTTGCCGTTGACTCCGATGAAGACTTGGCGGGAATCTGCTGCGAGTGAATCTCGGATCATCAGCCCGACGCGGGTGTCGGCTCCGGTGTCGTCGATTTTCTCGATACAAGCGGTGATTTGTCCGTCACCGCTGAGGTTCTGCCAGCCGAAGTTGCCAGCATCGGACTTCTCGTCGAGTGCGCCGGATCCTCCCACCGTGAAAACTCCAGCGGCGTAACGAGCGGGGCCTGCCAGATTTCCAGTGCCCACGCGCTCGAGTCTCCACGGCAGCGGCAGGGTGTTGAGGTTGATTTTGATTTGCAGGGTTTCCTCGCTGAAAGCACCCGCCAAATCGGTCGCGCGGATGGTGAATTGATTGAGTCCCGCGCTGCCGCCAGGCGGAGTGCCTTTGAGGAGTCCATTGGGCGAGATGCTGAGCCATTCCGGACCGGAAGTTTTCGAGTAGGAAAAGGAGTCTCCGAGGTCCGGGTCGAAGGCGATTGATGCGAGCGTTTGGTCGCGATAAACGACTTTTTCGGTTCCCGCCGGATAGATGATCGGGCTGAGCTTGAAAACAGGAGCGTTGTTGGTGTTGGCAACGGTGACGATCAGCGTGGCAGTGGCGGATGCTTTGAATTGATCGGCGACTTTCACGGTGAAGGTATTGATTCCAACGTTGGAGTTGAGCGGTGTGCCGCCGAGTGCTCCTTCCGGAGAAATCGTGAGCCATGCGGGACCTGATAGTTTCCGGAAAATCAGGACATCGCCGGGATTTTCATCGGTGGCGACGAGTTGTCCCAAGAAAGATTCGTTTTCGGTGGCGGAGGCGGGAATCGAATCGGAGGGAAATGCGGGGGCGAAATTTCCCGGAACTTCTGCGACCGGTGTGACGGTGAGAAGAACCGTCGCAGCCTCGGAATAAACCGCGCCGTCGTTTGAGCGGAAGGTGAATTGGTCGCTGCCAATGTAGTCCGGCTCGGGGATGTAGGTGAGATTCGGGGCGGTGCCGGTGAGGATGCCGTGGGTTGGGCCGGCAACGACAGAGAATGTTAGGGCTGTTCCTTCGGGATCACTGCCTGATAGTGTAAGGGCTGTAGGAGTGTCCGACTCGGTTGTTACGGATTGGTCGACGGCCAGCGGAGGCTGGTTGACGAACGGGCCTTTCAGGATATTGAGCTCGGCGACGCAAGTATCGGAGGTGCCGTTGACTTCGGTGAGCGCCTTGAGTCGGACAAATTGGCCTGATTTGGTGGAAAAGGTGACCTGCTTCTCGGCGGATGAATTGGCGAAGGTGCCGGTTGCGACGGGGTTGCCCCAGTTTACGCCATCAAGACTGACGAAGAATTGGTATTTCCCGATGTTTCCGATCGATAATCCATCCTGGCGCGGGAGATATTTGAATCCGCTGATGTTTTGAACCGCGCCGAGATTGATTTGGATTTCGTGAGGCAGGGTGGGGAGCGTGCTGGTTCTCCACTGGGTGTGCCAGAAAGTGGCGGGATTTCCGTCGAAGGCATAGCTTCCGGGCGAGTCGAAAATTTCCTGGCTATCAACGGATTTCAGCGTCCAGCCCGTGCGGGCAAGCACGCTGACACCCGTTTCCGGAATGACGGGTGTGATGGTGATCGAGACGGTGGCGGTCGCGGAATTCGCGGTCCCGTCGTTGGCCTTGAAGGTGAATGAATCGGCACCGGAGTAGCCCGCCGCCGGTTGATAAGTTAGATTGGGCGCGGTTCCGCCGAGCGTGCCGTTCGCCGGGCCGGTGACGATGCTGAATGACACGGCGTTGCCGTCGATATCAGTGCCGGTGAGTGTGATGGGCAGGGTGCCATCTTGAGCGGTTGTTACGGATTTCGATATGGCAACGGGTGCGTCGTTCACTGCGGATACGGAAATCGAAACCGTCGCGGTGGTGGAATTGGAGGTGCCGTCGTTGACCCTGAACGTGAATGAATCGGTGCCGGTGTAATTTGCAGCAGGAGTATACGTTAGATTCGGAGCGGCTCCGCCGAGTGACCCATGGGCCGGACCGCTGACGACATTGTAGGTCAGGCTGTTATTATCGGAGTCAATGCCTTCCAGGACGACGGAGAGGGCGGTGTCTTCGGAGGTGGTCACCGATTTCGCAATCGCTACCGGCGTGTGGTTGACCGGTGTCACAGTGATCAAAACGGTCGCTGTAGCGGAATCGACGGTGCCGTCATTGACTCGATAAGTGAAGCTGTCTCCGCCGGTGTAGGCTGTGAACGGATAGTATGTGAGATTTGGCGCGGTGCCGCTGAGGGCGCCGTTGGCGGGATTGGTTAGCACCGAGTAAGTCAGCGCATTGCCGTCGGCGTCGGTTCCCGAGAGTGTGACCGCGAGAGACGTGCTTTCCGAAGTGGTGAGTGATTTTGATACGGAGACGGGAGCGTGGTTGGCAGCGGGGGTCGAGCTTCCTTGGATTAGATAGATTTCGGCAGCGGACATGTAGGTGCCACCGCTGGCGTCGGTAATGCTGCGAAGGCGGATGAATTTCCCGGTAGTTTCCGGGAATCGGACTTCTTTCAGATCGTGTGTGTTCGCGAAGGTGCCTGTGGCGACGGGAGTTCCCCAATTCACCCCGTCCAGACTCACGTAAAACTCGTATTGCCCGACGTTTCCTACCAGGAAGCTGCCCGACCGTGGCAAATAGCGGAAGCCGCTGATGCTCTGATTGGTTCCCAAGTTGATTTGGATTTCATGCGGCGGGGGCGTTGGGCTTTCCGACCACGACGTGTGCCAAATGGTGCCTGGATCGTTGTCAAATGCGTAAGCAGCTTGGTAATCCAATGACTCCTGGCTGTCCGCGTATTTCAGGGTCCAGCCTGTTGAGGGAATGAGAACGGTATTGGGTATTTGATACGAGACCTCACTCGACGCCGGTCCTTGGAGCCCCGCTTGATTGACGGCAGCGACGACAAAATAGTAGGTGCTCCCTTCTGCGAGGCCGGAAATCGACGCCGTTGGATTCGTGCTTACGTTGATAGCGTTTGGGTAGACTCCGGACTGGGATCCGTAACTCACCCGGTATCCGGTAATGTCGCTTTCAGGATTGGCATTCCACGCCAGATTCACGGCGGGAGCGGTGGCGGCGAACGAATTGGCCATTAGGCAAATCGCGGCGAGGGCGATCCATGCGAGACGGGCATGGACGGGTCCGGTCTGGGCTCGGATCGAGCTTGCGACGGGATTCAGGAAGGAGCAGAGCCTTGGGTGCAAAGCTCCGCCCAATTTGGCCGGTGAGGCCAAGCGGCTGATTTTCATGGCTGGTTGTAAGGGTGTAGGCAGAAGCAACCCTGCCGTCTTAGGCCTCCAGAGTGGGACTCTCGGGAGAGACGACCGGCCCGTTTCGGATGTGGCACTTTCCAACGAGGGTGGCTCGATGGAAGTCGTGCCGAGTTGGGACTGAACCCGATCCGGGCAGCCTGAACTGAAGAAGGGACTCTACAGCTCAGGAAGATTTCATTTTGACCCAAGTGGGACGGTTAAGTCGCTTGAGTCGATTTAGGTGGTGGACAGCAGACTGTTTTAATCGGATCTCGGACCTTACCGGTCTCTGATCTTTCACGGAATGTAAAAAATATGGGAAAATTAACAAGAATTATCGTAAATAATTTTGAACAAATTGACATTCAATGTGTCAGTCATCGCGATTTGAGTCGAATTCCTGATATAGACGTCCCATTTTGCAAATCGGAACCGGTTTTTGATGCCGCAATCGCAACGAGCTTAGGAACCATGGGAAAATCGATTCCTTACTCCTCCGATAGGGATCTTTCTATATCCGGATCTTTGAATCAAAGATCATCCTTGGGGCAGGGATTTCCGACGTCGGTAATGGGATTGACAGATATCAAGGTTTTCTTTAAAAATATCTGCCTTTGTTCAACCTTCATCCTATGTTTAGCACCCCCCGAATCTCCACCAGCAAGGTAACAATCGCCCTGCTGGGGGCGTGGTTGCCGTTGTCGTGTCCCGTAAACGGGCAGGATTTCACCACCCAAGTGGGCAGCCCTGATTCGTTGAGCTTGGTCAATTTGGTCCCCTTGGGCGAAGGATTGAATTTCGGCTCCGGTCCGGGCCTCAAAGGAGGCTTTGCCTACGGCTTGGGAGTCCAGACAGTTTATGACTCCAATCTATTTCTCTCGGAAGATGATCCGGAGAGCGAGGTCTCGACCAACTTATCGCCGTGGCTCAGCTACACCACTGATCCTGAAGGAGGTGCGAAGTTTACCATCGCAGCCAACTATCATCCGGTCGCGAGAGCCTATATCAATAACCCGGATCTTAATTCGTTTGATCAATCGGGTGATATTTCAATGACGATCATTGGGGCTAAAACGGTCATTACCGCTTATACCAGACTCAGTGAAATATCCGGGACCGACCGTTTGAGCGGACAATTCGTGAACGGATCGCTTTTGAGCACCGGAGTGGCGGCCGCTTACCAGATCGCACCGCGAACCTCATTGTCGACAAGTTGGACTGCTGCGATGTCCGATTACGGAACCAGTTCCTTGGATGGCGCGGAGATCTACACCGGCCAATTCGGCGGCTACTGGTCTGCCACCGAGCGGTTCAGTTTTGGTCCTGCGATCCGCTACACGACCACAAAATCGGACAACACGGGAACCCGCGATGCTTGGGCCTTGTACATGCAGGCTCAATACAAGGTGGGTGAAAGGATTTATGTGACCGGTGCATTGGGGGTGGAATACGCGAAAAGTTCCCGTGATGACGAAAGCAGTACGGTTGGAATGACCGGTAATTTCAATGCGACTTACGCCATCAGCGAACTCTGGGCATGGAGAAGCACCATTCAATATATCACGATTCCATCTCCTACCGATACAAACTATGTGGTTAACAATCTTTTGATTTCCAATGGTGTGGATCGAAATTTGCTCAGAGCGACCGTGGGTGCCGGGGTGGATCTGAATTTTTCAAACTACGAGGGAGTCGGCACCGTGGGTACCCAGTTGGGTAACGAGAGCAATGTCAGCACTTACCTTTCGTATCGCAGAAAGTTGTTCTCAGAGCGTTTGGATTTCCAATCCAAGATCCGCTATTCGGTGAATGATGGCCAGGTCGACTGGAATCAATTCCAGATATTTGCGGGATTGGACGTGCAGTTTTAGTCTGCCACTGATTGAGGAAATCGGAAACGGTGTTGAATCGGTTTCCTGGCGGAAACGGATTCACATGCGCCCTTAAAAATACCGGGGCTGGCAAGCTTGCTGCTATTTTGACGGAGTGGTGTTACGCATCGAGGCGATTGCCGTGTGGACCGCGCTAATTTTTTCTCCCCTGATTCAATGTCTTCGAACATTCCATCCGCATTGCCAGAGTTGGGTTTCCTGCTTTGTCGTGACGATTCCGCAACTCCGGAAATGTCGACGTTACGTGATCACGTAGTTATCGATCATGATTTTTAAGGCATGATCCCCCAAGTAAGTTGTTTCGAATCGCCAATCAGCATGCTGAGTGGCAGAAGTTAGCGGAACCACTTTCTCCCCCCGATTGAGATGAAAATTTACGATTGTTCACGCACGCTCTTGAATATCCGTCATGCAAGGGCTGCTTGCCGTCTCGCTGTTGCGAACGGGAGCCGTCGGCCCAACAGAGCGCAATTCCATTCCGGTGTCCGTGAAACAGTCTCCCGCGCCGGGATTCAGGGTGAGATTCTTGTGGCTTCGAATTCGGGCATAGCGGGATTTTCCCGCAATAGCTCCGATTTGACCGCACTCGCCGAAGGGGGGACGTGTGGCAATGGAATGGACCTGAATGACCTTGCGCGAATGCCTCGGAAAAGATCAAGGTATCAGCGACCTTTGAAAACTGCCTAACACCGGAGTTTAATTAACTTTTACGTATTTTATTGATAATCAACTGACAATCGATAGGAAACTGCCACGTTCGTAATTATCCTTGAAAATTCGGGAGGTCGTCCTTATGACAGCCTCTGTTCGGAAGCCTCGCAATTGAACTGAAGCGGGGTTTCCGGTCGAATTAATCAACGGAATGAAACGAACATTACATCTTGACCGAATTCCCCCACTTGGTTTTAGTGCTTGATTGCCCTAATTGACCACGGGCGGCAGCGTTTTTGTTCCGAATTCTAAAAATTTCATCATTTCAGACTCCTTAAACCCAAACTCTTAAATTTTCATGAACATGTCATAACCAATTGATTTACAGTTCCACCCCCCCACCCCCCCACCCCCCCATGACCACTGCTGTTAAAGCAAAGAATCCCAAGAGGAAGTCATCTTCTTTTCCGGGTACCCTATCTCATACCGAAGGCCATGCGCCTAGCTCCAGCGACTACAATCGCTTATTCGGCTCCCTGACTGCCACATCGGCACTTCGGGTTGACTCGCCCGACGAATCGAAGCAGAGATCCTTACCCGACATCGGCTGGAAGCGCGGTCTGGATCTTTCGTGCATCGCGCTAAGTCTGCCGATTGTCTTGCCCCTGATGGCTCTGATCGTCTTGTGGATCAGGCTTGTGTCGCGCGGCCCCGCACTGTTTCGCCAGGAGCGAATCGGTCAAGATGGCCGGAGTTTTGTGCTCTACAAGTTTCGCAGCATGAAAATGAATGCCGGAACGAGTCGTCACGAGACCTATCTCAGACACCTTGTGAAATCCGATAGTCCGATGATCAAACTCGATCTTCTATGCGACTCGCGTTTGATTCCGGGAGGTTGTTTGCTGAGAGCAGCCGGTCTCGATGAATTGCCCCAGTTGCTCAATGTCCTCAAGGGTGAGATGAGCTTGGTCGGACCCCGGCCGTGCCTTCCCCAAGAGTACGCCTTTTTCTCCACCCAGCAAAGGGAACGCTTCAACGCCCTTCCCGGCCTCACGGGCAGTTGGCAGGTGAGTGGTAAAAACCAGTCCACCTTCAGTGAAATGAACGCCATGGATATCCAATATGTGCGTCATACCACTCTCATCATGGATCTTGGGATCATGTTGCGGACTCCATCCGTGCTGATCCATCAAATGTCCCAAGCCGCTCGTCAAAAATTCGCCGCTCGCCAAGTTGCACGTAACTCCCGTCACGAAGGCAATTCCAAGTGCAGCACTCAACGAATTGGCTGATGAAATGAGAAATCCAATTGCCGTTGGAATCGTCGGGTATGGCTACTGGGGGCCAAATCTTGCGCGAAACTTCGGTAAATTGACATCGGCCCGCCTCGCCGCGGTTTGTGACTTTAGTGAGGATCGCCTGGCACACATGGGGAAACTTTATCCCGAGGCGCTCGCTTATCAGGACTTTGAAAAGATGATCGCCGGAGCGGAGCTTGACGCTGTGGTCATCGCCACTCCGCTGAAATCCCATCATTCGCTCGCCAAGGCGGCCTTGCTTGCCGGCAAGCATGTTCTCATTGAGAAGCCGATGGCGGGTTCGGTGGCCGAATGCGAGGAACTCATTGAAATCGCCCGCAATCGAAAACTGGTCCTTCTGGTAGGACACACCTATCTCTACTCGGAAGCTGTCAGAAAAATTCTGGAAATAATCGCCAGTGGAGACATCGGCGATGTCCGATATATCAACTGCCAGCGGCTCAATCTGGGACTCTTCCAACAAGATATCAATGTTGCATGGGATCTGGCTCCCCATGACCTTTCGATCATTCTTCACGTCATGGGCTCGCCGCCGCAGGTAGTCAACTGCCAGGGCAACGCCCATATCAATCCGGACGTTGAGGATGTTACCAATATCTCGCTCATCTTCGCGGACAAGAAATTCGCAACCATCCAGAACAGTTGGCTTGAGCCCAAGAAAGTAAGGCAAATGACGTTTGTCGGGACACGCAAGATGATTGTTTATGATGATCTGCAGCCCCTCGAAAAGATAAAGATTTACGACGTGAGGGTGGAATGCCCGCCACATTATGATAGCTTTGCCGAGTTTCACTACTCCTACCATTACGGGGATTGCTATATTCCCCATATCGAACAGAGCGAACCGCTGCAGACTTTGTGCGGTCATTTCATCGAATGCATTGTGCATCGGTGCCCTCCCATATCATGCGGCGCCAACGGCCTCGCCGTGGTGAGGGTCCTTGAAGCGTGCGAAAGTTCGCTGAGAGCCAAAGGCGGACCCGTCACCTTGTCGAATTCCGGAATTTCAACGCCAACTGCGGAACTGCTGCCGATGTCGGAAGCGGGTTGATCAAACACCTCGAATCATGAGCGAAGGAAACACGCACAGCCTACGGGTTGCGTCCGATGTGAAGCTCGGCAGCAATGTCATATTGTATGATTTCATCAATCTCTACGGCTGCGAGATCGGTGACGAAACACGGATCGGATGTTTCGTTGAAATCCAAAAAGGCGCGAAGGTCGGAGCCCGGTGCAAGATTTCCAGCCACGTCTTCATTTGTGAGGGCGTCACCATCGAGGACGAAGTGTTTGTCGGCCACGGAGTGATGTTTACGAACGACCTGTTTCCAACATCGGTTGCCGCTGACGGGGCGCTTCGGAAGGAGGGAGACTGGAAATGCCACCCGACTCTCGTTAAACGCGGCGCATCGATCGGATCGGGCGCGACCCTCCTCGGCGGAATCACAATTGGCGAGAATGCCATGATCGGTGCCGGCAGCACGGTGGTGAAGGACGTGCTTCCTAACACAACTGTTGTCGGAAACCCGGCGAGACTTGTGAAATCCTCGAAAAATTAGAAACCGTGAAAGTTCCGTTTCTCGATCTTCAAGCGCATCATGCTCCGATGCGGGAGGAGATTCGTCGCGCCATTGACGAAGTGGTCGACTCTGGGAGTTTCTCAGGCGGATCCTTCGTAGAGGACTTTGAAAACGATTTTGCGGATTATTGCGGAACGAAATACGCGGTGGGGGTTGGATCCGGAACGGACGCATTGTGGCTTGCAATGCTGGCAATGGGAGTCGGCCCCGGAGACGAGGTGATCACCGTGCCGATGACATTTTTCGCGACAGCCGAAGCAATCACAATGACAGGAGCGAAGCCCGTCTTTGTGGATATCGACGAGAGAACCTACACCATGGATCCATCGGCAGTGGGCAATGCTGTGACCTCGCGAACCAAGGCTATCATTCCCGTGCATTTGTTTGGCCAGCCAGCGGCAATGGATGCGATCAATCGAATGGCCGCAAAATACGGAATTCCCGTTATTGAGGACGCCTCGCAAGCCCACGGGGCTGTCTACAAAGGATGCAAAGCCGGATCGCTGGGCAATGCCGGTTGCTTCAGTTTCTACCCCGCTAAAAACCTGGGAGCCATGGGTGAAGGCGGTGCCGTGGTCACTGACAACGAAGATCTGGCCACGAAGCTGCGCGTCCTCAGAAATCATGGACAAGCCCTGAAAAATCATCACTCGATCGTCGGCTGGAACAGCAGGATGGATTCTATCCAAGCGGCGGTTCTGCGGGTCAAATTGGGATATCTCGACCAAGGCAATCAATTGCGGCGCGAACATGCGCGGAAATATGAAGAGGCGTTCAGTTCAACTGATGGTATCATTACTCCCTGGAGAGACAAAAATGCAGAGCATGTCTATCATGTCTACGCCCTTCAGGTACGCGAGCGTTTGAGGCTCATTGAAACCTTCACCGACAAGGGAATCGGATATGGGGTGCATTATCCAGTCCCGATCCACCTTCAGCCGGCATACGCCGATCTGGGTTACAGAAAAGGTGATTTCCCGGTCTCCGAGCAATGTGCTGACCGTTTCATCTCCATTCCCATGTTTCCCGAATTGAATGACGTGCAAATCGAAGTGGTCATCGAGGCCGTCAAGGAAGTCCTTATTCCTTGCAAGGCAGCCTGACGGACTTGCCGCAATTCGTCCGACCATTCATTAATTAATTTCGATCCAATCATCCAACTCACCGGATTCTGATGCAAAAGTCTCAAAAACAAAGTCCCCAGGAAGCATTCGGCGTCCAGGATATCCTCTATATTCTTTTCAAACACAAATGGAAGATCTTGATCCTCTCCATGCTGGGTTTCGGTGCCTCCGCATTTGTATTTGTAAACCGCGAAGTGCTCTATCAGTCGCAGGCGAATATTCTCGTCAGCTATGTGCTGAACCGGAGCACTGTGGATGATTTTCAGTCTCAAACGAACACTTCGGGAGGCCCTGGCGATCAAGTCATCAATACTGAGGTGGAAATCATCACCAGTGAGAATCTCGCATTGGCCGTCGCCGATGCTGTGGGGATCGATAAGATCCTGCCGGACGCGCCGCAGGGGGCTAAACTGGCGGATGCGGCCGCTACCATCCTCGGTCACCTTGAGGTGGGGGTGACGCCGGGAAACAACGTGTTGCATATCAGCTATAGCAATCCAAATCGCGACTACTCGGTGCTGGTGCTGAATGAACTCGTGAAACAATATTCGATCAAGCATCTGGAACTTCATCGTTCCGCTGCCGCTTTTGATGATGTTTCCAAACAATCGGAAGAAGTTCGTCTTCGCCTGAAACAAACTGAGACGGAGTTGGACAAACTCAGATCGGATTCAGGGATTACTACTTTGGCAGGGGCGACGGGTGCACTGGAAAACCAAAAGGCGAGAACCCGCGAAGACTTGATGGCGGCCAAAGCGGAACTGGCTGAAAAGGCCGCTCATATCGAAGCGCTTGAGAAATCACCCTTGTATGCGGAGGAAATAGGAGAAAACGGGGTGAAAAAAAATCCAAAGGACGGCGCTCTGGGCGGCAAAGTCCCATTGCAGGTTCTCAGCGAATACAAAGCCCTGCTGGATATGCTCGGAGTTCTTCAGAAGCGAGATCTTGAACTGCGCATGAAATTCACATCGGGAAATCGCTTGGTTTCGGCAACTCAAGAGCGAATCAACGAAGCGGAGTCAAAGCGAAGGGATTTGGTTGTTAAATATCCCGAACTCCTCACGCAATCCGCATTGTTGGATAGCGATTCAAAATCTCCCGAAATGAGTTTATTTTCGGAAAAAGCGAATCTGGCGTCTGTTACCGCCAAGGTTAAAGCATACGAAAAACACCTCGAGGAGATCGATGAGCAATACAAAGAGCAATATGCATTGGGTTCGCAAATCGAAGTTCTTGACCGGAGGAGACAGCTCGAGGATGCGGAGTATCGTTCTCTGGAACTTAAACTGAAAGACGCGATTCTCGACAAGAGACTGGACCCGACAAGAATGCCTAACCTCAGGGTCATTCAGGATCCTTCGACACCCAAACCGACCTACGACAAACTTACCAAGAAAATTGTCGCTGGTCTGGCTGCCGCCGGAATAGGGATCGGAGTCGGTCTTGCTTTCCTGATCGAACTCCTCTTCGACCGCCGGATCAAGCGGCCTACCGACATTCAAGCTCGCCTGCAATTGCCGCTTTTGTTGTCGATACCCTATATCAAGAGGAAAGACCGTGGAGGACTCATGCTCGCTCATGAACCGAACGTCCCAAGAATTGGAACCAATGGTACTACCAAGGAGTCTGTCATCCAACATAAAATCACACCTGAGACCGCCATCCGGAAAGCCAACCATTTCATCCTGCCCTACTCGGAAACCATTCGGGACCGCATCATCTTCAACTTCGAAGTCAACAACGTCACTCACAAGCCGAAGTTGGTCGCGGTAACGGGACTGTCCGAAGGCGCGGGAGCATCGACCATCGCTGCCGGACTGGCAAAGTCATTTTCCGAGATCAACGGGGCCAAGGTGTTGTTGGTGGATTTGAGTTCCTATCATCCCGAGGATAATCCGATCTTCGGCGAGGTCGCACGATACAGTCTGACTGGAGCGCTTCAGCTCGCGAAGGGTCCGCAGTTCAAAGCAAGCGATCAGAATCTCTATTACGCGAGTGCCACGGCGCGGCGCGACGAGAGCGGACTCACCACGTTTTCACCGATGCATCTGTATGAAATGATGCCTCATCTCCAGGCGAGTGATTACGATTATATCATTTTCGACATGCCGCCGATTGATCAGACCAGCAGGACTCTGACAATGGCTGGATTGATGGACAAGGTGATCCTTGTCCTCGATGCGGAAAATACCAGTCGCGATGCCTTGAAGTGGGGTTACTCGGAACTAGGTAAAGGAAAGGCGGATGTATCCTGTATCTTTAACAAAACCCGATCCCATGCGCCTGGTTGGCTTATCGGCCAGAGTTGAAAGGCTCTGATTTCAGACGTTCACGCTGGTAAGAATTCATTTCCTACACGATCAAATGCTGCAACACGCGAAGCATCCGGTATCCCGTGCGATGGCAAGTGGATCGCATGGCATCCTGGCTCGCGCCTATTTCAGGGTAAAGCCGTTCATTCCAAGGAGCATCCGCTGGATCATCCGGCGCAGTCGGATTCCGGGAATCATGAGGCAAAGCGCGGGTCTGTGGCCGATCAATGAATCGGCCGGCAGCAAACCTCCCGGCTGGACAGGTTGGCCCGACGGCAAAAAGTTCGCGCTGGTTTTCACCCATGACGTTGAATCAAAAGATGGTATTGGAAACGTCCGCCAACTCGCTGAACTGGAGATGAGCTATGGGTTCCGCTCCTCATTCAATTTCATTCCACAAGGGCCCTATGAGGATCCGGCGGGCCTTCGCCGATGGCTGGTGGACAATGGTTTTGAAGTGGGAGTGCATGATCTCAACCACGACGGGCAACTGTATGAATCCAGGGAGAGCTTCACTCGGAAGGCGAAATATATCAACGACTACCTCAAGGATTGGGATGCGGTTGGATTTCGTTCGGGGTTCATGCTTCACCAATTGGATTGGCTCCACGACCTGAACATTTTATATGACGCGTCCACCTTCGATACGGACCCGTTTGAACCACAGCCGGATGGCTCGGAAACAATATTTCCGTTTCTCGTGAAGTCGCCGGGCGGCGACGGAAATTCGGGATATGTCGAACTTTCCTACACTCTGCCTCAGGATTCGACGTTGTTCCTGCTGTTGCGGGAAACGACGCCACGGATCTGGAAGCAGAAGCTCGATTGGATCACGCGGCATGGCGGACTCGCCCTTGTGAACATCCACCCGGACTATATCGACTTTACGAAGTCGGGTTCATCATCTTCCACTTATTCCTCGGATTTGATCGCTGAATTTATGAAATACGCCCGCGAGAACTACGAGGGAATGTTTTGGAATCCCTTGGCCAGGGAACTGGCCCAGTGGTATCGCGACGGGATTTCAAATCCCGTAAACAATCAAGCATGCGGAATTCCGCAGGAAAATCTCAATCTCCCCCCACAACCATGATCAGGCTAAGACACAAACTGTTAATCCATATCTTCCGCCTTTTGGATCAACTAATGTTGATCGTTACAGGGCTCGGCATTATCTATTTCCGTCCCGAGAGAGTCATTCAGGGCGGAGCTCAAATCCTGAATGCGACATTCCACATCGAGGATACGATTGGAATGCTTATCCTCGCCGCCGGCTGGGTTGGCATTTTCGATTACTTTATCCGATATAAAGCGGATCGGTTGGTCGCACTCAACACGCAGGTCAAGAATCTGGTGAAAGCGACCGGATTCGCCTCGTTCTGGCTCATGATCATCTGTGCGGTTTTTTCCGTCCAGAGTTTTAACATTTTCAATATCCTCATCTTCTTCGCGATTGTAACCACTTTTGGGATTGTGGCCCGGTTGTTGCTCAGGCTGGTGCTGCTGAGCGCGCGACGCTCGGGATACAATTACCGCTTCCTGCTGGTGGTCGGAGCGAACGACCGGGCCTTTGAGGTCGCGGATCGAATCGACGACAAGCCGGAGCTGGGATATAAGATTGTCGGTTTTGTCGCCGAGACGGCTTCCGCCCGCGAGGAGTTGGATGCGCGGAAGAATGAGCGAAGGGTTCTCGGCGTTCTTGAGAATCTCAGAACCATTCTAACTGAAGAGCGGGTGGATGAAATCATGGTGTGCCTGCCTGTTGATTCCCGCTTCAGCGACATCACCATGATTGTCCAGAATGCCAGGGACCTGGGAGTTGTTGTCAGGTTGATGCCGAATTTTGCCGATGGAACCTTGTTGAGGAATATGTACATCGAGGAATTCGACGATGAGTACGTTGTTACTCTTTTCCGCGAACAATTGTTAGTCCAACTGTTGGCAAAGCGATTGATCGACGCTTCCGTCTCACTGGCCGTCCTGATTATCCTCATGCCGATGATGTTGGTGGTCGCGATTTTGATCAAACTGACCAGCCCGGGTCCCGTGTTCTTCTCTCAAAACCGGGTGGGAATGAATCAACGTCAGTTCCGTCTCTACAAGTTCCGCTCGATGGTCGCCGATGCCGAGGATCGGAAGCTTGAACTACAGCATCTCAACGAACGGGATGGTCCAGCCTTCAAGATTGAGAACGATCCGCGGACCACTGCGATCGGCCGTTTCATCCGGAAATTGAGCATCGATGAGCTGCCCCAGTTGTTGAACGTCCTTAGCGGGGAAATGAGTCTCGTCGGCCCGCGTCCGCCGTTGCCGGACGAGGTGAAGCGGTATGAATGGCTTTTCCGGAAAAGGCTCTCGGTGAAACCGGGGATTACCTGCATCTGGCAAATCAGCGGTCGTAACAGCGTTTCATTCGAAGACTGGATGGAAATGGACCATGAATACATCGAAAACTGGTCTTTGCTGCTGGATCTGAAGATTCTGCTGAAGACGGTCCCTGCGGTCTTATTCGGACGTGGAGCATCTTGAAAATCGTGGAGATGGCTGAACGGAAGAAAAAGGTTCTGGCGATTTCGTCAGGTGGGGGACATTGGGTTCAACTGCTCCGGCTGAGGCCGGCATTTGAAGGATCCGACGTAGTTTATGCCACCGTGCGCGAAGGTTATCGAAAGGACGTCGGCGATGCGGAATTCCGACTGATTTGCGATGGCAATCGCTGGAACAAATTCAAGCTCCTTAAAAGCGCGGCAGGTATTTTCCTGCTCCTCTTGCGCGAGCGTCCGGATGTTGTGATTTCAACCGGTGCCGCACCTGGATATTTCGGGGTCAGATTCGGAAAGTGGCTTGGAGCGCGGGTGATCTGGGTAGATAGCGTGGCAAATGCCGAGGAGCTCTCCATGTCAGGACAGAAGGCCGGGGAATTCGTCGATCTCTGGTTGACCCAATGGCAACATTTGGCCGGCGAAAACGGACCTCAATGGATGGGAAGCGTGCTATGATATTGGTGACCGTCGGAACCGACCTGCCTTTTGACCGGATGGTCAGAATCGTGGATGCTTGGGCTCGCGAAAATCAAAGGCAAGATGTCTTCGCCCAGATCGGCGAAGGGGGGTGGAAACCGACGTACATTCGCCATGCGGAATTTCTTCAGCCCGTTGAGTTCGGCGAATATTTCAACGCCTCGAAGATCATCATTTCCCATGCGGGAATGGGGACGATTCTTTCCGCGCTCTTTCACGGCAAGCCGATCCTGGTCATGCCGAAGTTGGCCAAATTGGGTGAACACAGGAATGAGCATCAAACCGCCACCGCCGTCCGGATGAAGGAAATCGGAAACGTCAATGTGGCGTTCGATGAGGACGAGCTCCGTTATCGTTTGGACCATTTGGATGAGTTGGAGCCAAGTCGAAGGATCGGTTCGTCCGCAAGCGAGGGACTTGTGAACGGTATCCGCCAATTTATCTGGGAATAAACGGCAACTGGGGGTCGCCGTCGCATATACAAAGTCAATTCATGATCAATAGATGTGTATCACGTTGATTATAAGTGTATTGAATTTTATCGCTGGATGATGCACTCAATCGGAGCCAAATTTCGCGCCTTCGCTTCTGAAACCTGCGGGCAAATAAAAAACGATTTAGCCAAGACCTTCGAGCCAAGTGAATTACAGGTCGTTTTAAAAAATCGGCTTGATTTAGCTGCTTTGTAAGGCATTTTTGAAAACGAAACGTGATTATTTGCTGTTCCTAACAAAATTTTGATTTTCCAGCCATGAAAATTCTCAACTCGATCCGGATGTCCCTGATGGCTGTCTGCATTTGCGCGTGTTTCGTATCCTCCGCACGCGCTGCGTCTTCGGTTTCGCAATACGGCATTACGTGGACCTTTTCGACAGACCGCACCGTTGGACAATTCGTCAACGGCGACTGGTGGGTGATCGGCCCGGTTACTGTTACAAGTATCACACCCGCCCCGGTGGTTACCAGCTTCAGTGTCAATGGTTCGATGATCAATCCCATACCGGGACAACCGCAGGGGTTATATTATGATTCAGGGACCAACTCGCCAGCCTATGCGGCGGATAAAAATGTAGCGATGCAGCTACCGGTGACCATCCAGCCGGAAAATTCCCTCTATTCCACGATCAACAACCCGAACACCTGGACGGCAGGAGATTTGATGGAAAAGACTTGGTTCAAGGAAACCGCTGTTCTGACAATCTTGTCCACCGCGCCTCCGGCCGGAAGTTTTCGTCCTCCGTATGCCGGAGCTAACAAGACCATCAAGTCCAATTGGAATGTCTCCAAGATGAACTACTCCGCGCTCAGGAGCTTGGTTGCTCCGAATGCCGCGAATGTTCCGAGCAGGGTTTGGCTGGAGAATGCCACTCAGAGGCCGCTGCTCGAGATGCACTACAACTATCTCAACTCCCAATGGAAAGCTTCATGGGCTGAGAACAAAGACGGCGGTTATCCCCGCCGCACTTATGGCCGCGAGATTTCCCACATCAGCAGCGGTGCGGGTTTGTTCCTGCAGACCAATGTCAGCAACGCCACCAAGGAACGACTATTGATCAATATGTGCCAATGGGGAATCGATATTCACGGGTTGATTAACAACGGCATGCAATGGCAGTCCAACGGCGGCCACAATTTGGGAAGATTCCTCCCGCTTTATATCGCCGCGAAAGTTCTGGGAGATGGTGACATGCTCATCCAGGCAAACGGTTCGAGAGGTCCGTTTCAAGAATTCCAGAACCATTATTTCATCCTCCAGTCGGATATTGATAGACCCCGGGCAACCGGCCTGTCGGTACCGGCGGTACCTTACACTCAAGCCATGCTTGGGATGCCTGAATGGAGTTCGGACGGGAGATCTCAGCAGGAACGGGCTTCGTCCGACTTCTGGGCTGATCCGGGTTACCGTTATGTAAACGGTGCTCCGAACTGCGCGGTGATTGCCACCGTCACCCTCATGGGCGGCAGGACGGAAATGAATCAAGAGGCCTATTATCGTTACATTACCGAACGTTATTATCCTTTGAAAAAGGGCACGGCTTCGGGAGTGCTTCCAGCATATAGCGATCAAATCACGTTTTTTACCCGCGACATGTGGGAGACCTACATCGCCGGAGGGACGATTCCGCCGGTGGATACCAGCACGCCTCCATCGAAAGTCACGGGAGTCAAAGTGGTCAAATAAACGTTTTTGATTCCGGCATCTGGACCGGTGCGATGGCGTTTTTAGAAATGCCTGCGATGCAGCGACAATGCCGAGCGCGTTGCTTCGGAGTTCAGCAGGCCAACGAGAGGGTAAAGTCCCGAGGCGTTTTGCGGGACAGAATCCATTCGTTCCTTGGATCATTTGACTTTTTCCCGAGATCGCCAATCCCGCTTGTTTCAAAACAACCGCATGTCAAAATCCACTGAAAAAAAGGCAGTCCGGGTTCTCTACAGTTTCCCGCACAGGCTTGGAGCGGGGCGCATTTGTTGGACGGCATGGCAGCAGGTCCTCGGCCTTGATTCGGCCGGCGCGGATGTGACCGCGATTGTGGGGTCTGCGCTGAGGGTGCCTCCCGCTGACGTTAAATTGAGAAAGACACTGTCCCTCGGGCGCCGACTACGTATCCCGTTCAGGCTGTTGGGAGCGCGGCGCATGGCAATGCTTCATGACTGGCGGACGTCACATTGGCTCAAATCCCATTCCAAGGAAATCGACATCGTTCATACATGGCCGTTGGGAAGTCTGTATACGATCCGCGCCGCCAAGAAGTTGGGCATCCCCGTTGTCATGGAAAGACCTAACACCCACACCGGTTTTGCTTACGAGGTGGTTGACGAGGAGTGCGGGCTGATCGATTTCAAATTGCCGGACGGTTACGAACACAAGTTCGATGCCGTCAATCTTGCGCACGAACTGACGGAGTATGCCGAAGGTGATTTTCTACTATGCCCTTCTGAATTCGTGGAGAGAACGTTTCTCGACAAGGGCTTTTCACCTGAAAAGCTACTCCGTCATCAGTATGGATACGACCAATCCGCGATTTGGCCTGGAGACCAAACCGCCAACCCTGGCAAGGGCCTGGTGATGATCTATGTGGGTCTGTGTACTCCCAGAAAGGGGCTGCATTACGCGCTTCAGGCTTGGCTTGCCTCGAAGGCCAGCCAAAATGGCCGGTTCATGATTTGCGGTGATTTCGTTCCGGGTTACCGTGAAAAACTGGGTGATCAGCTTAATCATCCAAGCATCGAAATTCTTGGACATCGTAACGATATCCCCGAGTTGATGAGGCAATCGGACTTGTTTGTTCTCTCATCGATAGAAGAGGGGAGTGCGTTGGTGACCTATGAAGCGCGGGGATCCGGATGTGTTCTGTTGGTTTCCGATGCATCCGGGGCGGTTTGCAGCCACCTCGAGAACGCGATGGTTCACGCCTCGCGGGACCTGGACGCCCTCACTTCGCACATCGATCGGCTGAATGATGATCGTGAACTTCTGGGCACGCTACGCTCGGCCTCGATCAGCCAACTCGATCAACTCACCTGGCATGCGGCAGGGGCAAGACTTCTGGAGGTTTACCAGGAAGCGCTTGATCGGTAACCAAGGGATTTTCAGAGCAAAGCAAGCCCATGACCGCTATCAGAAGCCTTCGTAAAAAGCTTGGTGCCATCAAGTGTGTGGTCTTGGACCAATGGCCATACCGCGGCAGGATGAAATCCATTCCAGCGGTTCGTGAAAAATACCGCCCTCTGCTGGACAAGCTTCCGCCCTTGCCGCCATTCCGCGAAAATCGGTATGAACTTCACATGTTGTGCGGTCATCGCGACACGGACATGGGGATCTGGGCGAGTTGGAGCATCATGCGTTTTCTTGATGGCCAGGCTCGTCTCTATGTTCATTCCGACGGAACCTTGACTGAAGAGGATGGGGATCGTTGGAGAAAAATCATCGGCGAGGTGAGGGTCATCGATCGCAACGAAAGCGATGTGACCGTTGAGAGGGAACTGGCCGAAAAAACCACTCATCTCTATCCGTGGCGTTGCTCGAACTGGGCGAGCGCCCAACTCGTCGACATTCACTTTTTCGGAGAGGCCCCCACGATGCTCATCATGGATTCCGACGTGCTGACGTTTTCGAAGCCACAAGAAGTGATTGATGCCTTGAGCGCATCACCCTCGAAGTTCGCCTGGTGCAAGGATCTTCGGGATGCTTATTCTTCAACTCCGGAAATTCTTCAGGAAATCACCGGTGCCCGGGTTCCTCAGAGATTGTGCGCGGGTTTTCTGGTGTGTCCTCGCCTCGGGATCGAAGACTTTGTGAAGCTTGACGATCAGATGAGAAAAATCGATGCCGATCCAAGGGTGGAGGTAGGACATTTCTGGTCGTGTCAGACTTACTACGCGCTGGTCGCCAGCAGATTCCCGGGTTCCGGATATTTCTCCGATTTGTATTCGAACACGGACGGTCAAACAAATGGGAGCCAGGTCTTGCGGCATTTCGTTGGGATACCGAAAGTGAGATTTAGATATTTTACCGAGGGCCTGGCAAGAATTGCCGGAGAACTCGGAATGCGTTCCTAGGAATGCCTGCCGGCCTTTGACAGGCCGTGCGGAGAGTTGACTCGTTTTGACCGGATACTAAAAATATCCTGCCAACATCGCGCGCCATGAATTTTCCCGCCACGCTGTTTTTCTTCGCCGTCGCAGTCGCGCTGTGGACGGTGCCCAGGAGGCTGGCTCCTGTTCCACTTCTGATAGGGTGCTGTTACATGACCATGGGACAGAGCCTGAACCTCGGGCTGATCAATCTTCCCATCTTCAGAATGCTGTTGATTGTGGGAATGGTGCGTGTGTTCGCCAAAAAGGAGTTTGCACCGGGCGGGCGCAACAAAATCGATACCCTGGTGATCTTATGGGGATGTTGGGTGATGTTCGCGAGTTTCTTTCATCAGTATATCCCGGGATCAGGGCCGATCTACACTTCGGGAGTGGTGATGAACGTCACCTTTGTCTATTTTCTGTTCAGAAACTGGATCCGCGACGCGGGAGAAATCGCTGATATCGCGAAAGCACTTGCCATCATCCTAACACCTGTGGCGATCGAGATGGCCATGGAGCGCGTCACCGGGAAAAACAATTTTTCGGTTTTCGGATATGTCCCCGCGAATGTCGACATGAGGGAAGGCAAGTTCCGGGCGCAAGGTCCTTTCGGACATTCGATTCTTGCGGGCACCGTAGGAGCGGTTTGCTTTCCTCTCATGGTTGGAATCTGGTCCCGTCATCGCCGCAGCGCCATCCTCGGGATCATGGTCTGCCTGTTCATGATTTTCGCATCCGCGTCGAGCGGGCCGATCATGAGTTTGCTGATGGGCATTGGTGCCATCATGCTTTGGTATCAACGTCCTTTGGTGAGCGTACTGCGCTGGGCGGCCGTGGGAACCTATCTGATTGCGGAGTTGGTGATGACCCGACCTGCGTACTATCTTATTTCGAAGATCGATCTCACGGGTGGCAGCACCGGATGGCACAGGTCCCAGTTGATGGAAACTTTCTTCGCGCATTTTAGCGAATGGTGGTTCGCCGGAACGGACCACACGCGGCATTGGATGCCGTATGGAGTCCCGATCGGAAACGGCAATCACATCGACATCACGAACTACTATATCACGTTTGCGATTCTCGGAGGGCTTCCGTCCATGCTCCTTGTCATCTGGATTCTCACCAAGGCCTTCAGTTGGATTGGCAAGATTCTTCAGTATGATGACATTCTGGAGGTGGACGATCAGTTCATGGTCTGGTGCATGGGGGCTGGGATGATGGCTCACGCCGCCACCAGCATTTCCGTGGCCTACTTCGATCAGTCCATGATTTTCTTCTGGCTGAATGTCGCGGTCATCAGTTCGTTTTATTCAAGTGTGTCGTTGGAAGCGGACGAGGATGAGATGGATTTCGCTGCCGAGATTGAGGGTGTCCGTCACGATCGGCACCCTCCGCCGGCGCACCACGGCATTTGAAATAGGACGGCAATGAGTGGAGTCGTTTCCACGAAACATATTTCGTCCGGTCCTATCATTTTAGACAATTGAAAATGGTTTCAGTAATTATTCCCACCTACAATCGAATCGGAACGATCCGCCAAGCCGTTGAAAGCGTGTTGGCGCAGACCTATCCCGATATCGAGATCGTCATTGCCGATGATGGCTCGACGGATGGCACCTGTGAGAGTTTGGAGAGCTACGGCGATAAAATCCGGATCGTCAAACAGCCCAACCGCGGTCCTTCCGCGGCGAGAAATCTCGGAGTGAAAGAATCGAGCGGTGAAATCCTGGCTTTCCTCGATTCCGACGATTTATGGCTTCCTGAAAAAATTGAGCGACAGATGGAGGTCCTCGAGGCGGGAGGCAAAAGCGTTCCATGTTGCATCTGCAATGCGACGCTGGAAAGTGAACCTGGAAAAACCATGACCTCTTTCGAGGCCGCGGAGATCAATTGCAAATCGGAAGCCGGCTATATTCTCAATCTCTCGCAGTTGCTTGCCACCCGGTTCGTCCTTTTCAACCAAGTCGTTGTCGTTAGGCGGGAAGTGTTTGAGAGGATCGGCGGATTCAACGAGGATCTATGGTTGCTGGAAGATCATGACCTCGCGCTCCGGTTGTCGATTCAGGGGAAATGGGGATTTGTCCGAAGCCCGCTGGTCTGCAAATACGAGAGCGTCGGAAATCTGGGCGGGACGGCGAGAAAAGACCACGCCCGCCACTTGGAAGCGGTCGTCAATGTGCTCGACATGTTTTTGCAGAATCAGTCGCTGATCAGTACCTCGCTGAGAAAAGAGGTGGAACGTGAGCGGGAGGAGTTGATGGGGGCCATCTCTGCCACCAGATTGGCCGGTAGCTCTGCTAGAGGTGCGGCCATCACCGGAAAGGCGTTGCTTTTCATCCAGCGGATCCGGCGGGCAATCCGCAGAAGATCTCCATCATGGCCCGTAGCCTGCATTGAACCTCTCGATTCCCGTTTCACTGAATCGTTGCCGCAAGAACCGAGAGAAGAATCTGTCGGCCAGGCGGCGGGCCTCGGAGGCGGGATGCGATGAACAAGTTGCATGATTGACAAGACCGGTTGGAGTGAGGCAAATCGCGGCGGTTAGTCGTGATGCCTGCCGGAAATTTTCTGTTATCAAAATCTATTATGAACGAGATCACTATCGAAGCAGGACGTGCGGAGCGTCAGTACTGGCGGGACCTTTGGCGTTATCGGGAGCTGTTTTATTTCCTGGCGTGGCGTGATATCCTCGTCCGTTATAAACAAACGGTCATCGGTGTGGCGTGGGCGGTGATCCGGCCGATGCTCACGATGATCGTGCTGACCTTCATCTTCGGCAATCTCGCCAAGATGCCGTCCGGCGGGATTCCGTATCCAATACTTGTATTTTGCGGAATGCTTCCCTGGCAGTTTTTCGCGACGGCGTTTTCAGAAAGCGGCAACAGTCTGGTTTCCAATGCAGGCATGATCTCCAAAGTCTATTTCCCAAGATTGGTTGTTCCCGTTAGCAGCGTGATCACGAGCTTTGTGGATTTCCTGATCTCGGCGGTATTGCTCGGTCTGATGATGGCTTATTACAGATATCTTCCGGGAGCCACGATTCTGGTGCTTCCTGTGTTTGTGTTGCTGGCTTTCGCAACAGCGTTTGGATCTGGATTGTGGATCTCGGCACTGATGGTCCGCTACCGTGACTTTCGTTACATCGTGCCCTTTGTTGTCCAGTTCGGGTTGTACATATCTCCAGTGGGATTTTCCAGCAATGTGGTTCCTCCGGAATGGCGCCTGTTGTATTCGCTGAATCCCATGGTGGGTGTCATTGACGGGTTCCGTTGGGCTCTGCTTGGCGAAACAAACATCTACTGGCCCGGGTTTTATATTTCGGTGGCAGGCGTGATTTTTCTGATCGTCACGGGGATCTGGTATTTCCGCAAGACTGAGCGGACGTTTGCCGACGTGATTTGAGGGATCTTCCTTCGGGAGCTCGGGACCAAGAACATTTGTTCTTGGTAAGAGCCGCCGGAGATTTCAACCTTCTGCAAGCAACCGCCCATCAATTTGAACGACATCACACAAAATACGGAAGCCGGACAAACAACTCGCGACGACCAGGTCGGTACCCGGGTGGCGATCATCGGAATGGGCTATGTGGGATTGCCCCTCGCGCTCCAGTTTGTCAGATCGGGAACCCGTGTTCTCGGAATCGATGTTGACGAATCCAAGGTCGACCGATTGAACGGCGGTCAAAGCTATATCAAACATATTTCGTCCGAAGACATTGGCGAGGCGAGGCGTGACCAGCGCTTTTCCGCAACAACTGATTTTTCCGAAATCGCGGACGTGGCTGCCGTCATCATTTGTGTTCCAACGCC
Source organism: Luteolibacter sp. (assembly GCF_039920825.1). Lineage (GTDB taxonomy): Bacteria > Verrucomicrobiota > Verrucomicrobiia > Verrucomicrobiales > Akkermansiaceae > Luteolibacter. Next base: position 131,107 of record NZ_JBDSCX010000041.1, on the reverse strand, counting down.
ATTGAGCAAAAATCGGGACCCTGACATTTCCTACGTGTTGGACACTGGGCGCGCGATGGCTCCCCATTTGCGCAAGGGAACCTTGATCGCTCTTGAATCGACGACCTATCCGGGAACTACCGATGAGAATTTGAGAGCGGTTCTTGAAGAGGGATCGGGAATGGTTGCCGGGGTGGATTTCCATCTGGCATATTCGCCGGAACGTGAAGATCCCGGTAACCCCGCGAGCAAGGTGGGGGAGGTTCCGAAATTGGTCGGAGGTTTGACCCCGGCATGTCTTGAACTGGCGTTGGCCGTTTACGGAAGAGCGGTGAAAAATCTGGTTCCGGTCTCATCCTGCCGGGTGGCGGAGGCAGCCAAACTGTTGGAGAATATTTTCCGAAGTGTGAACATCGCCTTGGTGAACGAGTTGAAGATCGTTTATGCCGCGATGGGAATTGATATCTGGGAGGTGATCGCGGCGGCGAAGACCAAGCCCTTCGGATTCATGCCGTTCTATCCGGGGCCTGGTTTGGGCGGGCACTGCATACCCATCGATCCGTTTTATCTCACGTGGAAGGCTCACGAGTTCGAATGTGCGACCCGTTTCATCGAGCTGGCAGGTGAAATTAACACATCGATGCCGGGTTATGTGGTGGAGCGGATTGCCGAAGCGTTGAATGATGCGAAGAAGCCGCTGAATGGTTCGCGGATTCTCGTTCTGGGTCTGGCCTATAAGCCGAATGTGGACGATGAACGTGAATCGCCCAGCTATAGGATCATGGAATTACTGAAGCGCAAGGGCGGTGAGGTTTTCTATCACGATCCTTTTGTTCCAGTCATCGGGCAGACCCGCGAGCACTCCGAGTGGGCCGGGACGCCATCAGTGGAATGGAACCGCGAGACGATTTCCGGGTTTGATCTGGTGGTAATCTCAACCGCCCATACGTGTATTAATTACGCTGAACTGGCCGAGTGGGCTGCGTGCATTGTTGATACACGGAATGTGATGTCGGAGTTCCAATCGTCCAGAGGCAGAATCTGGAAAGCTTGATTCGATTGACTGAATCAAGAGATGGCGATTTCACCCGTGGCTCAGCATGACGGAGCCAGTAATTTTACATTATCTTGAGAATAGAGTCATACATATAGGCATATGAGCGAATCCATTATATCAGTCGAAAATCTTTCAAAACGTTACCTCATCGGACGCCAGGCGGAACAAGGTGACGGACTGCGGCATGTTCTCGAGCGGGCGATCCGCGCCCCCTTTGCATGGGCGAGTTCTGGCCAGCGGGAGAAACGGGAGAAGACCGAGGAGTTTTGGGCTGTTAGGGATGTGAGTCTGGAAATCAAGCAAGGAGAGATGATGGGAGTCATCGGCCGCAACGGTGCTGGCAAATCCACGTTGTTGAAGCTTCTGAGCCGGATTACGGAGCCCACCAAGGGAAAGATCAGTTTGCGCGGCCGGGTGGCGAGTCTGCTTGAGGTCGGCACGGGATTTCATCCGGAACTGACCGGGCGCGAGAACATTTTCCTAAACGGTGCGATCCTCGGGATGAGCCGACTGGAGATCAAAAGGAAGTTCGACGAGATCACCGCCTTCGCGGAGATCGACAAGTTTCTCGATACTCCGGTGAAGCGTTACAGCAGCGGCATGTATGTGCGCCTTGCCTTCGCCGTGGCGGCGCACTTGGAACCCGAAATTCTGATTGTTGACGAAGTGCTGGCGGTTGGTGACGCGGAGTTCCAACGAAAATGCCTCGGAAAAATGGAGGATGTGTCGGCCAAGGAGGGCAGAACCGTCATTCTGGTGAGTCACCAAATGACCGCGATCCAGAATTTGTGCACCCGGTGTATCCTGATGGATCGGGGCCAGTTGATCCAGGAAGGTGAGACTGAGGACGTGGTTAATTCCTACATGTCAAAAGGTGCGGAGTTAGCGAGCAGTGGTCTGACGGACCGCCGCGACCGTGCGGGCAAGGGCGACATCAGGGTGACAGCGATCGATCTCAGGGATGAATCCGGCAATGTCATCGTCGAGGCGATCGCGGGGAACAATGTGATTCTGAGCCTTTCCTATTCGGTCAAAGAAGGTGAAGTCCTGAACGACTGCATCGTGTGCGTTGAGATCTGCAAGGATCTCAAAAAGTATTTCGCGCTTTCCTCCGCGCTCGTTGACCGGCGCAAACTTCAGCTTTCCGGTGAAGGCCGCATCGATTTTCTTGTGCCGGATTGGCCGCTTTCCGGAGGACGTTATCACGTCAATATCTACATTGAAGCTGATCGGGCGATGCAGGATTACCTCAACGATGCATCCGTGATCGAGGTGATCGACGGAGATTATTTCGGCACCGGAAAACTCCATCATGAAGGCTGGCAGGGAACTTCCGTTCTTGTCCGGCACTCATGGAGTTTGCATCAGTGATCCAGATGGCCAGGTATCGGTTGGCCCTATTGCCTGAACTTTATGACTCAAAATGAACTCACCTTCGAAATCGTAACGCATTTTTAAAATTCGGACCCGGAAGTCCAAGCTGGAACCGGTCCCGTAATGTTGATGGATAAATTGTTCGCGCAAACGAGCAATTCCAGTCAACTGCGGAGACCGCCTTTTGGTCTCGATATCGGTGAGAATGCATCAGCCTCCTGACATTACGCGATCACGTGATATTAGGAGGCTGATTTCATGTTAGGATCTGGTCGATAAGAGGTCGGCAGCTCCCATTTACCGGGTGGTGTGAACCTTTAATTCCCCCCTGATATGAACTTTTCCTTATGCTTTCCGTGGTTTTGCGCCCGCTTGCTGGCGCAGGGCACTGCGATCCCTCACGATGGTGTCGGGAGCGTATTTAAAAAGGTAATTCATGAATTATCAATGGGTTGTAAAACAAATATTTTTTGGCGCGCATGCTGCGTAAGGCATAACGACTTGACGCGAGTACTTACCATGGAGCTAAATCATTCGAATTCAGTTTCTCCCCCAGCCCTCCAACGACAGCTCTGGTGCAGTGCCATCACGGAACACGTTCCGGCATTGCTTCTTGAGGCTTGAATGATGAATTCTGTTTATTTTCAGATGAGTGCCCCCTTTTTCTACCCCCTTCTTCATTCAATGAGATCCATGATGCGGCTCGCTGGTCTTGTGGGTTCACTTGTCTTGTCCGCCCCGACTGTCGCCTATGGTGAAGGAGAAGTTCCGCCTGTGCGGATCATGCCGTTGGGAGACTCGATCACCCAAGGATTTGGCAGCGAGGGTGGCGTTGAAGGCGGCTATCGAAACGGGCTTTATTCGTTGTTAACAACTGCCGGCTACACAGTGGATTTCGTCGGATCGCGGTCGGATTTGAACAATCCTTCCCTTCCTGACGTGGATCACCAAGGGGTTCCCGGTGCCCGTATCGAGGATCTTCGCAATCAAATGGGTGTCTGGCTGAAGGAGACCGAAGATCCTGACGTTGTTCTACTTGAAATCGGCACCAACGACTTCAGCGCGGGTGAGGGAGTCGCTCAGACCCAGGATCAACTGAAGAGCCTGATCGCGAGTCTTTCCGCGTCCCGTCCCTATACGAAAATCATTGTCGCCAGTTTGCTGCCTCGGACGGACAGCGTCGGCATCCAGACTCTTCAGGCGGAGTTCAATGCTTCGCTTCCTGGCATCGTCGCCGAACAGGTAGCCTTGGGACGCCAAGTGAGTTTCCTCGACATGAACTCCGCTTTGGGAGCGGCTGATTTGAGCGATGGAGTCCACCCGAATCTCGCAGGATATGGGAAAATGGCCGAATGCTGGCTGCCTGCGGTGACTGCCGCCATTTCGCCGTTGGGCACTTCGAGTCCGCCGGCGATCGCCCGTCTGGATTCGCGCACGGATTTGACGCATTTGACCGTGAAATTCAGCAAGCCCTTGGATGACTCGGCAGCGGCTGTCGGGAATTTCAGTCTGAGTAGCGGTGTTTCGGTTTTGCAAGCGGAGTTGGATTCCGTTTCCAAGCGGGTGGTCACCCTGACGACCAGTCCGCAAGCGCCGGGAACGCTTTATGTTTTGTCCGTTCAAGGGGTTCGCGACCGGACTCCCCAGCAGAATCTTATTTTGCCTGATACCACACGGGAGTTTACCTCGAGAACCTTGATCGACGGCAGCTTCGAATCCTATGGCCAAGGCTGGTCGTTTAGCGGAAATAATAGTGTCGTGGGCTCGCCTCTTCCGGCGACGGACGGCACCAAGCTGATGGTTTTCAACGGTGCTGAATCAGCACCGGACGGTGTGGTTTCCCAAGTGGTCGAGACCATTCCCGGCGAGAAGTATAAATTGGGATTCGATATGGGAGTGAACGGCAGCAGCGCCCTCCAATCCCTGAATGTGAAGGTGACGGGAAATTTCCCCCTTCTATCCCAGACCGAGCAACTCTCCGGTCCAGGCGGCGGCGCGACACAGTGGGCGAACAAGGACTTTGAATTTGTCGCGAACAGTTTGACCACCACGGTGACCTTTGAAGACAAATCGGCGACGACCAATTCCGTGGATCTCTTGTTGGACGATGTCCGGATGAACTTGGAAATCACGCCAACGCTGACGGTGACTTCCTCTCCTTATGTCGGCGCGAGTGTGACGGTGACGCCGGTGGATCTCAACTCGAACGGAAATGGCGACACGAATTTCACCCGCACCTACAACGAGGGGGCATCCGTGAATTTGACCGCGCCGCCGACTTCCGGTGGCTTGAATTTCGAAGAATGGCAGAAGGACGGATTGTTTTACAGCGCCTCCACCGCCATCAGCTTGACAATGGACGCCAACCACACGTTGAAGGCGGTTTACTCGCTTCTCAACAACGGCAGCTTCGAACTCGGAACCCCGGATGGAAACGGCATAGTCACGAACGTGACCTCGTGGACAACCAGCGGGGAAGTGTTCGGCTATGTGGAAAACGCACCGTATTCCAAAACCGATGGCGCGCGGCTTCTCGTTTTCAACGGTCCGTCGTCCGTTCCGAGCGGGGTGGCGTCACAGAGTTTTCCGACGATATCCGGGCAAACATACACGGTGGAGTTCGACATGGGAGTCGTGGGCACTGTCCAACAGCAGGTGCAGGTGGCGCTTACCGGAGCGGCCTCACTCTTGACCGTGACGGATTCGGCCACGGGAAACAATGCGCTTGCCTCGACCTGGCAGTATAAAAAGAGTCACGATTTTGTCGCTGACAGCGCGACGACGGTGCTGACCTTTACGGACGTGTCTTCGACAGCAGCTTCCGTGGATTTGTTATTGGACCGGGTGCGCGTCTATCTGAAGGAAGCCAATACGGTGCCGACCGCGGTGAATGACACTTACGTGGCGACCCAGAGTACCCCGCTTGTGGTTGCCGCCAGCGGCGTGCTTGTGAATGACACGGATCCTCAATTCAATCCGTTGACTGCGGTTTTAAACGTAGGCCCGGCCCATGGCAGCGTGACCTTGAATGGCAACGGAGGTTTTACCTACACACCGACGGGAGGCTATACCGGACCCGACTCGTTCGCCTATCATGCCAACGACGGTGCGCTGGATTCGAACATCGCCACGGTCACAATCACGGTGAATCCCCCCGTTGCGAACCTTGTGGCCAATGGCAGCTTTGAACTCGGGACTGCGGATGGAAACGGAGTGGTTGCCGATGTCACCAACTGGACCGAAAGCGGCAATTGTTTCGGTTATGTAACGAGCGGTGCCTACACGGCTACGGATCCGAGCAGGCTGATGGTCTTCAATGGTGGCACCGCCACGCCTAACGGAACAATCTTCCAATCGTTCGCGACGACGCCGGGGCAGGCCTATCTGTTGGCGTTTGACATGGGCGTCGTAGGAACCTCGGGCCAATCGCAGCAACTCGCGGTGACGGTCACCGGTGCAGGCACGCTTCTCTCGGAGACCGATTCCGCCACGGGAAGCGGCGTCTCAGCTTCAGCTTGGTCGGCGAAAAGCCATTATTTCGTGGCCAACAGCGCGACAACAACGCTGACCTTCACCGACGTTTCCTCAAACATCAATTTCGTGGACCTCTTACTCGATAACGTGCGGGTGACTTCCAGTGCTAACCAAGTGTTGTCCGTAACCTCATCGCCGACCAGCGGGGCGAGCGTGATCGTCACTCCGGCGGATCTCAACGGCGTTTCCAGCGGAGACACCGCATTCAACCGTGTGTATGCCAATGGCGCCTCGGTGAACCTGACCGCTCCTCTCACTCATGGTGGGACTGCCTTCGTCAAATGGCAGAAAAATGGCGTGGACTATAGCACGAACGCGGGAATCAGCGTGACGATGGATGGAAACCACGCGCTCAACGCCGTTTATCTTCCGGGCAATACGGCTCCCGTGGCGGTTGCGGATTCCTATTCGGTCAATCAGGACACCCCGCTGGTGGTGGTTGCGCCCGGCCTGCTTGCCAACGACACGGACGGGCAGATGGATTCCCTGACTGCGGTGGCAAACGTAGGGCCATCCCACGGCAATCTGAATTTGAATTCGAATGGCGGTTTCATTTACACCCCGGCGCCGGGTTACGCCGGACCCGATTCGTTTACCTATCACGCCAATGACGGACTCCTCAATTCCAACACGGTGATGGTCTCCCTGACGGTCAACGCCGCAGGTGCCAACATTCTCGTCAACGGCAGTTTTGAATCCGACATGTTCGGTTGGACCGCGACCGGCAGCCAGTTTGCCTACACCTCGGATGGCACATACGTCGCGACCGATCCGGTCAAGATGGCGGTCTTCAACGGTGGACAGCAACCTGTCAGCGGAGTGATCTCGCAGACCTTCGCGACGACACCCGGACAGTCGTATATGCTCACCTTCGACATGGGTGCCGGTGGTCCGTTCGCGGGCGTCATGGAGTTCGCGGTGACGGTGACGGGCGGAACATCGCTGCTTTCTGTGACCGATTCGGCCACGGGCACGGGTATCGGTATTTCCCAATGGGAGTCGAAGACCCACTCGTTCGTTGCGGACGGCACCTCGGCGACACTCACGTTCACCGACGTTTCAGTATCCGGACATTTCATCGATCTGTTGCTCGATAATGTGAAGGTGGTGGCCAGCGCCAACAGCACTTTGACGGTCACCTCGTCCCCGGTCACGGGCATCAATGTGGTAGTATCACCGACCGATCTCGGCCTGAGTGGCGATGGCGTTACCAATTTCATCCGGACCTACACTCCTGGCGCGACGGTTTCTCTAACCGCCCCGCTCGCCAGCGGGCCGGCGGATTTCGTGAAATGGCAGAAAAACGGGGTGGATTATTCCAACGATGCCAATGTCAGCGTGACCATGGATGGAAGCCACACGATGAACGCGGTCTATCTGGTCAACGCCGCACCGTTCGCGGTGGCGGATTCTTACTCCACCACACAGAATGTGCAACTGAGCGTCTCCGCTCCCGGCGTCAAAGGCAACGATACGGATGCGGAAATGAGTCCGCTGACGGTCCATTTGAACGACGGTCCTGCCAACGGCGACCTGACGCTGAATTCAGATGGTAGCTTCACTTACCTGCCGGATTCGAATTATCTGGGAACCGACTCGTTCACCTATCACGTCAACGACGGTGAGTTGGATTCGGCCGTTGCGACCGTGACCATCACCATCCAGGCACCCAATCTGATCGCCAACGGGAGCTTCGAGCAGGATTCCCCCGCCAATTTCGCCCCCATCCCCGTCTGGGTGGTCAATGAATCGGTCCCCGGAGCGGCGGTCATCTATAACAACGACGGAACCTACACTTCCACGGACGGTACCCATATGGCGCTGTTCAACAGCGTCAACAAAGCCTTCGGCAGCACGATTTCCCAGAGTTTCGAGACGGAGGCCGGCAAGGCCTATCAGTTGAATTTCGACACCGGCATCGTCGGCCAGCAAGGCCGCAGGCAAAGCCTCCGCACCACGGTGAACGGGAACGCCTTGCTGCTTTCCCAAACCGTATTCCTCAACGCCGGACCCGCGGCAGCCCTTTGGGGATCCTTGAGTTATACATTTGTCGCTGACAGCGCCAGCACCACGCTGATATTCCACGACAACTCCGCGGACCCGGAAACCGGCGATGCAACCAACTGCGACCTTCTCCTCGACCATGTCACGGTCAATGAAATCAGCAACACCCGCACACTGGTGGTTACCTCCACTCCGACCGCAGGGCTGGGTGTGACCGTCGCTCCTGCGGATCTGGCTGGTAGTTCCAATGGACCCACCCCCTTCTCGCGGACTTATTCATTCGGCACAACCGTGACGCTCACCGCGACCGCCACTTCGGGTCCGAAGGTCTTCCAGAAATGGCAGAAAAACGGTGTCGATGTCACTCCTGCCGGTCTGACAACGAGTGTCCTTGTGGATGACAACCACACGATGAACGCCGTGTATGTCATCGACAATTCCCCACGGGCGGCCGCGGATTCGTATCCCGCCACGGAAGACACCCTGCTGACAGTGGTGGCTCCAGGGGTTTTGACAAATGATGAGGAGCCGAACACTCTCGGAATGACTGCGGTCCTGGATGCGACCACCTCCCACGGCGTGCTTGCATTGAATCCGGATGGCAGCTTCACCTATGATCCGGCGGCGGATTTCAACGGCACCGATACGTTCACCTATCATGCGACGAACGGGTCATTGAACTCGGCAACCACCACCGTTACTCTAACTGTCGCCGCGACGAACGACCCTTCCGCCGCGACCCCGCAAACGCTCGTGACCGCGGAAGATACCCCGCTGGCAATCACCCTCGCCGGAACCGATATCGACGGGGATGTCCTGCTTTTTGCCAACACCAACCCTTCGCACGGCACGCTTTCAGGCACCGCGCCGAACCTGACCTACACCCCGACCCTGAATTACAACGGTCCCGATAGCTTCACCTTCACCGTGAACGACGGCTCCGGCCCAACGGCCCCGGCGACGGTTTCGATCACGGTCAGCGCGGTCCCCGACCCTCCGGTGGCCAACGGCCAGTCGCTCACGATGACAGGAGGAACCGTCCTGCCGCTTGTCCTCACTGGCACTGACGCGGACGGGGACGCCATTACTTATTCGATCGTGACCGCTCCCGCCCAAGGAAGCCTTTCCGGGACCCCTCCCAATCTGACTTATTACCCGGTTTCCACCTTCACCGGTTCCGACAGCTTCACCTTCAAGGCCAACGACGGCACGGCGGACTCGGCCCCCGCCACGGTTTCCATCACGATCAATGGCGTGCTTAAGAACGGCAGCTTCGAGACGGTCTCCGGCTCTCCATCCGTCCCGACTTTTTGGACCACCTCGGGAAATTTCGTGATCAAGACCGGCACCGCGTCATTGCCTTCGACCCATCCGACGACCACCTCGAAAATGGTCTCTTTCAATGACACCAACGCGGCTGCCAACGGGGTGTTTTCGCAGACTTTCGCAACGACTCCAGGACGGCCTTATAACCTTCTCTTCAGCCTCGGTGCCTACGCGGGCACATTCCAACACAGGTTGCGTGTCATGCTCACCGACAGCTCCTCGGTCAGGATCAAACCTGACGAGGATTTCCCCATCACCGGGCCGGGCGGCGTCTCCTACCTGTGGACGGAAAAGTCGACGAGCTTTGTTGCTAACAGCAACACGACCACCCTTCAGTTTCTGGATGTGCCCCTGACGAGTGCGGTCAATAACAACTCGGACCTGTTGCTCGACAATGTCCGGCTTGAACCCCAGCTCACTCATACCCTCACGGTGGCCTCCTTGCCGGATCCAGGCGTGAACGTGACGGTTAGTCCTGCGGATTCCAACTCCAAAGGAAATGGCGTCACCGGCTTCAGCCGGATTTACCTGGCCTCGCCGCTGGTCAGCCTGTCCGTGCCGGCGGCGATCGGAGCCATGAATTTCCAGAAATGGCAGCTCAACGGGGTTGATTTCGCAGTCACCCCCGCCACCAGCGTGACCATGAGCGCCGACTATCACATGACGGCGGTCTATATCCCCAATGCTCCGCCCGTTGCGGTGGCCGACAGCTATTCTACCGATGAGGACGTTCCGCTTGTCGTTCCTGCCGCCGGAGTTTTGTCAAATGACACCGACTCCGAACTTGTCGCGCTCACTGCGGTGTTGGATGTCGGACCTACTCATGGAACTCTGACATTAAATCCCACCACTGGTGCATTCAACTACACGCCAACAGCGAATTATTTCGGTTCCGACTCGTTTACCTATCACGCTTTCGACGGCGTGGTGAGTTCCTCCATCACCACCGTCACGCTTACGATCAACCCGGTCAACGACGCACCGGTGGCAGTCGCTGATTCCGGCGCGACCAATGAAGATGCCGCACTGGTGGTCGCCGCGCCCGGAGTCCTATCGAATGACACGGACGTGGAACCCGGCACTCTAACTGCGGTGCTTGATGTCGGCCCGTTGAGTGGCATGCTGGTGCTCCATGCGGATGGCAGCTACGACTACACTCCGGTCGCGAACTTCAATGGCGTCGTGACTTTCACTTACCACGCGTCCGACGGAAATCTCAGTTCGAACATCGTGACCGTAACCCTCACGGTGAACCCGGTCAACGACGCACCGGTGGCGGCGGCCGATTCCGGAACCACCGACGAGGATATCGCGTTGGTCGTCGCCGCTCCGGGTGTCTTGTCCAACGACACGGACCTGGATGGAAACTCTCTAACCGCGGTGCTCAACGCGGGACCTGCCCACGGCACTCTGACCTTGAATCCCGATGGCGGATACACCTACACTCCCACTGCGAATTATTTCGGCTCCGATTCGTTCACCTATCATGCTTTCGATGGCGTGGCGAATTCCGCAATCGTGGCGGTGTCCCTCACGGTGAACTCGATCAACGACGCGCCGGTGGCAGTGGCGGATTCAAGCGCGACTGATGAAGACTCCATCCTTCAGGTCGCCGCACCTGGAGTTCTGGGCAACGACACCGACGTGGAACCCGGCATTCTAACGGCCGTGCTCGACGCCGGTCCATCGAGTGGCACGCTGGTGCTCCGTGCCGACGGCAGCTACGACTACACGCCTGCGGCCAATTTCCACGGTGTGGCGAGCTTCACTTACCACGCAACCGATGGCACATGGGATTCCAACGTTGCGACCGTAACCATCACGGTAGATGCCATCAACGACGCGCCCGTCGCCGCGGCCGATACCGGCACGACTGACGAAGATACCGTGCTGCAGGTTGCGATTCCCGGTGTGCTGTCGAACGACAGCGATCTTGATGGCGACTCGATCACCTCAGTGCTCGATGTCGCTCCGGCCAGCGGCACGCTGGTTCTCCATGCCGACGGCAGCTACGACTACACGCCTGCGGAAAACTTCCATGGTGTGGCGTCCTTCACCTACCATGCAACCGATGGAAATCTAACTTCGAATGTCGCGACCGTGACCATCACGGTGAACTCCATCAACGACGCACCGGTGGCAGTAGCCGATTCCAGCGCGACCGACGAGGACACCGTCCTCAATGTCGCGGCTCCGGGAGTGCTGTCGAATGACAGCGATCTTGATGGCGACGCGTTCACCGCGGTGCTCGATATCGCTCCGGCCAGCGGCACGCTGGTCCTCCATGCCGACGGCAGCTACGACTATACGCCTGCGGCGAATTTCCACGGCGTAGAGACCTTCGCCTACCACGCGACCGACGGCACCCTCGATTCCAACGTTGCGACGGTGACGATCACGGTCAATCCGATCAATGACGCGCCCGTCGCCACAGCCGATTCGGGAGCCACTGACGAAGACACCATTCTCAATGTTGTAGCTCCTGGCGTCCTGTCCAACGACACGGACCTCGACGGGGATTCGCTTACGGCGGTGCTTGATGTCGCTCCGGCCAACGGCACGCTGTTGCTCCGCGCCGATGGCAGCTACGACTACACGCCTGCGGCAAACTTCCACGGCCAATCAATCTTCACCTATCACGCGACCGACGGAAATCTGGACTCCAACGTCATGACCGTGACGATCACGGTCAATCCGATCAATGACGCACCCGTCGCCGTGGCCGATTCCGGCACGACTGACGAGGATACCGTCCTGCATGTGGTTGCTCCTGGAGTCCTCGCCAATGACAACGACTTCGACGGTGACACCTTCACCGCAGTACTTGATGCTGGCCCATCAAGCGGCACGTTGGTGCTCCAATCCGACGGCAGTTACGACTACACGCCTGCGGCCAACTTCCACGGCGTGGCGGGCTTCACCTACCACGCGACTGACGGCACCCTCGATTCCAACGTCGTGACCGTGACGATCACGGTCAGTCCGATCAATGACGCACCGGTGGCCGCCGCCGATTCCGGCACGACTGACGAGGATACCGTCCTGCATGTCGTTGCTCCTGGAGTCCTCGCCAATGACAACGACCTCGACGGTGACACCTTCACCGCAGTGCTTGATGTTGGCCCATCAAGCGGCACGTTGGTTCTCCAAGCCGACGGCAGCTATGACTACACGCCTGCGGCCAATTTCCACGGTGTGGCGAGCTTCACCTACCACACGACCGACGGCACCCTCGATTCCAACATCGTGACCGTGACGATCACGGTGAACTCCATCAATGACGCACCCGTCGCCGTCGCCGATTCGGAAACCACTGACGAAGACATCATGCTGCAGGTTGCTGCTCCCGGAGTGCTTGCCAATGACAGCGATCTTGACGGCGACTCGCTCACCGCAGTGCTCGATGTCGCTCCGACTAGCGGCACGCTGGTGCTCCAGGCCGACGGCAGCTACGACTACACCCCTGCGGCGAATTTCCACGGCGTCGCGACCTTCACCTACCACGCGACCGACGGCACCCTCGATTCCAACGTCGCGACCGTGACGATCATAGTGAACTCGATCAATGACGCACCCGTCGCTGTGGCCGATTCCGGCACGACCGACGAAGACATCATGCTGCAGGTTGCGGCTCCCGGAGTGCTTGCCAACGACAGCGATCTTGATGGTGACGCGTTCACCGCAGTGCTCGACGTCGGTCCTTCGAGCGGTACGCTGGCCCTCAACCCCGACGGCGGCTACGACTATACCCCAGCAGCGAACTTCCACGGCCAAGCGACCTTCACCTACCACGCGACCGACGGCACCCTCGATTCCAACGTCGCGACCGTGACGATCACAGTGAACTCGATCAACGACGCTCCGGTAGCAGCAGCCGATTCCAGTACGACCGACGAGGACATCTTGCTGCAGGTTGCTGCTCCCGGAGTGCTTGCCAACGACAGCGATCTTGACGGCGACGCGATCACTGCAGTGCTCGATGTCGCTCCGACTGGTGGCACGCTGGTGCTCCATGCTGACGGCGGCTATGACTACACGCCTGCGGTGAATTTCCACGGCGTGGTGAGCTTCACCTACCACGCGACCGACGGAAATCTGAACTCCAACGTCGCGACCGTGACGATCACGGTGAACTCCATTAACGACGCACCGACGGCGTTGGCGGATTCCGGCACGACCGACGAGGACGCTATCCTCCATGTCGCGGCTCCGGGGGTCTTGTCCGACGACACGGACCTCGACGGGGATTCGCTTATGGCGGTGCTCGATATCGCTCCGACCAGCGGCACGCTGGTGCTCCACGCTGACGGCAGCTATGATTACACGCCTGCGGCAAACTTCCACGGCGTCGCGACGTTCACCTACCATGCGACGGATGGAAATCTAACTTCGAATGTCGCGACCGTGACGATCACGATCAACCCGATCAACGACGCGCCGGTCGCAGTGGCCGACTCCGGCACGACCGATGAGGACACCGTGCTGCACGTCGTAGCCTCTGGTATACTCGCCAATGACAGCGACTTGGACGGTGACCCGCTCACCGCGGTGCTTGATGTCGGTCCATCCAGCGGCACGCTGGTTCTCCAAGCTGACGGCAGCTATGATTACACGCCTGCGGCAAACTTCCACGGTGTGGCGAGCTTCACCTACCACACGACCGACGGAAATCTGGACTCCAACGTCGTGACAGTGACGATCACTGTCAGTCCGATCAATGACGCACCGGTGGCCGCCGCCGATTCCGGCACCACCGACGAGGATACCGTCCTTCATGTCAGTGCCCCGGGAGTGATTGCCAACGACAGCGATCTCGAAGGCGACACATTCACTGCGGTGCTCGAAGTCGGTCCGTCGAGCGGCACGCTGGCCCTCAACCCCGACGGCAGCTACGACTATACCCCGGCAGCGAACTTCTACGGCATTGCGACGTTCACCTACCACGTCACCGATGGCACCCTGAACTCCAACATTGCAACGGTAACTCTCACGGTAAACTCCATCAATGACGCACCCGTGGCAGCGGCCGATTCCGGAACCACCAACGAGGACACCGCGTTGGTTGTCGCCGCGCCGGGTGTGCTATCCAATGACACCGATCTTGACGGTGATACGTTTACCGCAGTGCTCAACGCGGGACCTGCCCATGGCACCCTAACATTGAATCCCAATGGCGGATACACCTACACTCCCGCTGCGAATTATTCGGGTTCCGACTCGTTCACCTATCATGCGACCGACGGAAATTTGAATTCCAACATCATGACGGTGACCCTCACGGTGAACTCGGTCATCGACGACGGATTTGCCAACTGGTTGGCGGGTTACGGGCTGGTTGGAAATCCAGGCGAGGATCCGGACCACGATGGCATCAGCAATGCCGTGGAGTTTGTGATCGGAGGGGATCCGAAAAGCCAATCGAACGCCAACTGGTTGCCTACCGTGTCGCTGGCGAATCCAGCCCCGAATGAAAATCTGCCTAACAAAAGCTACCTCCTTTTCACCTACCGTCGCACGGACCTCGCGAAGGGTGATGATCGCACCTCCATCCGTGTAGACTGGAGCGCCGATTTCGCGGCGTGGACCAATACCCAAGGCACCTCCGGCGTATTGGTGGTCGAAGGCAATGACGAGGCTGCTCCCGGAGTGGACTTGGTGAAGGTTTATATTCCGCTTTCACTTTCTGCCAACGGGAAGCTGTTTGCCCGCCTCGTGGTTTCCATAGACGTGCCCTCTGTGAACAATGCTCCTGTTGCCCTAGCGCAAAATCTTTCGGCCAACGAGGACATCCCGCTTCCGGTTACCCTTGCCGCCACCGACTCGAACAACGACGTCCTAACTTATTCCGTTGCCGGCAATCCGCTTCATGGCACGCTCACCGGGACAGTCCCGAATCTGATCTACACTCCGAGTGCGAACTATTCCGGTCCGGACAGTTTCACGTTTATTGCAAACGATGGGGCTGTCAGTTCGGCGTCCGCAACGGTTTCAATCACGGTGAACCCAGTAAACGACGTTCCTGTGGCGAACGCTCAGTCGGTGAATGTCAACGAGGACAACTCGCTGGCGATCACCCTGTCAGGCAGCGATGTTGAAACCAGCTCGCTGAATTTCGTCGAGATCGGCACTCCGCTCCACGGCAATCTGACCGGCACCCCGCCGAATGTCACCTATCATCCGGTGGCGAACTACTATGGAGCGGACAGCTTCACGTTCAAAGTAAACGACGGTGCGTCCGACTCACTTGCCGCGACGGTATCGATCACGGTGAACTCGATCAATGACGTGCCTGTCGCATTCGCCCAATCGGTGAGTCTCAACGAAGACAGTACGCTGGCGATCACGCTGGTAGGCAACGACGTTGAAACCAGCTCGCTGAATTTCGTCGAGATCGGCACTCCGCTCCATGGGAACCTGACCGGCACCCCGCCGAATCTGACCTATCATCCGGTAGCGAACTACAACGGGCCGGACAGCTTCACGTTCAAAGTCAACGACGGTGCTGCGAGTTCGACCGCTGCGACGGTGTCGATCACGGTGAACTCGGTCATCGACGATTCATTCGCCAGCTGGCTTGCAGGATACGGACTCGTCGGAAATCCCGGAGATGATCCGGACCATGACGGCATCAGCAATGCGGTCGAGTTTGTGATCGGCGGAGATCCGAAAAATCAATCGAACGTCAACTGGCTGCCTACCGTGTCGCTGGCGAATCCCGCTCCGAATGAAAACCTTCCTAACAAAAACTATCTGCTCTTCACCTATCGTAGGACGGACCTTGCGAAGGCCGATGAAAAGACCTCCATCCGCGTGGACTGGAGCACCAATTTCTCGATCTGGACCAATACCCAGGGCACACTTGGTGTGATCGTGGTGGAAGGCAATGACGAGGCCGGTCCGGGAGTGGACCTGGTGAAGGTTTACATTCCGCGGCTTCTGGCGAATCAAGGTAGTCTGTTCGCCCGTTTTGTGGTTTCCATCGATGTTCCGCATGTGAACAATGCTCCGGTCGCCCAATCCCAGAATCTTAGTGTCAACCAAGGTGTGTCCTTGCCGGTCACTTTGGCCGCCAACGATTCGGAGAACGATCCAATGACCTACGCTGTTAGCAACGGGCCGATTCACGGCACCTTGAGCGGTTCCGGAGCGAATCAGATTTATACCCCTGCGGCAAACTACAGCGGACCTGACAGCTTCACGTTTGTCGCGAACGACGGGATCGCCACCTCGCTTCCTGGTACGATTTCGATCACGGTAAACGCGGTGAACCAATTCAACCAATGGATGAGCAGTTACGGACTGAGCGCATCTCCCGGAGCAGACTCCGATAAGGATTCGATCAGCAATGCGGTTGAATATGTCATCGGAGGAAATCCAGCCAATCAATCGGACGCGGCTTTCCTGCCAACGGTGTCTCTGGCGAATCCACCTCCGAATGAAAATTTTCCTAACAAAGACTACCTCCTCTTCACCTACCGCCGCACGGATCTGGCGAACACCGATCCGTCCACCACGATCAAAGTGGAATGGAACACGGATTTCGTCGGTTCCTGGACAAACGCTCAAGGAGCTCCGGGTGTCGTGATCGTTCCTAGCAATGATGCGGCCGCGCCGGGTGTGGATCTTGTGAAGGTTTACATTCCCCGATCGCTTGCCGTAAACGGGCGGATTTTCGCACGTCTCAATGTAGTCATATCTGTTCCCTGAATGGGTCGGATCGTAGCCTCGGAATCAAACAAATATATGGGATCAAGTCATTCAGCCGCGTTGGGAGAGTCCCATGCCCGCCACGAATGCTCGTCGCCAAATTTTGCCCGCAGGATTTACAGACGGCTTCGGGATGGATTATTCCAATCGTGGAGGATGGGCTGGCTCAGACGTTCGGGGCCGGGCCGGTTTGGAAAACTGGCGGCGAGCCTCGCGTCGTGGGGTACCGCACCCTATCATGGCAGGGCGTTTTTGGCGGATCTCCAGCCGGAAGGATTCATCGCGCCCAGCGCGTCGATCTCACATCAGGGCCTCAAGCTGGGACGGAATGTTTACATCGGAGACAAGGTCGTCGCATCCAGTTCTAACGACGGTGGCATCGTCGAACTTGGCGATCGGGTGCAGTTGTACGGAGATACCTTCCTCGAAACCGGATCCGGCGGCAGCATTCATATTGGCGAAGGAACCCACGTGCAGCCGGGTTGCCATATCCATGCCCACCTCACGGAAATAAGGATCGGCAGGAATGTGGAGATCGCGTCCGGATGTGGCTTCTTTTCATACGACCACGGAATCGAGCCCGGAATTCCGATCATGGACCAGCCCATCACGAGCAAAGGCGGAATCACGGTTGGCGACGGAGCCTGGCTCGGCTATCGGGTTACGGTTCTCCAAGGAGTGACCATTGGTGCCGGAGCGGTGATTGGTGCCGGTTCAGTGGTGGTCCGGGACATTCCCGAGAATGCGATCGCCGCCGGCACTCCGGCAAAAGTGATCAAATACCGCACCATCGGACACAACTGATCGTCGATCATTTCATACAAACTACCAGATATCAGATTTAACCATGAAAGCAGTCATATTCGCGGGAGGATTCGGAACCCGCATCAGCGAGGAAAGCAGCGTGAGGCCGAAGCCCATGATCGAAATCGGCAGCCGTCCGATCCTGTGGCATATCATGAAGATCTACTCCGCCCACGGCATCAATGATTTTGTCATCTGCTGTGGCTACAAGGGATACATGATCAAGGACTACTTTGCGAACTATCACCTCCACACGGCGGACGTCACCTATGACCTCAAGAACCAGAAGACGATCATTCACCGCTGCGATGCCGAACCTTGGAAGGTCACTTGCGTTGAAACAGGCGAGAAGACCATGACCGGCGGACGCTTGAAGCGTGTCGCGGATTATGTAGGTGATGAAACCTTTTGCCTAACCTACGGCGACGGAGTCACCGACATCGACATCACCGCGAGCATCGCCTACCACAAGGCGCACGGCAAACTGGCAACTCTCTCCGCTGTGCAGTCTCCCGGACGTTTCGGCGCCTTCACCCTCCATGCCGAGAACGACAGCGTCGAATCCTTCGCTGAAAAGCCAAAAGGCGACGGCGCATGGATCAACGGCGGATTCTTCGTGCTGGAGCCCGACGTGATGGAATTCATCGCCGACGACACCACCGTCTGGGAGCGCGAACCGATGGAAACTCTTGCCAGGACCGGACAGCTCCAGGCACGGCGCCACGAAGGCTTCTGGCAATCCATGGATACCCTGCGCGACAAGATGTATCTCGAAGAGCTGCTGGCCAAGGGGAACGAGCCTTGGAATATTTGGGACAACAAGTGACCCTGAATTTCTAACGATCATGGAAACTTACGACTACGTGGTGATTGGTGGCGGCATCGTGGGACTTTCGACCGCGCTGCATCTCGGGGAGATGTTCCCGGGTTCCCGCGTGATCGTTTTGGAAAAGGAGTCCACCACGGCACAGCACCAGACCGGCCGCAACTCGGGCGTCATCCATTCCGGAATTTACTATAAACCAGGCAGCTTTAAGGCACAGTTCGCCAAGTCCGGAGCAGTCAGCATGGTGGAGTTCTGCCGGAAGCACGACATCCCGCACGACGTCTGTGGCAAGGTGATCGTCGCCACCAAGGAGAGCGAGCTGCCCCTGCTGGAGAATCTCTATCAGCGGGGAATCCAGAACGAGGTTCCTGTCGAAAAAGTCGGTGCGGAGCGTGTGAGGGAAATCGAACCCCACGTGAAATGCCTCGCCGGTGTTCTCGTCAAATCGACCGGGATCACCAGCTATCCGGCGGTTTGCAAAAAATATCTCGAACTCATCGAGGAAAGCGGCGGTGAAGTGAAGTTCGGCACCAAGGTCGAGCGCATCATCGACCGCGGTTCGCTGCAGGTTGTTGTCACGGATTCCGGTGAGTATGAAGCGAAGTTCGTCGTCAACTGTGCCGGCCTCCACAGCGACCGCGTCGCCAAAATGGCGGGAGCGGATCCCGGAGCGCAGATCGTCCCATTTCGTGGCGAGTATTTCGAATTGGTTCCGGAGAAGCGCCATCTGGTGAAGACTCTCATCTATCCGGTGCCGAATCCCGACTTCCCGTTCCTCGGCGTCCATTTCACCAAGATGATCGACGGCTCGGTCCACGCCGGTCCGAACGCAGTGCTCGCGTTGAAGCGCGAAGGTTATTTCAAAACAGATTTCAATTTCCGCGACACCTGCGACACGCTGACCTACCCCGGCTTCTGGAAACTTGTTAGCAAAAACCTGGGCGAAGGGATGAAGGAAATCCACCGCTCGTTCTTCAAGGCGGCATTCGTCCGCAGCCTTCAGGAACTGATTCCCGAAGTCCAATCGGCTGATTTCGTTCCCTGCAAGGCGGGCGTGCGCGCCCAGGCATTGGTCAACGACGGCAAGATGGTGGACGACTTCCTCATCGTGAAAGGCCGCAATTCCCTGCACGTCTGCAACGCGCCGTCACCCGCCGCCACCGCATCCCTCGAAATCGGCAAGGCGATCGCCAAGCAGGTTTCTGAATTTTCCCCACTCTCACCCCCCACATTGAACTACGCATGAAAATACTTGTTACCGGAACAGAAGGATATCTCGGCGCGCTGTTGGCGCCATTGTTGATTGAACGTGGTCATGAAGTGACCGGAGTCGATACCGGCTATTATAGGTCCGGCTATCTCTATAACACGAAGGGCAATCAGCCGAAGACGCTGATCAAGGACATCCGGCATCTGACGCTGGAGGATCTGAAAGGTCATGATGCCGTCGTCCACATGGCGGAACTTTCCAACGATCCGACCGGAGAGCTGGCCCCGCACATCACTTATGAAGTGAACCACAAGGGCTCGGTCCGCCTCGCACAACTTGCGAAGGAAGCCGGCGTCCGTCGTTTTATTTACATGTCTTCATGTTCGGTTTACGGCGTCGCCGATGGAGATACCCCGGTCACCGAGGAAACTCCGTCCAACCCGCAGACCGCCTATGCGATTTGCAAAACCCTCTGCGAGCGCGACATTATGCCGCTGGCGGATTCGAAGTTCTCACCGGTTTTCTTCCGCAACTCGACCGCGTTCGGCGCTTCGCCACGTCAGCGTTTCGACATCGTGGTGAACAACCTTTGCGGCCTCGCTTGGACGACCAAGGAAATCAAGATGATCAGCGATGGCTCGCCATGGCGTCCGTTGGTTCACGGTCTCGACATCGGCAAGGCGATCTGCTGTGCGCTGGATGCCCCGGTCGATGCGATTCACGGACAAATCCTCAACATCGGATCCAACGATCAGAACTATCGCGTTCGCGAAGTCGCCGAGATCGTTGCGGAGAATTTCCCCGGTTGTACCACCACTTTTGGCGTACAGGGTGCTGATAACCGCAGCTACCGCGTGAGCTTCGACAAGCTGGCCAAGCATCTTCCCGATTTCAAATGCGACTGGGACGTGCCGAAGGGTGCCAAGCAGTTCCATGACCTCTTCGAACAGATCGACTTCACCAAGGAAGACTTCCTTTCCCGCGGATTCACCCGGCTCAAGCAACTCGAATATCTCATCCGCACCGAACAGATCGACCAGGACTTCTTCTGGAAGACGAATCTGTGAGAGAATCCTTTCATCATTCATACGAATCACCTCCCCATGAAGCACTCCCCCGAATGCCGCTTTTGCGCCGAACCGCTCGCCCATGTGATGTGCGACCTCGGCATGTCACCGATGGCCAACTCTTACGTGAAGTTCGAGCACGCGCAGAATGCCGAGAAACACTATCCGCTCAAGGTATGGATTTGTGAAAAATGCCTGCTCTCGCAGCTTGAAAGCTTCGAGTCGCCGGACGCCATCTTCAGCGATTACCTCTATTTCAGCAGCTTCTCCACCAGTTGGGTCGAGCATGCCCGCAAGTATTGCGAGATGATGACCGAGCGCTTCGGCTTCAATGCTGATAGCCAGATCGTCGAGATCGCCAGCAACGACGGCTATCTGCTCCAACACTTCAAGGCCAAGGGCATTCCGGTGCTCGGGGTCGAGCCGGCCGCAAATGTCGCCAAGGTGGCATGGGAGGAAAAGGGCATTCCGAGCGTCGTTAAATTCTTCGGCGTGGAAACCGCGAAGGAACTCGTCGCCACCGGCAAGGCCGCCGATCTCCTGATGGGCAACAACGTCATGGCCCACGTGCCTGACATCAACGATTTCATCGGCGGATTGAAAATCGCTCTCAAGCCTGACGGCGTCATCACCTTCGAGTTTCCACACCTTCAGCGTTTGATCGACGAGAATCAGTTCGACACCGTCTATCATGAACACTTCTCGTATCTGTCGTTCCTCGCAGTGGAGAAAATGTTCGCGCATCACGGGCTAACACTTTTCGACGTCGAGGAACTTCCCACTCACGGCGGTTCGCTGCGGATTTTCGCACGTCACACCGAAAACGCCGGTGCGAAAACCGCCATCACCGAACGCGTCGAAGCGATGCGGAAACAGGAAACCTCGTTCGGCCTGACCGACATGGAGACCTACACCTCGTTTGGCGAGAAAGTAAAGTCCACCAAGCGCAAGCTGCTCAAGTTCCTCATCGAAGCCAAGGAAGCGGGCAAATCCATCGTCGGTTATGGAGCCGCGGCCAAAGGTGTCACACTCGTGAACTACTGTGGTGTTCGCGATGACCTCGTTGACTATGTGGTGGACAAGAGCCCTTACAAACAGAACCACTTCATGCCAGGAGTGCGGATCCCGATCTACGGACCGGAGAAAATTTTCGAAACCAAACCGGACTACGTGCTCATCCTCCCGTGGAACCTAAAAAAGGAAATCAGCGGTGAGATGGCAAAAATCCGGGAGTGGGGCGGAAAATTCGTCGTTCCGATTCCCGAGGTCACGGTGCTTGATTGATCGGTCTAACCAAACTTGTTTGCGATGACGCCATCAGACATCGAGGCCGTCGGGCTTGCCATGCATGCGCTGGCCACCGAGTTGTATCCGCATTGCCGGAGCATCACCGGTGACGGCGTGCGCACGACCTTGAAGCGGTTGTCACGGGAGATCCCGTTGACAATCCATGAGGTGCCCACCGGCACCGAAGTGTTTGACTGGACCGTGCCTGAGGAATGGAACATTCGCGAGGCGTGGATCAAGGATGCGAAGGGCAGAAAGGTGGTTGATTTCGCAAATCACAATCTGCACCTCCTTGGCTACAGCGTGCCGGTGCATGAGAAAATGTCGTTGGCCGATCTGAAGCCGAGACTTTTCACTGTCCCTGAACAACCGGATCTCATTCCCTATCGCACCAGTTACTATAAGAAAAACTGGGGCTTCTGTCTTCCGCATCGGGATTTGGAAAATTTGGAGGAAGGGGAGTATGAGGTCTTCATCGATTCCGACCATACGCAAGGCAGCCTGTCCTACGGTGAATATTTCATCCCCGGCGCGACGACCGAGGAGGTTTTGATTTCCTGTCACACCTGCCATCCGTCGCTGGCGAATGACAATCTGGCAGGTAGCGCCGTTGCGGTGGCTCTTGCGAAACAACTGGCCAGCCAGCCGCGTCGTTTATCCTACCGCTTTTGCTTCATCCCGGGCACCATTGGTTCGATCACCTGGCTCGCGACCAACCCTAACGTCTATCCACGGATCAAGCACGGCCTCGTTCTCACCTGCGCCGGTGACGAGGGCGCCGTGACCTATAAGAAATCACGGAGTGGCATCGCGATGATTGATCGTGCCATGCAGCAGGTTCTCAAAACCAGCGGTGACAAATACCATGTGGAGGAATTTCATCCCTACGGCTATGACGAGAGACAATACGGTTCTCCCGGCATCAACCTGCCAGTCGGCTGCCTCATGCGTTCGCCCCATGGAACTTTCCCGGAGTATCACACAAGCGCCGACAACCTCGATTTCATCAAACCACATTGCATGGCGGACACGTTGACGAAGACGCTTGATGCGATCGAAGTGCTGGAAAGCAACGCATGTTTCGTGAACCTGAAACCCATGTGTGAGCCGAAACTCGGTAAATACGGGCTCTACGGCGATGGCGGCGGCCAGAGGACCGGAGAGTTCAGCGAACTCGCGTTGCTTTGGGTGCTCAACCAATCGGACGGAACAAACGATCTCCTTGCGATTGCCGAACGCTCCGGAATGACCTTCCGGAAAATCCTAACCGCCGCCCTGTCACTCGAAAAAGCAGGGCTTCTCCGGCGTGAAAATCAACCAACCCCTGCGACATGATTTTCCACGAAACCAAACTCGCCGGAGCATTCATCGTTGAGCTCGATCGGAAGGTCGATACCCGTGGCTTCTTCGCGCGGTCCTATTGCTCCAACGAGCTGAAGCAACATGGAATCAATTTTCTGCCAGCGCAGGCGAACATTTCGCACAGCACGGTAAAGGGCACCCTTCGCGGAATGCACTATCAGGGAGCGCCGGTCAGCGAAACCAAGTTTATCCGTTGCATTCGCGGCGCGGTATGGGACGTGATTATCGATATGCGCCCGGACTCACCCACCTACCTCCAGCATGTGGGAGTGGAGCTCAGTGCTGAAAACGGCCGGGCAATCTATGTTCCGGATCTGTTCGCCCACGGCAACCAGGCATTAACCGACGATGCCGAGCTTTTCTATCTGATGGGCGGTCCCTACACCCCGGGATTCGAAAAAGCAGTCCGCTTCGATGATCCCGCGATCGGCATCGAGTGGCCGTTGCCCGTGACCGTCGTCGATGACAAGGACCGGAACTGGCCGCCGCTGGATGCTAACCAAACGGAGGGCGTGAAGTGAGATGATCCGCTGGATGTTCAAACAATTTACCCGCGCGGTTGTCGGTCCTTTCAAGCGGAAGGGGCCGGCGGCGAAGAAGGTTGTGATTCTGATTCCGATGTCCACCCGCGCGGAACTCACACCGGAAGAAGAGATCTCGATGCGGCAGATCCTTCACTACTTCGGCAGGTATGAGAAATTCCTGATCGTTCCGGAGGGAATGGAAATCAGTTTCGAGGGCTTCGGTGTCATGCATTTCCCACGGAGATTTTTCGGCTCGGCTGCCAATCACGGCCGCATGCTCAACACCCCGGAATTCTACAGGCACTTCGAGGATTACGAATTCATCTTCTTCCATCACTTGGACGCATTGGCGTTCTCGGATCAGTTGGAGGAATGGTGCGACAGCGATGTGGACTACATTGGTCCGCCGTGGATCAATTGCCCGGACAGCCCTTGGGTCGATCGCCCGCGGGTTGGCAACGGCGGATTCACGCTGCTGCGAACTCAAAAGGCGCTGGAAGCGCTCCGAAGCCGCCATCTTGCGGAGCCGGCGACGTTCTGGCTCGATTTGTTTTCCTATCGCGCGACGCCTCAGCTGGCTGACAAACTTGAGCGCATCAAAGGAATTTTCCCGCTCTCGATAGTTGCCAAGCGGCTGTTGAAGGAGTGGTCCGAGACCGAGGATCCGTCGCCTAACAACCGCAACAACGATATTTTCTGGTCCGACCTCGCCGCTTACTATCTGCCGGATTTCAAAGTCGCTTCGGTGGAAGAGGGATTGCGGTTCGCATTTGAGGTGTCGCCCCGGATTTGTTTGGAACTCAACGGAGGAAAGATGCCGTTCGGTTGCCACGCGTGGGCGCGGTATGATCGGGCGTTCTGGGAACCGTTCATCGTCACTGCGGGAAATGCGGACGAGGTGAAAACCCCGAAACACGAAATGTTGCAGTCCGCATGACGACTCCCCGCACACTTGCCGATCTTCCCGCGCCTCCGCCCGGGCGCACGGGCTGGCCGCGGGATGTTGCTCCGGCCGTGCTTCCCGCGACCGGACCCGATGGCAAAGCATGGCCGAAAATCAGCATCATCACCCCGAGCTACAATCAGGGCCAATACATCGAGGAGACGATTCGTTCGGTTCTTCTCCAAGGATATCCCGATCTCGAGTTCTTCATCATCGACGGCGGAAGCACCGATGACACCGTTGAAATCATCCGCAAATACGAGCCGTGGCTCAGCGGCTGGGTCAGCGAACGTGACAGCGGACAGTCCGAAGCGATCAACAAAGGGTTCTCCCGCTGCACCGGTGAGATCTTCAACTGGATGTGCAGCGATGATTTGCTAACAGCAGGCGCGTTGCAAACCGTGGCGGAATTGTTCGTCTTGAAGCCGGAGATTGATGCCGTAGCCGGAGCCTGTTTCTGCCAATATGACGACGAGCCCGGGAAGAACATCGTCCGCAAGGTCGATTGGAAGGGCTGGGAACTCACTCCTTATTCGGCAGCGATCTGGCAACCGAGTTGTTATTTCCGCCGGAGTCTGGTGAAACGCGGGGAGCTGGTCAGAACCGATCTTCACTACTGCATGGATCGCGAGCTGTGGACTTATCTTTGTTCCCAAAGCGCGAAATGGGAGTGGGAGGACAGCGTTCTCAGCGTCTATCGGTTCACCGGCGCGAACAAATCGATGGTTGGAAAACACAAGATCATCGCGGAGCTGGACACGATCTATCGGGAATACGTCAGCGAGCCCGTTGCATTGCCGATGTTGCTGCGGAAGATCTGGCTGCCGCTTGTCCTCGCGAATGTCCGCCATCCATCCTCGTTGGTTCGCCTGATCTCGCTGGGGGCGTCCCGCGGGGTTGCGATGATTCTTCTAGCAATTTATCCGCAGGAGAGGGTCCGTGCGCTTCAGCGTGAATTTTACGAATACTCGATTTGGTAATGGTCCGTCCCATGGAGAATAGCAGAAACACCTCGAAGATCGCCTTCGTGACCACCATGGCGGGGGTCCCGTGGGGTGGCAGCGAGGAGCTCTGGGGTCAAACGGCCATGCGGCTGCTAGAGGAAGGCCACGATGTCGCGGCTTCGGTTTTTCAATGGCCGACTCGTCCCGCCCCGTTGGAGAGAATTTCCTCGGCGGGTGGACGGTTGGCATTCCGACCACACGAGCAGGCGTTTCCTCAAAGGGTGGCGGAAAAGTTCCGGCAACGCTTGTCCCCCAGTCCGCTTCCCACAGCGGATATGAACTGGCTGAGAGCGGAACGGCCGGACCTCGTTGTGATTTCACAAGGTGGACCGTGGGACGGCGTTCTTTGGATGACGGCCTGTCGCGAGCTTGGAATTCCGTATTGCCCCATCGTCCATGCCCACAGCGAGATCTGGTGGCCGATGGATGAAGATCTTGCTGCGGGACGGCAGGCTCTATCAGGTGCCCGCAAGGTTTTTTTTGTCTCCAAAGCGAACCTGAATCAAATGGAGATGCAGGCGGGAATGCGGCTCGATCACGCCGAGGTGGTTGTCAATCCATGGAAAGTGGACGCCAGCCATCCTGTCGCATGGCCCGAAGAAACCTCCGTCATCGAGATTGCCTGTGTCGGCCGCATCGATCCACGGGCGAAGGGGCAGGATGTCCTGTTGAAAGTCCTTGCCCTGCCGAAATGGCGGGAGCGTCCGATCCGCTTAAATCTCTATGGGGACGGCCCTTGCGAGGAGTCGCTCAAGGCGATGGCCAGCCTGTTGGATTTGAAGAATGTTGTTTTTCAAGGGCAGGTATCCGATGTGAAGAGTATTTGGGCGAAAAACCATGCGTTGGTTCTTCCGTCCCGTTACGAAGGACTTCCGTTGGTGATTGTCGAGGCGATGTTCTGCGGACGCCCGGTCATCACCACCGATGTTGCTGGCAATGCGGAATATCTGCGGGATAACGTCACCGGCTTCATCGCCGAGGCTCCGACTGTTAGCTTGCTCGACGGAGCGATGGAGCGCGCCTGGGCACGCCGAAGCGAGTGGCGTGACATCGGTCTGCAAGCCCGTCATGACGCGGTGGAGGCGATTCCGTCGGATCCCATCGCGGAGTTTACCCGAAATCTTCTGACGTTGGTAAATAATGACCGGAGGGCTGTTGCCGGAAAATGAATGCGTCGATCATCATCGTGACCCGTGATCGTGCCGACGACCTCAGGCTGACTTTAACGGCGATGCGGGAAATCCGGATCCCTACCGGATTCGAAGCCGAACTGCTGGTGATCGACAACGGCTCGACCGATGCCACCGCCGAGGTGGTGCGATCCTGCGAGATCCCGGGCCTTCCGGTCCGTTACATTTTGGAGACGCAGCCGGGACTTTCACGAGGCCGGAATCGCGGCCTCGCCGAGGCGAAGGGAGACATCATCCTCTTCACGGACGACGACGTGCGTCCGCCCGCCGATTGGCTTGCGGGAATGTGCGAGCCGATTCTATCAGGAAATGCGGATGCTGTTGCGGGCGGGGTGAGGATCGCACCGAATTTGCTGCGTCCGTGGATGTCGCCGATGCACCGGTCTTGGCTGGCATCCTCCGAATGGCTGAACCGCGGCAAGCCGCAAAGCATGGTGGGTGCTAACATGGTTTTCTCCCGGAATGTTCTCGAAAAAGTTCCGGGGTTTGATCCGGAGCTCGGCGCCGGGGCGTTGGGAAGCGGTGAGGAAAGCCTGTTTAGTGCGCAATTAATCGCCGCCGGATTCAGGATCGCGGACCGCACCGATCTGTGCATGGAGCATCACTTCCAACCGTCCCGCTTGAAGCGTGGATCGTGGCTGGATGCTGCGAAGAAATTGGGAATCTCCCACGCCTACCGCGGCCATCATTGGGAGCACTGGGGCTGCCGGTGGGCGAAATTGCGACACTTCGCGGCTTCCGCCAGTCTCGCCCTCTGGCGTGCCACCCACTCTTCTGAAATCCGGGACGAAGGCTGCAGCGATCGGGAACTGAATCTGGTCTATCGGTGTGCGATGATTCGTGGGCATTTCGAAGCGAGCAAGCTGCCGCGCAAATACGAGAAACACGGGTTGGTGAAACTCTAACAATAAAACCGAAAATTCAACGACATCCGATGGATAAAATCAGCGTCATCATTCCCACCTATAACCGGGCATCCCAGATCCTCGGGGCGGTTGGCAGCGTGATGGCGCAAACGTTCGCGCCGTTTGAGATAATCGTCATTGACGATGGTTCAACCGACGAAACGGCGGAAGTGCTGGCACCCGTCCTGGATCAAATCCGTTATATCAAAACCGGGAACGGTGGTGTGAGCGCGGCGCGAAACCGCGGGATTCTCGAAGCTCGTGGAGAGTGGATTGCGTTCCTGGATTCCGATGACACTTGGGAACCGTCGAAACTTGAGCGCCAGCGAGCTGCTATTTCCAAAGCGGATTCGAAGGTATGTTTCTGTGTCAGCATCGACGAACGGGGTGAACCGCTTGATGACCTTCATCTAATGGATCCAACGCTGGCGAAAGGTGGTGACAGGTACTATCCTTCGGACGATTGCAGGCTTTTCCTTCATTCGCGGCATCCGTTCCTGCAGTCGATGCTCGTTGAAAAGAAAGCGCTGATGCGTGCCGGAATTTTCGACGAATCTCTCAAGGTGGCGGAAGACACCCGGTTGATCTACAATCTGATCCTCGCGTTCGGCTATTCGGTCGTGAACGAGAATCTTGTCAATATCTGCCGGGATCGCGATGCTCCGGGCTTGTCGGACTCGATCGATGCCGTTGGGGCTTACAAACGCCACGATTGCTACATCCGCGTCCAGTCAGGAGCCTACTGGCGCTTGTTGCCTATCAACCGTGATGCGGCTGACAGGGTGCGGAACAACATGCATTATTTCACTTCGAGACAAGCGGAACTGGCATGCGCCCTGGGCAGGAAATCTGTTGCGAAGCGCTATGCCTTCGCTGGTCTCGCGCCCTACGGAAAGTGGAAATCGCTTTGCCGGAATCTGTTCATCCTGACGGCATACCCCGTCGCCGAAAAGATGTTTGTTAGAAAGTGGAGCAAGGGATCCGCAGAGACTCCGTAGCGGATTTAACACGGAAAAATTTCAAATTCATCATGTCACCTGTTTCCCCCCATCCTCCCAAAAAAATCGTGATCGTCGGCTCGTCGGGCCGGCTGGGCGGCTTGTTGATCAAGTCCTTCGGGGGCAATCATTCGGTGACGGGGCTTTCGCGCGCCCAGCTGGATCTTGGATGTTCCGAGTCGATTGTCGCGGCGCTGGAGCCGCTCGACTACGACCTGCTGATCATCGCCGGAGCTCTAACCGGAGTCGATTACTGCGAGACGAACGAAGCCGAGGCGTTTGCGATCAACGCCACCGGCCCCGGAAAGATCGCGGAGATTTCCGCCGGGAAAAACGCCCATGTGACGTATTTCAGCACGGATATGGTTTACGATGGATCGAAACCGGAACCCTATTCCGAGGCGGATGCACCGAATCCGATCAGCGTTTATGGAGCTTCCAAGCTCAATGGGGAGGACCTCGTTCTTCAAGCGTCACCGGGCAATCTGGTCTTGAGGGTTTCATGGCTTTACGGACCTGGGAGGCCGGCGTTTCCCGAATGGATCATCAACAAGGCATGCGCAGAGGCTCACGTCACGCTGCCAGGGAACAAGATCGGTTGTTCGACCTCCACGGTTGATTTGTTAGGGTTGTTGCCGCCACTGTTGTTTGGGCCGGATGTGGCGTCGGGAGTATTCAATCTCTGCAATTCCGGGCCGTGTACCTGGCGGGACTGGGGACAATTCTGCATCGATACCGCACGCGCGGCCGGGCTTCCGGTTCTGGCGGATCATATCGAAGGCGTGCCGGTCGATTCGGTTCCTGCGTTTGTTGCCAAGCGCCCGGTGAACAGCGCGATGTCCACCGGGAAATACACAGCGTTCACCGGAGTCACGCCGCGCAACTGGCAGGAGGCCAACCGCGAATTTCTCCAACAGAGCGAACTTTTCAAGAAACACACAGTCAGCCCGTCGGCCGTATGATTTTGACACCCGGGATGATTCCAGCGATTTTTCAAGCCTTAGAAACATTATGAGAGTATTAGTCACCGGCGGTGCCGGATTCATCGGATCCAATCTGGTCCATTATCTTCTTGGCGGTGCCTCGGCCGAACTCGGTGTCGGGATCGACCGCGTGGTCAATCTCGACAAGCTGACCTATGCGGGGAACCGCTCCAGTCTGGCGGAACTGGAGAACGACCCCCGTCATGTCTTCGTGCAGGGTGACATTGGCGATGCCGAACTTGTCGGCTCCTTGCTCCGTGATCATGAGATCGACGCGGTGATGCATCTTGCGGCGGAATCCCATGTGGACCGCTCCATCGACAATCCCGAGGAATTCATCATGACGAATTTCGTCGGAACCTACCGGCTTCTCGAAACATTCCGCCGCTATCTGGTGGAAACGGGCCGCATGATCGGGCATTCCCACGGAAAATCGCTGGGGGACGGTTCCAAGTCCGCCTTCCTCCATGTTTCGACGGACGAGGTTTATGGTTCTCTGGGGCCGAACGATGCCGCATTTTGCGAGACCACTCCCTACGCCCCTAACAGTCCATACAGCGCATCGAAGGCGGGCAGCGACCACTTGGCCAGGGCCTATCACCACACTTACGGGATGCCGGTGGTCACCACCAACTGCTCGAATAACTACGGGCCCTATCAGTTTCCCGAGAAATTGCTGCCGCTGATGATCCGCAAGACGCTGAGAGGCGAGTCGCTTCCGGTTTATGGCGACGGCAGCAACGTGCGCGACTGGCTTTATGTCGAGGATCACTGCCGCGGACTCGCGATGGCTTTGCTGCGTGGAAAATTCGGAGAAACCTACGTCATCGGAGGCAAGTGCGAGATGAAGAATCTGGATGTCGTGCATGGCATCATCGAGACCGTGCGTGAACTTGCGCCGGGACGCGTGACGAAAACCGCGGACGAGCTGATCACTTTTGTGAAGGACCGCCCGGGACATGACCAGCGTTACGCAATTGATCCGACCCGCATCGGCAAGGAGCTTGGCTGGGCACCGCTTGAGAATTTCACTTCAGGCCTTCGTAAGACGGTCCAGTGGTATCTCGACAACGACGAATGGATCCGCACCATCGAAGATGGCAGCTACCGCGGCGAACGACTTGGAACCCTTTCCTAAGCTGAAATCATGAGCAAAATCGAAACAAGTCACCTGAAACTGGAAGTCGGCGAATTATCGCTGCGCAAAGGCATCATTCTCGCCGGAGGAACCGGAAGCCGGCTTTTCCCGATGACGCATTCGGTGAGCAAGCAGCTCATCCCGGTCTATGACAAGCCGATGATTTACTATCCGCTCACCGTGCTGATGCTGGCGGGTGTGCAGGAAATCCTGTTGATCTCCACGCCCCGCGACCTGCCGAGTTTTGAACATTTGTTAGGTGATGGCTCGCAGTGGGGACTGAAGATTTCCTATGCCGAGCAGCCAAAGCCCGAAGGATTGGCGCAGGCGTTCCTGATCGCGGAGAATTTCCTCAACGGCGAGCCGGCGTGTCTGGTCCTCGGTGACAACCTGTTTTACGGACACGAGCTCGGAAAATCCCTGCTCGCCGCTTCCCGCCGGATGGACGGGGCGACGGTGTTCGGCTATCACACCAACCAACCCGAGCAATACGGTGTGGTCGAATTCGACGAGAAATGGAACGTCGTTTCGTTAGAAGAAAAGCCGAAGATCCCGAAATCGAACTACGCCGTCCCGGGGATCTATTTCTATGACAAGCACGTGGTGGAGATGACCAAGACCCTGGCACCGTCGCCGCGCGGCGAGCTGGAAATCACCGACCTGAACCGGCTCTATCTGCGAAAAGGGGCACTGCGGGTGGAAATCCTCGGGCGCGGCACGACCTGGCTTGATACGGGAACTCCCGATTCGCTGGCGGACGCGACACAGTTTGTCCAGGTGATCCAACAGCGCCAGGGATTGAAGATCGCCTGCCCTGAGGAAATCGCATTTTACCAAGGCCGCATCGACCGGGATCACCTTGATGTGTCGGTTAGAAAATACTCCGGCACGCCTTACGGCGATTACCTCGCGACCCTTTGATCCCATGAAAGTGACGAACGAAAACCGATGGAGCGGCTTGCGCGAATCCGCCAAGTCCCGGCTGGAGACCCGCGATTACTCGAAAGGCGGACTCGCGGAACGCATGGGTTCCAGCGGTGTCGGCGGCGGAGAGTTGATTTCCGGACGCGGCGATTTGGCGGATGCTTGGATACCCGGTGTCGAGATTTTCCAGCGCAAGGTCTATCAGCAAAAGGGACGCGGCTATTTTTCCGAGTTCACCCGCCTCAGTGAGGGAATTCTGCATGAAATTGGGCTTGCCCCGCAGCAGTGGGCTTCCGCCTTGATGCATCGGGACAGCGCGAAGGGATTTCACATTCACCCGCCGTTCATCCCCGAGGGAGTCGATGCCGGGAAGTGGTTTCAAAGCCTGTTCATCGAGTCCCCGAAGGACTACTCGCGCCGTCTTTACGACAAGGAGCAGTGGGACGTGATGTTTTTCCTGACCGGCCTCTGTGAAATGCTGCTGGTGGATGAGCGGGTGGGGATGCCCCGCCGGATCATGCGCTTCACCATCGCCGGTGACAGCCGGCCGGGTGCTGACAATGTCTCGGTAGTTATCCCACCCGGGGTCGGCCATGCGTTGAGGAGCATCGGCAATGAGGATCTGATTATGGCTTACGGGACGAGCACCACGTTTAACCCGGATTGGGAAGGCCGGATTGAAAGCGGAGTTGAGAATGCCCCGTTGCCCGGCGACTGGGTGGACTATCTGGCCGCAGCGGGCGGAGAGAATCCGTGACAACCGCGTTTAAATCCAGCAGTATGCCACAGTTACCAATCACTTGAAGACTTTGATCGCTAACAAAAATCACCAGCATCCAAATATGAAGAAGAGCATGAAAAACGAAACTGCTATGAAAACACCCCCCGTCGGCGGCTTTGCGAATGACCCCTTGGAACCCGCACGTTCGGGAAATCCGACCCGCTCGTGGCACCGCTTCCGTGCCGGCCTGCAATCGGTCCTCGCGGCATCCCTCTCGGTCTTCATCGTTTTCGTGGCGACGGGATGCGGCAACACTAATTCGGCGCCTCCAATCCCTGCGGAGGCCTACAAATCGAAGCCCAACTCGACGCTGGCCGCTGGTGACGAAATCAATGTGGCTTACTCGGGCGCGCCCGAAATGAACACCAAGCAGAAGATCCAGCCCAACGGCAAAGTCAGTCTGCCGATGGTGGGCGATGTCAGCGCTGCCGGGCGGAGCATTACCAGTTTCCAGAGTGAGCTCACCTCGCTCTATCAGCCGCATCTTCAGGACCCGACCGTGATCGTATCGGTGGAAGAAGCCGCCTCCGGTGTCTATGTTTCCGGTGAGGTTCTCCGGCCCGGTAAGATCCCGTTGGATCACCCGATGACCGCCTTGGAAGCGGTGATGGAAGCTGGCGGATTCACCAAATTCGCGAATCCCAAGAAGGTGATTGTGGTCCGCAATCAAGGTGGCAAGACCCAGCGTTACGAGTTGAACATGAATGACGCCATTTATGGCTCAAACAGCAGCCCGTTCTATGTCCGCACCTACGACGTGATCTATGTGAAGCAAAGCAACTGGTGATCCGGTCGCTTGCGGGGAATCAAGGAAACGGTCCTTGGTTCCTCAGGTGCTGAGTCCCTGTTCGATCAGTTTGAGGATTTCGATGCGCCCTTTGCGGGTCTTCGACGAGCTAATGATCACGGGCGGCACTCCGCTCAAATGTTCCGGCATGGCTTCGAGAAATGCCGCGATCGACGTCTGGGTCTTTCCTGTGGATTGCTTGTCGGCCTTGGTGAAAACCAGTGCGAACGGCACCGCGCAATCTCCCAGCCAGTTGATGAAATCAATATCGATGCGCTGCGGCGGCACCCGCGAGTCGATGAGCACGAAAACCTGACGCAGGTTCTCCCGCTGTTCGAGGTAGTCGCCGACCGATTCGTTGAAATTGATTTTTTCGCTTTTGGCGACCTTGGCGTATCCGTAGCCGGGGAGGTCGACCAGACTCCACGTTTCGTTCATCACGAAGAAATTCAGCAACTGCGTTTTTCCCGGCGTGGCGGAGACCTTGGCCAGCGCATCCTTGTTGGACAGCATGTTGATCATCGAGGATTTCCCGACATTCGACCTGCCGATGAATGCGAACTCGGGCCGTTTCCAATCCGGTGCGGATTGAAGGTTGCGGGCACTCATGTTGAAAATGGCTGACTTGATCTGCATGGATTGAGAAGCGTTAAAAGGGCTCCCCGACGGGAGCTCTTTTTTGTTTTCAAGCGCGACGCTCCGGGAGCATCCGCCGGTGATCAAGGAAATACCCGCTTCAGCCGCCTCAAGGCTTCTTCGCCGGCTCCGCATCTTTGGGCGGAATGATCGTTTTCAAATCCGCCGCATCCATGAAATTGAGCAGCTCCACGGCGAAGCGGACGTCCTCCTTTTGATTGGACTGCCCGGGCTGGATGGTGAAGGGCTTCAGATCTTGCGCCAGCGCGGGATCCTTGTTCGTGGGATCCGGATTGAGAGGTGTGGGGATTGGCGCGGCGATCACGGGTTTTACAACCGGGGTCGCGATGACGGGCGGTTTGTTCGGGAAGCAATAAATGGCGGCGGCCAGCAGCAAGATGAAAACAAGGACGATCCGGGTGAATCTCCGGCTTGTCTGTTGCCGGGCGAGATCCTTTTCCCGTTCACGCTCCTCCAGCATGATCCGCAATTCCGCTTCGGACGGATTGTGGCGCTCAGGCTGGAATTCCATTTCTGACATCAGGTGTGATTTACCTTAATGATCAGGAAGTGTCAAACTTTGGGATTTGCCCGCCGGAGACGAGTCGCCGGTCAAGACTCCCGGGTTTACGCTTCGGAGGTGCCGAAGATGATCGGAGAGCCGGAAAAAAGTTAGCGCTTCTCGATGGCCACCAGCGTGATGTCGTCCATCTGCGGGCCCTCGCCGGTGAACTTTTTGAGATCGGCCTGCATCCGGACGAGAATGGCCTCGGCTCCTAACGGAGCAGCCAGGCGGAATGCTTCGGACATGCGCTCCATGCCGAATTCCTCTTCGTGCGAGTTCACCGCCTCCTTCACGCCGTCGGTGTAGAACAACACGCAATCGCCGGATTTCATCTCGATTTCCATGTCCCTGGTCACCCGTTCGAAGACCGCGCCGCTGTCGATGCCGAGGGCGAGGCCGGGCGAGCGGAGGAGTTCGACTTTTCCCGTTTCGCGGCGGAAATGGAGCGCCGGATCGTGCCCGGCGCGCGAGAGTGTTAGAGTGGCGGCTGCGGCATCGAGCACGGTGTAGGCCATGCTGATAAACATGTCCTCCCGGATGTCGGGAAACAACTGGCGGTTGACGGCGGCCATGGCGGTGGACGGTGAATCCGCCGCCGGTGCCACCGATCGCAGGGCGCTGCGGCACATCGCCATCAGCAATCCGGCGGGAACCCCTTTTCCGGAAACATCGGCGATGACGATACCGAATTTTTGTTCACCCAGATTGATGTAATCGTAGTAATCGCCGCTGATGATGCGGGCCGGCACATTGGTGCCGCTGATCCGGAATCCGGAAATGACCGGATCCTGCTGCGGGAGGAGGATGCGCTGCACCTCGCGGGCGTTTTGCAGCTCGCTCTCCATCGCCCGTTTTTCGTGGGCTTCGCGGTGGATCCGTGCGTTGCCGATGGCGAAGGATGATTGCTCGGCCGCCGAACGGAAGACCGCGAAATCATTCGCCGTGAAATTTCCATCCGCATGACGGCGGGCGACCACCAGCACGCCGAGATCCTTGTTCGCATGCCGCAGCGGTGAAATCAGCGCGGAGACGTCGTCCTGATAGGGATGGATCGCGCCGTCGCAGGACGGATGGCTCTTCACGTTCGCCACCAGCAGCGGCTCGCCGACACTCAGGCAATGACCGAGGATACCCTCGCCCGCCACCACGCGCGATAATCTAACATGACTCTCCAGCGCCCGCGGATCGCGCTCCGCTTTCTTGCTAACATCCGCCGGGATGCCGATCAGGGTCGGGCAGTCCTCCGAGATGTACGAGGGATTGAGGAAATCGTTTTCCGGGCTCAGGAAATAAATCGCTCCGCCGCGGGCACCGACGACCTTGACGATGCCGTCCACAATAATCCGCGAAAGCACGGTGGACGACGGTTCGTTTTCGATCGCCAGACCGAGGTCATGCAGGAAGGTGAACATGCGTTCCTCCTCGCACTCCAGATCGTTGAATCTCCGGCGGATCGACTTGGCCTTACGCCTTTGTTTGCCGAGGGAGATGGAGAGGATGATGACAGCCAGCGCACAGATAGCGAAGGATATGACTGTGGGGATGTGCATCGTGGGGAGTTCAGAAATTCACGCGCATCCCGATTGGATCCTCTACTTCTCGCCGGAGGATTCGGCCTCCTTCAATTTGTCCTTCAGCTCGGTTTCTAACAATGAGACGACACTGGAGAAGATCTCGGCGTTCTTCTCGTTCTTGCTGGCGAGCTCCTGATGGGCTTCCAGCACGAGCTTGGTTCGTTGCAGCGAATTCGGTGAAGAAGTGATGGCCGGAACTTTCAAATCCGTCCGGATCGCATCGATATTTCCGCGCCACGCGGACACAGGCGGATCAATTTCCATCAGGAAATCCAGACCCAGATCCTCCAGCGACCGTCGATTCCGCGATCCCGCGTCGGCGATCTGCAAGGTGCCATCCGGATGGGCGGAAAGGCGGGCGGCCATGCCTGCGAGAGTTCCCATGAAGGTGGAATCCATGCCGCTACAGGCCCCCAGATCCACTACCAGGCATTTCTCGCCAGCCGCGATCCGGGCATCGCCGAATTCCTTCATCGGGGGGCTATTCAGAAACGAGCCTTTCCCTTCACAGCGGATCCAACTGAATCCATCGAAGATTCCGGTTAAAATTGGGCATTCCGTACTCACTGAAAAAAGACCGTCGTTTCAACGGCGAAAGGTTCACGAATATAAAATCATGGAAGCCGCTGGTCAATCACCCATCTGGAAATTCGTGAACTCATTGCCAAAGGTAGGATTGCTTCGTGGCGATGACTTTTTTGCCGCGTTGGAGGGTCGCCTTCCACGTCAGCACCTTGCCGTTTTTGAAATAGTCCTCACCGATGATGGCGAACTCCGCTTTTCCGTCGGGCGTCGATGCCGGAAAACTTCTAACCATTCGTTTCACGAGGCTCGCCGTGCCTCCTTGTTGATATTGCAAAATCAGTTCGACCTCGCCCTGGCCGACGCCATTCCGGTCGTCCCAGATCAATGTGTAATACTGTCCGAGCCGGTTGCGGCGTTCCTCCATACTCACCGCGCCGCGCAAGCGCCGGGATTTTTCCATGCTCACCATCGGTTCGTCCACAGTGTTGGGGACCTGGTCGCGGAGTTGGAATTGTTTCACCACCAGAGGTTCGGGCGGCCCCGCACAGGCACCGAGCAAAAGGACCGCAAGAAGACTGTAACAGGGATTCACGCCCGGGATTCAATCAGCGCGGGGGGGAGTTTCAAGGAACAAGACTCCGCCCGGTGGTTTTCACTTTTGACGCAGTGTGCCATCCCACATTAGCTTGGTGAAAAATGAACGACGTTGAGCAAACCGAGATCAAACTGGAATTCGACACCCCGCGGTTTCTCCACTCGCTGTTTGCCAACGACCCGAAAAACCTCTCCTTCCTCGAAACCGAACTCGCGGTCAAAGCAGTCACCCGCGACGGCTGGATCACGATTTCCGGTGCTCCCGGCGCGGTCGAGCGGGCGCGTGCCGTTTTCGCCGATCTCGAATCCGCGCAACGCAACGGCGGACCCATCGCCCAGCGCGAATTCCGACATGCGGTGGAAGTCGCCGCCGGCAACGGCATGATTGGCGTGACCGAGTTGTCCGGTGTCCGCCTGGTCGGTTCGCGGGGCCGCAAACCCGTCATTCCGAGGACGCCCGGCCAGCTCGAATACGTCCGCGCGATCGAGACCCATGATGTCACCTTCGGCCTTGGCCCGGCAGGGACCGGCAAAAATTATCTCGCGATGGCGATGGGCCTCACTCTCCTCAAGCGCCGCATCATGCAGCGCATCATCCTGACCCGCCCGGCCGTTGAAGCGGGCGAGGCTCTCGGGTTTCTGCCGGGAGATCTTCGGGAAAAAGTCGCCCCGTACCTTCGTCCGCTTTACGACGCGATCCACGACATGCTCGATCCCGAGGAGGCGCAGCGTTACCTCGATGAGGGAACCATCGAAATCGCTCCGCTCGCCTTCATGCGCGGCCGGACCTTGTCGCGCTCGTTCGTCATCCTCGACGAAGCCCAGAACACCACCCGCGAGCAAATGTTCATGGCGCTCACCCGGCTCGGCGAGGAATCGCGGATGGTCATCACCGGCGACAGCTCGCAGGTGGACCTCAAGCCCGGTGTTCGTTCCGGACTTGCCGAAGCCGAACATGCCTTGCAGGACATCGAAGGCATTGCGTTCCACCAATTTTCCAAATCCGACATCGTCCGCCACCCGGTGGTCGGGCGGATCGTCGAAGCCTACGAGCGCTATCGCGCCTAGATTATTCCTTCTCGACCTTGGACGGAGGCGCACTTTCGCCGTTGGGCGGCAAGGGCACCTTGGTCTCGGGCGGAGTCGGGAAAGTTTCAGTCGAGGGCGTGACCGGCGGCACCGGAGTGTTCGGGCTCGGCGCATCGGGATCGATCACCGTCGGGATGGCTCCTTCCGGTGGCAGCCCCGCAGGATCGACAGGCGGCAGTGGCATTCCGGCACCTGAGCCGCCGGGAAGTGGAGGATAAACCTGATACTCATTGGTGCCGGGAATCGGAGCCGCCGGAGTGGCGTTCGGATTTTCAAGCATCACCGAGGGGACGAAGCCGATGTCGCCGCTGTCGAGTTCCACCTTCACATAACTTCCGCTGGTGGAAATCACCTTCATCGAGGTGCCGCGCGGGAGGAGCTTGTCCGCATCCGCATCGCCCTTCGGACGGGCCTTGAAAAACGCCGTGTTGTCGATGGTCGCGCGGACGAATTCACCGGCGGAAAATGAAGGACCTGAAACGACGTTCACGTTGCTGCGGTCCGAGCCCGGCGCGCTGAGCGGATCAAAGCTACCGCTGCTGATGGGAGTGGACATGGTGTCACACGCCACAAGAGTCAGAGCGGCGATGGCGGAAAGGCCCGGGATAAACTTCATAGAGGCAGGAAAATGGCACGTCTGGGAGGACCGGTCAACGTCATTTCAACCACGCGATCACGCCTATTGGCTCTTCCGGACCACGTTGTTCTGCTCGTCCAGTAACAGATTCCTTGAGGCCACCGGTGTTTCCGATAGCGCGAACGCCATGATCGCCACCCGCTCGCCGGCCTTGATCAAATGCGCGGCCCCGCCGTTGATCATGATGTGGCCGGTGCCCGGCTGACCCGCCAGGACGTAAGTTTCCAGCCGGTTTCCGGTGGTGATCGAGGCGACCAGCACCTTCTCGCCCGGCCACAGATCCGCGGCTTCCATCAGGTCGGTCGGGATTTCGATGCTGCCTTCGTAATCGGCATCCGAGCCGGTGATCATGGCGCGGTGGAGCTTGGATTTCAGGACTTCACGGAACATGGGCGCGGGACTCAAGACCTTGCGAAACATGGCGGGAAGGAAATCGCCCGCCGCCCCGAG
This sequence comes from Luteolibacter sp., assembly GCF_039920825.1. GTDB lineage: Bacteria > Verrucomicrobiota > Verrucomicrobiia > Verrucomicrobiales > Akkermansiaceae > Luteolibacter. Next base: position 91,323 of record NZ_JBDSCX010000041.1, on the reverse strand, counting down.
GTCAAGCGGCTTCGGAAAAGGGGGATAAGTCTTGCATCCTCTTTTCCAGCGTTTCAAAACGACCGCGACAAATCACGAAGGCGTCATGGAATCCGGTTAGAACCCGGAGCTGTCGCGCAGCGGTATCCGGATACGAATCCCCATACAGCCAATCGTCCGCAAGGAAGGTGAAGGCGGGGAGGAGGCATGAAGCCGGGAGCCCGAATACTTGGCCCTTCGTCGGCTCGTCACCCGTCCGTCATTTATTTGGCGGAACGGGGAAGTGGTCCTCCGCGAAAGGGGATCGACGGGGGAAGATTGCGGGCAGTTCGTCCGCGGTCCTCTCTTCGTGAGAAAATACAGAACACCGAAGAGATACACATGAAATTAAGCCAATCGCGGCGGGGATTCCTCGCTGTCGTCATCGCAGGTGCTTGCCTGCTTCCGTCCGTTTCCAGCGCTGCCATCACCGTCATCGGCAGCGGGCCGGATTCATCCTACCTCATTCTGGAATCGCCGAATCTCGGCATCCAGACCTATGAGATCCACTACACCTACAACTCGCTTAATCCCCAGGACGCTTGGTTCCTGCTGAGCCAAGTGGCAACCGAGGAGTCCTACACGGTTGCGAAAACCAACTACGGATCCGAGTCCGAGCCGAATTATTACATCAGCTCGATCAACGGTGAGACCGGTACCTCCACCTTTCCCTATCTCTACTGGGCACACTGGGTATCGGGCGGGCTTGGTTTCCAAGGGCCCGGTCCTGATTACAATTATGATCCCGGAGTTCCTCCGCTTGAAAGCTGGACGGCCGGCTACGGCGTTTCCACCCACCTCATCGCGCCCGGATCATCGGACGCGCTGGTTTATTCGGATGGATCTTCGCAGCCATCCTTCGCGCCGATTCCGGAGACCTCCTCCGCGGTATTAGGGGTCCTCGGATCGTTCGTGATCTTCAGACGCCGCCGCAACGGATAGAAAATCCAACCCATCCCGCTTTGCCGTCATTTCGGGAAAGCGGGAACATCCAAAATGACCACTCTTTTTCGTTTCGCCCTCGGCTTCACCCTCGCGACCTGCGCCGTTGCGGGGCCGTTTGCTCCCGCCGCCGGTCAACCCGGCAGCGATGCCATTGCCGTTGCCGATCCGCGTTTCACCACTTGGGCCACGTCCGTCTCGTCCATTCGCGGGCCGGTTGACATCGCGTACCCGGAGGACGAGGTCTATGTGAACTTCGGCGTCGAGGCCAACGCGACCGGCCCGGCCGATGCGACAGCCGCCGCTCCTTACCCGGTCATTTCGTTAGGCGATGGCGGCAGCGCCGATCTCAAGTTTGCGGTTCCCTTCGGCGACATTCCCGGTCCGGACTTCGCGGTGTTTGAAAACGGGTTTGTTTCGTTCAACACTACATTTCTCGAACTTGCCCACGTCGAAGTCAGCTCCGACGGCATCCATTTCTATCGGTTTCCATCCACCTCGCTCACTCCTCTCAGCACCACTCCCGGCGAAGGGACCAACGTGAATGCCACGAACGTCCGCAATCTCGCAGGCAAATACGTCGCCGGCTTCGGCACTCCGTTTGATCTCGCCGAGCTGCGCGCGCTTTATCCGGCGCTCGACACCCAGCGGATCATCCAGGTCCGGGTCATTGATGTCATCGGCACCAACGATCCCACTTTGGCCTCGCGCGATGCCACCGGAAATATCATCGCCGATCCCTACCCGACGGCCTACCCGACCGGAGGCTTCGACCTTGATGCGACCGGCGCTTTCCAACCCACCACCACCACTTACTCCGCGTGGGCGGCCAGCCAGGGGCTAACGAATACCGCCGCCACCGCCGATCCGGATCACAACGGTGTCCCCAATCTCATCGAATATCTAACAACGAATGGCGCTGTCGAACTGACCGGCAACACCCTGCATTTCTCCCGCCTTTCGTATCGAACCGGAGGAAATCTGAAACTCCAGGCCAGCACCGATCTCCTCCAGTGGACCACGCTTGCGGAATCCGCCAACGGAGCTGCCATGCAATCGGCCGACGGGAATGCCGCCACCGTTTCCGAGTCGGGTGGTTTCCGCAAAGACGTGAGTGTTCAATTGCTAACCGGCGCAACCCGCCGTTACTTCCGCCTCGCCGCCTCGCCTGTACCATGAGGAAATCCAGTCATTATGCTTCGGATTGCGGTTTCACTCTCGTGGAACTGCTGGTCGTCGTGCTGATCATCGCCGTTCTGGCAGTTCTTGGATTCCAAGGCTACCGCGTCGCCCGCTTGCGGGCGAACCAGATCGTCTCCACCACCAACCTGCGCCAGCTCGCCACCGCGAATCTCCTCTACGCTACCGATCATTCCACCTACGCGCCCGCCGGCGACCCGGCCAACCTGATCCGCTGGCACGGCGGAAGGGCCAGCGTGACGGCCAAGTTCGATCCCGCGAAAGGCTACCTCTCCGAATACCTCGGCGAAAGCCGGAGCGTTGGGATCTGTCCTGAATTCAAAGAGCATCTAACCGGATCGGATTCGTGGGAGGAAGGTTCCGGTGGCTACGGCTACAACTCCATCTACATCGGCGGAATGCCGCAGGATACCTTCACGCCCAACCGCCCGGCGGGCGTCAACAATCCGGCGCGCACGCTAATGTTCGCCACCACCGCCCTCGCCAAAGCCGGAGGCCTTCAGGAATACGCTTCCGCGGATCCGCCCAAAGAAGTTTTCGCCAGCTGGCGGCTTGGTGGTTCCCTGCAACCAAGCGTGCATTTCCGTTTCAACGGTCGCGCCCTCGTCGCCTGGTGCGACGGTCACATCAGCGAGGAATTATCTAATGGAAATTCAGCAACCAACTTCTACGGTGGAAACAATCAGGAAGCCAAAATCGGCTTCTGCGGTCCTGCCGCAAACAACGGTTGGTGGAATCCGAGGAATTAAGAGCCAAGCGCCTCAAAACCGCAGAACAGCTTGGAGCCGACCGGTGGCTTCGCGGGAAGCGGAAGATCGTGGTCGAGATGGCGGCGGCAGATTTCCTGAAAATCTTCAGGCGTTTTCATCCGCCGCATGTCGTATTCGAAATCTCCGTCCAGGCCGTGGCTGATGTAGGCCAGCGTTTTTTTCATCCGCTGCACGTGGGCGAGCGGAACGAACTTCGGCGTCTCGCGGGCGATCTCCTCGTAAAGCTCGAGCACGTATTCCCAGAGATCGCGGTAGCGCGGTGTGAATGCCGGTGTGGAATCGAATGCGGATGTTAGCTGGGAGAAGATCCACGGGTTCCGGATCGCGCCGCGGCCGATCATCAGTCCGGCAGCGCCGGTTTTCGATAGATAGGACAGGCCGGTTTCCGCGTCCACGACGTTGCCGTTGGCGATGACCGGGCAGGGCATCGCCTCCACCGCCTGCCGGACGCGGTCGGGATGCACCGGCGTCTGATAGCGTTCGACGACGGTGCGGCCGTGAATGGTCAGGCCGTCGATGGCGTGGCTGCGGAAAATTTCCAGCAGCCCCGGGAACTCGTCCGCAGTCGTATAACCGACCCGCGTCTTCACCGTGAATTTTCCGGGGATGGCCTCGCGCAGGGAACCAATCAGGCGGTCCACCGTTTCCGGACTGCGCAATAGCCCGCCGCCCGCGTCCTTGCGGCAGACGATCGGTGCGGGGCAGCCGAGATTCAGGTCGATCCCGGCGATGGGCAATTTTGCGAGCTCCTTCGCAGTGCGGACGAGGCTCGGCAGATCGCGACCGATCATCTGTGCGAACACCGGTTTGCCCGTTTCATTTTCCATGATGGAGCGGAGGATGTAGCGGTTCAAACAGGACTCCGGATGAACCCGGAAATACTCGGTCACGAACCAATCCGGCGCGCCCCGCCGCGCGATGACGCGCATGAACGGCAGGTCGGTCACGTCCTGCATCGGTGCCAGCACCAGCGCGGGACGTTGAATGGGAAGGAGATCTCGCATGGGGCGGGAAGGGGATGGCACAGCGCTCGCGGCGCGGGGTCAAGGAATTCGAATCGGCTGATAGACCCGCAGGAGGTGTCCCGCATCAATGACGGCGTGGTTTGCTCCTTGCAATTTGATCTTCCTGACGGCGGGAATTCCATTGACATTCAACGTCGATTGCCGATCCTTCGGATTAGTTAATTAATTGAATCCGGGAGGCCAAGTGGACAGTGATTTACTACACACCGAAAAAATTCTCGCTGATCGAAAGACGTTCTATCTCGATCTCAAGCAGAACAACCGCGGCATGGTTGTGAAGATCACCGAAGATGTCGGCGGAAATCGTGACACGATCATGGTGCCGGCTGAGATACTCGGAGATTTCATTGCGGCGCTCGCGGATATCAAAGCGACTGCCGACGAGCAGGAGTAAAACACCGCGGAGGTGTTAAGTCGGCCGGATTCGCCTTGCTGAAAGCGTCCGGGTTGCGGAAGGTAAACCGCAAGATTTCACATGGCATCGCAACCTTCCGTCAACGTCGCACGGCTAACTTATCTGTTGGTCTGTGAGGCTGCGGGTGTCGCAATCGCCCTGAGCACCAAGGGCCTCATCGATATTTCGATCGGCACCGGACTGCTGGTCGGACTCGGGGTCGCGGGATTTTTCATCTGGATCGAGTCGCTGATGAAAGGCTTCACGCTGAGAGGGTTTTCCACCGCCAGCTTCGGGCTCGGGGTCGGTCTGTTCTGCGCGTGGCTGCTCACGCGGGTGGAAATCTCGAATTTGCTGGAGTTGGTATTCCGCAGCAAACTGCAGGAAGACAGCGGAGTCGCGGGCGTGGAGCTCGATGTGCTGCGTCTAACGGTCAATGTCACGTTGTTCGCGAGCCTCGGATTCCTCGGCGCGGTGCTCGCCTTGCGGAGCAATCGCGATGACTTCGCCTTCATCATTCCTTATGTCCGTTTCCGCCAGGATTCGTCGACCGGCCAGCCGGTGGTGTTGGATGGCGATGCGGTGATGGACGGGCGGGTTCTCGGTATTTTCCGCTCGGGTTTCCTCCATGGTCGCTTGATTGTTCCGCGCTTCGTTCTCGACGATCTCCAGGTGAAGGCCGACACCGGAACGAACGGAGATCGCCAGAGAGCCCAGCGCGGACTGGACAGCCTGGAGCAAATGCAGAAGGCCTCCGACGTCCAGATTTCCATCCACGACAGCCTGATGTCCGCCGATGCAGGAACTCTCAACACCCGCCTCATCGAAACGACGCGGATGCTCGGCGCAAGGCTGATGACCGTGGATGAAAATCTCGTCAAAGTAGCGAAAATCCAGGGAGTGGACGTCCTCAGCATTCACGAACTCGATGATGCGTTGAAACCGACCATCGCCGTGGGAGAGCGGATCCGGATCGCTCTCGTTAGAGCGGGCAAGGAAGACCACCAGGCGGTCGGTTATCTGCCGGACGGAACGATGATTGTCGCCAACCATGCGATCAACAAGATCGGCACGACGACGGACGTCATCGTGGTCAGCACGCTCCACACCGCCAGCGGCACCATGGTGTTCGGCGAACTCTACAAGGCGGGCTTGGGCGTTTCATAAAAGTAGATCTCCGCTGCGGGATCTTTGAGTGAATCCACAAAGCGTTCCCACTCCCGGCATTCGTCATTTGTCGGCCCGATGGGTTGTTGATTTCCGTCCACGTTGGCGACAAGAAATTTAACAGGTGCCTCAGCTCCGGCGCTGATGCGGATTTTGCGGTGCAGATCCGTCATCCGTGCAGGCGAAAGTGCCCAACCCTCCGCTAACAGCACGATTCCGGCAGGCGCTTTGGCGAGCGCGTGGATGGCTTCCTGCTCGGCGCCCGCATCCAGCACCGCGATGGATTTCCATGCTGCGGGATGCACTCTGAGGCGTCGCAGCAGGAATGGCCGAAGGGTCGTTTGTGTCAGGCCGCTGCCGCCGACATCGAGCACGAGCACGCCGTCGAGCGGCTTTTCGTCGATGTCGATTCGCTCGGTGCCGGTGATTTCCCGCCACAACGCCCGATGATTTCTTCCTTGGAAATCCAAAGTTCCTAATGCTTTCCGGCCAGCCCGCCAGGCGAGCAACCACAGAATCGCCCGTGGCAATAGCCCCCAGACGAGCGTGACCATCAGCAGAAACTCCCACCATGCCGACGGCCCGGGAGCGAGGCCGGTGGTTCTCCCCGGCAGCCAGCGCGAGGCATCGATCACCGCGGCGCTTGGCGATGCCGCGGGAAACCACGCCGACCACGGTGCTGATAGAAATCCAGCCGTCGATTCCAGGCCCGACCTCATCGCCAGTTCGGTGGTCGTCTCCCAGAAAAATCCGACATGTTTCACGAGGACCAGCCCGGCCAATCCGCAGACGATGCCGATGTTGAAAAAAACTCCCGCAGTCTGGACCACGCGAGCGAGCCGCCACAACACCGCCGCCCTCGCCGCGCCGCCGCCGTCCATCAAGCCGCGCCACCATCCGTCGTCGCGGCTGCCCGCGATGCTTCGTGCGAGCTTTCCCGCCACCGCCTGCACCCCGCTGAAACCTTCGGCCGCACGCCTGCGAAAAAGCCAGGCGATCGTCGCAAGGGCCAAGACCAGCCATTGACCCCCGATCAGGATCGCGAGAAACAGCGTCACGTTGATGCCTCCCCGTTCGTGATCCAACAGGCCAATCACGGCGGAGATTCCGGTTAGAAAAGTAAACGCCGCCAACCCGGTCGTCACCAGCGAAAGCGCGGAGGAAAATTTTCTGGCCGCCGTGCCAGCCCGCATTCCCGCGAGCCAGACGCCGAGTCCTTCGCGCCGCGCCGCAGCTCCGTCCATGCCGCGGATGGCTGCGACGACATCCCCCCGCACCGATGGCGGAGTGGCGGGCGATGCGGCGACCGCCTGCTCGAAATCGACCAAGCGCTCCAATGTCCACGGCGGGGATTTCTCGGTCATGCGATGAAATTTCACGAACCGCGGACCCCCCGCGACGGGTGGAACAACCTATCCTTTTTTAGCCATCTGCTTGCGGAAAAGCGGGATCAGCTCCGCGTCCATCCAAGCGAATGCGGCTTCCAGACCGCCCGCGAGGTAGAGTTTGCCGATCGACGCTTCGACCCGTGTCGGGTTGCCGAAAGCGCTGAGGAAATCGTTCGAAGTCAGGCGGGTAAACCATTCTCCATCCATCGCATTGCGCTCGCGGAGGACATATTGGCGGGCGAAAAGCGCGAGCACGGCATCACCGACCCAGGCTGCTTCTCTTTCTTGGCGGAGTTCTTCGTCTTTGCGGCTCACGCGGGGAGAATGCACGATCCTAGAGGGGCCGCACGATTTTTTGCGTGCGTTCCCGCTCGATCCGGTCGCGCAGCCGGGTTTCCGAGTCCACATCCCAGTATCCCGGCTGCAGTTCGAGGAAAACCGACGAATACGGCAGGGCGGTGGGCGTCCGGATGACCAGCACGTCGAAACTGCGGCTCGCGTCTTCCAGCAAGGTCAGCAGCGACTGCTGGTCCAGTTCGGTGGTTTCGTGGCCGTGAAGCGAGCCTTGCAGCTTCTTGCGCAGTTCGTCGATGCCCGGAGCGAAGTCGTTTTCCATCGAGCGGAGTTCCCGGGAGACATAAATCTGGGGCCTGACGTTCTCGGTTTGTTCGAGTGTTTTCAGGACATAATCGAGGGCTTCGGGAACTTCGACCGGAGCATTTACCTGGCGGATTCCCGGCTTGCTGTGCGCGGGAAATGAAGCCTCGGCGATGACAATCCAGTTGCGATATCCCAACTGGCCGACCTGCCGCTGCACCGCTGTTTGCCAGGAGGAATCATCCGGCATGCTTGCACAACCCAGCGACAAAAGTGCCGCCCCAAAGGCAAGTAAACCACGACAAAAAACCATGAGTGCTTATGATGCATCCGCCCCCCGGCTGTCAACGCGCTGCCCGAGGTCATTTTCATATCCGCGAGCCGCCGGGGCGCGGGTGCGGCCTTAAAAATCCGGTGCCGGCACTTGCCAAACTGCCCAAGAGCGATGGACGCAAGATGGTGACCTTGGCGCACTGCTCCGCGAGAGGGCGACTGTGGGTAACAGCATTCGCTGACCCATGAAATACGGTGCGGACCTGAACGGGCGAAGACCGCATTTTTGCGGCTCTGAGGGGAAAATCACTTGCCCGGGTTTTTCGCCTCCCACTGCGCGCGCCAGCCTTCGGCCTGCGCCTTTAGCTTACTGTCGCTCACCTGGTTCAACGCCCAGCGCGAGGCCGCCGGGTCCTTGTGGGCGTTGAGCGACTGTTGCGAATATTCCATGTAGGCACGGTCCCGCCAGGCGCTGTCTTCGATGCCGGCGATCCACTCGCGGGCGGTATCGGGATTGTCGCGGAGGTAGGTATCGACACTTCGATAGAACAACTCGCTCGTCTCCTTGCGGACAGGCATGGTTGTCGCCCATTGCGCGACCTCCGCCGCATTTCCCTCGCGGACCAGCTGCTGGATCCGGTAGGTCGTTTCCTGGCTTTCGACGCGATCCCACGCGCCGCCGTCCACCAGCATATCCATCAGCGGCAGGACTTTTCCCGTGTCCTTGGACATCCCTTGCAGGACTGACCATGCGACATCTGCTTGGAGATTTTTCGGCAGGTCCTGGATTGCCGTATTGATCTCATCGGTGGTTTTCGATGCGAGCGCCTCTCCTAACATCATCGCCTGCAACTTGGCCATCCGGGGATCTGTGGCCTGCAGGCGCAGGATCTCGTCCTTGATCGCGCCCGGGTCCGAAGGTCCATCCACGGGGAGGAAATTTTTCAATTCATCCAGACTCACCACTTCATCCGGCAGGCTCTTGAGTGTTTCGAAAACCTTGGCGCGGACGGAGGTGTCGGTCTGCTCAGCCACTCCCTCAAGGCAACTGCTGATCAAACGTTCCTTGTCGCGCCAGGAAACATCGCCGGCTTTCGTTGCTAGAAACACAGGATCCTTCATTCCAACAGATTGAATCCATACGTTCCGCAGCATTCCCGTTCCCAATCCGAACTGCCGCCCGCGGATCATCTCCCAGCTCTCCTGCGGGTTCTTCGCCAGCGCGTCCGCGAAGACGTCGAGAAATGGTCCGACGTTGTTATAATAGTCGTGGTCGTCACCGTCCCACTCCTCGCCGAGCGCCGCTTCGATCGCCGAGGCGAGGTCCACTTCCGCCCATTTTTTCAGAAGATCCCGCTGGGTCCGCACCCGGTCTTCGGTGGTGAGGCCGGCCGTTTTCACGGCTTTCCACGCCCGGGTGAATTCGCTGCCGTGCCATTCCTTCGGCGGCCGGGACGACGAGGTTTTTCCATTCAAATAAGCTCCTCCCGATGGACTCCCCCGGTCCGGATGCTTCAAAACGTTTTCCGCGACGGCGGCGTCTCCTGCCGGTGCCGCTTGTCTGGCGAGCAGCACACCCGCCGCGACGACCAGCAGGTGGCTGGCGGTGAGAATGGCGATGGATTTCCGGGTCATGGCTTTTTCGCGTAAAGTTGATCGCTGAGTTCCCGGGCTTTGGTCGGGTTTTGTTCGCGGGTCGCCCAGACCAGCGAATTCATTGCTTTGTCTTTGTCGGCGCCCGGTGGCATGGCTTTCACCCACTCCACGTAGTCATCCCCATAGCGGTCGAGGCAGCCGCGGGCTTTCCAGTCCCAGCCTTTGGCGCGGTCGTCTTTTTCCTTCTGAGTCACCGGTTCTGGCAAGCTGCCGAGGAAGCTCATGAAATCGTCCGGGTTGTTGTTTCCGTAACTGTTCCAGGTACCGGAAAACAGCACCTCACGGCGCTTTTCCTCACTCAGTCCGTCCAACAGCGGCAGCGCCTTGTCCGGATTTTCTTCCGAAAGCTGATGATAGAGCGCGATGTGCATCGCTTCCTCGCCCTCGCTGGGAATTCCCGGCAAGCCGACGCGCACGGCACCCACCACATCATCGAGTGAGGACACTCCGTTGCGGAATTCGTAACGCCAGTCCCGGCCATTGACTAACAGTTTGTTGATGTCGCCGCCGACGATCTCACCGATGATCGTTTCGCGGAATTTCTTCTCGTTGCCTTTGGTGGCCCGCCTTGCCGCCACGCGTTTGTCCATGTCCATCGTGGGTGTGTTGAGCACTTCGTTGCCAAGCGCGCCTTTCAGGCTGGACGCCAGTTCGGTCTCCAGTTCGCCATGCTCGACGAGATCTAGCAGCCAATCCGCCGCTTGCCCGCTGGATTGGGAAAATCCCAATAGCAGGCCTTGCTGTTGTCCGGGGGTGGGCAGTCCCTTGGCATACTCCAACAGGCGTTCTTTTTCACTGAATCGGGCGACCTTGCCGATGGCCGTGAGAAACGTCGCCTGCTGCCACGCTTCCTCGCAGGGGGTTCCCTTCACGGCGGAGTCGAGTTTTAGGAAAATGGCGAAACCGCCGCCCGCTTTCATTTCGTCAACGGTGGCGGTTCGCAGGAGTGCGAAGGCGATAGGGTATTTTGTGAGCCATGGAAGCGATCCGAGTAATCCTTTTTCCGCGATTACTTCTTTAAAGACATCCGGCGCAATCAGAGGTCCGAGGTCTCCGAAATCGGAGTCGTTGACTGATGCCGTCGCGATGAAATCCATGGCGTCTGTCGGATTTTGCCTGAGCCAATGCAGGATCCGGACCTTCATTTCCGAGAACGCATCCTCATCGTTCGGACTCCCTTTCCATTTGGCAAATGCTTCGACAGCGGCGGCTTTCAAATCCTTCGCCACGGGCAAGGTTTCCTTCAGTTCCTCATAGCGGGATTTGATTTCAGATTGCTCTTTTTTAAATGCCGCGAGCAGCAATGCCCCGTCGCCCTCACCGTGGCTCCGCAGATTGCGGGTAGGCGATTTGGTCTGCGGCGGCGGATTCATCTCACCGGCGCGTTCGGTCTGCGGATGGTTGTGCCTTGCGAACGAATAGGCCGCACCGAGAGCGAGCAGATGCGTGGCTGCCAGCAGCAGGAGGTTTTTGCGGGACATGGGTTTCCGAGGCGAGTGCAAGACGCGGATGTTAGTCGCTGGCTTTCACTTGCCAATGATTGTTTCGCGGCACTCCAAAAAACAAATACGACTGAGGGACATGGATCGGTTCCTACCCGGAATTGACACCGATTCTGACTTCCCCGAATTCCTTCATCGTCCGGCGACGGGTTTCGCGTCGCCATTGGTATTCCGGATGCTAGCGTTGGGTCGCAATGAACATCGGCGTCCCCAAGGAAATCAAAGCACAGGAAAATCGAGTCAGCATGGTTCCCGGATCCGTCGCCGAGTTGGTCAAACGCGGCCATCGCGTTTTTGTCCAAAGCCGAGCGGGGGAAGGGGCGAGTTATTCCGACGAACAATACAAGGCCGCCGGAGCGGAAATCGTGGAAACCGCCGAAGCCGTGTTCGCAGAAGCCGAGCTGATCGTGAAAGTGAAGGAACCGCAACCCGATGAAGTCGCCCTGCTGGGTCCGCAGCACATCCTTTTCACCTATCTCCACCTCGCGGCGAACAAGGTTCTGACGGAAAGCCTGATGGCGTCTGGCTGCACCGCCATCGCCTACGAAACCATCGAAGTGAACCGGCATCTGCCTTTGTTAGAGCCGATGAGCGAGATCGCCGGCCGGATGTCCGCCATCGTCGGTTCCTATCATCTCGCGAAACACTGTGGCGGCCGCGGATCTTTGTTAGGTGGTGTTCCCGGTGTCGCTCCCGGCCGTGTCGTCGTCCTCGGCGGCGGCACCGCGGGGGTGAATGCGGCCCGCGTCGCCACCGGCATCGGCGCGGATGTCACGATTCTTGAGGTCGATTTCGAACGCATGCGCTTCCTCGACATCACCATGGGTTCGCACACCGTCTATTCAAACGAGGCGAATCTAGCCGATCTCCTGCCGCGAGTGGATCTGGTCATCGGCGCTGTTTTGGTTCCCGGAGCGAAAGCGCCCAAGCTCATCACCCGCGAAATGCTGCGGCTGATGCCGCATGGCAGTGTTTTCGTGGACATCGCCGTCGATCAGGGCGGCTGCGCCGAAACCACCCGGCCCACCACCCATGACAATCCCACATTCGTCGAGGAAGGCGTGCTTCACTACTGCGTTGCCAATATGCCCGGTGCTTATTCCCGCACCGCGACGCAGGCGCTCAACAACGTCACCCATCCATGGACGATGATGATTGCGGAAAAAGGACTCGATGGCGCCTGCCGGACGCGTAAGGAGCTGTTGGGCGGCATCAACGTCGCTGCTGGAAAACTCACCTGCAAGCCGGTCGCCGAAGCCCACGGAATTGAAGCGACCAGCATTTCGGAGATATTCGTTTGATCGAAAAACAAAAAAGCCCCCTCCGGCAGATCCGGAAGGGGCTTTTGTGATAAGGTTTACATCAACTGCGCACCGGCTTCCGCCAGTTCAGAGCGCTCGCCGCGGTTGAGGGCGACGTGGGCGACGAACGGCTGGCCTTTCAAGCGGTTCCGCGTGTAAACGAGGCCGTTGCTGCGGCTGTCCACATACGGATTGTCGATCTGCGCCGGATCGCCGACGAGCACGAGTTTCGAGTCGCGCGACATCCGGGTGACGATTGTTTTCGCTTCCTGCGGCGTGAGCTGTTGGGCTTCGTCGAGGATGAAGAAACGGTTGGGAATCGAACGGCCGCGGATGTAGCAGAGCGCTTCGATTTCGAGGATGCCTTGTTCCATCAGCAGTTCGTAAGGCTTCTTCGCTGCGGCCGGTGGAGCTCCTCCCGCCTTCTGTTGTTGCTTGCGGCGCGGGCCCAGCGGCGTGTTAGGGCGCATGAGGAGATCGAGCGCGTCGTGGATCGGTTGGAGCCACGGGCGCATTTTTTCATCGAGCGAACCGGGAAGGAATCCGAGCTGATCGCCCATCGCAACAACCGGACGACTGACGGTGATGCCGTTATATTTCCGGTTGAACATTTCGTGAAGTCCGGCAGCCACGGCGACCAGCGTTTTTCCGGTGCCGGCGTGCCCGTAACAGGTGACCAGCGAGATGTCCGGATTGAGCAGCGCGTCGATCAGGCAGCGCTGGCCGAGGTTGAGCGGCTTGAGCGATTGTCCGTCGGGGATTTTCAACACTTCAGGTAAATTCAGCCTGACGAAACGGCCGTCCGGCGCAAGCCGGGCGGGAATCGTTTGTTTCTCACCGGCACCTAGCAGAACGTATTCATTCACCGCGACGCCCGAAGTGCGGTCCTCGTCCACGGTGAGTTCGCCCGCGCTGGCGAAGCGATGCAGTTCGCTGGGATCGACTTCGATACGACGAACCTCGTAGTTGGAAACCTCGCGGGCATCGACCTTGTCGTTCAGATAGTCCTGGCAGTCGATTCCCACGGAGCGGGCCTTGAGCTGCATGTTGATATCCTTGGTCACCAGCACGACCGGCGCGTCGTTGTACTGCATGAGCAGCAGGCAGGCGGCGAGGATGCGGTGATCGACTCTTTCGCGGTCGGGGAAAACCCGGTGGAAGCGGTTGAGTTGGTCCGAGTTCTTCGGGCAACTGGCGGGATCGTAAATGACGAGGCGCACGGTTCCGCCGCCTTCCGTGGTGACGCCCTGCGTGACCTTGTCCGCGCAGGAAAACATTTCAGTTAGGCGGCGATGGACGCGGCGGGCGTTGGCTCCGCGCTCGGTTTGCTCGGACTTGAACTTGTCCAGTTCCGCCAGCACATCGACAAGGATGCAAAGGTGGTTTTCCTTGAATCGTTCCAAGGCTGCGGGGTCGTGCAGGAGAACATTGGTGTCGAGCACGTAGTTTTTCGCGAGCTGCGATGGGGCGGTGAGTCCGAAGTCCATGGGTTTTGGGTTACCGCTTCCCGCTCGCTTCTTCCGGGTGACGCCTCCATCTTCAAGTTTTTCCTCAAACAATGCGGACTGACCTTCCTCGGTGCGATGAATCATCGTGGGTGTGGGTGCTGGGTATTTTGACGGGTGATAGGGTGCGTAGTGCCAGCCCGTCGCCAGCATACGCAGTGCCAAATCGTGACATCGAATCTTTGACCAATTTAATCAAGATAGGTTGACTATTACTATCCGTGGCAAGATGACAATCAGGAAATTGCCGTTGCCGGGATAATCCAAATTTGGCGTGGCTCGAAACCCTGTCAATCAATGACTTCCAAGTTTCTGCAAAGTTCCGCCAAGGTGGCTCGTCTCAATTTCCCGAGCTCGCTGCGCGGCAATTCGGGGATCATGCGGGCGGCTTGCAGTCGTTGGAAACCGGGAGCTTGCTCTTTGTGAACCGTGAGAACCCGCCGGATCACGGCCGGATTGACACCCGCTTCGAAAACGGGAACCAGCGAGTTTTCCGTCCGCTCGTCCGGAATGGCGACGATGGCGAAAGTGCCGGCTTTAAGCTCGCCTTTTGAATAGGCAACAAGCTGACGTTCAATGATTTCCGGATCGACGAGCTCACCCAGGATTTTCACCAAAGTGTCTGCACGGCCGAGCGGGGTGAGCGCTTCGTGGTCCAGTTCCACGCGGTCGGATGCCGTGTGCCACTCGGATTCCCGCGGGGTGAATTTTCCTTCCGAAACATATCCTGAAAATAACGCCGGACCTGTGATCCGAAGCCGGTGATCGTCCGACAGTTCCACCTTCCAAATCGGCAGCAACGGGATGGGCGCGGGCCGATACGGCATGCCTAGTACTTCGAGCCCCTGGGTGGCGATCTGGGAGCCGGTTTCGGTCATTCCATAACTCGCCAGAACCGGCCAGCCGAGATCCCGCGCGGCTTGGCCTGTTAGCGTGTCGAGGTGACCGCCGCCGACAACGATGGCTGTTAACGACGACGGAGCTGCCAGATCGGCTTTCACCAAATCATGAACCTGCGTGGGGACCAACGACGTGTGGGTCACGTTTTCGCGTTCGATCCAATCCTGGAAAACTAGAGGATTCCAACGGCCGTCGAAGGCGGACCAACTGCAGTTTGCCTGATAGGCCCTGGCCGCCACGCCGAAGCCGCCGACATGATGCAGCGGAAGCGCGATTCCCCATCGGGAATCGTGGGTGACTTCCAGATATCGGTTCACCGCTGCAGCGGAAACGAGCAGTGCTTGTTTCGAGAGTGCCACCCATTTGGGTTTGCCCGAACTGCCGGATGTCTCGAAAAGCACGTGGCCTGTTAGTTCGGGGATCTCCGCGAATTCACCGGCGTTTTCCGGTGTCGGATCCACCCAGAATTCCTGGCTTGTCAGTAAAGTCGCGTCCATGGCTGGGCATCGAGAAGATCGTCGAAACCCAGTCCGGTACCGGCGGGAACTTTGAAATCCGGCGACCAAGGACCAAGAGCCTCGGAGAATTCGTTAGGCTCGAACAGGTGATGCGTTTGCAAGCCGCAAATGCCGACCAAGCCGGGAAATTGCAACCCGAGCCGCGCGGCTTCCCACGCCGCGAACGCCTGGCCGAGCGGGTGGTCCATGTAGCTGGTCACGACGACGCGCTGGTTGTGACCGAGCGCCGCCTCACCTAACAAAAATGGCTCGTCGATGGCGGGCTTGATCACCATTACCTGCGCGGCGGATGACAGCGGGGCCGCTTCACGGTCAACCGCGAGTTTCACCCGGGTCTGGCGGCGGATTTCGGTCCACGCTGTTTCCGAATACGGACTTGGATCTTCCACAAAGTCGATGGCCGCGCGGGTCTTCTCCGCAAGTCCTAACAAAAAATCGGCGGCATCGCCGGGAGTGAGCGATTCATTGAAATCCAGCCGCCATTTCAACTGCGGGTTTTCGGTGGTCATCTCATCGAGAAACTTCGCTTCAGCCGATAAATCGCGGCCTGTTTTGAGCTTCACCGTGGTGAATCCGGCCTCCACCGCGAGTGCTATTTCCGCGACATCGGCCTTCGCCAGCGTTGCGTGGCTGGCGGGCACTTCCATTTCCTCGAACAACGAGTTGTCAAACGCCCGCGATGCACGGTCATACTCCGCGCAACGGATCGCGCGGCGGACGATGGGCCAGCGGCGGGCACCCGCGAGATCTGCGAGACATCTATCCAACGTCGGATCGCCCAGCTCGGGCCACGGATGGATGCAGCCGAATCCACCGTCGATCTGGATCAACGCGCCTTCGAATTCGCGGCGGTTGGAAATGGAATTCAGGAAGCCGCGCGCCTTGAGGCGGTAGCGCGCGATCATCGGTTTCTGGTCGATAAGGTTCATCGTCAGTGGGCCATCACGGCGGCGAAATGAAAGGCGGCTGCGAATAAAATCAACTGCACGCCGCCGAGTGCGAGCAAGCGGTTGAACGCCGGCCCCGGGGCCAGCGTCATTACGCCGAGGATGATTCTCAGGCCTATGAGAAAGCCGGGAGCTCCCGCGATGGCCAGTGGAGGCATGTTGAACGAAAACCAGCCAAGCCCCGCGAAAACCGTCAGGTGGACTTCCACCCAGATCACCGCCACTGCGACTTTCGGGCCGAAGCGGACGGCGAGCGTGCGCTTGCCAGTGGTGGCGTCTTCCTCTCGGTCGCGCAGATTATTGATGGAAATCAGGATCGATGACAGCAGCCCGATCTGCAGTCCTAACAAAAGCGCCTCGCGCGGCCACCCGCTGGTTTGGATGAACACGGTGCCGCACACCGCGACGAGTCCGAAGAACAGGATCACGAACAGCTCGCCCATCCCGCGATAGGCGAGGGGAAACGGTCCGCCGGTGTAGCCGTAGGCGAGAAACAGCGAGGGAATCCCGATGGCGACGATCGGCCAGCCGCGCGCCTGATAGAGAACCGTGCCGCAGGCCACTGCGATTCCGAGAAACACCGTTGCCAGCCGCATCACGGTTTTCGAATCCATCATGCCCGAAGCGGTCACCCGTGTCGGGCCGAGCCGGCGCTCCGTGTCCGCGCCTTTCCTCGCGTCGATGGCGTCGTTGAAAAAATTCGTCGCGATCTGAATGGCGATCGATCCGCCGAGCGTGCACAGCGCGAGCAGCAGATTGAAATTTCCGGTCAATTTCCAAGCCAGCACGCACCCCGCCCACACCGGCACGATGGCGGCGGGTAGGGTTTTCGGACGCGCCGCGAGGAGGCAGGCTTTGAGAGTGGAACCGGTCACGGGCGGAGTGAAACCCGAAGCATTCCGGGAATCGACCCATTTTATATCGGTCGGTGAAAATCCGGCTTCACCTCGCGATGAAAATAGATAGATTCCGGTTTGCTGATCACATGAACCCACGAAAAAACCGACTCATTCTCGCGGCGGCGGTCCTTTTACTGACGGCGTTGGGCATCATCCTGATATCGCGCGGTGACCATCCCGTTTCATCCGTCGCGAGGGCGGATATCCTTTCCGGGAAAAAGACGCGTTCGGACCTGAGCGAGAGCCATGATGAGCGCGGGATGCCTCGGAGCAGGGCTCCGAAAGTCCGGCAGGAGTTTTCCAACTTTGTGAAGCTCATGGGCGAGGGTGATCCTCCGAAGCTTTCCGCCGCACAGCTCGAAACCTACGTGAATTCCGCGGGCCGAAACGTGGATTCGCTGCTCGCCGCATTCCGGCTCGGCAAGGATGAGGCATATCTCAAGGAGGCGTTGGAAAAATTTCCCCACAATCCGCAAGTGTTGTTGGAAGCCGCCCGCATGGGCAATGATCCTGCGAAACGGCTTGAGATCCTCGACCGGATGAGAAGTGAGGCCCCCGGAAATGGCCTCGTCGACTTGATGTCCGCAAAGGCGCTCTTCGATCTGGGAAAGGATGAGGAAGCATTCGCCCGGTTGCGGTCGTCCGCGGGGAAACC
Source organism: Luteolibacter sp. (assembly GCF_039920825.1). GTDB lineage: Bacteria > Verrucomicrobiota > Verrucomicrobiia > Verrucomicrobiales > Akkermansiaceae > Luteolibacter. Next base: position 73,666 of record NZ_JBDSCX010000041.1, on the reverse strand, counting down.
GCTTGATGATTTCACCCGAAGTTCCTGGCAGAACGGCGAGGAGGCCTACGCGTCGGCGGGATATTCCGCTGCGGAAGCCAAGCTCTCGTCGATGTATTCGCTGACGAAACCGGAGGCGATCCAGTCCCGTGGCATGGGCGACAAGCTTGTGAAATTAAGGCAGGGCTATGAAGCGGCCGGAGATCATGAATCTGCGGAGATGGTTGTTTCCGCGCAGCTTGAGTTGGCCCGCCAAATCGGGGACGGCGCATGCGTCGTGGAAAAACTGGTCGGCTTGGTGCATGAGAAAATGGTCGTGAAAGGGGACGAATCGCCGGAGGCGGACGAGATTCGTGCCGACATCGTTCTGCGCCGGGACGCTCTGGTCGCTTCGGCGAACAAGGTTTCCGAGATGATGAAGTCCACCGCCGTTCCGGAAAGCGACTGGGTGAATTACTTCGACCGGACCAAGTTATTCGGTGAAAACGCGGCGAACGACTGGCTGTTGGAGAAATATCCGCAGCATTGATTTCCGAAACAAACAGGGCGACGGGTTGTCATGGAAACGATCACCGACAACACCGCCCGCAGCCGATTTGAACTGGTGGAGGAAGGCAAGCTGGCTTTCGCCGACTACCGCCTTGATGGAATCCTCCTGATCCTGCCGCACGTGGAGGCGGATCCGGCGTTGCGTGGAAAAGGATCGGCGGGGCGGTTGATGGCCGGAGTGCTGGCGCTGGCACGCGAGCGCGGGTGGCAAGTCAGACCGATCTGCGGGTATGCGGCGGCTTATATCGAGCGGCATCCGGAATATCGGGATTTGCTGGGGTGAGTTTTGGAAATCCAGACCGCGCTCGATCCATTTCATCCAATTTCTTGCCAAGTTTGCGAAGTTCCCCTTCACTCCCGCCCGGTCGCCACCCACCCGGAGGGCGCGGATTGAAACACCCATGGCCCTTATCGTTCAAAAATACGGCGGAACCTCCGTCGGCTCGCTCGACCGGATCCGCAATGTCGCCGCGCGGATGAAACGCACTCGTGACGAAGGAAATCAGGTCGTCACCGTGGTTTCCGCCATGTCGGGGATGACTGACAACCTGATCAAAATGGCCAAGGAGCTCGCGGAAAATCCCAGCGAACGCGAACTCGACGTCCTCCTCGCCACCGGCGAACAACAATCCATCGCCCTGCTCACCATCGCCCTCCACGAACTCGGCGTGGAAGCGGCCTCCGTCACCGGCAGCCAGGCCGGCATCCGCACCACCGGCTCCCACACCCGTGGCCGCATCCTCAATATGGACCCCACGCTGATGAAAAGTTTCCTCGATGAGGGGAAATCGCTCGTCGTCGCGGGTTTCCAAGGCGTCACGCCGGACGGCATGATTCACACCCTCGGCCGGGGCGGCTCCGACCTCACCGCCATCGCCGTCGCCGCCGCGCTCAAGGCCGATGTCTGCCAGATCCTCACCGACGTGGACGGCGTTTACACCTGCGATCCGCGCGTCGTGAAAAACGCCCGCAAGCTGCCGGAAATTTCCTACGACGAAATGCTCGAAATGGCATCGTCCGGCTCGAAGGTCATGCAATCCCGCTCGGTCGAGTTCGCCAAGAAATTCGGCGTCATTTTCGAAGTCCGCTCCTCACTCAACGACAATCCAGGAACCCTCGTGTTAGAAGAACATCCCAACATGGAAAACGTCGTGATTCGCGGCGTCTCGATCGAACGCTCGCAAGCGCGCATCACCATCACCGGCATCCCCGACGCCCCGGGCATGTCCGGCCTGATCCTCGGCGCGCTCGCCGAGGCGGAGATCAATCTCGACATGATCGTATCCAACATCGCGCACGACGGCTTCGCCCGCCATTCGTTCACCATGCACAGCAGCGACCTCGGCAAGGCCCAGGCCGCGCTCAAGCCGGTGCTCGCCGATCTCGCGCCGAACTCGAAGATCGAGACCGAAGCCGGCATCGCGAAACTTTCCGCCGTCGGCATCGGCATGCGTTCCCACTCCGGTGTCGCCGCCACCATGTTCAAGGCCCTCGGTGCCGCGGGCATCAACATCGGCATGATCTCCACCTCGGAAATCAAGATCGCCGTGACCGTGGACGAGACCCGCATCGAAGACGCCGCCCGCGCCGTGCATGACGCGTTCGGTTTGGACAAGGTGCCCGCGTAGCGGCGACCACCGGTCGCCGCGAAATGCTGGCAGACCGAGACTCCACTTCCCGGAAACTCCCTCGGCAAAAACGAAACTGGTAGATTCCTCCGGTCTCGTTCAAACCTTGGCGCATGAAATACGCTGCCTCGGTCAAAGCCGACAACTCTGCCGCAGCCCAATCACAGGGCAGAGCCTCCATCTTGCGCCAGTGCCGGTCGTCGTGCTTTCTCTATCCGCAAATTCGACAGACACTGTCTGTCGAATTCCCCGCTCTTCCCAATTCGCGGGTCGGCGACCCGCGAATTCCGGCGACACTGTCGCCGGAATCTGTCGCGATCACCTTGCCCGGCACCATTCAGTCGCCTCCTTCAATTCGGCAGACACTGCCTTCCAATCAAAAACCAACACTCGTCCTTCATCAATCCACTCTTCCCATCACAATGTCTGCCAGCTAGTCTCTAACTCACCGAATCTCTCGTCGCCTAGTCGATCCGCTCATGCAGTTTACCGACCTCGTTCACAGCATCCGTCACCTCGACACCTCCTTGCGAAAAGGGGTGTCCTCCGTGGCGAATAGCGCCCTGACCGTGCGCAACTGGGTCATCGGGGCATGGATCCTTGAGTTCGAGCAGGACGGAGCCGACCGCGCCGCTTATGGCGAGCGACTCGTGCCGGATCTCGCGGAAAATTTGGCGCTCCCGGGACTCGGCGCTTCCAGCCTGTGGGCCTGTCGGCAGTTCTTCGTGCAATACCCAGGCATTCTCCAGACGCTGTCTGGAGAATCTCTTGCCCGGACACCGCAGCTCCTGCCGATTCTCCAGACACTGTCCGGAGAATCCTCTCAGACCCCCGTCGTCAGCCTTGAGCACCTCCGGGACTTGGTCGCGGACCGCGCGGCCGCTGACGGATCGGCCCGGCCGGGATTTGCCCTGCCTCCCGAACGCCTCCTCCAGTCGCTCGGCTTCTCCCATTTTGTCGAACTGATGAAACTCGACGACCCATTGAAGCGCGTCTTCTACGAAATCGAAGCCATCCGTGGCGCTTGGACGGTGCGGGCGCTGAAACGCCAGATCGGCTCCCTGCTCTTCGAGCGCACCGGGCTTTCCACAGACAAGGAAAAGCTCACCCGCCTCGCCCATGAATCCTCCGAGGCGCTACGGCCCGTGGACATCATCCGGGACCCCTACATCTTCGAGTTCCTCGGCCTCACTCCGGCGGAGGCCTTGCGGGAAAAGGATCTGGAAAACGCCCTCATCGATCACCTCCAGGGCTTCCTCCTCGAACTGGGCCACGGCTTCTGCTTCGAGGCCCGTCAGAAAAAGATCCGCATCGGCACCACCGACTACTTCATCGATCTGGTCTTCTACCACCGCAGGCTGAAATGCCACGTCCTCATCGACCTCAAGGCCGAGCCTTTCACCCACGCGAACGCCGGGCAGCTCAACACCTACCTCAGCTACTACCGCAAACACGAGATGAGCGAGGGTGATCGGCCTCCCGTGGGACTGCTCCTTTGCACAGACAAGGACCACGCCCTCGCCGAATACGCCCTCGGAGGCATGGACGAGCGGCTCTTCATTTCCACCTACCGCCTCGAACTGCCCGAGAAATCCCAGCTCGAAGCCTTCCTCCGGGCCGAAGCTAAACGCCTCGGGTTCTGAAACCCTCGCGGCTCCGTTCATTTCCCCATGCTACTCAACGCCAAGCTCCGGGACCGCGTTTGCTCCTCCGGTCTTTCCAATCCACTCATCGGCATCGCCAAAGGCGGCAAGCAGTTGAGCGTATCATTCTAACGAACGACGAATGAACCTGCCGCGACATCCGAAAGCGAAACATTTCCACGGACTGGGCTTGCTGTCAGGGGTTCGGAGTTTCGCCGAGCTTGAAGCGCGAATTGCAGCACTACCCACCGAGCAAGCAAGAGGAGCGGCACTCGAAATCTTCGCCGAGGCGTGCCTGGCCACACAGCGGATCTATCAGGCTCGCGAAGTCTGGCCGGGAAACTCAATGCCTTCAGCTCTTCGGCAGCAACTCCGCTTGCCAATGGCGGACATGGGAGTGGATGGGGTGTTCGTCACGGCGGCTGATGAACCAGTCTGTTATCAATCGAAGTTTCGCACTGGCCGCCCCGCGCTCACTTGGACAGAGCTTTCGACTTTCTATGGCCTCGCTGAAATTGGCGGACAGCGTTTGGTTTTCACCAACTGTGATGTGGTGGCTCGCGTCGCCGAGGAACGTCTTGGGGCAATCTTCGTCAGGGGCAGCGATCTTGACCGTCTCACGCCGGAAGATTTTCAAATCATCGAAGCCTGGCTCGCGGAGCAACCCGCCACTCCGAAGCGGAAGACGCCGGATCCACACCAACTCGTCGCTTTGGATGAAATTGTCGGCGGCCTGTTACGCGGACCAAGGGCCACGGCGTTGATGGCTTGCGGCAGTGGTAAAACATTGGTCGCCCTTTGGACCGCTGAACGACTCGATGCGCGCACCGTGCTGATCCTGCTGCCCTCGCTCGCGCTTGTTCGGCAGACCTTGCACGTGTGGCTCCATGAAACGAGTTGGCCGTATCCCCAGTTCCGGTGTGTCTGTTCCGACCCGACTGTCCAGGGAGAGGAAGATTCACTGCTCGTTCGTCCGTCCGACCTCGACTTTGCCGTCACGACCAAGAGTGTCGACGTGCGGCGCTTTCTTGAGCGTCCGACCGACTCGGTGCGCCTAGTGTTCTCCACCTATCAATCCAGCAAAGTTGTCGCGGAAGCTGTCGCTGGTTTGCCCCCGTTTGATTTCGCCGTATTCGACGAAGCTCATAAGACCGCTGGACGAGAGGGAGCGAGGTTCGCACTCGCTCTCAAGGATGAGAACCTGCCCATCGCACGCCGACTCTTCATGACCGCCACACCTCGTCACTACGACGTGGCGAAGAAGGATAAGTTTGGAGAATCAAAAGTCGTCTTCTCGATGGACGGGCCAGAAACCTACGGGCCGGTTGTTCATCGGTTGCCGTTCAGTGCGGCGGCGAAGGCGGGCATCATTACCGACTACAAAGTCATCATCTCCGTCGTGACCTCGGAAATGGTCACCAACGAAGCGCTCCGCCTTGGCGTGGTTTTGATAGATGGAGACGAAGTGAAAGCCCGGCAAGTCGCCAACCAAATCGCACTCAAGTCAGCCATCGAGAAATACAACGTTTCAAAAGTGTTCACGTTCCACTCGAAAGTGGCTTCTGCAAAGTCGTTCACCTCCGACGGACCGGAAGGCATTGGAACACATCTTGATGATTTTCACTGTGCGCACATCGAAGGAGCGATGACTACGGCCTACCGCGAACGACTCATGCGCGATTTCGCAACCGCACCGCGAGCCATTCTCTCTAACGCCCGCTGTCTCACGGAAGGAGTGGATGTTCCTGCCGTCGACATGGTTGCATTCCTGAGTCCCAAACGAAGCTTGGTGGATATCGTGCAGGCGACGGGCCGAGCGATGCGCCTATCACCCGAAACGGGAAAGGAATTCGGTTACGTGCTCGTGCCGCTCTATGTGGAGAAAGCACGCGGAGAGACGATTGAGCAAGCGGTTCTCCGCAGCAACTTCGATGAAGTCTGGAAAGTTCTTCAAGGTTTGAAGGAACAGGACGATTTGCTGGCACAAATAATCGCCACCATGCGCGTTGAGCGCGGTCGCACTGGCGGTTTCGACGACAGTCGCTTTCGGGAGCGTGTCGAGATATTCTGCCCCGAGCTTTCGCTGGAAACGCTACGCAACACGATCACCGCCGCTTGCATCGACGCTATCGGCGAAAATTGGTTCGAACGCTACGGACAGCTTGTCGCTTACAAGCAACAACATGGGAATTGTGATATACCCGCTCGGTGGCCATCGAATCAAAAGCTTGCGTCGTGGGTGGTGGATCGATATCGGATCGGTTTCAACGTGTATCGGAAGTGCTCTTGGAGGCGTATGACCGAATCCGCCGCTTGACTGGTCCTTCAAATGGAACTATTTATCTTTTCAGATGAAAAATTCGTTACCGACCTCCAAGGTTAAGAAATCGGTGGCCGGAAAGGTGCTCAGCGCTTCATTGAGAAAGGCTGGTTCCGCCAAGGTCAAAACGAAGGCCGCGGCAAAAGCACCATCCTTGGTCCAATCCTGCATTTACGCATCATCTGGCCAAGCCGCAGTCAGCGCCCCGCCACCGTCCCTTCTCATCGCATCATTGAAGACGGGGCTGAAAATGGAGGAACTTGAAGTCCTCCGCAGCAGCCTCGATCTGCCCATGGACCGGCTTGCTCCAATGCTCGGGATTTCCAAAGCCACGCTTCATCGGCGGAAGGCGGCCGGGCGACTGGATCCTTCCGAATCGGACCGTGTCGTGCGCTTCGCCCGCCTGACGGGAAAAGCGATCGATATTTTGGAAAGCCTCCAGAGTGCGCGCTCCTGGCTGACCTCGCCCCAGTTCGGCTTGGGTGGTGCCATCCCCTTGGAATATGCCGAGACCGAAGTGGGTGCCCGCGAGGTTGAGGATCTGCTAGGCCGCATCGAATACGGAGTGTTTTCATGACCATCCGGGCCTGGCGCATTGTGAAGGAAAAACACGCCGCCACCGCCTTTTCCGGTGAAGGCGCGGCCGTGACGGGCGGTCGCTGGAATTCGCGGGGAAACCGGGTGGTTTACACCAGTGGTGCCGTGTCGCTCGCAGCGTTGGAAAGTCTGGTTCATCTCAATCCGCTGGTGCGTTTCAAGTATGTCGTTTTCAAAATCGAGTTTGCAGAAAGCCTGGTGGAGAAAATCATGGCGTCTTCCCTCCATGCGGATTGGATGGATCAACCGCCACCGCCATCGACCAAACAGTTAGGCGACCGATGGTTGAAGCGGGCCAGCGCGGCCGTGCTTGAACTGCCCAGCGTCATTGTCCCGATTGAATCCAATTTCCTGCTGAACACTTCCCACCCGGACTTCAAAATGATCCGCATCGGCAAACCGGAACCATTTTCTTTTGATCCACGCCTGCTTCCTTAAGTGACGTTAGGTCGCCGACTCCCGCTCGCCATTGGTTGCTCGGGGAACCTTCACCGCAAATTCCATCTTGCATATTCTGAATTTTCAAATAATACTGAAAATACAGAAAGGGAAACGCCATGAACCTACCGAAGCAAATCAAGGGAATCGAAGTGTTTTACGACGGCCGCTGCGGGATGTGCTGCAGCTTTCACGAATGGATCAACCGGCAGCCGCGGGCTTTCGGAATTGAGTTCATTCCGTATCAGGCGGCCCATGCGGAGCGGGTTTTTCCGGGATTGGGCACGTTGGATCCGGCGCGGGAAATGGTGGTGAGGACGAGTGAGGGTGGGATTTTCCGTGGAGCGGAGGCTTGGGTTTGGTGCCTTTACAGTTGTGCGAACTACCAGACGGCGGCGCGCCGGTTGGGTGGGCCGGGATTGCTGCCGGTCGCCATCCACGCCTGCCGGGTACTGCCGGCGAACCGTCATGCGCTTAGCAAGGTGTTCTTCCGAAGCAAGGACCGGAAGGTGCGGGAGGAGTTGCACCGCATGGGGACGGCGGAGTGTGAGGATGGGTTCTGTGTGATGAAATGATTGAAAATAAATCGTTAGAAATACTGAAAAATGAATGCGCTGCAGTTGGAATTCGGATTACGGGGTGCCGGGGTCATTTTGCTAGGTTTGGTCGTGGCGAATTTCGTCGCGGCCGGAAGATTCGGATACGCCCGCAATCTGGCGGGGGCGGAGGCGATGGTCCGGCAGATTTTCTATGTGCACTGCGCCTACATCGTAGCGATCATCGCGGCGCTCGCGGTGTTGTGTCTGGGGTGGCCGCATTTGCTGCTAGAGGATGGAATGGGCAGGGTGCTTTGCGGGTTCTTCGGAATTTTCTGGGGAAGCCGGGTAGTGGTGCAGTTGACTTATTATGATCGGGAGCTCCGCCGCCGGGACCGGGGTTGGGATGTTTTCTTTTTGGGAGTCTTTGCCGTGCTCAGCGCGGTGTTCACGTTGGCGGCTATTTTCCAATGAAGGATCTGTTACAAATCGGGCTGCTGATCGGCGGATGGTCGCTGGTCGCACTGAGCGTGGGCAGTTTTTGGATTCCCCAGGCGCTCGGTTGGCGTGAGAAGCTGGCGGGATTGACTCCGTTGATGCGTGAGTTGTGGTGGACGTATTCGATCTACGTCTGGAGCAGTCATGTGTTCTTCGCCGTGCTGGCGCTGAGATTCGGCGATTGGCTGATGGGTGGCAGCGGCGCGGCAATGGCGATGTGCACGTTCATGTTGCTGTGGTGGACGGTGCGGCTGTGGTTGCAGTTTTTCGGTTTCGATTTGAGTGAAATCGAAGGCAACGCGACCAACCGGGTGGCCAAGCATTTGCTGACAGCGCTCTTCATCGGGTTGGTTGTGCTCTATGCGGGTTTGTTATGTTGGAACGCCGGATGGCTAGGGACGGGAGGATTTAAATGATGTGGATGGTTCCATTGCTGGTGCTTGCCGGGATTGCGGCGGGTCCGGTTTTAGCAACGTTGAAGCGGTTGTGGATCAGGCGTCTCTTGGGATGGCTGGTTCTGGTGGCGGCAGTTTCGGGTGCGGATTTCGCCCTATCAGGCTGTGATCCGATTTTGAGAATGGTTGGAATTTGTTGCGTTCTTCTGGGTGGAATGAAGGGATTGGTGTATGCGGAATGGGTCGGAGCGGAGAGGCTTCCGATCGTGCGATACCTCGTGTTCGCCTTCTTGTGGTTCGGAATGGATCCGGCAAGTTTTCGAATCAGACGCGAAGGGCTGAGCTGGAAGAGTGATGTGCGGCTGGGATTGCTGCTGATGTTAGTTGGGACGCTGGGCGCTTGGTTGGTGTGGGCGATGGAGTGGCGTCAGATCCTTGTGATGTTCGTGCCGATGAGTCTGGGCTTTCATTTTGGTGCGTTGAGAGTCCTCAAAGGATGCTTGCGAGCCGCGGGGTTTCCCGTGAGGACGTTGTTTCCCAATGTGCTTGAGGCCCACGGCATCGGCGACTTCTGGAGCAGGCGTTGGAATGTCGGCTACTCACAGATGATGCAGCGCCTCGTCGGCCGGCCGGTGGAAGCGCTGGCTGGTGCAAACGCTGGCGTGATGGCGATCTTCATCGTATCCGGATTCCTGCATGAACTGGCGATCACACTTCCGGTGCGAAACGGCTTTGGCCTGCCGACCGTCTATTTCACCCTGCACGGGATCCTTACTCTGTTAGAGAGGAAACGGGGACGTCCGTTTGGAAAAATCCCCGCGTTGCTGGCGGTGGCTGTGCCGCTGGGGCTGCTTTTTCCTCCGGCGTTTCAAAACGAAGTGATCGCGCGCTGCCTCGGTGTTTTCGATATGATTAAAGACGTGAATGCCGGTTAAAATGAACGCTGTGCAAACCATGGCATCTTTGAAAATCCGGTTACTCGATCTCCCCCGCCGAATTCTCAACGCTTGATCCGGCGCGTCGGATTCATTAATGAGTTTTTGGTTCACCATCCCTGCTGCATGAAAAATCCAATCCCCTCGTTTTCCAAACCGCCTGGCACTCTTTCACTCCTCGCCACCGTCGGCATCCTGCTGTCTGGCATCACTTGTGGAAATGGTCAGGTCGCACTGCTCACCGGCGATTACAACAATGCCTACCACCCTCAGGATTCGACCATCCAGGACCTCTCGGCGGATGGCGATCTGGTGCTCTTCACCAGCGGTCCGCCGGCGACGGGCAGCACGCCGGGGATCACCGAGGGCGGATTTTACGTGCGCCGCATTTCCACAAACTCGCTGACGTTCGTGGGCGACACCTCGGTGGCACAAGGCGGCGAGGGATCGTTCAGCGATGATGGCCGCTACCTCTGCTGGCGCGGAGCCGACAATTTCATCTATTGGCGCGACTCCGTTTCCGACATCACCCGGCTGATCACACCGGCCGCCGACGGTGCCTCGCGCCGACCCGTCATGAGCGCTGACGGCCGCTACGTCGCTTATGCCAGCGTCGCCCGGAACATCGTTTCCAACAGCGGAAAACTCCAGCCTGCTGGCAAAGCCGGAGCCTACCTGTATGACAGCGTGAACCAGACAACCATCGTCGCCTCGCTCAACAGCTCCGGAAAAGCACTAGATACCGGGATCGGCGTGGTCACCAGCGTGGCCACCGCGGGAAATGAATTCGACCTCAGCGCGGATGGCAAATACCTCGTCTTCAGCTCGGATGCCACCAACGTCAGCCCCGCCCGGCCGAGCACTTACCCCGCCTCGCTCACCTGCATCTATCGAAGAAATCTATCCACAGGAGCCATCGATCTCCTGAACAAAACCACCGGCGGCGGCGTGGCTGACGGAGGTTTCAGTACCCCACGGATCAGTGCGAACGGCGGCCGGGTGTCGTTCTTCGGAGCATTCGTCGGGACCTTCGGCGGCAAGCGTCTGATCGACAGCGTGAGCAACGGCTTCGGCACCGACCTTTACGTGAAAGACGCTGGTACGGGCGACCTCTGGTGGGCCACCAAAACCACCGACAATTCCGTGTCCGACGGCTCCTATCTATCTGCCACTATAAGCGGAAACGGTCTGACCGTCGCATTCGGCTCCACCGGTACCAAGTTCGTGACCGCCAACACAGACCCGCCGGTCGGCAACGACGGCCTCTTCGATGTCTTCCGCGTCGATCTCGCCAGCGGCGGCTCCATCGCCAAAACCACCCTCGTCACCAACTCCCCCAACGGCAGCGGCAACGTCGATTTCCGCTACGGCCCGTTTCTTCCGGGAAATGCCAGCTACACCGCCTTTTGCACCAGCCAGATCGAGGCCATGCTCGGCACCGGCAGCAATGACAGCTTCTTCTCCCACGGCTTCAGCATCGTGAAACCCTCACTTCCCAAATTGCCGGAAATCGTCGTCCTCGCAGGCATCGTCGGCCTGACCGACAACAGCGGAAAAGTCAATTTCGGCACTGTAAAAACCGGCAAAAGCGGCACCGCCAAAATCTTCACCATCAAAAACATCGGCACTGCCACGCTCCAGAATCTGGCCCTGAAAAAGTCCGGAGCCCAACAGGGTGATTTCACCGTCACCGCCCTAACAGCGGCCTCCCTCTCCGGTGGCGGTGCCTCCACAATCTTCAAGGTCACCTTCAAACCCAAGGCGAAGGGTGCCCGCAATGCGGTGCTTAAGATTGTCAACAACGATGCGAATGAAAATCCCTTCGACATCAAGCTGACCGGCACGGGAGCCGCGCCCTGAAAATCGACACGCGATGGCGTTATTCCGGTTTGTTGATTATCGGGTAGGTTGAGGGCGTCTTCCCCCCCACCCCATGATCAACAACTCCTCCCCCCGGGTTGTGATGCATCGCGGTTTGAGCTTGCTCGAACTGACGGTTGTCATCGCGACGTTACTTGCCCTCATTTCCGTCCTGTTCGTCGGTGCCCGCGCTTGGAAACGCGGCAGCGACCGGACCGCCTGCATCCTGTCCCTGCGAAACGTGCAGGTCGCCACGCGCTCCTATCAGAATCTGTATGGTTATGACTACGGCGGCCATCCCTATGCGGAAAACGGCACCCAGGACATCGCCGAACATCTCTACGCGAAGGGCTACATCGAGTCGGCTCTCTACAAGGAAACCCGCGGCCAGCAGCAATGCCCGTCCGGTGGATCCTACTCGTGCCCGCTGCCGAATGTTTTTCCGCTGGAGGGCCAACTCTACATGGAATGTTCGTTGGCCGGTTCCGACAAGCATGTTCCACAGACGCAGTCGGGTTGGTAATTGCCTGCCCGGCATGTGCCGGATTCAGATCCCGGGTTCGCTCAATGAGATCTAACCGCATGCTCGAAAGCGTCACGGTATTGCTCCAGCAGCTTCTCGCAAGGATGGCAGAAATTCGGCAGCTTGATCAGCCGACGGTTCTCGTGCTCGGTTTGCGGGAAGGATATTCCGGCGTAGTCGGGTAGCCGAACATCCTCGGGAAATCTCCCGATTCTGGCTACGTGGCCTTCACGAAAAAGCGGTTGTTCGTGCAGCAGCGGATAGCGCGGCGTGCTTACCTGGCCACCGAGCGATTGCAGTCGATCCATGAAACGGGAGGTTTCGAAGGCGGGATCGCGATGGCGGATGAGAAATTCGAAATAGACGCGCCCGATCCCGGTCGGAGGCAGGAAGCAGTCGAAGCCGAGATTTTCGAGGCACTCGCTGAGCCAGCGATGGTTTTCGTTTCGGACGCGATTGGATTCCGTTAGCTTTCGCAGCGAGACACGCCCCAGCGCAGCGGACATCGGCGCGATGCGTGTTTTGATCCCCATGCCGGTGGCGGCGAATCGCCGGGCCGGGCTATCGAGTTCGATGATTCGCGTGATGTCACCGAGGCAGGCGGCGCGCTCGAGATAATCCGCATTGTCCGTTAGTAAAATCCCCCCTTCACCCGCGGGTGCCAGTTTGTCACCCTGCAGGCTGAATACCGAAATATCACCGACAGCTCCGCAATTCCGGCCGTGATAAACAGCACCGTGGGCATGGGAAGCGTCTTCGATGATGCGAAGGTCGAACTCGTCGCACACTTGTTGAATTTCATCCACCTGGCAGGGCAGTCCCCACAAATGAACGATGACAACAGCCTTGGTTCTGGAAGTGATTTTTCGCCACATGTCGGCCGGATCGATGCCGAGCGTGACGGGCTCGCTTTCACAAAAGACGGGAATGATTCCGCACCAGATCATCGGTAAGACAGAGGCCCAGAAAGTGGCGGTGGGAACGAGGATTTCATCGCCTGGCTGGAGACCCAAAGCATGGAACGCGGCCAGCAGCGCACTGGTGCCGTTGTTGTGGGCGAGGGCGTGACGGCGGCCGGTGAAGGCCTCGTAGTCTTGCTCAAGCTCACGGATCACCGGATGCGTGCTGACATTTCCATCACGCAGGATTTGAAGCACGGCGGCCTCGGACTCCGAGTCAAACACCGGCCAACGTACTGCCGGCTCATGGGGAAGGGTTATTATTTTCATGGATGTCAAACTATGGCGAGCACATCATCGTGACGGACGCGCACGCTATCCTGATAGTCCGCCACTGATGCGTCCGCACGATCCGGGTCCGGACTGAAAACCCGTGCGATCCGGCGGATGGCTTCGACGTTCCCGGAACTGTGTCCCAAGCCACCACGCGGTATCCACTGCGCGATATTCGTACGGCGGCGCAGGTAATCTTCGAGAGTCCAACAGTGTTCATAGTCGCGACACCACTCCGCCGAGGGAACGGGATCTTCAACCCCGGGGAAACTCTCCATCGGCGGCGCTTCCAACAGGGATGGCGACGGGATCTGCCCCGTGTGGAGAAGGGGAGAAACAAGCGCGCTCACTTGTTCCCCCATCACGCCACAGGACGTGAGTTTTCCTCCGTAAACAGAGATCACATTCCGCGAACGATCATGGTGGATCAGATGTCGGCGGGAGAGTTCCAGAGGATGGGTGATCTTCGAAAATCCCCGGCACACCGCGAGCGGACGAATCCCACAACGCAGAGACACGACGTCGTCCACCCCGCGGCATCCATCCAGATTTTCGTTGGAAATCCGGAGCAACGAGCGGACATCGTCGGGAGTCGGCCGAAAACCTTCTCCAATGCGGGTGACGCGTGTTTCGGTCGGGCCGCAAAGCGCCACGGGACCCCAGGGAGAAACGGTGAAGGTGTCGCCATTTTCACCTGTGTCGAAGATGAGGATCTGTTGGAGAGAATCCGGCCGCCGCACCGAAATATAGACTCCTTTGCTGAGCTCATGGCGGTAAGGCGACTCGACGCCAAGCATCCCGTTTACCGAGTCTGTCCACACGCCGGCCGCGTTGACGATGAAGCGGACTTTGGCGGTGGATTGATGGCCGTGCAGGCGGTCGCGCAAATCGAGCCTCCAAACACCGCTGGATCTATCAAAAATCATGTTTTCCGCCGCACAGTGATTGAGCGCGGTTGTCCGCGGACCGAGGAATGGCAGGATCCACTCCAGGGCGAATCGGCTATCGGATTCCCTCAACACCGCCTCTTCGAACGAGAGTCCGTTGCGGAAACGCCCGGCCTTCAGGAGATTCAATTCGGAGAAGTCGAACCTGCTTCCCGGGAAGCGGCGTTTCATCGAACCCATCAGCCAGTAAAGCATCATCCCCGCCTGAACGAAATAGCGGTTCCGCAGGCTTTTCCTCCCCGGCAGATAGAGCAGGCTCGCCGCCCGGACTTTTGCGGGCGCCCGCTCGATCCATTCATCGCGCGCGGCGGAAAGTTTTTTGACGGTCGAGAAATCCAGATCCTTCAGATAGAGCAGCCCACCCCAAATCATCATGCCCGATGCCTGGCTGGTCCCGCAGGCGAAGTCTCCGCGGTCGATCAACAGCACGCGATACCCGCGCTGGCAGAGCTGATGAAATATCCGGGATCCGCTGATACCGGCACCAATCACAGCGACGTCATAGTCCCCGCCATTCGCGGATTGAAAAGCATCTCGCCTCGCTTGCCCGAAGCCATCCCGGGGAGAGGCTGTATCCTGCCTGGACTGGACAGGATTTTCGTGAATCCGCATGGACCCTTGAATAAACCATCAGCGGGCCAACGGGTAATTGATAAATTCAACCCATTCATCGAGTGAATCGATGAAGAGCCGGAACCCCGATCCAGTCGGCGGCATTTCTGCGCAATTGCCTGCTTGGCATGCGCCGGAATCCGGGTGATGGATGGAGCTACACCATGCGTTACCAAGAGTCGCTCGATTGGCTGTATTCCACCCAGATGTTCGGGATCAAACTCGGACTCGAAGGGCCGCGTCATTTGCTTAAGGAGTATCTGGCGTACCCCGCGCACGGCGTGACGGTGATCCACGTCGCCGGCACTAACGGAAAAGGCAGCACCTGCGCCATGATCGACAGCATCGCCCGCGCCTGCGGCCGCCGGTGCGGGCTTTTCACCTCGCCGCATTTGATCGATTTCCGCGAACGGATCCGGGTGTCCGGCGAGGAAATCCCGGAGGACAACTGCGCCGCGATGCTCACAGAGCTGCGAACGCTGTGCGAGCGGATGGAAAATCATCCGACGTTTTTCGAAATCACGCTGGTATTGGCGATGCGCTGGTTCCGCATCCGCGAATGCGAGCTCATCGTCTTGGAAACCGGCATGGGCGGGCGGCTGGATGCAACCACGGCGGTTCCGGCAGATGTCTGCGTGATCACCCCGATCGGCCTCGATCATATGCAGTATCTTGGAAATTCCATTGAAGAAATCGCCGCGGAGAAAGCGGGGATTTTCGTGACAGGCAAGCACGCGATCTCGGCACCGCAGGAAAGCGGCGCGAGGGCCGTGTTGGAAAAGGAAGCCAACGAGCGGAGGTCGCCGCTGGAGTTTGTGGACCAGCCGCTGTTGGGCTATCCGATGGCGCTGGCGGGCGAACACCAGACGTGGAATGCCGCACTGGCCACCGCCGCCCTGCATCGCGCCGGACTGCCGCTGAGTTCGGACAGCGTGGGCTACGGCCTCATCCATGTGAGCTGGCCGGGACGATTTGAAAGGATCCGGCCCGGCGTGGTCTTGGACGGTGCCCACAATCCGCAAGCAGCGGGAGTTCTCGCAGCGACGTGGCGGCAACAATTTTCTGGGAAAAAAGCCGCTTTGGTTTTCAGCGCGGTGGGTGGCAAGGACATCGCTGGAATTTTGGAAATCCTCGCACCGCTCGCGTCGCGGATTTTTCTCTGCCCGGTTGATTCGCCGCGGGCGGTGATGACGGAAGAACTTGCCGGCTATCTGCCTAACAACGCGTCGCCGCACGAGACATTCGAATCCTTTGAAAAGGCCTTTGCCGCCGCCACCTCACAAGCGGACCCGGTCCTCATCGCGGGTTCGCTGTTCCTCGTCGGCGAGGCCCGCGCCTTCCTCACCCAAACCTCATTCCAGCCGAGCATGCAGTAGCTCAAGGCGTTTTTGACTGCTTGGGTTTTGTTTTCGATCGCACCCGATTCTTTTTCAACTCCTCCGAAATCGTTTCCCGCCGCTCCGAACCTATTTTTCGCCTCTCTGATTTCATTTCCCGCCGCTCCCGGTTCGTTTTCTAGCTGTTGGGATTCATTTTCCAGTGCTCCCGTTCCGTTTTTCGGATCCCGGAATTCGTTTTTCGATGCTCCCCGGTTGTTTAATGAATCTCGGAAAGCGTATTCCTCGTCTCGATGCCGTTTTTCTCGGTTCCGGCGTTTTTCAGTCCCAATCGCGGTCGATCTCCTTCCGCATGCGTTCGCGGAATTGCGGGTCGGATATCAGCGGCAGCAGGGCTTTTGCAGCATCCGCGCCTTGGTCTCTGGTCAGGGAATAACAAAGCGAGGAAATGGCCTGATCGCGGTCCTTGCCGCCCAGAAGTCTGGGAGCGAGAGCAAGGGCGGATTCTGGCTCCAAGCGATAGAGCGGGTTCAGCGCTCCCGCAGCTTCGGGCCTGCCGTGATCGAGCGCCCACTGGATGGCATCCTGCGGATGGGCCTCCGCCCAAGATCCGATGATTTTTTGCATTGTGTCGTGGGAAAGTTCCGTGATCTGGGTGGGCGATAGCGCTGCGGTGTAACCCGGAGGATCCGCGAGAATGATCTTTTCCCTTTCTTCCTCGATCAATTTTGGGATGACATCCTGCAGTTCCGGAATCAGTCCGGCCTTGGCGCTGGCATCGGTGTTTTTCCAAGCACCCTCGGCGAAAAGTATGCGCGCCTCGGCACCTTTCGCCGCGCGAAAAGCAGCCAACCACGCCGCAGGCTCCGTCTTCATCGGTTGCGGATAGAAGCTCGGGTTGCCCAAATCTTGCAGCTCGTCGGGGAATTTCCCCGCGGCGAAACGATCCAACCAAGCGGCACAGGAGCCGGGATCCTCCCGCAGCCATACAAGAACCAACGACGCGCCGATACGATTTTGCGACGAGCTTTCCGGAATTTGATCGAAAAGCGAAAGCCGTGCTGTGGCAGGAAGACTGGCCAGAAAATGGTTCCAAACCGAGGCCTGTGCCGCACGCGGAACAGATTTCTCGATAAATTCCGCAGCGGCTTGCGGATCACTTTCGCCGAGTTTTTTCGCGATGGTCTCAGCCACATCCAGCCATTGGGAAATCAGGCCGTCGTTCCATTTTTCGAGCAAGATGCATGCTTGAGCAGGATCCACTTTGGCGAGACTGCTGATGACGCTGGCCATGGCACGGTCTCGCCCGGCGGAGGGAGGCAAGGTGCGGATATCGGTCAGAATGGCTTCGGCTTGAGAGGCATTGTCAACGATTCCAAAGCCGACCGCCATTCCTGAAAACGAAATGGTAACCCGCGGCGTAACTAACAGATTCGGAGGCAAGCCCAGCGAAGCCGCGGAGCGCGGCTGTTGGGACGCAGGCCGCAATTGCCTCGTAGGCATGGCGCTTGAGATCTGAGGCTTCTTCTCCTCGCGGCAGGCGGCGGCGAAGAGGACAAGCAGAAGTATCAAGCTGCGTTTCATGGCTGCTTGAAAAGGCGTTCGGCGGTGGCGTCCATGGAATTATCGACTCCGAGGGCATGCCGTTTGTTTCCGTCCAAGCCCTTGGCCCAGGCGACGGCGGCGGTGGCATCGTTGAGACACCAAGCGCGCCAGACTGATCCTGCGATCTTGTCCCGGTTGCCCGCCTCGTCGTGGGCTGCCACCCATTCCAGCAACTCCTGCGGATCGCGGAGAGCGACCTTGTCGATGTTTGGAACCTTCCACAGATCGAGTTTCACCTGGTCTAGCAATTCGAAGGCCCGCGGATCGCCACGTTGGAGAAGCAAGGACGTCGCATATCCGAGGGCGATCTGACGCTCCTCGCCCTTCAGCCCAAGGGCGAGTTTTTCAATGCCCGTTTCATCAATGGCAGCCGCTTTTTCACACACCTGCCGGATGAGCCATTCGCGGAGTTTCGGAATCTGGGCAAACCCGAGCGCACCGGCGTAGTCGTAATCCTGTGCCTCGGAATTCATGTAATCGCACCGGATTAAATCGATGCCTCTCAGGCCGTTGTTCTCCGGCACCGATTCGAGCCAGAGAATCGCCGATTCGAAATTACGTCCGGCCTTCGACGCGAAAATCCCGCCGATTACCTTCCCGCGAGGCTCGATGCCGTCGATCACCGCGAGAAAACGTTCCGCCGCCCGGAGATCCCGATCCGCCAGCGCGCGAATGGCCATGTTCCGGTTGAAAAACTCGACCGCGCCGATAGGGCGTTGTTTCGCCCATTCCCAAGCATCTTTCGAATCGGCCTTCGCCCGGGAAATGAACTCGCGGACTTCATCATTCAGATTCTCATCCGCGATCTGAGGCTTGAATGGGCGGGCCGCCGGCCGCCCGCGCGAGGGACGGTTCGCCACGCCGAAAGGCGGCGGAGCGGAAGGCCGGGTAACCGCCACGGTGGCCCAAATACCACACCCGAGGGTAAGCACTGCGGCGACGGGCAGCCACGGAAGGGTATATGCCGCCACTTTCTTGAGAGTTGAAATTCTTACGACCAAGTTGTTAGGGACGGAAGTCCCGGCGGGAACAAGCGAACCCGCGAGCCACAGCGCGCAGTAACCGGCATCCCGATCGGCGGTTTGCGGACGGAGGATTTTGGCCAGTTTTTCGAGCGCCCGATGACCGCCACGCTGCGCCGCCGCCTCGCTGATCCCGAGGCGGCTGGCGACGCGGGCGAACGGGAGTTTCTCGTAGTAATGGAGGACGAGGATCTGGCGGTCACGCTCGGGAAGCTTGGCAAGCGCCTGATCGAGACGGCTGTCATCGCGGCTCGACGGCTCGGCCCAAAGATCCGTGGCCTGCTCGGCCCGGCGGCGGTGGCGGGTTTCCTTGCGAGCCAGATTGGACGCTTCGAAAACCGCGGCCTTTTGCAACCAAGCGGCGAGGCACGGGATTTCACAGCGCTTTTTCACCGCACGGGAAAGCGCGATGAACACCTGCTGGGCGGCATCCTCCGCGAGGCCCGAGTTTCCCAAACGCCGCCGGGTCACCGCAAGCACCAGCGGCAGGTGGCGGCGCACCAGTTCGGAAAAAGCCGCGTTGTCTGCGGTCGAGGAGAAACTTGCGAGAAGCTCCTCATCGGCGGCAGAGGACAGGGTGCTGTTTGAAAATGTCTGCATCGTCACCTAACCCACAGCCGTCCGACCCGGGAATCAGACATTTTTAAAACGAAAAATTTCCCGGTCACCGGCCTGCGGGCGGTTGAACCTCACCGGCAAGGGCGCGTGCAAGCGGCGATGGCGATAACTCGTCATCCTTTGCATTCCGCAGCGCGGAAATCGTCCCCATCGGATCCAGCCGGTTGAGCGGGTTCGCGGCGTAACCGGCACCGATATCGACACCATCGCTGGCGCGGATTTCGAAATGCAGATGCGCCGGGTAATAACCGTTCGCCGTGCCGACGGTGCCGACCTTTCCGCCACGGGCGACGAGTGCTCCGCGGGCAACGTCGATGCGGTTCAGGTGGGCATACATCGAATGCAGGATTTTTCCGTCCCTGGTCTTGTGGGCGATCACGATGATTTTTCCCCAACCGGGTGACGACTCGCCCGCATAGAGCACCAAGCCGTCCGCCGTGGAGAAAACCGGATCGCCGAGGTCGGTGTTCATGCCGCCGATGCCGTTGAGGTCATCACCGGTGTGATGGCCGCCGCGGGTGTTGTTCATTTCCCAAAATTTCTGAGCGTTGTAAACGAGCCCGCCGTGCTCGGTCCCCAGCGGCGGATCGAAGCGCACCGCCAGCGGGATTTCCGCCGATTGCCAAGCGCTTGGAAAATCGAAACGATGGTCGATTTCGCCGTTTTTCGGCATCGATAGCGGCGAATCCGCAGCCGATGCGGCCAACCTCGAACGCGGCACCAGAAAGCCCGCAATTCCCGCCACCGCGGCAAGCGCGACGAGGATCAGGACTTTCGATGGCCGGGCATTCACGCTGCGAATACTGCGGATGCGGCGGGAAACATTCAACCCCCTCGTTTCCGCCTTTCCATCTTTGACAATCCGGCATCACGGCGGCAGTTTCGCGCCGCAAACCTGCACTCCCCAATTCATATGGCCTACGATCTCATTGTCATCGGTGGCGGCCCTGCCGGCTACGTCGCCGCCATCCGCGCAGCTCAACTCGGAAAATCCGTCGCCTGTGTCGAAGCAGACCGCGCCGGCGGAACCTGCCTCAACTGGGGCTGCCTTCCCACCAAGGCCCTGCTGAAAAACGCCGAACTCTATCACACGCTCGCCCACCGCGCCGCTGAGTTTGGTTTCAAAATCGAGGGAATTTCCTACGATTGGAGCGCCGTGATTGGCCGTTCCCGCAAGGTTTCCGACCGTCTAGCCGGCGGCATCGAGTTCCTGTTCAAGAAGAACAAGGTCGACTACATCCGCGGACTCGGTTCGGTGGAAGCCACCGGAAAAGTCGGCGTCATCGGCAACGACGGCAGCCGCACGCTTTACGAAACGAAGGACATCATGATTTCCACCGGCTGCAAATCCCGCGGCCTTCCAAACCTGCCCTTCAACGGCACCAGCGTCATCGGCTCCAAGGAAGCCATGATCCTCGCCGAGCAGCCGAAGGAAATGATCATCATCGGTGCCGGCGCGATCGGCGTCGAGTTCGCCTACATCTACAACGCGTTTGGCACCAAGGTGACCCTCGTTGAAATGGCCCCGCGCATCCTCCCCGTCGAGGACGATGAAGTCGGCGACGCGTTGGAAAAATCCCTCATCAAACAGGGCATCCGCGTCCTCACCAACACCAAGATCACCAACGCGGTGGACAACGGCACGTCCGTTTCCCTCACCGTCGAGGGTCCGAAGGAAAACGGCACCATCAGCGCACCGGTTTGCCTCGTCGCCATCGGCATCCAGCCCGTCCTTCCCGGCGGCCTGCAACCTGAGCTCGACCGCGGCTACATCAAGGTCGGCGACCGCTACGAAACCTCGATCCCCGGCGTCTATGCCACCGGCGATATCACCGGCCCGCCATGGCTCGCCCACGTTGCTTCGTTCGAAGCCGTCCAATGCGTCGAAGGACTCTACGTCGAAGGTCACAAGGTCCGCAAGGTCACCAATTTCCCCGGCTGCACCTATTGCCACCCGCAGGTCGCGTCTGTTGGAAAAACCGAGCGCGCCCTCAAGGAAGCCGGCATCGAATACGTCGTTGGAAAAATCCCGTTCGTCGCCATCGGCAAGGCGATCGCCTCCGGCGAACCCGATGGATTCGCGAAACTTCTCTACGGCAAGAAACACGGCGAGCTGCTAGGCGCGCACATCATCGGTGAAAACGCCACCGAGCTCATCGCCGAAATGGGCCTCGCCCTCGACCAGGAGCTCACCATCGATGACATCCACGCGACGATCCACGCGCACCCGACGATGAGCGAAGTCATCCACGAAGCGACGCTGGCCGCCGAAGGCCACGCGATTCATTTCTGATACGGGTTGGTTATCCTGAATTTTGAAACGCCTTTCCGGATGATTGTCTGGGAGGGCGTTTTGCTATCTCCGTTGGTGGCGCCAGCCGATATTTCTTCGAGCCGCACCCGATTCTCACCGGCCTATCAACATCTCCAACACCCGGCCAGTCGTCGAAACGGCAGCGCCGAGCTTCCTGCACGCCTGGCCCTTCCAGATCGGCGTGGTGAACCCTTTTTTTCCGGACAGAAAATAGGTCGTGTAATCCGGAGCGGTCTCGAAGAACACGCCGTAACCCATCCGCGGTGCGTTGCCTTCGAAATAGGCGGCACGCAGATTCCCGCAACCCTTGAAGGCTTGGTTATCGATGCGGTTGACGCCCACAGGAATCGTCACCTTCTTCAGGCTCGCGCAACCCACGAAAGCCTTTATGCCGATAGATTTAAGCCCCTTGGGCAAATCCACGGCGGTTAGTTCCGTGCAACTCCGGAATGAAATGGTGTCCACCTTGGTCACGCTCGCGGGCAATTTGACCTTTCCGGGTTTCATGGCCGGACAAAGAACCGTCGTAGTTTGATCCTTGTTATAAACCACGCCCTCCACGCTGGAATAGGCGGTGCCACCGGGCGTCACCGTGATGTCCTCCAAGCCGCTGCAAAAGGCGAATGACCCCGCGGTGAGACTGGTGACGCTGGCCGGGATCGTGAGTTCCGTCAGACCCGCGCACCTTTCAAAGGCACGCGGTGCGATGGACTTGAGTCCATTCGGAAAGGTGACGCTTGCAAGGGAGACACATCTCTCGAACGAGAGTTCCTCAATGTTCTTGAGAGTTGCGGGCAGCAGGTCCGCGCTGGTTTTTGCGGCCGGACAAAGGATCAGCGTGCTCTTCTTCTTGTCGAAGAGAATGCCGTCCACGCCGGAGTAGGTGGCATTGCCCGGTGCCACTGAAATGGATGTTAGGCCCATGCAGTAGTGGAAACTTCCCCGGGTGACCTTGTTGATACTGGCGGGCAGATTGATCGAGACGATCGCGTCGCTCAGGCCGAACGCGTCGGGTTCGATTTTCTTTACCCCGTCTCCAATCGTCACGCCGGACAACGCGTCGCAATTGAAGAATGCTTTTTCAGGGATGACATTCACGCCGCCCGGAATCGCCACGCTCGTCAGCCCGGTCTGGGAGAAAGCAGCTGTCCCCAGCCCCGTCAATCCGGCAGGCAAGGTGATGCTCTGGAGCGACGCACAATCGGCGAAGGCCGCGTATCCGATATTAACCAGGCTGTCCGGCAGCGAGACGGTTGCCAATTCCACGCAGTTGCCGAAGGCGATCGAGCCGATGGTCTTCACTCCTGCCGGCAGCGTGATGGCCGTTAACTTCCCGCAAGAAGAGAACCCCGCTTCCCCAATGCTCTTGATGCCATTGCCCAAGGTCACGCTGACCAGTCCGTAGCAACCGAGGAACACCCCGTCCGAAATCTCGCCCACACTTCCCGGAACGGCGGTCGTCTCCAAGTTCCGGCATCTCAGGAAGGCCCGTTCGCCCAGCGAGGTCAGGCCGGCTGGAAGCTCAATGGTGACGAGCCCGTTGCAGTCTTCGAAGGCATTGTTCCCGATATCGAGGACGCCGGCGGGAATCGTCACACCGGTCATGTTTTCACATTTTGAAAATGCCGCGGCGCCGATCCCGGTGACCGGCTTGCCTCCCAACATCTCGGGAATGACCACCTGCCCGCTTGCCGCGGTGGCGCATTTCGTGATGGTGACCGAGGTCTCGGTTGCCGAGTAAGTGAGATTCCCCGATTGTCCGGCATCCAGACCGCCGGTTATGCAGGCCAGAACTAGGAAAATCCCCGTCAGGCAGGGAAAATATGGCGCAAAAATCCGCGATTGAGTTGGGGAGAACATGGGAAAGCGCGGTGGGCTATTTGTGCGATTAGCATGATGGATCCGTCGAACGAGCGCAAGTTGGATCATTCCAGCGAACTTGTCTGGCGTTTCACGGAGGCTCGTATAGGTGTCCGGCAATCTTCCACCATGCGCACCCCACATCTGCTCCTTCCGGGAATCTTTCTTTTCAGCGGTCCTTTTGCATCCGCCGGACCTTTTGAAATCAGTTACCCTGAAACTCGGAAGGATTCATCCGTCGTGGACGTCTATCACGGAACGGAAGTGATGGACCCTTACCGCTGGCTGGAGGATGACAATTCCGCGGAAACGAAAGCCTGGGTGTCCGCCGAGAACGCTGTGACAAATCGGTTTTTGAAAGCGATCCCGCAGCGCGATGAAATCCGTGAACGCCTGAAAAAGCTGTGGAACTACGAACGCGTCGGTCTGCCGGACGAAGAGGGCGGGCGTTGGTTCTTCACGAAAAACTCCGGTTTGCAGAACCAGGCGGTGCTCTATGTGGCCGACTCGCTGGAGGGAGAACCCAAGGTTTTGCTCGACCCTAACACAATGTCGAAAGACGGCACGGTTTCGCTGTCGCAATTCCGGCCGAGCGAGGATGGAAAATTGTTAGCCTACGCGACATCCGGTGGCGGCAGCGATTGGCTGGAGATCCGCGTGCGGGACATCGCGACCGGCAAGGATCTGGAAGATCATCTCAAATGGGTGAAATTCAGCGGCATGTCGTGGGCGAAGGACAATAGCGGTTTCTACTACAGCCGCTACGATGCCCCCAAGGAAGGCGCGGCACTGACGCAGAAGAACGAATTCCAGAAATTGTATTTCCACCGCATTGGCAAGCCGCAGGAAGAGGATACTCTCGTCTATGAGCGGAAGGATCAGCCGCAATGGGGAATCGGTGGAGATGTGACGGAGGACGGCGCTTACCTGATTCTGAATATCTCGCAGGGCAGCGACACAAAAAATCGCATGTTTTACAAATCTCTAACTACACCGCATGCCGAAGTCGTGCAGCTCCTGCCGGACGGCGACGCGGATTACGGATTCATCGGAAATGACGGCCCGGTGTTTTATTTCTCGACCGATCTGGATGCGCCACGGCACCGCGTGATCGCCATCGACACCAAGAATCCGGAACGGAAGAACTGGAAGGAAATCATCCCTCAAGCCGCCGAACCGCTGGACGATATCAGCAAGGTCGGCGGGAAATTCATCGTCACCTACATGAAGGACGCGAAGAGCCGGGTGATGCGGTTCGATGGCGACGGAAAAAATCCCAAGGAACTCGAGTTGCCTGGAATCGGCACGGTCGGCGGATTTGATGGCAAGGAGAAGGACACGCGCGTTTTCTACGGTTTTACCGGTTTCACCAACCCCGGCGCGATCTATCAACTCGATCTCGCTTCGGGCGAAAGCAAGCTCTGGAAAAAACCGGAAGTCGGATTCGACGGAGCGGCATACGTGACCGAGCAGGTTTTCTATCAAAGCAAGGACGCCACCAAGATCCCGATGTTCATCGTCCGGAAAAAGGACGCGCCAATGGACGGCTCGAACCGCACGCTGCTCTACGGCTACGGTGGTTTCCAGATCAGCATGCTGCCCGGATTCTCCGTGGCCCGCGCGGTGTGGCTCGAACGCGGCGGCATCCTCGTCGTGGTCAACCTGCGCGGCGGCGGCGAGTATGGCAGCGAGTGGCACGAGGCAGGAAAGCTTTCGAAAAAACAGAATGTCTTCGACGACTTCATCGGTGCGGCGGAAACGTTGATCAAAAAAGGTTATACGAAATCGGAAAACCTCGCGATCCAGGGCGGCAGCAACGGTGGCCTGTTAGTCGGAGCGTGTATGACACAGCGTCCGGAACTCTTCGGTGCGGCGCTGCCCGCGGTGGGCGTGATGGACATGCTGCGGTTTCAGAAATTCACCATCGGCTGGGCTTGGCAGAGCGAATACGGCAGCTCGGACAAGGCGGAGGATTTTCCGCTGCTTTTCAAATACTCGCCCTATCACGCTCTGAAGCCCGGCACGCGCTATCCGGCGACGATGGTGAGCACGGCGGATCACGATGACCGGGTGGTGCCCGCGCATAGCTTCAAATTCGCCGCGCGCTTGCAGGAGTATCAGGCCAAGGACGGCCTGCCGGTTTTGATCCGCGTGGAAACCAGCGCGGGACATGGGGCGGGAACATCCTTGTCTAAAGTCATCGATCAAACGGCGAGCGACTGGGCATTTCTGGAAGCGGTGCTACCGGGGAAATAACAGGAGACACTGTTCGCTAACAAAGGAGCCACGACCTTATTGTCGTGGAGCCAATGAGGAGAGAAATGACATGTGCCGTGAGCTCTGTTCTTTCGCTTTTCATTGGCTAGGTGGACGAGGCGTCCACCCTCCTTATGAAGAAGTCGCTCCTCACGGCTCGGTGACGTTGAAGCGGAAGAACTGCTTGCCATCCGGATCAACCGGGAGCGGGATCTGGATCAGCTCGTCGGTGGCTTTGTAGCTGCTTTCGAGTTCCGGGACCGGCCACGCCTGCCATTGGCCGAGGGTGTCGCTGGTCTGGATGGTGTAGTAACGGTTCGCCTTCCGCAGGAATTGGAGTGTGCCGTTAGTGACGCTTGCCTGCCACGAGCCGGTGCCGCTGAGAGGCGAGCTGCCGCGGAGATATTCCTCGTAGTTGTTGATGCCGTCGCCATCGGGATCGGCGGTTTTGTCGCCGTTCGGATCAATCGCGGTGAAGAATCCGTCACGCCAGATTTGATAAACCGGACGGCTTGGCAGGCTGTTGTTGATCCAGTCGGTGATGAGCTGGATATCGGCGGGGTCGGTCTCGCTGCTTCCGAGCGGGGGCATGCGGGTGAAGCCGTTGGTGCCTGCCATGCGGTTGAGGACGATGCTGTGGGTGGTGTCGCCGGGAACGATGTATTTGTTGAGCGGGTTGCTTTGGTTGTTTTCCGCGACTCCGTTGATGAGGTTGGTTTGTTCCAAAGTCAGATGCGCGCGGCCGTCCCAGGAGCCGCCAGCGGTGCCGCCGGTCTGGTGGCAGTAGGAGCAGTTCACGGCGAAATAGGAGCGGGCGCGCTGCTCTAACGGATAAGCCGTTTCATCCGGCCGGACATGGCGGGCGAGAGTGCTGGCAGGATCGGGGGTGTTACTCAGAAAACCCTGCGCAGAGAGCGTTTCAAGCTGGTTGCCGCCGAAGCCGTTGATGGTGAAATCCTTGTTGAGCTGGCGGGTGTTGAACGAAAGCGCGTGGCCGCCCTGCGGGGTGTGGCATGTTAGACAGCTTGAGCGGCCGGGAATCTGCCAGCGCTGGGTGTGCGGCGTGCCGTGATCGTCGATCGCGAGATCAAACTCCACACCGGCGTCCGCGACGAGGGAGGCTTCGGTCTGCGCCTCGTTCCAACGGTAGCTGACGCCGTAGCTGCCGGTGTCCGTCTTGACGAGCACGCGGGTTTCGATGCGTTTTTTGGTCGCGGGATTTCCCCGGCTGAGTTCGAGGTCGAAGTGTTTCACCCAAACGGTGCCGGTCGGATAGGTCCAGTTTCCGTCCTTGCTCCAGGTCATCATGCCATCCTCATCCGGGATGGTGAACCAGCGGCGCTTGTCGGCGTAGTCACTCCAGAATTTCAGGTTCGGCTCGTAGGGCAGCAGGCCGGGCGCCGGCGACATATCGGTGAGATCGGAGAACAGGCCGGTCTCGGTGAGCGTGGCCGGGAATCCGCTGGAGTCGCTGCTGTCAAAGGTGAGACGCATGATCTTGCCGTTGAGGTAGGCGGCGAAGAGCAGGTCCTTGTTGAATGGATCGACTCCCTGCGTGGAGATCACGCCGTATGCGCCGGGAAGGCCGGTGAGACGGACGGTGGCACCGGTGGTCGTGTTCATCTGCCAGACATGGCCGGAGGTCGAATCGCTGAAAATATAGCTGCCGACCAGCGAGGGGAAGCGGGTGCCGCGGTAAACATAGCCGCCGACCACCGAGTTGCCCTTGAATTGGGCATCGCCACCGGCAATCGCGGTGTGAAGGTATTCGTAAATCGGATTGATCGAAGTGAAGCCCACGGGTGCGGTGCCGAGCACACCGCTGAAATCGTGGAGACCCTCGCGGTAGGCCCAGCCATAGTTGCCGCCCTTCACGATCTTGTTGATTTCCTCGTAGGTGTTCTGTCCGACGTCCCCTTCCCATAGGTCGCCGTTGGCCGGGTCGAATGACCAGCGCCAGGCGTGGCGGATGCCGGTGGCCCAGAACTCCGTGCGCACCGAACCCAGCGAGCCGGAGTAATCCACTCCGCCGTAGATGCCATTCCAGGCGCCGCCGAGGCTGGTGTGGACGAACGGGTTATCGGGAGGAACGTTGAAACCGGCCACACCGCTGACGGTGGGGATGGAGGCATGGGGGTTGGGCGGAAGGCTTCCGGGCCGCTTGTCCACGTCCATCCGGAACATGCCGGAGTAGAAGTTGTCGTTGATTTTTTGGCTCTTTGCCTGTCCGGCGGTGGAGTTCTCGCCATCGCCCGTGCCATAGTAGAGGTAGCCATCGGTGGGGCTGAAGTGGATGTCGCCGCCGTTGTGATTCAGGCCGAAATCGCTGATGTGGAGGAGGACCAGCTCGCTGGCCGGATCCGCGATGGTCGGGTTCGCAGCACTGCGGGTGAAGCGGGAGACGCGTTGGTAATAGGTGCCGCTGATGACCACCGTGTAGGCGACGTAGAAATAACCGTTAGTCGCATAATTCGGGTGGAAGGCGAGACCGAGCAGGCCGTTTTCAGGTTGACCGGCCAACAAGGGACCGATGTTAAATCCTCCGCCCAGAGTCGAAATGTCGAGGAAAACGTTGGTGGTCGGAGTGAGCGATGTGACATCGGCCACTCGCTTGATGGCTCCCGTTTGCTCGCCGACGTAAAGCTGGTTCGCATCACCGGGGACCGAAGCCAGGCAAATGGGGCGGGTGAAGGTGAGGCCGGGAAGCGCGTCCACCAGCTGCCAGGAAGTCGCAGGCGCGGCGGCCGGCATGGCGAGAGCCGTATTTGTGAGCCGCAGTGAGGTGGCGAAGGAAATCGTCACCGTGCCGGTCGCGGTCGCGCCGGTGATATTTCCGATGCCGTAGGTGAATGTGACGGGCGCGGCGCTGCTGCCACTGTGGGCGTAAAGGATTTTCCCACCGCTGATCGTGGCGGTGCCGGTCGCGGGAGCGCTGAGAATCTGCAAAGTGGAGGGAATGGGCGAACCCGTGTCATTGGCGAGCACATCGACCAGGACCTTTTGATTCGGGTGGATCGTGGCGCTGTCAGCCACGGACACGGGCGGTGCAAACGTCGTATTCGGCCCGGCGGCTGCGGAGGCGAGCAACTCCTGAGCAGTAACCGCCCGGCGGTGAACGCGCAGTTCGTCGATGGCGATGTTCGCGTTGGTGTCGGCCGACCAAGCACTGCGGCCGATCCAGTTGTTCACATCGGAAAGGGCGGGCATGCGGTAGGCGACGTCCATCGAGCCTTGGAGAAAACCATTCCGATACCAGCGGACTTGGCAACCCGCCGAACCGCTGGAACCCGCGCCATCCTCGATGACCATGGCGTAGTGATACTCGGTGCCGGCGGCGGTGGTGCCACTCAGATCGGTGTCCACGGTGCCGACCACGGCACCGCCAAGCTTGCCTTCCAAACGATGGCTGCCGAGGACGCCGGCGTTGTTGAGCGACAGCATTGCTCCATCATAACTGTTGGTGCCACCTGGCGCGACGGCCCCATCAATGATCTCGCCGGTGTTGGCGCTGTTCAGGGTGACATTGCCCCGTCCGAAGTCGAAGATGCGCTGCCAATTCTTGTTAGTGACGGGGGTGAGCCAGATTTCGTAGGTGGCGCTCGGCCGTGAGGAAACGAAGCCGTTGGGCAGATCAAGATAACCGGAAATGGCGGCGGCGGTGGCATTTCCCGTGGTGGTGCCGGGAAGCACCAGCGTCGTGGCGGTGGTGGTTGCACCGTTGCCGCGGACCGTGGCGATCTCGCCAGTGCCCACATCGGTGAATGTCGTGCCGCCGGGTGCCGCACCGGCGCCCGCATTGAAGCTCCAGCGGTTTTCCGGAACCGGTACCGGCGGCAACGGTTCGGGCGGACCTGATGTTAGATCCGGACCCGCCGTGTAGCTGGCCTGCACCTCGGCACCGGTGATCGCCCGATTGTAGATGCGAAGTTCGTTCAAGGAGATGTTGGAGTTCGAATCTCCCGCATATTGGGAACGGCCGATCCAGTTGTTCACGTCCGACATCGATGTCAGGTGGAACGCGAGGTCGAGCGTGTTGCCTAACACCCCATTCCGATACCATCTCGCCTGACAGCCGGATGCCCCGTAGGCGCCCGTTCCATCCTGAACCACCATGACATAATGATACTGGGTGCCGGCGGCGGTGGTGATGGTGGAGTTGTTATATATCGGTGCGGCACCGCCGAACTGCCCTTCGAGCTGATGGTTGCCGAGCACTCCCGCCGTATTGACAGTTAGAGAAACGTTGTCATAGCCGGTGAAGGCTCCGGGCGTGGTGGCCCCATCGATGATTTCCCCGGTGGCGGCACCGCTTCCGCTGGTGGTGTTGCTTCGTCCGAAATCGAACAACCGCTGCCAGTTTTTCGAGGAAAGCGGCGTGACCCAAGCCTCGACCGAAATACTCGGATGGGCGGAGATCAGACCGTTGGGAAGATCGAGGTAGCCGGAAATGGAGGCCGCCGTCTGATTGCCGGTGGTGTATCCCGGCAGGCTCAGTGCGGTACCTGTCAGGCTCGACCCATTTCCCTTCAAGGTGGCGACGGTGCCGCCGATGCTGTCGGTAAAGGTCGTACCCGAGGTGGCGTTGGAGGCAGCCTGGTTGTTGAAAGTCCAAAGGTGGTTCGGCACCGGAGGATCCACCGGGCCGGGCGGGGTGACGATGCTGTTCGGTCCCGCTTCGAGATTTGCGGCGATTTCCGCAGGACTGAGAACGTGATTGTAGAGCCGGACCTCGTTGTAGGCGATGTTGGCGCTGTTGTCCGCAGTGTACATGGAGCGGCCGAGCCAGTTGTTGCGGTCCTGGATCGATGACATGTGGAAATTGACACTCAGCGTGGTGACCAGCGTTCCGTTGAGATACCACGCCATTTCCCCGCCGGCAGATCCGTAAGTTCCCGCTCCATCGGTAAAGGTGCACACGAAGTGATACTGAGTGCCCGACGCCAGGGTAGCCCCGGTGTTGCTCCCTAGTTCCGTCGCTCCATCCAACCTAGCCATCAAGCGTTCCGTGTTGGCAGTGCTGTCACGATGGAGCGCCAAAGCGAAGTCGTCGCTGGAGGTCGCGTTGTTGGGGGCCGCAGTGGCCGTCGGTAGGATCTCTCCTGAAAGAGCTCCCGCACCACGCGCATTGGTGCTCAGATTCGTATTGCTACTCGTCATCCGCCCGAAATCGAAGAGCCTCTGCCAAGTCTTGATTGAAACCGGCGTCGCCCAGATCTCCACGGTGAGGTTCGTCTTTGGGGAGATCAGTCCGTTCGGAAGATCGACGTAGGCGGAAATGTTCGCCGGCGAAAAATTGCCGGTGGTGGTTCCGGGCAATTGCAGGGCGGTTCCTGTGAATGTCGCACCGTTGCCGACCACAGCCCCCGTGGCGGTGCCGACACTGTCGGTCACGGCGGTGCCCGTAGGCGCACTTCCCGCCGCATTGTTAAATGACCACCGGTTGACCAGCGCGGCATTGGCTGGCAAGAGCAACCCCGGAACGAGAGTACAATAAGCCAACGTCGCGAGAGACCTCGCTGAAAAACTGGGTTTAGTCATGGGTTGATTTGCGGAGTCCTAAAAACAGAAGCGTGATTGGTGGCCAAAACCCGACAGATTCAAAATCGGTTCACCGGGTCACCCCTTGTTTGCAACTGCAACAAGGTGATCTCGGACAGGTTTTGCGGCTCAACGCATATCCATCGACCTAGCAAGATGCGGCAAACGCCTTGCTGGGTCAACCCCCCTCAATTGGGGATATCCCGGTAAAGCCAAGGAATGCGGGCCACCTCCTCACCCAAGTTCCGACGTCATGATGGCCGATCAGAAGTTCTCTCGGATTTCGACCAAGACCCGGTTTACCTGGCCGCGATCCGGTTGCTCCGGAAGATTCGATTTTTCAAAAGCCGAAATCACCTCTGCAAGTTTCTGTTCCGCGCGGCTGACCAGATCTTCATATTCGAATTCACCCGCGCGAACACGAAGAAGATAATCCCGGTTGGGCCTGCGAATCCGCAGGACTCCCTCTTCCGCGATCTCACCCGCCATTTCGAGCAAACGCAGCGTGTGCATCAGATTCTTTGAATCATACCCGCGCCCATGTTCCACATTGGTGGCAAAACGCTCTTCATTGCGCTGGCCCACCCATTCCCAATATTCTCGGTGGGCCTTGCAATGCGCTCTGAAAGCATCGTGGTTGAAATGCATCCAGCAAACGGGCGCGGCTTCCTTCGGCACGCTGCTGAACACAAGCGCATCCGAATCACGAGGGGACACCAGCCCTCGATAGCTGCGCGCGCCATCTTGATAGATCGCATACAAACCGGAGGTGTGCTGCACGGATGTCAGCCCACATTTCGAAGGATCGATGTTCTTCTCCGCAAGCCACAAGAGGACCGGCACGCTGCCCTGACCATCGGGCACATGACAGAAATCCAGAAGCGAAAGCCGTCGCTCCGGTTGCGGATTGACGATCTTCTTGTTCAACCCACGCGCCTTGCGGATCTGCCCCATGGCGTATTCACCGAAGGTTTTCGCGCAGAGTTTGGAGAGGAAAATCCCAGGCTTGAGCAAAGCAAACAGAGGATGGCAATGGCGGATACAATCGACTGGCATCGCCAACAGTTCGAGTGCGTTGGGGTTGTTCTTGAGCAACAGCGAGACAAAATTTCCAAGTTCGTAATAGACTTGATCACTCCGCTCGTCCGCCACTTGCCCAATGACGTCCAAACCTGCCAGGAAAGCCCGCGGAGCGACGAAAACCCCGCGTCGATCCTCGTCAGAACCTTCAATCGCCGTACCGTAGGCATGGCTTCCGGCAACCGTATCAAACAGCAACATGTCCGGCCGGCGGATACGTCCGAGCGTGAAGTCGCCAGGCACGGGAATGGAAACAGGACGCCTGATTTCCGTCCGGAGAAGAAGGTCCAGTGGCTCCAGATCACCGGATCCCTGAGGCAGGCTAACAGCCCCATCCAGGAAATTCTTGAGAAATGCATCCAACACGGGGACACGCTGCATCCGCTCGCATTCGGCAGTGCGCGCCTTGTGCTCCAGCAGATCCGGGATCAACTTCCGGACTTCAAGTGGAGCCGTTGGCACCAGATCTGGAAACGGCACGGGTGGGATTCCTCTCCCGGCAGCAACCCATCCAGCGGATAGGACAGCACGAAGGGCGTAGAGATAATCCTTCGCCCGGACCATTTCGGTGTTGAGTTTCCCGAGAACCATTTGCTTCGCCAGGCCCCGATAATGATCCGAAGAGGCACGGGGTGAAAACACGGTGCGAGCTGCAATTTGCCATCTGAATCTGAAATCCGCCAGATCGCGATAAACAATTGGCGAATGCAGCCATTCCACGAGCGCCCCGTTGGATCTACCTAACAATCTTGCCGCCTTGCGAATATCCCAACCTCCGGCATCCAGTTCTCCTTCGAGCGGCAGATCGATCGACTCCAGCCCTTCTTGAGTTGATAGATAGGAATGTTCCGGGCGGACGAAAACAAAGCGGATGTCATAG
This sequence comes from Luteolibacter sp., assembly GCF_039920825.1. GTDB lineage: Bacteria > Verrucomicrobiota > Verrucomicrobiia > Verrucomicrobiales > Akkermansiaceae > Luteolibacter. The sequence continues at coordinate 40,464 of NZ_JBDSCX010000041.1, read as the reverse complement.
TCGCTATCGGGAGACGCGAATCCCCATGCACGGCTACCTGATTCACAGGCATAGAGGATGCGGATATTGTGCGAGTGTTCGATACGGTCGAGCAAAACCTGGATTTCCTTCGTGGGTGACGGGTGCATGGGCAGAAATTGTATCAGCGGACTATAAACACAGTGAGGTGATGGAATGGGACTGCCGTTGCCTCGCCCGTAGGAGTCTTCGTCCACGCTCTCGCGGGACGAACACAAGAGGCGAAATGAATTTCGCAATCCGTCAGATGCGCAGCAAATTCCACGCGGTCACCAGCGCTTTCAGTCCGGCCATTTCAATAGACGGATCGACACCCGCGCCCCAGAGGATGCGGCCGTCGTCGGCTTGGAGCTGGACATAAGCGGCGGCGTTCGCGTCCGATCCACCGCGCACGGCGTGGGAACGGTAGTCGGTAACCTTGAAGTCCTTGATGCCGATGCCTTCCATGGCGTGCACGAAGGCGTTGATCGGACCATTGCCGAATCCATGGATGGCTTTCTCCTCGCCATTGAGCGTGATGTTCGCCTGGCAACGGACCTGGCCGCGCTCGGTGGTATGATGGACGAGTTCGTAATCCGTCACATCCAGCGGACTCGCCAGATTCACGAATTCACGGAAAAACGCCTCGCGGATTTCATCGGTGGAAAGCTCGCGGCCGTGTTCGTCCGCCAGATCGTAAATGCGTTTGCCCACCTGCGGATGCATCGTCTTCGGCAGATCGAAGCCGTGCTCGCGATCGAGGACATACGCGACGCCGCCTTTTCCGGACTGCGAGTTGATGCGGATGATCGCCTCATACGAACGGCCGATGTCCTGCGGATCGATGGTCAGATAGGGAACGCCCCACGGAATGTTAGAATCAACGGCGGTTTCCTTTTCGCGGCGGTCGAGGCCTTTTTTGATCGCGTCCTGGTGCGAACCCGAGAAGGCGGTGAAAACGAGTTCACCGGCATACGGCTGGCGCTCAGGAACGGTCAGGCGGGTGACGCGTTCGTAAACGTTGCGGATCGATTGCAGGTCGGAGAAATCCAATCCCGTCGCCACGCCATGGCTGTTCAGGTTCAGCGCGACGGTGACGATGTCGAGATTTCCCGTGCGTTCGCCATTGCCAAACAACGTGCCCTCGACTCTATCAGCTCCCGCCATCAGGCCGAGTTCGGTGGCGGCGACACCGGTGCCGCGGTCGTTGTGGGTGTGCAGCGAAACGATGAGCGACTCGCGGTTTTTCAAGTTCCGGCACATCCACTCGATCATGTCGGCATGGATGTTAGGAGTGGTCCACTGCACGGTGTCCGGCAGATTGACGATCATTTTCCGCTCCGGCGTCGGTTGCCAGACATCGATAACGCTGTTGCAACAATCCAAAGCAAAATCCAGCTCGGTGTCGGAAAACGACTCGGGCGAGTATTGCAAAACCACCTCGGTGCGCGGGATCGTCGGCACGAGTTTTTTCACCAACTCCGCACCATCCACCGCGATCTGCTTGATCGACTCGCGCGACGCATCACTGAACGTGACCCGGCGCTGAAGCGGCGAGGTGGAATTATAAATGTGCACGATCGCCCGCTTCGCGCCGTCGATGGCCTCGAAGGTCCGGCGGATCAGCGGCTCGCGCGTCTGCACGAGCACTTGGATCGTCACATCCTCCGGGATGCGGTTTTCATCGATCAAACGGCGCAGGAAATTGAACTCCGTATCCGCAGCCGACGGGAAGCCAACCTCGATTTGCTTGAAACCGACGCGCACCAGCAGGTCGAAAAATTCGAGCTTCTCCTCGATCGACATCGGCTGCGGCAGCGCTTGGTTGCCGTCACGGAGATCGACCGAACACCATTGCGGAGCTGCGGACAAAACCTGATCCGGCCATGTGCGGTCAGGCAAGGAAACCGGCGGAAAAGGCCGGTATTTCGAGAGAGAATTCGGATGCATTTTTCAAAAAGGAGAAAGTGGGAAAAAGGAGTGGACGCACCTCAAGATGGGCGGGCCGGGAAACGAAAGTGAAGCAAAGAAAAAGTTAACGGGAGGCCAACCCTAGAAGAAGGGGGCGCAGCAGAAGGTTGCCGTTAAGAATGCTCACGCCCGGAAGCTAGGAGCATCTCCGCCGACAGGTCAACCGCGAAGATTTCTCGATCCGGACTTGCGCAGAGCCAATTACGGCCGTCTCGTTCAAAGCCCCACTTTTTCACCCACCAAAAAAACATGAAAATCCCGCTTCCCGGTTTTGCCTTGGCTATTTCATTCTTCACGACCGCTTTCGCTTTGGCCGAAGCGCCAGGAACCTACACTCCTGATATCAAAGTGCCGGAAATCAGCGTCCGCCAACCGGGGCGCACCGAGCTCGTCGACGGCTTCACTAAAGTCAGTTTCGGCGAGGTGGAGAGGCAGACATCGAGCGAGACCAAGACATTCACCATCAAAAACACCGGCCTCGCCACGCTCACCGGCCTCGCCATCACCAGAGCCGGTGCCAACAAGACCTTATTCACCGTCTCCGCACTGGGAAAAACCAGTCTGGCACCCGGAAAAACGACCACCTTCACCGTGAAGTTCAAACCCGTCTTCGTAGGATTCAAACACGCTGTCATTCGCATTTCCAGCAACGACAGTGACGAAAACCCCTTCGATATCAGAGTTTCCGGAGTGGGTGTGAAGAAGTGAGCCTGCGGCTATTTTGTTAGTCTTTTGGGTTGCATTCCCGGCGGATTCGGCGAGATAGGGCCAACCATGAAATTTCTCTTCCTCGCCGCCGCCACCGTTATTGCCGCCATCGTTCCGGCCATGGCCCTTACCCGCGCGGACATCAAGCCAGGCAAGCTCGCCGGAAAAACCTTGGTTTTCACCATTGGAGACTCCTCCCCGCCTTTTGCCACCTTGGGAATCTGGAAAGGCAAATTCCAGACCAAACCCGTCAACAGCTTCACGATCGTCAGGGTGAGCGGAAGCACCCCGAATATCTCAACCACCCGGACCTACATACCGGATGGAAACTACGAGACCTACAGCTTGGCCACCGTCTCACCAGGCTCCGGGATTGCGATCCTGAGCATTTTCCCCCTTCCCGACGGCAGCGGCGGCTACCAGATGCGCCTGACGGATGATGACACAGCCTTCCAAACCGGCACCTTCACCATCAGCACCGAACCCGCCGACGGTCCCGAAATCAACGTCCAACAACCCAAAGGCACCGAACTAACCGACGGCGAGTCCAAGAAAAGCTTCGGCACCGTCAAGGTCGGCCAAACCAGCACCGTGAAAACATTCACCATCAAAAACGCCGGAAACGCCCCACTCACGGGCATCTCCCTTGCAAAAGGCGGCGGCAACAGCGGCGAATTCACCGTCACCGGCCTCGGCTCTAAAAGTGTGGCCCCCGGAAAAAGCACCACCTTCAAAGTGAGTTTCAAACCCGCATCCACGGGCACGAGGAACGCCTCCGTCAGGATCGCGAGCAATGATTCCGACGAAAAGCCCTTCGACATCAAGCTTACGGGCGAAGGCGCGTCCAAATAACGCGGCGAATCCGTCAGGGTTTCAAATTTGATCGTTGCATTTCCCGCCGTATCGGCGAGGAAAGCCTAACACCAAATCATGAAACTCCCCTCGCTCGTCGCCACACTCGTCTTTTCCTCCCTCGCCTCAGCCTTCGCCATCACCGATGCCGACATCGCGCCAGCCGCGCTCGTTGGCAAAACGCTCGTCTTCACCATCGTCAACGGCGGCGCGCCCTACGCCACCAACGGCACTTGGTCGGGCGCTTTCGCCGCTTCAGGAAACGGCTTCACCGCGACGAAGATCACCGGCGACTTCGTGAACATCTCCACCACCTTCTCGGCCGGACTCAACGGCCAATACACCGATGTCGCTCTCGCTGAGTTGGTCGATGGCCAGAAGCCTGCCACCCTCACCCTCTATACGATGGACGGAGTCGGCCACTACGAGGCCTCCATCCAGGATGTTTTCGGTGTCAGCCTGAACGGCACCTTCACCTTCGCCTCCACCACCGCCAAAGGTCCTGAAATCGACGTCTTTCAGCCGAAAGGCAGTGAACTAACCGACGGCGGCGGAAAGAAAAACTTCGGCACCGTCCTCGTCACCAAAACCGGCGCCGCCAAGAAATTCGTCATCAAAAATTCCGGCAGCGCCCCGCTCAAAAACCTCGCCATCACCATCGACGGTAAAAACAAATCCGACTTCATCGTCAGCTCCTTGAAAAAGGACCAGCTTGCCGATGGCGAAAGCACCGAGTTCACGGTGAAATTCAAGCCATCCGCCTTCGGCACCCGCAAGGCCGCCCTCCACATTTCCAGCAACGACAAGAACGAGAACCCGTTCGACATCAAGCTCACGGGTAACGGCGCGGGAATCAAATAATTTCTAACGCGTCACCCCGCGCTTGGAATTCTCGATGAACTCAATGAGATGCCTGACGTGAGGCGTGTCTCCGGTATGGGTTGCTTTCAGCGAGCTGAGAGCGATGGCGAGATTGGCGTCCTTTTTCAAAAACAGCTTCTTGTAAGCGGTCTTGATTTCCCTGATTTCGTCCTCGGTGAATCCACGACGCTGCAGGCCCACCGAGTTGAGTCCGCGTGTTTGGGAGGGATTGCCCTCCACAATCATGAATGGCGGCACGTCCTGCACCACCCTCGCCAGCCCGCCAATCATCGAATGCATCCCCACCCGACAAAACTGGTGAACCGCCGAAACCCCGGAAATGATCGCATGATCGCCGACTTCCACATGACCCGCGAGAGCCACGGAGTTCGATAGAATGATGTGATTGCCGAGCTGGCAGTCGTGGGCCACATGAGAATAGCAAAGGAACAAATTGTGCGATCCGATCCGCGTCGGACCATCGCCGTGTGTGCTGCGATGGACCGTGGTGTTTTCCCGAAAAACATTGAGATCGCCGACTTCAAGATAGGTCGGATCACCCGTGTACTTCAAATCCTGAGTCTTCCCGCCGATCACGGCGAAGGGGAAAAACTCATTCCCGCGCCCGAATTTCGAGTGGCCATCGATCACCACATGCGAGTGCAGGACACAATCGTCGCCCAACTCGACATTCGCCCCGATGACGCAATACGGACCGATGCGGACGTTCCGTCCCAAGGTGGCCAACGGTGAAACAATAGAGGTGGGGTGGATCACGGCGCGATTTTCTGCGAATGAGTGCCGGAATGACGAGGTTTTTTTCTCACCCGTGGAATTGGTCTCCAGTTCACGGTATTTCCGGCCCGGTTTCCCAAATTACCTCTCCGACAGGCTGATCGACTCCAAAAGCTCCTGCCGGAGGACTTGGGTGACGTCGTATTCGTAGCGGTTCGGTCCGGGAAACTCCGCGGAAATTTCGTAAATCCGGTCCTGTTGAATCCAACGCCGTTCCTCCGCATACTGATAGGGAACCAACGCCACCATTACCAGCATCCCGAAAACCCAGACCGGCCAAACCAGCCTGCCCAAAGTCGCGCGCCGCAACGCCTGCCCTGCCCGCCCGAACACATTCAGCGACGCTCCCAGCATCAGCCAGCTCAATGCGATCCCGGCCAGGGCATAGCCGGCATTCATTCCGATATACAGGATCGCGCCGAATGCGGGAACTCCCGCAAGCGCCGCCACAGCCGCCAGCCATCCGATCCATGAAAACCGCGTCATCAAGCCGATCGCCGCACCGCGTTTTGCCAGCCGCCAGCTCGCCATTTGCAACGTCATCACAATCATCGACAGCACCATGCAGCCGAATTGCCCGCCCGGCTGGATGAAAACCGTCCACCGCGCCGACCATTCCCGAGCACTGAACGGCGTCAGCCGCGAGATCACAAAATACCATACCACCGGAAAAATGATCCCACCCACGAACATCCAAACCCAATCCGAAGGTCGCAGCAGATCCACCATCCGCGCCGAGAGTTTGCGAGCCAGCGGCCTTTGGTGAAACCGGAACGCCGCAGCCCCGGCCGCGCACAATCCCAACAGCAAAAACGCCGCCCACGAACCGAAACGCTCCAGCACCGCATGATCCGCATAGCGACCCGGCCGCAGGTCATCATCTGTTAGACGCGGAGGGGTTTTCACCTGTCGGACCAGCACCGGGAGCGTCAGGCTGGCCAGCACCGATGCGCGTTGCGTCACCAATTCCGCTTGCGGACTAGCCTTCCACCGCTTCTCGCGCTCATCCTTTTCCATCAGCGAGCGGTCGTGAATTTCCGCAAAGTGCTGCGCCTCGCTTTCCAATCCGAGCGTTCGCGCCGCATCACGGAAATTCTGCACAGGGAAGTTAAACACCGCTCTCGCAATCAATACGTCGATCATCGTATCCCCGTTCCTGCCGAGCAGAGGAACAAGCGCCTGCCAATCGCTCACAATCTGCCGGAACCCCGCCACATCGCCGCTTGCCGCCCGCTGCTGCGCCCCGGCGGCCAATACTTCGTAGAGCTTTCTCAACCCGATGTTAGCGGTCTGCATCGAAGAAACATAAACCAGCGGCGGAATCTGGCTGATGACGTCTCGGCGCGGTGGAAAAAGCGGTATCCGCTGCCGCAAAAGCTCGTTCTGATAGGCGGTGAACTTGGTTTTCCCCGCGAATTGATGAATCGCCGCGAGTGCTTCGTCCATGCGTTTGCCATCATTGATCGTCCATACCGGCGTCTTCGGTGGCGTTTTCGCGGAGCTGTAGGGTGCTCTTTCTTTCGTCACCGCTCCTTCCGCGATGCCGGAGGCGGCAAGCGCGGGAAACCATGCGTTGTCAGGATCCAGCTTCTCCGCCGCCGCCAGGATTTCCGGAGAAAGTTTTTGGTAATACCTGAAATACCCAGCCGCGTACTCCGCGAGATAAGCCGGGTTGTCCGGTGCGCTGTCCCACAACGGCTTCCATTTTTCAGGCTCGTTGGGTCCGCCGCCGTCACCGAATAACAGAAGTTTCCGCTGTGGAGTTAGATTGGGGATTTTGGACTTTTCGATTTCAGACGAGCCACCCGAAGAGACCAACCACCGGACTTTCGCAAACTCCTTGAACTGCAAAACCGTGTGAACCAGAAATGGCAGGGAAACCACCACCGTCAACGCCACCAAAAGCATCCACCCGCGCTTCCGGAGAGGATATCGGTCGGCGATTTCCAACGATCTGACCGCTTCCGCCAGCGCTCCCGGTTTCCCCATGTCCGCTTCAATGGATTTGCGCAACTCCGCCTCCGCCGAAAGCTGCAACTCCGCATTCTCCCCCAGCGGGCGGGTGGCGAGTTCGATGAAGCGCTCCTTATCTGAATCCATGAGCCACTACCTATCCGAATTTACGGCCGTCGGAAGGATGAATTCACGGGCTTGAAACGAACCGGCAGCCGCCTACCCTCCGCCATGCCCACTGACGCCGAAAGAAATTCCACCGTCGACGTCGGCTGGAATTGGGATCATTCCTATGTCCGGCTGCCGCAGTTGTTTTTCACCAAAATCCATCCGGTCCCGGTCTTCGAACCACGGTTGGTAATTCTGAATCAACCACTGGCAATTGCGCTGGGGCTGGATCCCGAAGTTTTGAAAAACGCAGCCGCGATCTTCGCAGGAAACAAAATCCCCGCAGACTCCGAGCCGATCGCCCAAGCCTACGCGGGCCATCAATTCGGAGGCTTTACCAATCTCGGTGACGGCCGCGCGGTTTTGTTAGGCGAGCACCTCGCCCCCGGCGGCCGGCGGATCGACATCCAGCTCAAAGGTTCCGGCAGGACTCCTTATTCCCGCGGCGGAGACGGTCGTGCGACGCTCGGCCCGATGCTGCGCGAATACATCATCAGCGAGGCGATGCACGCACTCGGCATTCCAACGACCCGCAGCCTCGCGGTCGCGACGACGGGCGAGGAAATTTTCCGCACCGAACTCCTACCCGGCGCGGTTCTCACGCGGATCGCCGCCAGTCATATCCGCGTCGGCACGTTTCAATATGCCGCAGCGCATGAAGATCTGGCCGCCCTAACCGCTTTGGCGGACCATACGCTGCAACGGCATTTCCCCGAACTGATGGAATCCGAAACGCGTTACTTCGATTTCTTCCAAGCCGTGATGGACCGTCAGGCAGCGTTGATCGCGAAATGGCTGCACGTCGGCTTCATCCACGGGGTGATGAACACCGACAACATGGCTCTATCAGGTGAAACCATCGACTACGGCCCCTGCGCGTTCATGAACGACTACGATCCGGACACCGTTTTCAGCTCGATCGACCGCCATGGCCGCTATGCCTATGACAAGCAGCCGCAGATCGCCCGCTGGAACCTCGCCCGCCTCGCCGAAGCGATGCTGCCGTTGTTGCACGAGGACCAAAAAACCGCCGTCGATCTTGCGAACGAGGCGCTCGGCTCCTTCGAGAGCCGCTTCCAAGCCTACTGGTTGTTAGGCATGAGATCCAAACTCGGACTCTTCACCGCGGAAAAGGAGGACGCCGCACTCGTCCAGGAACTGCTCGACTGGATGCACGCGAGCCACCTGGATTTCACCAACACCTTCCGCGCCTTGAGCGATGAAACCGCCATCGCCGAACCCGTCTTCATCGACGCCGGATTTCTAACGTGGCATTCGCAATGGGCCGCCCGCCTCACCCGCCAACCGCATTCTCCCGCCGAAGCGGCGGAAAAAATGTGCGCCCACAACCCCGCCGTCATCCCCCGCAACCACAAGGTCGAGGAAGCCCTCGCCGCCGCGGTGGCCGGGGATCTGAGCGTGATGCAACGCCTGCTCAAGGTTCTCGCAGATCCCTACGGAGATACAGCCCCCCAGGAATACACCACCCCGCCACCGCAGGGAGCGAGCACCTACCAGACTTTCTGCGGGACATGACGCTCACGCCTTTTGAATGATTTTCGAAACGGATGAAATTGAAAGCATCGTTGACAAAATCCCCAATGGTGGCACTTTGCCACCACACGTCAATTCCATGTCCTCTGTCGCCATCAAAATCACCTCGTCCATCGCCGATGCCGCACGCATGGCAGCCAAATTGGCGGATCGGTCACTGACGGCCCAGATCGAACATTGGGCGCGCCTAGGCATGGATGCCGATGAAAAACTCACCGGTTCCGCCATGATCGCTATGAAACAAGGCGACTGGGAAACCTCCGCCAAGCCTCAGGATCTGGCGGAAATCCGGTCCTACCTCGCTCAATTGTCCTTGCCGGGGAAAGCCACCGAACTCGCTCTGGCATCCGGATTTCTGAACGGGAGGATCACCAACAGCCGCGAGGACGGGGTGATCGTTCGCACCACCCCCGACGGCACCGAGACCCGCGGGAGGATGGATGGCAAAGAGTTCATCCCCTTTTCCGAAGGTAGCTGAGCATGCCGGCCCTCCTTGTCGTCCTTTGCGGTCCGAATGGTGCGGGGAAATCAACCTTCTTTGAGATCATGCTGAAATCGCGTGGGTTCCCGTTTGTGAATGCAGACATGATCGCGGCCGAAAAATTCGGAACGGAAGCAGCCACTCACGCGCTGACAGCAGCGAAACTGGCGGATGCCGAACGTCGGCGGCTCATCTCTGAAAAAACATCCTTCATCATGGAGACCGTGCTCTCCGATTCCGGCGGCAATAAATTGGCATTCTTCCGCGATGCCCGCAACGCGGGTTACTTCCTGGAAGTCTTCTTCATCGGCCTCGATTCACCGGAAACATCCGCCGCAAGGGTCCGCGCCCGGGCCGACTCCGGAGGTCATGATGTCCCGCTGGACCGGATCAACGCCCGCTATCCCAGAACCCTTTCAAACCTACGCGGACTTTGCGACTTCGCGGACAGCCTGACGATTTTCGATAACAGTTCCCGCCGGAATCCCTATCGTCTCGTCGCTCGTTTGAAAAACGGCGGACTCGTTTCACTTTGCGATGTGCCACCCGCATGGACCTCCACGATCCGGCTGGAAGATCGGATGAACACTCTTACCGAACGCTTTCCGCTCTAACGCATTCAATGCTCTGCGAGCGTGCCTTCGGTGACGCCGAGTTTTTCGAGTGCGTGGACCTGATCGATGAGGTCGAACGCGTCGGACTTCCCGCTGAGCAGATCCTGATAGGCGCGGATGGTTTTCGCGGCGTCTTCGGCTTCGTCGAGCAGCTCGATGCGGAAGCGCGAAAGCCCGGCTTGGCGGAGGTGTTCGTAGTAGCGGGCGCCGGTCTGGGCTTTGCCGTTGAAGAGGGTGTTGCGGCAGCCGACGTCCGCTTGCAGACGGTGGAGCTGGCCGACGCGGTCGCGAAGGTGGACGACATGGGTTTCGCACGGGCGGCCACAGTCTTTGTAGGTGGTGCCTTTGCTGAGGAAGGTGCAGAAGACGCAGTGCTCCATGTGAAACATCGGCATGTGCTGATGGAGTGTTAGCTCGAACCACTCGGGCGGCGCGCCGTGGAGTAGTTCGAGAACCTGGCCGATGTTGAGGTCGTAGGAAATCGTGAGGTAGTCGAGCGCGGCGCTTTCCATCAGGAGTTTCGCCGTGATGGGGTTGGCGACGTTGAGGGAGAAATCACCGATTTTTTTCAAGTCATGGCGGTCCTTGTAGAAATGCAGTGCGGCGAGGTTGCGGAGCAGCAGTCCGTCGGGCGCGGCTTTTTCGATGAGTTTTAGATAACCCATTTCGCCGGGCTTGAGGATGCGCGGGGTGGCGAGGGAGATCGTGGATCGGGGATCGGAGATCGTGGATCGGAAGAGTAAGACGGCTTCCTTGTAACGGCGGGGATCTTCGAAGTCGCAGTAGATGGATTCCACGCCACATTCAATGGCTGCGGTGAGCTGGCCCATGGTGCGGCAGAGGACGCTTAATTGGGGATTGGAGATTGGAGATTGGAGATTGGGAGACGGCAGAAGATCCTGATAGGTCGCGGTGATCTTCGAGCGCTCCGGCTTGATGGCTGCGGCATCTTCCAATTGCTTGACGAGGGCGCGGCGGAGTTGGTTAAGGGCGGAGACGGCGATGTGGCAGTTTCCTTGAAGCTGGTTGTCGAGCGAGCCGAGTTCGAAGGAGGAATCTCCGAGGCGGCCGAGTTGCTCGGCGAGTTTTTCGGTCCCAAGCGGATGTTTTTCAGCCTCGACCAATGGCATGGGCGATGATTCGGAAAAAGTGCGACGGTCATAGACCGCCGCTACAGTGATGGGCTCGCCGGGTTTGCCGGTGACGACGAAATGAAGCGCGGATTTTTTCTCAACTGGGCGCGTATTCTGCCAGAAGCGGCGGAGTTCGGAGTCGAGCTTGGGATCGGAGGTTTTGTAGAGGGTTTGGCCGGGCTTGATCCGATCAAAATTGATGCCGCTGTAGGTGAGGTGGAAAATCAGGCGGTCGCCCTCGATCACCCAGATGCGCGCGCCTTGTTCGAGATCGCGGTTTTCGCCGGCATCGAAAACGACGCCATCGCCTGCGGTGAACGGCACGCCTGTTAGATTTCCAAGGCGTATCCAGCCGGGGCCGCAGTCGATGATTTCGCCAAGCAGCGGGCCGCGTTTTTTCCCGAATTTTCCGTGGGTGAGATACGGGTGGTTGGTGCCGGAAAACCAGCCGGTGCTGAGCCCCCGGGAAAACGTCATTTCCAGTTCGTAGCGGTCGGACGGAGTGATCGGGGATTCGGCGTGAGCCATTGCTGCATCAAGCGCCTTCCGATAGACGCGGGTGACGGCGGAGACGTACTCGGGAGATTTCAGACGACCTTCGATTTTGAAGGATTTCACACCTGCCCTAACAAGCTCCGGAACGAGATCGACAGCGGCGAGATCCTGCGGGCTGAGCAAATAGCGGACGGCACCGAGGTCGCGCGTCTCGCCATCGACGACGATTTCATACGGCATGCGGCAGGCTTGGGCGCATTCGCCGCGGTTGGCGCTGCGCTGGCCGAGGGATTCGCTGGTGAGACATTGGCCGGAGTAGGCGACGCAGAGAGCGCCGTGGACGAAGACTTCGAGCGGGGTTTTCAGGTTCAGGTGCTCGGCATTGTGAGAATGGAAGCGCTCGATTTCCTTGATCGAAAGTTCGCGGGCGAGAACGGCGCGCTCCATTGGGAAAAGCGTCTCGATGAATGCGAGCCCTTCTGGCGAGGTGATCGTCATCTGAGTGGATGCGTGCAGCTCGACATCCGGTGCGACGGTGCGCGCCAGCTTGGCGAGGCCGAGGTCCTGGATGATCAGCGCGTCCACTCCCGCGGCGGCGATTTTGCGAAGCTGCTCTTCGGCGGCCTTCATTTCGCTGGTGAAAATGAGCGTGTTCATCGTCACGAATCCCTTCACGCCGTGGCGGTGGAGGAATTCCATGAGTTCTACCAGATCCGCTTCGATGAAATTGTCCGCGCGCAGGCGGGCATTGAACCTCGGCAAGCCGAAATAAATCGCATCCGCGCCGGCAGCCACCGCCGCACGGGCGCAGTCCCAATTTCCCGCCGGAGCAAGAAGTTCAGGAGTCGGATCGGTTGCAAGCGTTGCCATGGCGGGAGTGAAGCACGGCAAACCGGCCGGGGATAGCCGAGAAATCACCCGGATCTGAGGCTTGCTCAGTCGCCCAATTTATTTCGAAACAGGCGCGGTGGACATCCGCGCCACGAAATCAACACCCAGCCTCTCGACGTGCGGATCGGCTTTTTCCTCGGCTTCGATTCGGTCGATCACCATCTTTGCCGCCGCCTTGCCCATCCGGTAAGGGCGCTGGCGGACCGTCGTCAGCGGAGGATTCAGGCGGCTGCCGAAATCGACATCGCCGTAACCCATAACCGACAAATCCTCCGGAATCCTGCGGCCCAGCGACGCGGCGATTTTATAAACCTCCGCCGCGATTTCATCCGTCGCACAGTAGATCGCCGTGACGCCGCCAAGGCCGGTCATCGCTTCTCGGATGAGGTCGAGGCGGGACTCCGAGAGCGGAAGCTCCACAAGATGCAGCTTTACTCCCGGCGCGCGGCGGATGGCTTCTGTAAAATACGAGCGTCGGTCCCGCGACCAAGTCTCGGCAATGGGTCCGGCGAAGTGAAGGATTTCCTGGTGCCCCAGCGCCAGGAGGTGCCCGGCCACGGCTTCCGCGCCAAGATATTCGTCTGAAAGCACCGCGTCGGCATGGAAGGAATCCGGAAGGACCGAGTCGATCGTGACCATCGGCAGATCGCGCTTTTTCAAATCGGAAATATGCGTGCGATAAAGGTTGGCGAACCACGGCCAGAGGATCGCGCCGTCGACCCGCCAATCGATCAGGCGTTCGATTTGGCGGAGTTCCAAGGCTTCGTCCATCTGCGGTATGCGGTGCTCCGACCACAGGGCGAGCGGAACATAATCCTGCTCGATGAGACCGTCGTGGATGCCATGTAAAACGTCCGCCCAGAACGAGTTGGAAGGCGGCACCATCACGCCAACCATCCGGGTGCGCCCCGAGCGAATGGCGGCGACCAGATTGTTCGGCCGGTATCCAAGAAGTTCGGCGGCTTCCATCACCCGGTTGACGGTTTCCGCATTAAGGCCCTCGCCTCCGCGCAGGGCCAGCGAGACAGTCGTCCGGGCGACCCCCGCCTCGCGAGCAATGGCGGATTGGGAAACGACTCGGCGCTCGGGATTGGAGTTCACTCTGGGAGTCATACACAGGAATTGCCATGTCGCCACGTCAACAGTTCGTCAACTCGACAAAAAAACGGACCCGTAACGGCATCGGCGCGGCAAGATGGAACGTCGCACAGGCGAGGCGCCGACTTCATGTTCCCGAACCAGGATGACGAAAGCCCCGCCCTTTTGTTAGGAACTCCTTTCTCCTAAGGCAGAGAGACTCTCTAATATTTCCCCCCGTCCCGAAACTTACTCCATTCGAGGGAGTTTCTTCGGTAGCCATGCTCCCGAAAGCCGATAAACCCTGGACTCTTTTCGAAGCCGCCCACCTCCTCAACCGCGCGGGCTTCGGCGGCAGCCCTTCCGAGATCAAGGCGTTTCACGCACTCGGCCGCGAGAAAGCCGTCGATTCGCTCCTTGCTCCCACCGAGCCGATCGACGCGTTTCCGCCCCCGGCATGGAGCACGGACGAAAAGGCGCTCGCCGACATGCAGATGCGCATCGACCAGCGCCGGGAAATGCAGAAATCCCTGCACGGCCTCTCCGCGGCGGATGCGGACAAACTGAAGCGCGAGACCCAGCAAGCGATCCAGAAGGAGGCCCGCCAGCAGGCCTTGGAAGCGCAGGGCTGGTGGTTCCGCCGCATTCTCGTGAGTCGCGCTCCGCTGCGCGAAAAAATGACGCTGTTCTGGCACGACCATTTCGCGACCTCCATCCAGAAGGTGAAGCAGCCGGTCCTTCTGGTTCGCCAAAATGAGATGTTCCGCGCGAAGGCATTTGGCAGTTCCAAGGATCTCACTCAGGCGATCCTGATGGACCCGGCGATGATGCTCTACCTCGACACGCAGAGTTCGAAAAGGGACCACCCTAACGAAAATTTCGCCCGCGAGGTCATGGAGCTCTTCACTCTCGGCGAGGGAAACTACACCGAACAGGACATCCACGAGGCCGCCCGCGCGTTCACCGGCTATCAGCTCAACCGCACCAACGGAACCGTCTTCCATAACAAGCGCCAGTGGGATTCCACCGACAAAACGGTCTTCGGCAAAACTGGCCCGTTCGACGGCAAGACCGTGATCGATCTCATCTTCCAGAAAAAGGAAGCCGCCCGTTTCATGTCGAAAAAGCTCTGGGAATTCTTCGTTTACGAAAACCCGTCCGCACCCGCGCTCGAGGCCCTAACTGACAATTTCGCGAAGGCGGATTTCCAAATCGGTCCCCTGCTCCGCGAGATTTTCCTGTCACGGGAATTCTATTCGGAAGCCGCCATGCGGACGCAGATCAAATCCCCTGTCCAGTATTTGGTCGAACTCCTCAAACAGCTTGAGATCAACTCTCCGCCTTACGGATTTCCGATCACTGCGGAACAACAGCTCGGCCAGGTCCTTTTCATGCCGCCCAACGTCGCCGGCTGGGATTGGGGCCAGGCGTGGATCAATACCAACACCCTCCTCACCCGCTACAACCTCGCCGGATTTCTCACCAAGGGTGCCGAGGGTGACCCGACCGCAATGGCCAACGAGCAGGTGAAAACGCCCGGCATGGCCCCCGCTCCCCAGCGCATGGGCCGCGGCTGGAAGGGGCCCGACTACGAGAAAATCGCCCCGCGCTCGCTCCGCGACGATCCGGCCGCCCTCGTCGACGCGCTCATCTATCGGTTTTTCCAAAGCCCGCTTCCCGACAAGGCACGCGGCTCGTTCATCGAATACGCCACCTCGAAAAAAGGTGAGATTTTCACCAACAAGGAAACCGCCGAACTCTGCCACCTCATGCTCAGCACGCCCTACTATCAGCTCTGCTGAAATTTCCCAACTCTTGATTCTTGTCTCTGGACTCTAACTTATCAACCTCATGAAAACTCGCCGCGATTTCCTCCGCTCCACCGTCCTCGGAGCTTCCGCCGCCTGGACGGTCCCGATGTTCATCGACCGCACCTTCGGCCAGCTCCATGAAGGGGCCCGCGACCTCGCCATCCAACCGGTCACCGGCAAGGACGACACCATTCTCATCGTCCTCCAGCTCGCCGGCGGAAACGATGGATTGAACACGCTCGTTCCCTACGCCGACGACGCCTATCACAAGGCCCGCCCGCGCCTCGGGAAAAAGGAGAAGGAAATCATCAAGCTCAGCGACCACGTCGGCCTCAACAACGCGATGCCGTTCCTCGGCTCGATGTTCAAGGAGGGCGATCTCGGCATTGTCCAAGGCGTCGGCTATCCGAATCCTAACCGCTCGCACTTCGTCTCCACCTCCATTTGGGAAACCGCCGACACCTCCAACCACTCGCCGACCGGTTGGTTAGGCCGCTATTTTGACAACGCCTGCCCCGGTGCGGATCCCACTGTCGGCATCAGTTTCAACAAGACCCAGCCCGAAGCGTTCGGAGCGGTGAAAAACCCCGGCGTCTGCCTGAATTCCCCCGAACTCTACCGCTGGATCCACGGCGGCGGTGAAAGGGCTCAGGCCGAGGAATTCTTCGCCGACCTGAACAAGCCCGACGACGATCACAATGAAGACGAACCCTCCGACGGTGGCTCGATCGCCATGCCAGCCGGTGGCAAAACGGGCGGCATTTCTGGCGAGGGCAATCTCGCGTTCCTCGAACGCGTCGCTCTCGACGCCCGTGTCAGCTCCGCGAAAATCCTCGAACTCGCCGCCAAGCACAAGACCACCGTCCGCTACGACGGCACGCCCATCGCCCGCAACCTGAACTTGGTTTCCCGCATGATCGCCGGCGGCATGCCGACCCGCGTCTACTACGTCAGCCACGGCGGATTCGACACCCACAATCAGCAGCTCAATTCCCACGATCGCCTGTTAGCCCAGCTTGACGGCGCGCTGAAATCCTTCTTCGCCGACCTCAAGGAACAAGGAAACGACAAGCGTGTGGTGCTGATGACCTTCTCCGAATTCGGACGCCGTGTTTCCGAGAACGCCAGCGCCGGCACCGACCACGGCAAGGCCTCCTGCCTCTTCCTCGCCGGCCCCGGCATCAAAGGCGGCCTCCACGGCACCCACCCGAGCCTTACCGATCTATCCGAGGGCGACATCCAACACACCGTCGATTTCCGCAGCGTTTATGGGACACTTCTAACTGACTGGCTCAAAGCCCCGAACATGAAACCGATTCTAGGGGCTAATTATCCGAAGATGGGATTGATCGGGTGAGTGTCACGTTCAATCCAATGGTAGTCTTTGGATTTCCGCCTTCAGATGGAGTTTGTTTTCGGGACCGTTTCCAGCGCCGGAATATAACTCCTTGGACTTCCCTGTGGTCAGCAGGGTGGCCGTTTTGATTCGCGTTGTCAGTTCAGGATTGGTCTCATCCTCAAACCGCAGGCCCATGTCGAGGATGTCACCGGACTCTCCAATGGTCGGCTCAATCTCCAATCGGCGCTTGATCACTTTCTCATCCGTCACCCGCGACAGGCTCGCTTTTTGCCCGGATTTCGCCACAAGTCGACACTCTCCGAATCCATCGAGGTTCGTTACCACCAACGCTGGTGGATCATAACAGACTGCCGTGAAAAGGGCTTCCACCATATCCAGTGATTTTTCATCCGTGGAGTGGAAATAAAAGCATTTGCGGATGGGATCGTAGCCCGAGAGGTTCTCACTCTCCTTAACCCGAGGTATGGTTTTCCCAAGCAATTCCTTCACGTCCAACACATCGTGTTTGAGCCAGGGATGCAGGAATTCGGGAGGCTTCACCGAAAGAAGACGCGGCAACTTCGATGGTGCCGCCGGAGCGGTATCAGCGAACGGGTCCGCATTTGGATTCGCACTCTGCGATCCAAGTGAAAGCTCCATCAGCCACTGAAGCGGCAGATAGCCAGTCAAAATCCAGCCTTTGCCAGCGGGAAAGCGCCTGGGTGGATTCGACACCGGCATGAGACGTTCGACAACATCTCCATCCTGAATCATCACCTGATCCTCTATCAGAGCCCCGCCCATTGTTTCGATCGAAGTGATCAACTCGAAGTCCAGACCTTGCTTTCCGTCGAAATCACGGGCGATCCAGAGGGGTTCTCCGGATTTCAATGTTGCCGCTGTTTCGATTTCCATCCGGGGTTGATTCGGCACCTGCGCCGAGCAAGTGACGCGGATGTCGGAAAGTCGTCCGGATTCCTCAATGGTCACCTCCGTGTCCAATTTCATGAGAGTTCCCGCGTCCCTAGATTCCGCCGTGGCACGTTTTCCCGATCTTCCGATCAAGGACATTGTTCCCACCGGTTTCGAATCCGCGCCGGGTGGCGCCAGGTTTTCGGGAACTTGGTAGAAATTCACCACAACACGACATTGCTTTGCTTGTTCGTCCAGCCGGAGCAATCCCTGGATCGCCGAAAGATCCGCCCAATCGCCCTTGGCGACAAGCTGGTCCGAGGTGGCGTTCCACACCAGCCAATCCAAGGACAGCTTCGGATCCGGTTTCCCATCGGGCATGACTTCCTTCAGATCCCACAGTTCGTCGCCCGGCTTGAAAAAAGGCGAGGATTCGGGAGCGGCCTCACGGCGGACAATTCCCTTGGTTTCAAGCCCGCTGCCAACATAATAGGACAACGGCACTTTCCACCCTACGATCTCCGCCGCCGGACAGACCAATGCCATCCGCGAGAGGAGAATCAGGCAGAGGAGGGTTTTCATTCCTTAACAAGGCGCAGAATCCGCCTTCTGCCACAAGTTGAAACCCTTGCCCGGCACGGACTACCCGCAGTTGAAAATCGCCCGCCGCATTTCCGGCAAACCCACCAGCGTGGCCAAACACTGCGCCGTCCTCAGGGAGTCAGGCATCATCGAGCGCGGCTGTGGGAATCCCTATAAAATCCGCCCCCACCTCATCGTCCCGGGTCAAGCCGCGCTCGACCTCGGTGCCGCCCTGATCCGCTTGGATCATGGGGCGTGAGGCGGGGCTCCGTGTTCAGGGACCCGCATTGAGAGCTTTCTTCGCCTGATCGGCGAACTCGAGCATGGCAGGTTGGCCGCGCTTGAGATTTGGCAGGGAATCGAGGTGGCTCAGGAGAGTCTCCCACGCCGCGCGGGCATCAGCCTTGCGGCCGGCTTGGGTGAGAAGTTCGGCCCGTTTTGCCATCCACAGTTCGGGCTGTGGCGTGTTTTTTGCGATGGCGTCGACGCGGGAGACGGCTGCATCGAACTTCCCGGCGGCAGCTTCCATTTCCAACGCGCGGGTGAGCAGCGGCGGAAGATCCCCTTGGATGGAAATCTGTTGATCGAGGGTCTTCAGGGCTTCGTCGCGTTCGTCGATGGAGACTAGCAGATCAACGGTCTCCATCACAAGCGCCACATCCGCCTTGCCGCCGCTGGCATCCAGAGCAGCCCGGAAATCGTCAAGCGCGGGGCCTGTCAGTTTGTCCTGCATGAAAAGCCGTGCCCGTGTGATGCGGCCCTCGACGTGATCCGGGAACGCGGTGAGGAGCTCATCCAGCAACTCCCTGCTTTTCGCCAGATCACCCTTGGCAAACAAAATCCGGCTGCGGACATAGTTGGTGGGAAATTTCCGCGGAGCGAGGCGGTCGGTCTCATCGCAATCTAGCAGCGATTGCTCGAACTGGCCGTTGCCGAGGAAAAACAAGCTCCGCTGGTTCCAGTTCGAGGCATCGGATGGATTGGCGGAAATGTTCTTGTTCATGAACGCCACTTCCTCCTCATACAGATCCTCGGGGTGGATCCAGACATTACGGCGGTCGATCTTGCCATCCATTTTCAAAGCCTTTTCCGCCTTTTCCGCCAGCAAGCGAATCGAAGGAGATTCGCGTTCGGAGCCAGGCAGGTTTTTCAAATGAAGATCGAGCGACTGCCAGACGGCACGGGATTCCTCGATGCGATTCGCCTGAGCCAGCAGCTCGGCGCTTTTCGCCGTCCACGGTTCCGGGTGCGGGGCTTTTCCCTGCATGGCCGCCACACGGGCGAGCGCGGCGTCGAAGTGCCCGGCCTTTGCCTCGATCTCCACCGCCTTCGTCACCAGTCGGGGAAGTTCTCCCAAGCGCTTGATCGCGTCATCTAGCAAAATCACAGCATCATCCTCACGACCGCCAGCCGCCAGAGCCTCCGCTTTTTCCAACACCTCATCCGCTTCCTGAGTGTTCGGGAGGACCGCTAGGATTACCGACGATCCCGGGGTCTGGGCATACGATGGGATAAGCGCCGTGCCGGTGAGAGTGGCAAGGGCCAGCAGGCCCCCGCGGAACCCGACGGGAATCATCCGTCGGGTTCCTGATTTTCGATCATTTTTCATAGGGGCAGTCAGCTGCGATCACTCCACACCGAGGCGGACGAAGATTTGCGGGGCCGCACCGTCACCGCTGATGGTGGCGGTGGCTTCCACGGTTTCCGGGTCCGCTTCTGGCGCGGAGACGACTGCCTCGGCGAAGTTCACGGTGTGGGCGCCGTCGCTTTGACCATTGCTGAACCAATGGATCATGTCAGCGGACCAGCGGAGGCTGCCGGAGACATCGGGGCGGTTCTTGGCGCGCGGATAGCGGACCTTGAAGGTGTTCCCACTGGCACTCGGAATTTCGAGAACACCATGGCTGTTCGCATCACCCGGAAGCGTGCCCATGAAGTATTCGATGATGTTGGCGTTGGCGTCGCCATCGGCGTCCTCTCCCGGCGCGCGCTTGGCGACATCCGTGATGTTCATGAAGTAGAATTGCTGGGAGGGATTGTCGGCAATGGTCGCACTCGCGGTGGCGGGGGAACCGGCGATGAAATCCGGGCTGGCTGCCAGGGTCATGGTGACGGTTTCCGATCCTTCAGCCAGAGTATCAGCAAACACCGTAAGTGACACGGTGACGCTGGTCTGGGTGGCGGGAATGGTGACGCTGCTAACAAATCCGGAGTAGTCGGCGCCCTCGCTGGCGCTGCCAGCGGCGGTGAGAGGAACAACGAGCGGAGCCGTGGTGGAACCGGTGCGGCTGATGGTGAAACCGATCGATTGGTCAGCGCCGTATTCGCCGGCGTCACTATCGCTTGCCGCAATGACGACTTCCGGCAGCGGGCCGGCCGGGATACTGATAGGGATGAACGGAATGGCCAGGATGCGGAGATCAATGGCTTCGTTCGCGCCGTTCACACCTTCCAGGTCCTGGGTGAAGACCCGGAAACCGTTTCCGCTGGCGTTCCATGCGATGAGGTTGTCAACGGCCGCGCTGGTTGCGCCGCCGTTCGTCGCATCCGCGGTGATGAAGAGGGTGGCGGTGTTAGGATTGATCACGCTGCCATCGCCGAAGGTGATGTCCACGCCATCGGTTCCGGCAACCGTCGTGATGCCGATCGCGCCGGAGGACTGGTTGGTGTTTGAAACCACACCCGCACTGCTGATCTTCGCGGCATAGACCCCCGTCGCCGCCGCTGGCAGATAGACAAATGTGAATTCATTGTCCTGGGCGCCGCCTGCGTTGTCGCGGGTATCGATCACCCACTGTCCGCCGACGATACGGACGGAGCAGACGTTGTCAGCAAGCGTGCCCGTATCGCCGTTGGTGAATGCGAGCAGGTTGCCGGCTACTGACAGACCGTTCACCGTGTAGGTGCCGCCACCGGTCTTCGAGATGGTCACACCGCTTGGCAGATTGCCGGAGATAATACCGCCGGTGGAGTTCACACTCGCACCTGTCCAACCGCTGGCGTAGGGCAGGAAAGCAACGCTGACACCCGCGCTCTGCTCGCTGGTGGTCGGGTTTGCGCCGACGGCGTTGTTGTTGGAATTGTCCAGCACGCTAACAAAGAGTTTGCCGGTGGTGGCGTTCGCATACGGCTGACAGATGTTGTCAAACGAGGTGGTGCCGGAAGCGATGGTGCCCGGGCTGTTCCAGTTCGTGGCGAGGGCGATACCGCTGGTGAATGGAACGCTTGTGCCGTTGATCTTGAGTTCCAGGTCACCCGCATCGGTGCCGGGGAGGTTGAACTGATGGGGCGCAGGACCCGTATGAGCCACCGTCCAGGTGGGCAGATCGAAATTACCCACGGAGAGGTCGCCGACAACCGGAACCGGAGCATCCGTGACAACGGAGATGTTCACCGATGCCGAGGTCGCCGTTTGTCCGATGCTATCGGTGGCGCGGGCGGAGTAGGTGTAGGTGCCGGCACCGACGTTATTGAGCGTGAGGCTGAATGGCGCGGTCGTGTCTTCACCTATCAGAACCGGAGTTGGAGATCCCGAGTAGAACTCGACTTTTGCGACCGACCCTGCGGCGTCGTTGGCATCCGCCGTGAGAGTGACGGTGGCGGGTGCGTTGAACAGTGCGCCGCCCGTGGGCGAAGTGAGAGCGACGGTCGGAGGCAGGTCGCCCGGATCCACGGTGATCGACGCCGAGTTGGAAACAGCACCGAGGCCGAGATCGTCGAACGCCAGGGCACTGACCGTGTAGTTCCCTGGTTGCACACCGGTCCAGGTGAATTCATACGGAGCGGTGGTGTCCTCACCCAGCTTCGTTCCGCCGTTATAAAATTCCACGCGGCTCACGCTGCCGTCATCGGTCGCGGTGGCGGTGAAACTAACGGTGGCGGGCGAAAGGAAATTCGCACCCGTCACCGGAGTATCCAGAGTGACAGAAGGTGGCACGCCACCCGTGGTGCCAAATCGGCGTGAGCTGGTGCTGGCGATATTCACGCCGTCGGTGGCGGCCGCATACCATTCGTAGTTATCGTTGGCTTGCAGGCCGTTCCAGTCGATGGATGCGGTGGTCCCGCCGGCCGGCACTTGGACCGTGCCGAGCGGCACCCAAGCGGCGGCCGAGTTCTGCATGTTGTAGGACAAGTCGTATGGCCCGTCGAAGTGAGGAAGATTGTCGGATAGATTCGCCGCCCGATTTTGCGTTGGCGACCAGCTCTCCACGTGGATGCGGTTGTTCGCAGGCGAGAAGGTCAGGATGCGCAGCAAGCCCTGGCCACCGTTCGAGAGCCCCTGATAGTCGGACAGGATGGTATAGACTTTGCGTCCTTCAAAAGTGTCCGAACGGAAACCTTCCGCGTGAATGTGACCGCAGAGCATGAGGAAGAGGTTCGGATTGTCCTTGAGGTTTTCATAAATCGCCGAGCCCTGCGGGCTGAAGGTCGCGGGATTTCCCTGACCGATGATGGAGTGGCTGGTGACGATCGCGCGACGGTTCGGATAGGTCTTCAACAACGCGTCCGCCCAGTCGAGGATCGGTTGGTTAGGCGTTGTATCGTAAGAGAGGTGGATCGCGATGAAGTCGAGTCCGCTGGCGCTGAACAGCTCGTAGTTGTTCGTATTGTCGGTGCCGTAATTTCCACCCCAATAGCTGCGGCCCTGGAAGCGGGAGAGATTGAAGTATTGATTGTAAAACGAGGTCGAACCGGTGTCGTAGCTGCCAATCGGATCGATGTCATGATTTCCGGGAGCAAGCCCGTAGGGAATGCCGTTGGCACGCAGCGTGGCGACGGGATCTTCCAGATTGCCCATCGCGGCGCTGGCACGCTGCCATTGGATCGGGTTTCCATTGAAGTTTCCGTTTTCAACAAGGTCTCCCATGTGACTGACGAACGCCACGTTGCGGGTGTCCCGGTTGTCCACGATCCACTGCGTCTGAGCGCCGAAGGTGCCGACGAGCTGCTGGACGGTCACCGTATTAGCCTTCGCAGGCGAACCTTCCGAATAATACTGCGTATCTGGAATCGCCACGACGGAGAAATCCACGCCAGGAGCCACGGGCACTGTCTCGCGGCCGTAGAACGTCACGGTCATCGGGTCGCCATCCGGATCGACGACGGACGCGTTCAGGGGAACCGAGCTGCCGGTGACGGAGGCGTTGTCCGACGGAGTTTCCAGGGTGACGACGGGACTTTGGTTAGGATTCGTGGCAATGGTGAGGTTCACCGCCGCGCTCACTTTGCTTGCACCGAGGTCGTCGATCGCGCGCGCGGTGACGGCATAGTTACCGACGGCCGGCGGGTTCCAAACGAAGTTGAAGGGATCGCTCGATCCTTCACCGACTTTCACGCCATTCACGCTGAATTCGACTTTCACCACCGTGCCATCACTATCAGAAGCATCCGCGACGAATGTCACCGGATAAGGCATGAACGATGAAGCATTGTTCTGCGGTTCCTCCATCGCGACCGATGGAGCGGCGTTGACGGCAGTGAACGGCGCTCCCTCCACCCACGCCGGGCCATTGGTGAGTGTGCCGACCGACACGCCCGACGAGCTGGAAGCCATGAGGCCGACGCCTTCATTGAAACCGAAGCGTCCGAGCAGCCCACTGCCGCTCGAAAGCTCGGTGGCCATCGATGCGGCGATCTCCGTCCCGGTGCGGGCGTGGTTCCAGACGCGCGCCTCGTCGATGACTCCGGCGAACGCGCCGTCGGCCACTCCGGACGAATTGAACGCCGAGCCGATGCCGAAATGTTGGATGGAGTCGAAACGGGGAGCCGCACCCGCGGCGGCGGTCGCCGTGCCGACCTGCACACCGTTGAGATACATTTTCCAAGTCGTCGTCGCGTTGTCATAGGTCACCGCCGCGTGGTTCCAGACGCCGTTGGCGATCGGTGTGTTCGTCGCGGTGATCGGATAGTTTTGTCCCGAGGTCAGGCCGGCGGCCGGATAGGTTTCGAAATCCGCCACGAGCAAACCGCTGGCATTGATACCGAAGAAAATGTCGCAATCCACGTTGCTGCCATCGCTTTCGCCGCGGCCTTTTCCGAAGAGCGGCA
The DNA here is from genome assembly GCF_039920825.1 of Luteolibacter sp. Classification (GTDB taxonomy): domain Bacteria; phylum Verrucomicrobiota; class Verrucomicrobiia; order Verrucomicrobiales; family Akkermansiaceae; genus Luteolibacter. The sequence continues at coordinate 16,222 of NZ_JBDSCX010000041.1, read as the reverse complement.
CCCCGGAGATCCCGCCACTGCCGGAACTCGATGCGACACCCGTGCCCGTCTTGCGGAACCAGCATTCGAGGGTCAGGCCATTGCCGGGTGAACCGCCGACATTCAACTCCGGCGCGGGTCCCATCGTGACATAGTCATTCACGCCATCGAACTGCAGGGCGGTGTTGGCGGGAATATTGTTAGAATCAAAAGCCACCGTGATCGTCGTGGTGGCGCTCGACCCCGTGGAACCGTTGTTGTCGACAGCGCGGGCCACATAATTGTAAGCGCCGTTTGCCAATCCTGTATCGGTGAAACTGTAGGGGGGCGTGGTGTCCGTGCCCACAACGACCCCGTTGCGAAGGAAATCGACCTGCGTGATCGTACCGTCCGTATCGGCGGCATCGGCCTCGATCGTGACCATGCCGGGTGAGGTGATCGCGCCCGATGCCGGAGCCGTGATGGAAGCAGTGGGGGCGATATTGTTCAGTGCGAGGAACGCGAAACTGAACATTTCCTCAGCCGTGGAACCACCGTCCTGCAGCGTTGGCAGGGCAGTCGCACCGCTGAGGTCGCGGCTTTCGATCACCCAGCGGCTGTTCGCGTTGTCCCACTGATAGGAGACGACGTTATCGAGAGTGTTGGCGCCACCACCTTCGGGACTGATCATCAGCACGCCCGTGGTGTTGTTATGACCCGGGATCGAGAGATACCACTGTCCCACGCCGCCCTTGGTAAGTGTATAGCTGCCGCCGCCGGCTGAAGTGGTTCCGCCACTCCGAACCCGTCCCGTCGCGACAAGTTGGTTTGTTCCGACCGCCGCCGTTGGAAGGTAAACGAAAGCCACCGGATCCTGTTCGTAGGCGCCGCCATTCACACCGTTATCATGCACCCAAACGGTGAACGTGCCGTCGGCATTGGCCTTGGCGGCGGCGTAGTTGTCCTCGTTTTTCGCGCCGGTCACCAGCAGGATGCCATTGGCGGCTGTCGCGGATTGTCCGAAGGAGGTGAGCGAGGTAAGATTCACGGTGGAAACTCCGCTACCCGCATCGACAAACTGCGTGCCGAGATTGATTCCGGAGCTGGCAGTTAGGGCGTTGTTGGCACCGCCGTTGGTTCCCGCGGAGTTTCTGGCAAAGCCGCCGAGCCAGGTGTTATAGGAAAACCATGCGCAAGCTGTATTGATATTGACCTCGTCGCCCTGGGCCGTGCGTGCGACTGGAATCCAATATTTGTTCGGATAACCGGAACCCACGAAATCAACCATGCTGGAAGCGGTGAAAAGCGTGCTCGTTCCACCCGTCGGGATGGTGTCGCCGGATGCGACATTGTCCCGTGTGGTCTGCGTGACACAAGACATCACCACTCCGCCGGCAACATCATTTGGAGTACCGAAACTCACATCATAGTCACCACGATTTCCACCGAGAATCGTAAAATTCTGAGTACTGCCCGCTCCTTTGGTCAGGGTGACGGACGTGGCGGTGTTGTTCGCGTCGTTCTGCACGACATTGATATTCCCGAACTCGATCGATTGTGCGTTAGAAAGTGCGGGAAACAACAGCAGCGTGGCTGCGGAGAAGAATATCTTGCGTGGTTTCATGAAGCTGGAGGTGTTTGTGAAGGATTGTTATTAAAAAGAAGCCGGAGGCGCGGCGACGGGCTGCGGTGCGGACTCGCCCAACGCGTGCTGGGCCCTATTGAGAAGTTCCGCGTTCTGCGGGTAGCCGCGTTCGAGATTCGGCAGGGAAAGAAGCTGGTTCCGCAGCGCGATCCACGCTGCGCGGGACTCGGCGGAGCGGCCCGCTTTTGATAGAACGAGCGCGCGCTCCGCCATCCAGGGCTCGGGGCTAGGCGCTGTTTTTTGCAAGGCATCGATACGCCCGAGCGCGGCTTCCCACGCACCTCGTCCGGATTCGATTTCCAATGCGCAAAGGAGTAGCGACGGCGTGTCTCCCACCGTCTTTAAACCTTCGTCAATCACGCGACTGGCTTCCTCGGGCCGTCCGGAATCCTTGTAAGCCTTTGCCAAATCAACAACCAGATCCGGATTCGGAGACGTTGCCAGATTCATCGCCTTCTGAAAATCAGCGGCCGCCTCCGAAGGCAGACCCAGGTTCAGCAGCACCCTCCCGCGGGTGGCGAGACCATCGCCGTGATTGGGATTTCCCCCCAGGAATCCATCCAGAGCCCGCCTCGCCTCTTCATCCCTGCCTCCGACGTGCAGGGATAACCCTCGCAAATAGCCCGTGGGATAACGGCCCGGCGCAAGGCGTTCGATCAGCTTGATTTGCATGAGACAGGCCCGCCATTCATCGTGGCCGGCATGTGCTTCCGCGAGTTTGAAACGGAGTCCGGTGTCGTTGGGTGTCTCACGTAATTCCGCGCTGAGCGTATCCACCACATCGTGATAGGCACCGTGGGCATGCAGTGTTCCGCATAGGAGACATGTGAGCCCGACAAGCGCCACTCGGCTGCGAAGATGATGCCGTGCAAGGAAAGAAACAAAGTTTCGTCCCCATGCCCGAACGCGACTAGTCGTGCAACCTCCCATGACGTGCGGAAGCTGTGCTGGCATTGCGAATCGGACAAAGAATCATCGGTGAATAATCCGCCACAAACAGAAAACCCTCCCTCCATGCAGGCAGCCATCGGTCGGCCGAATTCAACCTAACAATAATTCACGCGGGCATTCGATCAGACGAATGAATCAAAGAAACATTCCACCACAAGTTGAAACCCATTCACGGAATGGTCACCGTCGTCTGTGGCAACCGGAATCATTTGATCCAATGTTGCTAGATAAAGTTCGCCTGTCCATCCAACCGCTCCTCAGTTTCAAACCTGCCTCCGCTCATCAGAATCTTGCTAGAAAAGCAGGTGCTGCGACGGTCGCAGAACAAAGGGAACAAGGTTCCCTTCACACTGCTTGAACTCGGCGAAAAGCGATCAATACGACTTCCAATTTCCCGCTCGGCGCTTCGAGTTTCAACTCCACGGCAGATCACTGGGGAGGAAGCGGCGGCGGAGTCGCCTCGCCCGCCGCGTCTTTCCGGCCGGATGAACGGATCAGTAAACCACCAATAAACAGGCCGCCGATCATCATGGCGATGCCTGTGCCCATGGACGGTTTTTTCCCTTCCTCCAAGATGATCGTGTCAGGTGCCAGATTGTCATAGAGCTCGCGGATTTTCCGGGTCTTCTTGTCATCGGCATCCAGGCCGAACTGGACGACTCCTTCCACCGGCCGGGCGACATGGAGTTTGTCGAGGTTCGACATGACGTAACGGTCCATCGCGCCGGAGCCGGGCCCCGACTTGCCGATTTCCTGAACCTGATTGTTGAATTCCAATAACGCGGGATCCTTGGTGAGAACCAGCACATGGATTTGGGTTTTCCGGGAATCCGTCTGAGGCGGGACCAGCGGGATATACAACTCGTTCGCCTTGCCCACGCCGAACGAGCTGGTGTAGGACGAATTCATGGTATCCAGCACGCCGCCCTGGATGCGTAGCCATTCCGCATCCGGCTTCTTCGCGATGAGCGAATCGATCGTGATCTCGGTGACTTTCCGGTTTTTAAATCCTGTATAAATCGATTGTCCGCCCCCAATAATGAGGCCGAGAGAAAGCAACGGCAGTAGGCAACCCAAACGCATGAAGCACAGCCTAGCAGATAGCAGCCGGGCCCTGTAAACCCTAAAATCGAATGATTTTCGCCACGCGGCCAGAGGACATTCCATCGGAGGTTTGGCGGGAAATCATCCCATCACGGCATCGACAAACCCCGTGCCCGGTGCTTTGTTTCCCCCGATGATGGATGGCTCACTGCTGGTGCTCGGAATTGCCGGGCCTGAACTGACACCGGAGGAAGCGGCGCTTTTCCGCAAGCTCCAACCGGCGGGCTACATCCTTTTCACGCGGAACATCGTCTCCGCCGTGCAAACGCGGAAGCTCACCGACGACCTCCGCGACTTGTCCAACGAAATGCCGATCATCGCCATCGACCAGGAAGGCGGGCGGGTCACGCGGACCAAGGAAATCGCCCCGGCCGCGCCGTCGGCACCGGCGCTCGCGGCCGCCGCCAATATGATGAAAACAGCGGAAGCCGGAGCGTTCACCGGTGATCTGTTACGGCTGCTGGGTTTCAACCTCAACTTCGCGCCCGTTCTCGACCTGGATCATTTTCCGGAAACCCAGAACGCCCTCCGCGGGCGTTGTTGGGGCCGCGATCCGCAGCGCGTCATCGACCATGCGGGCCAGTGGAACCGATGGCTGCGTAAGCGGTCCATCGCGAGCTGCGGAAAACATTTCCCCGCCTGCGGCCGCGCGCAGTCGGATCCGCACCACGATCTTCCGTCGTCGCCGGCGACACTCGAAGAACTTCTGCGCGAGGATGTGATCCCTTACACGGCGCTAATGCCGGAGCTGGATGCCATCATGCTGGCTCACGTGGACTTTCCTAACATCGACCCGGATTTCCCGGCATCGCTCTCGCCACGGATCATCCGGCGCTTCCTGCGCGACCAGCTTGGATTCGACAGACACCTCGTCCTAACGGACGATCTCGACATGGGAGCGATCACCACCCGCTACGGCCGGGGACAGGATGTGAAGCTGGCGATCGAGGCGGGAAACGACATCGCACTCATTTGCCACCGGACCGACACCGCGGAAGCCGCCGCCCGCGCCATCGCGGAGCTGCCGCACTGGATGACGGAGGAAGCCCGCGACCGGGTGGAGCGCTTCCGCCGGAAAAAACTTCACGCCCCGCTCGTCTGGTCGGACAAAAAATGGCGGGAAACTTGCGATCATCTGGCAAGACTCGCCGCCGAAATCCCTGAAATCGAATCTGTTGGGACCAACAGCCCGGTGGCGGATTATTGATCGGGTGATATCGCGCTTTGACGGCAAGGCGGAACCTGATACGTCCCGCTCCGATGAACCAAGTGCATTTGATCGGCGGGGAAAAGGGCGGTGTGGGCAAATCCGTGATGTCGCGGGTCTTCGCCCAATATTGTATCGACCGCAATATTCCCTTCCAAGGCTTCGACTCGGACCGTTCGCACGGTTCGTTCATGCGGTTCTATCAGGGATTCGCGGAGCACGTGGAGCTGGAGAATTTCCAAAGCCTCGACCACCTCGCCGAAGCCGCGCTCCAAGGCGACGACGGCACGCAGGTGCTGGTGGACCTCGCCGCACAGAGCAGCTCGTCGCTGCGTGGCTGGATGGATGACACCGGCGTGCTCGAACTTTTCCGCGAAGCGGGCGTGATGGTGAACTGCTGGCACATTCTCGACGACGGCCGCGACTCGCTGGAAATGTTAGGTCGGCTGTTGGAGGATTTCAAAACGGAAGTCCGCTATGTGATCGTTCAAAACTACGGACGCGGTGCCCGTTTTGATGCCTTCCAAGCCTCGCCGCAGAAATTGCGCGCGCAGGAACTCGGTGCGAAAATCATCGAGCTGCCGAGACTTCACGAAGGATCCATGCGGCAAGTGGACCATTCGAACTCCAGCTTCTGGGCTGCGATCAATGCCTCGGAAAACGGCGATCAACTCTTGGGGATTCTCGATCGCCAGCGCGTGAAGGTGTGGTTGAGGAAGGTTTATTCAGAACTCGATTCGCTTGGACTGAGCCGGCCAACCCGCCCGTTCTGAAGATTGCCCGCGAAAACACCGAGGTTCGTGTCGTGGAATTTTTCCTGAATTTTTTAAATGCAGGTCCCGTCGAAGGGGCTACTTTCCCCAAACACATTCGCCTAGACATCCCTATGAAATCCATCATCTCCAAGCTCACCACCGCCGCAGTTGCCTTGTTCGCGGTGGCCGCCGTGACTCCTGAAACCAAAGCCGCCAACGTCACTCTCGACGGCTACGGCTATTACTCCCTCGGCACCAAGGTCACTTTTTATGGCACGGCCCCGGCACAAAGCGGCCGCTACAATAACCTCGGCGCGGATTATTATCACAAGATCAACTACAGCATGGATTTCATCACGAACCGTTCGAGTTCGGGGTCCGGCTCGTTGAGTTGGGAATTCTGGGCCATGCCTTACTATGATTCCAAGAGCGGCATCATCCTCATGACGCGCAGCTTGCAACCGATGCCTGGGGGAACTTCCGTGAAGGAAGTCAGCAAAAGCGGCTTGGGAATCTATCTCGATAGACGCCGTTTCCCGGAACAGAATTTGTGGGAATACACCAGCAGCGGGTGGAAATTCCGCGACTACCTGACTTTCCCTCGGAAAATCTGGCTCTGATGTGATCCAATGATTCCCTCTCGTGCCGGGATGCCGCCAAACGGATCCCGGCACTTCTGCGTTCTGGCTTGCGGATCAGCTTCAAAATTCTCGTTTTTCATCTTATGAAACCTATCACCCAATCCATCGGAGTTCTCGCCATCGCACTTGGTTGCGGCGCGGGAGGGTATTTCCTCGGGAAAAATCAATCTAACACCTCCAGTTCCGTCGATCAGGCAGGAGCACGGATTCATCGCGAGGAAAGCCACCCATCGGTCCCTGGCCGCATCGGCGCACCGGCGGTTGATCCCAAGGCATTGCGCGCGGCGCTGGATGCCGAGAAAAATCCGCTGACCCGCTTCAAGCTCGCCCTGCAAAATCTTGAGGGATGGGTGGCGAAAGACCCCAAGGACGCCCTCGCGTGGCTCGCCAGCCAACAGGCAAGCGATCGCCGCGATGATGTCATCCGCATGGCCCTGAATCAATATTCCGACATCGACGCGAAAGGTGCCGCGGACTGGGCGATGAAAAACCTATCAGGCAACGACCTGAACAACACGCTGATCGCCATCGCCGAGAACTGGGCACGTGAGAACGGCGCGGAGGCGGCATCGTGGTTCCTAACACTCCCCGTCACTCCTGAGCGTGACGCGGCGATGGAGAATGTCCTTTTCAACTGGGCGTCCAACGAGCCCGCCGCAGCGCTGGATTTCCTCAAAGCCAATCCCGGCATCGCCGACCTCGCTCCCACCCTGCGTCGCGCGGCCTTGGCAGGTTGGGCGAAAAGCGATCCCGTAGGAGCCGTCACCTCCAGCTTGGAGCTGAGCAAGGCGAACAACGATCCGGATCAATTCGCCAACACCGTCGCAAACTGGGCGACCATGGATCTTCAAAGCAGCTCGCAATGGCTGCTCGCCAAGCTCCCACCCGGTGCCGAGCGCACCGCCGCCGCGCAGGAGCTCGCGACGATTTACGCCCAACAATCGCCCGAAGCCGGCGTGGCCTGGCTGGATCAACTCGCCACCGGTGCGGAGCGTGATGGCGCGGCCAGCGCGTTGGTCGCGACGTGGTCACGCATCAGCCCGGCGGAGGCTGCCAAATGGGCGGTCTCGCAGAACACGGGGACTTTGGCGCCGGATGCGATGGCAATGATCGCGCAGAATTATTTCATGAAGAACCCAAACGCTTTCGAAACATGGCGCGCGGCTCTTCCCGCAGGTCCCATGAAGGAACAGGCCAGCCACATCGGCGGAGCGGGAAAAGACGAATGACCGAAGATCTAACGCGTCATTTCCCCAGCATCCAGGAAATGTGTGGCGTGTAGAGATTCGGCTCCAACAGGAAGGAATCGTGTCCCTTGTCGGAGTGCACGATGATGTGCATGACATCGACCTTCGCCTGTTCGAGATGTTTCACCAACTCGGCCTGCTCTTCCGGATAGAAGCAGAAGTCCGAGTCGATGGAAAACACCAGCCAGCGTTGTCCGGCAAGGCGCGCGCGCTCGAACAAATCCGCCGGGGTTTCCGCATCGCCTTCTTCCGTCGCGTCATAGCGTGACCACATGTCGATGATCCGCAGGTAGGTGTTCGCATCGAAGCGTTTCACGAATTTCTTCCCCTGATGGAGCATGTAGCTCTGGAACTGGTCGCGCACGCGATACCATGCTAACACATCATCGGGTTGCACGACATCCTGCCGCGCGCGCTTCTCGATGGAATCCAAGTGGACGAAGGTCTTGTGGGAAATCATCCGGGCGAGGACGAGCCCGTAAAGCGGGGCCTCCGCATCGTAGTAGTCGCCACCGTTGAAATGCGGATCGTTCTCGATGGCGAGGATTTGCTCGAAAAGGATCAGGCGGTTGAGAACCGTGGTCTTGAATCCGGAGGCGATGATGATCACGTTATGGACCCGCTCCGCGAAACGGGTGGCGAATGTCATCGCGACCAGACCGCCGACAGACGGCCCGACGACCGCGTGAAGCGAATCGATTTCGAAATGCTCCAATAAGCGCGCGAAAACCTCCACCTGGTCGGCAGCGGACACGGCGGGGAATTTCGAGCCCCACGGCTTGCCTGTTAGCGGGTTCACCGATGCGGGTCCGGTACTGCCGTAACAGCCGCCGAGATAGTTCGCGCAGAGGACGAAATATTTATCGGTATCGACCGCTTTGCCCGGTCCGATCATCGACTCCCACCAGCCATCATGCATTTCCGGTTGCCACAGTTCGCCGACACCCTCGATGGCCGGATTCGTCCCCACCGCGTGATGGGAACCGGACAGCGCGTGGAACAGGAAAATGGCGTTCGAGCGGTCGGCATTGAGCTCGCCCCAGGTTTCGTAGGCGATGGTGATTCCCGGGAGCTGCCCGCCATCGCGAAGCCTCACCGGGTCCGTCAGGCTTCCGGTTTGAAAAAATTGGGTGACTGTCGCGGCGGGCATGCGCGAAGCCTAGACAGCCCCCGCCACACAACGCAAGGGAGACATCTTGCCACCCGGACCGCGGGCGGCTATCGGTTTCCCATGCTCCGATTCGTGGTTCCCGCATTGATCCTGCCGCTTTCCTTTCTGCTATCCGCCTGCGGCCCGGGAGGTGGTCCGACCATGACAGGAAATGCGCGGGTGCCGGGCGATCTGGGTTTTCTCCCTGCACGGGCCGAAAAAGGCACGCTGTTCCGTTATTACCAACCGAAGGCGGCATCGGCATGGAAGAACAACTGGACGTCCGCCTATGACCTCACCGGCGTCTCGTGGAACGAATCAGCAGCTGCGACACTCATCGCTCCGCAATACGTGGTGATGGCGGCCCATTTCATCCGGAATTCCCACTCACCGATCATGTTCCATGACAAGCGGGGCAATCCCATCGAGCGCTACGCAACCACCGTTAGATCATTGCCCGGCTGCGACGTCGCCGTCGCCAAGCTGAACCTGCCGGTGCCTTCGGAAATCAAACGTTACCGTTTCGCCAATGCTACCGACGCCACCATCGGCAGGCCCGTGATCGTGACCGACCAGACGAGCACCCTGACGGTCCAGCGCATCGCGGCGGTCAATGGATCGGTCATCAGCTTTACGCCCATCCCCAACCTGAACCCGATCTATCAGCGTAATCTCATCGTGGGCGACAGCGGGCATCCGTCGTTCGTCGTGAAAAACGGCGACCTTTTCCTCATCGAAACCCACACCAGCGGCGGTCCCGGCGCGGGTCCGTTTTACGGCGATCCGGCAATCCAGGCGGCCATCCGCACGGCGATGGCGGAAATGGGAAATTGAGCAATCACGCGCGGGCGGTCGCGAGTTTACGCACCGCGAGAACCATCATGCCCGCGACGATTCCCCAGAATGCCGAGCCGATGCCGAAAAACGAAATGCCTGATAGAACGACGAAATAGCTGACGATCGACGCCTCCCGATAGCGTTCGTCAGCCGTCGCGGCGGCAAGCCCGCTGCCGATGGTTCCCAACAACGCGAGGCCGGCGAGCGCCAGCACGAGTTCATGCGGAAATGCGGCGAACAACCCGGCGATCGTGGCGCCGAAGATCCCGATGAGCCCGTAGAAAAATCCCGCGGACATCGCCGCAACGTAGCGTTTTTTCGGATCCGGATGCGCTTCCGTGCCCATGCAGAAGGCCGCGGTAATCGCCGCCAGATTCAGCGTGTAACCACCAAACGGCGCGACAAACAAGTTTGCGACACCCGACCAGCCGATCATCTTCGAAACCGGCGGATGATAGTCGTTCGCCTTGAAGACGGCGACGCCGGGAAGATTCTGCGACGCCATGGTCACGATGAAAAGCGGCAGCGCCACTCCGATCAACGTGCGGAATGAAAACTCCGGCGTCACCCACACCGGACGGGTGAATTCCATTGGCACCGCGCTGCCATGAAACCGACCTTGAAGAACCGCGATCACGACTCCCAACACCAGGATCACCGGCACATTTGACCGCGGCCAAAAATTCCTCCCTAGCAAATAGGCGGCGAACATCGGGAGAATCAGGCCTGGGTTCGATGGCGTCGCGGCAAAAGCATCGAGGGCGAATTTCGAAAGCACTCCGGCTAACAGAGCCGAAGCCATCGGCAGCGGCAGGCGGTTCATGATTTTTTCAAAACCTCCGGAGAATCCCGCGATGGTGATCATGACGGCGCAAGCGAGAAACGCGCCCACCGCTTGTGACATCGTCAAATGCCCCTCGGCAGCAGCGCTGGCGATCACCGCGGCGCCGGGGGTGGACCATGCGATCAGGATCGGCAGCCGATAGACGAGCGACAGGATGATGCTCGTCACCGCCATCCCGATTCCCAGCGCCCACAGCCACGACGCCGTTTGCTCTGGGGTGGCGGATAGATTTTGCGCCGCTTGAAAAATCAGCGCCACCGAACTGGTGAAACCGACCAACACCGCGACGAAACCGGCGACTATGGCGGAGAATGAAAAATCCTTGAACATCGGCGGCGCATCCTTTCCCAGCGCCTCAGCCGGCACAAGGCGCGAGTATTCAACCGTCCAGGGTCTTGGCGATCCAGTCCAACATCCGCTTCCGATAAGCTCCATTGTCATCGGAAAGGGCGGTGCCGTGGCGGCCGGATTTCACCTCGAACAAGGTCTTCGGCTTTCCCGCAGCTTCGTAAAGCTGAAGTCCTTGGGAAACAGGAACCACTTCGTCGCGGGTGCCGTGGACGACGAGCAGCGGGACAGGCGAAAGTTTTTCGACGAAGTCCTTGGGCGCGAGTTCGTCAGTGACAAGACTGGCCCCGAGCTGGCCGCCGATGACGCGCGCCATCGTCTGATAGGAAGCGAACGCCCCGTCGATGATGATGGCACGCAGGCCTTTCACCGGGGTCTCGCCGAGGGCGGTGACGGATTGGGCGCCGCCGAGGCTGTGGCCGTAGGAAATGAGCCGGTGGGAATCGATGTCGGGCCGCTTGAGCGCATAGGCGAAGGCGGCTTTGACGTCATTGATCATCCCCCGGCGATCGACGCTGCCACCGGATTTTCCGAAGCCCCGATAGTCATACATGATGACGTTGTATCCGGCCTCGGCGAGCCAGGCGCAGAAGCCGATGTGATAGCTGATAGATCCGGCGTTGCCGTGTGAAAAAACAACGGTGGCCTTGGCCAGTTTCGCCGCCTTGTTCTTCGCGGGGATGAACCAACCGTGGAGCGGCGTGCCGTCGCCCGACTTGAAATCGATGGTTTCGAATTTCAACCCCCATTTCGCCGGAGTGGACGGCTCGTCACGGGTGGGGAAATAGAAGAACTGGTTACCGCCGTTTTTCCCCACGGCTCCTTGTGCGAGTTGAGTGAGTTTGCCGTCTCGATCCTGTAGTAACTCACGCAGATCGACGGAAGGCGTTTCCTGAGCCGTGGAGAGGGCAAACGAGGCGAACAAGAGACTGAAAATGCGGACGCGCATGGTGACTAAATCGACACGCGGATCGGGATTTGTCGAGCGAAAGAACCCCGCACCGCAGCTTGCCCGGGGCGGATTGGCAGCTAGAGTCGAGTCGCCATGTTCGCACAAACCGCCTTGATTTTCGCCTCGCTCTGCACCGTTTCCCTTGCCGCCGTCAAATCGGGCAAGGCGTCGGCGGATTGGATCACCTCGTCCAAAACCTGCGAGGCGGGAATGCCCGTGAAAACCGGACTCAAGCTGGCCGTTGAGGAAGGATGGCACACCTACTGGATCAACCCGGGCGAGAGCGGCATGAAAATTTCCGTGAAATGGGAGCTCCCCGACGGCTGGACTGCGGGCGCGCCAGAGCATCCGGTCCCCAAGCGGTTCACGACCAGCGGGTTGGCGGGCTTCGGCTACGAGGGCACCGTCGTTTTTCCCGTCACCGTGACCCCGCCAGCTGGCTTCACCGGCGAGGCGAAATTGAAAGGGAAAGTCTCCTGGCTGACCTGCAATGACCGGCTCTGCGTCCCCGGAACCGCGGACCTCGAACTCGCGCTGAATGCCGGGGAACCCGCTCCGACCGCCGACGCGAAATTGATCGACGCCGCCTTGCGGAAGATCCCGCTGACCCCCGGAAACCGGATCACGCTCAAAGTCGTCGAGAACCCGAAAACCCTGCTGCTCACCATCGAAGGACTCACCAACAAAAACGTGAATCTCGGAGAATACGAAGTCTTCCCTGCGACGCCCCAAGTCATTGATTCCGCGGCGAAAATTCTATTCGCCAGCGACGGCGCGAAGTGGACCGCGGAAGTTCCGAAAAGCGAATACGCGACCAAAGCCATTCCCGAACTCACCCTCGTCCTCGCCGCGAAATCCGACCAGGCACCGATTTCACTGACGTGGAAATCCGCGAAATAAAAACCCATTCGACAACTCCACGACTTGCACCACGTTTAACGCTGAATTGAGAACCTCCTCCAACCTATGAAATCCATCATCCTCTCCGCCCTCGTCGGCGCATTCGCGCTCGTCTCCGCCACCGCAGCCGAAATCGGCCAAGGCGCTCCCGCCTTCAACGCCAAGGACATCAACGGCAACGTCGTCTCACTCGGCGAACTCCGCGACAAGGTCGTCGTCTTCGAGTGGGTCAACTTCGGCTGCCCTTTCGTGAACAAGCATTACTCGTCCGGCAACATGCAGAAGCTCCAGGCCGACTACACCGCCAAGGGCGTCGTCTGGATCACCGTGAACTCCGCGGCCAAAGGCAACGAAGGATTTCTGGAAACCCCTAAAATGGCCGAACTCGTGAAGGAAAAGGGCAACAAGGCCACCCATTTCATCATCGATTCCGATGGTAAAATCGGCAAGGCCTTCGGAGCCAAGGTGACGCCGCACATGTTCATCATCAACAAGGAAGGCATGCTCTCATATGACGGAGCCATCGATTCCAAGGCTACCACCGAGAAGGAAGATCTCGCCACCGCCGACAAACTCTTCGCCAACGCCCTCGACGCCGTCCTCGCCGGCAAGGAAGTGGAAAACGCCAAAAACCAACCCTATGGCTGCGGCGTGAAATACTGATTTCCTGCGGATTCTGAAATTTCGAACACCCTCGCGCCTCACCCGGCCGGGGGTATTTTCGTTTCTCGAACACGCGCCGTATCAGCCGGCGTTCGCCGCCTTCTTGAACGGATTGCGGTCCGGCGCATCATCATGCTCGATTCCCGTTAGCAGGCGCTTGATCAGCTTGTTCAAAACCGGCTGGCGATGCCGCAGCAGAACGCCGAAGGTCTCCGGCTTCGCACCCAGGGCGGCCTTCGGTTCCAGCGCCGTGCGGCCGAATGAAACCCGTTTGCAGCCGAGTGCGATTCCATCGCTGATGCCGACGTGCAGCAACCGCAGATAGATCGGGAGGCCGGACGCCGCCTCGCGATCAAATCCGATGTGATAGGCAATCGCCGTGTCCCCGTCGGCCAGCGTGATCAGGAAGCCAAGCACCGCCTCATTGCGCTTAAGGACGCTGAAGCGCAACCGCTCACCCGCCACCCGCTGCAATGCCGGGAAATAATCAGGTCCCAGTTCATACGGCCGGAAATCCGCATTGCTCTGCACCGCCTGATACAACTCGTGGATGCGGGATTGCAATACTCCCGCATCGGATACGGCTTCGATCGTGCAGCCCGCTTCGTCGATGGGTTTCAATACGCTGTTGCGGATCCCGCTGCGGTATTTGGACGCCAGGCTGGCAAGGTAGTCGTCGTGGTTTTTCCAAGCGGCATCCAGCGCCAACACCATGTTAGGCTCGGTCTCGACGTAGCGGTAGCTCAGATTTGATAGACCCGATGAGTTCTGCTTGTGCGGCCCGTGGATATCCTTGATCAGCACGAAATGGGTCGTTCCGCGGAGTTTGTCAGCCGTGCGGACGCGATACAGCACTTCCGCCACGCCGTGCCATGCGGTTTCCGGATCAACGCCCGGCGCGAATGCCACGCCGTGCTGGCCGTAGCATAACAGATTGCCGCAGGTCAGCACCCGCTGGCTCATCCGCGCGGCCAGTTTATCCAACGCGGCAAGCGGGGGCCTTTCCGCCGCGACCGCCTTTTTCGGCCGCACCTGCGCGACACCGATGTCAGCCAACTGCATGTAAACCGCGGCGACCGGCTTTTGTGCGCCATCGAAGATCAATGCATAACGCGGCGCGAGATTGTCGGGCAACACGGCCTCCAGCGCCGTGAGATAGGCATGCGACATAAAAAAGCCCGCATCGGCTGTTAGCACGTTCCATGCGCCGGCATCCAGCATCGCAAGCCTGTCGGCAATCGCGTATTCGAGTTGCGCGGGTCCGCGCAGGCGTTTGCGTTCGGCGACCGCGTCGCGGATGGCGCGGGCTTTTGATAGGATTTTCATGTGGAAGTTGGCTGATGTTCAGGGCTTGCCGAGTTCCTTTTCGATTTCCTCGATGGTCGGCAGGGTCCCCTTGAGTTTTTTCGGGAGCTTGCGGGTGAGTTGGTATTCGCTCACTCCGATGGCCTTGCTCATGCCGCGCAGGCGCATATTCCGCGACGAGGCCTTTTTTGTCCTGACAGAGGATGATGCCGATGCTGGGTTGGTCGTCGGCATGCCGCATCCGGTCGTCCACCACGTTGAGGTAGAAGTTCATCTTGGAGGCGTGCTCGGGTTTGAAAGCACCGCGTTTCAGATCGATGACGACGAAGCAGCGCAGCTTGAGATGATAGAAAAGGAGATCCAGATAGAAATCGTCGCCACCGAGTTCGAGGTGGACCTGCCGGCCGACGAAGGCGAAGCCGGTGCCGAGCTCGACGAGAAACTTGCTGAGATGCTCCATCAGCCCGAGTTCGAGATCCCGCTCCCGCGCCACATGGCCGAGGGTGAGGAAACCGAAGTTGTAGGGATCCTTGACGATCTGCTGGGCCAGGTCGGACTGGGGATCGGGCAGGGTTTGCTTGAAATTGGTGATGGCCTTGCCGTGGCGCTTGTGAAGGCAGGATTCGATCTGGAGCGTGAGGATGTTCCGCGACCAGCCGTTTTCCAAAGTCTTCGCCGCATACCAGAGGCGGGTGGCGGGGTCTTTGATTTTCTGAATGAGGATGACGTTGTGGAACCAAGGAATGGAGAGGATCTCCGGTGGTGACAATTCTTGCGCAGGCTGCGCAAGAATTGACTCTGACGCGTTGGAGGGAATCCCTGTCACAGGCTGTGACAGAATTGGATGGGTGGGGCTGGCTAAAACTTGCGCAGGCTGCGCAAATTTTGGCCGCTCGGGCAGATACGCGAGGTAGAAGGCCCTCATGCGCCAGACATTGTTTGCTGAAAAGCCTTGAATTCCGGGAAACTCCAACTGGATGTCGGATGCCGGTTCCTCGATCACAGACTTTCCCCATCCCTCCAGCTTTTGACGAGCGACGATCTCTTGTCCGATTTGCCAGTAAAGGAGATTCAATTCCCTGCTGACGGCGACATGAGCACGGACCTGGGCCGTGGCGACCCGTTGCTTGATTGCTGCCAGAAGCTCGAAATAGCTACTGGGGGAGTCCGTCAGTCCGGATGGGTCCTTGGAGCGTCCGGGCTTCGACTTCGGCACTTTCATTCGGCAAGGTTTGAACGAGACCGGAGGAATCTACCAGTTTCGTTTTTGCCGAGGGAGTTTCCGGGAAGTAGAGTCTCGGTCTGCCAGCATTTCGTGGCGACCGGTGATCGCCGCTACGCTGGCACCTTGTCCAAACCGAACGCGTCATACACCGCGCGGGCGGTGTCTTCGATGCACGGCTCGTCCACGGTCACCAAAGTCTCTCACACCGCTTTCCTCTTCGTGTTCCAAACAAATCCCAACATTTCGAGTTGCCGGACCCGGTCGGGACTTAGTTTTCCTTGCTTGAAGTGCCACCGCATGGTGTTAACCCATTTTCCGAGTTTCTTGTTTATCCCGTCTTTCTGCGGGACATTACAGTGTCCTTTGAGCTGGCCCCAGAAGTCCGGCCACTGATGGGCTAAACTAAGCTATGGTGCTGGGATGCGGGAGATTGATAGGAGAGCATGGGTTCTGAATCAAGGATGGAGTGGCGAGGAACACGAAATCGGCA
>NZ_JBDSCX010000040.1:0-72454 GCF_039920825.1 Luteolibacter sp. | reverse complement strand
CTCTCCCTGCCTGCCAACCTAGCCGCCTGTGTCCTCCACCTTCAAACCCAGATCACCCAACATGCCGAATCCAACACCGCATGAAGAAAAAACTTGAATGACTACATGCCTGTTCATCTGCGGTTGAAAAAATCCAAATGTAGATGCCCTGTTTTCCGAGATCACCAAGCTTGCCGTCACATGCCGATCCGGGCAAACTCTGCCCCAATGTTTCGCATCGTCGCAATCTTCCTCGCACTTGTCCTCACCGCCTCCGCCCAATCCTACGCGCCGGTGAATGATACGCCGCCCGCGCTCGCCCGCGAGTTTCGCGGGACATGGATCGCCTGCATTTACAACATCGACTGGCCGAGTTCGTCCGGCCTCAGCGCGGCCACCCAACAGGCGGAACTGCGCACCATCCTCGACAAGGTGGCCTCGTTGAAAATGAACGCGGTGGTTTTCCAGGTCCGTCCGCAATGCGACGCCGTTTATTCCTCATCGATCGAACCATGGAGCGCCTGCCTCACCGGTACCATGGGCGGTTCTCCCGGCTATGATCCCCTCGCCTACTGCGTCCAACAGGCGCACGCCCGCGGCATCGAAGTCCATGCGTGGTTCAATCCTTTCCGCGCGCTGGCTAACAACTCGGCCCCCGTTGCCGGAAACCATGTGACCCGCACGATGCCGCAGATCACCAAGAAATTCGGCACGATGACCTGGTGCGATCCCGCCAGCGAAAACACCCGCTCCCGCGCGCTCGGCGTCATCCTGGACGTCGTGAAACGCTACGACATCGATGGCGTCCATCTCGACGATTATTTCTATCCGTATCCGTCCGGAAACCTGCGCTTCCCCGATGGCAAGAGCCCCGCCGAGCGCCGCGCCTATGTGGATGGTTTCGTCAGCAACCTCTACTCCGCAGTGAAGCGCCAGAAGCCATGGGTTCGCGTCGGCATCAGCCCGTTCGGCATCTGGCGGCCCGGCGTTCCCGCAGGCATCGAAGCCGGACTTGATAGCTACGAACAACTCGCCGGCGACTCGCGCAAGTGGTTGCAAAAAGGCTGGGTCGATTACCTCGCGCCGCAGCTCTACTGGCCGAACTCGCCGCAGAAACAGAGTTTCTCCACGCTTCTCAATTGGTGGCGGCAACAAGGTTCGCGCCCCGTCTGGCCCGGCATCGCCACCGAACGCATCGGCGGCTCGGAAGATCATCGTCCGGCTTCCGAAATCACCAACCAGATCGACCTCAGCCGCAAGATCGGGAAAAACTGGAACGGCCACATCCACTGGAGCGCGAAAAGCCTCGTCAAAAACCAAGGCGGCATCGCCACCAAACTCGCCAGCACCTACACCCAGCCCGCCGCCGTCCCGCCGATGCCGTGGGTCAGCAGCCAATCGCCCGCCGCCCCCGGCGTCAGCGCTAACATCCAAAGCGGCGGAACCTACGTCCATTGGGAACCCGATGGCAACACCTCGAAAATCGCCGTGCAGGCGAAGACCGGCGGAACGTGGAAAACCGTCCAGATCGTCCCCGCCAGCGCCAAAGGAATCACCATTCCCCGCGCCGATGCGGTCGCCGTCACCGCTCTTGATCGCTACGGAAACGCCAGCGCGCCGAAGGTGCTGGGAATTCGTTAGTAGATCAGCTGGCAGCCGTTGATTTTCCAACAGATTAAGAGGCTGTCTAAAAACTGGCAGGGACCGACCTCCGGGCGGTCAGGCGAATGCAAGGAGAACGTCGATGCCCATGAAATGCTTGGAAATCCACCCCTGGGCCGTAGTTCGCTTCCCATTCTCGCGGACCGCCCGGAATGCAGGGCGAGCACCAGCGAGATCCTATCAACCGCGAAGCGCCATCCGCATGGCCGCAGGCAACTCAATCCCTGCCTTTGCCACTTTCCCCCGCTCTTCGTTTTCAGGACGTGGTGGACCGAGAAAATAATTGTCCGGTTCCGCCGCCGGATGGACAGACTATTTCCAGAACATGCAAAACGCCGCGCCATCCGATGCCGAACTCCTCGCCGATTGGCTGGGCCATCAGCGCGAATCAGCGTTCCATGCCCTCGTCGCCCGCTACGCCGGACTCGTCCACATGGCGGCCAGGCGGATTTCCGGCGATGAAACCCTGGCGGCCGAGGCGGCCCAACTCACCTTCATCCTCCTCGCCCGAAAAGCGAAATCCCTAACATCGAGAAGCTCGCTGGCCGGTTGGCTTCATCTCACCGCCGTGATGCAGGCAAAGAACCTGATGCGGAAAAACCGGCGGGAGAACCGCAAACGCGAACTTCTTAAAACCGCCATGGAAACCGAAGCTCTCAACCATTCCGGCGATTCGTGGAAGGAAATGCAACCTGTGCTCGACGGCGCGCTCGCCGCTCTATCGAACAAGGACCGCGAGGCGCTGTTGCTGCGTTTCTACCGCTCGCTCAGTGTTAGGGAAATCGCCGTAACGCTGGGCATCGCCACCGATGCCGCACAAAAACGCATCGACCGCGCCACCGAACGGCTGCGTGGAAAACTCGCGAAACGCGGTTGCCTGGCAGGTGGCGCGATGGGTGCGGCCATGGTCGCTGGCTTCGCTGCGGACGCGCAGGCGGCAGTGCCTGCGGTTTCATTGTTAGCTTCGAAAGCCATCGCCGCAGGGGCAATCGTTTCTGGAGGGGGTATTCTCGCCCATATCAGTGCCATTGGGGCAAGACCGTTGGTTTTCGTCCTAACATTTGTTGTCTTGGTTACCGCTGGAACGTGGATCACTCACCGTCAGCCCCCATTCACAGGAGCGCAGGAGGCGGACGCGGCATTGGAAAAACGACTGTCGGAAAGATCCGCCGCTCGCGATGGCGTTCTCAACGCTGTTTCCGTGCGTGCCGATCAAGCGATCGATTGGAAACGGGTCGGACTGACCATGAATGCCGCGCGGCGGAAAGATAACCAAGACGAGTATTCCCGGCTCTGGAACGACCTGATGAAGCAGCTTGCCGCCATGCGTGTCGCGAAGTTGAGCTCTTCGCTGGACGAAATCGCGAAACTTGACATGCCGGCGGATTGCCGGGATCTGCTAGAAGATCTGTTGCTCGATTCGCTGGCGAGAAAGAATCCCGAACTGCTGCTGACCCGCCATTTCAACAGTGTGTATCAACCCAAATGCTTTTCGGGTTCGCCGTCCTGCCGTGCCTTGATGGATTGGGCGGAGAAAAATCCCTATGAGGCGGAGGTATGGCTCGACGGTCAAATCTCCGGCGAGGGACTTGACCGCGCCGCACCCGCCGAAGACAACGAAGCCCGCATCGAATTGGAAGCGTCCCTTTTGACGGGGCTGATCCCCGTGAACTTCGAAGCCGCCGCAAACCGTTTGCTCGCCATGCCGGAAGATCAGCGGGCCAAAGTCCTGAAGAGACATCCGGCTGCAATTACCGAACCGGATCAGCGGAAGTATGTTGAATTCGTTAGGACACATCTTCCTCCGGATGATCAAATCGAAGCGATTGTTGCTCTGGTCAAGTATCTGCCGCTGACTGACGGCTACTCGCCGGTATCGCTTTATCTGGATCGCATTGGAGCAACGGATTCCGAACGGGAGTCTTGTGTCGAGATGGCGGCTTCGGAAAGGCTCCTGCAACTGGCTGTGGAGCGTAACGTCACCCTTGAAGATTTTAATGAACTTCGGGATTGGATTGCTTCCCAAGATTCAACTCTCACCGATCGCATCGTGGGAGAAATGCTCGCAAAGGCACCTCGGTATGGTGGAACGGCTGCGGGCAAATTGTCATTCGAAGATGCGGCGCCAATTGCTTGCAAGTATCAAGCGGACACCGGACGCGACGAGGTGCTTGTGAGTTTCCTGAAAGGATGCCCTCGCGCGCCGGACCCGAGGAAGCGGGATCTCGCCGGGAAAATTTCGGACCCGGTTCAACGGAAGGAAATCATGGATAGATTTGAAAGCCGGTAGGAGCCGATCTTCCCGAAACCCGGTGACAAGGCGGTGCTCAGTTCACGGTTCCGTGAAAATCCGCTGAATTTTTTGTCCGGTCCCGCTGCCGCCGTGACACTCTCTCCGAGAAATGCAGAAGACCGATCCCGAATTGCTCGCCGAGTGGCTGGAGCGCGGCCACGAGCCGGCGTTCCACGCGCTGGTCGGGCGTTACGCGGGACTCGTCCACATGACCGCCCGCCGGGCCTGCGGTGACGAGTCGCTGGCCTCCGAGGTGTCGCAGCTTGTTTTCATCACCCTCGCGCAAAAGGCAAAGTCGCTCGCCTCATGCGCGTCGCTCGGCGGCTGGCTCCACCGCACCACCCTATGGCATGCGAACAATCTGATCCGCAAAAACCACCGGGAAAACCGCAAGCGCGAACGCCTCAAGACCGCCATGGAAACCACCACTCACGCCGACAATTCGTGGAAGGAAATGCGGCCGGTGCTGGACGACGCGCTCGCGGCTCTATCGGACAAGGACCGCGAGGCATTGTTGCTGCGCTTCTACCGGTCGCTCAGTGTTAGGGAAATCGCCGTGACGTTGGGCATCGCCACCGATGCCGCGCAAAAACGCATCGACCGCGCCACCGAGCGGCTGCGTGGGAAACTTGCTAGACGCGGTTGCCAGGCCGGCGGCGCGATGGGTGCCGCCATGGTCGCTGGCTTCGCGGCGGACGCACAAGCGGCGGTGCCCGCGGTTTCCCTGCTCGCCTCCAAAGCCATCGCTGCCGGAACCGTCGGCATGGGCGCGATTCCGGCCGCCACCGCATTCCTAACAACCATCGGCATGAAAACCACATCTCTCGCATTGCCTCTCATCGCGCTCTTGGGCGCGGGAGCGTGGTTCGCCAGCCAGCGCCAATCCATCGCCGAACTGGAAAACAGCAACGCGAGCCTTGAGAATCGTCTCGCCATGACAACCAAAGCTTCCGTCCGTGATGGGTCCGGCAGGTCTCGCCTCACGGTGGACATGAAAGGGCCTGCCAACTGGAAAGCGATCGCTGAGCAACTGATCGCGATGCGGCGAAAGGATCAGACCAGCTACAATAAAGTCTGGCGGAGCTGGCAGTTGCGGCTGGCGTCGATGGACGGCGTGGAACTCGCGGTCGAACTCGATAGAATCGCCGCACTCGAACTCTCACCGGAGGAAAACGTGCTTCTCACGCGGATGTTCATCGACCCGCTGATCGACAAGGATCCCGAACAGGCGCTGAAACGATTCCCGCACGATATGGGGAGCCCTGTCCGGGGCGAGCTCACGGGAGCGATGAGGGAATGGTTTCACCGGGATCGGGAAAAAGCCTTGGCTTGGTTCGATGCCGAGATCGCAGCAGGAACTTTTGACGGGAAATCGCCGGCAGGCGGGAAACAAGAGACTCGGATTCAATTCGAAGCGGTGGTATTTGGCGAGTTGCTGCCGGTTGATCCGGCAGCGGCGGGTCGTCGGATCGCTGCGTTGCCGGAGGGCTACCGCCGCGATACGGTCGTGAATTATTTGGACCAACTATTGGACGGCAGGCAGCAGATCGATTTCGCCACCATCGTGCGTGCCCACTTGCCAGAAGCGGAACAAGCGGGAGCCATCGCTTCGAGCTTGAGGTGCCTGCCACGTGGGAGCGGATACGCCGGGATAACGGGCTATTTTGACCGAATCCAGGCGACGCCGACGGAACGGGCCACCTGTGCCGGAGAGGCTTTGGACAACGAAATCGGTTCCATCGTTGCCAAGGCGGGCAAGCTCACGCGCGAGTCCTTCGACCGGTTCCGCGAGTGGGCGAAGGTTCAGGCTCCGGAGGGTGTTGAGCAGGTGACGGGATTTTATCTTGCCCATTTGACAACCGAGATGCCGGTTTCGGAGGCTGCGGCACTTGCCGTCGAATATTTTGCTGACAGTGGCAACGATGAGGTGCTGGACCCGATGTTCGGGCAATACCGGCGCTACATGGTGGAAAACGGACAAGCCTTGGCTGCGGCGATTTCCGATGAAGCTCTGCGGGGACGGTTTCTCAAGCGAATAGGTGCGCCCATTTCTCCCTCCGACGCACTGGGAGAAAAGCTGAAAGAACTCTTCGAAAAACCGTCCCATTGATCATGAAGATTCCCATCGTTTGGCCCGCTGTTATTCTCGCTGTCCTGATAGGCTTGTGTCTGGGCGATCATCGGAAATTACGACGCCTCAGCGACCGTCACGCTGAACTCACCGCGACGCTCGCCAACCGCACGGACTCATCCAGCGCCGGCCGGATCCCGCGGGATTCCCGCGCTCATCGGGGTGCCCAAACTCTGGCCGCCGAGTGCCTCGAACTCGGCAAGAATCCCGAGGTGCGGTCCGGCATGCCGCGGGAGCAGCGAAGGGAAGCCGAGTTGCGGAAAATGGAACTGCTGAACCGGTTAGACTCCATGAATCCGGCAGAGTGGGAGGAATTCCTCGCGGAGATTCGGACAACAGCGGAGCCCGGTGCAAAACTTCCGCAGTTTTTTCTCTATGGCGCACTTCAGGAGCTGAGCGAGGACCACCCGAAGATCGTGCTCGATTTCTTCTCACAAACACTGGATGGACTTGCAGAAAAGAGCACTGAAGAAGGCACGGTTTCCGTGGCGCTCGGCCGATGGATTGGAGACGATCCAGCCGCTGCTCTCAAATGGATGGAATCCAATCCTCGTTTCATGACGGACGAGGTCAAACAGAAAGTCGTCTGCGGTGCCGCGGCGAACGACCCCAAGCTGGCGTTCAAGCTCATCGGCGAGCTGGGATGCAAGCGTCCGGAATATCTGGCATCCTTCGCGGCGTTTTCAGCCCGGACCGCGGGAGTGAGGACGGACATGGTCGCCGCGTTGAGGGATTACATCCCATCGATACCCGAGGAAAAACTTCGCAAGCGGACCCAACACGATGCGTTCGAAAACCTTGCCGGTGGCATCGTTGCGGTAGGCTTCGAGAACGGGTTGAAATGGATCAATGAGACGGGTCTAACACACGAGGAACTGGCCGGCTTCGCGGACGGGCTGACGTCCCATGTGAAAGGTCTCGAAACCGGCCGGTGGCTGGAGTGGGCGGGAACTGCGCTTCAAGGGAACGAACGGGATGAGACGGTAAAAGTAATGATGTTTTACTGGGGCGGGGCCGACCCGTCCGGCGCGGAATCCTGGCTTGCGGGAACCAAAGAGAGTCCGCAGCGGGATCTCGCCATCCAAGGCTATGTCGATGCCGTTTCGAGTTCCGAGCCCGAGGTCGCCATCGAGTGGGCCTTGGCTCTACCGACTGGAAAACCACGTGAGGGTGCCTTCAAGTTGATCTACAAAAAGTGGCCGCGACACGACGCTGCCCAAAAGGCCGCCGCCGATGCCTTCGCGGAAGAGCACGGGATCAAGTGATCGAAACCCGATCCACACGACCGTCCCGAAATGCATTTTGACTTCGCACACCCCGGTTCGTAGAAGTCTCGGGTCATGAAAGGGAATTTCGCCCGCTCCGGGAAACCGCACCCGTGCTTCTATCTGATCGCGGGTTGCGTCGCGTTTTTCCTGCCCGCCTCCGCGCAAACGGCGGGCGAAGCCTTGCCCGCACCCGTGGTCGAAAAACCCGCGCCTGTCGAAACGCCGATTCCCGCTCCTTATGACCGGCCGAGAATGCCGATGACGGACGTGCTCATCCACGAATTGATCAAAGGCGAGCCGATCAACGACGTTCAGGTCAAAGAGGTTATCAACCGGGAGTTCGGGAAAGTCTGGAACAACAAGGAAGATCCGTTTCCGGTGGATCCCAAGGACAGCAAGGAGGTGAGATCCGCCAAATACCAAACTTGGATCTATCTGGCCGCGGTGAAGGCTTCCTTCATCGACATTGAGAACCACGGTGGCTGGCCGACGGGATACGGCAAGATGCGGGAGGAAGGATTTCCCGCCCGGATGCTCGTCGAACTGAAGGCGCTCGCGGCCCTGCCTCTGGACAAGGTGAACCGGACGATGGTCAACTTCTCCATCATCACTCCGGCATGGATCTCAGGTGACCGGGAGGCGATCGCCAAATCGGTCAAACAACTCAACGCCGATTGGCCTAACAATCCTTACATCGCCCGCAAGATCTCCCGCACCAAGGGGATGGCGGAATCGATGTTCCCCAAGGAATAGCCGCAAGTCATGAAACGAATCCTGACATTGGCGTTCCTCGGCCTCGCCGGCATCTCGGCGGCGGCTCCGCTTTACACCGGGCCGTTCGGTCCGGACGGAACCTGGAATCTCTATCAGCTTGTTGAAAAGTCCCTCACTTGGGATGAGGCGAGGAAAGAGGCGGAAACCCTTCCCTCCCCGGCCGGAGATCCGGCGGTAAAGGGCCATCTGGTGACCTTCGGCTCGTTCGCGGAAAACCAGTTTGTCCGGAACCTCAACCGGCAGGAGGCGTGGTGCGGCCTCACCGATGAGGAGCGCCTCGGCGGTCACGAGGCGGGATCGAATCCGCGTGACGGATGGAAATGGCTGGACGGCACACCGATGACATTTTCCAACTGGCTTCCCGACCAGCCGGACGATTGGAAAAACGGCGGCTCCGGCGAGGACGGCACCTATTTCCAGTGGTCCGGGCGCTGGGCCGACAACGGCATGGGAACGCCCGGACAATCGGGCTACAAATTCTATTTCGTCGTCGAGTGGGAAACGCGATCCAAAACTCCCGTCGCGGGCGCTACCACCTACGAGCGCGTCTGGCCGGAGAAATCCGTCATGCCCGAATACGTCCCGGGGAAATGGAATGCCCGGTGGGTTTCCGGATACGTGAAGTTTCCCAGCAATTGGATCGAGTCACCCCGAACTCTAACCGACGCGATGGCGCTGTTGAAGGGTTCCGACAAACTGAAAGCGCTCCCGCAATCGGACGGCTCTGCCGTCGGAAAACTTCCGTGGCTCTGGATTTCCACTCCCGGCGGCAACCACCCCGGCTGGCTTTCCTACGATCATGGCCGAAGCAATTTCCCGAAACTCCCGCCGGAAAACAACTGCGTGGGTGCCGTCATCGGAAAAATCCATGTGGAAAAAGCAGGACCCCACACCTTCGCCATTTCCGCCAAGGATGCCTTCGCCCTGCGCATCGGCGGACTGAAATGGAAGTCCGCCGGTGGCGACGCCTATATCGATCCACTCGATCCGCTCACGGTCGCCCAGCCTAACGGAAGTTTCGTCACCAAAGCACTCGCAGTCATGGATCTGCCTGCGGGAGACCACCTCGTCGAGGCGTTGTGGATGGCGGAAACGAGCCACCCGGATTTCCAGGTTCTATCAGCGCCGGGCGTTCACGAGACCCAGGGCTCCACCACGGACTGGCGTCCGTTAGGCCATGCCGGAAGTGCTGAAAAAATCCCGCGCCTCGGCATCACCGAAGCCGGATGGACCGTCGAATGCTCGCGCCCCTCCGACAAGTCGCTCGGGCTGCAGGACGGACTGCTCAAGCTGAACATGGATTCCGAACTCATCACGAAGACCGGATTGCCCGCCATCAACTTCACCCAGGGCGCCGGCACGATTTCCACCCGCTTCCCGGGTGCCGCGGCATTCCCTAACGACCGCCCCGGCGGAAACCACGACCATTGGCCGCTGCACACCACCGCGCGGCTGGTCGTGCCACAAGATGGTTCCTATCAGATCGGAATCCGCGCCGCCGGACTTGCCGCGGTGCGGGTGAAAGATGGCGTTTACGAGGGCTTTGTCCCAAGTTTCCAGAGCGTGCGGAATGTCCACCACCAGGCGGACACCTTTGACTTCAACGGACAAACCGATCTCGAGAGCGATCCGGAAATCGTCACGGCGTGGAAATTGAAAAAGGGCGAGTATGACCTGGATGTCTTCTACGTGAAAAACATCGGCCCGGCCTCGCTCGCGGTTTACTCCTGCCCGCAAGGTCCCTACCTGCCCGCGCTGATCGCCATCGGCGGAGCGAAGATCACCGACGACGTGCCGGGCCTGCCCCACGCCGCACCCTGATCGGCGTTTCATCGGGTTTTCCTGAGAGGCTGTCTAAAAAATGAGGAGCGTCGATATTTTATCGACTGTTTCGGCCCGACATCCTGTCGGGCGAACCGGTTCAGTGCCGTTGGACAGAATGTCCACGGCAAATAGCGTTCAGAATGAACGCGCTCCTCATTTTTCAGACAGCCTCTGAGCCTCCACAAGTCGATTCGAATGGCCTTTTTTGGGGCTTCCCAAAAATCAGAACCCTGTCAGACAAATAGGCATCGTCATGAAAGCCCTCTTCATTTGTTTGTCAGCCGCTCTTCCCGCGTTTTCCCAATCGGAATTTCGTCCGCTTTTCAACGGCAGGGACTTGTCCGGCTGGTCACCGGTGCTCGAAAACGCCGCGCCCGGCAAGGATCCGCAGGGACTTGTCACGGTGCATGACGAAACCATTCACATGTATCAGAATGTGAAGGCGGGTGATCTGGTTCCCTTCGGCTTCATCGTTTCCGAAAAATCGTATTCGCGCTATCACCTGCGATTTCAATATCAATGGGGCGGCAAGAAATTCGCACCACGCACCGGCGACATCCGCGACGCCGGGACCATCTATCATGCCTACGAATTTTCCAAAGTCTGGCCGAGCGGGATCGAAAACCAGGTGCAGGAAGGCGATACCGGCGATCTGATCTGGTGCGATTCCAACGGCCTGACGTGGATGCGCCCCGCCGGCCAATATGCGCCGGAAGGCCAGGGCCTAACGGGACTGTTGCCTGAAAACGGCGGGCTGTTGCGAGACATCGGATTCAAATACGATTACATCGGACGCTTCCAAGAATTCGACAACTACGAGGGCTGGACGACCGTCGATACCATTGTGCAGGCCGACGAATGGGCGATCCACAAGATCAACGGCCGGGTCCACACGCGCCTTCGCGATTTCAAGAAACCGGACGGCACTCCGCTAACGGAAGGCAGGATCACATTGCAACTCGAAGGCGCGGAAATTCAATATCGCAACGTTGCGATCAACGAGCTGCCCAAGCCATTGAAGCCGTCTCTTCATCAGATCACGCTCATGGCGCGACAGAATAAAACCGCCGATGCCACGGTGACCCTAACCAACTCCGGCACTGCTCCGCTCGACGCAAGCCCGCGGGTGATCGGCAAAGACGGCGAGTTCTTCACCGTCGAGCCCGCATCGGCGAAGATCGCCGCCGGTGCGAGCGCGGAATTCAAAGTGCATTTCGCACCGTTGGGATTCGGCGGACGCTATAGTGCGGCCGTCCAATTCGGCGATGACGAGACCGGCGCGTTTGTTCCGATCAATGCGATCAGTTTCGGCGATGGCACGGAGCCGACGTTGCAGGAAATCGTCGATACGCTGTCGGTCCCGGCGATCGTCGGCAAGGGTCGCTGGCAGGAGGACAAAACGCCGCGCCTCGGTGACAGCATCCACGCCCGCAGTTTCATCAGCTCGAAAGACGGCAAGGCGTTGATCATGCCCGTCGCGGCATTTCCAGACGACGATACGGCGATTCCGGCGCTGTCGCTTTTCACCGAAGTGGATCCCGCATTGAAACCGGTCGGAGCCGCGACGCCGGCCATCGGACTCAATCCCGCCATCATCGCCAAATCGCAATCCGGAACGCTCGCGGCGGCGGACTATCATGAATTCATCACGCCGGATTCCGCGTTCGGACTGTGCCTCGGTGACGATTCATCGACGAATCAGGATCGTCCGTCAAAAATGAAACTCCGCTACAAAGCCCGCGTATTCAAAGCGTCCCGCGTGCTCGAAACCAAACTCACGGACAGTTATCTGATCTGCTTCGAAACCGGCGGACTCTGCGACTACAATGATGCCATTTTCCTCCTCGCCAACGTCCTGCCGTGGAAGACGCCCGAGCCCTGGCCAGCGGAGGAAAAGCGCTGGACACTCAAGGAAATCGGCAAGGCGCTGGCTCTTCCGGAACAATAAACGCGCATCGCTCTTGACGCCCGGATCTAACTGTCTAGTACAACACCCAGCATGACCCGCATCGCTCCCCGGACCACCTTCCTTCTGGCGACGGCGATCGGTTCGTTCCTCGCCACGGCCGCGGATGAAAGGGTGTGGATTTTCACCGGGCTGCCCGGCGATGAGGAACATCATGCGGATTTTGAAAAGACGCTCGGATCGTTGAAAACGGGGTTTACCCAGCGACTCGGAGTTTCTCCGGAAAACATCGCGGTTTACTATGGCCCGAAATCCGCGGGCTACGCCGGGGAAGCGACCCGCGAAAACATCCTCGCTGCGGTCAAGGAAATCGCGGCGATGACCAAGCAGTCCCCTTCCATCGCGCACTGGATCATTTTCATGGGCCACGCCAACGGCATCCGCGGCGGAGCCCAAGTCAATCTTCCGGGAGCCGATCTGAACTCCATGGACCTCGCGGTGGCGCTGGCGGAGTGCAATGAAGCGGCTCCCCTCACTTTCATTTTCACCCACACGGCGAGTGCGCCATTCCTGCGTCCTCTGGCGGCTCCGGGACGTGTCATCATCACCGCGACCGCTCCGGGCGGCATGGAGAATGAAACGGAATTCCCCGCATCGCTGGCGGAGTCGATCAACGACCGGAAATCCGATGCGAACAAGGACGGCAAGCTCGACGCCAACGAGATTTTTCTAGCGACAAGGGAGCGTGTCCTGAAGCGTTATCAGGCGGAAAATCTGATCGTCCGCGAGTCGGCGCTGTTGGATGGCGACGGCGACGGCCGCGGCACGCAACGCCCGGCGGAAATTGACGCCAGCTCCGCCGCCAAACATTTTTTCACCCTGACCACCGAAGGAAAAGACCTTGAATAACGTAAGGGGAAGGGACGTCTCGTCCCTTCGCATGGACGAGACGTCCATGCCCCCTATCCCCCGCAAAACTAACATCCGATCATGAGCCAATCCGCCGCCGACATCGCCAAATCCCTCGCCACCGCCCACACGGGCCTGCGCCATGAAATCCGCAAGCGCGTCGTCGGTCAGGACGCCACTCTCGACCTGATGATGCTCGCCCTGCTGTGCGGCGGCCACGCTCTTTTGTTAGGAGTTCCGGGAGTCGGCAAAACCCTGATGGCGGCAACCATGGCCAAGGCGCTCAAGCTGGATTTCCGGCGGGTGCAGTTCACACCCGACCTGATGCCGGCGGACATCACCGGTGCGGAGGTCCTCGAGGAGGATCCCGTCACGCGCAGCTATTCGCGGCGTTTTCTACCCGGTCCGATTTTCACGAATTTCCTGCTGGCCGACGAAATCAACCGCACCCCGCCGAAGACACAGGCGGCGCTGTTGCAGGCGATGCAGGAAAAGCAGGTCAGCATCGGCCGCGAAACCTACACGCTGAAGCCGCCGTTCGTGGTGCTTGCGACGCAGAACCCGATCGAAATGGAAGGCACCTATCCGTTGCCGGAAGCCCAGCTCGACCGATTCCTGTTCTGCATCCGCGTCAGCTATCCGACCGAGGAGGAGGAAATGTCGATCGTCCGCGAAACGACGACGCAGGAACATGGCACCATCGAGCCGGTGATGACTCCCGAGGAAATCGTTTCGCTGCAAGCCCTCGTCCGCGGAGTGCCGGTCGCCGATGATGTCGTGCGCCACGCCGTCCGCCTCGTCGGAGCCACCCGTCCTAACACCCCTGCCGCCATCCGCGAAGTGACCGACTATCTCGAAGTGGGTGCCAGCCCGCGCGCCTCACAAACGCTGATTCTCGCATCGAAAGCCCGCGCGCTGTTAGCCGGTCGCGTGCATGTGGATTTCGCCGACGTCCGGGCGCTGGCCCTGCCGGTACTCCGCCACCGCCTGGTGCTGAATTTCAAGAGCCGTGCCGAAGGCCTGGATGCGGATGCGCTGATCAACCGTCTGTTGGAAAAGGTGCCGACTCCCTGATTGCTCAAGAATTTCCTGTATATGAATCTCACCGAAAATCCAGAACTGAAAGGTATTCGTGACTCATGCCTTGCGGGAATGCGTGATTTCATGGTCGAGAGCAACGTTGATTACACGGAAGCTGACATCGAATGCTGCGCGGCGATTCTCGATGAACATCTGGTTGCTATTTCATCCGCAGACAATGCAACGTCGGCGGCCCATTGTGTCCAGACTACTGTTATAAAGCTGAACGAGCTCAACAACCTGGTCGGAGGTGATTTGATTGAGACAGATCAGAGAGAGAAAATCTGTGAGTTCATCATTTCTGCGGGAGCGCTCCTTGGATTCAACGGCAAAGATGAAGACGTCACTGAGGAATGGCGCGAATGGTAACTGCAAATGAAGCATTTCTGCCAATAATTATCTTCCATGTCCTCCTCCACCTCACTCGAAGACCCGCACGATTTCCTCGCCATCGAGGATCTCGAACTGGCATCGCGCGGCATCGTCGAAGGCATCTGGCAGGGACTTCGCCGCAGCCCGTTCCGCGGTGCGGGGGTCGAATTCGAATCGCACCGCGACTACCGACCGGGCGATGATCCGCGGCACCTCGACACCGCGGTTTACGCCCGCTCGCGGCGGCTGTGCGTGAAAGAATACCGCGCGGAAACGAACCTGCCGCTCTATCTGATGCTCGATCATTCCGGATCGATGGATGTCTCCAACGGCACCTCGAAAAAATGGGCCTACGCCGCGCGTTGCGCCGCCGCGCTCGGAAGGCTCGCCATCGGCTCGCAGGATGCGGTGGGGCTTTCGTTGCTGGCAGACAAGGTGACGGACCATCGCTCGCCGCGGACCGGACGCACCCATTTCCAGAATTTGTTAGGAACCCTGGGAGCCAGCAAGGCATCCGGTTCGGGAAGTCTGGCCGCAGCGCTGGCGGAAGCCGCCGGACATTGCCGCCGGCGTGGACTGGTCATTGTTTTCTCGGACTTCTTCGACCATCCGGCGGAAACGGTTTCCGCACTTTCGCGAATGAGTTCCGCGCGGCACGATGTCGTCGCATTCCAACTTTTCGACCCCTACGAACTCGAACTCCCGGCCAGCGGAGACTTCGAAGTCGAGGACGCGGAAACCGGGCAAATCCTCCGTCTCAGCGCGGCCGATGTCCGCACCGCCCACACTGCGGCGGTCGCGAAATGGCGTGACGATTTCAGCAAACGCTGCGCCGGCGCGGGCATCGAACACTTCACGGTCACCACCGACACGCCGATCACCTCGACGCTCGTTAGATTTCTGGAAGGAAGGAAAATCCGGTGATCATGCGGCCGGTTACCATCGCGCTGATTCTGGGAATGACCGCCTGCAAGGGGCAGGTTCGATCGACCAAAAGCAGCGTCACCACCTCCAAGGATGATGTCCGCGTGTTTGACACGGAATCGGGCAGTCCGATGCCTGCGGCACAGGCGTTGAAATCGATGAAACTGCCGGAAGGTTTCACGGCCACGCTTTTCGCCTCGGAACCGCTGGTGCGCCAGCCCATCGACATGAAGGTGGACGCGCGCGGCCGGGTCTGGGTGGCGGAGGCCTATTGGTATCCTAACGACAGCGGATCCATGCAGGATCGGATCACCGTGCTTGAAGATACGAATGGTGACGGAGCCGCCGACAAACGCACGATTTTCGCCGAAGGTCTGGATGGCATCACCAGCATCGAAATCGGCTTCGGAGGAGTGTGGGTTCTCGCGCCGCCGGCGCTGGTTTTCTATCCGGACGGTGATGGCGATTTGAAACCGGACAAAGCGCCGGTCCGTCAGATCAGCAGTTGGAACACCAGCGGCGGATGGAACATCGCGAACGGACTGACATTCGGTCCCGACGGCTGGCTTTACGGACGACAAGGGCAGATGGGGACATCGTCGCCCATTTCGGCACGCGGCTCGTCGCCCGGAAGATTCAGCAGCGGGATCTGGCGCTATCACCCGCCTAGCGGAAAACTGGAAATCGTCGCACAAGGCATGACCAACCCGTGGGGACTGGACTGGAATGACGACGGCGAGTTGTTCGCTTCGGGGAATTGCAACGGCCACCTCTGGCACATCATCGGCGGTTCGCTCTACGATTGGGGATTCGGTGCCCGCGAATTTCCCTCCGAATACGGCCGCACGCTGCCGATCGAAGCCGCTCCTCACTACGCGCCGGGCAAGGATTGGTGGGCGTCCTGGCAGGAACGTTTTGAAATGGCTGACGCCAATGACGCGTTCGGCGGCGGGCATTCGCACTGCGGACTGTTGATTTGCAATGGCAACTCGTGGCCGGAA
The DNA here is from genome assembly GCF_039920825.1 of Luteolibacter sp. GTDB lineage: Bacteria > Verrucomicrobiota > Verrucomicrobiia > Verrucomicrobiales > Akkermansiaceae > Luteolibacter. Next base: position 56,331 of record NZ_JBDSCX010000040.1, on the reverse strand, counting down.
ACCATGCGCGGCCACACGCTGATGTCTAACATCCACGGTGGCCGGATCAACGAGGACACGATCGAAGCCGCCGGATCGAGTTATGTCTCCCATCGGATCGGCGATCCCATCAAGCCCGCTGACCATTGGTTCCGTGGCGTTTCCGTCGTCGCGGCACCGGATGGCGCGTTCTTCGTTTCCGATTGGTCGGACACCGGCGAATGCCATGACAAGAGCGGAATCCACCGCAACAGCGCCCGTATTTTCAGGATGGTACCCGCGCCGCTCCAGCCGGTGGCCGCAATCGACACGATGGATGACGCGGCCTTGCTCGATCTCCTAACAAGGGATCGCGAGGAACCCGCGAGAGACGCGCTGCGGACTCTCCAGCACCGGTCATTGCTGAAAAAGACCTCGCCCGAGACCATCGCGAAACTTGGGAAAATGCTTTCCGACGCTGATTTCAAAATCCGACTGCGCGCGCTGTCCACGCTCCAAGGTGCCGACCTGTTGGAAGACGCCCAGCTAACGGCCGCATCGCACGATGCCGACGAACGGGTCCGCTCGATGGCGGCGCGCTATTGGGCTGATCGGAAAGCCCCGGAAGCGACCGCCGCCCGATTTCTGGAAATGGCGAAAACGGATGCGTCGCCGCGGGTAGTGCTCCATCTCGCCTCGGACACCCGCCTTCTGTCCGCCGAAACACGCGATAATCTAACTACCGCTTTGATCGGCCGCGAGACCCGCCCGATCGATGCCCGCACCGCCCAACTGCTGTGGCATATCCGGATCCAGAACCCTGACTTCTCCAGCAGCGATGCGCGGAAACTCATTGCCGGTTGCAAGTCCGCCACTTTCGCCACGTTCCTTGCCCGCTACCTCGTCGAGAACGACGGGAGCGAAGGGCTCGATGCGATTTTCACCATGGCGGCGGCACAGGAAAATCCCGTGGCCATTATTTCGGCGGCCATCGAAACCGCCCGCAAGGGAAACAATTTCATGGCCGCTCCGAAAACGTGGCCGGAGTTGCGCAAAAAATGGCTGGCCTCCAGTGACAATGCCGTGCGCGGTCTCGCGCTTTCCGCCTCGGTTCTGTTTGGCGACCGTGAAGCCCTCGATGGATTGAGGGACCAGATCAACGATCCACAGGCATCGCTGGCGGACAAATCCGTCGCACTGGAAACACTCGCCGCGGCTCAGACCAGGGAGTCCATCGCGATTGTCAGCCAGGCTTTCCGCGACAAGAAACTGCGGATCCCGGCCATCCGCGCGATGCGGTATTTCGACCAACCCGCCATCGCTTCAAGCTTCATTCAGAACTGGCCCAATTACGACGAGGCCGAACGCCATGCAGTGATCGACACCTTGGTCACCCGCAAGGAATGGGCCTTGCTTTTGCTCGACGCGATTGGGGAAAAAACTATCAAATCCGATTTCCTAACTTCCGCCCAGGCACGGAATCTAGCCGAAAGCGGTGACGCCGCTCTCCATGCCGCCGTTCTCAAATCCTGGGGCGATCCCGCGCGCACGCAAACGCAGAAGGAAGCCAGCCTCGCCCGCGCCACCAAACTCCTCGCCGCGAATCAACCCGGCGATCCTAACAAAGGTCGGATCCTGTTCACCCAGAGTTGCGGCATCTGTCACACGCTTTACGGCGAGGGCGGAAAACTCGGACCGGACCTAACCGGCCGCAACCGCGCGGATCTTCCATCATTGTTGCAGTCCATCGTCGATCCATCGGCCCAGGTTCCGGAAGAAGGACGCCTGTCGATCGTCACCCGCAAGGATGGCACCATTGTCAGCGGCATCATCATTTCGAAAAACGCCTCGGGCCTCGTGATCCGCAGCCAGCAGGGCGAACAGCCGATCAAGAATGACGCGGTCGCCAACATCCAGACGCAAACGACGTCGCCGATGCCGGAAGGCCTGATCGACGGACTAACCGACGAACAGTTGAACAACCTTTTTGCCTATCTCCGCGCCGACCAGGCCGATCAAAAATGACAAGCCGCATCCTCATCTCCGTTCTCGCACTTTCCGGCGTTTCTCCTGCCGGAGAGATTTACACCGCTCCGTTCGGCGCCGGTGGCACGTGGAATATCTATCAGCTCGTCGGCAGCTTCTCCACTTGGGATGAGGCCAAACGTCTTGCGGAAGAGATGAAGGCGCCCGCCGGTGATCCGTCGCTGGCAGGACATCTCGTGACGCTCTCATCCATCGCGGAAAATCAATTCGTCCGGGAGGTCGCCAACCGCCAGTCCGTCTGGTGCGGGCTCACCGACGACGAGCGCTTCGGCGGCCATGAGGCGGGCGCGCACCCGCGCGACGGTTGGAAATGGATCACCGGCGAGCCGCTGACGTTTTCTAACTGGAAACCCAGCGAGCCGGACGATTGGTCCGCCGCAGGCGAGGACGCGGTGTTCATCGAGCGCTACGGCCACTGGTGCGACACCGGCAACGGCGTCGGACAACAGGCACCCACCAACCTGGGCTTCGTCGTGGAATGGGAAACCCGCTCGCCGAAGCCGGTGGAGGGAGCGATCGCGCTGCAGAAAACGTGGCCCGAAGGTGTGGTGATGCCGCCGCGTGTTTCCGGAAAATGGAATGCGACGTGGAAGTATGCCAGTGAGAATTCAATCTCCCGAGCTGCGAGGAGTCTCAACGGAAAAGCAGATGCAGATCCTTTTGCCGATCCGGCCGCCGATGCATCTCCTAACGAAAGCACTGCCTGTTTGCTTCAACCATGGCTGTGGACCTCAACGCCCGACGTCAACCGCCAAGGCTGGCTGATGTCGGATGGAGCCGCGCAACTTGGTAATTTTCCGGACTTCCCGCGAAGCAGCCCTTTCATCGCAGCCGTCGTCGGGAAAATCCATGTCGAGACCGCAGGCACCTACACTCTCGCCGTGTCCGCTGAGGATGCCTTCGCCCTTCGTATCGGCGGGCTGAAATGGAAGGCCGCACATGGCGACGGATTCATCGATCCGCTCGACCCGCTGACTCTCACCCAGCCTAACGGAAATTTCAGCACCAAGGCATTGGGCGTCATCGATCTACCCGCCGGCGACCACATCGTCGAAGGGATGTGGATGACCCAGACGGCGGGTTCAGAATTTCATGTGCTATCGGCTGCCGGAGTTTATGAAACCGAGGGCGCGACCACCGATTGGCGGCCGCTGGGCCATGTTCCTTCGGCGGAACCGGTGCCGGCGCTCGGTCTAACCGCCGCAGGCTGGACAGTCGATGCCTCGCTGCCGCGGGAAAAGAAAAAGGGCGAGCAGGAAATGAGTTTGCAGTCGGGATTGATGGAACTCGAACTCGATCTGGGCTGCGTTTCCGTGAGCGGCCTGCCCTCACTAAATTTCTCCGATGCGCCCGAGGTCAACACGACGCATTTCCCCGCCGCGCTGCCGTTTCCGAATCAGAAAGGCAAGCCCAAGGGCGGAGATTGGCCGCTGCGGGCGAAGGCCCGGCTGGTCGTCCCGAAAACCGGACTCTATCAGATCGGCATCCACGCCGCAGGCCAGGCGGCGCTGCGCATCAACGGCGGCGAAATCGCGGGCGTCGCGCAGGATGCGCAAGGCAACCGCGACTTCCACCTCAAGTCCGACTCCTTCGATTTCAACGGCCGGACCAACACCAATTTCGAGCCGAAAATCGTCACGACGTGGATGCTCGAGGAGGGTGAACACGACATTGAGGTGTTTTACGTGAAACAACTCGGCCCCGGATCCCTCGCCGTTTTCAGCAGCCCGGTCGGCCCCTACGGTCCCGGCCTGCTCGCCGCCGGCGGAGCAAAGCTTGCCAAAGATCTTCCCGGCCTCCCCCACGCCCGCTAAACCATGTCCTTCATCCACGCAGCATTTCTAGCAGCCGGACTGGCCGTCGCCGTTCCGTGGCTGCTGCATCTGACGAAGAAGCGGAAATACCTTCGGATCCGGCTGGGCTCGCTGCAGTTTCTCGATCCCATCGTCCGCGACCGCCACCGGATGAGCCGCATCGAGCAATGGCCTTTGCTGATCGCGCGGTGCCTTGCCATTTTGCTGTTAGCCTTCGTATTCGCCCGGCCGTTTTTCCCGAAGCCCGCGCCCGTGCCGCCGGCCGCCGGAGAATTCCTGGTCCTTCTCGACGCGTCGGGATCCATCACTCTCCAACAGGCGAATGTCATCCGCAAGCAGGCTCGGAAAACCATCGAGTCGCTGCCGAAAGCGACCCGTCCCGTCATCGCCGCGGTATCGGACCAAGTAACAGTCCTCAGTTCGCTGGACGACTACAAGCCGATCCCCGGCTCTCCCAGCGGATTCAGCCCGGCGGTGGACTGGATCGTGGACCGTGCTGCATCGGCTCCGGATGCGATGGCCGGCGTCCACTGGTTCACCGATCTCCAGCGCTCGCCTCTACCCGCAGCTCCGTCGCGCTTGTGGCCGTCCGGACTGAGCGTGGAAATGCATCCGGTCCTGCCTCCGACTGATAGAAATGTGGCGGTCGAGCAGGTGGATTTGCTCACCCCTTTCGGCGGCGACCATTGGGAAATCGAAGCCCGCGTCCATGTTTACGGAATGCCGGGCAACGAGCCGCTCAATCTTCTGCTCACCTCAGCGAATGGCAAAATGGTGACCGCCACCACACCCGCCGACGGCGGGAGTGTTAGGTTCATCTGGGATGGCGATGCCAAGGACGGGATTCTGGCAGGCGATGTCTCGGTGGTCCGCGCCGGGGATTCATGGCCGGCGGATGATCGACGTCCGTTCGCGTTTCAAACCTCACAACCGAAGCGGATTGCTTTGGTTGACGGTGATCCGGGAGACTCGCCGTTTTTGAGTGAAACGTATTTCCTCGAAAAAGCCCTGCACGCCTCCGCGGCGGGTAAAGCGCTTTCGCCGTTCCGCGCGACGGTTTCGACTTCGATCCCCTCCGCCGGTGAGCGCATCGATGCGGTCGCGCTTTGCAACATGCAGGGACTGTCGTCCGCCGAAGCGCGTTTGCTTCAGACGCATCTCGACCAAGGAGCGGGGCTTGCGATTTTCCTCGGCGACCGGACGGTGCCCGCCGAGTGGTCGGCCGCGGCGACTCTCGGAATTTTTCCTAACGGCTTACGTGCGTTTGTGGAACCGGCCCCGGCGTTCCTGCGGCGCAGCGATCTCACTCATCCCGGACTTGCAGGACTCACGCAGGAATCCGCACGCGGTCTGGGATTGGTCGCACTGATGCGGCGTTTCACCTGGCCGCCGGATGCCGGATGGAAATCGGCGATGGAGTTCGATGACGCGTCGCCGTTAGTGGCGTTTTCCAACAAGGGGAAAATCGCCGTGGTCACCCATCCGATGAATCGCGAGGGATCGGACCTGCCGCTGGATCCATCGTTCGTGCCGTTCGTGCAGGGGATTTTCGGTTACCTCGCCCGTCCGCCCGCAGACGGTGGACACGCCCGGTCGGTCGCCAATGTCACGCCGGGCCACGAGGAAATCCGCGAGCCGGGCATTTATGAAAACGGGACGGGAATCACGCTGGTCACGGCCGACGTGACGGAATCCGACATTTCAAACTCCGACGAAAAATCCTTCCGCGAGGTGCTCGGACTTCCCGCCTTGAATGCGCCGCCGCCGGAGATTGTTTCTCCCGCCGCCGAGGCGGACTCATCCCACCTGCGGGAGGGAGAACTCTGGCCTTGGATTCTTGCCGTCCTTTTGGCACTACTCACCGTGGAAAGTGTGCTTGCCGCCCGCCGTATCCGTCAAACCGCAACGCCTGACGTCCATGTCAACTAACATTCCCCCGCCGCGACCGTCCGGTCCGACTCCCCCACGCACCGCTTCGCTCGACGAATCGCCGCTTCACTCGCTGGTCGCAGCCACCCGGCGCTGGGTGAGACTGGCCGGGATCGGGCGGATTTTCGTTTGGCTCGGTCTGGTCGTTTGCGCGGCCATCGCGATCGATCTAACATCCAGTTTGGCTCCAACCCAGCGCGCGTCCGCAGGCGGTGTGATCCTCTTCGGTGTCGCACTGCTCGCGATCTGTTATCTCTGGCTTCGTCCGGGAAAAGTCACCGCCAACACCGCGACGCGGCAGGTCGAATCCGCGCATCCGGAATTCGGACAAATGCTGCGCACCGCCCGCGACGCATCGCTTTCCACGCCCGCGGTTTCACCCGTCCTGAAGAACGAGCTTTTCCGCCGCGCGGGCATCCATCTCGCGGGTTTGGATTTGAAAAAAATGCTCCCACGCAGCCCTGCTAGAAAATGGCTGGCGGCCGGGGCGCTGGCGCTGGCAGGGTTCGTGTTTTTCCTATCAAGCAACCGCGAGGCTCCCACGGCATTCGCCCGGCTGGTTTCACCGTTTTCCGGCATCACCTACACGCAGGTGAAAAACATGACGCCGGATTCCACGTTTGACCGCAACCGCCTTCCCCGCGCCGAAGCGCTGGTCACCGGCCGCACCGTCACGAATGTCACGATCCACGTCCTCCAACCGGAAGGCAGCGACCTTGTCTATCAGATGAATCCGTTGGGTGCCGGGCGTTATGACATCACGCTGCCTGCCTCCGAGAGCTCGTTCGATTTCCGGATCGAGGCCGGCGACAGCAAGCCCGCGCTCGGAACGATGGAATGCGTCGATCCCGCGGTATTTGTTTCATCATCCGCCGAGGTCGCGCTTCCCGAATACACCGGCCAAGCTCCGACCAAGCAGGAAACGGCGGACATCAATGCGGTCGAAGGGACCCGTGCGACGCTTCATTTCAAAATGAGCGCGCCGATGGCGAGCGCCTCGCTCAAGCTTCCCGGCGGCTCGCAGATTCCGCTCACGGTGGATGGCAGCGAGCTGACCACCACGTTGGAAGTCATGATCGGCGGCGATGCCGCGGAGCTCACCGGCACCGATGCTCGCGGCCATCAGATCGAGCCCACGCAGTTCGGTCACAAGGGATTTCCCGATACCTTGCCGGTTGTCGAGTGGATCGAGCCGACCAAGGACATCGATGCCACCGCCGTGGCCGAGCTTCCGCTTCGCCTCCGCATCCGCGACGATTTCGGAATCGCCTCCTACGGCGTGGTGCTTCAGGCACAGGGTGAATCGAAAGACATCCTGACCCGCACCGTCGAGGCCCGCGACCTGCGCGACCTATCGGAAATGACCGCCGCCGCGCTGGAGGCATTTCCTCTAACGATTCGCGACAACGTCCGCCTCTTCGCGTGGGCCAAGGATTACAAGCCGCGCGGCGACGCCCGTGCGGTCAGCCCGTTCCGCGGCGTGGACATCCGCCCGTTCAAGCGCAAATGGCAGATGCTGACCGCCGAGGAATCCGAGGGCATGACCATTCCGGAAGCCGATCTGATGGACGTCGAGAAACTCATCAAGGCCCAGCGCGAAATCCTATCGGACGCCTTCGCCACCATCCAAGGACCGACAGCTGCCAAGGAAACGATCACCGCATTGGGTGGTAGGGAAACCAAACTCCAGCAGGACGGAGCCGAGCTTCACACCAAGGTTGAGGATGAAGGGAATTGGCCGAGCGACGATGTGAACCTGCTGGGCGCGGCTGTAACACAAATGGGCGAGTCCGCCGCCGCTTGGTATGGCATCAAGCCACAGCCCGGATTCGACCGCGGCGATGCGGCGCTTTCCACTTTGTTAGAGCTGCGTAAGAACCTGATGACGTTGTTGCTCAAGGCGAAGGGGAAAGGCCTCGAAGCCAAGCCGGAGGAAGTTCCCAACGAACTAACCGATCTCGCGAAGGAAGCCGAGCGCCTCGCAGCAGAGGAACGCGATGTCGCCAAACAGTTGGGCTCTTCCCCGGACACCGACCGGCTCAACGCGATCCGCCGCCAGCAGGAAGTCGCCAATTCAGACACCGGCGAACTTCACGCCCGGCTGATGGACCACCCCGAGTCCACGCCCCTGATTCTCTCCCACATGGCCGACGCCGAAAAGCTCGTCCGCGAAGCCACCGGTTCCACCCGCTCCACCGATGCGGTAGCCGCCGCGCCGCCTGACTTGGCAAGCGCCGCCGACGCACTCGATGCCGTGGCCAAACACCTCCGCGCCCTCGATGAGGCGAACATGGACCAAACCCTGGCGGACATGGCGGAAGAAGCGAAGAAAGCCGCCGAAGCCGCGAAACCCGAAGACAAGGGAGACAAACCCGCCGAGGAGCCCAAGGAACAAGCCGGTGAAAAACCGGGCGACAAACCTGCGGACAAACCCGGAGCTGGCGAAAAGCCCGGCGAGAAACCTGGCGACAAACCCGGTGCCGGCGAAGGTGAATCCAAGTCCGAACAAGCCGACAAAGGAAAAGGCGAAGGCGAAGGCAAGGGTGAGGGCGAAGGAAAATCCGAGCAGGCCGGAAAAGGTAAAGGCCAGGGCAAGGGACAAGGCGAAGGCCAAGGTCAGGGAGAAGGCGCGGGACAGGGCGAATCGAAATCCGAGCAAGCGGGTCAAGGAAAGGGCGAAGGCAAGTCCGACCAACCGGGCGAAGGTGATTCAAAATCCGAACAGGCGGGCAATGGCAAAGGCCAAGGCCAATCACCCGGCGGAAAGAACGGAGATTCTAACGGAAAAGAACCCGGCCAAGGCGGTGGCAGTGGCGAAGGCGATCTTGCCAACAACGATCCCAACGCCGGGAATACTTCCGGCACCGGCGAAAAAGCCGATGGGAAACCGGGCGATGGCCCCGGCGCGAAACCCGGAAATGAGCAACCCAAGGATACCGCGACCGAGCGCAAGGAGGCACTGGAGAAAGCCGCGCGCCAGGCCGCGACCAACGACGACATCCTGAAATTTTTCGCCGACCGCGAGACCGAAGCCGGCAAAGATTCGAGATTCGACGAGCTGCGCAAGGAGACCGGCTCCAGCGAGCTTGAGAAAAAACTCAACAACGCGGCTAACGGAAAAACGGATGGCAAGGAAACCGCTGAAGATCTCAAGGCCCTCGCCGCCGCGCTCGAACAGGAACGCGAACTTCGCCGGCAAAGCCGTCTCGAAGCCCTGGCGAAAAACCGCGAGCAGGCCGCCGAGTTGAAAAAAGAAGCCGAAGCCCGCCGCGACGCCGGACGCAAGGCCGCTCAGGAACTCGCCAAAGCCAACGACGGCGGCTTCTCGTTCGATATCCCGAAAAAAGTCCTCGAAGACGCGAAGAAAGCCCAAGGCAAAAACGGCAAGGGCGGCGACAAGCCCGGCGAAAATGGTGAAGGCGCCCCCGGCAATGGTCCGGGCCGGCCTACCACCAAGGCGACCCAAGACCTTGCCCGCAACATCGACGCGCTCAAGGATCCCGAGCTTTCACGGATTGCCCGGGAACTGGAGAAAGCCGCTCCCAATACCTCCGACGTGAAGCCTCTCGCCGATGCGGAACGCCGTCTCGCTGACATGATCGCCGAAATTTCCGGCCTCGCCCGTGGCAATAACAGCGAGGGCAATGTGCCGCCCGCTTACCGCCGCGCCGTTGAGGATTATTACCGCGCGCTTTCCGACGACTTCGGCGACGAGGCGGCTCCCCCACCTTGATCCACTGTTCCCATGTTCCGCCCTAACTATTTATCCCTGCTCGCCGTCGCCCTCGTTGGTTTCGTTAGAGCGGAAGATCCGCCGTTCACCATCGACACGAACCCGCTTCCTGTTAGCGCGGAAACGGAGATGCTGGCCAAGGTCACTCCCGCCATCGTCAGCGTTTTCCCGGGACGTCTCGCGAAGGTCACGGAGAAGGACGACGACTCCGCCGAATCGCCGATGGACCGCTACTTCCGGCCTGACGAGGAGAAGGAAAAAGACAAACCGGTCATCCAGGGCGTCGGCTCGGGTGTGATCGTCTCCGCCGACGGGTTGATCATCACCAACCACCACGTCGTCACGCTGGAAACAGGAAACGCCGCGGACTCGATCACCGTCGAGCTAACCGACAAGCGGCGTTTCACTGCGAAGCTGATCGGCAGCGATCGTCTGACGGACATCGCGCTGCTGCGGGTTGATGCGAAGGACCTGCCGATCCTGCCATTTGCGGACAGCGCCAAAGTCCGTGTGGGCGATGCGGTGTTCGCCGTGGGGAATCCGTTCCGCGTCGGCCTCACCGTCACCCGCGGGATCGTTTCCGCACTGGACCGCTCCGGCCTCAATGTTGGCGGCACGAATACCTTCGAGGGATTCATCCAGACCGACGCGCCGATCAATCCGGGCAACTCGGGCGGGGCTCTAACTGACACGCTCGGCCGTCTCGTCGGCATCAACACCGCGATCTACTCGCAGGGCGGCGGAAACATCGGCATCGGATTTTCCGTCCCCTCCAATCTCGCACGAGCCATCGCCACCCGTCTGTTGCGCGATGGAAAAATCAACCGCGGCTTCTTCGGCGCGCGGAGTGAATCGGTGGACCAGGACATCGCCACCAAAGCCAAGCTTCCCGCCATCTCCGGAGCACAACTCGCGGAAGTGGTCGAAGGCGGTCCGGCCGACAAGGCGGGTTGGAAGAGCGGCGACGTGATCACTTCGATCAACGGACAACCGGTATCCGACCGAGGCGTGTTCCGTTTGATCCTGTCTCTATCATCTCCAGGCGAGGTCGTCGCTTGCGGCGGTTTCCACGAAGGCGCGGCGGTCGAACACCCGGTGACGTTGGCGGATGAAAACACCACCGCTTCCGGAGATTTTGAAATCACCGAAATCCCCGGGCTGCGGATGAAGTCCGTGGAGCAGGGATTGGAAATCACCGAAGTCACGAAGACCTCTCCCGCTGCTAGAAAATTCAAACCCGCCCAGATCATCCTTACCCTCAATGGTGAGAAGGCCACCAGCGCTCCCGCTTTCGAATCAGCCATCCGCAAGGGCGTAAACACCTTCACCGTTCTCGCCGACGGCAGCGAGATCACCGTCATCCTCCGTCTCGAATGACTTTACCCAATCTTCCCGGCCTGGATTGGCACCCGTCTCTTCCCACCCCGGTCATCTGGACGCTCGCGGGCCTCGCCGCCCTATCAGCCGTCGTTTTCATCCTGTTCGCCCGCAATCTGCGGGGCTGGGCGAAGCCGCTGGTGCTGGTCCTGCGCTTCGCCACGATCGCCGCGCTTTGCGCGATCGCGCTGAATCCGGTCGCCACCGAGAAAGCTCCCGAAACGCAACGGTCCGCCGCTATTTTATTAGACACCTCCACCAGCATGGCGCTTGGCACGCGGATGACGGATGCGGCGGAGTTTGCCGGCTCCAGCGCGAAGGCATTCGGTACCGGCCCGCTTCAGCGCTACAGCTACGGTCCGGAAACGAAAACCCTCGGCGCCACCGCCACACCACCCGCGCCCTCCGGACACAACACGTTGTTAGGAAACGCCATCCGCCGCGCGCTCGACGCCCAACCACCGCCGGCTTCATTGTTAATCACAGGCGATGGCGGCAGTGACGATCGCAATGAACTCGATGCCGCTGCCCGTCTCGCGAAGGCCCGGGGCATTCCGATCCATGTTCATCCCGTCGGTGGAAACGATCCGGTGACAAATACCTGGATCGCGGGAATCCGGGTTGCCCGCTCGGCGCGCCCGCAGGCCAAGGTGCCGGTGCAGGTGTGGGTAAGCAGCCGTGGTGTTTCAAAACCGCTGACTCTTCGTTTGCTCAACGCGACAGGAACCACGCTCGCCAGCACCAAGGTCGAGGCTGCCGACGAACCGGTGCCGGTCTCTCTCGATTTCACCGCCGGGATCCGTGCCGAAACCTTCAAGCTGGTGTTGGAGAAACCCGACGAGGACATCATCGCCGAGGACAACGAACTTACCTTCCAGTTAGAGGTGACCAGTCCAAAGATCCGCGTGCTCTACATGGAAGGCACCCACATTTCCCACCCCGTTTACAGCGCGACGCAGACGGCGGTTTGGAACACGATGGAACTCAAGACGCGGGCATGGGACGCCACCGGCGAAATCGAAACCGACATGCTCAGTCCGATCACGCAGTATTCCAGCTCGAAGAATTTATTCAAAGTGCGCCGCTTCCTCGGTGGCGGCATGGAGTACGATATAACGCACGGATTTCCGAAATCCCGCGACGAGCTTTTTAACTACGACGTCGTCATCTGCGGTGACGTCCCGCGCGGAAATTTCACCGATGAGGAAATGCAGTGGGTCGTCGATCTCGTCACGCGGCGCGGCGGCGGCTTCTGCATGATCGGCGGCTACACGTCCTTCGACAGCGGCGATTTCGACCAGACGCCTTGGGAGAAAATCACGCCCGTTGACATGGTTGAATACGGCCACGGCTATTCTAACAAAGCCACCGAACTGCTCATTCCGGAAGCAGCCCGCACGCATCCGATCTGGCGGATCGTTCCGGACCCGACGGAGAACGAGGAAATCATCACCAATCATCCGACATTTTACGGATACCACGACATCCGCCGCGCCAAACCCGGAGCGACTAACATCGGGCTCCACGCCGACGGCGGCGGACCGCTGATCACCGTGCAATCTTACGGCCGCGGGCGTTCCATGGCATTTCTCAGCGACACCAACGGCGGCTGGGCCAAGGACTATATCCATTGGGGCGAGGAAAAATCAGGAGCTCACATCGGCAGCACTACCGAACTCGGCCATGGCCCGGAAATCCTCCAAAGCACGGCCGGCATGACGGACGCGGACGCAGTTCCCGCAGGCATGATCCACCCGTCGCCCTATTTCGGCCAATTCTGGGTCAACACCGTGCGCTGGCTTGCGGAAAACAGCATCCGCCGGCTGGGCGAGGGCATCAGCGGTCGGCCGGCGGATTCGGTCGCCCGACCGGGTGCGGAACTCGCCATTTCCGCAGAGATCACCGCCGGAGTTTCCGCCGAGGAAATGCCCGGCCTGCCGGTGACTGCACGGCTGTTGCTTCCCGGCAGCAAAACCCAGCGTCTCAAGTGGAATCGCGACCGCCGCGAATTCACCGGCTCGATTAAAATTCCTGCGGAGATCGATGCGAAAAACATCGGACTCATTTTCGAATGCGAAACCAACACCCGCACCATTTCGGACCGCGTCAACCTGCCGGTACTCTCACTGAATCCTGAAATCGAAAAGGTCGAAGCCACACCCGACCTGCTTCGTGACCTTGCCGCAGCGACGGGTGGACGCGAGGTTTCCACGCCACAGGACGCTGCCGACGCCCTTCGCGCCGACATTGACCGCAGCGAAAAGTCGGACGTTATCCTGCTGCGCCCGGCATGGGATCGCCCCGTTTTCTGGGCCGCCCTGCTGGCTTTGCTGGGCGCGGAATGGCTGATCCGCAAGCTGGCCCGCCGCGTCGCCTGAGGATTTCGTGGAAAATTTCGCCGCCGCCTGAAATCTGGCGATTCTCCGCCCTTGCCACGGGGCGGATCACCGCATTGACTTCCCGCCACTCTATTTCCTCACCGTGAAAGCCCACGAACTCTACACCGCCGTTGACCCCGCCATTGTTACGCAAATCCTCGATTGGTTCCGCGCCAACGACCGGAATGTTTATCGATCCGCCGTCGCCACCCTTGCCGGAAACCGCAAGCTCCGCCCCGTTTTCATCGAGAAAAAATCCATGGTCGAGCAATACGCCTGGATTCACAAAACGCTGAAACTGAAAGCCTGTGACACCATCGGCGAGCACATCCTGCAAGCCTACCTGATGGCCGGTCAGCAATCCCTGCTCGCCATGTTTTGCGACGGCATGGGAATCGCGCACGATGGCAAGGGCTCCGTCGTCGGCGACCTTCCGAAGAAACTCGATCCCGAGCGCCTCGCCACCACCATCGACCGCCTCGCCGACGTTTTCGAAAACAAGCTGCTCAGCGTTTACCTCCATTGCTTCAACATGCAGGTGGACGGCGGCTGGCCTTCGCTCAACGAAAAGCTGGAGTCCGACGAGCGGCTCAAGCTGGCTTGAAGAAAGTTGAGAGTGGATGGTTGAGAGTTGAGAGTCGTATAAAGACTCCGGCTCTTCTCTTCCAACTCTCAACTCTCAACCATCCACTTTCAACCTCTCCAAATGCCCAAAGTTTACGTCAAAACCTACGGCTGCCAGATGAACGAGCGCGACTCCGAACAAGTCGCGAAAATGTTCAGCGAGGGCGGCTACACGGTGACCGCTGACGAAAACGAAGCCGACGCCGTGCTCATCAACACCTGTTCCGTTAGAGATCAGGCGGAGCAGAAGGCGCTCGGCAAGATGGGCACGATGATGCACAGGGGCCGCGACCGGAAACACGTGGTTTACGGCTTCATGGGCTGCATGGCCCAGTCGCGTGGCGAGGAGCTTTTCAAATCCGTGCCGAACCTTGATGTCGTCGTCGGCACACAGAAATACCACAAGGTTTTCGAATACGTGGACGGCATCCTCCAGCGTCGGTTGGAGGCACGGATGGACGATCCGACTTACTCGCTGCGCGGCACAACGGTTTGCGATACCGCCGAGGAGGAAGGTTCGCAAAACACCATCCGCGACCACGTCCCCAAAGCCCGCGAGGCATCGTCGTTCGTCTCGATCATGCAGGGCTGCAACATGCGTTGCTCGTTCTGCATCGTCCCCGACACCCGCGGGAAAGAACGCGGACGGCCCATCGCGGACATCGTTGGCGAGGTCCGGCATCTTGCGGCGCACGGGGTGAAGGAAATTACGCTGTTAGGCCAAATCGTCAATCTCTACGGGCGCACCGAGTTTCCGAAAATCGACGGCAAGTCCCCTTTCGTCCAGCTCCTCGAAGCCGTGCATGAAGTCGAAGGCATCGAGCGCATCCGTTTTACATCGCCGCATCCGATCGGCTACCGGGACGACCTCGTCGCGGCCTTCACCTATCTGCCGAAACTTTGCTCGCACATCCATTTCCCGATGCAAAGCGGCTCGGACACCATTCTCAAAGTGATGCGCCGCCCGTATAAGAACGAGAAGTTCGTCGAGATCTGTGAGAAAATGAAAGCTGCCCGGCCCGGCATCGCCATCACCACCGACATCATCGTCGGCTTCCCCGGCGAGACCGAAGAGGATTTCCAAGCCACCATCGACACCGTCGAACGCCTCAAGTTCGACAATGCTTTTGTCTTCCGCTACTCGAAGCGCCGGAATACTCCCGCCGCCGAGATGGACGGACAACTCGATGAATCCGTGAAGGAAGAGCGCAACCAGCGCTTGCTCGCCGTGGTCGATCGCCTCGCCATTGCCAGCAACGCCACGCTCATCGGCACCCGCCAGCAAGTCCTTTGCGAAGGTCCGTCGAAGAACAACGCGGCAAGACTCACCGGCCGAACGACACAGAACAAGATCGTCATCTTCGACGGTGATCCAGACCGGCTAACGGGACAGATGCTGGACATCCAGATCGAGCACTCGACGGGGTTCACGTTGTTTGGGACCGCGTGTTTGGAGGGCTGATATCAATCTCCCGCCGCACTTCTTCACATTGGCCAATGAAACTCAATAGATGGCTAAAGTTCCCGCCGTTTAGTCTTTTGCGACGATTTCACACCATTGAAAAATGTCCTTCTGACCACGAATACGCGAAGGAACTTCTATCGCCCAATTGGGAAGCAGTTGAATCCCACTACGGGACAAGCGTCCCCCAAATATGGAAGGATTTCTATCTGGATCCCAAAAAGATCCTGCAAATGGATTTTGAGCTGGCGGTCAAAACTTCAGAGATCCCGGAGGGAATCCATGTTCAGTTCTTTACTCCGATATCCGAACTGGCGGTCGATGGGTTTTTCGAAGGACTGGAGCAGTATATCGATTTCGCCTCCGACGGCGGAGGAGGCCGGTACGTCATCGATATCAGGGAAGTGGATCCAAAGGTCTACATGCATTGTTACGACATCGGGCGTTTCAGATTTACCGGTTTCACGCTATCACAATTCCTCACGACCCGATATCTCAAGGCATTGCCATTTGATGAGTTTGACGGGTGATCATGTTTCACCCCAATCCCTGTGCGAAAGGTTCAATAAGGCGATCACTCCTCTAAACATTTTACCAACCCAATGCCCCACGTCCTCATCATCCACGAA
This sequence comes from Luteolibacter sp., assembly GCF_039920825.1. Taxonomy (GTDB): domain Bacteria; phylum Verrucomicrobiota; class Verrucomicrobiia; order Verrucomicrobiales; family Akkermansiaceae; genus Luteolibacter. The sequence goes on along the minus strand of NZ_JBDSCX010000040.1, from coordinate 40,381 downwards.
GTCGCCGATTACGGGGCTTGGAAAATCATCTTTGATAACGCCGCCGGAATTCGCAAGGAAGCCGGTGAGCGCAGCTATCAGGTCCTGCGTTACGAGAGCGATCCGAACAAAATCGTGCACTTCTCCATCTGGACCTCGACTGCGGACGCCCGCGCCTTTTTCGAATCCCCGCGTCTGGTGAAGATCCGGGAGGAAGCCGGTGTGAAAGCCCCGGATTTCATTTATCTGGAGGAACTGGCGGCAGGGATCTTGTAAAGGCCGCCCCTCCGCAAAAGATTTCCGACTGACTTCCGGCAATTTCCTGCTTAGATTCCGGCCATGAGGATTGCCCAAGTGCTTGAGGAACTTCCCGCCTTCACGGTGGCGGAAAGGCAACTGCTCGTCCTCAGGGCCATTGAACTCGACGATCCCGGCCTCTCGCCGGAAAACGAGAAACTCATCGCCTCCCGACTTGAAGATCACCGCCGCGATCCGTCGTCAGCGGTTTCTTTGGAAGCCATGAAAGCATCCATCCGCTCGCGGCTCGAAAGATGAGCTGGCGGCTCGAATTCAGGCCCGAGGTCAGTGACGATGTCGTTGAAGCCGCCGAGTGGTATGAATCCCGCGAACCCGAACTCGGCGAAGATTTCGTGGATGAGATCGTGAGTGTCTGGGAAGCCATTTCCGTTTCCCCTCTGCTTGGCTCACGGCGGCACCCGGAGCAAGACATCCGCTGGCGTTATCCAAAGCGTTTTCCCTACCGCGTCATCTACTCCATTGATGAGTCCGTGGAAACGGTTCTCGTCATTGCCGTGCTCCACGCCGCCCGTCACGACACACGATGGCAGCAGCGAATTCCATGATCACAACTGCGAATGTTCTCCAAACAATACATCGCCGAGGTTGGATTGAAACGCGAGGAGGTGGAGTCCTTCGACCGCTATCCATTCTCGCTGGCCGCGGTTAGGCCGCTTGAAAAACTGGAGCTGCATCCGGCGGTCACGTTTTTCGTCGGAGAAAACGGTTCCGGGAAATCGACGCTGCTGGAAGCCATCGCCGTGGCCAGTGGTTTCAATGCGGAAGGCGGATCGAAGAATTTCAATTTCGGCACTCGGGAATCGCACTCGGAGCTACACCGCTATCTGCGGATCTCCAAAGGACTGTCGCGACCGCAAGACGGATTCTTTTTCCGGGCGGAGAGCTTTTTCAACGTCGCTACCGAGGTCGAGAGTCTCGGCGTAAGTGGCTACGGGGACCGATCCCTTCACGAGCAGTCCCATGGCGAATCCTTTCTCGCCCTAATGCTAAATCGTTTCCATGGACACGGCCTCTACCTGCTAGACGAACCGGAAGCCGCTCTATCACCACAACGCCAGCTCGCCATCCTCACGCGGATTCACGATCTGGTGCGGCAGAAATCCCAGTTCATCATCGCCACCCACTCGCCGATCCTGATGGCTTATCCGGATGCCATCATCTACGAGTTTTCCCAAGAAGGCATCCAGCAGGTCGCCTATCAGGAAACCGAGCACTATCGTATCACGCGGAACTTCCTCTCCAATCCGGAGAGAATGATGGGTATCCTTTTCGAGCCTTGATCGTGAGGAATTCCGGAGTTCACATCTTCAGCGTGTCTTCCATCAAGACAAGCTGAAGCTTGAACTCCGGGCGAAAGCCGGGGATTTCGCCACCTAACATAAATCCTCACATATGGATCGTTCGCGGAAAGAATGGAGTTTCACCGGTTCCGTTTTTTCTGATCGTCGTCGTCCTTTTGCTGCTGTTGGCGGGATTGTTCCTGTTGGCGCTGACGTGCCTCCTCCTGCTGGCGGGATTGCTCCTGCTCGCGTTGCTGGCGGGCTTGTTCCTGTTGACGCTGCTGGGCTTCCTCCTGCTGGCGTTGACGCGCTTCTTCCTGCCGTTGTTGGGCCTGCTCCTGTTGGCGCTGCATCTCGCGTTGTTCCTGCTGTTGGCGACGCGCTTCATCCTGAGCCTGCTGTTGTTGCTGCTGGCGGGCCTGCTCACGTTGTTCCTCCATCGCCTGTTTCCTGGCTTCGCGGGCCTCATCCTGCTGACGTTGTTTCTCCTGCTGTTGCTGGGCCTGATCTTCCTGCCTGCGGCGCATCGCGTCGTTCTGTGCCTCGCGAGCCTGCTCGGCTTGGCGTTGTTGTTGTTGCGCTTGTTCCTGCTGTCTGCGGTTGGCTGTGTCTTTTTCGTTATTGGCAGATTGCTCGGTCTGGCGGTCATTTGTGACCCGGGGTTCCGGCTGCCTGCGGTTGTCGGGTTTCTCCTGAGGAGTGGAAGGCTCCCTGGCGATGACGCGGGGGCCATCAGTTTTTCCGTCGGCGGCGACCTGCTCTTTCGGTTCCGGTGTTCTGGGGGCGCGCGGCTCAACCCTGACTTGAGAATCATCCTGGCGGCTCGGAATTCCGGGACGTCCCGCGTCCGGCTTGGTGCCGCGGGTGACGCCATCCGGCAGATTTTGCTTTTCCCTTTCAGGCGGGCTCACCTTGGGGTCATCGCGATTGTCGACCATGTCACGTTGCGGACGATCGGGATTTCTCGCGACTCCGCGGCGCTCGGGTCTCGGGAGTGTGCCTTCCACTTCGCGACGGTTTTCCCTGAGTTTCTCGCTCCGGCTTTCTTCAAACCGATCGTTTCCGCCGAGGTCGGCAATGGATTGTTCCGCACGAGCGCGTCCTTCTTCACGGGTCTGGCGAAACTTGTCGGTGATTTCATTACTAAGCGGGCCACTGCGCTCGACGTTGACCGTTTCGATACGGCCGCGCACCTGTTTCGGACGAAGGCTGTCATTCCAAGCGGCATCCATGTTAGGCGCGGCGATCCTGAGCCGTCCGCCGTTGACTTGCGGGCGCATCGCCAGCTGATCGCGGGCCGGGCGAGGATGTTGGTCGATCTCCAACCGATAGAAAGGCAGCGGCTTGCCAATGCGATCGCTGATCCTCTGATAGTGCGGCCCGCCGCAAATGACCTGGCGGTTCTGGATGTGGATATAGGTGATGTTGATCGTTTGACCGAACCATCCGCCGTTTCCGGAAATCGGCAGGCAGTAACGGTAAAGCGGGCTGCCGAAATGCCGGATTTCGACGAAATTGAAACAGGCCGCAGCGATGCCGAATTGAACATCCACCGTCGCATCCCAACCGCGTCCGCGATAGGCCATGGTCTCGGGAGGCAGCGGTGCCCAGCCGATGTGGCTGTCGTTTTCACGCCACGAAACCCAGCAGGGAGCCCACTCGGTGCCGGGCACCCAGACCCAACCGCGGCCGCCGATCAATGCCCAACGTCCATAGTGATAGGTCGCCCAGCCGAACGGTTCTTCCGAAACCCAGGTCCAACCGCGGTCGCTACAAGCCCAGCGCCCGCGACAATAAGGCCGCCAATTGACTTCCCTAACGACCGCCGGCTGCCAGACGTAGCCGTAGTTGGAAGTTTCAAACCATGACCCGTATGAGGAAAGCGAATCGTAAAAATTCCCGTAGTCACCGACCGGTACGTTCTGCTCGGTCGAATCGAAATCCAAAGCCTCACGTCCCGCCAGTTCCCGATCTCGATCGGTTAGGTTCTGATCACGCTGGCTGAGCGTGTCCTCCTTTTCATCCAACAATTCCTGACCTTTCTCCAGCTTGCCTTCCCGTTTGGCGATGGCTTCCTCTCGCTGGCGAAGTTCCTCATCCTGGTCGGCGGCGGCCTGTCCCTGCTGGCGTTCCAGTTCGGCTCGATCGTTTTCGATCTGCGCCCGCTCGCGCTCGATGGCATCACGCTCGGTGGCGAGTTTCTGGTCTTCGAGCTGTTGTTCGAGTTCGCGCTGGCGGTCGGCGGCCTCGCTGTTTTTCTGTTCGAGCTCGGCGATCTTTTTCGAGTTCTCGGAAGACTGCTTGTTGCAGCCCGACGCCGCGAACAGGACCACGACGGCGATGGGGAGAAGAGATGGGGTTTTCATGGTGTTTCGTGTGCGACCGTTTCGACGGGAAAGGCACATCGCGCATTCAGGGAAAATTTCTCCTCAGCGGATTGCGGGGATCGGTATTTCAAAGATCACCCTCGGCTGGCCCGCACGTCCGCCGGCAAGCTCGCGGCGACCCACCCGCATTCCTAACAATTCTTCGATCATCCGATGTTCCATGGCCACTGCCCGCGGATAACGATCGAATACCCGTTGGAGGGGATTGTGGAATTCCTCAATGCGGAAACCACTCTCGGGATCGTGCGTGCAGCGGATGAAGCAGCCCGCCTTTTCTCTCAGAGCCACGAGCTTGGTCGCCTTGTCGGCGAGTGATTCGGCCTTCGCGAGCAGCGGCTGCCATTTCGCCTGCTGCTTCTGGAAGTGCTGGAAAAGCAATTTGTCGGGAGTGCTTTCGCCGAACAGTCCCTTCAATTCATCGAGCACATCCAGCGTGAAATCCGCACCCGCCTGCGGAAACAAGGCATCCGCCTTGGCGCTGAGACTGTAAAAAATCTCAGGACGACCCACCGCCGTCCGGGGAATCCGCGAGCGATCCAAGTAGCCGATTTTCTTGAGTTCCTCGCAGTGTTGCTTCACCGCCATGTAACTGGCGTTCACCTGCCTGGCCAACTCGCTGACAGGCAGTCCGCCGGAGAGCTTGAGCTCTTCGAGGACCGCTCGCCATTGCGGTTTGATCAAGTCTTGGAATACCGGAAGAAGCATGGCTAACCATTTGACCTTCGGAGGATTCACCTAATCAGGCAACCCGCAAATTTCAGCCTCCGTTTTGTTGACTATCAGGAAACTTGAATCAGCCGCTTTAGCGACGGACTTTAATCGGCACCAGGACCGCCGCGCGGAGCGGGATGGCTTTCGCCGCCTCCTCACCCACCCGCTTCAGCAGCGCGATCAATGATGCAGTTAGAAAATATTCCTTCAGAAGAGCCTCGCGATGCTCACCATTCTCGGATTTGCGGGTAATTTTCATGATACGGTTTTCGTTTTCAACACGAGCGGAACATTTCCACCCGATCGGTAATCCAGCGCTACGCTTGCAAATCACGGCATGCAACCGGTAATCCGCGAGCCCGCTCCGTCCTAACGCCAGCAGGCCCGGGCATAATTTCGGAAAACCGGATAAACTTCTCGATTCCGGCCCGCCAATGGTTTCTACATCCTGCCCCCATGTCCGCACGCACCGGCATTCTCCTCGTCGTTTCCGGCCCCTCAGGTTCAGGTAAAACCACGCTTTGCCGCAAACTGGCCGACTCGGGTGAGGCTCATTATTCGATTTCCTGCACCACCCGCCAGCCCCGCCCCGGCGAGGTGAACGGTAAGGACTACCATTTCCTCTCGAAAGAGGAGTTTTATCACAAACTCGAAGCCGGCGAATTCCTCGAACACGCGGTGGTCCACGGCAATCTTTACGGCTCCCTGAAAACCGAGGTGATCTCCTACCTCACTGGCGGAACCGACGTCGTCATGGACATCGACGTCCAAGGAGCCGATCAGGTCCGCAGCTGTCCGGATGCCGACATCCAGCGCGCTTTCGTGGACCTTTTCGTGATGCCTCCCAGCGAGGAAGAACTTCACGAGCGCCTCTCCGGCCGCGGCACCGACAGCCGGGAAATCATCGACCTGCGCATGGCCAACGCCCTTGAGGAAATGCAGCACTGGGGGCGCTACGCCTACCGCCTTCTTTCCTCGTCACGCGAGGACGATTATGCGAAATTCCAAGCCCTCGTCGCCGCCGAACGCCTGCGCGTTTCGAGAATTTCGTGAATCCGAGGTTGGCGCTTGTCGGAGCCCGGAGGCCTGACATAGTCGCCGCCGTTCAAAGGGCCTGTAGCTCAGCGGTTAGAGCAGGGGACTCATAATCCCTTGGTCCAGGGTTCAAATCCCTGCGGGCCCACTCGTTGAAATTGTGACACTTGCAGAAATTAAAAACCTATCAGTTTCTGGAGATGTTGCCCTCATGGTGCCCGAACGCGATTTTGACACCAATTGAATCATTACTAAATCACTAATGATTTGCTTGATGCACGAAAAAACCCCATCCGTGTGAAGGATGGGGCCGTGAAGGTGGGCGCGGGCGGGTTACGCCACCCCTCCACTCAAAGCCTCAAGGAAATTTTCTGCTTCCTTCAGGGACGCCCTTTGCGGTGGATTCTCTACGAGGTTGGCGTTGTAGGCCGCCGCGCACAGGAGCCAGTCGCCGGCGGTGACCTTCAACCGCTCGCACAATGTTAGAGCGCTCGTCCAATGGTCCGGAGCAAACTTGAGCGTGATCGTTTCGCACGGGCTCGAATGGAGTTCCGCGAGCACGGTAGGGAGGGCTTTTTTCCCCGCCGGGCAGGATCCTGAGATTCCTACGCGGTGGGGAGAGTTCCATTGCTCGACGCGGCGGGTGATGTCGGACATTTCCGGACCCACGCTCGCCGCGTTGATCCAGTAATACCCGTCTCGCTTTGGCAGAGCGGCGGCGATGCGGGCAGGAACCACCAGATCCACAATCACGACGGGTTTGTGGATGATCTCGGTGGAGGAGCGGAAACTGGCAAGGTGACCAGCGACAGCGGCTTTCTTCTTGGTGGCCTGTGGGGCCTGTGGGGTAGGTTTCATATTCTCAATTTTTCCAAAAAAGAAGCCCGCCTTCGGAAGTGCTGAAACACTTTCCCCGCGCACCATCACGTGCGCCAGGTATCCAAAGACGGGCCTCGATTATCAGTTGGTTTCCACGTCCGGCTTGATTGGCCGGGGCTGAGAGTGTGGGAAGGTGTTTCAGCACCTTCAAACGACCAATGACACGGCCGATGGAAGGCGTCAAGCTGGGAGCTTCACCACCTGAGCGTGCCGCCCTTTTTGGCTTCCTTCATGTAGCCGACGAGAGTGCGGAGGAGTTCCGTCTGCTCCTTCATGTCCGTCCCCGCGACCGATCCGGCGGTAAGCATTGGTGCCGGGTTTGGGCGCGCCATGGCTTGGCTCATGAAATCCGCATTCGGGACGACGGCGGCACCCTGCATCGCCCGGAGCATGCCTTGCAGCTTGAATGGGTCTTGCGCCGTTTTCCGTGGCGCGGCCTTGTTGTAAATGACGCCAATTTGCTGATCAATATTGTCGATTTCCCCTTGGAAGGGATTCTTGATGTCATTGAATCCGGCCATCTTTTCCGCCATGATCCGGTCGAATGCTTTTTCGCCGGCCTCGCTGCCACTGAAAACACTGGTTAGAAGGGTGCGGCCCCGGGCTTCGGCGGCGGCACCCACCATATCAACCGCAAACTTTCCCAGCCCGGCGATCTTGCCGAAAATGTCGAACGCCTTCCGGTCAAACTCAAGGGAAAGGACATCCAAGAAACTGCCATCCCGCAAAACTGATAGGCCGCTGGCCACAGCATCACCCAGGTTCTTGCCAAGGTCCGTGAAATCGAAATTATCCACCTTTTCAAGATCCGGCAAAATCCCTCCGACAATGCCAGCGGTGAAGCCGGTGAAAAACTGGTCTGACTTCACGGGAAAATGGCCAATCAGGTCATTCGCCTTACCCATCTGCTCGGCAAACTTTTCGGCAAGCTCTGGCATTTTGCCAAGGGCTTTGGCGGCGGCGTCGATGCCGGGGAACACGCTGGTTAGACCCATGCCACCCTTGCCGAAAATCTGCATCGCCTTTGCCGTGCGCTCTGCGGGATTTTGAATCCGCATGATGGCCGCGCCGATGTCCCGGAACTGCTGGGAGGGATTCAACCCCATGAGTGCCCGCGCGGACAGCCCCATCTCGGCAAACGGATCATTCCCGCCGCCGGCGGCATCGGCGAGGGTCTTTTGCATCTTGCCGATGTCCTTGCCGGTCATCTCGGCAGCTCGTCCACCGTCCTTGTAGGCGCGCTGGAGGACCATCAAGTCGGCAACAGCCACGCCGGTCTGCGCGGAGAGGTCGCCAAGGGCGTCCACCTGATCTAGGGTATGGAGCGTGCCGGTGGCGAGTCCCGCCGCGGCGGCACCGGCACCGGCGGCAAGCCCGGCGGCGGCATACTTGGAGGATTGCGCGGCAAAGCGTTTCATGGCCATGCTCGATGCCTTGAGACCCGCCTTGAATTTCCCATCTCGCAAGGAAAGCTCGGCATAGATGCCGCCGATGGATCTGGATTTCGCCATTAGGTGTTAGGGTGCGGTCCAGAAGGTTTCATCCTTATCGACGAGGACTTTTTTCTCGCCGGTCCACTCGATGTCGCGCTGCCATTTTAGCTGGCCGCCGCTTTTTACGGAGCGGTCGGTTGCACGGACCCACTCGTAGCCGGTGGGGAGGTTGGGGATTCCGCTGGGGGTCTCTTTTTGGCCCGCGTGGCCGACCGGTCCGGGGCCGTTGACGTAGGTCATGGACACGCGGGCGATGGGGGCCTTATCGTCGTAAGGATCACATCCAAGCTCGATTCCGCGGGCGAACATCCTCGCGTTCGTTGAAAGCGGAAACCCGATTGGCAAGCCGTCGTCCCCACGATATTGATAGATCGATTTCGTTTCGACATTGGTCTCGGCTTCCCATCTCTCAATCTCGTTCTTGTCCTCGTTCGTCAGTTCGTAGGTTCCACCACCGCCAATGATAAATTTCGGGTGTTGGTATAGCGAGCGCTGCACGGTGAGCCAATCAATTTCCGTAGTGACTTCTTGCAGGGTTCCATTATCTCCGCCGCTCGAATCATTGCTGAATTTCCGCTCAACGGTGACGGTTAGTTTCCCGTAATCCGTGCCTTCCTCAGGCTTGATGCTCTGGTCAGAAACCACGCCGGGATGCTCGCCCCAGGTGGTGCCATTCGGTGGGCTGGCGGCGGAGAGGTCCGCAATCAGGCCGACGTATTCGATGACGGTGAGATAGGAATCCTCGCCGAGTCTCTCTTCCGGGAAGCCGGGCCGCATCAGTTCGTAAATGGATTCGTGAGCCATAATAATTTGTTAGTTTTAGAAATTTCCCAGCCCGCGGATGCCGGGCCTCGCTGGGTCGAGGGTATGAAACCTGTTGGTTCCGGTCTTTGGGCGCTCTCACGGGTTGCGCCACTGCAAGAAATCAGAGGGGGGCGGCAAGTAATTCGAACATGCGCCGGGCATTGGTGACTGTGGGATCTTCGCCGGCCGTTGGTCCCGTCGAACGGGCTTGTACGGTGGTTCCGGAGTAGGCAGGGAAAGCCACCGGGGAAACGTCGAAGATGGCTTCGATTTTGGTGATGGTGCGCAGGACGGCCCCATCGGGAAGTTTCTCCCATTTGTCCCCGCCAGGGGCCACCGTGAATTGGAAGCTGGATTGGTCGATGTCGCCGCGTTTGATAGATTCGAGCAGGTCGTTCCCGGCGGTCGTTTCCGGGGCTTGAAATGAATATCGCAGACCTTCCGTGTCGGTTTCCAGCTTCAGCGTCCCGGTGCCGCGTTTCGATCTTGCGAGAACCATCCCGGAATCGTGGTTGGCCAAGGCGCGGACGTCTTGCGTGACAAGGGGCGGGAGAGCATCGCGGGCAATCACCTCGAACCAAGGGCGGTCACGGGTGCCTAAATTTTCGGAGCGGGTTTCAAAAAGCAGGGCTGTGCCGCTGACAGTCCGGCCGGTGGCCTCGGGTGCGGCGGCCGGAAGAAAGCGGCGCTCATTGGCTGGCAGTTCTGGAATCTCGAAATTCATGGCTTGGTGTTAGTGGGAGCCGCCCCCCTCATTATTGAGAGAGACGGCGGGTGTTATGGTTGCCCAGAATCAGGCGGATAGCGCATCTTTCATGGCCGCAAAAGAGGCCGCACGACGGACGCCGACGTCGCAAAGCGAGTTGACGACAACGCGGGTTTGCGAACTGGTCGCCAAGGTGAACGGGTCGACAATGACGTCGACGCCTTCCCCGAAGCTGGCAAGGATCAAGTCCGCCCAGTTGCCGAAGATGATCGCGGAGCACACACCGGAACTAGAGCCTTTCGTTAGATTGTCGGGCGCGTTGTTGGAGGCATACCAAGGATTGCCGACGAGCGTTGCCTGTCCTTCCTCCAGAATCATTTTCGAATCTGTGCCGGAAACCTTCACCGTGGTGCGGAGCTTGCTCTCGATCTTGGTCGAGAACAGAAATCCGGGATTGCCGCCTGTGGCGTTGACGTTGGCAATAGCGGCGACGAGCGCGGCAAGGTGAGCGAAAGACGGAGCGAGTCCGTTAGTGCCGCCAACAACCGCGCCGATACCGGAAGTTGCGAGAATGCCGCGGGGCTGGTCAGATGATCCGAGGCCGTTGATGGCGGCGGAGTCGAAACCGACCGCAATTGCCTGCATCAGGTCATTGCGTACGAATGCCTCAATCGAGGGACTTGATTGCGCAATCAGCTGCTTCGAGTATCTCGTCCACGCTCCGCAGCGGCGTGGTTGAAGTAAAAGCTGTTCGAGCGCCGGTGAGGACTCGTCATGGTCCGCCAATTCCGATTTCCAACTTGCCGTGGAGGCGGCAGCGTGGCGGGGAATGCCAACGTCTGAAGTTAGGCCTGACATCAAGGTAGCCCCTGCACGAGCAACTTGGAGCATCGGGCGAAGAGCATCGATGAAACCACGGATCTCAGTGGCTACGGTGTTCCCGCCGTTAGCGCCGCTGTTGACGGTGACACCCATTCCGGAGCGCCGTTCCATCAGGGCGGCATGTGGAACATAAAACCCGTCCGCGGGCTTGCCAGAGCGATGGGCGATCTCAGCGCTTATTTCAGCCTCGTATCCGTCGAGACGGCCAAGGGAAGCGCCGCGCATGGCACGGGTGATGGAGTATTGCGAAGCGTCGACTTGCAGGCTCTCGCCGCTCTGCTGCTGGCGGGAATAATTCCGCAGCTCCTGCTCTTCCCTTGCGATCTTGAAATCGATTTCGAGAATTTCACCTTTGATGCTGCCGAGGCGAATGTCTTCGGTGTTGCTGATGGCCCGCTTTTCCGCTGACGCTCCCCGGATGATTAGATCGCTCTCTTTCATGAGAGCGCCACGTTTTTCTTTGAGTGCTTTGAGGTTCATAATATTCGTCTGCTTCTCAGCAGTCAGTGACGGAAAGTTATCTAATTTATGGGTGCGATGGAAGTAATTGATTCGCGACTTGAGGACAGTTAGGGACACTGAGCATCCGCTTCCCCGTCCACCAAGCAGCCGCTGCTTTGCTTGATATTAAAATCACCCGAGAATTCTGCTGATTTGCCTGAAGATCGCCGCGCTTGATGGCTCGGAGAATTCGCCTCGTGCTGCACCCCAGCTCTAAAGCAAGGGATTTGGGCGAATAGATATCGATCGGCCTGCTCATGGCTTCCACTTTTTCAGGGTGTCGAGCCAGGCGTCCACGTCCCCGCCTTCGATTCGAAAGACACATCCTGAGATTTTGGCGATTTTCAGCTCTCCAGACTGCCCAGCGCGGAGGACTGCGCGAACGCTGATTTTCAATTCGGCGGCGAGTGACCGCGGGGTATAAACCGTTCCTGTTCTGGTCATGTGTTAGTTTCTGTTATGGTTGTTTTGACTCGATTTGCTGCGGATCGGCGTGGGTTGACCCGCTTTCCCCCAAAAATTCCAATTCCGTCCACGTGGAAAAAAGAGACAGGGAACGGTGGGGAAAGTGAACTGCTCAGACTTTTGACCCGCCCCCCGGAGTGGGGGAGTCGGTCATGACTCGGGCGGCGGAGGTGGTGGCATGCCTCGCGGCTGGCGGCGGCCCGGAGGTAACGGGGCGGGAGCGCATTGATCCGCGGCCAGCCAGCCTGACCACTCCTTGGTGATGGGCACGGCGTCCAGCTTCACGACGAGATTCCCGGCCTTGCTGCGGAAGATGGCTCCAACCTCGATCCGGACCTTATGCTTAGTTCCGTCTCCATCCACCCACTCGCGGGTGGTGGCGTGCAATGTGTGGGTTCTGGTCATGGCTTTGATCGTTTGGATAGAAATTCATTGAGCGCTTCCTTGTCTTCGTCCGATTGCTCTGGCGGCGGCACCAGCCGGATCGGCGCCGCGCTTCGATCCGACTGGTGCCGCTTCCAGGTGTCAGCATGAGCTGCCACGTCTGAGCAAGTTTCCAAAAATTTCAATCTCTGGCGGGGTTGCCATGAGGGCACACCTTGAGGAATCTTCGCATAGAGGTAATCGCGGAGCGTCAGCCATCCTTCTTCTGAGAGTGCATCCAGACAGCGAGCGCTTCCGAGCAGAGCTTGCTGCTCAGTGTAAATGAACGGCAGTCGCCACTCTTTACGAAGTCCTTGAACCTTTCGCTCTAGATCAAGGAGGCGCGGCTTGTTTCCGGTCGGAATCGCTTCGTATCCATCCAAGTCGCTCTCCTCTGCTAGACCCATGGGAACCATATGGTTCCCATTAGGTTCACTAATAGGGTAAGAGGAAGGAGATGAGGAAGGAGATGGTTTAGAAGATCCTCTACCTTCAGGATTGAGAGACCAGAGGCGCACGACCTGTCGCTGATGTTCGTCGAATCCGTGAATCGTGAATGTTCCATCTGGATCGGCATCGAGCCATGGCGCATCCCGATCGGTGAGAACGGCGAACAGCTCATCGGGATCGCCTTTCCATTTGGTTTCCATGGCTAGGCGCTTCGGGGTGAAATCCAAGCCGGAGAACTTCCTGCGGATCTGAGCACTTCCCCATAGCCTGAGAACGGCGACAACGCCGGCGGAGCCGAGCTGGTCGAGCAGACGCTCGGTTTTCCAGTGATTCAGGAATCCTGGATCGATTTTCATAGGTTCCCGCCTTCCTGTTGAAGCTCGTCCAGGATAGACAGAAGCTTTCTCACGTCGGTCGCTGATCTCCGCCCCGGCGGCCGGTCCAACGGGAGCGGATCGGCGCAGGCCTCGTCGATCTCGTCGTAATGCCGGCGTTGGTCACCGGTTAGGATCTTTTCCATCTCCAGTTCTGTCCGGCGTGCATCACTGCTTTCCGGCGTGCTCACGCCTTCCCTCCGTCCCATTCAAAGCCGAGGGCGGCGGCGACAGCCGCCGGATTGAAACGGACGCATTTTGGACCGATCCGGTTACACGGAATGCGGTTCTGTTCAGCAAGCTGTAGGATGTATCTACCAGTCACCGAGATCTTGCGGCCAATCACAGCGGCGGGAACCAGAGCGGCCTCCGGGTCGATTACCTTTGGGCTGGCCACCCTCTTCTTCTTTTCCGTTTTGTCGGGCTTGTCGTTCACCCTTCCGACTATTCACACAAACTGCGGGCCTGCAAAAGATCCCGTTAGCCAGTTTAAACGGTTTCTAAATGGCTAAATCAGCCGATGCCAGTCAGCGATGCAAATCCTTCCTTCACCCATTCCCGAACCGCGGCTTTGCAGCCCCGAGGGGATTTGGAATACTTTGTGGGATTCGTTGCAGCTCGCTTCATAATTCCCGCCGGCCATGGGTATTCATCCCATTCGCCAACGCACGCGGCTTCGGCCCAATGCACTCCCACCTTCACCCACTCCGACAGAGTATCCTTTGTTATGGGTTGCAACTTTTCCGCGAGATCATACACCGCCCCGAATCGAGAAATCCTTTCTGAATTCTGACTCTCAAACTTTACAAGAACCGCGCTTCCCCAATCTTGAGTGAATATCATTTTCGATAGATAGACTTGCGCGCTGGCAAACATCGTTCGATATTGCCTTGGCTGCACTTTGCGAGCTATTGGACCTAGTTCCAAACCTTGCGGGAAAACGAAAACGGCGTCGTGAATTGCCGATAGAATCCATCGCGCGAAGCTGTCTCTGGAATTCCTTTCGAGGCTTCTTGTTCCACCGCTCCCGGATGTTGGGACCATTTTTACCGGCAGAGCGGCTCCAAGGCCACCGGGTATCGAATGTTCAATTTCAAACGCGCGGAGTTCTACCATGGCCGGCATCAACAGGGGCCATTCATCAAAAAGGGTCGCAGCATAGTCAACGGCCGCCATTCCTTCATTGTTCCCACTGCCCCAAGAAATCATTTTCAGTTCCCCGGCTGCCTTATTGGCTGCCATCAGCAACAATACGGCAGCCGACCGATCGCCGCCTCGTGTCAATTCCGCCAGCGCGCGAATAGCATCAAGAGCCTTGACGCACTCTTCAGCGGCGGTCATGCAGCCACCTCAGCTTTCTTCCGCGCGGCGGTGGCGGGCTTGATGTTGAAAAACTTGGTGGCCTCGTCCTTGGTGATGGCCCGCTTGTAAAATCGCTCGGTGGTCTTGAATGAAGAGTGCCCCATCGCCTGAATCGTTTCGCTCTCCGTGTGGAGGCGATAGAATGCCGATGCGAAGGTGTGGCGAGGAACGTCCTGATCGGTGATGCCCGCCGCCTTTCTAACGGCCTGCGACTTCCGTTTCCAGTTCTCCGGAATGATGTCGTGTCCCTTGCAGGAATCCAGCCAGCGGCGGAGGTTCGGCATGATCGGGATGTGCCGGTCATCCTCCGTTTTCGATTCGTCGCCGGAAATGTTGATGTGATATTCCCGGATCGAACCCCACGAAATCCGATTGAGTTCACCAACCGGGCGGACGCCGGCGAAAAGCAGCAAGGCGAAGGGCAAGGCGCATCCCTCGGCAGCGGCGAGTTTCATCAGGTTTTCAGCCTGAGCGGCGGTAAGGATCGTCGGATCTTTCCTCTTCACCTGCGCGGGTTTGATTTCCGTCCTGAGCGCCTCCCGAAGCACCGCGCGGGTTTCCCGGAGCTTCCGGTTCCATGCTTTGCCGCGGTTGCGCGTGGCTTCGTCCAGCGCCTTTTCAAGCATGGCCTCGGTGGCATTGCCGACAGTGAGCGCGAAAAACCAGCCGGGAATCGATTTCCGGTCGCGCTTGTAGTCCTCGATGGTGGCATCTGAGCGGTTCTTTTTGACGAGCTGCGCCTCATAAGCCGTCCAGGCATCTCCCACGGTGATGCGAGCGCCTTCGTGCTGGTTCCGCTTCACGTAGTCCCTCACAGCCTCCAGCAGCGATACGTGGAACGGCTCCAGCAGCTTCTCGGCTTCCAGCGCGGCCGCCGCCAGCGCGGGATTGATCGTCCCGGCCTGGGTTCCCCGTTCGTGGTAGGCTTTCAGGATGCCGGCCGCGTGTTTCTTCGCGGCCTTGTCGTCCTGATAGAAAAACCGCTCTCGCTTCCCGGACGCGGAGAGCGACGCGGGAACGTCAACTTTGTGGCCTTTGGCGGTTTCGATGATCTCCAGTTTGGGGCGTCGTGGCATGGCTCCAGTTGCCCACAGTTGCCTTAACCTTTCAAGGAGTATTATGAACAGTGTGAACAAAACCCTTAATAATGCAGCATTTCAGCCGATTCCTAACGGCCATTTGGGGACTCATAATCCCTTGGTCCAGGGTTCAAATCCCTGCGGGCCCACCTATTGAAATAACTGTATTGCGCAATAGGATCGCCTTGGTGCCAACGGCTCGGCTGCGCTGGGTTAAGCGCATGCCACTTCCCCTCCGGGGAAACGTGTTTCAAGCATGATCCCCTGACACTAACAGAGGCTTTATTGAAACCCGATCTGTCCAAACTAAAAAACCGGCGGTTTCGGTTTAAAAACTGCCGGTCTACGGGAGCCATCAAGTGATCAGCGCTTTCTACGAACCACAAAACCCATCCCGCAGAAACCCAAAAGCAGGACGGATGATGCTCCGGAATCGAAGTGATCGAGATATTGTCAACGGCGAAGGTCTCGGGGGCCGACGCACCAGGCAATCCCGAAGCTGAGCCGACATTCATGGGCTGGACATCCGGCGGAACGCCATTGCTGCCGGTTCTGATTTTTTCGACCTGGGCCTCCCCGATAGGCGGCGCGCTGTCAGAGCCGGATGATGCCGCGTTTCAGGGAAACCGAAACCGCCTCGGCGCGGTCATGAACGCCGAGCTTCTGGAACAGGGCCTTCATGTGACTCTTCACGGTTTCCTCGGAAACGAACATGGCGGATGCGAGTTCCTTGTTTGTGCGGCCCTTGGCCACGAGACGCAGCACATCCAGCTCCCGCGGGGTGAGTGTGGGCCGGACGAGGCGATCCGCCAGCCGCGAGGCGATGGCATGCGGCATGTGGCGCTCGCCCGCATGCACCTGGCGGATGGCCGCCACGAGTTCCTCGCTGGTCGTGTCCTTGAGCAGGTAGCCGCGGGCGCCTGCTTCCAGGGCGCGGAAGACGTCCTCTTCGTTGTCATAGGTTGTTAGAACGAGCACCTTGCACTCGGAATCCCGCTCTCTCAGTTGGCGGATCACGTGAACGCCATCGCCTTCCGGCATGCGCATATCGACGATGTAAACGTCCGCGGCTATGGTGGATTCCAAGGTTTCGCGGCCCGATCCCGCCTCGCCCACCACTTCGATGTCGGGCTGGCTGTTGAGAATGGCGGCGAGCCCGGCACGCAATGCCGGGTGGTCATCCGCAAGGAATATTCGGATCGATTTTTTCATATGGGAAGAGTGACGGAAACTTCGGTGCCTTCGCCTGCGGGGCTGTCGATGGACAGGCTTCCGCCCAACGCATCGACGCGCTCCCGCATGCCAGTCAGGCCATAGCCTTTTCCCACGCGGCCAGCGACATCAAATCCGCGACCGTCGTCCTTGACGACCAAAGTCACCCAGCCGTCGCCGAAACGCAGGCGCACCAGAATGCGCCGCGGCGCGGCATGACGCACGGCATTGGTGAGGGATTCCTGGCCGATGCGCAGCAAAGCGTTTTCGTATTCCTGCGGCAATGGCCGTGGCGAGCCCTCGATCTGCTGCTGGCAGGAAATCCCGTTGTCGCGGGTGAGGTCGGCTGCGTATTTCTGAAGGGCGGAAGCGAGATCGGCCTCACCCAAAGCAAGCGGGCGGAGATTCCAAATGGTGCGCCGGGCCTCGCGCATGCTTTCGCGGACCAACTCGCGCGCGGTTTCCAAATGTCCGGCGGCCAGCGCAGGCGAGTCGGTGATCTGGTTGCGAACGCACTCGAGTTGCAACGAAATGGAAGTGAGTCCCTGCGCGAGCGAATCGTGAATCTCACGGGCAAAGCGACCCCGTTCCGCAAGCACGGCCTCGAAGGACTTGCGCTGGGATTCCTGCCTGCGCTTCCGACGCAGGCGCGAGCGCTGATAGATCGCCACCAGCAGGACGAGGATGGCCGTAAAAGCCGATGCCAAGCGCTGCGGCGTCCACCATGGCGGAGGCCGGAGCAACACGAGGTCCGACGGAGACCGAAGTCGGAGCAGCAGTTTGTCCTCCACTTGCATCGGAGTGTATTCGGCCAATGCGGTGATTTGGGCGATGCCGGAGACTTTCAGTTTCGAGCCTGGCAGAAGATCGGGCGGGAGGCCGTTCGCCAGATCCAGCCAGCCTCGGAACACAATCGTACCATCACGCAATTCGAAGGTGGTGCCATCGGCTCCGCGGAAGATGTTGAGCAGTTCCGCCTCGGTGGAGACGAGTTCGGAGTCAAAGCGCGTGTCCAGCAACTCCACCGCGCGCCGGTTGATCGGTGCTGGCGCTTCCTGCCTGCCCATCATCCGAATCACGGATGCGTGGATGAACGGTCTCATCCTGCCGGAGCGCGGCCTGCCTTCGATTTCCACCAGTTCACCCGGACGGGTTTGCGGAGCTCGCGCGGTCTGAACCCACAATCCGCCACCATCCGTTCGCAGAAACACGCCGCGCCCCGGCATGTCGAAAGTCACCACGCCCTCGACCTTCACACGGTCGTTCGGCCCAGGGCCATCCAAGCGCAACAATTGGGACGAACTTACCAGACGCGCCTCCTGCGAAAGTTCGGCGGATGGCAGTGGCACGACATCCGACGGCGAGTTGACCCGCAAAAACCGCCGCGTCATCTGCCCGTTGGCATTGAAAACCGTAGCCACGACGCCCCGGATGCGAACTCTTCGATCCGGCAGATCCCACAGCGCTTCCTGGTCCGGAGGCAACGGACCTTCAATCAGCACATGGAAATCGGACGAACCCGCGCGGCACTGGATCACCAGAGCGTTTCCATTCATCATGACGTCGGTCACATAGGCGTCCACCGTCACCCAGTCGCAATCGAGCCCGGGTTTTGCGAGCTCCAATCCATCCACCGCTTTGGGAGCCGGCAGAGCGCCCTTGGAGATGATCCTGAGCGGCGACGTGCCGCGGATGACAGGAGCGAAAATTCCATTTCCAGAGACCCCTGAGACTTCCACCTGATCACCAAGCTCGGGCCATACTGCGAGTTTCCGAGCTTCCAGATCCCCCTGATCGACGTAAATGCCATTCGTGCCGTCGTGGATGAACAAGGTGATCTCCCTCTTATTGGAAAAGGTGACCACTCCACGAACGTTGACGGGCAACTCCGAAGCCGCCTCCTCGGGAGTGAGCGCGCGAATGGCGGCGATATTGGTGATAGGTTCGCGGGCCTGCGCGGGCAGCCAGGAAACCATCATCCATCCCAATAAGAGAAACACACCCCTCATTGGCAAAATATGGAGCGGTTGAATCCCATGTGTAAAGCCCGGCGCGGAGTGTTTCCGTCAGGGTTCTCCGACGGTGTGGTTGCTTCAGGAAACCTTGCTGTCGAGAGGGTTCGCCGCCGGTTTCCAGGAAGCGCCGTTACGAACGCGGCCGATCTTCACCGCCACGTTCCGGAACAGCCTTTTCTTCTGATTGCGCATGAGTGAAAAAATGTGAGCGTGCCATCGTTAGAGTTCAATAAGCGAGGCCGAATCCCAGCGGGAACAATGGACTCTCCGCGGCTTCCGTGGGGTGACTGGCGGGAATCTGTCTGATAGACCGGGGCCAGGCAAACGACAGCTTGCCGGAAGGCGCGTGGTCACCGAAGAGCACATCCGCCACACCGGAGCCTTCCGTGCCCGGAAGCCACGCGGCGAGCAGAGCGTCCGCCTGATCCGCGGCGGAACCTAACAAAATCGGCCTTCCCGATAGAACCACGACCACCACGGGCGCTCCCGTTTTCTTCGCAGCCTCAATGACGTCCGCATCCTCTTTCGCCAGCGCGGGCGACTCTTTGTCCCCATCCATCTCGGCATAGGGTTCCTCACCCACAACGACAACGATTGCATCGGCACCCGCCGCACCGGAAGCGTCCAAGTCGCGCGTGACCTTGGTCTCCTCGCCCGCAGCCTCGCGGATGGCATTGAGGATCGTTGTGCCGCCGGGCGTGACCTCGCCGCGTTTTCCCTGCCAGTCCACGGTCCAACCGCCGCACTGCATGCCGAGATCGTCGGCTCCGCGTCCGGTCACATGAATGCGTCCGCCCTTGCGGGTGAGAGGAAGGACGTTCTTTTCATTTTTGAGAAGAACCACCGAACGCCGCACGGCCTCGCGCGCCACCTTGCGGTGCGCCTCGGACCCGAAGTCCGCCACCAGCGCCGGATCGGCCATGAGTTGCGCGCCCTTGTCCATCATGCCCATCGCGAACTTGACGCGGAGAATGCGGGTGACCGCGTCATCGATTCTCGAAACAGGCACCTTGCCCTCGTTCACGAGTTCCTGAAGCTGCCGGACGAAATCCCGGTATTTGTCGGTGACCATCACCATGTCCACCCCGGCGTTGATGGAAATCTCGATGCACTTCCGGTAATCCGCGGAATTCACCTGGCCGGAAGCGTTGTTGCTTTCCACGGTCGTGGCGCTTGGAGCTGGCGGAATAATCTGGTCGATGGCGTTGTAGTCGGAAATCACAAAGCCGTTGAAACCGAGTTCGCCCTTGAGAATATCGGTCAGGAGACGCTTGTTGCCGGTACACTTGACGCCGTTCCAACTGCTGTAGGATGGCATGACCGTGCCCACGCCTGCGTCGATCGCGGCGGGATAGCCGGCCATGTGGATGGAGCGAAGGGTCGCCTCGTCCACCCTCGTATCGCCTTGGTCCAGCAAGCCCCCGCCGGTGGAGGAGCGAAAGGCTGTGCCCCCGTCACCCACGAAATGCTTCACGCAAGCCAGCACGGTTTCCCGACCGGAAATCCTCTCGCCCTGCAATCCACGGACGCTGGCTTCCCCTAGCGAGGCGACCACCGAGGGATCTTCGGAAAATCCCTCGTAGGTGCGTCCCCAGCGGATGTCCTGCGGCACGGCGACGCATGGAGCGAAGGTCCACTGGAAGCCGCTGGCGCGGGTTTCGCTCGCGGTGACCTTGCCGATACGGGCCACCAACTCGGGATCACGCGTGCAACCCAGACCGATGTTGTGGGGAAACACGACGGCTCCCAGCACGTTGTTATGGCCGTGCACGGCATCCACCCCGAAGACCAGCGGAATCGCGAGGCGGGTGCCGAGCGATTGTTTCTGCGCGTCTTCGTAAACACCCGTCCAGTCCTTGAGTGTGTTTCCCGATTCGGGATCCGAACTGCCGCCGCAGAGCAACGAACCGAGAAACAGCGCGCCGACATCGTTCCGGTCCTTCAACGCTCGCCAGTCCGGCTGGGTCATCTGCCCGACTTTCTCGGCAAGCGTCATTTTTTCCACCAGCGCCTTCACCTCCGAATCGCGCGCCATCATCCAGTCTGGCGACGCCGCCATGCAGACATGGGACGACAAAACAACTAACAGAAATGCGGTGGGACGACGGAGATTTGGGTTCATGACAGTGATGGGTGTTTGTCGGCGGGACCAGATTCCGCCACGTTATTCGGGCTCAGTATAGAAATCGGGAGCTATCACACCATCCCCCGATCTAGTGATAATCATCTCCCCGGTCTGGTGCCACCTGCCGGCCGCCATACAGGAACACACCGCTCATCAAGAGTTCCAGACCGCGGATAAAAAGGAAGTTCGCCCCAGGAATCCACCGGTAATTTCAGTGGTAACGAGGGTGACATCCATCAATAGGAAAGCCCACTCTGCCGACGATTCCGCTACTCGAACGACCATTGATCGCTTCGGCGGCGTCGCGCATGGCGCGTTCGCCTGCCGGGACTACGGAGCGGATTGTCTTGCCACAACAATCGCAAAGAGCTTCCCGGGAATCGCCCCGCTGATCGTCGCGACAACGCTGGTGGTTCCGGAAACCGGATCGTTCACGCTGGGTGAAAAGGCCACCGTGGTGCCAGCGGCGGTGGAACCGTCGGCATGAAAATTCGCAAGGTCGGTGGACCATTGATAGACTGTGGTGACGTCGCTGGCGGGTGACGGGTTTTGCGGGTGGCGGAAGGTGATGGTATTGCCGCTCTTCGCGATCTCTGTAATTCCGGCGTTGGGAGCCGATGGGTTTGTGCCGAAGAAGTTCTCCACACCGTTCTTGATGCCGTCACCATCCGGGTCGTCGGAGAATCCGCTCTGTCCTCCGAGACCTGGAAACCCGTTGATCCAACTGGAATAACCAGGAGCCGGCACTTTCACCAGATCGGCGTGGAAGACGCGGTCGCCGGTCAGGAGATTCACACCCGAGGCGATGTTTCCGGCGTCGGTTCCGGAATTTCCCCGGAATGCCTTGCCACCGGCGTAGTCCCCGGTTTTGGAACCGTTCAGCTCGAAGTAGGGGCCTCCGGAAGCGGGCGCGATTTCGAAGTAGTAGGTGGTGTTGGGAGACAATGGGGCGAGGCCAGCTCCTGATAGACTGAAGGTCAGGAACCGCCCGGAGCCGCTGGTCCCGCTACCGGAAATGGCCGTGCCGGAATACTGGCCCACACCGGTGTGGATCGGCGTTTTTACCGTGTCGAACACCGTCCCGAACTGGAACGCGAAAGTATCGCCGGGCTGGATGTCATACCAGGTGCCGTTGGTGAGAAACGTCGGCCAAATCACGTGCTGGAAGGTGAACGACTGGAGGGTGTATCCGGCGGGATTGGATCCGGTGGTGAAAGTCTGGCCCTTGCTGGGGCGGTCCGGCGCGACGTAGGTGGAGTCATCGTTATCCGCGGACTTGATGCCGGTGCCGTCGATGTTGTCGCCGTCGTTGAGGTTGGAGGCGAGGAAGAAACAATCGTCGCCATCGGTGGCCGGAGCCGTTAGACTGGAAGTAACCGGTGCCGGAGGCGGTGGATCGTTCAGGGCGATGCTGCTGAAGCTGGCGCCGACAGGGGCGCTGTTCGTGTGGGAGGCGAGCACGAGGCCGAAGTAGGCCGTGGCGGGCATGTTGGAAAGAGTGGCCGAAGCATGCTGCGTCCAAACGGAGCCATCCGCCGAGCGGTATGCGGTGAAGGTATTTCCCGTGCGGGCGATTTTCAACCAACACGGCGCGGTGATGCCCGTGGTTTGGTTGAATGCGGTGGTACCACTGGCGGTTGTCCTATATTGGAAAGTCACACCGTTGGCCGGGGTCACCGCTAACAGACAATTCACCGCGTCGGCATTCAGGCTGCCGCGAATCATCAGGCCCGCTTTCGACCATGGGTCCGCGGCGTCCATCGCATCGACGCGGGTGATGAACTCGGTGTCGCCGGAGCGGGATTGCCAGGTGAAGCGGCATTGATCGGAGGTGCCCCAGATATCCGCTCCGGAAGCGGTGAGGCGAAGGGTTGCCACGCCGGCGTCGCCGTTTCCGCTACTGCCGGGAATCGTCGGACCGCCGATGTCCTGGCTGGTCCATGGTGCAAGCAGGGCTCCAGCCGGGCCATTGGCGAGGGACAGGACGTCCGCTGCGGGCAAGGCTCCGCTGTAGATGCGGAAATCGTCCACACGGCCGTTCAGATAGGGATCGGAGGAAGATTGCGAGCGGCCGATCCAGTTCTGGGTACTTGCGCCGAGATCGAGCGGCTTGAGCGACATGCTTTCGTTGCGTCCCACTTCGAGTCCATTGACATAGAGGATGCCAAGATTTTCCGAGAGGGTCACGGCCACATGGGTCCACACACCAGTAGGCAGCGCGGAGGAGCCGCTGATGCGCTGTTCGCCGGAGTTTCCGGATGTGGTGATGGAGAAACGGACCGAGTTCGAGTCACCATTCGCCGGAGTTAGAAACATGTAGGATCCGCCCCCGCTGCCGAAGTCGAAAATTCTCGATCTGGTGGTCGCGGCGTCCAGATGGACCCACGCGGAAATGGTGAAATTGTTGAGCGTTCCAACCACGTTTGTTGGCAGGCTCACATGATCATCCGTGCCGTCGAGGTCCACGGCATTGCCGCCCTTGCCGGCGACCCGGGTGGGGCCGTTGACCAAAGTGGCGTGCCTGCCATTTCCGCTGCCATCCGCCGCGACGGCACAGGAAGCTTCGTTGAACATCAGCAATGTCCGGAGCGCGGCGTTGCCATTAGTGGCAGAAATCTCGCTGGAAACAGGGCCCTCGCCCGCTGCGTTGATGGCTGAAACCACATAGTAATAAGTGTTCCCGGCTTCCACATCGGTATCCACGAAGCTGGTGCCGATTACGGGATTCGCGATGGTGACGTATGGGCCGCCGCTTTGAAGGGCGCGCTGGACGTGATAAACCGTGCCCTCCGCCGGGCCGGTCCATGAAAGGGAAATCCCGGCTCCGCTCGCAGTGGCGGAAAGTCCGGTCGGCGCGGCGGGAAGAGCGGGCAGGGCCGGACGCGTGACGGTGACGGCGCTGCCGTCGTAGTTCACCACCGCGTCCGTCGTGGCACTTGTGTTGAGACCCGCTCCATGATTGGGCGAAACGAACACCACCTTGAAGGTGCGGTTGACGGGCATTCCAGGGAACGAGCCCTGGCGCGCGCCGATGGTCAATTGCCCGGAAGCTTCATTCCAGGTGAAAGGAATCGTCGCACGGGTGCCGGACTCGTAGTTGTAGTTGTCTCCCTCGTCCTCGTAGAGCGTGAAACTTCCGTCAGCTCCGGGGTAAACGCGCAGCTCGATCGGGTCCACGCTTTGCATCGCGTATTGGATCGACGGGCCGTAAGGCAGAATCGAGCCCGCGCGCGCATACAGCGGGAGCTTTCCGATAGGCGCGTCGGCTTGAATTGTTTGTCCGCCGTTTTGCTTGAGGCCGGTCCAGAAATCGAACCACTGCGTGCCGGCCGGCAGATAGACGCTGCGTTTCGTCGCGCCCGCCGAGGTCACCGGGTTCACCAGCAACGAGGGACCGAACATGAATTGATCGCCGATGCCCTGAGCCTGCGCGTCCGTGCGGAAATCCATCACGAGAGGGCGCATCATCGTGTAGCCTTCGTTGGTGACTTTCCATGAGGTGGAATAAATGTAGGGCAGCAGGTGATAGCGCAGGTTGATAAAGTCCTTCAGGATCGGCTGGGTGGCGGTGGGGAAACGCCAGACTTCCTTGGCGTAGTTGGTGCCGTGCACGCGGAACATCGGGCAGAACGCGCCAAACTGGAACCAACGTGTGAACAGCTCGGCATAAGAAGCGGTGGCGGGATCGCCGCTGAAAAAGCCGCCGATGTCGGTGTTCCAGTAAGGGATGCCCGAGGCGGTGAAGTTCAATCCGGCGGGGATCTGTTTCACAAAGGTGGCCCAATCGGATGCGATGTCACCGGACCAGGTGATGGCCGCGTTGCGCTGCTGACCGGCATAAGCCGAGCGGGTGAGGATGAGGGCGCGCTTGGCGGAGGTCTCGGCGCGCTGCCCCTGATAGACGGCGGTGGTTTCCATCAGCGGATAGGCGTTGAAGACCTTCGCGCCGGATCCCAGCGCGGTGTTAAAATTGCGGAACTCGCCCCAGTTTCCGCTGAACTCCGCTTCCGAGGCATCGAGCCACCAGCCGTCGAGTCCTTTGGAGAAGATTTTCTGCGAGAGCTGGTTCCAATAGATCTGGCGTCCTGCCGAGTTGAACGGATCGAACCATTTCCCCTGACCGGCGGGAAAGACATACGGGATGGCGGGGTTGAACGCCGCGCCGACCGCTTCGAGCTGCTGGAGATTGGGAATGCTGACACCGGAGTTCGTCACGTCGAACTTCGCCCAGACGGAAATGAGCGCATGAACGTTCTGTGAATGGAGGGTGCTCATCATCCCGGCAGGATCCGGATAGCGGGCGGGATCAAACTCATGCGAACCCCATCCGCCGGCCGCGGTGGTTTGATTCAGCGCGGGCCAGTATTGCCAATCCTGGATGATGCCATCGATCGGAATGCCGAGCGTGCGGTATTGGCTCACCACGCCGAGAAGCTCCGACTGGCTGGTGTAGCGCTCCTTGCACTGCCAGAACCCCCAGGCCCACTTGCCTAACATCGGCGCGGCTCCTGTCAGTTTGCGGTACCCGGCGACAGCTTGGTCCGGCTCCGGACCGAAACAGAAATAATAGTTCACCGCGTCACCCGCCTCGGAGCTCCATGACAATTTCCCGGCCGTCGTTTTTCCGACGTCCACCGTGGTCACCGCAGGATTGTCCCATAACAGCGCGTAGCCTTTGTTGGACATGGCGACGGGCACCGCGACATATTTGTTTTGCTGCAGGAGGGTGACGCTCTGGCCCACCCAGTTCATGACGCCGCCCTGCTGTTGTCCAAGTCCGTAGATGGCCTCACCGGCGGGCAGGTCGAACTTCTGCGTCACCACATAACTGGCAGTGGCCGGGCTGCCCACCGTCGTCGCCGTCAGGGTCGTGCCGCCGGTGGATTCCGATAGAACCTGGG
This sequence comes from Luteolibacter sp., assembly GCF_039920825.1. GTDB lineage: Bacteria > Verrucomicrobiota > Verrucomicrobiia > Verrucomicrobiales > Akkermansiaceae > Luteolibacter. The sequence continues at coordinate 15,000 of NZ_JBDSCX010000040.1, read as the reverse complement.
CCGAAGCGGAATCGAGAAAACTTACCTGCCCGCTGGAAGTCTCCACTCGCGCGGTGAAATTGGGGGCGATCAGCAGCACATTCGTTCCGTTGTTCTGGAACTGCCAAGCCACCGACGCAGGACTGCCATTCACAGCCAGGCTCGAAATCGCGGGCATGCTGGCGGTCGGAGCGTGAAGGACGCGGGCGATGCTATCACCCCAGATTTCAACACGCGTGAGACCGGAGCCCGTATTGACAGTGACGCCGGTGGCATCAGTGGAAATCGTTTGCGCGGAGACGCGGCAGGCCGCCACCGTCAGGGCGGAGCCTATCATCCATCGCCACATCAAGCGGCCTATCATTCTTGTTTCAATCATTGACTCGCTGCTTGTTAGTCATTCGTCCGCTTTCGAATTGGCAAAAAATTTCCCGGTTCCCAGAGTTTCGAGAACCGGGAAACTGGTTCCCGCCAATGACGGCCGGGAAATTCCCCTCCTTGAAATCACGCCCCGTTCTGAAACCCATTACAGAATCCGGGACGTGAGTCACAAGGAGGTGATTCTTCATCAGGGAGCGCCATAGATCGCCTTCAGCGCGAAGAAGAGCTTTGCCGGTGTCGTTCCTGAAATCGCCGCGGTGACGGTCGTGGTTCCTGCCACCGTGTTAGTCGCAAAGCTCACCGTGGTCCCTCCCGCGCTCGCTCCACCCGCGTTGAATGTAGCGAGGTCGGTGGACCAGACGTAAGCTGCTGTAACGTCGCTTGCCGGAGTGGCGTTTGCCGGATGTTGGAAGGTCACGGTGTTGCCGCTCCTGGCGATCTGCACGATGCCTTGGTTGGATACGCCCGGATTCGTGCCGAAGAGGTTTTCCACGCCGTTTTTGATACCGTCGCCGTCCGCGTCATCATTGAAACCCGTCAGACCTCCCAAACCGGAATAGCCACCGATCCATGCGGCGTAATTGTTGGCCGGGGAGGAACCGAGGGTCACGCTGTTGAAGGTGGAACCCCAACGGATTTCGTCCCATGCCGCCGAGTTGCCATCGTAGTCGGAAAGCGCCAGGCGGTCCCAGTTAAGATTCACTCCGGAGATCGTGGTGCCGCCAGTGGGTTCACCCGCGCCGAGGGTGGGATCCACCCAGACGGTCACATTGTCGCCATTTGCCGTGGCGCTCAGATTAAACTTCACGACCAGCAGATGGACATTTGTGTCCGCCGCGACGCCGGTGCCGAGGTAAGTCCCTTCGGCGCTGAAGTCATACTCGCTGCCGGTCATTCCGCCATTGTTGCTCAGTCCGATGTCGAAGCTGCGGTTGAAATCCGTGTGGGTGCCGTTCTTCAGCTCCAGCATTTGATAGACCGTCACCCCGGTTTCCTGGCCGCTCTGGTAGAGAAGGCTCAGGTAGCGTGTTCCCGTGGTATTATCGCCGACCACAAGTGGAGAGGCCAACATCCGATAGACCCGGCCGCTGTTGGCGGCGGTGATTTCGCCGCCGGTGATATTGGAGGGAACACTCGCCTTGTCTCCTGTCGATCCGAGGTAGCTGGCACCCGCGTAAGTCAGGGATCCGGCGGAAACGGCGGGCTCGGCATTGCCGAAATCCACATCCGTCCAGGCGCCGCTGAAGCCGCCAGTGGTGGGATTCTGCCCCGGCAGCATGCCCACCGCATATCCCGCGGCGATATCAAATGGCTCGTGACTCACCAAGCCGGACCACGCTTCAAACACGCCGACGGTCGCCGGGGCAGAGAAGACGGAGGTGGCCGCTTGGCCGTCGGCTTCCGCAGCATGGTCCGTGACCTCCACCGCATACTGACCGCCGTTAGATATCTGGATATTGGTTAGTCCCAAGGTAGCCGATGTCGCCCCGTCGATTGGCTCCGAGTCCTTGTACCATTGATAGGTCAACGTTCCAAGTCCGGTGGCAGCCACGGACAAGGTGACATTCGAACCCACTTGCGCGGCGATGGATGCCGGCGGGGTAATGATGGTAGGAACCGGATGAGTCAGGAACACCTCCACCACGTCGCTGGTGGCGGGGGGAGGATTCCCGTTATCGGCGATCACGCGATAATAGCCGTTGGCAGAAAACGCCGCGGATGAAAACTGAAGTGTGGCTCCGTTGGCTCCGGAAATTCCAGTCCACCCCGTGGAGCCATCCTCCGATTTCTGCCACTGGTATCCCGGGGCCGGAGCGGATTCCGCAAGCGCTGTCAACGTGACGGTATTCCCCACGCTGCCGTTGTATCCCAGCGGCTGGAGCGTGAAGGTGGGAACGGCGGGAACAATGGTTTCGGTCGTCACGCTGTTGAAGGTGGCTCCCCAACGGACTTCATCCCACGCACAGGAGTTCCCATCGTAATCAGATAGAGCGACGCGGTCCCACGCCAGGTCTCTTCCGGAAACCGTCGTGCCGCCTGCCGGTTCGCCGGCACCAAGTGTAGGATCCACCCACACGGTGACGCTATCGCTCAACGCCGTGGCGCTCAGCGTGACTTTGACAACGAAGAGGTGGACGACGGTGTTTGCGTTCACGCCGGTGTTTTGATAGTCCTCCCCGGTTCCAGCCACATTCTTCACTCCGAAGTTGTAAATAGTGCCACCATTGAACCCGATGTCGAAGTTGCGATGGGCGTCCGCCGTGTCCGTGTTGAAAAGCGCCAGCGTCTGATAGGTGGTGGCCCCGGTTTCCTGGCCGCTTTGGAACAGGAAGCTCAGATACCTGACGCCTGCCGTCGAGTTGGTGACGGTGAGACTGCTGTCGAACAGCCGATAGACCCGGCCACTGTTGTTTGCGGTGATCTCTCCGCCCGTGGTGTTGTTGAGTACGGTCACCTTGTTACCGAGGCCGGCGGCATAATTGGCACCTGCGTAGGACAGGCTTCCCGCGGTGACCGCAGGTTTGACATTGCCAAAATCAACACCCGTCCAATTGCCGGAATATCCGGCGACGGCGGGGCTGGTGGTGGATTGAATTTGACCCGGCGTGTAGCCCGAAAAGGAGTCCTGGCTGAGGAGTGCGGCCGAAATGGTGGATGGAAGCAGGATTACTGCGGAAAGCAGTGTGAATAGTGTGGGTTTCATGGGTTGTGGAATCGAGTTTGGAAATTCAGAACCCGCTAGAATCGGCGGGCGGGCAATGGCTTTGGGAACACCCGGAAATCCGGATGAGGGAACGATCGCCGCGGGAAAGCCCAATATCCCGCGGCGACCACGAAGAGAAAGGAATCAGGCCCTCCGGCGGCGCAGCAGGGACAACATGCCAAGACCACCTAACAAGGCGGCTCCGGGCTCGGGAATGGTCACGCTGTTGAAGTCGGTCCCCCAGCGGATTTCATCCCATACGGCGGAGTTGCCGTCGTAGTCAGCCAGGGACAGTGTATCCCAAGCCAGATTCAGACCTGAAGTGACAATGCCGCCAGTTTCGGTGGTCGAGTCGAGCCAAACCGTCGCGCTGTCGCTGCCGACAGTGGGGGAAAGATCAAACCTCACGATGAACTGATGCACTGCGGTGTTGGCGGCACCCAGGCTTTGGTTTGCGGTCGGGCCGCCCACTCCAAAGTTGAAATTGCTGCTTCCCGACCCGGCTTCGAAAGCGCGCGTCGCGTCGCTATTTAAATTAATCGTATTGATACCGTTGTAGAGTTCCAGCATTTGATAGGTGGTGGCTCCGGTTTCCCGACCGGTCTGGAACAGAAAGCTCATGTAGACCGTTCCAGTGGTTCCAGCGGTTACGGTGAGCGAACCATCTAACGAACGGGCCACGCGACCGCTGTTGCCTGCGGCGATTTCGCCTCCAGAAGTATTATTCGGCACCCCGGCGCTGCCACCGGTCGTGGACAGACCCGAATAGCTCAGTCCGGTCGTGCTGGTCAGGATATCCTGTGTTCCGAAAGAAGTGTTTCCATGCACCCAGTCCCCGGTGTAACCCGCGACGGCGGGAGCGGTTTGGGCATTGAGTTTGGTCGCGTTCGTATAGCCGGAAAACGATTCCGTGCTAATCAGCGCCGCATGGGCTGGGGTAAACGCCAGAGAGGCCAAAAGCAGGACGGAAGGGAGAAGTTTTGTGGGTTTCATGGGGCTTTGCGTAGGTCATTGGAAACCGACCTCTATTCAAGAACCGGAAAACCACGCCCGAAACCGGACACGCTCATCGATTTTTTTTGAATCTCTTACAAATCCCCGAAAAACCAGTCCTTGCCACTCCGCTAGAACTACCGCGACTTGCCGAAACCGGCCAATCCTTCCGCCTCTCTCAGAAGCACGCCCGCGTTCACCCAATCGAACCAATAGCCGCCACGCTCACCATCGAGCGGTCCCGCCAACCTTTCACGCACAATGGGTCCCGACTTCAAGAGATGAAGCCGCGCTTCATCTCCCCTCCCCAAGCGGGTTTCCGCCATCGCGAGAATAATCCGCGCCGTCAGGCTCCGTGCCGAGTCTTCCGCAGCCGAATCCAAGCACCGACCACACCACTCGACCGCCTTTTGATAATCTCCGCTGCGGAAATGGAGCAGGGCCAGGGCAACGTAACTCCACCCGCGGAGTTCCGGATTACCGGAGATCGGCCCGCTTCGGCTTTCGTGCGCCTTGAGAATCACCAGCTCCAGCGACCGGTCCACGGCTAACACCTCTTCGCCCCCTGGACGAATCAGCGTGGACTTCACGATCTGCTCGGCCACGACGGGATGGGTCGTCTTGCCAAAACGCGAGATCGCCAGGCGACGGAATTTCTCGTAACCCGCCTCGTCGCCGACATAACACAGGGCCGCTGCGGTATTGAGCAGATTGTGGGAAACACTGTCCGAATCGGTTGGGTCCACGCTGATCAGTGATTCGGTCAGGCCGGTGAAGGCGTGGGCCGCGTCATTCCATCGTCCATGGCGCACATGCCACTCACCCACCGTCCGGAGGGTGTTCGCCGCCTCCAACGAAGGCGGAATCTGATCGCTGGAAACCGTTGCAATCAGGGCTGCCGCGCCCTCCATGTCGCCGTAAGAAAGTTTCACCGCAGCCTGAGCGATCACGCCTTGGGATTCGGCCCGCTGGCGCAGCATGCGCTCGATCGCCCTCGAACGATCGGCCTCCCCTCTCAGTCGCTCCTGTTCCGTGCGGGCCTGCTTTTCCCGAAGAAACAGCCAGGTGGAGGTTCCGAATCCGCCAGCGAGCGCCAAAAACACCAAACCTCCCGCGGCGAACGTCACACGATTTCTTTGAATGAGTTTCCTCAATCGATATCTCCGTCCCGGTGGACCGGCGGACACCGGCTCACTGGCCAGATGCCTCTCCACATCGCGAAACAGGCCGTTCGCCGTCTCATAGCGGCACTCCCGATCTTTCGCGATCGCCATCATCACGATCCAATCAAGATCGCCCCGCACCCTGCTCACCAGACGATCGGGTTCACAGCCTCGGAGACGGGCCACTTCCCGCAGCCGGCCTGCTTCCATGGATGCTAACAAAGCCGACGGTTTCGGAGGCTCCTCGCTCCCCAGAACTCTCCGGACTTCATCCAATCCCATCGATTTCAACCGGTTGGGGTCAAAGAGCGGAACGCCAGTTAGAAGTTCATAAAGCAGCGCTCCAAGACTATAGATGTCCGAACGGGTATCAAGGTCGGTCCTCCCCATCGCCTGCTCGGGACTCATGTAGGCCGGCGTTCCCAGAAACTGCTCGGCCACGGTGAATGTCTCATCATCCATTCCTCCGGCGGAGGTCGCTTTGGCGATCCCGAAATCGATGACCTTTGGAAATGCCCGCCCGTCCTCCATCCTGACCAGAATGTTGGAGGGTTTGATATCCCGGTGGATCAAGCCCTTCTGATGCGCATGGTGGATTGCCTGGCATACTTCCAGAAACAACCCAAGACGATCCCCCACACCGAGCCGGTGGGTGTCGCAAAAATCTGTTATTTTCTCTCCATCCACCAACTCCATCACGAAGTAAGGCCGCCCCGAGGCAGTCGCACCCCCATCCAGAACCCGCGCGATGGCAGGATGGTTCATCGAGCCCAGCGCCTGACGCTCCATCTCGAAGCGGGCGACCACGTTTTCCGTGTCCATCCCCAGCCGGATGATCTTCAGCGCCACCTTCCGCCGGATCGGTTCGAGTTGCTCTGCCAGATAGACGACCCCGCAGCCACCCGCACCGATCCTTTCTATCAACTGGTATCTCCCGATCCGGGCGCGGATCGCCTCCTCTCCCGTTGAATCCCGGGGCGAGTCCGATGCATTGCTAACACCTCCAGCCTGGGAGCCGAAGAATCCAGCGGCAGCATCGCGCATTGCCAGCATTTCCTCGATCAATTTCCTCAGCGCCGGATTGTCGCCACACGCATGATCCAGCAGAATCCGCCGCTCCTCCGCATCGGTCAGCGCGGAAGCCGCTTCATATAGAATCATGTCGAGGCCGTGAGTCATTCGCCGCTCGTGTGTCCCTCCTGAATCAAGTGGAAAAGCCGCACCTTCGCGAATTCCCAGCGTCGCCGGATGGTTCGCTCCCCCACCCCTTCGCTGGCGGCGATCTCCACGTCGGTGAGCCCCCCGAAGAACTTCAAAGTGACCAGCCTCGCACACTCCGGATTTTCCAACTCCAGATGTTCGAGCGCCTCGTCCACCAACAGCACGCGCTCGTCCTGAGGCACCTCCAAAACCTCGATCTCGTCGAGACTCAGAAACGCCTTTCCCGCGCCACGCTTGAGAGCCGACTTCGTCCGCGCGCGATCCACGAGGATCCGCCGCATCGCCTGCGCCGCCGCACGGAAGAAATGAGCACGGTCGTTCCAGCTCTTGTCGTCGTTGCCACCCAATCTGACCCAAGCTTCATGCACCAACTCCGTCGCTTGGAATGTCGCGCCTCCGGCACCGGACAGCCTCCGCGCGGCCAAATCACGCAACTCGTCATAAACGAGCGGCAGCAGCTCGGCCGATAAGGCCTCACCGTCCCGGCTGACATTTCCAAGGATTCGTTCCAGTTCACTCAATTCGAGACTTCCTTTCCTTCTGTGGTTCGATGGACCCACATTGGCCTGTCCTGCTTTGCAAGATCAAGTGGGATCAGCGCCCGGGAGTTTGATGCCGCCCATAGGCAACCAGTTCCACACCGGCGGCCAGACCGGTCCGCAGGCAGCCAACCCGATGGTGACGGAGCCCTATCAGGGAACAGTTTACCTCCGCTTTGAATCCACCGGCGGATCGCGGGTCGTCAAGCCGGCCGCCGATTGAAGATTTCTCCTCTTTCCAACAAATTAGCCAGCCGCCGCAAAACGGCGACTGGCTGTTATTCGTCCCTCCCGCCCCCTCATCCTGAAGAAGCGGCTGGAAAGGAAAAAATCAGCGCCGACGGCGAAGCAGGCCGAAGCCGACGGCGAAGCAGGCCGAAGCCGCCGAACAAGCCAAGCAATGCGCTGGAGGGCTCCGGCACGGCCGCGACACCCAATCTAACTCTGTCGATGAAGTTCCCGAACGAAAGATCGTCGCCCGCCGAACTAACGACACATTGACAGCGGCGGCGGGATTGCGGGCAAAGACCATCGTCGTGAAGGCCGCAGCCACTCCGAATCCTGAAGCACAGAGTCTCAACATTCGCCTTCGCGCGGATGCAGTTCTCCCATGCCCCCACAAAGGGATGTATCTTGGGTTTTCACGATAGGTTTTTTCCAACGGTGCCGGAGTCCAATGGTCCCCGACGAATCAAGCTCCAACATCGCAACACAACCGTATTTCCGTCCACTGCATTGAGGAGTGATTTCTCCACCCCCCTGATCAGGTGACGAAAAAACCACTCTTCACCGCAGTGGACTAAATCGAAGCGTCCAACTTTGTTTGGCCACCGTCATTTTGAGGATCCGAGATCATTCAACTTGATGGAAAACCCAAACCCAAACCCATGATGACCCGAGACAGGCCCCTGCGCGGGGCCGGTGAAATGATTGCGCCGGTATGTGCCGACATGACGCGGAGCCGAGCCTACCGCCCCATATCGGGAGGATCCAACTTTCATAACTTTCATTAGCTCGCCACGCACGCCGAAGGCGCTCTGATCCATTCGTGAATTCAAGGCGGCGGCTACCCGCCTTGGGATTTCAACTCCCATGCAACGAGAACATGCAAATGGAACCCGTGTGGCGGTGAGCGTAATTGTTCCGAATTTGCCAAAAGCAAAACCAACTGTAACACGGCACAAAAGCCCGATGAAAAAACAACTCAACACACTGACAGCGGCGTCAACAACCAGCGTTGGACCGTGACGAACCGCGGCAACAATCAGAAGTTCACCTTCACTTCTACCGGCGGCGGGTATTATCAATCACTCCTACGCACGCGACCGGCTCCTGCCTCGAGGTCGACGCGGGATCGACAGCCAACGGTGCGCTGGTCCAATTGTGGACCTATGGAGGCAGCAACAATCAACAGAGGGCCCTCCAAACCCCGCAAGTTGAGAGCAGGCAAATTTCAAGCGTGCGGCAACGAGCAACTCGTTGCCGCACTGCTTAAAAACAAAAACCCAACAAAACGACAAAGATATCGATGAAAATAAGTTCCAAATTTACTGCCGGGGTGTTCTCCATTCTGGCCATTCTTACAATCGGCCTCACCAGTGCTCAAGCCCAATGGAGCTTTCAAGCTTCGGGCCCGTGGGTCCAGGTTCACTATGCCGACGGGTGGAGCGTTTACCAGAACGGATGGGGATCGCCAGACTATGCGCAACAAACGCTTTACTCCAACAGCCCCAGCAACTGGGCCAGCGCCGGAAGCTTCACCAACGGCGGCATCAAATGTTACCCCCATACCCAAAAGGACGTGGACCTTCCCCTTGACGGCAATCATTACTGCAATGCCACCTTCAACGTCAGTGTCCCGAACAATCCCTGGTACAACTTCATGTTCGATAATTGGACCACCAACATGCAGGACGAATTTATCGTTTGTGAGCAGTGGAATGGTGACGGGACTTGGGGTAGTCAAATTGCCGCAAACGTCAGTATTGGCGGAAGAACTTACCTTCATGTTTACCAGGCGAACAATGGCGCCAATAACGTGCTCATCTTCACGCCCACCAGCAAGCGAACCAGCGGCACAACGGATGTCATGGCGCTCATGATGTGGGCAAAAAACAATGGACACCTGGTCAACAGCAGCTCCTTTCATCAGTTATCCTTCGGAGTTGAAATCACCTACACCAGCGGCTGGCAGCAGTTCACCTGTAACTCATACTCGGCCAGCTTCGGCCAGAACGGCGGTAGTGCTCCCGGAAACGGCACTTACAAGATCGTGTCCCGGCTCAGCGGCAAAGCGATGGAGGCCTCCGGGTGGGGATCGGCCGATGGCACTCAAATCCTGCAGTGGACCTACGGTGGTGGCAATAACCAGCGCTGGATTCTGACCAATCGTGGCAGCGACCAATTCAGCATCATCGGCGTCCACAGCGGCAAGGGCCTTGACATCAACGGCGCGAGTTCGGCCAACGGCGCGAAGGTTCAACTGTGGACTTACGGCGGCAACAACAACCAGAAGTTCACCTTCACCGGGACCAGCGGCGGCTATTATCGGATTACTCCGGTTCACGCCACGGGCTCTTGCCTGGATGTGTCCGGCTACTCGACCGCCGACGGCGCGCTCGTCCACCAGTGGGCCTACGGCGGCGGCGACAATCAACAATGGGCACTCCAAACCCCTTGAGTTGAAATCAGGCACGGTGCGGCAACGGGCAACACGTTGCCGCACCTTTGCATTGTGCCATCAGGCAGCCTCCGCTCCGGCGTCACGAACCATCTCGAGTCCGATTTCAAAATAATGATATGATGAATGTTTTCACTATTGGAAAAAATTGCGCCGCAAAGCGAATGACCGCAGCTATCATCGCCATCGGCTTTATCGGGGCAGATTGCGTGCGCGCCGCACCTGAAGAATCATCCCGGCTGGAAGCCGTGCCCCGTCTGGCGGAAGTGGCGCCGGCAGATGAAAACACCGCGCTGGCGTGGCGGAAATTGATGTCCAGTGCCGATTCGGCGCTAAAAGAGAAAAAGTATGCCCAGGCCGAATCCCATTGCGCTGAGGCACTGAAGATTGCCGCCAAACTGGATCCAACCGATCTGCACGAGACGAACTCGTTGGTGCTTCAAGCCCAGATCTATCTGCAGGAGCAAAGACTCGACGTGGCGGAACAATCGCTCAAAGCGGCTGTAGCCAGTTGCGAGAAAGCGGTTGGAACAAACGCTCCCGGGCTGGTGATGCCCTTGGAGAACCTGGGGAATTTCTATGGCAGGGTCCAACAGCGGTTCGACCTGGCCACACCGGTGTTTTTGAGAATTCTGGACGTGGTGAAGAAAGCTTCGCCGCAGGACGAGGCCCCACTCCGGAGGTGGTCGCAAGCAGCAGGAGATATTTATCGCGCGCAAGGCCAGTTCGCCCGGGCGGAGTCGTATTACCAACAAGTCCTGGACCACGCGGGAACAAATGCCGCCGATCTATCGGCCATCATGCTGGGCATGGCCGGCTTTTACCACGACTGGGGGAAATCCGAACAGGCCGAGGCCCTGTGTCAGCGCCTGTTGGCCACGCGCGAAAAAGCCGCCGAAACCAACTCCGCCGCGGAGGAGCAAATAAATCTGGCCAAAGCGCTTTTCGGCCTGGCGGAAAATTACCGCCAATGGGGCATGCGCGATCGGGCGGAAACGTTCTATCGGCGGTCATTGGCCATTACGGAGAAAAGCGTCGACGAGGATCATTCGGACCTGGGCTGGCCACGCGTCGGTCTGGCGGCTCTGCTGGCGGAAGCGGGCAAAACCAACGAGGCCGTCGCGCTTTACCAGCGGGCCTTCGCTGTGGCCGATAAGAACGGCCCACCCGACAATCCCTTGCTGCACTCTATCTGCAAAGCCTACGTGGCGCTGCTCAAAACAATGGACCGGACGAGCGAAGCCGACACCATCCAGCAGAACTTTCAATGGAAGTCACTGATGTACGATTCGATGCGTGCCGCGCGAGGAGGCAAGCTGGATGATGCCCGGCAGATCGCCACCGAAGCCTTGAATCTATCCACCGCCTTCGGCCCCACCGACACATGCCGTTCGAAAACCCAGATGCTATTGGGCGACATCTACCGCCATCAGGCAAAGAATGACTTGGCCGAGCAGAATTATAAGGAGGCCGTCGCCAGTTGCGAAAAGGCCGTTGGGACGAACCATTCGGACCTGATTCTCCCGCTGGCAAGCCTCGCGAGCTTCTACTACAATGTTACGACCCAGTATGACAAGGTGGTGCCCGTTTATCAGCGGATTGTGGATATCACCCAAGGGGCGCCCACGGCTGCTCCGGTCGAAGTGGCCCGGTGGAAAAGAAACCTCGCTGACGTTTATCATTTGCTGAAAAAAGACGCCCAGGCGGAAGCCCTCTACCAACAGGCCTTGGCAACCGTCGAAGCCGCTGCGAATCCACCGGCAGATGAAATCGTCCAGCAGCTTCAATCATTGGCGGAGTTTTACCGGTCCACTAGCAAGTATCAGGAAGCCGAAGCCGCGGCCAAACGCGCGCTGACCATCCGGGAACAGGCCGTCCAAACCAACCCGACGCCGGATGCGCTTGGCAATGTGGCATTTTGTAATGATCAGCTGGGGCAAATCTACCTGGCCTGGAACAAGCCCGATCAGGCGGAATCATACTACAACCAGTCCGTGGCGATGGTTGAGAAAATCGGCGGGGCCGAGGGTCACGATCTGCCCCCTCGATTAATGGGGTTGGCCGCGGCCCTGCGCGCACAGAAAAATTACGCGGCGGCGGAAACGCAATACAAGCGGGCCATGGCAATTTTGGAGAAACACGTCGGTCCCCAAGGGCGGGAAATGGCAGGTGCCCTCGACCAGTATGCCATGCTGCTGACAGACATGCAGAAAACGGAAGAGGCCGGAGCCGCGCGGGATCGGGCCGGATCCATCCACAAACAGATTGACGCGCTGGCCAACCGGGTCGGTCCCTAAGCGATGCTCCGATTCCCTCATCAACCCTATTTCGAATGATACACCAATTGATTTGTCGGGCATTACTGCCCGCCCTGTTGCTGACGGCGGTTCCCGCCTACGCGGATACCAACAGTTCCCCCCAGAGTCTTCCGGCGCGCGTCCAAAAGGCGTGCGCCGAAAAGAAAATTGACGACCGGCTGGCCGCGCTAGACGGGTTTGGCAAGACGCTGGCCCTGGCCGAAATTCCCGAAGCGATCGCGGCGGCCGACGGTTTGAAGCAATTGCGCGAGCGCGTGGTGCTGACCCAGGCCGTCCTGAAATGCTGGGGTGAGTTGGCCCCTGCGGAAGCGTTCGCACATATCGCGGCAATGCCCGAAGGCACGGTCAAAGTGGAGTCCCTTCGCAGCATGGTTCCGTTGTACGCCAAAAAAGACGTTCGGGCCTTAGCCCATGCCGCCGTAGAAATGAAACCCGGCCGCGCCCGCAATGAGACCGTTCAAATGTTGGTCGAGACTTGGACCAAGGAAGACGTGAAGGCTGCGATTAAATGGGTCAACGAGCTGCCGGACGGATTTCCCAAGGAAGCCGCGCTGCGCAATTGTTATTTCATCTGGGTCCATCTGGACCCGGCGGGTATCGCTCCGACGGTGCAAGGTCTTCCTGCGGGCGATATGAAAAACGCGTTGATCATGAACGTCGCCGGAGACTGGGCGGCGAAGGACGCTGTCAGCGCGATCCAATGGGGGGAAAGCCTGCCCGTGTTAGAAGAAAGGGAAATGGCTCTCGCGACGTCGGCGGAAGCGTGGGCGGACGTGTCGCCGGTCGCCGCCGCGGAGTTCGCGCTGAAACTCGCGCCGTCCGAACTGCGCCAGCGGGCGGTTCTGGCCGTGCTGGAGCGCTGGGCCACTCAGGAGCCGCAGCAAGCGTTTCACTGGATCGCCACATGCAGCGACGAAACACTGCACGACCCAGGCATCGCGCGTGTCCTGAATGTCTATGCCCCGGTCTCACCCGAAGCTGCGGGAGAATTGCTAGATCAGCTCTCCGCCGGGCCGGATCGTGAGAATGCGATTGGAAATTACGTCGAAGCCGCCCTGCCGTGGAATCCCGAGGCCGCCATGCGCTCGGCCTGCAAGAGTGAGAACCTTGCGATCCGGCAACAGCGCGTCGCGCCGTGTTTCCAGTTGTGGCGCGCTTGGAATCCGGAAGCCGCCCAGCGCTGGCTCGCCGAAACGAGTTTTCCCGATGAACTTAAACAACGCTGGCTGGCGGAAAAACCCGCGCCGCAATCCTGAAGCCATCAAAATCGCAACTTTCCCATGAAGACAAAAATTCCCATCGCGATGATCGGCATCATCATCGCCGGTGCCGCCGCGACCCGGTGGAAGCCCGCCGACCCGGCACCCGCGAGCGTTTCCAGCGCCCTAACTGCCACGAACAAGCCGGCATGCCCCGCCAGCGAACTGACGATGCCGTCCAGCGTTTCACGGCGGGTGCGACCCAGTGTCAAGAACTCCCCCGCTCAACTTCTGGCCCGTATTCAGGAAGCGCTCGGCTCCACCGATTCCGACGAGCGCGAAAACGTCTTGGCCAATGAACTCGCGGCGCTGGTGCGCGCCGATCCGCTCGCAGCCGCGCGATTTGCCGAAACCAACGATTTGGGCGGCAGCCACGACCTAATTTTGCATCGCGTCGCCCAGCTTTGGGCCGCGCGGGACACTTCGGCCGCGCTCGACTGGGCGGCGGCGCTGGGCGACGCCCGCGAACGCGACGAGATCCTAACCGACGTCTTCCTTCAAATCGCGGAAAGCGACCCTGCGGAAGCGGTTCGGACCCGCAGTCGGTATGTGACCGATGAAAAGCCAAACCCCGGACTGGAAGCGCTCGCTCAGCGCTGGGCCGACAAGGACTTTTCCGCCGCGCGCGATTGGGGGCTGTCCCGCAGCGCCGGGGCGCAGCGGGATCAACTCATTGCCCGCCTCGCTTACGTCCAATCGCAAACCGCTCCGTTTGATGCCGCCACACTGGTTGTGGAAAATGTTCCTGAGGGGCAGGCGCAAACCGAAGCCGTCATGGCAGTGCTGCATCAATGGGGGTTGCGCGACCAGGCGGCGGCGGGAAAATGGGTCGGGAGCTTTGCCGAAGGCGATTTGCGCACCCGCGCCGTCAACGAACTCAGCGGCATCGCACAGTCGCACCCGGAGTCGACGCGGTGAACGCGGAGCGCGGAGTTGCTCCACGCCATTTAGCGGAAAATCCGTTAGCGTCCAATCGCCGGATTCCGGTTCGCGTTCCTCTCGTGGCGCGCTCTAACGCGCTTTCAGCTTGAGCACGACCACACTGTGCGGCGGCAGTGTGCAGGTGAAGCCGGGCTTGATGTCATCCAGCGTCGTGGTGACGGGCGCGACCTTCTTCGGTTCGGCGATCGAGTTGACGTCCTCGGGCTTTCCCGTGAGCGTGATCATCGTGGCTTTCGGATCGAGAGCGGTCACTCCCTTGATGTCGATGGGCAGCGACTGGGGCGTCGGCTCGGGATTCACCAGCTTGAGGAGGATTTCGCCGGTCTTGCTGTCGCGCGTGGCGCTGCCCTGGACCGCGGTGTCCGTGGGTGTCACCGACAGGATCTCGTCGCCCACGTTCGCGCTGAACATCTGGAAGGCGTAGTAGCTCGGCGAGCCGAAGGCCGACATCGCGTCGTAACCAATGAGGTCCGGCCGCCATTGATAGGCACCGGGATTCACGTTCACCAACAGAGGCGCGTAACATTGCATTTTGATGATGTCTGAATTGCGCTCCATTGCCGCCATGAATGCGGCGTCGCCGATCACGCACCTCAGCGCGGGCGTGGGCGACATCTTTTTCGCGGCCTCGCTCCATGGCGGCATGTCCTTGTCCTCATGCGCGGCCCATTCACCGACGAAAATCTCCGGCCCTTTGCGGTCCATGTCCGCGCCGTAGGTGTGCGATTTTTTGACGAAATCGTCCGAGGCACTGTAGTCATGCAGGTCCACCATGTCGGGCTTGGGGCCCATCGGAGGCGGCGGCGAAACGGAGGAAATCA
>NZ_JBDSCX010000039.1:0-146524 GCF_039920825.1 Luteolibacter sp. | reverse complement strand
GATTAAGGTAGAGACGTCGGTTGCCCGACGCCCCCCTCGCAGATCCCGGCGTGCGGAATTACCGCACCGGGCTCCTCGGAAATGCGCGCAGGTGGAACTTCGGACATGTTTGGATTTCTGTTGTTGGACAATTTCATACGGGGCGGGGTTGGCTTTGTCGAGCTTATCGGGGCCATGGTTTCTCGATCACTTGGGGCGTCGGAATCTGCCAGCGTTCCCATGCGACCTCGAAGGAGGCCCAGGTGAAACTCTTGCGCTGGCTGCGCCGATTGAGCCATTTGTAAAACAAGCCCTTCGCGAAATACGCGAAGCTGCTGGTCTTTTCCGAGTTGCCGATGACTCCATAGTAGTTCCAGTGGCCTTGCAACTTGCGTCTCAGGGTGGTGACGAGGTCCGGAAGCCGTGTGCTCCTTTCCTTCTTGATCCAGTCCTTGAGTTTGGCAAGTCCCGCACTGAATTTCCTGCCGTTCGTGGTGCGTCTCACCCGCCAGAAGTTAGGATTGCGCCGGCTTTGCCCCCAATAGAAGTCGAAGCCAAGGAAGGTAAACTTCCCGCTGCTTTCCGCCTCCCACCGGTTGAATTTAACCAACGCGCTCTTTTCCTCGGCGAGTGCGAGTCCGAATTTCGCGAGGCGTGCGGGCAGTTCCCGCAGATAGGCCTCGGCATCATCCCTTCTTTGGAAACAGACGACGCTATCGTCCGCATACCTTCGGAAAAGGACGCTGCCCTTGCTTTTCCTTGCTATCACCTTCTTGATCCACAGGTCCTGGACGAAGTGCAGATAGATGTTTCCCAACAATGGCGAGATGACTCCGCCTTGCGGCGTGCCCTCATGGGAGGGCGACCAATGTTTCAACTCTTCCATCACTCCGGCCTTGAGCCATTCGCGGACGATTCGGATCAGGGCGCGGTCGGCAATGCGTGTTTCCAGCATTTTAATCAGCCAGCCGTGGTCGATATGATCAAAGAACCCTCTGATGTCCGCTTCGACGACCCACCGATGCTTCCCGTCGTGGAGCACCTCGCCCAGCTCCTGGCTGGAGTGGCGGGCGCTGCGTCCGGGGCGGTAGCCGATGCTTTCGTCGGCGAAGTCGTTTTCCCATATGGGTTCTAGGATCATCCTCACGGCTTGTTGTACAATCTTGTCTTCCAACACGGGGATACCTAACGGTCGCATTTTCGTGCTTCCCGCTTTGGCGATCCACCGGCGTTTGACGGGCTGGGCGCGGTAGCTCCCATCCTTCAAACGCGATTCCAATGACAGCAGGTTTTCATCAAGGTTTTCCGCATACTCACCGTGGGTCACGCCGTCGATTCCCGGTGCGGCACGGCGTTTGAGTCTGCGGAACGCCTCTCCGAGCATCTGCCGGTCGAGTAGGCGGGCAAGGCTCCGGAAGCGATGTTCCGGGTTCTCTTCCGCTTTGGTTCCCAGTGCGGACAGGGTGCTTGACACGCCTTGGTCGAGGGTATTCGTGCCCCGTGCGTGAGTGCTGTGTCCGCGTTGCATTTCCGCCCGCCCCTTCGCCGTGTGACCGGTGTTACCGTCTCTGACTACTATGGGCGGGTCTGATTCCCGTGCTCTTTTGGCGACCCCTTCTTTGCGTTGGAAGTCGTTGATCCGTTGAAGGTATATCTCTTCTGGCGGATGGGGAGCCGGGCGTCCCGAGTTCAAGGCGCCACCCTCCGCAGGGTGGTCGTTTGTTCGCTTCTCTTCACACATGCCACGGTCTAAGATCGACCCCGGTGGAACCGTCAACGCTCGCCATGACGCGCTTTCCGATGCTGGATTCTCCATAACGTTACTGGATCTCCTTCCACATGACACTTTTACGGGGCTATATCAACCTTCAAGCGTTTGCGAAACGCCCTGTGGCCTGCGTGATTCCCTGTGTACGCTTCAATCATGTTGTTTCCCCATCCGTCAGCCTCCAAGTTGGCCTCCGGGTAAGTATTGTTGACGCGGTGTCTTCCGCGGATTTCCAATGGGTTAGCTAACATGCCTGCAACACTCGGTAGTTTCTACTGGCTAGGTTTTGAAACAACAGGTCTTTCACCTGATAAGAAGCGCCTTGCTTGGCTCGACGCACAACGTAGAGTGATGGCACCGGCGAGATCAAGCTCCGATTCAACGAGAGACGTTATCGCCGGTTGCCACGCACGACTTGACAGGCTCCGATTCTACTTTCTGTTTTGGTCATTGAGGGGCCTCATCAAACTCTCAGTGGCTCTGGCGTTCTGGAATACTCCGATCATCACGAAGATGAAACCAGCAATCGTGAGCACCACGCTTCCCGCGACTGCCGTGTTGAGGACTAACGAATGACCTTGGATTACATTCAGGTCGCCTTTCGCTTCTGGAAGGGTGCCGCTGTGATTCATCACGTCCGAAATGCTTCCGATCATTTGCCAGGCTATCAGTCCGACCAAGACGCGAGAAATCAACGAAGCTGTAATCAAGCAGATTCCAATTGTGATCTTTTTGCTAGGGAGCATCATAGTGGGTGAATTGTAGTCTAAATTTCTGCCTATCAGTCTTTATTAGCCGGATTGCATAATCGCAGGAGCGCGATATCCGATCCGCTGCCATTGGATAGAGCCAAACGCTTTGGGCCTTGGGCGTCAACGAAATCCGTGGATTCGAGTCCGGAGTGTTGGGCGGAAGCTGCGAGAGATTCCGGTGATCTTCAAGAATCCCGGAGCAGTTGGATATGATCGTTTTCGTCGTCCGGGCTTTCCATTAAGGTGATCTTCCCGGAAAGCGGGGGAACCCGAAATTTCTGGAGCCAACAGAGGAAACATCGGGGGGCGGATAAGCTTGGAGAAACCGGTCCTGGTTTACGCGTGGAGTGTCCGCCCTCCCTATGGACGAGGAATGCGCTTTTCTGGAAACTGCGAAACAAAAACGCCCGGCCTCCAATATCGGGTGGCCGGGCGTTTGTGAAAGTTAGAACGGACTACGCCTGTGGAACGGGCGTTTGCGTGGCGGGTTTGGGGGCGCGCTCGATGTGGCTGGCGGTGGCCCAGGCGATGAGGACTTCGGGGTTGCCCTTGTAGACGCGGTTGAAGATGGAGCTGAGGATGCGGATGCCGGTCTTGCCGCTGCGGAGGACGCCGGGAATGGCGGCGGTGGCTCCGCTCTGATTGCCGAGGGAACTGCCTTGCTCGCCTGAAGGTGTTCATAGAACGAGTGCAGTGCCTTCAGTCATCATAGTGACCTCGGGCTTGGGCAATGATCAAACGTTCGCCCTCCACTTGATAAACCAGCCGATGCTCCTGATCGATGCGCTTCGACCACCAGCCCGACAACTCCCCGCGCAGAGGCTCGGGCTTACCAACACCAACAAACGGATCGCGCCGTGTTTCCTCGATCAGGCGCAGCAAGCGCTTCGCCAGTTTTGGATTCGTCCGCACCCAGAATTGAAGATCCTCGAAGGCCTGCGGCTTAAATTCCAAGCGCATTTTTCAGGTCTTCGACGGTTTCAAAAACGCGGTGTTCGGAATCAGGGGTCGCAATGGCTTCCCGCAACCGTGCCGCATTTTTAGTGGACCCCATCAAACGATCCGTGACATCCCCGGGCGCGCCCCGTTGAGGGCCAATCGTCTTGCTCAGGATGTACTCCTTGATCGTCATACCGGAAAATGTCGCCAAGGTTTTAATTTGGCGATGCTGCTCCGGTTCGATTTCAATCGTGAGTCGATTCATACCCAAAAAATTGTCAACTTTGACACTTTTGTCAAATTGGAATTTCTCACCCGCCCGGCAGGCAATTGCGGATGGGGACGAGGTTCTTGTTGAGTCTATTGTTGGCATTGAGATCGCGGGGCACGAGGCGTCCAGCGCTTCCACTGTCAAACAGCCTGTTGGCTTTCCGGATTCGAAATTGACGCCGGATTTCCATTCGACGCGGCAGGTTGGATGGATTACATCATGCGTTCATGAACAAAATCTGGATTGTCCTCATCGCCATCGTCGGGTTGGTCGTCGTCCTCGGGCTTTCGGTCGCGGGAAGTTATAACGGGCTGGTCGGAAAACAGCAGGGCGTGGATGCCGCTTGGGCGAACGTGCTTAACCAATACCAACGCCGGGCGGATCTGGTGCCGAATCTGGTGAAGACGGTGCAGGGTTCCGCGGATTTCGAAAAATCCACGTTGGAAGCCGTAGTGAACGCGCGGGCGTCGGTGGGGAAAGTCACCGTCGATCCTGGAAAATCCCCGGAGGATCCCGCGACTTTGCAGAAATTCCAGGAAGCGCAGGGTCAGTTCACCAGTGCATTGAGCCGGTTGCTGGTGGTTGCGGAAAACTATCCGGATCTGAAGGCGAGCGCGGGATTCCGCGATTTGCAGGCGCAGCTTGAGGGAACGGAGAACCGGATCTCGGTGGAGCGCGGACGTTTCAACGATGTGGCAAAGGAATATAACACCGGAGTCCGCAGTTTCCCCGCGGTGTTGTTCGCGGGGATTTTCGGGTTTCATCCGAAGCCGTATTTCCAATCCGACGCCGGTGCGGAGAAAGCGCCCGACGTGAAGTTTGATTTCGGCGGCACGCCTGCTCCGGCTCACTGAAAATGATCCGTTCCCTGCATCGCCCGGCGTGGGTTTCCATGCTGGTGGTCGTGTTTTGGAGCCTTGCCGCGTTCGTTCAAGCGGCGGCTCCGCTTCCGGCGAAGCCGACGCCGTTCTATATTCGCGACGATGCGAAATGGTTAGGCTCTGGCGCATTCGATGCGCTGGATGCGAAACTGAAGGCGTTCGAGCGGGAGACTTCGTCGCAGTTCGTGGTGGCGATTTTTCCGAAGATCCCGGAGGGCGAAGAGTTGTTCGACTTCAGCCAGCGGCTCTATGAAAAGTGGAAACCCGGCGGCGCGGAGAAAGACAACGGCGCGATTTTCCTGATCTTCGCGGATGACCGGAAGCTGCGGATCCATACCGGCTTCGGCATGGAAGGCGTGCTGCCGGATGCGCGGTGCAAGCAGATCATCTCTGACATCGTCGCGCCGCTGCTTCGTCAGGGAAATCGCGAGGCGGCGGTCAACGCGGGTGTCGATGCGATGATCGCGGCGGCGAAGGGGGAATACAAAGGCACCGGGAAAACTCAGTTGGATGGCTCGCCGAGTTCCGGCGGCTGGTTTCCATTGCTCCTTATCTTGGCAATCGTCGGATTCGTCATCTGGGGCCTCTTCACTGGGGCCTTCACGCTAACGGATGTGATCTTCACCGTGCTCGGCGCTTCACGTAGCGGTGGCGGCGGTAGTGGCAGTTCGTCCGGCTGGGGCGGGGGAGGTGGTGGCGGCGGAGGATTTTCCGGTGGCGGCGGCAGCAGCGGCGGTGGAGGCGCGAGCGGAAGTTGGTGAGATCTAGCAGCACAATGGAATCGATTTTAACAACGGAAGAAGAGAGCTTGCTGGTCGATGCGATCCGCGAGCAGGAGCTGCGGACCAGCGCGGAGATCCGCGTTTGCCTGACGTATAAATTCATCTGGCGGGCCGAACGCTACGCCTGGGAAGTATTTGATAGAACCGGCATGCGCAACACCCGCCAACGGAACGGTGCTCTCATCGTGATGATGCCACGGATGAAAAAGGTAGTCATCATCGGTGACAGTGGTTTCGACGCGGTCGTGCCGGAAGGATATTGGAAAGAAGCGGTCGAGGCGATGATTCAACAAATGCATGATGCCACACCACTCGAAGCCCTGCGCGAAGGACTGAAGCGCCTCGGCGACAAGCTTTCCATCCACTGGCCACGTGAGGAGGGCGATGTGAACGAGCTGCCGGACGAGATCCTGAAGTGATGCGTTGCTGCTGAGGGGCTGGGGTTCAGGGGCCAGGGGCTGGAAAGAGGACGTTATTCCTCACGGAGCGCGCATCCAGCGTCCGCGGTAGCAGACATCTCAAGAAATGGTGAAACCCTGGACAGCTAGCCGATAGGCAAATTCATCCTGGCTTTCATTCATCAAATTTTCTCCGAGCCTGAAGCCCCTGATCTCTGGACCCTCAATAAACTTCACTGCCCGACGAAGGCCGTCACTACCGGCCGCCCCCAGAAGCTGTCCGGCACCGGCACTCCTAACAACCACAACGCCGTCGCCGCCGTGTCATATTGCACCACTGGCGCGGTGATTTGAAATCCCGGCTTCACATTTTTTCCCCAAGCCACCCACGGGATGGTCACGTCGTCCGAGGTGGGATCTCCATGCGTGCCGCGGGTGACGCCTTTCGAATCCTTGATGTCGTGACCACCGTGATCTGCGGTTAGAATGAAAACGCTGGAATCTTCCATTCCTGCCTTGGCCACCGCATCCCGCAGCACTTTGAGTGCGGCGTCGCTGTCGGCGAAGGCCTGCATTTTTTCCGGAGAATCCATTCCGAACTCATGGCCCTTCACATCGGGATCGCCAAAGTGAATGAAACAAAGGTCCGGCTTCAGCTTGGCCACGTTGTCCGCAAACTCCTTTGCCACGCTGCCCGCCGTCACGTCCTTCGGGCAAACGAAGAGATCCACGCTCCCCGGCAGCACCAAGTGGCGGAACTTTTCCTTCGCCACAAACATCGCCGTCACTTTGCCCTGTGCCTTCGCCAGACTGAAAATTGTTGGCACCTTTACCAGACCACGCTCCGGCTCGTAGCTGTTCCACAAAATCTGATGCTTCTGAACGCCCACGCCGGTGAGCATCGAGGTGTGTGACGGCAGGGTGATACTCGGCACCACGGTGTAGGCTTCCCAAGTGTGCGCTCCCTGCTTGGCCATCTCCTTGAACACCGGCATCTGCGCCTTGGCGATTCCGGCTGGAGCTCCTTGGTCGAAACTCACGATGAACACGTGCTTCGCCCGCGGTTCTTCTTTGGCAAAAAGGGTGGCGGGTAATGCTGCAAGTGGCAGGGCGAGGAGTAATAAGGCGAGTGATTTCATCGGAAGCAAGGTCTGTGCCTACGCATGCCACGCGCCGGACCTGTCACACAAGCCCCGGTTTAAGATGTTCCTTCCCGCCGGATTCTTGATCAATTGAAGGGCCTCCACATGGAAGCTCTCCTTTTCTTGGAGAATGAATTCATCTAGCAGGTTTTCGCCTCTTGTCATTCCATCAGCTTCTTCACAACCGAGTCCTGGCCTTTCCAGCGGTCGATGATGCCCTTTTGTTCGACTTGGATCGAGTCGCCGGGGTGGAGGAGGATGTTCTTGTGACTGAGGTTGGTGAAATCGAGGCAATACTGTTTCCCTTCGCGAATCAGGAACAGATTGCGGCCGCCGAAATCATTGCGCCCGCCCGCGCCATCGATGGCTTGGAGGACGGTCAGGTCTTTCCGGAACGGGACATCTCCGTTCCTGCGAACTTGCCCGCCGACGCTGACGACGGTCGGTCCATCGATGCCGCCGCCCTTGAGGACTTCAACCTCGATGGCGGGCTGGGAGTAGATTCCGGCGGTTTTATATGCGGATTCGGCGGCGCGAGCGAATTGTTCGGGAGTGAGACCGCGGGCGGTGACGAGCTGATCGAGCATCGGCAGGCGGACATTTCCGCTCTCCCCGACGCGGTAGATCCCAGTAATCTTCTGTTGTTCATCCGCTGCTACCCCACGGATGGTGAGGCTGATTTGCTCACCGGCTTCCAGTCCGGCATGGGCGGTGCCGACAAATCCGGGCAGGAAAAGGAGCGAGGCTAAAAGGCGGCTGAAGAGTTTTCTGCGGATCATGAAAGTTACTTTGTGGTAAAAAGTAACTTTGGCAAGTTCGGAGTTTCATCTCATTCCTGCGCGGCTGGCTGGCGTCCGACGCGGTAGAACATTCTCGGCTGCGGGGTGATGGGAATCCGTGTGTCGTGGAACTCGAACGGGCCGGGTTCGGTGACTTGCTTTGTCGTGACGTATTCCCATTGGCTGAGGTTTTCCGAGCATTCCAGAACGTAGGAACCGGGCTTGCTCGCGGTCAGTCGGATCGTGAAATCACCGGGAGTCCCTGACAGGGAAAGCGGGCCCGGTGTCTCGGGAGTAGATCCGGAACCGGCTACCGGCGGGGCAATCGATGAGGCCGCGGTGACCCGGACATTGTCGAGCATGAGGTCGATGGCCTGAGTCGTGGCTGACAGGTCGCGGAAGGTCAGGGTGGTGGAAGAGCTGTTAGCGACGAAGTTGAAACTCTGGGCCAGCCATAGCGAGGTTCCCTGGCCGTTGCCGAAGATGGTGATGGTTTGGGTGAGGAGGGTGTTGGTGCCGGTGACCGTCACTTGCAAAACTTGGGAGTTCGTGTTGTAGGCGAAGACCCCGGCATCGAAGGCGAGGGTGCAGGTTTGACCGGGTGCGGTGGCGAAGGATTGGGAGAGCACGGCGTTGGGGGCGGTGTTGGCTCCATTGAATCCGACCAGCTTGGTGCCGTTGGTGGGAGCGTAAATCGTCGCCGTCTGGATGACTTGGTTTCCGGTAGTCGTCCAACCGGTGAAGCCCGACTCAAAGCTGCCGTTGACCAGTCCCACGACCGGGTTGATTGTTAGGCTGACGGTCGCGGTGTTCGAATCGAGCAAGCCATCGTTGGCATGATAAGTGAAGGAATCCGCACCGCTGTAACCGGCTGTGGGCGTGTAGGTGAAACTTCCGTTCGCATTCAAGGTGACGGCGCCGTGGCCGGGGCCGGCATTGATTGCAGCGGTGAGTGGTTGCGATTGGGCGTCGGTATCGTTGACCAACACTCCGGCGGCAGGCACGATGAGCGCGGTGTCCTGGTTGGTTGAATAGGAATCCGCCGCGGCCACCGGAGCGGTGTTGGGTTGGATGATGGTTAGATTCACGGTCGCGATATTGGAATCGAGCGAGCCGTCATTGGCGTGGTAAGTGAATGAATCACTGCCGAAATAGCCGGTGGCGGGGGTGTAGGTGAATCCGCCGCTGGTATTCAAGGAAAGGGTTCCGTGGGTCGGGCCGCTGTTGAGCACGGCAGTGAGCGCTTGGGATTGGGCGTCGGTGTCATTGGCTAACAGTCCGGCGGCGGAGACTACGAGGGCGGTGTTCTGGTTGGTCGAATAGGAATCGGCCGCGGCCACCGGAGCCGTGTTGGGTGCCGTCGAGGTCCGGACGTTGTCGAGCACCATGTCGAGACCGGAGGTGGTGGTGGATTGATCGCGAAAGGTCAGGGTGGTGGTCAGGCTGTTGGCGGTGAAGGTGAAGCTTTTCGGGAACCACTGGGCCGAGCCGCCGCCGTTTCCGAAGATGTTGATCGTTTGAGAGAGGAGTGAGCCCGTTCCGGTCACAGTCACCAGGAGGGTTTGAGAGTTGGTGTTATAAGAGACGATGCCAGCATCGAAGGCGAGGGTGTAGGTCGTCCCGACCAGAGTGGCGAACGATTGGGAGATCACTCCGTTAGGGGTGGTATTGGCTCCGTTAAAGCCCGCCAGTTTGACTCCGTCGTTTGCGAGATAGGGTGCCGTCGATTCGATGAAGAGATTGCCACTGGTCGTCCAGCCGCTGAAGCCGGATTCGAAGCTGCCGTTGACCAGTTGTCCGGTGATGACCTGGTTGACGGTGAGGCTGACGGTCACGGCGTTGGAATTCAACGTGCCGTTGCTGGCACGGTAAGTGAAGGAGTCGGTTCCGAAATAACCGGTTGTCGGCATGTAGGTGAAGCTGCCGTTAGGATTTAAAGTGAGCGCGCCGTGGCTGGGTCCTGTATTGAGCACCGCGGTGATCGGGCGGGCCCTTGGATCACTGTCGTTGGCTAGTACTCCCGCGGCTGCGACGACAAGAGCGGTGCTTTCGCTGGTGGCATAGGAATCGGCGGCGGCGATGGGCGGCGGGATGACCTCGTTGATGGTGAGATTCACCGTCGCGATGTTGGAATTCAAACTGCCATTGTTGGTGTGATAGGTGAAGGAGTCGGTTCCGAAATAGCCGGTTGTCGGCGTGTAGGTGAAGCTGCCGTTGGAGTTCAGCGCGAGGGTTCCATGACTTGGGCCCGCATCGGGCACGGCGGTGAGCGGACGCGATCGAGGATCGGAATCGTTGGCCAAAACTCCTGCGGCGGCGACCACAAGCGCGGTGCTTTCATTCGTACCGTAGGAATCGGCAGTTGCGATCGGTGGAGGGATCACCTCGTTGATAGTGAGATTCACCGTCACGATATTGGAATTCAAACTGCCGTTGGTGGCGTGATAGGTGAAGGAGTCGGTTCCGAAATAGCCGGTCGTCGGCGTGTAGGTGAAACCTCCGTTGGTATTCAGAGTGAGAGTGCCATGGCCCGGGCCTGCATTCAGAATTGCAGTGAGGGGGCGAGATCTAGGGTCCGAATCGTTGGCAAGCACGCCGGCCGCAGCAACCACGAGTGTGGTGCTTTCATTGGTGGAATAGGCGTCGGCAGCCGCAGCCGGTGGAGGGATCACTTCATTGACGGTAAGATTCACCGTCACGACGTTGGAATTCAAACTGCCATTGCTGGCGTGATAGGTGAAGGAGTCGGGTCCGAAATAGCCGGAAGTCGGGGTGTAAGTGAAACTGCCGTTGGTATTCAAAGCGAGCGTGCCGTGGCCCGGGTTGGAATTGACTGAGGCTGTTATCGGGCGCGATCGGGGATCGTTGTCGTTGGCCAGAACTCCCGCAGCTGCGACAACGAGTGCGGTGCTTTCGT
This sequence comes from Luteolibacter sp., assembly GCF_039920825.1. Classification (GTDB taxonomy): domain Bacteria; phylum Verrucomicrobiota; class Verrucomicrobiia; order Verrucomicrobiales; family Akkermansiaceae; genus Luteolibacter. Next base: position 135,916 of record NZ_JBDSCX010000039.1, on the reverse strand, counting down.
TGGTTGAATAGGAGTCGGCGACCGCAACCGGTGGAGGAATGACTTCATTGATGGTGAGTCCGACGCTCACGATGTTGGAATCAAGAAATCCGTTGCGGGCATGATAGGTAAAGAAGTCGGTTCCGAAATAGCCGGCGGTCGGCGTGTAGGTGAAGCTGCCGTTGGCATTCAAAGCGAGTGTGCCGTGGGCCGGACTGGCATTGAGGATCGCCGTCAGCGGCCGGGATCTCGGGTCGGTATCGTTGGCCAAAACTCCAGCGGCGGCAACCCCCAGCGCGGTGCTTTCATTCGCGACGTAGGAGTCGGCCGTGGCTACGGGAGGAGGAATGACCTCGTTGACGGTGATGCTTGCGGTGACAACGTTGGAATTGAGGAATCCGTTGTTGGCGCGATACGTGAAGGAATCGGGACCGAAATAGCCGCTTGTCGGCGTGTAAGTGAAACTGCCGTTGGCGTTCAAAGTGAGAGTACCGTGGCCCGGCCCTGTATTCAAGACGGCGGTTAAAGGTCGTGATCTGGGGTCCGAATCGTTGGCAAGCACGCCGCTGGCGGAAACTACGAGTGCGATGCTTTCGTTGGTGGAATAGGAGTCGGCGACCGCAACCGGCGGAGGAATGACTTCATTGACCGTGAGTCCCACGCTCACAATATTAGAATTCAAAAATCCGTTATTTGCATGATAGGTGAATGAGTCGGATCCAAAATAGCCAGTCGTCGGTGTGTAGGTAAAGCTGCCGTTGGCATTTAGAGCGAGTGTTCCGTGGCTTGGATTGAGATTGATGATTGCCGTCAGCGGCCGGGACCTCGGATCGGTGTCGTTGGCCAATACTCCGGTGGCGGCGATCACCACGAGGGCGGTGCTTTCATTCGTCACGTAGGAATCGCCAGCCGCCACCGGTGGAGGAATGAGTTCGTTGACGGCGATACTCACCGTCACAATGTTGGAATTCAAAAATCCATTGTTCGCATGATAAGTGAATGAATCGCTTCCAAAGTAACCATTGATCGGTGTGTAGGTGAAACTGCCGTTGGTATTTAACGTGATGTTGCCATGGCTCGGGCTGGCATTGAGCACGGCGGTGAGAGAGCGGGAGCCTGAGTCCGTGTCATTGGCAAGCACTCCGGCGATCGGCACGATCAGCGAGGTGCTTTCATTCGTAGCATAGGCATCGGCAACGGCCACCGGCGCGGCGATGACCTCATTGATAGTAAGATTCACCCCGACGACCTCGGAATTCAACGTCCCGTCATTGGCGTGATAAGTGAAGGAGTCGCTGCCGAAATAACCAGCGGTGGGTGTGTAGGTAAAGCCGCCGTTGGCATTCAGGGAAAGGGTTCCATGACTTGTTCCGGAGTTGAGAATTGCAGTCAAGGCTTGTGATTGGGCATCCGTGTCATTGGCAAGAATTCCGTTAGCAGGAACGACAAGAGCCGTATCCTGATTGGTCACGTAGGAATCGGCCGCTGCTACCGGTGCGGTGTTGATTCCGTTGACGGAGATACTGACCGTGACGGCGTTGGAACTAAGAGCTCCGTCGTTGGCGAAATACGTGAACGAGTCGTTGCCCGAAAAACCATTGTTGGGGGTGTAGGTGAAGGCGCCGTTGGTATTCAATACCACGGTCCCGTGTCCCGAGCCGGTATTGAGATACGCGGAAAGGGTTTGTGATTGTGCGTCCGTGTCGTTGGCCAGCACCCCGGCGGCGGGAATGACCAGCGCGGTGTTTTGATTTGTCGAATAGGAATTCGATACCCCGACCGGTGCAGTATTGCTAACCGGTGGCGGTGCGGTGACCCGCACGTTGTCGAGCATCATGTCGAGATTGAGGGAGGACGATGATTGGTCGCGGAACGCCAAAGTGCTCGATGTGCTGTTGGCGACGAAAGTGAAACTCTGGGGCAGCCAGCGACAGGTTCCTCCTCCGAGTCCATTGATGGTGATAGTTCGGGTGAGAAGGTTGCCTGTGCCGTTGACCGTCGCCTGCATCGTCTGGGAGTTAGTATTGAACGAAAGGACCCCAAGATCAAAGGCCAGCGTATAGGTTTGTCCCGCCGTCGTGGAGAATGACTGGGACAATACGGCGTTAGGAGTCTGGTCGGCGCCGTTGTATCCGACCAGCTTGGTGCCGTCGGTCGGCACGTAGGGGGCGGCTGACTGGATGAATTGGTTACCGGTGGCTGTCCAGCCGGTGAAGCCCGATTCGAAGCTGCCGTTGACGAGGCCCGCGAAAACGAATGGATTCACGTTGAGCCTTACGATCACGACGTTTGAATCCAGAGTGCCGTTGTTGGCATGGTAGGTGAACGAGTCGGTTCCCGAGTAGCCCGCCGCCGGAGTGTAGGTGAACGAGCCGTTCGCATTCAAGGTCAGCGTGCCATTGCCCGGACCCGCATTGATTACGGCGGTTAGAGGCCGGGATCTGATATCGGTATCGTTGGCCAGCACTCCTGCTACTGCGACCACAAGCGGGGTTCCATAGTTGGTTGAGTAGAAATCCGCCGCCGCCAACGGTGCCGGAATGACCTCGTTGACCGCGATGTTTACGTTCACGATGGTCGAGTTCACCGTGCCGTTGCGGGCGTGATAAGTGAATGAATCGGAGCCGAAATATCCGGCAACTGGCGTGTAGTTGAAACTGCCGTTCGCATTCAACGCCAGCGTCCCGTGGCTGGGACCGGCATCGAGGAGTGCGGTGAGCGGGCGGGATCGGGGATCCGAGTCATTGGCAAGCACCCCGGCGGCGGGCACGACCAGCGCTGCGTTTTCGCTGGTTGAATAGGAATCCGCCACCGCCACCGGCGCGGGAATCACTTCATTGATGACGAGGCTTACGGTGGCGCTGTTGGAGTTGAGGAATCCGTTGCGGGCATGATAGCTGAACGAATCGTTTCCGAAGTAGCCTGCGGCCGGGGTGTAGGTGAACGAGCCGTTCGCACTTAGCGAAAGCGTGCCGTGAGAGGGGAGCGTGTCGGAGATGGCGGTTAGAGGTCGGGACCTCGGATCGGTGTCGTTGGCCAATACTCCGGCAACCGGGATCGTGAGAGCGGTGCTTTCGTTCGTGATGTAAGAATCCCCGGCGGACACCGGCGGAGGAATGACTTCATTGATGGTGATGGTCACCGTCACGATGTTGGAATCCAGAAAGCCATTCCGGCAGTGATAGATGAATGAATCGATTCCGAAGTAGCCGGTGGTTGGCGTGTAGGTGAAGCTGCCGTTGGTGTTTAATGTGATGCTGCCATGACTTGGACCGGCATTGAGAATTGAGGTGAGCGGACGGGATCGGGGTTCGGTGTCGTTGGCCAGCACTCCCGCGGCAGCGACAACGAGTGCGGTGCTTTCGCTGGTTGAATAAGAGTCTCCGACTGCTACGGGTGGAGGGATCACTTCGTTGACGGTGAGGTTCACCGTGACGACGTTGGAATCGAGAAATCCGTTGCGGGCATGATAGGTGAAGGAGTCGGTTCCGAAATAGCCTGCGACCGGCGTAAAGGTGAACGAGCCGTTCGCATTCAGCGACAGCGTTCCGTGAGCGGGGCCCGCATTGAGGATGGCGGTAAGTGGACGTGATCTCGGATCACTATCGTTTGCCAGAATTCCCGCAGCCGCGACGACGAGTGCCGTGCTTTCATTGGTCGAATAGGAATCGCCAGCCGCGACCGGCGGAGGGATGACTTCGCTGACGGTGATGTTCACCGTCACGATGTTCGAATTCAAAAAGCCATTACGGGCGTGGTAGGTGAATGAGTCGGAGCCGAAATAGCCGGCAACCGGCGTATAGTTGAAACTGCCGTTCGCATTCAACGACAGTGATCCGTGGCTCGGACCGGCATCGAGGAGTGCGGTGAGCGGGCGGGATCGAGGATCCGAGTCATTGGCAAGCACGCCGGCGGCAGCGACGGTCAAAGCAACATTCTCGTTGGTCGAATAGGAATCCGCCACTGCCAGCGGTGCGGGAATCACTTCGTTGACGACGAGACTCACGGTGGCGATGCTCGACGCCACAAAGCCGTTGTATGCGCGATAGGTGAATGAATCGGTTCCGAAAAATCCCGCGGCGGGCGTGTAGTTGAATCCGCCGTTAGAGTTGAGGGTCAGCATGCCGTGTCCCGGGCCCGTGTTGAGAACGGCGGTGATCGGGCGAGATCTCGGGTCCGAATCGTTGCCCAGCACTCCCGCGGCTGGTATCACCAGCGGGGTGCTTTCATTGGTCGAATACGAATCACCGACAGCCACCGGTGCCGGAATGAATTCGTTGATGACGAGGCTGACGGTGACAATGTTGGAATCGAGGAATCCGTTGCGGGCGTGGTAGGTGAACGAGTCGGTCCCGAAATAGCCGGTGGTCGGCGTGAAGGTGAAAGAGCCGTTCGCGTTCAAGGCCAGCGTGCCGTGTCCCGGGCCGGTGTTGAGAACGGCGGTTAGAGGACGCGATCTCGGATCCGAATCATTGCCGAGCACTCCGGTAGCCGGAACCACGAGCGCGATGCTTTCAGTAGTCGCGTAGGAATTCCCCACGGCGACGGGCGGCGGAATGACCTCCGTGATCGCAAGTGTCACCGTCACGACATTGGAATCCCTAAATCCATTGCGGGCATGATAGGTGAAAGAATCCGTTCCGAAATAGCTTCCAGTCGGATTGTAGGTGAAGCTGCCGTTCGCGTTAAGAGTCAGATTTCCGTGACTCGGACCGGTATCGAGAACGGCCGTGAGCGGGCGCGATCTCGGATCCGAGTCGTTGGCCAGCACTCCGGTGGCGGGAACAATCAGGACCGTGCTTTCGTTGGTCGAATAGGAATTTGCCACGGCCACCGGTGCGGGTATGACTTCGTTGATGGTGATGGTTACCGTCGCGATGTTCGATACAAGAAAACCGTTGCGGGTGCGATAGGTAAACGAATCGGTTCCGAAATATGCGCTAACAGGAGTATAGGTGAATCGTCCGTCCGAGCTGAGGCTCAGGGTGCCGTGGCTTGGTCCGGTATTAAGCAGCGCGGTCAACGGACGTGATCGGGGATCGGTGTCATTGGCGAGCACGCCCGCGGCCGGCACCACGAGTGCGGTGCTTTCGTTGGTCGCGTAGGAATCCGCGGCGGCCACCGGCGGGCGGATGATTTCAATGACGTTGATGTTCACCGTCACGATGTTCGAGTCCACGAAACCATTGCGAGCGTGGTAGGTGAAAGAGTCGGTTCCGAAAAATCCGCTGGAAGGTGTGTAGGTGAAACTACCGTTAGCATTCAACGTCAGCATGCCGTGGGCGGGTCCCGCATCCAGCACCGCGGTGAGCGGGCGGGCCCGGGTGTCCATGTCGTTGGCGAGCACCCCGCTGGCGGCAACCACGAGCGGCGTGCTTTCATTCGTGGAGTAGGAATTGGCTGTGGCCACCGGCGCGGGAATGACTTCTTTAACGAGAACAGCAACCGTCACGACACTGGAATTGAGGAATCCGTTGTTGGCATGATACGTGAACGAGTCGGTTCCAAAGTAGGCAGTGGTTGGCGTGTAGATGAAATTGCCGTTGGCATTCAACGCGAGCGTGCCGTGTACCGGGCCGGTATTGAGAATGGCAGTTAGAGCGCGTGATCTCGGGTCGGAGTCGTTGGAGAGTAATCCGCCGGAACCAACCACAAGCGGAGTGCTTTCATTCGTCACATAGGAATCGGCGACTGTGACCGGAGGGGGAATTACTTCATTGACAGCGATACTCACCGTCACGACGTTCGAATTCAGGAAACCGTTTCGGGCATGATAGTTGAAGGAGTCGATTCCATAGAAACCGGACGCCGGGGTGTAGCTGAAACTTCCGTTAACATTCAGCGACAGGGTGCCGTGGCTCGGCCCTGTGTTGAGAATAGCGGTGATCGGGCGCGATCGGGGATCCGAATCATTGGTCAACACGCCTTGCGCGGGTATCGCGAGGGGAACATTTTCGTTTGTCACATAGCTGTCGGCCACCGCTACCGGGGGTGGAATGACTTCATTGACCGTGAGGCTCACCGTGACGATGCTCGAGTTCAGGAAACCATTGCGGGCATGATAAGTGAAGGAGTCGGGTCCGAAATAGCTGGTGGTCGGAGTGTAGGTGAAATTGCCGTTCGCATTCAACGACAGCGTTCCGTGGCTTGGACCTGCATCAAGGATGGCGGTGATCGGGCGGGATCTTGGATCCACATCATTGGCAAGAACGCCGGTTGCCGGCACTACTAACGCGGTGTTTTCGTTCGTCGCGTAAGCGTCCGCTTCGGCCACGGGAGGGGGGATGACCTCGTTGACAGTGAGGTTCACTGTTACGGTTTCCGAATCCCGGAATCCATTGTAGGCGTAGTAGGTGAACGAATCGGGCCCGTAGTAATTGTGGACCGGTTTGTAGGTGAAGCTGCCATTGCTCTGGAACGTCAGGCTGCCATGGGCAGGCCCCACATCGACAATCGCGGTGATTGGGCGCAGCCTTGGATCCGAGTCGTTAGTGAGGACCCCGGCCGCCGGAACCACCAACAGCAAATCTTCGTTCGTCGAGTAGGAATCATCCACCGCCACCGGTGGCGGAATGATTTCGAAAACGGTGAGATTCACCGTGACGATCCCCGAATCGAGGAAACCGTTGCTGGCATGATAGGTGAAGGAGTCGGATCCAAAAAATCCGAAGGCCGGAGTATAGGTGAAATTGCCGTTCGCATTCAACAACAGTGTTCCGTGGCTTGGACCGGCATCGAGGATGGCGGTGATTAGGCGGAATCTCGGATCCGAATCATTGGCGAGCACTCCCGAGGCTCCTATGACAAGGGCAGTGCTTTCATTTGTCGCATAAGCATCCGCGACAGCCAGCGGCGGTGGAATGACTTCATTGACAGTGATATTCGCCGTCGCGATGTTGGAATCCAGAAAACCGTTGCGGTTGTGATAGGTGAAGGAGTCGGTTCCGAAAAATCCGGGGTCGGGCGTATAGACGAAGCTGCCGTCAATGTTGAGACCGAGGCTGCCGTGAACCGGTCCCGTATCGACATTTACCGTTAGAGGTCGCGATCGGAGGTCAATGTCATTCGTAAGCACGCCTCTTGCCGGAACGACCAGCGGGATGTTTTCACTGGTGGAAAAAGAATCCGGGACAGCCAAAGGAGCGGGAATGACCTCGTTGATGGTGAGGCTGACAGCAACGATGCTCGAACTCAGGAAACCGTCGCTGGCATGGTAGGTAAATGAGTCATTTCCGAAATAGCCGCTGGCCGGGGTGTAGGTGAATCCGCCGTTGAGGTTCAAACTCAGTGTCCCGTGGAGCGGACGCACATTGACCACTGCGACCAGAGCATTGCCATCGACATCGCTGTCGTTCGCAAGCAGCCCGCCAGTGGGAACCACGAGCGCCGCGCTCTCGTTGGTGGAATAGGAATCCGAGGTCGCCACCGGCGCTGTGTTAACCGGAGAGGCCGGGGGGCCGGTGACACGCACGTTGTCGAGAGTCATGTCGATGCCCGTTGTTGAACCGGACAAATCGCGGAAGGTGATGGTGGATCTCCCGCTGTTAGCCACGAAGGTGAAGCTCTGCGGCACCCAGCGGTTGGTGCCGCCGCCGAGATTGGTGAGATTGATCGTTTGTGAAAGGAGACTGCTCACCCCGGTCACGGTCACCTGAATCGTCTGTGAACTGGCGTTGAAGGCAACCACGCCGGCATCGAAGGCAATGGTGTAAGTGCCCCCCACGGCGGTGGCGACAGCTTGGGAAAGGACGCCGTTAGGAGCTTGGTTTCCTCCATTGAAAGTAAGCAGCTTGGTGCCGTCTGTCGGTGAATAAGGAGCCGCGCCCTCGATGAGCAAACTTCCGGAAGTCGTCCAGTTGGTAAGCCCTGATTCGAAACTTCCGTTCAAAAGCGGCTTCGGAGAAACGGTTGCCAAAACGTCATCGGTGGCCTCCTGCGCGTTGCCATCGGTGACTGTGAGTTGAATCACCTGAATGCCCACTGGCAGGGTGACCGTTGGGTTCACGCCGGTGGCGATCACGACTCCGCCCCGCAGCCAAGTGTAGGTAAGGCTCGGGGAATCACCTGCGATGGTGGTGCTGCCATTGAGCGTGACGGGCTCCGATCCATTGCCGTCCAGATCGATGACTTCGATGTCGGGACCTGCCCGGGCGGACGGGCCGGTCTTGGCATTGGCGGTGAATGAAAGCCAGTTGATCGCTCCCGCTGTGTCGCCCGGAAGAGTGCTGAAAATCCCCAGCCGGATGACGTGTTCCCCCCCATTGAGGTGGATCTCCGGGAGAGTCACCGTTTGCCAACTGTTGTTTTGCGGAATGGCGACATTGTTGGTGACGTTGACGCCGTCCACTTCCAGATACACCTCGCCGCCCGGGGTCGGATTGAATATCCGGAGATACGGAGTATAGCCTCCGGCGGACTCCACCATGACGGTGTATTTCAGCCATTCTCCGGCTTGCGTATGGAAGATCTCATAGCCGCCGCCCGAGTCGCCGGTGGCCTCGATGTCCACTCCTTCATCCGTGCGGTATAGGCCGCCTTCGTTCGCGGGCGATAGGTCCTGATAGGAAATCCCCGACCCGCCGAGGTCGAAATCTTCGGCCTCGATCTGACCGGGGACGGGAGCGGGAGCGACGCGGAACGGGCGGGCGATTGTGGCGGGCGAATAGGCGGCGACGATGGCTTCGAACCATTTGTTGGCCACCCAATTGAAGCCAGTGTCATTCGGATGAACCCCGTCGGGATCGAGTCCGTTCACTGGAAAGCCGGTGTTCAGATCCACAAGATAAACTTTTTTTCCGGCGGCTTGGAAACCGGCCACCACGTTCGAAACAATCACATTGTAGGCCTCGTCGTTGGTCAGGCTGGGAATCGGAGTGATTTTCGCCACCAGTAGTTTGGCGTTTGGTCGGAGGGTGGTGATTTTGGAAATCAGAGCCTGCAGGCGGCCTTCCGCTCCGGGGAAAATGGTCATGTCGTTGGTTCCGGCCATCATCGTGATGATGTCGGGAAAAACCGCGGCACGGCCCGTTCCATTTCCTCCGGTAAGCCAGTAACCGCCGTTGGGATTGCGATCAGGGCCACCGAGTTCGAGATATCGGGTGCTGTCGAGCCCGTCGAGGTTGTTGCAGATATCCTGGAGGTTGTACGATGAATGACCCTCGTGATAGCGTTGGTTGATCGGTTGCAGCGGAAGCGAGCCAGGCCGTTCCACCGAGGTCCCGACATAGCGGAAATTCAGCGCCAGAGGACTGAGGAGAGTGTAGAGAGGACCCCGGTAGCCCGCATTGCCGCCGTTGTAGCCGTAAGTGATGGAGTCGCCCAAGGGCATGATCCGGAGGTCGGCAGGGAATGTCGGCGAGACCTCGACGTACATCGCCTTCAGCGTGTGGTTGGCATCCATTGTCACCTGCGCGGTAAGCCCGGATTCGTAGGCCACGCCGTCCTTCAGCCATTTTTGAAATCGATATCGGCCCACCGCATTCGGAGCGGTCAGGGTGACCACGGCGGCGTCGGGGTAATTGAGCGTGAAATTGGTCGTAACTATTGAGTTTCCAACGCTGTCAGCCGGACTGGCGGTCACGCTCACCGAGGTGGGAGGCGATGATTCCACCGACAGCGTCCGGCAAAAAGCGACAGGTGCCGCAAGCAGAAACGCGAACACGAAAATGCCCAAGTAGCGCGATCGAGCGCCGCAAATTCGCGGAATCGAAGTCATTTCCAGGGGGGCTGGGGGGTAATACGGAAGGTGGAAATTCCGCTCGGGGGGAGGGAGATCGAACTAGGAAAAATTTTTACACCAAGTAATTCCGGCTGCAATTTGTGTGCCGGAATCGCCTGAGATCCGCCTTGTATAAAGGTTTTGTGGCGCTTTACAACCCCAAATCTTCACCGAAAAGGAGGTCTTTCAGTCGGGAGACGAGACCGGTTTCCAGATCGAGATCGCCTCCATTGCTCAATCACGAGCAGCTCCCGGGCATCAACATGGCAAATGATAGGGCTGGCGGTGTGTGACCATTCGCCGACTTGTCATTTACGTTTTTTTAACGTGATCGCCCGGCCCTTTAACTACCCGGCGCGTCGTCCCGTGGCATCTTGGGATCACCAACAGCCACCCTCATGACCGACCTCATCTACATCGCAGCCACCATCGGCTTCTTCGTTCTCGGCGCGCTCTACGCCCGGTTTTGCGAAACACTCTAACCTCTACACAACATGGAAACCATCATCATCGGCGGCATCGCCCTCCTGCTCATCGGCTACCTCGTCGTCGCCATGATCCACCCGGAAAAATTTTAACTCACGTCCATGCACACGAACGACTGGCTCCAACTCGCGCTCTTCATCGGGCTGCTCGCGCTGATCACCAAACCGATTGGCATCTACCTGACAAAGGTGCTCGATCCCCACGGGAAGACCTGGCTCGACCCGCTCATCCGGCCTTTTGAAAAAATCACCTACCGCCTCATGGGCGTGGATGCTTCGAAGGAACACGGATGGAAAGGCTACACCGTCGCCATGCTGGTGTTCAGCGCCGTGGGCGTGCTTTTCACCTACACGATCCTCCGCCTGCAAAACATCCTGCCGCTCAATCCGCAAGGGCTGCCCGGTCTGAGTCCGGCGCTCGCGTTCAACACCGCGGTCAGCTTCACCACCAATACGAACTGGCAGAGCTACGGCGGCGAAAGTACCATGTCGTATTTCTCGCAAATGGTCGCGCTGGCCATTCACAATTTTACTTCGGCTGCTGTCGGTATCTCCATCGCCGCCGCGCTGGTTCGCGGGATTTCTCGGCACTCGGCCACCACGTTGGGAAACTTCTGGGTCGATCTGATCCGCACCACTTACTACCTGCTGCTGCCGCTCTGCCTGGTCTTCGCGGTGTTTCTTGTTTCCCAAGGCACGATCCAGAATTTCAAGGCCTACGACACCGCCACGCTTATCGAGGCGATCCCTGAAACGCCAGCCGTCGCCGCCACCGGCGATACGCCAGCCGTTGCAGCGGTCCCCACAGTGACCACGCAAACCATCGTCCAAGGCCCGATGGCCTCGCAAGCCGCGATTAAAATGTTAGGCACCAACGGCGGCGGCTATACCAATGCCAACGCTGCCCAGCCGTTTGAAAATCCGACGCCACTGTCCAATTTCATGCAGATGCTCTCCATCTTCGCGATCGGCAGCGGGCTCACCTGGTATCTCGGAAAATCCACGAAAAATCAGGCACACGGCTGGTCGATCTGGACGGCGATGATGATCCTTTTCACCACCGGAGTCCTCGCCTGCTGGTGGGCGGAAGCACATGGAAATCCCATCCACCAAGCCCTCGGCATTGCGTCCGGCGATGGCAACATGGAGGGCAAGGAAGTCCGCTTCGGCATCTTCAATTCCTCGCTCTTCGCCACCATCACTACCGCCGCCTCGTGTGGTGCGGTCAACTCGATGCATGACTCCTTCACCGCCATCGGCGGATTGGTGCCGCTGTTCATGATCGAGCTGGGAGAAGTCGTCATCGGAGGTGTCGGCGCGGGACTTTACGGCATGTTAGTCTTTGTGGTGCTCGCCGTATTCATCGCCGGGCTGATGGTGGGGCGCACGCCGGAATACCTCGGGAAAAAGATCCAGGCCTTCGATGTGAAAATGTCAATGCTCGCCCTGCTCGTCCTCACCGCCAGCATCCTCGGCTTCACCGCGTGGGCTGCTGTCAGCACTTGGGGGCAAGCAGGACTGAACAACGCCGGACCCCACGGATTCAGTGAAATCCTATACGCCTACAGCTCCGCCACCGGCAACAACGGCAGCGCCTTCGCCGGTCTAACCGCGAATCCCGCCGACGGCGATCCGCATTACAACGTCACCCTCGCCATCGCGATGCTCATCGGCCGATTCCTGATGATCATCCCGATCATGGCTCTCGCCGGATCGATGGTGAAAAAGAAGATCTCGCCACCCAGCGCCGGCACATTCCCGGTTTCGGGCACCACCTTCACCGTGCTGCTGCTGGGCACCGTGATCCTCGTCGGCGCGCTCAATTTCCTCCCGGCCCTGGCGCTCGGACCGATCGTCGAACACTTCCTGATGCTCAAAGGACAACTTTTCTAACTCACCGCCATGTCACACACCAATCCCTCACTTTTTGACAAATCAATCATCGCTCCGGCGGTCGGCGATTCGTTCCGCAAGCTCGATCCGCGGCTCATGATCAAGAACCCGGTGATGTTCGTCACCCTCATCGGTGCCGTGCTAACAACCGTTGCGATCTTCACCTCGCACGATGACCGCGGCTTCGTGATCCAGCTCGCCATCTGGCTCTGGTTCACCGTGCTGTTCGCGAATTTCGCTGAAGCCGTTGCCGAGGGGCGCGGGAAAGCTCAGGCCGACAGCCTCCGCAAAGCGCGAAAGGACACGATGGGCCGGCGTTTGAAGAATGGGAAAGAGGAAATTGTCGCCGCACCGATGCTTGAAAAGGGCGATCTCGTCGTCTGCGAAACCGGCGATGTCATCCCCGCCGACGGCGACGTGGTCGAAGGAATCGCCAGCGTCGATGAGGCCGCCATCACCGGCGAATCCGCCCCGGTCATCCGCGAAAGCGGTGGCGACCGCAGTGCCGTCACCGGTGGAACGCGTGTCATCAGCGACCGCATCGTCATCAAGATCACCTCGGAAAAGGGCAACACCTTCCTCGACCGCATGATCTCGATGGTGGAGGGAGCGAAGCGCCAGAAGACACCTAACGAAATCGCTCTGACCATCCTGCTTTCCGCGCTCACGCTGATTTTCCTGCTTGTCGTGATGACGCTGGAGCCCTTCGGCACCTATGCGGGAATCAACTTCACCATTCCGGTTCTCGTCGCGTTGTTAGTGTGCCTGATTCCCACCACCATCGGTGGACTGCTGAGCGCCATCGGCATCAGTGGCATCGACCGGTTGATCCGCCGAAACGTCATGGCCACCAGCGGCCGTGCCGTGGAAGCTGCGGGGGACATTGACGTGCTGATGCTCGATAAAACCGGCACCATCACCATCGGCAACCGCATGGCTTCCGATTTCGTTCCCGCACCCGGCGTGACCGAACAGGAACTCGCCGACGCCGCGCAACTCGCTTCTCTAGCAGACGAAACTCCCGAAGGCCGCAGCATCGTCGTGCTCGCGAAGGAAAAGTTCAACATCCGCGGCCGCGAAGTTGCCCATCCCCACGCCACCTTCGTTCCCTTCACCGCCCAAACACGGATGAGCGGTGTGGACATCGAGGGCCGCAGCGTCCGCAAGGGAGCCGCTGATTCGGTGAAACAATGGGTTGAGCAACAAGGCGGACTCTATCCAACCGATGTCGAGAAAGCCGTGGAAGCAGCATCCCGCGCCGGTCGCACGCCGCTGGTTGTGGCGGATGGACGGAAAGTATTGGGAGTCGTCGAACTCAAAGACGTCGTCAAAGGCGGCATCAAGGAACGTTTCGCGCAGCTTCGCAAAATGGGAATCCGCACCGTGATGATCACCGGCGACAATCCGATGACCGCCGCGGCCATCGCAGCAGAAGCGGGTGTCGATGATTTCATGGCCCAGGCCACGCCCGAGGACAAACTCAAGCGCATCCGCGACGAACAGGCCGCCGGACACCTCGTCGCCATGACCGGCGACGGCACCAACGACGCGCCCGCCCTGGCGCAGGCCGATGTCGGAGTCGCCATGAACACCGGCACCCAAGCCGCCAGAGAAGCGGGCAATATGGTGGACCTCGATAGCAACCCGACCAAACTCATCGAGATCGTGGAAATCGGCAAACAACTGCTCATGACCCGCGGTTCTCTGACGACATTTTCCATCGCCAACGACGTCGCCAAATACTTCGCCATCATCCCGGCGATGCTGATGGTGACCTTCCCCGCGATGGCGGCGCTCAACATCATGAAACTCGGTTCGCCACAGAGCGCGATCCTCAGCGCCATCATTTTCAACGCGCTCGTCATCGTCGCGCTCATTCCGCTCGCTCTGAAAGGTGTGCCCTACAAGCCGCTCGGAGCCATCGAAGTCCTCCGCCGGAACCTGCTCGTTTACGGCCTCGGCGGACTCGTCGTTCCGTTCATCGGCATCAAAGCCATCGACCTCGTCATCACCACCCTCCACCTCGCCTGATTATGAATACTCCATTCTCTGAAATCCGTCCCGCCATCGTTTCCACACTCGTCATCGCGGTCGTCTGCTGCGGGTTCTATCCGCTCGCCGTCACCGGGATTTCGAAAGTCGCCTTCGCGAACAAGGCGAACGGCAGTTTGATCGTGGATAAAAATGGAACCATCATCGGCTCGTCGCTGCTGGGTCAGAACTTCAGCGGCGAAGGCTATTTCCACCCGCGTCCATCCGCCGCCGGGACAAATGGTTATGACGCCGCAAGCTCCGGCGGCAGCAACCTCGGTCCGACCTCGCAGAAGCTGGCGGACCAAATCAAAGAACGCATCGCCGCCTATCGCACGGCCAACGGTCTGGCAGAAAATCAGGCGGTTCCCGCCGATGCCGTTACCGCTTCAGCCAGTGGCCTCGATCCTCACATCAGCCCAGCGAATGCCGCGCTGCAAGTTGGCCGCATTGCCAAGGCGCGTGGACTCACCAAGGAAAAAGTGGGTGAACTCGTCATGGCGAACACCGACAAATCGGACTTGGGATTCCTCGGTGATGACGGCGTCAACGTCTTGAAACTGAACCTCGGATTGGACTCCGCCACCGGAAAATAAATCATGCCCGCCACCGTCAAACGCCTGCTCATGATGATTTTCGTTTTAGTCGCGGCTGGGACGACTTTGACATGGATGGTTTTCCAACCGCGGAGTCTCCCTGTTCCCGACGAGAAGGTCGCGGCCATGGAGTTGCTTGCGGAAAAACTATCGGGGCCTCGCTATTTTCATGCTCCTGTCAGCGGAATTCAAGACGTTAACGGGCCTTGGATCGACGTGGATGAGGCTCGGCAACAGCAGGACCGGGTGATCCAGGAACGCAAGCTCGACGCCGGCCAACGCGAGGAACTCAACCGCCTGATTTCCCGGCTCACCGAGCCACAGCCGGCGAGAATGGTCGGTGGTTACCGGATCCAGCTTGAACGCTTGAATCTCGCGCTTGATGGCATTAAAAAGTAGGGGCGCTCCTTATGAAAGACGACCACCGCCCCGATCCCGACGCTCTGCTTGCGCAGGTGCAGCGCGAGGAAAACCAGGAAAAGCGCGGGCGGCTCTACATCCTGCTAGGCATGTGTCCGGGCGTTGGGAAAACCTACGCGATGTTACTGTTAGCACGGCAGCGGCAGAACGACGGGCTCAACGTGCTGATCGGAGTCGTGGAAACCCACGGCCGCAAGGAAACCGCCGCGCTGTTGGAAAATCTGACTTTGTTGCCACGCAAAAAGATCGAGCACGGCGGCCATACGTTGGAAGAATTCGATCTCGATACCGCGATCCAGCGGCGACCCGACCTTTTGCTGGTCGATGAACTCGCGCATACCAACGCGCCCGGCAGCCGACATCTGAAACGCTATCAGGATGTGCTGGAATTGCTGGATGCCGGGATTGATGTCGTCACCACGCTCAACGTCCAGCACATCGAGAGTCAGGTCGATATCGTGCGGCAGGTGACCGGTGTGGCGGTGCATGAAACCGTGCCGGACTCCTTGCTGGATCGGGCGCATGAGATTCAACTCATCGACCTCAGCGTTGAAAAGCTGATGGTCCGTCTCGGCGAGGGAAAGGTTTACATGGGCGAACGCGCCCAAGCGGCGGCGGAGGGATTTTTCCGCGAAGGAAATCTAACTGCCTTGCGGGAACTCGCCCTGCGTTTCACCGCCGAGCGGGTGGATCGCGATCTGGAAGACATCCGCAAGGCGCGGCGGGTGAGCAGTCCGTGGAAAACCAACGCGCGTCTGTTGGTCGCCGTGGGACCGACGCCGTATTCGGAAAGTCTGATCCGCTGGACCCGTCGTGCGTCGGGCCGCCACGGTTGCCCGTGGCTCGCGGTGTGGGTCGAGAGCACGCGTCCGTTGAGCGATCCGGAGCAGGATTTGCTGGCACGCGGTCTCGGTCTTGCGAGGCGGCTCGGTGCAGAGGTGGTTCATGCGACGGGAGATGATGTGGCGGCGACTTTGCTGGACGTGGCGCGCGAGCGAAATGTCTCGCAGATCGTCGTCGGCAAGGCGAACCGGCGTTCGCGGTGGAAGCCGACGCTGGCGGATAAGATCATCGCGGGCAGCGGCGACATCGATGTCTGCGTGGTGCGGCCGGTGATCGGGCGACCGTCGAATCGTCCGGAGTTGCGGAGACGGAGTTTCGCCGTTTCAAACCGCATTCATGAGTATGGCATTGCTTTCGGAATCATCGCTGTTCTAACGGCAGTTTGCTGGCAAATCGAGCATGTGGTCGGCTATACGGTGCCGGCGCTGGTCTATCTTCTCGCGATCCTGCTGGCGGCTTTCCGGATTGGCCGTTGGCCGATGATTTTTATGGCGGCTCTCAGCGCCCTGGCATGGAATTTCTTCTTCATTCCGCCCAGGTTCACCTTCGAGGTCCGGGCGTTGGAGGACGTGATCCTGCTGGTGATGTTTTTCGCCGTTGCCCTCTGTATGGGTCACCTAACAACAAGGCTGCGGACCCGTGAAATCGCGGAGCGCCGGCGGCAGATCGAAACGGATGCGTTGCTCCGTGTCACGCAAAGCGCGGCGCTGGCTCCGGAGATGGGGAAGGGGCTTTCCGAAGCGCTGAAAATCATCAACTCGGTGATCGATGCCGACACGGCGCTGGTCGTCCGGAAACTGGATCATTCTCTGCCCTCCGTGGCGCATGCGGCGAGCACCTGGCAGCCGCTGGACCATGAACTTGGTGTGGCGAACTGGGCTTACGCGAACAAGCAGATCGCCGGACGGTTCACCGATACGCTGCCGCAGTCCGAGGCGACGTGGTTTCCTTTACAAACGGCGACTTCGGTGATGGGGGTGTTAGGCTTGCGCTTGACCGGGGAGGCGACGGCGCTGGATTTCATCCGGCGGCAGGCGGTGGAGGCGTTTGCCCTGCAACTGGCGCTGGTGTTGGAGAAGGAGCATTTCATCCAGGCGGTCAGCCAGGCCGAGGTGATGGACAAGTCCGAGCGGCTGCGGCGAAATCTGTTGGACAGTGTTTCCCACGAATTGAAAACGCCACTGGCGATCATCCGCGCATCCATCGAAGGCATGGGAACCGCCGCTGCGAATCCTTATGTCGCGGAGATCGACACCGCGACGAAGCGTTTGCAGCGGCTGGTGGACGGCTTGTTGCAGATGACGCGGCTGGAGTCGCAGGTAGTAGAGCCACAGATGGAATGGTGCGACGTGAACGAACTGGTGGAATCCGCGGTGAAGGCGGCGGGGGATGCTTTGAAGAGTCACGAGTTGAAAATCGAGGTCTCTCCGGACATTCCATTGATCAAAACGGATCAAGCGCTGTTGTCCCAAGCGTTGGCTAACATTTTGCACAACGCGGCCGTTTACACTCCGGGGAATTCGCCGGTCGAACTCACGGTCCGCCACGCCGAGCAGAAACTCCGGCTCACGGTCCACGATCACGGTCCCGGGTTGCCCCCCGGCGAGGAGTCCCGTGTTTTCGGAAAATTCTATCGGGCGGCGGGAGCGCCTGCGGGAGGGACCGGGCTGGGTCTTTCGATCGCACGGGGATTTGTCCAAGCGCTCGGTGGAGACATCGCCGGGTGGAATCATCCGCAAGGCGGCGCGGTATTTGAAATTCTGCTCAAGGCGGAATTTCTGGCGCAGGACGACGGGGCTTGTTTACCCGACCGGATTGCACAGACTTCGGGGACATGACCGCGTTGATCATCGACGACGAAATTCAGATCCGGCGTTTGTTGCGACTGGCTCTGGAATCGCGTGATTACATCGTTCGAGAAGCGGAAACTGGGCGGCTCGGTTTGCAGGAGGCGGCGTTTCACCGGCCGGATGTCGTGCTGCTGGATTTGGGGCTGCCGGACATGGACGGGCTGGATGTTTTAAAAAGCCTGCGCGAGTGGAGCGCGGTGCCGGTGCTGATTCTATCCGTTCGTGATCAGGAGGACGTGAAAGTCGCCGCGCTGGAAAACGGTGCTGACGACTACGTGACCAAGCCCTTCAGCACGGCGGAACTCGTCGCCCGTTTGACCGTGATCCAGCGTCGCCACCACGGCAATGATTCGCCGGAGATTGTCGTTGGGCCGCTGACGATGCACTTGGATCGGCACGAGGTTTTTCTGTCAGGCGAGTCGCTGAAAATGACACCCACGGAATACGCCTTTCTCCTCGCGCTCGCCCGACACGCCGGGAAAATTGTCACCCAGCGCCAGCTTTTGCGCGAAGTCTGGGGCCAGCAAGGCGACGGCCAAACCCATTACCTGCGGGTTTATGCGAACCATTTGCGGAAGAAGCTAGGCGACAAACTGGTGATTCAGAACGAGCCGGGAATCGGCTATCGGTTGCTGATCGCTGGGACGTAGGGAGCCATGACACTCTTGTCGTGGATCAGCATGAGAAGGTCTTGTGAAGAGCTTCGCGCTTTTCAAGGACCAGCCATTCGCCAGCACCACAAAAGTGTGGTGCCTCCTTAGTTTCACGGGATGTGAAATAAAACCCCGCCCCCGGGATTGACGTAAGCGGTTCATCCCGCTGAGATTCCCGCCCCGCCGACTGGTGGACTTTGCCATGGACTATAACGCGAAAATCGCAACCAACGTCGCTTCGATCCCACGCTCCGGGATCCGCGACTTCTTCGAACTCGTACAAGGCCGCGATGATGTGATCTCGCTCGGCGTGGGCGAGCCTGATTTTGTCACTCCATGGCACATTCGCGAGGCGGCTATTTACTCTCTCGAAAAGGGCCAGACGACTTACACGTCGAACCTCGGCCTGCTCTCGCTGCGCAAATCGATCTCCAAATACGTGGAGGGATTTTTCCACGTGGACTACGATCCGGCGAAGGAAATTCTCGTCACGGTCGGCGTTTCCGAGGCTATCGACATCGCCCTGCGCGCGTTGCTCAATCCCGGCGACGAGGTGATTTTCCATGAGCCTTGTTACGTTTCCTACAGCCCGAGCATCGTCATGGCGCACGGCGTCGCGGTGCCGGTGGTGACCACGAAAGAGGACGAATTCTCGCTGAAACCGGAGGCCGTCGCCGCCGTCATCACGCCACGGACGCGGATCATTTTTATCAATTTCCCGACGAATCCCACCGGTGCCTGCGCCTCGCGTTCGGACCTTGAAGGCATCGCGAAACTCGCCATCGAGCATGACCTGATAGTGATGACCGATGAAATCTACAGCGAACTCCGCTATGACGAAACCGAGGAGCATCTTTCAATCGCCTCACTGCCGGGGATGAAGGAACGCACGATTTTGCTGCACGGATTCTCGAAGGCTTTCGCGATGACCGGTTTCCGGTTAGGCTATGCCTGCGCGCCGCAGCCGATCATCGAGGCGATGATGAAAATCCATCAATACGCGATGCTCTGCGCGCCGATCATGAGTCAGAACGCCGCTATCGAAGCACTCGAAAACGGCCAGCCGGCGATGATCGAAATGCGCAACAGCTATCACCAGCGCCGCGATTTCCTGGTGAAGCGGTTGAATGAAATCGGCCTCGACTGTCACACGCCGGGCGGGGCGTTTTATGTCTTCCCGGACATCCGCAGCACCGGTCTAACGAGCAAGGAATTCGCCATGCGTCTGTTGGAGGAGGAAAACGTTGCCTGTGTGCCGGGCAGCGCGTTCGGTCCATCCGGCGAAGGATTCCTGCGCTGCTGTTATGCCACCGCGTTCGAGGACATCCGGACGGCGACGGATAAGATGGAAAGATTTGTTGGAAGGCTCAAAAAAGCATGAATGGATCTCCGGCGGATAATGACTCCGGGCACGCTGCTGCGCTGCCCGACAATCCTTACACCCCGCCGGGTTCCACCAACCGTAATTACAAGGATCACGAGCAGCTCACGCGGGCGCATGTGGTCCCGTTCGTGGTCTTCATGGTGTTCATGATTCTGCTGCAACTGGTCGGCGGATTCATCGAGTGGAAACATCCGGACGCGCCTTGGTGGCGGCAGGATCCGGCGCAGTTCGTCTATCCGATTCAGACGCTCGTCACGCTCGGGTTCCTGATTCATTACCGCCGGTTTTACACGTTCAATTGGTCGGCGAAGTGGGCTTTGTTAGGAATTGTTTTCGGTGCGATCGGCATCGGTTTCTGGCTGCTTCCCACGGCGCTTTACGAGGCGTGGGGAATGACGGGAAAAGCTGAGGGACTTCTCAAGTTGCTGGGTTTCGCCGAGCGCAAGGAAGGTTTCGATCCCGGCATTTTCCAAAATCCGATCGCCTATTGGACCTCACTGGTTCTGCGCTTTTTCCGGGCGGCGGTGATCGTCGCACTCGTTGAGGAAATTTTCTGGCGCGGCTTTCTCATGCGCTTCGTTTGCGATTGGGAAGGGGACTATTGGAAGCAGCCGTTCGGCCGTGCTCGCTGGATTTCCTATGGGATCGTGACCGGGCTTTTCATGGCGGCCCACGCGCCGGTGGATTACGCCGGAGCCTTTGTTTACGGCAGTCTGACCTACCTGTTATGCGTCTGGAGCAAGAATCTCGGTGCCTGCGTCATCATGCACGGCACTGCGAATTTCCTGATGGGCGTTTACATCATGCGCACCGGCAATTTCGGACTGTGGTGAAACCTCCGTCACTCCGCATCGCGATCGTCGGCTGCGGCACCGCGGGACCGGCTGCGGCGGTGCTTTTGAAACGGCTCGGCCATGAGGTCGTCCTTTTTGAACGGGCCGACGAGTGCAAGGCGGTGGGTGCCGGTTTCCTGCTCCAACCTTCCGGGATGGTGGTCCTGAAAGAGCTTGGCATCCTCGATGAAGTCCTCGCCCATGCCGCGAAGGTGGATCGTCTGCATGTCCTCGATTCCACCGGAGACACGCTGCTTGACCTTCGCTACGGCGAGATCGGGAAGGGGAGTTTCGGAGCCGGGCTTCATCGTCCCGTTTTGCTTCATCACTTGATCGCCGCGATGAACGAGGCCGAGGTGGATGTCCGCTGGGGTTGGGAAATCGAAGATGCTTCCAAGTCCGACGGTCGCTGGATTTTGAAATCGACCGATGGAAACAAGTGTTCTGGATTCGATCTCCTAATCGTGGCCGATGGCGCGCGCTCGAAACTCCGAGACCTCGCCGGAACCGGCGGTGTGAACCGCGGCTATCCATGGGGCGCGCATTGGTTCATTGGAAAAAACGACGGCGTTTTCCCCGAAAACGAACTTTACCAGGTCGTCCACGGCACGCGCCGGTTGGGAGGGTTTCTCGCCACCGGCCGTGATCTCGACGGCGGCGATCCTTTGGTCAGCCTGTTCTGGAGTATCAAAATCGGGGACGACGCCGCATGGCGGGCCCGGCCCATCGAGGAGTGGAAACGGCAGATTCTCGACATTTGCCCGAAATCCGCAGGCCTGCTGGATCAAATCACCGGTTGGGATCAAGTCCTCACCGCCCGCTACGGCGACGTCAGGATGCGGCGCTGGTATGGCGAGGGAATCGTCGTCCTCGGAGATGCCGCCCACGCGATGAGTCCGCAGCTCGGCCAAGGAGTGAATCTCGCGCTTGCCGACGCCTCGTGTCTTGCGGATTGCCTGGCTCGCCACCCGTTGCCGGAAGCGCTGGTTCTGTACCAACGCCGCCGGCGGTTGGCGCTCCGCTATTACCAGTTCGCGACCCGCTGGCTGACCCCGTGGTTCCAATCCGACCACGAGTGGCTATCTCCGATCCGGCGCGTATTTTTCGGCATTTCCCGGCGCATTCCATTGGCGAGGCTTCTCATGACGCTGTCGATGGCCGGTCTCGTTGGCACCGGGCGCTGTTCTTCGGAAAAATAGGCAATGCGGGATCGCGTAATTTTTTCCCGTCGCGGGGAAGGTTTTTCTTGTCAGGTCCGGCCCGCTTCCTCATACCTCCGCCCCGCGTTAAGCGGGAATGGGTAGATGCCCGAGTGGCTAAAGGGGGCAGACTGTAAATCTGCTAGCGAAAGCTTACGTTGGTTCGAATCCATCTCTACCCACCATTTTTATTCTAAGCAACTTAGGGGGCCGAGAGGTCTCCTTTTTTGTGCATCGGTTCTGAGCGAAGAGTGCAAAAAGAGTGCATTCGTGTCCGGCATTAACCCACAGTTCGTTCGATGGTTTGCAGGCTGCGGATCCGGTTGATGCTCCTCCTGCGCGGATCCACGCTCTCCGAGCCCGACTCCCTGCGGATGTCGTGAGCATAACCCGGCGCTTCATGCCGTCGCCTCTGAGTTCGTGAATCGTCTGATCGCCCTGCAAGGCACCGTTCCGGCGTAACTCACCCGCGTCGAGGCCGGCAGGAAGTGGGAGAATATCGACGTCTGGGCCGAGATCAATGATTCCCATCCAGTCGTAATCGAAGACAAGATCGACACCATAGACCACTCGGATCAGTTGCCCCGATACCGCAGGATCGGGGAGGGCTGTTGCCGGGAACACGGGTGCGAGCTGATGAGAATGCGGGTAGGCGGCACAACGGATGCAACACCAGTGTCGCCAAGGCTTGGGGAGGCCGATCTTCCCAAGGCGAACCCAGCCGTAGTCAAGCGGGTCCGCGTGGGAACTCGACGAAGAACAAATGCCGATCCAAATCGGACCGGTGTCATTTGCCGGGGCCGAGCATCCGGAACGACCTGCTGCCAACTGGACTCGACATGGTAGTGGTTCCATTTGCTGGGCTGATTGGAAGGCGTGCCTCCGGGCAACCATAAAAATCGCTTTTGACGAGGGGAACGGAGCAAGCGAAGGAGGAATAGGAGTTCAGCCCCCCCTTTCGTGTGGTGGACGTAAATGTATTTGCCCGCCTGAACTCCCGCACAGAGAAAGACGGGTTTAAGAATCTCCTGCCGCTGGAACCGACCCTTCGTTTCGCCGGCACGACCTCCGCGCCATCCAATGAATATTCCTCCTGTTCTCAGCAAGCTTGCCGCGGTGCTGGCGCTGTCTTCCTTGGATGCCCGGAGCCAGACGTTCGCCCCTTATGCGATCGATGCCACGACGCTTCACCTTTGGCATCTGGACGAAACAGCCGCGCCCGCCAACGACGTCATGAACGGAAATCTGCCGCTTGCAGGCCTGTTGAACGGGGCTGCTCTGGGAGCCGCTTCATTGGCAGGCTTCGGCTCCACCTTGAGCCCTAACACCGGTAACAACATCGCCGGGCTGCTTGCCGCGACCGCCGCTGCCGAGGACGTGACGTTTTCCCACGCCGACCCGACGACAGGTGCGTTCACTTATGAAGCGGTCATCAAACTGGATGCCGGATACGATCCCCTCGCCCAGGCGACGAGCGAGCGGAAAATGCAGATTGTCTCAATGGACAACGAGGTCACTCCCCGGATTTTCCAGTTCCTCTATGTCGGCCGGACAACGACCGCAGTGCCAAAGTTGCGGTTCATCAACATCGGCAACGGCAGCCAGACTTTGGAGGCGAATCTCCCGATCTCCGGCACCGATGCCGTGACTAACAGCGACTGGTTCCAGGTGGCGGTCACTTATGATGGAAATGCCGGGGTAACGGGGAACATGCGCTTGTTCTGGACCAAGCTCTCCGGTTCGCCAACCCAAGCCGCGCAGGTGGCAACCCGCACGATGACCAGCGATCTCCTCACGGGAACTGCGGATTTCGCCATCGGAAACGAGGCCCGTGACGCGTCAGGCGAAGGTTTTGCCGGCTTGATCGACGAGGTGCGCGTCAGCGGCGTCGCGCGCGCGGTCACGGACTTCCTGTTCTATCCGACCGTCACGGTTACGGCCAGTTCCTTCCAAACCGGGAACGGCCCGGAGAATACCTTGGATAACAATCCGGCCACGCGCTGGGCGGCGGATGGAAACGGCCAATGGATCACTTACGATCTCGGCCGCACGTTGTATGTCCCGTCGATTGACATCGCCTTCCACAGCGGCACGGACCGGATTTACACGTTCGATGTCCTTGTTTCCACGGACAACTCCACCTGGACGCCGGCATTGAGCGGAGCCCGGAGCAGCGGTGTCACGACGGCCTCGGAAAACTTCGTTCTCCCGGAAATCACCACCGCCCGCTACGTTAAAATCGTCGGCCACGGCAGTACCGCCGACACGTGGAACAGTTTTTATGAAGTCGCGGTCCGCCGGACGACTTCGGGCCCTTCGTCGGATACGGATGGCGACGGTTTGCCGGACGCTTGGGAAAATCTCTATTTCAACACGCTCGCCTACGGCCCGGCCGATGACCCGGACCACGATAGCTTCACCAATCTCGCCGAGAAGGCCGCGGGCAGCAATCCCAACAACGGCGCCTCCATTCCCGGTGATGTCGATGGCGACGGCCTGCTGGATTCGTGGGAAATGGCGTATTTCAATTCGTATTCCTACGGCGCGACAGACGACCCGGACGGCGACACTTTCGAAAATGCCGCCGAACAAGCCGGAGGCACGAATCCCGGAGACGCCTCGTCCTATCCGGGAGCTCCACCGGACCCCGGCAAGCCGGACGGCCTCATGGTGAACCTGCTGCGCTACCCGGCCCGCACCACCGTGCCGGACACCCAACCGAAGTTCTCATGGATTTTTCATCCGGTGAAACGAGGCGAAATCCAGAGCGACTATCAGATCATCATCTCGTCCACGGCCCTGCTCGCCGGAGCCGCCAATGGCGACGTCTGGTCGAGCGGCCGGATCACCTCGCCCGAATCCGTTAATGTCGCCATGACCGGCAGCGCGCTCGCCCGCGGCTCCACGTATTTCTGGCGTGTTAGAACCTGGGGTATTTCGCCCACTCCCAGTTCGTGGTCGGATCCGCAGGCGTTCACCATCGAGCCGACCTCCCCGCCATCGGGAGCGCGCACGATTTATAACAGCTCGACAAATATCTGGTCCGGCCGCTATCAGCCGGGCTTCGATACCAGCGTGGCTCCCGTCTCCGTGGTGAACAAGGGCGGCGGGAATTTCTTCATCGACTTCGGCAGGGACGCGTTCGGTTTTGCTGGAATCCGCCTCAACGGCAATTTCGCCGGGCAGTCAATGGAAGTCCGCATGGGCGAAAAAGCGATCGGCAACAGTGTCGATACCGCGCCCGGCGCGACCATCCGCTATGGGACGACCACCGTGGCGCTTTCCAACGGCGACGTGACTTATGACGTCCACAAGGCGAGCACCACCACCGGCATCAGCATTTCATGGTCCGGTGGAGTCATGCCATTCCGCTACGTGGAATTGCTGAACTGCCCGGCCACCTTGACGGCCGCCGACATCCGCCAGCAGATGCTGCATTACCCGTTCGATGACACTTCCGCCGGGTTCACCTCATCCAGCACCACGTTGAACTCCGTGTGGGACCTCTGCGCCCATTCAATCAAAGCCACCAGTTTCTGCGGCGTTTATGTGGACGGTGACCGCGAGCGCAAACCCTACGAGGCGGATGCCTACATCAACCAGCTAGGTCACTACGGCTTGGACCGCGAATACACGTTGGCCCGCTACAGCTACGAATATCTGCTGGACCACCACACCTGGCCGCTCGAATGGCGCTTCCATTTCCCGCTGATGGCATGGGCGGACTACATGCAAACCGGCAATGCCGATGCACTGGCGAAAAACTATCCGGCGATCAAGGCCTTCCTCCGGACCGACCGGGAGCGGGTGTCCGACAGCCTGTTCCAAGGCTGGTCTAACAACGGCACCAGCGATCCCTCCGACATCATCGACTGGCCTTCAGGGGAGCGCGACGGCTACGTCCAGACCAGCTATAGCGCGGTGATCAACGCCTTTCATTACAACAATCTGCGGGTGATGGCGCAGATTGCGACGGTCCTGGGAAATACGGCGGACGCCACCGATTTCACCACCCGCGCGAACACCATCCAAACCTCCTTCAACTCGGTATTCTGGGACGCCGCCAGCCAACGGTACAAGGACGGCGAAACCTCCTCTCACATTTCCGCCCACGGCAATTTCTTTCCGATGGCCATGGGAGTCGTCCCGGCGAACCGCGTGGCTGCCGTGATGAGCTACCTCAAGACCAAGCGCATGGCACCGAGTGTCTATGGCGCACAGTATTTACTGGAGGCGCTGTTTGCGGGCGGCGAGGAAGATTACGCGATCGGCTTGATGGCGGACAACGACTCCTCCTACAAACGCAGTTGGAACAACATGCTGACCGCCGGCTCCACCCTCACCATGGAAGCCTGGGACAACACCTACAAATCCAACCAGGACTGGAACCATGCCTGGGGAGCGGCCCCCGCCAATATCATCCCGCGTTTCGTGCTCGGCGTGAAACCTCTAACACCCGGCTTCAGCCAGGCGGAAATCAAACCGCAGCTTGGCACCGGCACTGCCACCGCCGGTCTAACCACGGCTTCCGGAACTGTTCCCACCATCCGAGGGCCGATCACCCTCAAGGTGGAGAATTCCGCGACCACCTACAAGCTGCGCGTCAATATTCCCGGGAACATGACCGCAAAAGTCCTCATGCCGAAAAAGGGCTACCTCAACCCGGTTCTTGTGTACGACGGAAAAGTCGTCGCCGCCGCCACCATCGACGGACGACTGGTGCTCGACAATGTTTCCAGCGGCGAACACGCCGTCTGGCTTAGTTCAACGGCCACACCGACCGCGGCCGTTCTCAAGGACAACTGGCTGGCAGCGATGTTCGGCGATGACGCCTCAAACCCCGCGGTCGCGGGCGATTTGCTAGACCCTGATAACGACGGACAGTCGAACGAAAACGAATTTCTAGCAAACACCAACCCTCTCGATCCGGCGGACCGGTTCGCCATTGAAGTCATCCATTTCGAGCAACCCCACACGTCGTTCCAAGTCACCATCCAGGGCAAAGCGGGTCGCCGCTACGTGTTGGAACGCACTCTTTCGCTCGCGTCACCGTCATGGACAGAGATTGATTCTTCCACACCCGCCCAAGACGCGGATCACCTCACTCTATCGGACACGTCCCCGCCGATGCCTAGTGCATTTTTTCGCGTCCGCGTGGGACTGCCGTAGTTGCCCCCCTTTTGGTGTGGGTCACGCGAATTGAATGGTTTGGGGAGATTTGGAACCCGTATGTTCCACCGATCTCAAGGTGAAGCTGCCTCCGCCTCGTTCAACTTGCAGCCAATCCTCCAAAAAACCCATGAAGGCCCGCACGACATCCAACCCGTTCCTCCGCGTCTCCAGCCTTGGCCTAACAGCCATTGCCGTGTTGATGTGCAGTCCGCAATCCGCGCAAGCCGCGAACCTGACTTGGGACATCACGACGGGAGACGGGGCTACAATTACTCCGGGCAGCGGCACTTGGGGCAACCCACCCTCGCCGTGGCATCGGTCATCTCCGCCGGACGCCCGCATTGCGTCAGACGTCCCTCCAAAGAGGGATTACAACCGGTCCTACGAGGTCCAGGGTCAGAGTCACCGCCACAGGTAAACCCATCATTGACCGCCAACCCATATGAACATTCCACACCGCGCCTGGCGCATCGGCTCGCCGATACCTCGCGCTTTCGTCACCCGTGCATTCGGTCTCAAACCGAAAGCAATCGCTCTAACGGCTCTTGCAATGCTTCTAACTGTAGCGTTGCTGCCGTCCCGGGCTTCGGCCGCCAACCCCGTGCTGCCGGGCTACAACGCGGATCCCTCGATGTATTATTTCGCCGGGAAGTATTGGATCTATCCCACGGCCCAGGAAGTGAACAGCTACTCGCAGTTTCACGCTTTTTCGTCACCAGACATGATCACGTGGACGGATGAAGGCGTGGTTCTGAATTCGCAAAACATTCCGTGGACGGGAACCAAGGACTGCTGGGCACCGGCCGTGGCCTTTCGGAACAACACGTATTATTTCTATTACTCGGTCGACGGGAGCGGAAGTGACAGCAAGATCGGCGTGGCCACCGGTCCGACCCCCAAGGGTCCGTTTACCGATGCCCTCGGCCAGGCGCTCGTTTACACCTCCATCAGCCCCCACAGTTGCGAAGCGATCGATCCTTCGGTGTTCATCGATGACGATGGGCAGGCTTATCTGGCGTATGGCGGCATGTGGGGATGGAAACCCGGCATCGTAAAGTTGAACGCGAACATGATCTCCTTGAACGGGGCGTCCACTCTCTTTCTGAGCGGGTTTACGGGTTACACCGAAGGACCGTGTCTGACCAAGCGCAACGGCATCTACTACATGTCTTATTCCTCCGGCCAATGGTTCGACGGCACTTACAATGTGCGCTATTCGACCGCGAGTTCGCCGATGGGCCCGTGGACTTACAAGGGGCAGATCATGGTCTCCGACGCCACCCGGAAGGGTCCGGGCGGTCATACCTTCATCCAGTTGCCGAACTCGGAACATTGGAGAATCTGTTATCACTATTGGGATGCCGGCATGGTGGCGCGTCGCACCGCGATCGATTACGTCGGCTACAATTCCGATGGGACGATCCGGCCAATTATCATGACAGGCGGTAACGGGCTGGCCGACAACCGCACCTTCCGCATTCGGAACCGCCATAGCGGCATGGTTCTCGGGGCAGTGGCGGGCAGCGCCAACTCCACCCCGTTGACGCAAGACACCTGGACGGCCGGCACCAATCAAGATTGGGTGGCCCATGCCTTCAGCAACAACCAGTATTGCTTCACCGGCGTGGCCAGCGGCCGGGCGGTGGACGTCCCCGGGTGGTCCACGGCTGATGTTCAATTAAAACTGTGGGATTACAATTCCAGTAACGCGCAGAAATTCACCGCCACGCCCACGGATAACGGTTTTTACCGGCTAACGAACGTCAACAGCGGCAAAGTAATCGAAGTCCTGAACCAGTCCACGGCCAGTGGTGCCGCGGTCTATCAATCCACCTGGTGGGGCGGCAACAATCAGCAGTGGATGTTCCTGCAGAAGTAATCGTGGAAATTCGGCGGGCGTGCCATTTCGCGCGTCCGCCATCCACCCTCGAAACAATGGTGCGGCGACGTTGCCAACGCCGCCGCTTCGCCAGCGCAATGACAGCCATGAAACGAATCCCTTTCACAAAAATCATCGCGGCTGCCGCAGTC
Organism: Luteolibacter sp.; assembly: GCF_039920825.1. Lineage (GTDB taxonomy): Bacteria > Verrucomicrobiota > Verrucomicrobiia > Verrucomicrobiales > Akkermansiaceae > Luteolibacter. The sequence continues at coordinate 106,829 of NZ_JBDSCX010000039.1, read as the reverse complement.
GGTGGCGCGTTGATGATTTTCGGCATCGTTCTCTGGATCAGCGTGCCGGAATCGGACGCTTCATCTGATGCCGGGCGATCGGTGTCCGCACCGATGGAGACGGCTGCGGCACCGCTTCCTCTTGCGGAACCCGGAGAGCCTGATCGCTCCACGGAATTTTCCGCAGAGGACGACATCGGCACACGAATGGCATCGCTGGCGCGCCTCGCAAGCAGCGACCCTGCCGCCGCGGCGCTCTCGCTGGACGGGATGCCCGCGGGGGAAGAGCGCACGACTGCGATGCGCACGGTTTTTCGCCAGTGGGCCGCGACTTCTCCGCGGGATGCGCTGGCGTGGATCTCGACGATGAATGCGGAGCCGGACCGGAACAAGGCTCGCGAGTTTCTCTGCCACCGCGTGGCGGAGGACGATCCGAAGCTGGCACTCGACTTCGCGCGGGAAGCCGGCGCGGACACGGCGACCTCCCTCGTTCAGGACCTCGCCCAGCAGTGGGCTGGCTCGGATGCGGCGGCGGCGCGGGATTGGGCGCTCGCGCTTCCCGCCGATGCGGATCGCGACCAGATTCTGGCTCGGGTCTGCCAGGTGTTGTCGCAAAGCGATCCCTTGACGGCTGGTGCGATCGTTTCCGGCGAGATCGCCGCCGGTTCCGTGCAGGACGAGGCGGCCATGAGCGTGCTTCACCAGTGGGCGATTCGCGATCCTGCCGCAGCCCGGGAATGGGTCGCCCGTTTTCCCGACGGTCCTCTGCGAATCCGCGCGGAGGGAGAACTGGCGGGCATTCGAGACTATCAGGCTAACACGAACGAGACACCGTGACGTAGAGCCCCTATCGCATGATTGCACGCATAAACCAGGTCCGACCGCAAAACCACCTCTCCTAGCCAAAACCACAAAAAACCAAACCTACACAAAACCCAAATATGAATATACTCCACTCCTCGTGGCGCAACAGTTCGCTGATGCTACGCGCTTTTGTCACCTGCGTATGCGGCCCCCTGGCTTCCACGGCTTCGGCCTGGACGTCCACGGATGCCACCACGATCTTCAACTCCTACAACACCGCGTTCTACAACGCCAACGGCGGAAACGCCTATTACAAGAACGACACCACTGGTGGGGTGTCGGGCTTTTGGACGCAGGTGAACATCATCGAAATGGCGGAAGACGCCTACGATCGCACCGGAAGCACCGCCACGCGCGACCAAATCACCGCGCTGTGCAACGGATTCACGAGTTCCAACGGCACAAACTGGTCCGGGAACACCTTCAACGATGACATCATGTGGGCGTGTATCGCATTCAGTCGCGCCTATCAAATTACCGGGAACACCGCATTCCGAGATCGGGCGAAGGCGAACTTCGACATCGTCTGGACCCGTGCCTGGAGCACGGCGCTCGGCGGCGGATTGTGGTGGACGACGGCCCAAGCCTCGAAAAACGCGTGCGTCAATGGACCGGGTGCCATTGCCGCCTGCTACATCTACAAGATGTATAACGACTCCGCCTATCTCACGAAGGCGCAGCAGATCTTCGATTGGCAGCGCAACACGATTTTCAATCTAACGACCGGAGCCATCGCGGATTACATCAACGCATCCGGCACCATCGGCTGGGGCTCGCTCAGCTATAATCAGGGAACGTTTATCGGCGCGGGCAACTTCCTCTACCAATACACCGGCAATCGCCAGTATTACAAAGACGCCTGGCTGGCCGCCAAGTATTTCCGGAGCTCTCTCTGCGACGCCGCCGGCAGGCTTTATGTCAACGGCACCGGGTCCAATGACGGATCGGGATTTGGCGGAATCGGGGTTCGCTGGATGGCGCGTTTCGCGAAGGATCAGAACCAGTGGGCCTATTTTTACCCTTGGCTCAAATATAACGCCGACCTCGCATGGAATGTCCGCCGGGCCGACAATCTCTCGTGGAACCAATGGGCTACGGCAACGGCCACCGGCACCCGGTATGCGTGGGAGTGCTTTCCCTCTGTCACCGCGCTGCAGGTGGTCCCGGCGAACAACCCGGCACCGACCTTCATGCTTGTGAACAAGAACAGCGGCAAATGCGCTGATCTCCCGAGCGGAAACACCGCCAACGGCACGCTGATCCAGCAGCTGACCTATAGCTACAATCACCCGAACCAAAACTGGTCGATCGTGCCCAATGAAAATGGAGATGGCTTCCTCATCGTTCACCCGGCCTCGACGAAAGTCCTTGGCGTGGTGGGAAATTCCACCGCCACAAATGCCGATGTCGAATTGTCGACCTACACGGGAGCCACGGGACAGCAATGGGCCCTCATTCCCACGGGTTCCGGTTGGTTTAAGATTCAGAATATGAATAGCGGACTCATGCTCGAAGTCACTGGTCAGGGCATCTCCGATGGCATCCTGCTGCAGCAATACACGGACAATGGGGTCAACGCCCAACGCTTCCGGATGCAGCCCTCGGGTGATTATTTCGTCAAGGCGACGCACTCCGGCAAATACATCTGCATCACGAACAGCGGCAGCTCAAATGGCAATGCGATCGTCCAATATTCCTGGGAGAACAATCCGTGGTTCAAATGGAGATTCGAATCCGTTGGCGAAGGAACGCTGAAAGCTTCCAGTCTCAATGCGCTGACGCGAACGATCAGCGTGGTGGGAGGTACCTCGGCCAACGGGAGCTCGTGCGAGCTCAGGGATTACAACGCGGCCAACAATGGATACCAGAAATTACGGATCGAGCCGCTGCTTGATGGCCGGTTCAAGATCTTCTTCGTCCATTCGTTGAGGAGCTGGGACATCCCAGGCGGAGCGACCGGCAACAGTGCCCAGATGGAGCAGTGGGACTACGTCGGCAATCCCTGGCAGAAGTTCCTACTGGAGCACACCTGGTGATAAAATGCGGGGGTCGGATTCTTGCCGGCCCCCGCATCCCTGCCTTAAAGTTTTTTTTATGGAGCGATTGATCATTGGCTCGGCGATTGCCGTCACGCTCGCGGCGGGTGCCATTCTCTTCTGGTCGACGATGGATTCGACGGAGACGCGGAGTGGTTTGTCCGCCGTGCCCGCGCGCAATGGGATTTCCTTGCGCGCGGGCACGGCGGATCGACCCTTCACGAAATCGAAGAGGAAGGCCCCAACCCCTGCTGCTACGGATAAATTCGAGGAACGATCCGCCGAGATTGCCGCGACGCCGCGAACAACCGAACGCGAAAATGCCATTCGTGAGCTTGCCCACGAGTGGGCGGCAAAGGACCTCATCGCCGCCGAGCGGTGGGCGGCGGCCTTCGTCGATCCGGAGGATTGGGAGAGGGCGATGACCCACGTTTGTCTCGAAGCGGCGGGTCGCGATCCACAGGAAGCGATCGAAATTGTGCAACGGCACAAACTCAACCCAGGCACAGTCGAGTCGATCGTCGAGCAGTGGGCGAAATCCGACTTCGAGGCGGCGGCGGATTGGGTGGGTGAGCTGTCCGCCGGGAAATTTCGGGACAATGCTCTTGCGAGGCTTGCGCTTGTCCGCGCAGAGACCTCTCCGGCCGAGGCGGCGGCGATGGTTTCCACGTCCCTTGCGGCCGGAACCGCGCAGGAGGAAGCGGCGATCTCGGTCTTGCATCAGTGGCTGCGGCAGGACCCGGAAGCCGCGCGTCAGTGGGTGGACTTGTTTCCCGATGGAAAGCTCAAGGAGCGTGCTGAATCAGAGATCCAGGGAATGGCGGCCCATCGCGCTGAGTTGCAGGCCGCTCAATAGTCGACATATCGCGAAGGCCGCGACGTTGAGCGTGACATTCTCCGCTGTGGCTTCAGGAGCGGCTCCAAGATCCCGGAAAGCTCTTTGACAGTCACGCCTCCAAGCTGAAACCGGTTCTCGATGAGGTCCAAAAGAATCGGGCGTCGCATCCCCGGCGTGCTCGGCGTGAAGCCTCTAACTATTGGATTTAGCCAAGCGGAAATCAAACCGCAACTCGGCACCGGCACTGCCACCGCCGACCTAACAGCAGTTTCCGGCTCTGTCCCGAGCATCCTCGCGTGGAACTGCCGTAATTGCCCCCCCCCTTTTGGTGTGGGTCACCCGAATTGAATGGTTTGGTGAGATTTGGAACCCGTATGTTCCACCGATCTCAAGTCGAAGTGGCAACCGCCTCGTTCAGCTTGAAGCAAATCCTCCAAAAAACCCATGAAAGCCCGCACGACATCCAACCCGTTCCTTCGCTTCGCCAGCCTTGGATTAACAGCCATTGCCGTGATGACATGCAGTCCGCAATCCGTGCAAGCCGCGAACCTGACGTGGGACGTAACGACAGGAGACGGGTCCACGATTACTCCGGGCAGCGGCACATGGGATACCGTTGCGGGCAACTTGAAGTGGAATAACGCAACTACTAACATCGTGTGGGCTGCGGCAAACGTTGGCATCTTCGGAGGAACGGATGGCACCTATGCGATTGCGCTTGGCTCTTCGTTTTCGGCTCAGGCGATTACTTTTAACAACAGCGGTTACACTCTGGGCGCCACCAGCGCTCAGACCCTATCACTGACTAACGCTTCCGGCAACCTCGTCACCGTGGCAGCGGGCAAATCCGCCACGTTAGGCAACAATGTCACCGTGGCATTGAATGCGAACGCCGCCACTTCCACGACCGCAACGGCAGGAAACGACTCGACCCTCAACATCGACAGCGGCGCGACCCTAACCAAGAACGGCGCAGGGGGGACCGGGCAACTCCAGTTTACCACCACCACTGCCAGTACCAACGGCATCGTCAACGTGGCCGGGACCGTGAAGTATGAAGTTACCTCGGGCACGGCGGCCATCGTCATCGGCCAGACCAGCGGGACCACAACGATGAACGTGAATTCCGGAGGCTTGTTGACCACCAACTCCACGGGAGCAGCTGCCACCTCGGGGAGTATCATCCTTGCGAATAACGGTGCCACGGCGGTCCTCAACGTGGCGAGTGGCGGCGCGGTCACCATATCGAATACCGGCACGAATTCAGGCTTGAATATCGCGAGATTGGCAGGGGGCGTCGGCACGGTGAATTTCAACGGAGGAACCATCACGACACCCCGCGTTTTCAAGGGCACCATCGGCGTAACCGGAACTTCCAGCGGGACCTTCAACTTCAACGGCGGCACCCTTACCGCCAACGTGACGAATAACAGCGATTTCATGACCGCTCTGACTCGGGCAAACGTGCGCGACGGCGGCGCGAAGATCGACACGGGCAGCTTCAACATCACCATTGCCCAAGCCCTGCTTCACTCTAACATCATCACAAATAATCCGGTCACCGGCACCCCGGACGCAGCCACCGACGGCGGCCTGACGAAGAGCGGCTCCGGAGTGCTGACCCTGAGCGGCGCGAACACCTACACCGGTGGCACGGCAGTCAACAATGGCACCCTGAGTCTCACGGGTTCCCTCACCTCGGCCATCAATGTCGCCAACGGTGCCACCATCACCGGCACCGGCAGCACGACCGGATCGCTGACCATGAGCGGCGGATCCACCTTCGCCGCCAATACCTCGGGGAGCGCTTTGACGGCCAATGGAGTTACCTTCAGCGGTCCGACGAGCCTCATCTTCAACGGTGCCACCACCAACGGTTCCACTTACGATCTGTTCACCTATGGCGCGGGCGGCGTAACGGGACTGGCCAACCTCTCCTCGACCTTCCGCACCACCTTCAACGACACCGGCACCAAGATCACCGGCACGGTTTCCACCGGCACACGCACGTGGAACACCACCAGCGGAGTTTGGGAAATCGGCGGGGCCGGCACCAACTGGTCCGAGGGCGACCAGAAATACTTCAACGGTGACACGGTGATCTTCGGCAATCCGGCCGCTGCAAGCACGATCACTATCAACGGCACCCTGCTGCCAGCGGGCGAAGTGACGGTGGACAATACCAATGCCTACATTTTCAGCGGCAGCGGCTCCATCGGCGGCGGTGCGGGACTGACCAAGACCGGCACCGGCGATCTCACGATTTCGAACGCCAACACCTACACCGGCGCGACCACGGTGAAAAACGGAACGCTCGTGCTCAGCACAACCGGCAGTCTGGCCAGTTCCGGCTCGCTGATTCTGGGTGACGGCACGACCAACACCAGTGGCATCTTCCAACTGGGTAACGCGGGTGGGGCGGCCAGCGCAACTTTAGCCAGCATTGCGGTCGCGGGCACCGGCACCGGCAACGCGGTGGTGGGCGGTAACGCTGGCGTCTCGACACTCACGATCAACAGCGCTTCCAACGTGACGTTCGCCGGCATCCTCGGCGGTGCCGGAACCAACCAGAACAATCTCGGACTGACCAAGTCCGGCGCGGGCATCCTGATTTTGTCCAACACTGCTAACAGCTACACCGGTCAGACCATTATCAGCGGCACGGGATCTTCCGGCACCGTGCAGATCGGCGCGAACGAGGTCATTCCGGATGCCTCCGAGGTGGTGATTTCCAATGGTGGCAAATTTGTAATCGGCCTCGATACTCCGGGAAATTATACGGAGACCATCAAGGGACTCAGTGGTGCTGCTTCCGCCGCATCCTTGGTGCAAGCATTCGACGCCGGGACCGGCGGCACAGGCATCACTGGCAATTTGATCATCAACACCGCGGGCGGCACCTTTGACTTCGGTGGATTTGTACGTGACCGGGGCGGCAGCATCATGACTCTCACCAAAAGCGGCGCCGGCACGCAGATCCTGTCCGGTGCCAATAGCTACTCCGGCCTAACAACGATCAGCGGTGGAACCTTGCAGATTGGAAACGGCGGAACCACCGGCTCCCTCGCCTCGACCACCGCCATCACCAACAATGCGACTCTGGCCTTCAACCGCTCGAATGCGCTGGCTTTTAACAATGTCATCTCCGGGACGGGAGACGTCACCCAGATCGGTGCGGGCACCACGACCCTGGGCGGCGTCAGCGACTACACCGGGGCTACCACCATTGTCGGCGGTACGATCGCACTCACCGCGACCGGCACGATCGACGCCACCAGCGGGGTTTCCCTCGGCACCAGCGGGACTTTCGATGTTTCCTCCAAGGGCGGGGCCGGTTACACGGTGAGCAAGCTCACCGGATCGGGCAATGTCGTCGGTTCGCTAACGGTTTCCACCCAGCTGGCCATCGGCAACTCTCCGGGCACCGTGAATTTCGGAGGCAATCTCACTCTGGGTGCGGCGTCCACCGTCGCCACGGACATCACGAGTGGCGCAGCTCCCACGATCGGCAGCGCGGACCTCGGAAACGTGGCGGGCAACCTGACGATCACCGCCGGATCAATCCTCGATCTCGTCCAGCTAGGGACCTACACGATCGGGAACAAGTTCACCTTGTTCGGCTACACGGGCACTCTCGCCGGAAACTTCCAGGACGTCTCCAACACCGTTCTCAACGACGGCGACATCTTCAACGATGCCGGCGGCGCATGGGTGATTGACTACAATGACGTCTCCCCGGGAGCTAACGGAGGCACTGGTAGCAATTTCGTGACCATCACCGCAGTCCCCGAGGCCGGACCCGCCGCGCTGCTTGGAGGGCTCGGGGTTCTCGCCCTGTTGCGCCGCCGCCGGGCACACTAACAGACACATCGCTCCCTGAGCGGCATCAGATGGAGAATTTCTTCCAACGGATCAAACGCAATCGAAGGATCGCAACGCGATCTGCGGAAGTTTGCATGAACTTCATTCTCCTCGCCGTAAGCCTCGACCGGATCCACTCAATTTAGGCTTTCAAACACTCCATGGAAACTGATAGATTGCTCCGGCGGGATTTTCCGCCAGCAAGGCGGGAACCCGATCTTCAAGTCCTCCCTCGAATCCCGAACTCACCCAATCATTTCCATGTTGTATCCCACCCTCCGGGGCATCTGCCTGTTTTCCGCAATCCTCTGCGCGGTGATGATCCCTGAACTCAAGGCACAGGGCACCGTCCGCGTCATGCCGCTTGGCGATTCGATCACCTACGGGATGGGTGCCGGCCAAGCGAAAATTCCCGGCGGCTATCGCGATCCTCTTGCCCAACTTTACGCCGCCGGGACGATTCCGTTCCTCTTCGTGGGCAGCGACTCGGGAAATACCACTCCCTATTTGGTCGCTAACAGTCAACAGAGCAACGAGGGCCACACCGGTTACCGCATCGACCAGATCCAGACGAATCTCAACGCCTGGCAATCCAGCGCCACTCCAGATGTCGTCCTGCTCCACATCGGCACCAATGACATCCTCAATAATATCAATCTCGGCACGGGCGTGGGAAATGACACCTCCACCGCCATTGCCCGCCTCAGCACTCTCATTTCCACCCTGTATACGAACAAGCCTTCGCTCAAGATCGTGCTGTCCACCCTCATTCCGATTCAGGATGCGCGCGACCTTTATGTGAAAAACTTCAACGCCGCGCTGGCGTCCACCGTCATCCCTAACTTCACCGGTCAGGGGCGCAGCATCGTTCTGGTGGACAACTACGCCAACTTCGTCCTCCCGGATTCGAATTGGGACACCAGCAAGTTCGCTGACTACGCCCATCCGAATGCCAGCGGCTACGCCGCCATGGCCAACACGTGGGCCACCTTTCCACTCCCGATGGTGGAAGGCATTGTGTTCACTCCGACAACGGCGAACGGCAGTGCCGGTCTGGACTCCTCCGTGGCGGTCAATCTCGTTAGAAATGGCCAGGGCACCCTCGGCAGTGTCAGCGCGCCCACCGGATCGATCAGCGGGACATTCCCCGTTTCGGGCCTGAATGACGGCAGTGCGGCGGGCTCTTCCAATTTCACTTACTACTCGGTGACGAATGCCGCCAACGGCGCCACGAAAATGCCGGATACCGTGACCTTCGAGCTGAACACCAGCGTCAATACCTCCGGCTACGACATCACCAGCGTGCAGGTGATCTCCGGCTGGGGCGATCACAACCTCGGGGCGCAACGGTTCCAGCTACTGCTTTCGACGAATCACGAGGAGTATATCAATTACGGCACCTATACCAATGCCGCTTATGTGAATGACGGAAACTCTTCCTTTCGATCCACCGTCGCCCACAGCACCGGAACCCTCGCCCGAAACATCACCGGCGTGCGTTATATTTTCATGAATCCGGACACTAGCAACGGCGCGACCTCGACGGGTGCCACGCAGGCAGTCTCCAGCGGCGGCACGGTGATTCGCGAGTTGCAGGTTTTCGGAACCGCTTCCGCGATTCTTCCTCCATCGCCCTATCTCTTCACCGCGGAAAGCAGCGCCACCAGCACGGGGAAAGACTCCGCCATCGCCGTGAACCTGCTCCGCGCCGGACAAAGCACGCTGGCCGGCGTCACGGCTCCGAACGTCGCTATCCCCGCCAATTTCACCATCGCCGGTCTCAATGACGGCAGCGCGGCGACATCTTCCAAGCTGAGCTATTACTCGGTCACCGATACCGCTAACGGGGCGCAGCCATTTCCCGCCACAATCACCTTTACCCTCAATACCACCGCCAATCCCTACGGCTATGACATCAGCAGCATCCAGGCGATCTCCGGATGGGGCGACCACAGTCTCGGTGCCCAGCGCTTCCAGCTTCTGCTAGCGATCGACAACGGACCCTACACCGATTATGGAACCTATCGAAATGCGGACGTCGTCAATGGAGGTAATTCCTCGTATCTGTCCACAGTCAGCAGCGCTTCGGGAACAATCGCCAGCCACGTTACCGGCATCCGCTTCGTTTTCAAAAATCCCGACGCCAGCAACGGCACCGCCAGCGTGGGAAGCAGCCAGGTCGTCTCCAGCGGCGGCACCGTCATCCGTGAACTCCAGGCGTTCGGCACCCCTTCCGCCAACCCATCGCCCTACCTCTCCTGGGCCAACGTGACTTACGGTCTATCTGGAAATGATGCCCTGCCCCAGTCCGACCCGAATCACAACGGAATCACCAACCTCGTCGAATACGCGCTTGACGGAAACCCGGTCAACGGCAGCACCGGCCAAACCATCCTGCCGGTTTCCCAAATCGTCGCCAACCACACGCAACTCACCTTCACCCGCTATCTCGACCGCACCGATCTCAACCTCACCGTCGAGGCCAGCGAAGATCTAGCAACTTGGACCGACCTCGCAAAAAGCACCGGCGGAGGATCTTTCGCCGTCATCGAAGCGGGAACCACCATTACGGAGACGGGTTCGGGGAATTCCAGATCCATGACTGTTGTGGATCCCGTCGCGGTCACCCATCCCTCCCAGCCCAATCGATTTCTCCGCCTGAAGGTTTTTCGATAGTCAATCGATTTGGGGTTTCACCCCGTGCTCGCCAACGAAGCGATCCGCCGGGTTGTCGCGATGAGTTCCAACTTGACGCGTCTCCAGCAGCATTGCTGTGAAAGTCCGTCTTAAAAATGAGAAGCGTCGATATTCTATCGACTATTTGCGCCCGACATCCTGTCGGACTAAATCGGAAATGCCGCCGGACAGGATGTCCGCTGCAAATAGCGTTCAGAATGAACGCGCTCCTTTTCGATTTTTCAGTCCGCCTCTGAGACCGGCACCGTTTTGAAAAACATCTATCGACTGAAAAAATGGCGGCCCGGAAACCCACCGGGCCGCCATCCCCTGAAACCCAAATCCAGGAATTCCCCACGGGATCTGTTTTCAGGAGATCCGGTGAAAATCTTTGTCGAAATTGGCGAAATGCCGGACGCCTCCGGTTCCGCGCCTGTGCCGTGTGCATTATCCTAGAAAAGAAAATGGAACCACAGATAGCTCAGATAAACACAGATAATGAATGAATTAAATCAATTGAGGTAACCACCCAAAGGGTGAGTGTCATATCTTTAGTAACATCTTATCAGTGTCCTCTGTGTAATCTGTGGTTCCTATCTTCCTTTTAAGCATTATTTCACAGCCTTGAGACGGCCGAAAAGCTGGGTATTGCCAGCCTTGGCCACGGTGACCTTCAGGTGATGGGTGCCGCCGCCGTTGTCCGTGACAGTCACCGGCGGACCGGTGACGAGGTTGTTGTTTGACGGGATCGCCACGGAGGACGGCCACGACGCCAAGGTGGTGCCGTATTCAAAGGTCAGTGTCACCTCGGCCACCGAATCATCCCTGCGGTCGAAATCGAAGTAGAAGTTGGAAGCATCCTGACTGGAGATCGGAAGTTTGCCGGTGTCGGAGGCCAACGGGTTGCCATTGAGAACGAACTCGAGTACATTGGAAATGCCGTCGAAGTCCGGATCCTGGGTCGCGCCGTTGTTGGCACCCGTCAGCCCTTTCGAAGAAGCCCAGGCGTCATAGGCACCGGAGGGACCGGTCGTGACGGTGAGGGTGCCCGTGCCGGAAAAGTGGGTGTCATCGATGTGCGCCGCTCCCGATCCGGTAGCACCGTAGGTCCCGGCCGCCTTGGCGACACCGGCAATCGTCAGTTCATCCACCGTGTCGGTTCCCGCAAAGCTGAGTTGGAGCTTGCCGCCGGCGGCGATCAGAACATCCGCGGAGTTTTCCAGATAGGAACTGGTAATTTCCAAGGTGCCGGCGTTGACGATGGTGTTTCCGGTGTAGGTGTTAGCTCCTGACAGTGTCGTGGTTCCCGTTCCGGCCTGCACGACCACGCCAGCCCCGGAAATGATGTTGGCAACGGTGAGAGAATCGGAGCGGTTGAAGGCAAGGGTCGCATTGTCCACCACAGCGGCGGTGGATGGGATGGAGCCGGAGGTGCCGCCGTTTCCGATTTGCAAAGTGCCAGCGGAAACGGTGGTGGTTCCGGTGTAGGTGTTAGCGTTGGTGAGCGTCCAGGTGCTGGAATTCGATTTGGTCAGGCTGAGGACGCCCAAGGTGTTGGAGATCACACCGGTGACGGCGTTGCCGCTGCTGGTCCCATCCAGGGTCAGGGTCTTGGCGAAATTGGTCGCGTTGTTGAATGCTCCGATGGCGAGCGAGGCTGTCGTCGGGTTGAAAACAATGGCACCGGCGAACCCGCCGGTCGCGCTGATCGAGTTCACTCGGAGGTTGTAGCCATTGGCTCCGGTGACGTTGAGAGTCGCGTTGCCGAAGTTGCTCACCGTGCCGTCGAGACTGATCACGCCGTTGGTGCCGCTGCCGTTGTTGTTCACGTCGATGGTGTTGACCAGGCCGGTGCTGCCGCCCAAGCCGATGGGCATGCTGATGCTGCCGCCGCCGTCGATGTGCAACTGCGCCGTGGAGTTGTTAGAGCCGGCGGCGAAAGCCAGCCGGCCGGTTCCCGCGGCCAGCGGATGGGTGATGGTCAGCACCGTTCCGGCAACGTTGAAAGTCGTGTCGCCGCTGTAGTTGTTAGGTGCTGACAGCGTCGTGGCAACCTTGGGATTGACTCCCGCCGAGCCGCTGATGGCGTTGTCCACCGTCTCGGTCAAAGTGCCGCCGGTGATCGTCAGGGTGTTCTGACTGATCGCCCCGGCTGCTTGGAGACTCAGCGTCCCGGCGCTGAGTGCGACGGGAGTATTGCCCAGAGCCCCGGTGATGGCGAGAGTGCCGCCCGTGACAGAAGTGGTGCCGGAGTAGCTGTTATTCCCGGCGAGGGTCAGCATGGACGTGCCGTTTTTTGTTAGCCCTAAAGTCCCGACGCCGCCGTTTTGCAGGACTCCGCCGTAGATCGTGTCGACCGTGCCGTCGACGGTCAGCGTGGCGGCCGCAGCTCCAAAGTTTTCGATCGATTCGCCATCAGCACCGCCGGTGAGCGAGGAAACAGTCAGAGAGTTTCCGTTCAACAGGAGCCTGCCTGCGCTCAAAGCCGGGAAGGTCAGGGAGTTCGTGACCGCTCCTGAGGCACCGGCAACTCCCACGTTCAGGACGCCGTTTTCATCGAGGGTGATTCCCCCGCTGAAGGTGTTCGCGGCGTTCAAGGTCAGGGTTCCTAAGCCTTTGACGGTAAGGCCGCCGGTGCCGCTGATCACGTTGGGGTAGCTCTGGTCGTTGCCGGCGAGATTGTAAACCAGGCTGCCGTTGTTGATGATCGCACTGCTGCTGGCGATGGAACCGTCGGTGGAGCCGTTTCCAATCTGGAGCGTGCCCGCACTGATGGTTGTCGGACCGGTGAACGTGTTGTTAGTGAGGATCGTCAGGGTGTTGGTTCCGCTTTTGGTGAGGTTGCCCGCGCCGGCGATGCCAAAACCATTCGAGCTGCCAAGCGTGTAAGCCTTCGTACTGTTGTCAAAGGTGACCGCGACGGGGCTCACATAGGCTGCGGAGATATTGGGCGTGGTCGTGGTCGCTGTGTCGTCGAACAACACGATATCTCCCTGAAGGTAGTCGGTGGCGGTGCCGGCAGTGATCAGTTTCCAATTCTTCGGCGCGGTGAGCGTGGCGGTGGACCAAGTGCTGTTAAGCGCTCCCGTCCATTTCGGACTGTCACCCGCAATGGCGACCTTAATGAACCCGCCGGCCGAGGAGAACGTCGGCGTCTGGCGGGAGCTGAAGCCCGTGCCCTTCTGGAATGCCGCGACATTTCCCACGAAGGAGCCGTATCCGATCAAGTTGTAGGTCGAGCCGTTCACCAGCGGCGTGCCGGGCGTCACATTCACCGTGATGGTGTTGGCGGTGACAGGTACCGTTAGGGCGCCGGTCACCGTAAGCGGCGCGGTGGTCAGGGTGGCTCCGCCGATGGGCGAAAGCGCGAGCGAACCCGCGCCGTTGAAGGTCAGCGACGATCCGAGGGTAAGGGTTCCGGTTCCGGTGCCGCCGTCGCCGTTGGCGACAATGCCGCCGGTGCCGGCCCCGACGGTGACCGCGCCACCGACCGTGGTCGTGCCGTCGAGCGTGCCTTGAGTGACCGTGATCGGAACATTGAGGCTGGCCGAGCTGTCCTGAAGCAGGAGGGCGGTTGGACCGTTGATAGAAACGCCGCTGCTGCTGTTGATGGCACCCGTGCCGCTCAGTTTAAGTGTTCCCGCTGTCACCGCGGCGGCTCCGGTGAAGCCTTGGCTGGCCGTGACGTTGAGCAGGCCCGCGCCCGCCTTGGTGATCGGGCTGGCGAAACTGCCTGACACGATCACGGTCGAGCCGGAGCCGACTGTGGTCGAACCGGTATAGCTGTTAGCTCCCGAGAGCGTGGTGGTGCCTGCGCCGGTGAATCCCATTCCACCGCTGGCATTCACGCCGGTGGTTCCGACGGCCGCCGTCGCCGCCGTCACGGGGGAACCGCCGGTTAGACTTGCCGCGGTCGGAAGGACGGTGAAATCCCCCGGACTGGTGATGGTGATGGTTCCCACCTTGTAAGTTCCATTGCCCGATCCGTCATCGACCATGTTCGCAACCGCGGTTGCGGCCCTCCCCGTGCCCCCGGTGAACTGCACCACCGGCGCGCCGATGTAGCCCGCGCCCTGCGTGCTGACGGTGACGGTTTGGACACCGCTTCCGGTCGGCGCGGCGAGCACTTTGCCGACCGTGATGGATGTGCCGTTGTTATCGATCGAGCCGCCGCCGCTGAAAACGGTGACGCCATCGATATTCGCGCTGTTGAGGAAATTCACTCCCGCGTTGGTGGCTGTGGCCTTCAGCGTGCCGCCGTTGAAGTTGATGAGCGCCGTGGCGTTGGCGGTGGCTCCGAAGGCGGTGGAAACGGTCAGCGTCCCGTTGGTCAGGAGGTTCACTGCATTGGTCCCCGTCGCATTGAGCGTCGCCATGGAGAGTCCGACGGCGGTGGTGGCGGTGCTGCCCGTGCCTTGCGTGACGGCTGCGGGATCCACCCCGCCACCCACATTGAGGACGGCGAAGTCTCCCGCCTGATAGCCCATTTCCAAGGTCGCGACGCTGGTACCGGCGAAGGTGACGGTGCCGCCGGTGACGTTGAGGAGGCCCAGATTGGTGCCGCTGCCGTTGCCGCGGGCGATGTTGAGGCCGGTGTTGGACGTCGCCAAAGTGCTGGCTCCGCTCACTTCCATGACCCCGGTGGTGCCGTTTGCCCGGGCACCGATGCTGATCCGCCTCGAGGTCAACGTTCCGCCGGTCATGCCGTAGTAACCGTAGCCGGCGGTACCGGTGCTGCCGGTGGCTCCCAGCGAGAAAATCCGGTCGGAAGAAGCCGTGCCGGAACCGGCGGTGGTATCCGTGAGGCTCACGGCGCCTCCGCTTTGATAGATCGCTCCCGCGCCGGTCGTCGCACCGCCAACAGACAGGTTCAGGGCGGTTAGGTCGGAGGAGAGGGTGACCATCGATTTGTTCCCCGCCGCGACTCCGACGGAAACGTTGCCGAACGAGGTCAGGACGTCGGTCGTGTTAGGAGTGGCGGAGATCCCGCCTGAAAGGGTGGTGCGTCCGGAATTGTTGACGGTGAGCGTGCCGATCAACTGGCCGCCATTCAGATAGACCGTCTGGCTGACAACGCTGTTGTTTGAGGTGATGTCGAACACCGCCGACTCGGTGGTAGTGGGGATGGCGAGGGGATCAGGCGTGGCCGCGCCGGCGGCGGTGGACCACTTGGTCAGGTCGTCCCAGTTTCCGGTGCTGCCATCCCAGTAAACCGGGGCGGCGGAGCCGGATTGCGGGCCGAACGCCATCACGGCGGCGGTGAAGCCAAGGGTGGTGACGCGGAGGAATGGGTTTGAGCGGCGATTGGGTTTCATGGAGTGGTGGATTTGGGAATTGCGCGAATGGCAGAAGTCCGGAACAGCGACACGATTTGTGCGCCTGTCAGAGGATTTGCCGGGAACTATCCCGGAAGACTTCGCGCAAGCAATCCAAGACCACCTTACCCAAACGAAAAGGGGGGGGAGTTCTCCTCCCTTGGAAATCGCGTCAAATTGCGGCTCGCGCCCCGCGGTGGAAGGTTCCCACCGGCAACTCCGGGTCACTTCCCGAAATATTTCATCACCGCCTCCGTCCGGGTCCGGACGTGAAGCTTTTTATAGATGTTATGGAGATGATAGCGCACCGTTTCCGTGCTAATCGCCAGTTCGTCGGCAATCTCCTTGTAGAGCTTTCCCTTGGCGAGCAAGTCGAGGCATTCCGTTTCCCGCGGCGTGAGATTGAAATCAGCACCGGGCTGGGCAGGAACCTCCCTAACGAAATGTTGGAAGACCTTGCGCGCCACGGAACTTGAGATAGGGGAGCCTCCCGCCAGGATATCGTCCAGGGATTCACGCAAACGGGTCGGGACGTCGCGTTTCAACAAGTATCCCGAAGCTCCGGCGGCCAGGGCGTCGAAGACCCGGTCGGAATTGTCATAGACCGTGAGCATCAGCACGTGAAGATCCGGATATTTCGCCGTCAGCGCGGCGGTGCATTCGATGCCGGACATCCCAGGAAGCTGGATGTCCATCAATACCACGTCCGGCGGGTCGGCCAGCAGCGCGGGAAGGGCAAGCTCGGCATTGGGATAAAGTCCGGCGATGATCCACCCCGGGTTGGCGGAAAGGGTTTCGGAAAGCGTCCGGCGGAGCTCGGATTCATCTTCGACAATGGCGACGCTGCGGGTTTTGCTCATGAGGGTTTGGCGGTCCTTTTGGGAAGAGGGCAAGACATGATGACAGAGGTGCCTTTACCCGGAGTGGACTCGATCTTGCAGATTCCGCCAAGATCATTCCTCCAGTGGTCCTGATTTACCAGACCGTTTCCGGCATCGGGCAAGGCGGTGTCAAAGCCTTGTGTTGTTACCCCAGTCTGCGGCTGATAGTTTCCTGCCACCTGGCTTGCCTCTGGCGATCCCTTACTGAAAGGATTTGTTAGAGTTATGGAATTGATGGCCGGCTCACGCGGCGGCTTCGGTCACTTCCCGAAATATTTCATCACCGCCTCCGTCCGGTTTCGGACGTGAAGCTTTTTATAGATGTTTTGGAGATGGAAGGCCACCGTTTCCATGCGGATTGCCAGTTCATCGGCGATCTCCTTGTAAAACTTTCCCTTGGCAAGCAAGTCGAGGCATTCCCTTTCCCGCGGCGTGAGATTGAAATCAGCACCGGGCTGGGCAGGAACCTCCCTAACGAAATGTTGGAACACCTTGCGCGCCACGGAACTGGAAATGGGGGAGCCTCCCGCCAGGATATCGTCCAGGGATTCACGCAAACGGGTCGGGACATCGCGTTTCAACAAGTATCCCGAAGCTCCGGCGGCCAGGGCGTAGAAGACCCGGTCGGAATTGTCATAGACCGTGAGCATCAGCACGTGAAGATCCGGATGCTTCGCCGTCAGCGCGGCGGTGCATTCGATGCCGGACATCCCGGGAAGCTGGATGTCCATCAACACCACGTCCGGCGGGTCGGCCAGCAGCGCGGGAAGGGCAAGCTCGGCATTGGGATAAAGTCCGGCGATGATTCACCCCGGGTTGGCGGAAAGGGTTTCGGAAAGCGTCCGGCGGAGCTCGGATTCATCTTCGACAATGGCGACGCTACGGGGTTTGCTCATGAGGGTTTGACAGTCCTTTTGGGAAGGGGGCAAGACATGACGACCGTGGTGCCTTTACCCGGAGTGGACTCGATCTCGCAGGTTCCGCCAAGATCCTTCATCCGGTGGTCCTGATTTCCCAGACCGTTTCCGGCATCGGGCGAGGCGGTATCAAAGCCCGTGCCCTTGTCACTGATGACGATTTCCAGCCGATCGGTGGAGACCTTCAGACTCAATGTAGCCTCGCAAGGGCCCGCATGCCTCAGGATGTTATGAAGCGCCTCTTTCACCGCCAACGAGACATGGTTGCGGAAATCCGAGCGCAGCGTCAGCGCCGGCAGCACATGGGGGATTTCCACCAGACAGCGGATCTGGCTGTCGCGGAAAATTTCCTGCGCCAGTCCGGCAAGATACTGGCCGAGGTGATCGAGCGTGTCATTGGTGGGATCCACGACCCAGACCATGCCGTCCATGGCAGTCACCAAATCCCGTGCGGACGCGGAGAGGTTTCCGAGATGTCGCCGGGCTTCAACGGGAGAGCGCTCGATGTCCCGCTGCGCGAGCGAGGCATTCATTGTCAGCATGGTGACCCGGGTGCCCAGATCGTCATGCAGGTCTCTGGCAATCCGGGCACGATCGTGGACCAGCGCGCTCTGCACGCGCATTTTATGGAGTTTCTTCGCTGCCTTGTGCCGGAGGTGCGCCACGATTCCAACCGCCAGGGAACCTACCACGCACGCGGCTACCACCGCCCAGAACCAAGGCCGGTCGCTCAGCGGCGCGCGAATCTTGAAGGGGAGCGCAACGTGGCTGCCGGCGCGAGCATCGAGTCCTGAGGTGGCGATCGCCTCGAAGGAGTAATCTCCGGGCGGCAGATTCACAAAGGTGGCCCGTTGGAGACTGCCGCCGATCACGTTGTACATCCCGTTCCATGTTAGAAGCATGGTTTCACCGCCAGGAGCGATTTTCGGCAGGAGTTGGGTACGGGTCCAAATCCCCGAGGCCGCCTGATCGCCATCCACCAGAGCGAGGGAAATTCCCGACGAAGTCTTCGCCACCCGGGCGATGGTCGGTGCCGATCCCCCGCGAAGCCAGTTTTCAGGAACTCCCGCAGGACTTTCCATCTGCATTCCCTTGTCGAACCCCGGATTTTCCCACACGGGAACCGGCTCCTTGCCAAGCTGCTTCATGAACAGATTCAGATCATCGATGACAAAAATCCCGGTGGTATCGTCGGCGCCGGATGCGAGGGTGATCCGGATTGACTTGCCGGACGACGGCACTTGGAACGGCTCGCTGCGCCGGGTCATGGTCGAATCCTCGACGCTGGTTTGCCAGCCCCGGCTGGCACCGAGCACTGGAAATTGCACGGCGGAAACCACTGCGTCGTGCTCATCGAGCACCTCGCACGTCATGGCCATGCCGCGTCCGCTTTCATTCCATCGCTCGTCCAGTCCCTTGAGCCGGCAGCGGAAAGTCGCCGGTTGGTTCAATTGCTCCGGAGGGATGCCGAAATCGAGGCTCACCCGGTGCAATCCAGGCGACAAGCTCAACGCCGAACCCGGCGATGGCAGATCCACTTCCTTTCCATCGACGATCATCCCGGACAACCTGAGGTTCAGCGGTCGACTGTCTCTGCCGGAAGTAATTCCGGCCCGGCTACGAAGACCCGGCGCGACAAACAGAAACTCCGCCGGATCGCGTGCCACCGAGCTAATCCGGACTTCATCCACCACGCCACGGAACGGCTCGCCTTCCGCGTTGCCTTCCCAGGTCCGCGCTTCGTTGCCGATCGCAAAATCCCCGGTCTTCACCCCGAGGTCATCCGCCAACGTTCCCCGACCGATGAGATGAGCCGATGGATGGGTGGAATCAAGCCGGGTCCAGTATAGCTTGAGATTGTTAGCGAGCCCTTCATTTCCGTCATAGGTCACGGCGATATGAAACCAGTCGCTGGTATTTACTGCATTCGGCCCGGTCGTGGGGATCGCCGCCAAGGCTCCACCACGGGAGGACAGCGGGACAAACGCGAGAAATCCCGAGGACTCCACCCGGAAATTGAAGACGCGGTCGTTTCCTTCCCCGTCCATCGAAACGAGATCCATCGCCACCGAACCGGCATCTGAAGGAAGCACATCGAAGTGGACGATGGCTTCGATCGTGAACGCACCGTCCCGTCCCGCATACCGGAAGCTTCCCGGAGCATTGTCCGCTGTTCCGTCTGCCAGCTCGGGCGCGGCGAGCAGAATGGCTCCCTTGAATTGAAATGATCCCCGCTGGCCGCCAGCATCATGATCGAAAGACAACCCTGTTCCAAGTCCGCTCATCGACGGAACACCTGCTTCGGCATTGTTGAGCAATCCCTGCAAGTCCAACCCACCTTTGACACGGTCCCTGAACGGTGGTTTCAGCTCATCAAGATGCCACAGATGGAGCGTGAATTCATCCGGCTCATAAAGGGTGACCACCGCGGGCTCCGCGAAGGCCAACGGTCCGCTCGCGAGAACCAGTCCAAGAACAAGTGACCACGGAAACCGGGACTTTTTCAGGGAGCAACTCATAGCGTGTGGCAAGCTACTGCGGAAATTTCTTCCAGCGCAATCGACTTTGTCCACAATGCTCGGAATTAGATCCCTCCATGGAAAACCCGGCATTCACTCCGTCCACGCTCCGCGAAGGAAATTTTCAGATGCTTCGCCGTCCGTGTTTTCGCTCACGCTGCCGACGTTGCCCGCAGGGCGCTTCCCGCAACTATCTAACGAAAGGAACGGCGGACAGCATCCGGACCGGAGACCTCACCGGCGCCGGCTCCACCCCTAACAGTGGCGGAGCTGCCACTCCAGATGGGACTGATGCACGTCACGTTCAGCACCGCAAGCCTGACCATCCGCTTCGACGACTTCGCGCTCAAAGTCAACGGCGCGCCCCGGTTGCTCCCAACTCCTGATGAGTCGTGGACCCGCGCCATTTTCGGAGCGAACTCCGGGAATCCTGATATCGCGGGCCCTTCGGCGGATCCGGACGGCGACGGTCTCACGAACACCAACGAATTCCTGACCTTGACCCATCCGAACGACGGCAGCGATGTTCCCGTGGTGGCGCTGGTGGCTTCCATTAAAAACGCGTTGGTAACCATGGAAACCCATGCGCGATGCGCGTTTTCCACAAAACCTGCGTTTTGATTCCCGGCAACTCCGAAATGACGTCATCCAGCACAGGTCAGAAGCCCTACCTCGCCCCGCCGCATGACATTCGCGCTTGGGCCATCGGCGGCATCGCCACGAACGTCCTGATCTGCCTTTACGGACAGGCGATGAACTTCTTCACGGTCGGCTTCGGCTGGAGCGCGGCGATCGTTGGCACCGCGATGGCGTTTCCCCGAATCATCGATGCGGTGCTTGATCCGTTCATCGGTCAGTTTTCCGACAAGACCAACACCCGCTGGGGCCGCCGCAAGCCGTTTCTCGTCGCCGGATCGGTTCTAGCAAGCGTCTTTATTTTCAGCCTTTGGTGGGGCGATAGCAGTTGGAGTAAAAACGCCCAACTCGCCTATCTCGCGGTGATCGGCACGCTGTTTTATATTTCGTGGGGCGTCTATGCCATGGCGTGGACGGCGCTCGGCTACGAGCTGACAGATGACTACAACGAGCGCTCGCGGATCTCCGCATTTGCCGGCTATTTCACCACGGGTGTGCTTTTGTTGAACGCATGGACCTACTGGTTCGCCCTGAGGCCGGTCTTCCACCACGGTGTGATCGCCACTGTGAAGGATCTTTTCTCGCAGGGCCTTGATTCAGCACACATGGGGAAAGTTCTATCAGTCGCTTTCACCACGGTTCAGGGCGCGCCCGCCAACGAGGTCAACGGTATCCGTTGGATTACCAGCGCGGCCGTCATTGTCGCCCTCGCCTCCGCGTTCTACACAACGCGGAATTGCAAGGAACGCTTCAAGCAGGCAGCGAAGAAAAACCACACTCCGATCCTGAAGGCGCTTTCGGAAACGTTCAAGAATCGGCCGTTCGTGATCCTCATGGCTTACAAGCTTTTCCAGCTCTTCGGCGAGCGGGTGTTTCAAGGCATGCTCTTTTACATCGGTGTTTATTATATCTTCAGCGGAGACAAGGACAAGGCAGGGGCTCTCACCGGGAATGCCGGGGTCTATGCCTGCATTCTCAGCTTCTGCGTGCTGCCCCTCATCCGCCCTATCAGTGTGAAGCTCGGCAAACGCGCCGGGCTGGTGATACCGTCCTGCGTCGCGCTGGTGCTGCTGCTTTGCCAGCCATTTCTTCTGACTCCGTCCGCACCGTATCTGTTGCTCGTGCCCCTTCTCGTTCTCTCACCTTTGTCGGTGATCAGCACCACCATGATGAACGCCATCGTGCCGGACATCTGCGATCTGGACGAGTTGGAGCACGGCGAACGCCGCGAGGGTTTGTTCACCTCTGTCACCGCGTTTATGAACAAGCTGGAAATCTCGCTTTCCGTGTTGATCGTCGGCTGGCTCGTTACCTTTTCCGGCGTGGATTCCTCGACCACCCTCCAGAAGCCGGAAGTGCTGCAAAAGCTCCTCTGGTTCGCGATCGGCCCGGGTATTTTCTTCGCTGCCGGTGCGCTGGTGATGGCCTGCCGCTTCAAACTGAACGAAGGATCGATGGATGGCGTCCGCAAAACCCTCGAAGCACGCAGGGCCGTGAACGTATCCTTCGACGAACCTCGCGATCCGGTATCATCAATTTCATGATTCAAAATCCGATCATCCCCGGCTTTCATCCAGACCCGTCGTTTTGCCGAGTTGGCGATGATTACTACATTGTGAACTCCACCTTTGAATGGTTTCCCGGCGTGCCGGTCCATCATTCACGGGATTTGAAAAACTGGCGGTGCATCGGCCACATCCTAACGCGCCGCAGCCAGTTGGACTTGCGCGGGGTGGTGGATTCCGGTGGCGTGTGGGCACCATCGCTGAGTCATGCTGATGGGAAATTCTGGCTGATTTACACCAATCTCCGCAACACGGGCATGGGACGTCCCTTCAAGGATATCAAAATCTTCCTCACCACAGCGGATGACATTCTCGGGCCGTGGAGCGATCCGATAGAACTTGATTCCATCGGCTTTGATCCATCGCTTTTCCATGATGACGATGGACGGAAATACCTGCTCAACATGGAGTGGGATTTCCGCAAAGGACACTACCGCTTTTCCGGCATCGTGCTTCAGGAATACGCTGTCGCCACCTCGAAGCTGATCGGTGAGCGGGTGAAGATTTTGCATAAGGACCAGATTCTCACGGAGGGCCCGAATCTCTACAAACACGGCGGTTGGTATTATCTCATGCTCGCCGAGGGTGGCACCGGTTGGAACCACGGGATCTCCATGGCGCGGAGTAGGAATCTGCTAGGTCCATACGAACTCGACCCGCAACCCTCGGTGATCACCACCCGCCACGACGAGTCATGGCCGTTGCAAAAGGCGGGCCACGGCGAGATCGTGGAAACGCAGCACGGCGAGTGGTTCATGGCGCATCTTGCCAGCCGCCCGATCGGCGAGCGGCGCTGCACGCTCGGGCGGGAAACCATCCTCCAGCGCGTGATATGGCAGGACGGATGGCTGCGCTTTGCCCACGGCGACGTGCGCCCGCTGCTGGAAATTGAAGAACCTGTTGGACTGTCGGAGTGCCAGTGGCCGGAGGCTCCGGCTCGCGACGGATTCGATGCACCGACGCTTGATGTTTCGTGGAGTTCGTTGCGTGTGCCGATGGCGGAAAGCTGGCTGTCGCTCACTGCGCGTCCGGGTTGGCTGCGTCTGATAGGTCGGGATTCGCTGCATTCGTTCTTTGATCAAAGTCTCGTGGCAAAACGTTTGCAACGTTTCCATATCGTCGCGGAAACTTGTGTGGACTTCCAGCCGGCGCATTTCACCCAGATGGCCGGGCTGATCTTTTACTATAACACCCGCTTTCATTATTACCTGCGGATCACCCACCACGAAGAGCGCGGGCGGATCGTCGGTGTCGTGCTGACGGACAACGGTGCTTACGATGAATTGGAGGAAAGCGAACTCGTCATCAATGATTGGGGTCTCGTCCACCTCCGGGCTAACATCGACGAAGACAAACTCCAGTTCAGTGCCTCACCCGATGGGGAAGCCTGGCATGCCGTCGGTCCCGTCCTTGATGCGTCGAAAATCTCCGATGACTACGCCAATGGTTTCACCGGTGCGATGGTGGGGATCTGCGCCCAGGATCTCAGTGGAAACCGCAAGGCGGCTGACTTCGATTGGTTCGAGTTGAAGCCAAATCCATGAAAATTGTCGTGCTCATCGCAAGTCTTGCGTTTGTCGCTATGTGTCCGGCGGCGGAAGACGCGTTTCCAACCGTCACGAAGCAAGTCCGGAATTGGGTGGATCGGGGTTATTACACCGGGTGCTCGGTGTGGATCGCGAAGGGGAACGGAGTTCTCTATCAAAAGGTATTTGGCGACCACACGGTAGACACCGAAGTTTACATCGCATCCGCCGGGAAGTGGTTGTCCGCCGCCGCCGTTCTCGCAGTGGTCGATGAAGGGAAACTCTCGCTGGACGATCCGGTTTCAAAATGGCTGCCCTCTTTCAAAGACGATCCGAAAGGCAAAGCCACCCTGCGGCAGTTGCTTTCCCATACCTCCGGATTTCCTCCCTATCAACCGGATGACAAGCCGCGCGATGGCTATCAGACTTGTGAGGAATCGGTGAAACATCTCCTGCCGCTGCCGCCGCATTTCGCACCCGGGGAGCAATTTGAATACGGCGGACTCGCGATGCAGGTCGCCGGACGGATGGCGGAACTCGCGACCGGCAAGGATTGGGAAACGATCTTCCTGGAAAAAATTGCCAGGCCGCTGGGCATGACGAAGACCCGCTTCACGCCAGTCGATCCCGGCCACACACCGATGCTTGCGGGTGGCGCGGTGAGCACGCTTCATGACTATTCGCGGTTTCTAACGATGATCGCGGACGGCGGGACATTCGAAGGAAAGCGCATTCTTTCCGAAAAGGCGGTCGCGGAAATGGAGTCCGATCAGGTTGGCAAGGCCAAGGTCAATCCCAGTGAGTTTGTCGAGCGCGCGAGAGGCAACAAGCACAACGGCATCTACGGTCTCGGCATGTGGCGCGAGGAACTTGATGCAGCAGGAA
The DNA here is from genome assembly GCF_039920825.1 of Luteolibacter sp. Taxonomy (GTDB): domain Bacteria; phylum Verrucomicrobiota; class Verrucomicrobiia; order Verrucomicrobiales; family Akkermansiaceae; genus Luteolibacter. Next base: position 82,331 of record NZ_JBDSCX010000039.1, on the reverse strand, counting down.
ACGCAACACTCATCAGCAGCCCGAGCTGGGCTGGCACCTATCCATGGATCGATAAGCGCACAGGAATCCGCGGAGTCATCATGGCGCATGTCGATACCGAATCGGAACCGCTGAAGAGAGACAAGTTCTCAGGCTTCTGGAGCAGTCCCGTTCTTGTCACCATGGTGCGTTCCCAACTGGCTGCCGAGCCTCCCGCCAAACCTTAGATTTTCCCAATCCTCATCCTCTTGATCGCGCGCTTACCGAACGATCGGTTTACTGGGTGACCGCAATGTGGGTATCCCGGCGGGTGGAAATGTGCTCCTAGTCAGACAGGCCGCAGTCGTGCGGTGGCTTTAAAATCCAATTCAGTTCAATGCCCCGACCCAAATGGCTATTCTTTTGGCTATGCGCTGCCATGGCGATCGTTTCAAACGTCCGTGGCCAGGGGTTCGTCCATCCGGGCGTCATTCACACCCAGGCGGACCTCGATCGCATCCGGACCAAGGTCGCGGCAAATGAGCAGCCGTGGGCGAGCGGTTATGCAGCCTTCTCCGCCGACTCGCGCTCGTCTTCCACCTATTCGATGCAGGGGCCGGCGAGTTTCATCCGCCGGCCGGCGGCCGGGGAGACGGCCTATTTCCTGAGCCAGTGGGAAAACGATTGCGGCGCGGCCTATCAGAACGCGATCCGCTGGATCATCACGGGAAACACGGCCTACGCCACCAAGTCCCGCCAGATCCTCATCGGTTGGGCGTCCACCTGCACCCTGATCACCGGTGGCGACGCGCGGCTGACGGCCGGCTTGCAGGGACACAAGTTCATCGCCGCGGCCGAGATCCTCCGTTACGGCAAATCGAATGGCGTGGTCTATAGCGGGTGGAGCGCCTCGGATACCACGACGGCATCGAATTTCATCCGCAACGTCCTGCTTCCGCTCAACCGCATGCACGGCGGCGGCAACTGGGGCATCATCGGCGCGATCAGCCAGATGTCCGCCGGCGTGTTTCTCGATGACACCGCCGAGTTCAACGAAGGGCTCAACGCCATCAAATACGGCTCGCCCATCGAGGCCGACATGGGGATCCCGAACTACATTCCTCCCGGCGGCTGGACGATGGAGGCCGACCGCGACATCGGCCACTGGGCGCTCGGCGTCAACAACCTCACCATCGGCGCCCACATCGCGTGGTGCCAGGGCATCGACCTGTGGACCTATCAGAACAACCGCCTGCTGGTCGCTCAGGAATACATCAACCGCTACAACAACGGCAACACCGTCGCCTACACGGCGGGTGTGCAGGCCGACACGCTGCCGAATGGCAACCTCACCAACATCGGCCGCGGGCGCTGGGATATTTCCTGTCAGGAGGAGGCCTATTATCCCTATCAGCACTACTTCGGCATCCCGGCGCCCGAGACGGAAAACGCCGTCACGCTGACCCGCGCGTTCTTCGCGGGAAACACCACGATCACCGCGGAAGATGGCACGGTTTACAGTGGTTGGTCATTGGCGTCAATTTAAGGTCTGAAGCCGTTGCCGTTTTGCTTGAGGGATTTCCGTTTTCGTTTGCAGCGACAGATGTGTCTCGGGTCGAGGGGCAGTTCTGCCGATAATCTCCGGATGATCTTCAAGCGGCCTGACAACCAGGCGAAAAGTTTTTCCACGCTGGCTTGCAGTCCCGGTATCTGTTGGATGATGAGTCGGTTGATGCGGATTGCGAGCGTGGAGAAGATCATCGCCGCAAGCATCAGGGCATGGAGGTGAATGCGGCTGGTAATCCGATGGAGCGCCTTGTGCATTTGCAAGGATTGCTTCCACGCCCGGAAGTGGATCTCGATCTCCCAGCGCTGCCGATAGAGCCTGAAAAGCTCTTCCGCGGAGCATTGTTCCGGTGTGATGTTTGTCACCAGGATGGTCCAGTCTTCCCGGACCAGTGAGCGCTTGCTTGCCTGGGTGCCATTTCGTTTCCGCTTGTCCTTCTTCTGCTGCCGACGCCGGGACGCGACCTCGGGACTCGACCGGAAGGCGACAAGGCGCGCGCGATGCGCTTTCTGGGTCAACACGACTTCCAGATCCAGCAGCTTACCTGATGCTTTTGCCAACAGGGATTCGAGTGCCTCGCCGTCTCCGGATGTGGCGCTTGCCTGGCCATGGAGACGGCTCAGCCAGAAGGCTTTCCTGGATTCCACATCGGCAAACGCGGAGACATCGAAATAACCCATGTCCCGCAGCACCAGATCCCCTTCGCCGACCATCGGAAGCAACTCCGGCCCCAGGGTCCGGTCTTGGACATGACCTTCGGTTTCGAACAGCCGGAGCAGTTGACCACTGATTAGATCCAGGACGACATCCACCTTTGCGCCAGCAGTGGGCCCACTGTTGTTAGCCACGGCCCGGAACGAGGGGTGGTTGCCGGGATGCATGCGGAACTGGGTCGCGTCTTCCAAGAGGATTCGACGGAAGGGCAGCTTCCAGTCCTTCCTTCCGGCGGCTGCGGTGGACGCCGCAGTCTGTTGCAATACGGACTGGAGAAAATCGATGGCCGCTGGCTTCATCCTTTGATGAAGCGCTTGTCGGGACAAGGTCTTCGACTCGCGCTCCCCGAGGCAGCTGGCCATCTGGCCGAATGAAGCATGGCCTGTTGAAACCGCCTTGAGCAAGGTCAGCAGAAATCCTTCCGCAGAAAACTTGTTGGATTGCCGGACGATCAAACCGGAGAGTTGGGCGGTCTCTTCGAGGGCAGGGAGGGCATTGGAAAAACTAACGAAACCTGCCGGGAATTTGGAAATGTCTCTGAACATGCCAAGCCTGCCGACCCACAAAGCACGTCAAGAATAAATTTCGTTATTTATTAATATTTAGATGGTTATGACTTAAATTGACGCCAATGAGTGGTTGGTATAATGATGGGATTCAGGCCGAGCGCTACGACCGTGATCACGTCGCGTTCGGAACCCTGGTGTTCGCCTTGCCGGTGCGCAATGCGGATCTTCCCCAGGTGCCCGCCGCGCCTTCGGCGACCTGGGGAAATGCCACGGTCACCGTCAGTTGGCCCGCGAGCACGGGGGCCGCGACCTACAACGTGAAACGCGCCACGTCGCGAGGTGGCACGCTTGTCCAGATTGCCACCGGTCTCACGGCCACGAATTTCACCGACACCACGGTTACCAACAGCAGCTATTATTACTATCGGGTCACCGCCGTGAACGCCGCGGGTGAAAGCGCGGTTTCGGGTTTGGTGGAAACCTATCCGTCGGGTTCCGCTCCCGCTGCTCCGGTCTCCCTAACTGCAAGTTCCACGGGCCAGAGCCGCATCGACCTGGTGTGGCCTATCAGTCCCGGTGCCACGGGCTACACGATCAAGCGGGCCACGGCGGCGGCCGGGCCGTTCACGACCCTTGCCACGGGCGCGGGGACCACGTTTCCCCGCTATGCGGCGACCGGACTGCTGGCCGGGCGGAGTTACTACTTCACCGTGTCCGCGACGAATTCGATTGGGGAGGGCTCCCCATCCGCGATCGCAACCGCCGCGACCCTGCCGGCGCTGCCCGCGGGGTGGACCTGCGACGACATCAGCTATCAGACCACACCGGCGCGGGCGACTTATTCGGGCGGCACTTTCACGGTGAAAGGCGCCGGCCTTGATTACGGTGGCGGCGTCGTGGACATCTTCGGGTTCACTTCCAGGGATTTCACCGGCAATGGCGAGATCGTCGTCCGCCTGGCCAGCCGCGAGAAATACAGCGTGCTCAGCAAGGTCGGCATTGCCATGCGGGAATCGACGGCCGGCGGATCAAAGCACGTCTTCCTGCGCATCGACGGCTCTGACACCGCCGACATGACTTACCGCACCGGAACGAATGGTGGCGGTTCCTCGACGGGGACCGTGCCGGTACCCGCAAGCACCGTGCCGTGCTGGCTGAAGCTGTCCCGCACGGGAAATGTTTTCACCGGTTCCGTGTCCGCCGACGGCGTGGCATGGACGCAGGTCCATTCCCTAACGGTTTCCATGGCGTCCACGATCAAGGTGGGGTTCGCCGTATGCTCGCGTAACAACGGAATGCCCGACACCGGCGTTTTCGACAACGTCGCCATTACCGGTTGGACACCTCCGGAAAATGCCGACGTGCAGAACTATGATTCTTCCAGTAGTTCGAATGTTTGGAGTCTCACCGACGTAAATTGGGATTCCAGTACCGTCTCGTGGATCAACGGCAACAAGGCGGTCTTCGGTGGAGTGGGCGAGACCGTCACGGTTAATGACGGCATCGTGACCGGAGGCATGACCTTCAACTCCGACGGCTACAATCTGGCAAACGGCACCGCGGCCGCCATCACGCTCGATGGATCCATCACCGTGACGACTGCCGGGCAAATCGCGACGATCAATGAAATACTAACCGGTGTCAGCGGCTTCAACAAAGCTGGCGCGGGCATCCTTCACCTTCGCAACGCCAACACCCACACCGGCGATACTTTGATCAACGCCGGGATCGTCCGTGTGGGCGACGGCACCACCAAGACCTTCCTCGGCGCGGATTCCGCGGGCGGACTGAACCGTGCCATGGTTGCGAGCGGCGCCACCTTGGAAGTCTCCGGCAACAATTCGAAGATGGATCGCAAGGAGATCCGCCTTGCCGGAAACGGTGCGGGCGGAACCTTGGGCGCGCTGTATGCCGACGCTACCGGGACGACCAACGGCATCCGCATCAACCACCAGAACACGAACCCGGCAACCGTCTTTATGGATGCGGACAGCTCCATCCGCATCGATGGCGCGGGTGTCGCGGGCGCGAACGTGGCAACGGTGTTGCTCGGGCGGCTGGCCCTCGGCGGATTCACCATGACGAAGACGGGTCCGGGAGCGCTCAGCTTCGAGATCACCAGCAACGGCATCACCGGGCCGGGGAAAATCGTAGTTGCGGATGGAGTCTTGAAATCGAACCAGAACGACACCTTTAACAATAATTTCGACCTCGAGATCCAAGCCGGAGCCGCCGCGTGGGCGAACCAGACCGGCAATGTCTTCAACAGCATCACGGCGTCGGTCATCGTAAACGGAACCCTCGTCCTCAATTCACGTGGCGACGGAAATCCCGGCAACGGCACCGACACGACCAGCGCCACCAACACGCTCGGCCGCTTGTCGGGCAGCGGCACGATCACCTCCGGCATTTGGGACAACACCGGCAGCAACACGCTGATCCTTTCGCCGTCCTCGGACTGTTCGTTCGGAGGCACGATCACGCAGGCCAGCGGTACGGTGAATCTAACCAAGACTGGCACGGCGACCGTTACGTTGACCGGCAGCACGAACTACAACGGTGTCACCACCGTCAGCAACGGCCGGCTCAAGCTGCTAGGTGTCCATGCCAACACGGGCAACACCATCATCTCCGCCGCCGGCTCGCTCACGCTGTCGCATCCCTGCTTGTCGGACACTGCCACGCTGACCATCGCCTCCGGCAGCCAGCTCCAGCTTGATCACCCGTCGTCCGATGTGGTGGGTGCCTTGATCGTGAATGGCACCCCGATGCCGAATGGTCTCTATGGTGCGTCGGGATCCGGCGCGACGAACATTGTGCCCTACATCACCGGCACGGGGCGGATTCAGGTCGGTCCGGTCCCCGCCGGATATTTCTCGTGGGCCTCGGGTGTTCCCAACGGGCTGACAGCGGGCGTGAACGACGGCACTGGTGACGACCCGGACGGCGATGGGATTGTGAATCTGTTGGAGTACGTCCTGGGTGGAACCCCAGCGGGCGAGGGTTCCGCCAACCCCTCCATCCTGCCGACGGCTTCCCTGACCCCGGACAACTTTTTCCTAACATTCAGGCGGTCTGATCTTTCGGAAATCGACACGGTGCTGAAGGTGCAATGGAGCACGGACCTGGTAACCTGGCTGCCGGCGAACGAAGTCGTTATCGGACCGGCGAGTTCGGGCAACGTGACGGTGTTGGAAGATTCGCCTTCCGCATCGCTCGATACCGTGACGGTCGCCATTCCGCGCGGAAATGGCGGAAAGCTCTATGCAAGGGTGGTTGCGAGTTTCCCATGAGACGGATTTCCTATTTCTCGATCTTGCGCGAAGATCCTGTCGAATCGTTCGAATCCTGCTTTTCAAACCAGACTCAATATCCAAAAAAAACATGAAGCCCGACCGATCCACATTCCACGGCTTACATGCTTTTGGAGTCTCGCTGCCCAAATTCCGGATGACCTCGCCCGCCCGTGCCGCCAACGTCTCTGCAACCCGTCATTTGAAGCGACTCGCAATGGCATTGCTTTCACCGCTGCTTTTGCTGGGGACATTGATTTCCTGCTCTGCCGATCCGGTTTCTAACAATAAATTCGCGCCAATCGGGCTGGTGCATCCGGGGTTGCTCCACAGCCGCCGGGATCTGGAGCGGATCAAGGCCGCCGTCGCGGAGAGGACGCTCCCGACCTATGCCGGGTATGAGGTCTTTCGTGCCGACCCTCACTCGCAAGCGGACTACAAGATGCGCGGTCCCAAGGCGATGGTGGGTCGCAATCCCACCGTCGGCGCGGAAGATTACGATAACGACGCCACCGCCGCCTATCAATGCGCGCTGATGTGGACCATCACGGGTGACATGACCTATGCCAACAAGGCGAAGGAAATCGTCAATGCCTGGTCGGCGACATTGAAATCCATCACCGGCAAGGACGCGGTGTTGATGGCAGGTCTCGGGCCGTTCAAGATGGTGAATGCCGCAGAAATCCTGCGCCACACGAACGCCGGTTGGGTGCCCGCGGAGGTCGCGCGAACGGAGAAACATTTCCGCGAGGTGATCTATCCGGTAATCAGGGATTTTGCTCCGTTTGCGAATGGGAATTGGGATGCGGCCGCGATAAAAACTGTGCTGGCCATTGGCGTCTTCTGCGATGACCGCACGATCTATGAGCGTGCCCTGCGCTACTACGTGGACGGCGCGGGCGACGGGCGGCTCTCGAACTACGTGATCAACGAAACCGGCCAATGTCAGGAAAGCGGGCGCGACCAGCAGCACACGCAGCTTGGCCTTGCCCATCTTGTCGACTGCTGCGAGATCGCTTGGCACCAGGGCCTCGATCTCTATGGCATCGACGACAACCTGTTGCTGAAAGGCTTCGAATACACGGCAAAATACAACCTCGGCGAAGACGTGCCGTTCGCGGAGACGCTCGACCGCACGGGGAAATATCGACATGCCGCGATCTCGGCGGAAGGTCGGGGCCGTTTTCGCGCCGTCTTCGAACAAATCCTCAATCACTATCAAAACCGGGCGGGGCTAACCGCTCCTTCAGTGAAACGTGTCGTCGAAGGAAACCGCCCCGAAGGCCCCGGCGGCAGCGGTGCGGACCACGTCGGATTCGGCACGTTGTTGTTCACGAACGATGCCGCGAAAACGGTGCCAGGCATCCCTGCCGCCCCGGCCGGGCTGGTCGCGCAAAGTTCGCCGGAGAAGATCACACTCACCTGGATTGCTCCCGTCGGCACGAAGACCTACACAATCAAACGAGGGGCGGAAACCCTCGCGCGAAACGTGACGGCGGCGACCTTTTCCGACGGGAAGGTTCAGGCGGACGAAGTCTATCAATACGTCGTGTCGGCCGCGAACGATGCCGGTGAAAGTCCCGATTCGGTGCCGGTTTCCTTCGCCGCGGGTCTGCCCATGCCGTGGACGCATCAGGATGTCGGTGGGCCGTCTGTCGCGGGCGGCGCGGGCTTTGACGGCGAGGTTTTCACTCTCGAAGGCGGAGGTGAAAAGATCGGTGGCAAGAGCGACCAATTCCAATTCGCGTCGCTGCCGGTGGACGGCAATGCCACGATTGTCGCGCGCCACCTGCCGCAGCTCAGCTCGCAGCTTTCGCGCTTCGGCGTCATGATGCGGGCGGGCACCGGCCCGGATGCCGCGCAGGTTTCCTTGCTGATCGATGCGGATACGAAGGCCAATCTCGAAACGCCTAACTGGAAGGTGCGACTCACGACCCGCAACGCGATCGGTGCGGAAGCCGTGGACCATGATGGCAGAAATCTCGTCGATCCGACGGTCTCCAACGGCAGACTAACGGGCGTCTGCTGGCTGAAGCTCGCGCGCGCGGGCAACAAATTCACGGGCGCTTGGTCCGTCGATGGAAAAACGTGGATCCCGGTCGGTACGGCCACGGTTTCACTGCCGTCCGAGTGCCTCGCCGGTCTTGCCGCCTGCTCGGGCATCCCGGTCACGACGAGGGTGAAATTCGACCACGTCGCGGTGACGAATCCATCAGGTGCCACCGGGGCCAATCGCATCGTCTCGCCGGATGGCAAAGTCGCGGTGAATTTCGCGCTGCAAAAGGGCGGTGTGCCCGCCTACGCGATCGACTATATCGGCAAGCCGATCGTGCTTGAGTCAGCGCTGGGACTGTTGCCCGGCCACCTGGATGGATTCGAAATTGCAAAGGTGTCCCGCAGCGAAATGAAGGACGAATGGACGCCGGTTTATGGCGAGCGCAAGACCGTGCCTAACAACTATCGGGAGCTGGAAGTCGATTTGAAAAAGCCGGAAGGCGGGATGATGCGTCTCACGTTCCGCGCGTATGACGAAGGAGCGGCGTTCCGCTATTCCTTTCCGGCGCATGCCGGAGCGGTGATGGAATTTGCCGGCGAGCGGAGCCAGTTCCGTTTTCCGGCGGACACCTTTGGCTGGCACGAAATCGCGACCGAGGGTGAATATCGACGGCTGAGGATTCGGGATTTCACCCCGTGGTGCGAGCGGCCGCTCACGCTGGAGTATGCGAGCGGCGTTTTCGCAAGCCTCGCCGAGGCGGCGAACGACAACTATCCGCGGATGCTGATCTCGCCGGTGTCCGCATGTTCTGACACGCTCGTCACCGCGCTCGGAGGAACGACTGCGAACGAGGCCAAAGTCCTCGGACCTGGGGATCCCCGCTTCACGTTGAAGCCGGGGCAGGCGACTCCCTGGCGGATGTTCGTTGTGGGCGCAAAGCCAGGCGATCTGTTGGAAAGAAATTTCCTGATGTTGAACCTGAACGCGCCGCCCGCATCGAAGGACGTGTCGTGGATCCAGCCCGGGAAGATCATGCGCGACACGGCGCTGAGCACCGAGAACGCCAAGGCGATCATGGATTTCGCAGCGGTGGGCGGGCTCAACTATGTGCTCTTTGACGCCGGTTGGTATGGCCCGGAGAATGCGGAGGAGAGCGATCCCACGAAGGTGGCAAAACCTAACTTGGACATCCCCGAAGTCGTCCGCTACGGGAAGGAGAGGGGAGTCGGATTGTTCCTCTACGTCAACCGGCGGCACGTTGAAAAACAGCGCGATGTCATTTTTCCGCTCTACGAAAAATGGGGCATCAAGGGCGTGAAGCTCGGGTTCGTAGAGGTCGGTTCGCAGGCCGCGACGGCATGGGTCACCGAAACCGTGGCCAAGGCGGCGGAGAGTCATCTCATGGTGAACCTCCACGACGGCTACCGCCCGACGGGTATCGAGCGGACCTATCCGAACTTGCTGACGGTGGAGGGCATTCGCGGGAACGAGAATTTTCCAACAGCCGAACACAACTGCACGCTGCCATTCACGCGTTTCGTCGCCGGACCGGGCGATTACACCATCTGCTACTACGACAAGCGGTTGAAATCGACTCACGCGCACCAGCTCGCGATGTCAGTGGTTGCCTACAGTCCGCTGCAAACCGTCTTCTGGTATGACCGCCCGGCAGCCTATCAGGGAGAGCCTGAAATCGAGTTCTTCCAACACGTGCCGACCGTATGGGACGAGACGAAGGTTGTCAGCGGCGACATCGGAAAATACGCGACGATTGCGCGGCGAAGCGGCAACGAGTGGTTCGTCGGGACGATCAACGGCAGCGAGCCGCGCACGCTCAAGGTGCCGCTGACTTTTCTCGATCCCCGGAAGCGCTACGCCGCACATGTGTATGCGGACGAGCCTGCAACTACGACCCATACGAAAGTGGGAGTGACAACCCTGCCTGTGGATGCAGGTGCTGTGTTAGATGTGCCGCTGCAAGCCGCCGGCGGCCAAGCCTTGTGGATCACACCCGTGGACTAGATGGGATTGCCTGACGGATTCCGCCTCGGGAAAAGGTATGTCCGGCGCGTGTTGTACACTGAAACCTGTTCGGCCATTTGACCGGCCCAAGCGCACGGCACTACCGTCGGATGCTTTCAGCCTTTCTGAGCAACCCATGTCATGAATACCTCTCCTATCACCTCCAGCCGCCTGTCTCCGTCCCGGTCGCTTGCCTACGAAACCCTCATCCGGAAGACCCGCAAAAACATCGCGGACCTCGCCACGCAGCCGACCACCTGGTCGTTCGATCCCGGTGGGGATTTCTCCAAATGGGGCGAAGGCTTTTTTGAAATCGGCAACTGGACGACGTCTTTCTTCACCGGCATGGCGTTGATCGGCTGGAACGAAACGGAGGACGAGCATTTCATCAGTTCGGTGCTGGCGCTGGATCCGCTCTACCAGAAAAAGGTGGGCGAGTTCGCGGCGGAGACCATGCACGATCTCGGCTTCCTCTATTCGCTGCACTCGGTTGCCCTGCACAAGCTGACCGGTGAGGACCGTCATCGCGAACTCGGACTCAAGGCTGCCGGGGTGCTTGCTAACCGATTTGTGCCGGAAGGAAACTACATCCGCGCCTGGGGCCGGATGGACGAGCCGGACACGGATTACGCCGGGCTGGCGATCATCGACTGCATGATGAACCTGCCGCTGCTCTACTGGGCCACTCAGAAAACCGGCGATTCAAGGTTCCGCGAGATCGCGATCCGCCACAGCGACACTACATTGGCAACGTTCATTCGGGAGGACGATTCGGTTTTCCACGCCCACCGGTTTGATCTCGTGACCGGCGCGCCGACCCGCGGTGACAACTACTGCGGTTATGGAATCGACAGCCACTGGGCGCGCGGTACGGCATGGGCGATTTACGGTTTCGCGATGGGCTATCGCCACACCGGGGACGAGCGTTACCTTGACGCTTCGCTGCGGATCGCCCGAAAATTCATCTCGTTGCTAGACGACGAAATCGTGCCTGTCTGGGATTTCATCCTTCCGGACGACCCCGCGCTCCACATCCGGGATTCCTCGGCTGCTTCCATTGCAGTCTGTGGTTTCCAGGAATTGGAAATGTTAGGTAAAGCCGGCGCCGTCATCAGCGCGGCTAAAAACGCATTGCTCGACCGCCTTTGCTCGCCTGGCTATCTCGATACCGATCCTGCGGTCCGCGGCACCCTGAAGCATGGCCAGGTCGGAATGGCCGTGAAAGCCTACACCAGTTGGGGCGACTACTATTTGATGGAAGCGCTGGCCCGCGAAAACGGGATGAACATCACCTGGTGGTGAATCGAAATAAACCATCAGTCACCAGTGTGACCTAAGTGCCACCTATCCAGCCGGGGTGCGCGGTATGTAGTTCAATCCTACCGCAAAGATCCGGTGCGTATCTCTCGAATCCTGCTTTCCAAACAAAACCCAATACCCAAAAAATATATGAAACCCAATCGATCCACACTCCTCGGCTTTCGCGCCCTCGGACTCTCGCTCCTGGCATTCTGGATGACGTCGGCCGCTCGTGCCGCTAATATTTGGGACGGTGGCGGTGCGCCTGATGGAAACTGGGGCACGATTGCCAACTGGGACGATAATCTCCTACCCGTCTTTCCGGTGGCGCTCAACTTCGCAGGCACCGCGCAACTTGCCTCGGTCAACAACCAGACCGGAATCGCCGTCAACGGTATCGCGTTTGATGCCAGTGCGGGTGCTTTCACCATTTCGGGAAATAGCATCTCACTCGGTGGCAACGTCACTAACAATAGCACGAGCCTCCAAACCCTCGGGCTGCCTCTCGGTCTCACCGCCGCCCGGACTTTCGACGCGGCTTCGGGCAACATCGCCGTCGTCGGCGCGATCAGCGGCTCGTTCGGATTCACCAAAATCGGAGCCGGCACGATGACCGTTTCCGGAGCTAACAGCAACACGCTCGCCACCACCATCACCGCAGGCACCCTCAAACTCGGGGCGAGCAACGCCCTCACCTCCACGGCCGGGATCACGTTCGGCACAAACTCCACGGGGACCCTGGATCTTGCCGGATTCACCCAGACCACCGGCAATTTCACCGCCACCACCAACACCGCGGCAAATGGCGGGACCGTCACCAGCAGCGCGGCCGGAGGAAATCTGACAATCAACACCGGTGCCACCAACGGCGCGCCGTTCAGCCAGACCGCTTTCACCAATGGCACCGGCACGCTGGCGCTCACTCTGCTCGGCAGCAACCCCACGGGCAACGTCCAGATCCTGAACACCACCAACTCCTTCAGCGGTGGCCTGACGATCAAGAGCAGCAATGTAGGCAGCCTCACCTCCGCCAATCTTGCCACCGCCGGCGGCCTAACCGCGCAGACACTCCAAGGCGTGCGCTCCAACGCCACCGCGGCCATCGGCAGCGGCGGCATCTCGATCGACAACGGCCAGCTCTTCATCATCGCCAGCCTGAACGTCTCGAACTCCCTCAACTTCACCGCGCGCGGCGGCGTGCTGCACATGGAAGGCACCGGAGCCGCCACTGGCGGCTTCACCGGCACCATCACCAACCCGGGCGGCCTGGTCGTGGCTAACAGTAACTCGGGAAATAACAACATCGTCAAGCTGGGCAACGTCAGCGGCTTCACCGGCACGTTGGCGATCGACGCGACGAACATCGGCGGCCTCGCCTTCAACGAAACCAGCGTGGGCAACACGGCGATGAATCTTCTATGGTATGGCAACGGCACCAATGGCGGAACCGGCCGCGTCCAGTATCGCGGCACCGGTGATGCGACGCTGATCTTCGGCGACCTCAACAACCTCAACAGCGGCGCGGTGGGATCGGCGATGAGCGGCATCATCGAAAACGCCATCGCCTCCACCACGGCGACCTTCGCCATCGGCAACAGCAACGCCACTCCCGCGACGTTCCAAGGCTTGATCCGCAATGGCACCGGCACCGTCGCGCTGACCAAGAACGGCTCGAACACCCAGACGCTCACCGGAGTCTGCTCCTTCACCGGCGCGACCGCAGTCAACGGTGGCATCCTGCGTGCGAACAATTCCTTTGCCAGCGCGGTGGATGTAAACACCGGCGGCACCTTCATTGCGAACGGTTCGGACAGTGGTTCAGTGAATGTCCATGGGGGGGGCAGCGTCGGCGGTACCGGCTTCATCAATGGTGTTGTCACGCTTGCCAGCGGTAGCAGTCCGGCGAATCGGGCCACGGTGAACGTCGTGGACGGAGCGGTCGGCATCCTCTTTGCGACCGACAGTGGTGGAATTCTGCTAGGCGGAACGGCGGGAAATTCCGTCAGTTTGAACATGGAGGTCGGTCCATCCACCGCCGACCTGATCAGTTTGTCAGGTGATCTCAACGTAGGGGCCGGCGGCGCGGTGATCACCATGACCAGCCTCGGCGTCGCCGCGAACCAGACCTATGATCTGATTAGTTTCGCCAACGGCACCGGAGCCGGCTTCACCACCGGCAGCGGCACCACCATTGGCGGCCTCACGCTTGCCAATCCATCGCTTGGCTTTGGCGTCACCGGCAGTCTCAACGTCACGGCGAACGCCGTCCAACTCGTCACTACCGGAGCGGCCTCGCCTGCCGCTGCCTATTGGTCGGGATCGAAAGGCACCTCGTGGACCAGCAACAGCAGCGGCCAGGGGAACTTCACCACCACCGCTGCTGGCGGCACTTTCCTCGCAGCGCTCCCAGGAAGCACCACGGATGTCTTCTTTTCCAATAACAGCCCGAGCAACCTGACCAACACGCTGGGTGGCAACTTCGCGATCAACGGCCTCACTTTCCGGGGAACCTCCGCAGCTGCGAGCATCGGCGGGGCCAATCAACTTTCCCTTCAATCGGGCGGCATCACTCTGGAATCGGGAAATGGCGGCGCAACTCTCGGCATGACCACGCTGTCCCTCGGCGACAGCCAGACGTGGACTAACAACAGCGCCAATCCGCTCGTCGTTACCGCAGCAGTTAGCAGCGGAGCCAACGGGCTGACCCTCTCCGGCAACGTGATCAAGCTCGGCGGGTCGTCGCTGGCAACCGGAACGCTAACCATCGATGCCAGCCTTGATGTTGCCGGCACCGCCATCACCACCGGTGATTTTTCGGGCAGTGGTTCGGTGAACAACACCGGAGCGGTCGCGGCGATCAACGCGACCGTGGTCAACGATTCCGCGTTTTCCGGCACGATCAGCGACGCGGGTGCTGGCTCGGCTTTGTCGCTGGTGAAAAACGGATCCGCGACCCTCACTCTCGGCGGCGCGAATGGCTACAACGGCTCCACTTTGGTCGGTGGGGGAACTTTGGTGTTGGGAAATGCTTCCGCCTTGGGAGTTCCAGGCACTGTGGCTTCCGGAAGCGGGACCACTGTGGCGAACGGCGCGAGCCTCGATTTGAATGGCTTGACGATTTCTGAAAGTCTCAGTGTCGCGGGAGCAGGCTACGGAAGCAGCGGCGCGCTCGTTAACAGCAACGTCGGAACTCCGGCCGTGGTGAATTCCGAAATGCTCTCTAACGGAAACTTCGCCGTCGATGGCGCGGGTGACATCACCCTGCAGCGTGTGCAGACCACTTTTGCCACTCTGACCAAGAACGGAGCCAACACCCTGACCTTGGGAACTCCTGCGGCGACGGCACCCAACAACCTGCTGGTCCTGGTGGTGAACGGCGGCAAGGTCGTCCTGAACATGCCGGGCCAACTGGCAGTGGACCGCGGGCTCACCATCAACAACGGCTCCAACGTCCAACTCTCCGGCACCGCCGCGGGTGGCGGACAAATCCAGGACGATAACGCGGTCGCTCTGAACAGTGGGACCTTCGATCTTAACGGTCGTTCGGAAATCATCGGTGCGCTCAACGGCTCCGTTGGAACGTCGGTCACCAACACCGCCGCCGCCACCGTCAGCACCTTCGGCGTCGGCGGTGTGCCCGCCACTACTAACACCGGCAGCTTCGCCGGCGTCATCAGCGATGGCGCTGGAAAAGTGGCCCTAACCAAGAGCGGGCTTGGCACCCAGACGATCGCTGGAGCACAGACCTACACCGGTGACACCCGCGTCAACGGCGGCATTCTGTCACTCGATACCGCCTTTTTCGCGAACACTGCCGACGTTTACATCGCCACCGGTGCGGTGCTGAACCTCACCCACTCGGGTACCGACGTGGTGAACGCTCTTTACTTCAACGGCGTCGCCCAAGCCAATGGCATCTACGATGCGGGCAATTCCGGCGGACTCATCACCGGGACTGGCAAGATTCAAGTGGGCGCCACCCCGGCAGGCTACGCGTCCTGGGCCGTCGCGAAGGGGCTGACCGCGGGCGTGAACGACGGCGTCAATCAGGACCCTGACTTCGACGGCATTGCCAATCTGCTCGAATACGTCCTCGGTGGCCTGCCGATCGGCGCGGGTTCTTCCAACACTTCCATCCTGCCGACTAGCTCGCTGACTACCACGGACCTTGTCGTCAGCTTCAAGCGCTCCGATCTATCGGAAAGCGACACCACGTTGAAGGTTCAGTGGTCCACCAACCTTGGCACTTGGGGTGCGCCGGATGAAGTCACCATCGGTGCGACCAGCGCCGGTATCGCTACTGTCACCGAAGACTCGCCGAGCGTTGACCTCGACACCGTGAGCGTCGCCGTTCCCCGCACCAATGCGGCCGGAGGCAAGCTCTTCGCCCGCGTCATCGCCACCAAGCCTTGATCAAGCGCTTCATGCCGCGGATCCTGGTGTTCCGGGATCCGCGGCAAGCTGCTATATTTGAACGGCGTTCTCATTGAGCAGAGCGCAATTCATTGAAAAAATTCCCTATGTTTGCGAAAATCCTTTTGGTGTTCCTAACACTAGGTGCTTCCGCCTCTGCCGCCGTTTGGCAGTGGTCGGCTCCGGTGGCGTCCGTGATTTCTGACGAGACGAAGGATCATCCGCGCGCTTACCTCTGGATTCCCGAAAACTGCCAGCAGGTGAGGGGAGTCGTGCTCGGCCAGCACAACATGCTCGAGGAAGGCGTGCTGGAGCATCCGGTCTTCCGCAAGACGCTCAGTGAGGTCGGTTTCGCGGAGATCTGGGTCACTCCGGCCTTCAACCCGTTCTTTCGCTTTGACCAGGGCGCTGGTGATCAGTTTCAGGAAATGATGACCGCGCTGGCGAAGGAGTCCGGCTACAGTGAATTGGAGACCGCGCCGGTCATTCCCATCGGCCACTCGGCGATGGCGGGTTTTCCCTATCACTTCGCGGCATGGAATCCCGGCCGGACGCTGGCGGCGATCTCGCTCAAAGGGACGTGGCCGGATGCCCGCGATGCTAACAGTCCACCTTGGAAGGATGCTGACCTGAAGGACGTCCCGCTGCTGTTTGTTAGCGGCGAATACGAATGGGCGGACGAACGCGCGGGTAAGGCGCTCGCGTTCCGGAAAAACAATCCCGGGTCACCGCTGACCATGCTGGCCGATCCCGGCGGCGGGCACTTTGACATCCACGACGACCTCGTCGAATACCTAGGCTTCTATGTAAAAAAAGTCGCGGAGCATCGCCTTCCCGAGCGCACTCCGGCAAGCGGCGAGGTGAAGCTCAAGCCCGTCGATCCCGAACGCGAAGGATGGCTGGTGGACCGCTGGCGGCAGAACGACAAGGCTCTTGCCGAACCGGCCTCCGTGAAGGACTACGCGGGAAAGAAAGACGAGGCGTTCTGGTGTTTCGACAAGGAGCAGGCGTTCGCCACCGAGGCCTTCGGAAAGGCACAGCATCTGAAGAAACCGCAGCTCGCGGGCTATCGTCAGGACGGGCAGCTTGTCCCGCAGGACAAGGAAACGCACCAGCAGGTGACGCTGCCATTCAAACCGATCGGCGATGGTCTCACCTTCAAGCTCGAAGGCTGCTTCCTCGACGCCGTGCCTGACGGTCGGCCGGTGCGCTGGACCGGCCTCGGTGTGAACTCGCCGGTCACCCATGCCACGGGACCGGTCGTCATCAGCCGCATTTGCGGACCCGTCGAAAAACTTTCCGACGACACCTTCGCGCTGCGCTTTGATCGGTTAGACTTCAACAGCACCAAACGTTCTAACGAAATTTGGCTGATGGCCGTTCACCCCGGCGACGGGGAATACAAGCGGTGCGTCCAGCAGTCGGTGCTGCACTTCCCTCTGCGCAACACCGCGGGCGAAGACCAGACACTGGAGTTTCAGGAAATCAAGGACCAGCGCGCCGGGGCGAAACCTCTGAAACTCCACGCACGGTCGAGCGCGAAGGATGCGGAAGTCCGGTTCTATGTTAGGGAAGGCCCGGCGGAGATCAATGGCGATGCCCTGATCTTCACCCGGATACCGCCGCGCGCGAAATATCCGGTGAAAGTCACCGTCGTTGCCTGGCAGTGGGGCCGCTCGATCGAGCCGAAGCTCAAGACTGCCGAACCGGTCGAGCGGACGTTCCTTATCGCGAGGTAGGGTTATCTTAGATCGGGGAGGCTCTTGCCATCGACCCACGAACCTTCGACGAGGATCTGGCGGAAAATAGGCGGAATGCCGCGTGCGCGGTCATTGATGAGCGAGTTGAGCATGAGGAATCCGACGCGGCCGATTTCCTCCGGATGCTGGTCGATGCCGGAATCCAGCTTGCCGTCGAGGATCGAAGTTGCTGCCAATCCCATATCGCCGGGAATTTCATATCCGAGCTCGGCGAGCAGCGCTGGGATCTTGGGGTCGGGGGTGAAAATCGCGTCGGGCTTGTATTTTTTCAGCCAGGTCTTGAGAGCGGGTTTGGGATCGGAACTGGACGCTTCCCTTTGAATCAACACGGGAATGGGATTGGGATCGCGGATCAGGCGTTGTCCGCCGAAGAAACCCAACTCAAACTGGACGCCGCGCTTGCTGAATTCTCCCTCGGTGGCTACGTAGCCGATGCGCTGGTATCCGCGCTCGTGGATTTTCTGGACGGCGAGCATCGTGTTGGAAATCTGATCCGCAGTGACAATATGACAGGCCGGTTCGAGGAGCGACCTGCCGAAACGGACGATGGAATATTCCGACCACGGGAAGTCCTTCCAATCGGGATAGGGTGGTTGGTGAGGTGGCAGCAGGATGCCACGGATGCCGCGGGTGGAAAGGATTTGGTGGAGTCGTTTGGGACTAAGGTCACCATTGAGTTGGAATTCTTCGAGGCGGTAACCGAATTTTTCCGCCGCCTTGAACGCGCCATTCCAGTAAAAATCGAACTCCTTGAATTTCCTCAGGTCATGCGGTTTCTGCCAGGCGTTGATCCATGCGATTCCGGCGGAAACGGAGTTTTTGTCCTTCCCTAGACGGTAGTTCGCAAGTGCGGCGAGCATTGGATCCGGGCGATATCCCATGGCTTCGGCAGCTTCCCTGACGCGCGATTTCACCGCGGCGGAGATCCTCGGATGATCGCGCAGGGAAAGTGAGACGGTGGAGTGGCTGACTCCCAGTTTGGCGGCGATATCGCGGAGATTGACGCGTGGCGGAGTCGAGTCGGAGTTCATGGCAGTGCAACCGTGGCGGCGGGTTTTGTAGGGGCAGGCTATCGGGACTTGACCCGGGTTCAAAAGAAAACGGCCGCGCGGCTGGTATCGTGGCGGCCGTTTCTGATTGTCGTCCGGATCCAAGAGGCCAGCGCATTCGGTCGGAGTGATAAAGACATCAAGCCCGGCGGCGGTGCTGTTAGTTACGGTGCCTCGGGGGATTTTGCGGCGGGCTGGTGAGGTGGTCGGGGCGTTCGGGTTTCATCGGATGGATGGTGGTGGAAATAGGTTTGGAATCGCTTAGCACGGGAACCGATCCGGTAGAGGTCTCGCATCGGTCACCCTGTTGACTTGCTGAACCCAATCGGATTACCAATCGACAATGTTAGGTCGCGCAAGGTCAGCATGCTGCGAATTTCCGCCGCGAATTCAAGAGGCCGGCGCACCGGGGCGGGGTGGCAATGGGCCATGCTCTGTAAGAGGACGATCCCTCCGACATCGTGCCAACTTCCGACCGTCGAACCCATCCGCTGTTTCCAAGGTAACTCATGAACGATGCATTAAATGGTGAAAGGCGGCGTTTTATTGATCTCTCGTCGTCCCACCCCACCGGATAAGAAGTTGTCCATTTCTCAGCCCACGAAACCAATGTCTTCCCTAACTCTTACAGCCGATGCCCGTTCCGCAGGAACGCGCTTGCATCACCACTGGAATCTCTGTGTCGGCGCGGGCCGTGCGAATGAGGGACTTCGCGCCGATTGGCAGGAGCAGATGGATTTCGCAATCGAACAATGTGGCTTTAAATACGTGCGCTTCCACGGGCTGTTCCATGACGATATGTTTGTCTACAAGGAGGTGGATGGCCTGCCGGTTTACAACTTCCAATACATCGACACGCTGTTTGACCGGCTGTTGGAGCTCGGCATCCGTCCGTTCGTGGAATTCGGATTCTGCCCGGCGGATCTGGCGACCGCATTGGGCACGGTCTTCTGGTGGAAGGGCAACGGATCGCCGCCGAATGACTATACGAAATGGTCGGAGTTGATCCGTCGAACGGTGGACCATTGGGTGGCTCGCTATGGCATCGACGAGGTGCGGGAATGGTATTTCGAGGTGTGGAACGAGCCGAATCTCAAGCCGTTTTTCCGGGGAACGAAGCGCCAGTATTTCGAGCTCTATCGCGCGACGGTGACGGTGATCAAAAAGATTGATAGAGAACTCCGGGTGGGCGGTCCATCGACTAGCAATTTCGTGCCCGACGCCCGTTTCGATGGAGAACTTGAGGATACCCGCCAGCATCAGGTGGTGTTGAAGTCTGAGGATCTCGATGCTCTCAACTGGCGTCCGGTTTGGTTGGATGAATTTCTCGCGTGGTGTGTGAAGGAAAAGTTGCCGGTCGATTTTGTTTCCTGTCATCCCTATCCGACGGACTGGGCGCTCGATGAACACGGTCACGGCAGCAAGCTGACCCGTGGCGTAAATGCAACTCCGACGGATTTGAAACTGCTGCGCTCGATCATCGATCAAAGCGCTTTCCCTGATGCGGAAATCCATCTGACGGAGTGGAACAGCAGTTCCTCGCCACGGGATTTCACCCACGATTTCCTCCAGGCCGCGACCTTCATTGTGAAGGCGAATCTGGAATCGATCGGTATGGTGGATTCGCTCGCCTACTGGACCTTCACCGACATCTTCGAAGAGGGCGGTGCGGGTGATACGATTTTTCACGGCGGCTTCGGCATGATCAACGTGCTGGGAATCGTGAAGCCAAGTTTCCACGCCTATCGCATGCTGGGTGGGCTGGGTGATGAATTGCTCGTTACGTCCGATTGCGGCGTGGTGACCCGGGATTCGGTATCGGGCAAAGTGCGTGCGCTGGCATTTCACTATCCGCCGGAGATGCCATTATCCGTTCCCGCATCGTTTGGAGACCGTGAAAAAGCATATGAAACCCTCGGACTCGGGCGGGAGGAGGAATTTCACCTGGAACTCTCGGGCCTGAAGCCGGGAGCCAGCCTGCTGATAGAATTGCTCGATGCGAACCATGGCAATGCCATGGCTGCTTGGAACGCGATCGGCGCGCCTGAAGAACCCACCCGCGAGCAAGCTGGATTCCTTCGTCAGGTTTCCACGGAAACGCAGAAGCTGAGCGCTGTCGCCAACGACTTGGGACATTACCGTCTCATTCAAAAGCTGACGCCGTGGAGTGTGATCTCGGTGCGGGAGCTGTAATTTTCAACCCCATTTCAAGATGACCCCGTCCCTTGCGCCTTTCCTGATCGACATCGATCCTCTGCCAACCGGCGGTGATTTTTCAGGTGGCGTCTTGTTATTGGAAAGATGAACGATGCATCACGAATCGATCAGCAATGATTTCCAATCGGGCAAGCCGTGGCGAACTCTGTGGGCGCTCTATCGACCGCAGAGAAGGGATCTGATTCTCGGAGAGTTGATCTATATTTTGAAGGCGAGCCCCGTGTGGGGATTGCCTATCATCACCGCGAACATCATCGACGTGTTGGCAAAGCATCCCGCCGATGGAATGAACAAACTGGTCTGGAACGCTTCGATCGGTGCGGCGTTGATCATTCAGAACATTCCGAGCGGCATGCTTTATGCGCGCTTCACCAGCCGGGCGTTGCGTGGTTTGGAAACATCGCTGCGCTCTGCTCTGGTACGGCGTCTGCAGTTGTTGTCCATCGGTTTTCACAGTCGCAAAAGTTCCGGCACACTGCAAACCAAGGTGCTCCGCGACGTGGAATCGATCGAGCAAATGAGCCGCCAGTTGATCGATGCCGGGACCTTCGCGGTAGTCAGCGTGCTGGTCGCGCTCACGGTGACCGCCATCCGCATCCCGGTATTTGTTCCGGTGTTTTTCCTTCTGATACCCATCGTGGTGGGGATCCGTCTGGCACTGAGCGCGAAGATGAAACAATTCAACTCGGAGTTCCGCCACCGCATCGAGTCCATGAGTTCGCGGGTGCTAGGAATGATCACCATGATCCCGGTGACCCGCGCCCACGCGGCGGAAGACGAGGCGATCGCGCGGGTGGAGAGCAGCTTTGATGAGGTGAGTCAGGCCGGACAGCGGTTGGACCGCCACGGCGGGTTGTTCGGCGCGGTGGCGTGGGTTTCTTTCATGCTGCTTCAGTTGGGCATTCTGATGACCGGGGCGATGCTCGGCTATCAGGGGAAGCTCGCGCTCAGTCCCGGTGATCTGGTGCTTCTATCAGGCTATGTCGCCGCCATTGTCGCGGCGGTGATGCAGTTGAACGCGATGCTTCCGGTCATCACACGCGGTTTCGAGGCGATCAACAGCATCGGCGAAGTGCTGGAGGGGCCTGACCTTGAATCAAGCGTCGGCAAATTGGAACTGGCGTCGGTGAAAGGAGGGTTCACCTTCGAGAATACCCATTTCGAATATCCCGGAGAACAAGGCCAGGTGGCGACGTTGCGCGGTCTCGACCTTTGTGTTTCCGCAGGTGAAACGATCGGTATCGTCGGCCCTAGCGGTTCGGGAAAGTCCACCCTGATGAGCCTGATCATCGGCTTCTATCATCCGACCGCCGGGCGCGTTCTGCTGGATGGAAACGACATGACCTCCATCGACCTGCGCAGCTACCGCCGCAATCTCGCGGTGGTGGGGCAGGAGACGATTCTCTTCGAAGGAACATTGAGGGAGAATATCACCTACGGCACCCGCGGCATCAGCGAGGCACGGATCGATGAAGCCGTCGGAGCTGCCAACGCCTCGGATTTCATCGGGGAACTACCGCAGGGGCTGGATACCGTGATCGGAGAACGTGGCTCGCGACTCAGCGGCGGCCAGCGCCAACGCATTGCGATCGCACGGGCTCTCTTGCGCGATCCGCGGGTCCTCATTCTCGACGAGGCTACCAGCGCGCTCGATGGCGGGAGCGAGGCTATCGTTCAGGAGGCCCTGGATCGCCTCATGTTAGGCAGGACGACCTTCATCGTCGCCCACCGCCTCAGCACCTTGCGCCGGGCCGACCGTGTGGTGGTGCTCAATCGCGGCCGCGTGGAGGCAATCGGCAGTCCCGCCGAACTTGCCGGCAGGATGCCCGCCCGATTTAGGGATCTTGCGACAAATTCCGGGACATCCGAACTGGCGGACGCCCGTTGAAAGGCTCATTCCCTCGATTTTTTGGCTTCCACTCGTCTCCCTCCGTCAGCAATCCTTGGAGCAGTGAAGCTCCCCCCCAGCTGGCTCATGTTCCCCGCCCTTCGAATCACCGCATTGAAGATGGTGGTTATCTTGGGCGTCGCCATGATCGGCCTTCCTGCTGTCGCTGCCAGTATCACGTGGGACGGCGGAGGCGACGGCGGTAGTTGGTCCAGTGGCGGAAACTGGATCGGCAATGTGGCGCCGGTCGCAAACGACGTGCTGGTCTTCGATCGGGACTCCACCGTTGCGACCTTCAACGACTTTGTCGCGGCGACCTGGTTCAATGGCTTTATCTTTAACTCCAGTGCCGGCCCGTTCATGCTTACCGGAAATACGGTCACGCTGAACGGTACGATCACCAGCCACTCGGTGAACGTCCAAACCGGTTTGGCGGCGAATACCCAAACCATCAACAACGCTCTTGTGCTCGCCACCGCACCGACGATCCATATCTCCAGGAAAAACGGAGCGGTCACGCTCGGTGGCTCGGTTTCAGGACCATTCGGTTTCACCAAGACGGGACCCGGAAATGCGGTGCTTGCTGTGACAAATACGTTCACAGGCACAATCAACGTCACCAGCGGCACGCTGAGCTACGGCGGTGGCGGAGATCGACTGGGTAACGTGAATAACAGTATTGTTCTCAACGGTGGCACGCTGCGAACCACCACCAGCGCCACCATTGTTTCCTCGCACGCGATCACGGTCGGCAATGCCGGAGGCGGATCTGGAACCATCGATGCCCAGAACAACATCAATTACTCTGGTGTCATTGCCGGGGCCTCCGCCGTGAGTGCTTTCACCAAGACCGGTTCAAGCACGCTCACGCTGACTGGGCCTAACACCTACACCGGAATCACGACTCTCACCCAAGGAGCGCTGACCTTGGATTTGAATGCTGCGGCAAGTGGCGTCACATCCATCATCAACAGTGGCAGCCCGCTGGTGATGAATGGCTACGGAACCTCACTGAATACGGTTTCCAACGGAACGAATTCGCCAGCAGTTTTTTTCCAAGGCCGGATGGATACGGTCAGCGCGCAGACGTTCAACGGAGCCACCTTGAATCAAGGCAACGCAACGTTGGTGAGCCGGTCGGTTGGCAATCAGGCCGCCACGCTTAATCTGGGAGCCATCACCCGCAGTGCGGGTGGCGTGGTGAATTTCAGCAGGATCAAAGCCAGCGCGGGTGATTCGGATCCGGCGGTCATCACCACTTCGTCCAACACTAACGGAATCCTCGGTGGTTGGGCGACCACATCCGCCGTGACCGTCAGTGCGACCGGACAAAGCGGGACGGATTGGGCCGCCATCTCCGGTGGCAACGTGATTGCCTTGCCGTTGGCGGGCTACGTCATTCCCGCCGGTGCGGCTCCCGTCCTGGCAAACAGCGCAGTCGGCAACGTGCGGCTCGACACCACTTCTACGGGCAATATTTTTCTAACGAATGCTGCCAATATCAACAACCTGAACACCCTCCAGATGACCGATGTGTCTGCGAGAGTCATCGATATCACTTCGGGAAACACCCTTCGCCTCGGAGTATTCGGCGGGCTCTGGAAAACCCAGGGCAATGGCAATGCTCTCACCATCGGCACCTCCGCCAACACCGGCACGCTTACGGCGGGTGGAACGGTGAATACCGCGGGTGAAATTGTCTTCAACGCAAATGCGACGAATTCCTCCACCACCGGCATCGCGGTGAATTCCGTCATCGCCAATAACGGCTCGGGAATTGTTAGCATCACCAAGACCGGACTGGGCGTGGTGGATCTGGCCGGCACGAATACCTTTACCGGAAACACCTACATCAATTCCGGCCGCATCAGTGCCCCCGGCTCCCGTTCCTTCGGTGGTGACGGAACTCCCGGTGGCTCCGGTACGGTTTACATCCAACCGGGCGGCCAAGCATACCTCAGTGGAGCCGCCACTTACGCCAACCATTTTGTGATTGCCGGAAATGGCACCGCCGAAAGCGGCAACTACGGGGCGATCCGTGTCTTCAACGCCGCTACCACGATCGGGACCTCCGCGAGCACGATTACCTTGGCGGGTGACGCTCGGATCGGCGGCAGCGGTGGCAGCGGCATTGCTACAATCGCGGCCAGGCTCACCGGTGATTTCAATCTGGAGTTCGCGGCGGCCAACGGCAGCCCGAATGTGGTTCTTCTAACAAACACCGGCAACGACCTTGGCGGCAACATCGGCATCAATGCGGGGGCTCTGGGTGCCGGACAGGTGTCCGGTCACATCAGCAGCAACTCTGTCCAACTCCGTGTCGGAGCTTCTGGCGTGATCCCTAACGGAGGTGGCAAGGGCAACCTCGTGATCGGAGGCGGAGGAAATGCAGCGAATTTGGCGACATTCGACCTGAACGGTTTCGATGAAATCATTAACGGCCTCCAGTCAGTCACGAACGGCGGCAGCCAGGACAACACCCGCATTATCAACAATTCCACCGGCAGCGGTATCGCAACACTCACGTTGGGCGATAATGACGCCACCGCCAACTTCGGCGGTCGTATCGTGAATGGTGCCACCGCCTTGACCGCAATCACCAAAATCGGCACGGGCACGCAGGTTCTCTCCGGTGCTAATTCCTATACTGGGGCGACCAGCGTCAACGGTGGCGCGCTTTGTCTAACAGGAAGCCTGGCCACGACTGCCGTTGGAGTGAACAACACCGGAACCCTGACTGGCACCGGCAGTATTGGTGGCAGCGTCACCGTGAACAGCGGTGGGCATCTTGGCTTCAGCGTTGCCGCCACGGCGGCCGCGCAGGTTCCCCTTGCAATTGCCGGATCGCTGACGGTAAGCAGCGGAAACATCATTGATCTGACGGCTTCCGCGACTCCCGCCGCCGGACAATATATTCTGGCAAGTGCCGCGGGCGGGATCAGCTACACTCCCGGCACCCTGAATTTCACCGGCACGAGTGGCGGAATTTCTGTTAGCGGTAACAACCTCATCCTGACCGTTGGTTACGCGTCATGGGCTTCCACGAACGGTATTGCGGGTCAACCGGCGTCCGGTGATTTCGACAAGGATGGTCTCACCAACCTCGTCGAATACGGATTGGGAACGAATCCGGCGATCCCCAACAAGTCGACAGGAACCTTCTCCGGTGGAACGATCGCTTTCACCAAAGGCAGCGCCGCCATCGCCAACGGAGATGTGAGCTTTGTGATCGAGAAATCCGCCGACCTCGGGAAATCCGATCCATGGTCGCCCGTCGTTACGCAGACCGCGCCGAATGGCTCTGTTACCATTTCCTACACCCTTCCTGCGGGACAACCGAAAGGATTCGCCCGGCTCAAGATCATCTGGGTTCCCTGAAGGCGGTCACGCAGATGTTCAGTGGAGATTCTTCGGGCCGAAATTTCCCGGCATTTTCGGGGCTTGGACGGATTGGAAAAAGACCAGGCGTTCGAGGAGTTCCGCAACGAGTAGAATCGGCAACGCGATCCAAGGTTGGATCATTGCGACCACGACCGCAAGGACGCCGAGTGCGAAACGCGCGCGGAGGAATGGCCCGAGCGGCCCGAGTTGAAGCCGGGCGCTGTGGGCATCCGGTGACCATGGATCGTCGAGATCCGCACCGAGTTTGAGGAACCGCAGTTCGGGGATCATTTTGAGGATGACAGCGGCAGCGAAGATCATGCCGGACACCGCTGTCGGATGAACCGCCAGATTTCCCAACGCTGCGAACGACGCGACCGTTCCGAAAAAACGGGCCGCACCTAACCGAAATCTCCAGAGCGACCGGTGAGTATCGTGATAGATCATGACGCTGGTGAAGACGGCGACCAATCCCAGAAACCACGCGGAAACCGTGGTGATTTGCGACGCCAACGGTATCAGGCCGCTGACAAGCGGTGGAATAGGCAGTCCGGGAAAGCGAGGAAGCAGGGAAAAGACAGCGAGCACGATCGGGATCGGGGCGAACAGCGAGAAAGCAAGGATTTCGCGAGATAACCAAGAGGTTCGGAGTCCGAGGAAAAAGCGCCAGGCCTTGAGCGGTTGT
Organism: Luteolibacter sp.; assembly: GCF_039920825.1. Classification (GTDB taxonomy): domain Bacteria; phylum Verrucomicrobiota; class Verrucomicrobiia; order Verrucomicrobiales; family Akkermansiaceae; genus Luteolibacter. The sequence continues at coordinate 55,580 of NZ_JBDSCX010000039.1, read as the reverse complement.
CCAAGGTGGAAAACCGAAGCTCCCATGCCGGAGAAGAAGATCACGGCTCCGGCGATGGTTGCCTCGGAGTTGCCCCGAGAGGTGAGAAGCATTCCAACGCCCGCTTGGGTAAGCATCAGCATCAGCACGAGCGGCCAATGCGCGTGTTGGGGAATGAGCGCTTCCTGATCTGCGGCGGTTGCTGAAGCCGGCACTTCGCGGCCGACATAACGGGTGGTCGGCAGTGTGATCGACGAGTCGGCGATGGTTGAGGGATGAGTGTTGAGAGTCGAGTGAAAGAGATTCGAATTCGCGGCTTTCCTGCGGGCTTGCGGGCTCTTGTCGGTGGAGACTTTCACGATCCGGATCGCCTCGGTCGGGCAGGCTTGAACACAGGCGGGTGCTTCACCTTCGGCGAGGCGTTGGTGGCACATGTCGCACTTTCTAACGATGCCGCGCTTTTTCGAATACTTCGGAACGTCGTAAGGGCACTTGAGGATGCAATAGGAACAGCCGATGCATTGGTCGTCGAGATGGCGGACGATGCCGGTGTCCTTGTCTTTTTCATAGGCACCTACCGGGCAGCCGTTCATGCAGCCGGGGTCCTCGCAGTGATGGCACGCGGTAGTGACGGTTTGCTGCCAGGCTGGATTTTCGCTTCCACCTAACAAGGCACCGACATCGCGCCACGCCTCGTGGTCATCAAGGCCGTTGAGCGAATGGCAGGCGGAAACGCAGGCCTTGCAACCGGTGCAGCGGTCGAGCGAAACCTCAAACGCATATTGCTCGCCATCGCCTGGTTTCGTCAGCGGAATCAGGCTGCGATAATGATCTGCGAGGTCGGGTTTGCGTTTGTGATGAACTTCCGAGAAGCGCGCGACCGGAGTCTGGAGCTGTTTTTGCTCCGCCAGAAGCTGATCGATGAGATTGCCGGATTCGGCGTCCGGCTTGTGAGAGCGGGGAATCGAAGGAAGGCGTTGAAGGGTGGCGGGCACGGGAGAGGGAAGATGATTCGTGCGGAATAAATTCCGCGCTCCGGTTAAGCGGCGACGAGGGAACCGAGGGCTTGTTCGACTTGAGAAATCCAACTGGCGAAAGGTTGGTCGTAGTCGACATCGCACTCGACGATCGGGGCAAGTCGTTGAGCGCCGAGGCTCGCAAGGCAGGTGTCGAAATCATGGCCGCACTTGCAGAAGTCGGGGTAACTGGAATCACCGAGCGCGAGCACGGAGTAGTTGACTGAGGCTAGTACCGGAGCATCCGCCGCATGAAGCGCTGCGTGGAGCGCGGCGGCATTGTCCGGCGGTTCGCCATCGCCATAGGTGGAGGTGATGATCAGGACGTGCTCTGCGTTTGTTAGATCGGCCGGAGAAACAGCCGCCATGTCGCGCAAGGTGGGGGAGTGACCTTTCGCGGCGAGGGCTTTGCTGAGTTTCTTTCCGAGGCTTTCGGAGTTTCCTGTTTGAGAACCCCAGAGAATGGTGACCGGCACTCCGGCTGGCACGGAAACGACGGGCGCGGAGGCGGCTCCGCCGGAAGCTGGATTCAGCGCGCAGTTGATGGCGTCGAGGTAACCCTTGAGCCACATCTTCTGAGGACCGGAAAATGGCGCGGTGTTAGGAACGGTGAGTGACATGATGTGCGGAAGTTGGATGGATCAGGCGGCGGCGATTTTTGCAGGATCGCAGAGTTCCGTGAGTTGCTCGGGTGTGTGGCGGTTGGCGAATTGGGCGAAGCTCTCGTCCTCGATTCGTTCGCGGAGATAGACGACGAGGATCTGCTCAATCAGCGCGGGCATTTCATCGGCGCGGACGCCTTTCCAGATTTCCCGGGCGATGGCTTGGGTGTCATCGACACCGCCACCGAGGACGATGTTGTAGCCATCGACAGTCGAACCGTCTTCAACTTTCACGCGGGTTCCCATCATGCCGATGTCACCGATATAGTGCTGGGCACAGGAGTTCTGGCAGCCGGTTAGATGGATGTTCACGGGCTGATCGAGGATCATCTTGCTGGAAAGATGGTTGCCGAGGTCGATCGCGTTGCCCTTGGTGTCGGCGGCGGCGAATTTGCAGCCCCGGCTGCCGGTGCAGGCGATGAGACCGCCGGTGAGGGTGTTGTTGCGGTGGTCGAGGCCGGTCGCTTGGATCGCGGTGATGGCGGCCTGGAGCTTTTCCTCGGGGATGCCGGGGATGATCAGGTTCTGCCAAACGGTCAGGCGGATTTCACTGCGGCCGAATTGATCGGCGATGTCGGCGAGGGCGAGCATTTGCGTGACCGACATGCGGCCGACCGGCGTGAGGATGCCGATGTAGTGCTTGCCGTCGGTTTGCTGATGGATGCCGAGGTGGCCGTGCTTCGACTTTGGAGCGGAAGGCTCGCAAGCTTCCAAAGGGAAATAGCGCAGCGGGAAGGTCATCTTCTTCGCGGTTTCCTCCAAGGTCTTCGGGATGCCCCAGTCATCGACGAGATACTTGAGGCGCGCCTTCTTGCGGTTGGTGCGGTCGCCATTTTCGATGAACACGCGGATGAGGGCGGCTGCTACCGGAATCGTTTCGGCCGGGGTGAGCAGCACACCGCAGTCCGTGGCGAATTGCTTGTGACCGGTGATGCCGCAGAGTTGCATGCGGAAATAAATGCCCGGCTCGATGCCCTTGTCGTTAGGTCCGACTTTCACGGCATAGAAACCGATGTCGTTGGTGTCGGCGCAGACAGAAACGCAACCGCCGGAGTCGTAGGAAATATTGAACTTGCGCGGCAGGCCGTAGAGGTCGCGGTTCTTGAGAATATAATGATGCATTGCCCGGGCGTAGGGCATCACGTCGATCAGTTCCGTAGGATCGAATCCAGTGGTCGGTGTGGCGGTGATGTTGCGGATGTTATCGGCACCGGAGCCTTGGGAAGTGAGGCCGATATCGGTGAGTTTCATCAGGATATTCGCGCAGTTTTCCGGCATGATCTCGCGGACTTGGACATTGGCGCGGGTCGTCAGATCGACGTGTCCCGGACCCCAATCGGCTGCAATTTCGGCCAAGCCTCTGAACTGATAGGTGCTGAGCGCGCCACCCGCGATGCGACAGCGGAGCATGAAACTTTCCTGTGCCGGAGTGACGAAAAACAACCCGTGAAACTTATAGCGGAACACATCGCCATCGGTCGGGAAACTGTTCGTTTCCGCGTTGGCGAGAATCGTGTCGTAGCAATCAAGACCGTTTTGCTCGTATTTCACCTGCTCCTCGCGGCAAAGATCATCGAGGGGCGTCCCGAAAACGGTTTCCACCGCTTCCGACGGCTGGTGCGTGAAGCGATTTGCTGCATCCTGCCCGAGAAACGGAAGGTCACGTGCTTGGATAATTCCGGAGACGAATCCCGAGAGGTAAGAGGTTTGTTCCTCGCTGAAGCCTGAGTTGTTGAAATCGACCATGACGTGCGTTGGTTGCTTGCAACGTCAATAGCACCGGACATGCCACCCGGATTTTTCCGGGGAAATTATGAAGGAATCGTATCCACGATTTTCATGAGTTGGATTCATCGTTTTTGATGAAACCCATGAGGCGAACTCAGTAAATCGCGGGAAACCTTGATTTTTAAGCCAGTAGCACCCAAGTGACGATCCAGCCGAGAAACGCAAAAAGCGCCACGAGTTTCCAAAACAACAGCGGATTCCTTTCGGCAAATGGCAGCGGCTCGTTGGTCAGAAACGCGGGATCCGGGTGCCGCAGGTTGTGGATGAACTCGGACATCACTTCCTGTCGCGATTCGATCCGGATCGACAGCGCCTTACGCAGCACTGCGTCCATCCACAGCGGGACCATCCGGTTGTGGGCTGCGGCGGGGTGATAGGTCAGGCTGAAAAAATCCCGTTGGTTTTGTGCTCCGTCCCACTTTTTTCCGTAAGGGTGGTGTCCCCCGGTGAGAAGGTGGTAAGTGATGACGGCGATGGAAAAGAGGTCCGAGCGTGTTGTCGGTGTGAGCCCCAGTCGATATTCCGGAGCGGAGAAATCCATCGTCCCAAGCGCGGATCCCCGTTCGAAAGGGGTGGAAATTTCCGCGATGCCGCCGACGCGGCAGGAGCCGTAATCGATGATCTTCACGTTTCCGGCGGCATCCAGCATGATGTTGTCCGGCTTGAGATCCTGATGAAGCGTATCCCGGCGGTGGAGCGCTCGGACGCCTTCGACGATTTGTCCGACGATGCCGATGACCTGCTCGACCGGCGGGCTTGGATTTTCCTCGCTCCATCGCCCCAGCGTTTTTCCATCGATGGATTCCAGCAGGTAATAGAGAAAGCGGCGGGGTCGCGGACGGCGGATGACCTTCGCGAGATGCGGGCTGTCGGTGCGCAGGCCGATCCACTCCTCTAGGGCGAACCGCTCCAAATACGACGGGTCGTCCTCGAAGTTAACGGAAGGAGTTTTGAGAACGAGGCTTCGGTTGTTGTCGTCCATGTCCGACACCAGATAGAGCTGGGAATTCTTCGAAGCGGATAGGATGCGTTCGACATGAAGCCCGTCGATCGACTGGCCGGGAAGCAGATCTGGAGGAATCGGCAGGGCGGAAAGTTGGCGGAAAACGTCGTTTTTATCGCTGTCCGGCAGCGATTGGATTTCCAGCAGAATGCACGAACGGTTGTCTTTGCCGTGTTCCGCCGCTGCGCCTAACGTATCGGCGCATGTTTGAGACTCCGGATTTTCCTTGAGAATCGTCTCGATGTCGTGCCGCGAAATTTCACCGTGGATGCCATCGGTACTCAGAATGAATCGATCGCCTGTCTCTAGCGGAAACGTGTGGTAGTCGATCCGTGGCGAAGCAGTTAGGCCGAGTGCCCTGGTGAGGTAGCAGGTGTCTTCGGATACTTGAGAGGCATGGTCGCGGGTGATTTGTTCGAGCTCGCCCGCGCGGTGGCGGTAGAGCCGGCTGTCTCCGATATGGAAAACATGCGCGGTTTGAGATTTGAGGATGATCGCAGTGAACGTGGTGACACAGCCTTTTTCCGCCGCTCGAAAACCCTGGCCTTGGGAAAACAGCCAGCGGTTGAGCGCGGTCAGCACCCGCTGCCCGGCGGTCTTCACTTCCCACGATTCCGGCGTCTCGTAATAGTCGGAAATGAAACTGATCACCGCCGCCTCGGCGGCTTCCTTGCCCGCGCTGGCGGCGGAAACTCCGTCGGCGATGCAGGCGACGATCCCTTTGGTCGGCAACAGACTGGCTTCCGGAATGTGGACGCCGAGGCAATCTTCGTTCCGGGGTTTCGGACCGGCTGAGGTGAAGAGTCCGGTCGTTAGCTCAATCCGACCGGATAGATGCATGCCTGCGATGATGGGAAATTTTTCCGAAATTGGCCAGCGGCATCAGCCCACTTCGATCAACTGCACCGAGCCATCGTCCGCGACTTCCGAGATGTGGCCTTTCGGCTCGGCGAGGAAGCAGGATGCGAACAGCCCAAGCACCGAGGAGGCGGCGATGATCATGAAGAATGTCGGTGTGCTGACGAAGGAATAGACCGTGAGGAAAATCACTCCGCCAACGTTGCCGTAGGCTCCAGTCATACCTGCGATCTGGCCGGTCATGCGGCGTTGGATCAGAGGAACCATCGCGAACACCGCGCCCGTTCCCATGTGAACGAAAAGCCCGCAACCGATGGTCGTGATCACCGCGAGAGGGAGCGGCCAGGAAGAGTTGATCCGGGAAATCAGGATGTAACCCACCGCCAGTCCGGCTAGCACGACCAGCATGGTTTTCCGGCGTCCGAATTTATCGGAAATCCAGCCGCCGCCCGGACGGGCCGCTACCGTGATGGTTGCGAAACCTGCGGAAATCAAACCCGCCATGATGGGAGAGAGTTTGAATGTATCGGCGAAGAAGCCGGGGAGCATGGAAACGACCGCCAGTTCGGAGCCGAAGGTGATCAGGTAGTTGACGTTGAGAATGGCGACCTGTTTGAAAGGATAGCGTTGGAACTCGGGAACACCCCCAGCCTTGAGCATCTCGGCATTCACCCGATAGATTTGCCAGGCTTGGACGAGGAAGAGGATGAAGAGGATGACATAGATAATGTTCACCGCGGGAGTTGGCAGAAGTTTCACACCGGCAGGAGAGAGCTTCCAAGCGAGGGCCGCCAGTGCTCCAAACATCGGGATGTTCATCACGAGGAGAAACACAAAATCGCGGGGCGTGGAGACTTCGAGACCTCCGGATTTTTTCGGTTTGAAATAAGTCGATCCTTTCGGCGTGTTGCGGATGACTCGATAGAAAAAGATTCCATAAAGAAATGCCACCGCTCCAGCAGACATGAAGGCATAGCGCCAGCCGTCCTCTCCACCGAAGGCCAGCGCCACGGTGGGCAGCACAATCGCCGCCGCGGCAGAACCGAAGTTGCCCCAGCCACCGTAGATTCCTTCCGCCAGTCCGACTTGGCGGGCGGGAAACCATTCACCGACCAGTCGGATGCCGATAACGAATCCGGCCCCCGCGAAGCCCATCAGGAAGCGGGTCAAGGCGAGCATTTCGAATGAGTTACTCAACGCGAAACAGCAGCAAAGCACGCCTGAAACCATCAACAGTAATGAGAAAGTCACCCGCGGCCCGAACTTGTCGACCAGGATGCCGATGATGATCCGGGCGGGAATCGTCAGCGCGACATTGAGGATCAGCAGCGCCTTCCACTGCGGGTCAGTCAGATGAAATGCCTTGGTCAGCGCGCCCTTGAATGGAGCGTGCGCGAACCACAGGACGAAGGTCAGGAAAAACGCGAACCAGGTTGTGTGAAGCGTCCGGATGGACGGGGCTTTGAAATCGAGCAGATTGAGTTTGCCGCCGGTGGATGGGATGGACATGGAATGATGGATGAAGTGAGAAGTTAGACTGAAATTTTCGAACCGGCGGAACTCATGGATTGCTCGGCGGCATGATAGAGATCCTCGCGGAAAATACGGGAAAGGGAGCCACAGGTGCCTTCGGGGATTGTCCCGACGTTGCGTAGCTCGGAAAGAACCCACGAAGCCTTGTCCATGCTGGGGCGGTTCATCGAATCACCATGGAAAACGTGGAATCCCGAGGCGCTCACACGATCAACTCCGTTATTGAAGATGGGACCCAGGCTGTTCCGCAGAACTTCGGGCGAGGCTCCGGTGTAAGCCTTGAGGGCGAGGATGGAGATCAGGTCTTCGCGGAACTCCGGGCTCTGGCACAGTTGGCAGGCCTCGATGAGCGCGGCAACGAGCATGATGGATTTCTCCTTCTCCTCACGCAGGAAGTTTCCTGATAGAAGCAGGATTTTCTCAGGATGCCCGCGTGCGATTTCCGCCGAGGTCACCGGGCACCACCCGGTCCCGGAGATGATGGATTCCGAATTCCACGGCTCACCCACACAAAAGCCGTCGATGTGACCGGCCTTCAATTGGCGCGGCATCAGGGATGGCGGAAGGAAAATGATTTCCACATGCTCCGGAGAAATCACCCCGTGGCGGGCCAGCCAGGTTTTGAGGAGCGTGAAATGCGATGAATAGCGGTGCGTGACCGCGAGTGTGAACGGGCGTTCTTTTTTCCAGCAATGGGTCAGAAATCCCCGGAGTCCTTCTCCGCGACCGATCTTGTCCATGCCGATTTGCGTCGACAGCGTGATCGCATTCCCGTGCAAGTTGAGAATCATCGGAACCGCGACCTCACAACGCATCTCGTTGATCCCCAATCCCAAAGCTAACGCGATTCCGGCGATGGATTGCGCCGCATCGAGGTGGCCGTAGATGATCTTGTCGCGCACGCTCGCCCATCCCAACTCACGGGAAAGAGCGACATTCAGCCCGTGGCGATCAAAAATTCCTGTCTCCAGCGCCACAGCGATTGGCGCGCAATCGACAAGTGGGACGTATCCAAACCTCAGGGCTTTGGTGTTTGGGAAGGACTTCGGGAGAACCATGATTCCCCGGTAAAGCGTGGCGAATGCCAATCTCTCCGGAACTTATCGACTGGAATCATATTCGACTCATGGACGCATGAGTTCTTTTCATTTTTAAGCGGGAGGAACTTCACGGGGTGTGAAATTCCGTCCCGCTGGGGACACGGCGCTATTTCAAGACGTAGCCAACCAGATTGACTGAGAGTTTGTAGTTGGTGATGCGGTATTGATAGAACGTCATCGTCGTGGCAACCGGCTTGCCGGAAGAATCCTTGAATACGGATCCAATGATCGGTGAAACAGTTTTCTGCGTAGGCTGCTTGGCGTAGGAGTTGGCGTTGGTGGTGGAATTCAACAGTGCGATGGAGAAATTCGGACCTGTCAGCTCGCCTTTCTTGCCGATGGTGAAGGCGATTTTCTGCCCGACCTTGAATTTCGGAATTCCCTCCGGAACCGGAACCTTATTGTCCACATTGGTGCCGACGGATTTGGTGGAAGTCGCCTCTTGAACCGTAAGGGTGAATTTTTTGCCGGCGGCGAAACCACCGAAGGTCTTGCTGACAGGTCCACCCGCTTGAGCCTGGGTCACGGTGAGAAGGGAGCCGCAGAGGAGGAGTAGCTGGAGTGAGATGGTTTTCATGATGTGTCCTTTTTGACACTTGATAGATAGGGAACCGTGGTGTCCGGCACAAGATGAAAATGCGACGGCTTTCTGATAGCGGGCGACGGCTCTCACCACGACGCGATCGTCAGGCCGACCTGGCTGAAGAGTCCGCTGTCCAATCTCTGCTTGATGAGCACGTCGCCATTGGATTGATTGAGGCCGATCTCGTTGCCAAGAGTGACACCGACACCGGCGGTGATCAGAATTTCTCCCCAAATGCGGCGACTCCCAAAGAATCCGATTCGATAGGATTTGAAGTCGATGTAGCGGGATTTTCCGTCTCCGTCGGAAATGTTCCAGATTTCCCCGGTCGAATCACCCCGGATGGCGAACTGCCAGTTTTTGTCAGGCGTGTAGGTGGCGGCGAGTGTCGGACCGCAAACACCGATGCGGAATTGTTCGCTGATCTGCCAGTCGAGTCCCAAGCCCGGGTAAAATGCCGCGTCACCCGTGAGATGGGTGACCGCGGCACCCATGCCGAGCGATACCTTGTCATCGTAACGGTAGCCAAAACCACCCGCTATATCGCAGTTGAAATCGTCGCCACTCATGTCGCGGAAATCGGTAGCCACCCCGGTCCTTGTCCAGGCACCGAACATCCAAGGGGAATCCTCGCGGGATACGATCAGCAGGGCGCTTGTTTCCAGCACCGACGGATAGACGCTGAAGGTCTCGAGGTTGTTCCTGTCAACCGGGATGGAGGTCGGAACCTGGTTGAATCGGAGGATTGTGGACTGATAGTCGAACGCCGGTTGCAGCGTCAGGTTCTCCGCGAGCGAAATCGCGGTCGGGAGCTGCATGTGAAGCCCGAAATCCGAAACTTCCAGATTTCCCGGAGTCCGGTCGAAATGCATGCCTCCTGCTAGACTTGCATAAGCGACATTGTCATCCCACCCAACAATGTTAGGCCGGGCGGAGACCGATGCAAGGCACGCGATCCATGCTACGGAGCAGGCGGTGACGGAAGCGCAAGTAAACATTTCCGTGACTCGGAAATGCCTCACGGCAAATTCGTGATACCCATCAGGAAACGGTCGCACTCGCGTGCCGCACCACGGCCTTCGTTGATGGCCCAGACGACGAGCGATTGGCCGCGGCGGACATCGCCGGCGGCGAAAACTCCGGGGACGTTGGTCGTGAATGTGCCGTGCTCGGCCTTGATGTTGGAGCGGGCGTCGGTATCGAGGGCGAATTTTTCGATGACCTCGGTTTCCGGGCCGGTGAAGCCCATCGCCAGCAAAGCAAGCTGGCAGGGGATGACGCGGAGCGTGCCTTCGACGTCCTTCGGGATGAAGCGGCCTTGGTCGTCCTTGGCCCATTCGATCTCGACGATTTCGAGACCGCTGAGATTGCCGGCGGCATCCTTGATGAAACGTTTGGTTTGGACGAGATAGTGGCGCGGGTCCTTGCCTTGGATGGCGGCGGCTTCCTCCTGGCCGTAGTCCATCTTGTAAACCTTCGGCCATTCGGGCCATGGGTTGTTAGCCGCGCGCTTCTCCGGTGGCATCGGCATAATTTCCAACTGGATCACGCTCTTGCAACCGTGTCGCAGGCTGGTGCCGACGCAGTCGGTTCCGGTGTCGCCGCCGCCGATGACGACGACGTCCTTGCCGGTGGCGTTCAGCGCGGGGTTGGTGCCGTCGAACTTGTGGTCGAGCTGATAGCGGGTGTTCGTGGTGAGAAACTCCATCGCCATGTAAACGCCATCCGCATCACGATTCTCGATCGGGAGGTCGCGGCCGGCGGTGGCACCGCAGCAGAGGACGACGGAGTCGAAATCCTTGCGCAGTTTTTCGGCAGTCCATTCGCTGTCCTTGCCGATGAAGATGCCGGTTTTGAAAACGATGCCTTCCTCCGCCATCAGGTTGACGCGGCGTTGGACGACAAGCTCCTTGTCGAGCTTCATGTTAGGAATGCCATACATCAGCAGGCCGCCGATACGGTCCTCGCGTTCGAAGACGGTGACACTGTGGCCGGCTTGGTTGAGCTGGTCGGCGCATGCGAGACCGGCAGGGCCGGAACCGACGATGGCGACTTTCTTGCCCGTGCGCTTCGAAGGAATTCTAGCAACTACCCAGCCTTCCTCCCAGCCGCGGTCGATGATCGCGCACTCGTTGTTTTTGATGGTGACAGCAGGTTCGATCACGCTGAGCACGCAGGAACCCTCGCACGGAGCGGGACAAACGCGGCCAGTGAACTCCGGGAAGTTGTTCGTCTTGTGAAGGCGCTGTAGCGCTTCCTTCCAACGTCCGCGGAAGATGAGATCATTCCACTCGGGGATCAGGTTGTTCACCGGGCAGCCGCTGGCCATGCCGGAAACCATGTGGCCGGTGTGGCAGAAGGGCGTGCCGCAGTCCATGCAGCGCGAACCCTGGGCACGCTGGGTTTTCTCATCGGAATGAATCTTGAACTCGCGCCAGTTCTTGATGCGCTCGAGTGGTGCGGTTTCGGAATCGGTCACCCGATCGACTTCCATGAATCCTGTTGGCTTGCCCATTTGATCAGATAGTAAAAAAGTAAACGCTGTGTGTTAGTTGCCGCCGACGCGTGCGAGGTCCTTGAGGTTTTCCTCGAAAGCGGCCATCGCGGCCTCGTCGCCGGTGAGGCCTTGTTCCTCGACCCGCTTGAACGCTTCGAGCATACGCTCGTAGTCGCGTGGGAGTACCTTGAAGAACTTCGGTAGCTCGGCATCCCAGTTTTCCAACAGGAATTTTCCGCGCGGCGATTCGGTATATTCTACGTGTTTCCCGATGGTGGATTTGACGAGACTGATGTCCTTGTCGCTGCACTCGATGAGGCGATAGAGATTCACCATCTCATGGTTGAGGCGCTTCTCGAACAGGCCGTCGATGTCGTAGACGTAGGCGACGCCGCCGGACATGCCCGCCGCGAAGTTGCGGCCGGTTTCTCCCAGCACAATCACCTGTCCACCGGTCATGTATTCGCAACCGTGGTCGCCGACACCTTCGACGAGCGCCTTTGCGCCGGAATTGCGGACGCAGAAACGTTCGCCTGCAATACCGTTGAAGAACGCCTCACCGCTGGTCGCACCATAGAGGGCGACGTTTCCGATGATGATGTTTTCCTCGGGCTTGAAGAGCGAACCCTTCGGCGGATAGATGATGATTTTCGCGCCGGAAAGTCCCTTGCCGACGTAGTCGTTCGCATCGCCTTCGAGGCGGAAAGTCATGCCCGGAGGTGTGAACGCGCCGAGCGATTGGCCGGCGCTTCCGGTGAACTTTAGATCGATGGTGTCTTCGGGAAGTCCCTTGCCGCCGTATTTGCGGGAAATCTCGCTGCCGGTGATGGTGCCGACAACGCGGTTCACGTTGATGATCGGCAACTCGACACGGACTTTTTCACCGCGCTCGATGGCGGGTTTGCAGAGTGTGAGGAGGTGCGTGTTGTCGAGAGCTGCCTTGAGGCCGTGATCCTGTTCGATCGTGTTATAAGCACCCACACTGTCGCCGACGTCCGGCTTGTGGAAGATGCTGGTGAGGTCGACGCCCTTGGCTTTCCAGTGTTCGGTCGCTTCGTTGGTATCGAGGCATTCCACCTTGCCGACCATGTCGGTGATCTTGCGGAAACCGAGCTCGGCCATGATCTCGCGGAGTTCCATGGCGATGAAGGTCATGAAATTGACGACGTGCTCCGGCTTGCCCTCGAAGTTTTTCCGAAGGACCGGATCCTGCGTGGCGATGCCGACCGGGCAGGTGTTTTTCTGGCAGACGCGCATCATCAGACAGCCGACGGTGACGAGCGGCGCGGTAGCGAACCCGTATTCCTCGGCCCCTAGCAGGGTTGCGATGGCGACATCGCGGCCGGTCTTGAGCTGGCCATCCGTCTCAAGCACCACGCGGCTGCGGAGATCGTTGAGAAGGAGGATCTGGTTGGTTTCCGCAAGGCCGAGTTCCCATGGGGCACCGGCGTTGAAGATGGAGGAGGATGGGGATGCTCCCGTGCCGCCGTCGTGACCGGCGATGAGAATGACATCGGCGTGGGCCTTGGCGACACCGGCGGCGATGGTTCCGACACCGACTTCCGCCACGAGCTTCACGTTGATGCGGGCGCGCGGGTTGGAGTTCTTCAGGTCGTGGATGAGTTCCGACAGATCCTCGATCGAGTAAATGTCGTGGTGCGGAGGAGGGGACACGAGGCCGACACCCGGAGTCGAGTAGCGGACCTTGGCGATCCACGGATAGACTTTTGAGCCGGGGAGTTCGCCGCCCTCGCCGGGTTTGGCACCTTGGGAAATCTTGATCTGAATTTCGTCCGCGTTGACGAGGTATTCGCCGGTCACGCCGAAACGGCCGGACGCGACCTGCTTGATGGCGGAGCGTTTGCTGTCGCCGTTAGGCATGGTGACGAAACGTTCCGGATCTTCGCCACCTTCGCCGGTGTTCGATTTGCCGCCGATGCGGTTCATCGCGATGGCGAGGGTTTCGTGGGCTTCCTTGGAAATCGAACCGTAGGACATCGCGCCGGTTTTGAAGCGCTTGGTGATGGCTTCGACGGATTCCACTTCCTCAAGCGGCACCGGCTTGCGGTTGCTCTTGAATTTCATCAGTCCACGGAGCGTGGAGATGTTCTCGCTCTGGTCGTTCACCTTCTTGGCATACTGCTTGAAAACCTCGTAGCTGCCGGTGCGGGTGGCCTTTTGGAGAAGGTGGATGGTTTCCGGATTAAAAAGGTGATATTCACCATCGCTGCGCCATTGATAGACGCCACCCGCATCGAGCGCGGCTTCTTCTGCCTCGATGTGTCTATCAGGAAATGCTTCGCGATGACGGATGAGTGCTTCCTCGGCGATTTGTTCGATGTCCGAGCCTTCACAACGGCTGGAGGTGCCGTGGAAAAACTTGTTCACGAGGTCGGTGCTGAGGCCGATGGTTTCGAAAATCTGTGCGCCACGGTAGGAGGCGACGGTGGAGATTCCCATCTTCGCCATGGTCTTTACGACGCCCTTGATCGAGCCTTTGAGGAAGTTGTAAACCGCCTTGTCGAAGTCGGTGGCGAGCATGTCGTCCTTGATCATCTTGTGGATGGATTCGAACGCCATGTAGGGGTTGATCGCATCCGCGCCGTAGCCGATGAGGGTGGAGAAATGGTGGACCTCGCGGGCCTCGCCGGTTTCAAGGATGATGGAAACGAGGGTGCGCGTGCCTTGTCCGACCAAGTAATGGTGGATGCCGCCCATCAGGAGCAGAGTTGGGATGGCGGCGTTTGCCTTATCGATGTTTCTATCGGAAAGGATGAGCAGGTTGTATCCGGCGGCGATGGCTTCATCGGCCTGGGCGCAAATGTTTTCAAACGCGGCTTCGAGTCCTTCTCCGCCTGCGTCGGCGGGGAAGAGGGCGTCGATGGTGGTGGCCTTGAATCCTTCGAGGTTTACCTCGCGAAGGCGGGCAAGCGATTCGTTGTCGATCAACGGGCTGTCGAGGCGGATCATGCGGCAGCTTTCAGGGCCGGGTGCGAGCAGGTTGCCTTCGGAACCGAGGAAGGTTTCCGTGGAGGTGACGAGCTCCTCGCGGATACAGTCGAGCGCCGGGTTGGTGACCTGGGCGAAGATCTGTTTGAAATACTGATAGAGATGCTTCGGCTTGGTGGACAGGACCGCGAGCGGCGTGTCGTTGCCCATCGACGAAATTGGTTGGACGCCGGTGGAGGCTGTAGGTCCAAGCAGCATGCGAAGATCTTCGTAGGTGTAGCCGAATGCGATCTGGCGTTCCAGGACACGATCTTCCTCGACGGTCTTCGGAGCCTTGGCGGCGGGTAGATCCTTGAGCGTGATGCGGTTTTCTTTCAGCCATTGGCCGTAAGGCTTCGCTCCGTAAACCCGCTTTTTCACTTCGTCGTCGGGGACGATGCGGCCTTCCTTCATGTCCACGAGGAACATCTTGCCGGGGCGCAGGCGGCCTTTTTCGACGACCTTGAGCGGATCGATGTCCGGCACGACGCCGACTTCGGACGCCATGATGACGAGATCGTCGTCGGTCACATAATAGCGGCTCGGGCGGAGGCCGTTTCTATCGAGAACCGCGCCGATCTGTTGGCCGTCGGAGAATGTGATAGAAGCCGGGCCATCCCAAGGCTCCATCATGCAGGCGTGAAATTCGTAGAACGCCTTCTTTTCCTCATCCATCATGGTGTGGCGTTCCCATGGCTCGGGAATCATCATCATCATCGCGTGGACGAGATCGTAGCCGCCGAAATGCATGAACTCTAACGCATTGTCGAAACGTGCGGAGTCCGAGCCATCCTCGTTGATGACCGGGAAAATGTTCTCGATTTCCGTGCCGAAAAGATCGCTCTGGCAAAGTGCCTGACGGGCCTTCATGAAATTCGCGTTGCCCATGACCGTATTGATTTCCCCGTTGTGGGCGATGAAACGGTTAGGGTGAGCGCGGGACCAGCTTGGGAATGTATTGGTCGAGAAGCGGGTGTGCATCAGCGCGAGGGCTGATTCGAAGTCAGGATCGAGGAAATCCGGGAAATACTCGGAAAGCTGGCAGGGCGTCAGCATGCCCTTGTAAATCATTGTCCTGGCTGATAGACCGGTGACGTAGTGGTAGTCCGCGCCGGGGAACGAGTTGCCCTTGTTTCCATGAACATCGCGGAATTGGTTAGGAACCTCGTTGTTGCGGATCCAGTTGCCGACCTGCTTGCGGATGACGTAGAGCTTCGTTTCGAAGGCCTTCGCGTCGGCAATATCATCGCTTTTTCCGATGAATACCTGCTTGATCGTCGGCTCGTAGCGGCCGGAGGTTTTTCCGAGGATCGAGCTCTTCACCGGCACCGTGCGCCAACCGAGAAATTTTTGACCCTGCTCACGGATGACATGTTCGAAAACCTGCATCGCCACCTCCCGCACGGCGGCTTCGGGAGAGAAAAACACCAAGCCCGAGCCGTAATCGCCTTCCGGCGGCAGTTCCACGCCTTTCGCGGCCATTTCACGGCGCAGGAACTTGTCCGGCATCTGGATGAGCATGCCCGCGCCGTCACCGGTCGCCGGATCCGATCCACTCGCACCGCGATGGTCCATGTGCTCGTTCATCGTCAACGTTTTGAGCACGATGTCATGCGACCTCTTGCCCTTGAGGTGGGCAATGAATCCGACGCCGCAGGAATCCTTCTCACGTGACGGATGCCAGAGGCCTTGGGGTTCGGGCCAGCCAAATGGGGACTTCTGCGATGGTGACTTGGAATTCATTGAGGAAATTTTTCGAAAGTATAAGGCCTTGGTGTTGGCGCAAGCGGGTAGCTGGGGAAGTTCCTGAGATCGCCCGACCCGAGCCGGAAATGCGACCGGGATTCACGGGAACATCACAGACTGAGGCGAAACGGGGGAGGAATCTGCTTTTCGCAACGTGGACTGTCAAGAGCGGGGGTAGCACCGACCATGCCCGTTTTTGAAAATCAAAAAGGCGATGGAAACAGCGGCCGTCGGCCCTACTTCAGGGAGTCGTCGGAGCATCGAGCGTGTGAACCTTGAAGGTCGGGTCCTTGGAATAGTCCGCGTAGGGAGTTTTCAGGTATTTCCCGGCGAATCCTTTCAAATACGCCGTCCATTTTTCCGCAGTCGTGATGTCCCCCTGTCCTTCCCAACCGTAGCCGGCGAACCAGCGGATGCTGCCGTTTTCATCGGTCCGGGCGAGGCAAAACGCCTGGGTGTGTCCGGCGGGGTCTGTGTAGGGCATCATTTTCACCACCCGGGCAGGGTCGAGAACGATGCCGGTGCCGAGTCCGTAGCCGTCGAATTTCTCCCACAGCATCATCGCCCCGGATTTCGGCGAGTTGACCGGTTCGGTTCCTTTGACCTGCGGGCTCAGGCCGATGACGACGTCGAGGTTGGAGGCTGGTTTGCCATCGAGCGTGAAACGGGAATCACATTGGAACAGGCGCTCGCCCATGATCAGGGTGAAGCGCTTGGTTTCGCGAAGGACCTTTCCTTTGAAATCACTGGCGTAATCGAGTTCGAAAACAGTGCGTTCCGGGGTGCTGGAAATGACGCGTTGGGCGATGTAGGTATCCGAGTTGTAGGGCTTTTCATCGGCCCAGACCGAGATGCCGCCGCAGCCACGGCTGTCGCCGACGTGATAGACGTCATAGCCTTCGCCCTGATCCTGATGATAGGGTTTGTTGACCTTGCCATACTCCAGCTTGAGGCGGTCCTGGAGATACCATTTGTCGATGATCGGGTAGGGGACGCGCTTGAACCAGCAGTCGATCCCGCTGTTTTCCGGACCGGGCCGCAATGCCGGACCATAGGTGCGGAAGGCGACGAGATCGTTTTCCCAAGCGAAATCATCGGAACGCTCCGGCACGTAGCGGGCGAACGTGCGCGGCGTGGCCGGCATGAAGCGCTCGGGCAATTTCACGCCTTTAAAACTGGCCACATCAGTCCGGCGTTTCGCGGGATCCAGCAGGCGGACGATTTCGGAACCGGCGAGGAGAAACGCACCCGAGCCGTAAACTTCGGTCGATTCGGCGGTGGTGTCTTGCTTGTCCGGTGAGTCACCGATTTTCTGCACGAATCCAAGCATGCCGGTGGGTTGGATATTTTTCGCCAGTGCCTGATAGCCCTTCATCACCTCGGGCTGGAACAGGTTCGCCGGAAGCAGGCCGCGGTTGATGCCCCAGGCCATGCCATAGACGAAGAAGGCTGAGCCGGACGATTCGCCTTGCGGATTCTGCGGGTCCAGCAGGCTCGTGCGCCACAGGCCATCCTCGTTCTGGAGCTTCAGCAGCGCGTACATCATGTCATGATAGAGCCCGAGGTATTTCACCCGCGACGGATGATCGGCCGGCAGATAGTCGAGCACGTGAATCAGGCCGCCAATGACCCAGCCATTGCCGCGTGCCCAGAACACCTTTTTGCCGCTGGGAGTGCGCTTCGTGAAGAAATTGTTGTCCCGATAGAAAAGGTGATTTGTCGGATCATAGAGCACATCGGTCGTCGTCCACCATTCTTTGTCGGCCCAGGCAAAATATTTCGGATCGCCGGTGATCTGCGAGAGATGCGACCAGATGGCGGGCGACATGAAAAGCGCGTCGCACCAGCACCACGTGAACGATCCTCCCGAAATGGATTTCGGCGTTTCCTTCGCCAAGGCTGCGGTGATTTTTTCGAAATGAGCGATGCTCGGATTCAATTTTGCCGGATCCTTGTCGAGACGGTATTCCTCCAGCCAAGCCTGCAGCACCGCGTGGTCATCCGCATGAGTCACCTTTGGGCCAGGGCCGTATGAAAGTTTTTTCCCGAAGGCATCCACCGCCTCCAGGTATTTCACCTCGCCGGTCACCTGATTGAGATTCACCAAACCGAGGAAAAACGGCGCCTGTGTCCAATCGTGGACCGCATGCTTCGAAGGATTTTCAATCTGCCAATCGGCCACCCGCTTCATATCCTTGACGATTTCCGCAGGCTTCGGATCCGCCGCGATCAATGGTGACACCGCGGCCAGAGCGAATAACAGAACCTTGCCGAACTTGGAACCGCGCGGACCGGACGAATGGGATTTCAGGTGGTGCATGTGATTTTGTAACTTAAGTAAACGTGGAAACTAAGATTCCGGTTGCCACGGCTCGGGTCCAATGAAGGATGGCGGTTCTCCGAATCAAAGGAAAATCGGGTGTTGCCTCCCTTAAATGGGGGTTCCCACACGACCTGCCGGATGCTTTAAACACGAATCGATTCAACCACTTCATTTATGGATACCAGACTGATGCCATCGCCCCGCGAAACCGCCGTCCTCGATACCGGGGAACTCCGCGCCTCCTTTCTTCTCGATGAACTTTTTACCGCGGGTGAAATCAATCTTGTTTACACCGATCTGGATCGCGCCGTCGTCGGCAGCGCCATCCCGGGCGGCAGTGCGTTGGAACTCCCCAACGACGATGCGCTGAAAGCCGATTTCTTCTGCCAACGCCGCGAACTCGGCATCCTCAACCTCGGCAGCGCCGGCTCCGTGACCGTTGATGGCACCGTCTATGAAATGGGAGCTCACGACTGCCTCTACATCGGCCGTGGCAGCAAGGAGATTTCCTTCACCAGTGCCGCGGCGGATAGTCCCGCCGTTTTCTATCTCGTCAGCTATCCGGCCCACGCCACCTATCCGACGGCCAAAGCCACCCGCGCCGATGCGAACCGCGTGGAACTCGGCAGCAAGGATGAATGCAACGAGCGCACGATTTTCCAATACATCCACGAGAACGGCATTAAAAGCTGCCAGTTGGTGTTAGGCTTCACCGAGTTCAAGCCCGGCAGCATCTGGAACACCATGCCCTGCCACACCCACGACCGCCGCAGCGAGGTGTATTGCTACTTCGACGTGCCTGCCGCGCACCGCGTTCTCCACATGATGGGCCAGCCGCAGGAAACCCGCCCGTTGTGGGTGGCTGATAGACAAGTCGTGCTCTCGCCGCCATGGTCGATCCACACCGGCTGCGGCACCGCCAGCTATCGCTTCTGTTGGGCCATGGGCGGTGAAAACCAAGCTTTCACCGACATGGACCGCGTCGAAATCGCCGATCTGCGGTGAAGAAAGTTGATAGTGGATGGTTGATAGTTGATGGAAAGAAATTTCCACTGCCGCCTCCATCCGCTTTTCCTCTTCACTATCAACCATCAACCATAAACTCTCAACTCATGTTCGACCTCACTGGAAAAACCGCCATCGTCACCGGTTGCAAACGCGGCATCGGTTTCGCCATGGCCCAGGGCCTCGCCGAAGCGGGAGCCGACATCATCGGCGTCAGTGCCAGTCTGGAGCTAGCAGGCAGCGCGATTGAAAAAGCCGTCACCGCTCTCGGCCGGAAATTCACCGCCTATCAGTGCGATTTCTCCGACCGCAAGGCCGTGAAAGCGTTTGCCGCCCAAGTCATGACCGAGCAAGGTGCGCCCGACATCCTCGTCAACAACGCCGGCACCATCAAACGCAAGCCGGCCGCCGAGCACCCGGACGACATGTGGTTCGAAGTCATCGACGTGAACCTCAACGCCCAGTTCCTCCTCAGCCGTGACATCGGCGCGAAAATGATCGAGCGCGGCAGCGGGAAAATCATCTTCACCGCGTCTCTCCTCACATTCCAAGGCGGTCTCACGGTCCCCGGCTACGCGGCCTCGAAGGGCGGCATCGGCCAGCTTACCAAGGCACTTGCCAACGAGTGGGCGTCAAAAGGCGTGAACGTCAACGCCATCGCCCCCGGCTACATTTCCACCGACAACACCGAGGCTCTGCGCGAAGACCCGGTCCGGAGCACGCAAATCCTCGCCCGCATTCCGGCCGGCCGCTGGGGAAATCCCGAGGATTTCAAAGGTCCGATCGTCTTTCTCGCCAGCGATGCGTCGCGCTACGTCCACGGCGAGATTCTCGTCGTCGACGGCGGCTGGATGGGCCGTTGAAAGGAAAACGCCGCGACGGAAATCCATTCCGCCGCGGCATTTCGAATTCCCTGAATCAGTTAGGCGTTACCACGAGGCGGGCGAAGATCTTCCCTAAGGCGGGCTGCAGGGTGTAGATCAACGATCCGCCGGGGCCGTCGGAGTTGGCGGTGAGGTCGACCAGCGCCACCGGGTTCCAATTCGCCAGGTCTGTTGACGTTTGCACGACGTATTCGGTGCCATAGGCGGAGGCCGCGATATTTCCTCCGTTCGTCCAGGTGATTACGTTGGCAACCGGCGCGGGATTGGCGGTGAATCCGGCAGGGGCATCCATGAAGTATTCGACTCCGTTTCTCACACCGTCGTTGTCGAAGTCGAGGTCGGCCGTTTGGGAAC
Source organism: Luteolibacter sp. (assembly GCF_039920825.1). Taxonomy (GTDB): domain Bacteria; phylum Verrucomicrobiota; class Verrucomicrobiia; order Verrucomicrobiales; family Akkermansiaceae; genus Luteolibacter. The sequence goes on along the minus strand of NZ_JBDSCX010000039.1, from coordinate 35,261 downwards.
CGGCGTTGATGGCGGCCCAAGTGGCGTAATTCACACCCGTCGTCACGCTGACCACCCCGGTTCCGGAGAAGTGGGTGTTGTCTTTATGGGTGGCGGACGAACTGGTGGATCCCCAAGTTCCGGCGGCTTTCTGGGCAGCCCCGAAAAACAAGGTGCCCACGACTTCCGTGCCGGTCGGTTGGACTTTTCCTCCACTAATCACCAGTTTGCCCGTATCGGCGAGGGCCGTGCCATTGACCGCCAGCGTACCTGCTGCGACTGTCGTCGTCCCGGTGTAGGTGCTGCTCGCCGAAAGAGTTGTGGTCCCGGACCCTTGGAACGTCATGCCGCCGCTAGTGTTGGCGGCGACCGCTATACCTGTGACGGCTGGCGCCGCCGTGGATGCGGCGCCGAAAAAGGTGGCGGTCAAGGTGTCGCCGACCGTGTAGCCGATCCCAGGGCTGGTGACCGTGATGCTTGTCACCACGCCAGCGGTGACCACCGCGTAGCCGGTCGCACCGGTGCCTGTGCCGCCGGTGAATTTCACCAGCGGTGCTCCGATATACCCGGTTCCGCCGGACACCACTGCGATCGATGTTCCGCTTACTCCGAAACCTGCGGGGACGAGCAATGCCCGGTTGATGGTGATGGGGGTGCCATTGTTGTCGATCGTCCCGCCGCTGCTGTAAACATTTACGGCATCAAGCGTGGCGTCGCCGAAGATGGTGACGTTGTTGGTCGCGGTGGCCTTCAATGTTCCGCCATTAAAGTTGAAATGCGTGGTGGGATTGGCCGTCGTGCCCAATATACGACCCGTGTTGAGGGTGCCGTTGGTTAGGAGATTCACCACGCCCAGTTCACCTGCAATGTTTCCTGTTTGCGCCAGATTGACCCCAACAGTCCCTAAATTTCCTGTGGTAACACTCGCGGAGCCCCCGCCGCCGCCCACATTGAGAACCGCCTGTTGGGTGGCTCCTGCCGTTCCAGCCTGAAGGGCCAGCATTCTGATATCCGTGCCTGCGACCACGGAGCCGCCGGTGACGTTCAGAAGTCCGGAACCCGTCGCCGATCCCCCGGCAATATGGGTTTGTTCGGTGGAGGTGAAAGTGCCGCCCGTGACCTCCAATACGCCCACGGTATCCGGCAAGCTGGCACCGACGGTGGGGCGGCTGGAGGTTACGGTGCCTCCGGATAGCTTGTAATAGCCGTAGCCGGCGGTATTGGAGCCGATCCGCAATGGATCGATACCTGCGGCCTGGGTAAACAGCACGGTGCCGCCGGTTTGATACACCGCACCGCCGCCGGTCCCCGAGCCGGCGTCGCCGACGAACATGTTGAAACGGTTATTTGCCACTGCGCCCGGCAGGATGTTGAGGATGGCCGGGGCGCTGGCCACGGCGCCTACCCTGACGCTGCCGTTAGTAATGTTGGCACCCAACGTGCTGGATAAATTCAGTGTTCCGCCCGCGACGGCGAGAGTGCCGGTGTTGCTGTTCGCCCCGGAGAGCGTCCATGATCCGGTGCCCGCCTTGGTGACGCTCAGGACCCCGGTGCTGAAATCGGTAAGCCCGGACGCCAGTTCGCCGCTGCCGGTGCCCTGCAGGGTGAGGACTCGCGAGCCAGTGCTGCCGTTAATCGGGCTGGTGAATTTCAGCAAGCCGGAGCCGGAAGCCTCGATAATCGCGGTGCTCTGGGAGCTATAGCCGACAAGGTTGATTGTCTTGTTAGTCGTCTCGCCGCTGCCGGTGTAGGTCAGATTGGCGGTGTTGGCGGTCGTGTTCACGCTGACCTCTCCGATGTTGATGGTGCCGTTGGTGCCAAGAGCGCTGTTTTCTCCGGAATTGCCGATGGTCGTCGCGCTGACCGTGCCGTTGAGGATGTTCACGGGACCGTTGAAGCTGTTGGCTGCATTCAGAACCAAGGTACCGGCGTATAGGTTGATTCCGCCGGTACCGCTGATCGCGCTGCCGCTGAAATCAGTTCCTTGCGTGACCGTGTTGGTCCGGCTGAAGCCCAAGGTGCCGTTGTTTGAAATCGTGCTGCCGGTCGCCAATGAACCCGTGGTACCGTTGTTGCCGATCACCAAAGTCCCGCCATTGATCGTGGTTGCCCCGGTGTAGAGATTCGCTCCGCTGAGAGCGAGACTCCCATTACCGTCCTTGGTTAGTCCGCTGCTGCCGCTGCCGTCGGCAATGACCGAACTGACGGAAAGATCGGGGGCTGCAAGGTTGGTGGTGCTTGTAAAGGTGGAAGCAAACGAGTCGCTCACTGTAAACGAGCGGGTGCCATTGAGATTCAGATTGGTGACTCCGATCCCCGTGGCGGCCACCGGGAGGTTTTTCGTTCCATCGTAGGTCACGTTGCCACCGAGATTGAGCGTTGTACCGGTGATGGCTGCATTGCCATTCATGCCAAGGCTGGTGATCTTCTGGGTCGTGGTGCCGATGGCAAACGTGCCGGTATGGTTGATTTGCAGCGCGGTGCCGGTGGTCCCGTTGAGGATGTTGTCGGTGGTCCCCAGAGTCAGTGAGCCTTGGTTGATGGTGGTGGTGCCGGGGTAGGTATTGGCTGCGGTGAGAACGGCAGCGCCCGCGCCGCCCTTGGTCAATCCGCCGCTGCTCGAAACGCTGATAGGGGAATTGATGGTGAGCGTGCCCGCGCCCACCAAGAGCACTCCTTCGCCGTTGCCGAGGCTCACGCTGCTGACGCCAGTCCCGATGGATGCGGTGCCGGTCGTCGAGGCGATCGCACCGCTGTCGACGGTGAGTGTCGTGGCTGTTCCATCCAAGGCTACCGCGGAATTGAACAACAGCGAGTTCACCTGCACGCTGGCATTGCTCAGCGTCACGGCGGCGGCGAGTGCATTGTCGGGATTTGCCGCGGTCACGTAACCGGCGGTGAGGGCGGTTTCCTCGGCAGTGGTCAAGGCACGCAGACCCAGAGTGGTATCGTAGGTGATGAAATTATTGCCGGTGCCGGCGACGGATGTGTCCGCCAGGAGATACGGGACAATTTTAAGTGCCTGCGTCGCATCGCTGGTTCCGCCGCTGTTCAGGGTATTCGTTCCCACAAGCGTGAGGGACGCGCCGCTGTCACCCAGAGTAAAGCGGCTGACTTGAGTCGCTTGGGACTGGTTGAGATTGGAGCCGCGAATGAGTGATGTGGCATTGTTCGCGCGCGTCAGGGAGCTGGCGTTCAGTGTGGTGACCTGGCCGGCGGCACCGCTAAGCGTGACGGTGGAGGTGCCTTGTGCGGCGTTGAAAGCATCGATGTTCTCCGTCGTCGCCGCACTTGTGTTCGGGGTGATGATGAAAAAGCCGTTGCTGCCCAAGGTGACCGCGCCTCCATCTTTCAGCTTGTTATTGTTCCCAGTGGTGTAGTCGAGGGTGAAGGTGCTGTTGGTGCCCGCATAACTGGTAGACCCCGTCAGCACGCCATTGGCGCCATTTACCGTGATGCCCGCGTTGGTCGCGGTCGTCGGCCCGGTGTAGTCATTGGGGCCCGAGGCGGTTAGCGTGGCTCCCGCGGTGGCGATGACATTGAGTCCTCCCGCCCCTGTGATCTTGCCGCTGATCGTTCCACTGACATTTGTCTGGAAATTGAACCAAGCAAATAGATCCACATCCGCCGTGCCGCTGGTCAAGGAGACGATCCCGCTATAGGTTCCGGCTCCGTTGTAGGCCAACGCACCTCCGCTTGCCACAGTGATGTTGTTTACCGCCGTCAACCCTCCCACGGACAGCTTTCCAGTTGCGTTAATGTTGATGGTGGCGGCTGCCCCCAGCGAACTCGCATTGCCATATTCCACGTTCGCGCCATTCTGGATGACCAGGTTCCCACTGTAGGCGTTGGCCACGCCGAGGCGGAAATTGCTTAGATTGCCTTGGGTGCCAGTCCCGTTCAGGGTCAAGGTGCCGCTGCCGATCAGTTGGTTGGCGGTATTGAAAAAGTATTGAAATCCCAATGCATTGATCGTGCCCCCACCCGCACCGATGGTGATTGCATGGGTATTGGTGATCGTCGCGCCGGTCGTTCTCAAGGTGCCCCCGTCCAGCAACACCGTGGCCGCAGTGGTTCCCAAATTCAGGTTGTCCACCATTCCGACCGTACCCGCGGAAAGCGTGTTGGCACCGGTATAGGTGTTTTGGGCGGTCGAGTTAAAGAGGCCGCTGCCGGTCTTGTTCAGTCCGAATGCCGCACCGCTGATGACGCCGATATGAGTGGTCGTGCCGGTGTTGGCGTTGACCGTCTGCGTCGCCGAAAGAGCTGTTGGCATGGCGATCACCTGCAGATTGGTACTGTTGTTGGTGATGCCAGAACTGAGCGTGAAAGAGTTGCCGCCCATGGTAAAAGGTGACGCACCCGAATTGAACGTCAGCCCGGCATACGTGAAGGCCGTATTGTCATTGGATAGGGAGGTCAAAGTGGACGTGCCGAAGAACAGGCTGTCATTACTGGCGACATTGCCGGAGGCGGCACCGGGAACCTGCCCCGACGTCCAATTGACTCCACTGAAATTTGCGGATGCCGGACTGGTGGACCAGGCTTGATCGGCCGCGTGGGCGGTTTCGACAGAAAGACCGGCCACAGCCATCCCGAAGGATACGACAACTCGGGCTGGCAGAAGGCGCACAACCAACAGGGATTTGGGTTTCATGGTAAAATTGGGTTTTTAACTCAATACACTTTCCATGATAAGGGGAACATTTCTGAAAGTATTATCAGTATCCCCATTAATGGGGATAAAGTCGTCCCTGTGCGGGCGGAGAGCAAATTAAATGGTAGCGCTCACCCGCAACGTTTCGGGCCACGTCCGTCGCGGAATCCTCGTCTTCGACGTTGGATGGATTGGCCGGTGATTTTCCGAAAATTGTTCCGCGACAACCGGACATGGCGGTGTTAATTGCCAGCCATGACAAACAACGTCCGATGGATCACTGGTGGTGCTTTTGCAATTTTCAGCGGAGTTTTTCTCGGCTCGTGCGCGTCCTCGAGCAAGCCGCATCACACGGTGAATCCCGAGTCGCACAAACAGTTCCAGGCATTGGACACCAACAAGGACGGCAAGGTCAGTTATGCGGAATTCCTCAAGGCTCCGATGGCCAAGAAGTCGAGCAACCCGCGGGCGTTGTTTGAAAAAATCGACACCAGCGGCGACGGCTATATCACCGTCAACGAATGGCGCGACTATCGGCTGAAGAACAAGAAATCCAGCTGATCTCATTAGTGACGGTTCTCCCGAAATCCGGTGCCGCGCGGCGGAGTCGGTTGCTCTATCTGTTCCTCGTCGCGGGAGTGATGGTGGCTGGTCTGCTGTGGCGTTCCCGCTTTCTCCATCTGCCGCCATTTCTAACGAAATACGGCGGCGATGCATGGTGGGCGCTGCTGGTCTTTTTCGGATTTGGATTCCTCTTCAGCCGGATTTCCACCCTCCGGCTGTCGATCATTTCGATATGCTTCGCCTGGGCCATCGAGTTTTCACAACTCTATCATGCGCCATGGATCGACTCGATCCGCGGCATGCGGCTGGGACTGTTGATCCTCGGCTCGACCTTCAACTGGCCGGATTTGCCGGCATACGTCTGCGGCATCGCGCTGGGCGCTTGGTTTGAAATCGTCAGCATGCGGATGAAGCCCGCACGCGGCGGTTTTATCCCTTGATCTCCAGCAGCATTTGCGGATTGTTCGGGAATTTCTTCAGGAAGAACAACAGGCGCTCCATCGCCTCCGCCGGACGATGGCCTGAGAGGCCGCGGCGGATCAGGTGGATCTTGTGAAGCATGTGGTCGGCTAACAAAATCTCCTCGCGGCGGGTGCCGGATTTGAAAATATCGACTGCCGGATAGATGTAGTTTTCAGCGATCTTCCGGTCGAGGACGAGTTCCATGTTTCCGGTGCCTTTAAACTCCATGTAAATCGCTTCATCGGCACGGGAATTCGTCTGGATCAGCGCGGTGGCCATGATTGTGAGCGAACCTCCGCCACGGGTATTTCTAGCAGCGGCGAAGAGGCGGCGCGGCACTTCGAGCGCGCCGATGGTGATACCGCCGGAGCCGGTGCCGCGGCCACGGTTGTTCATGTTGCCATTGTAGGCCCGCGCAAGACGCGTGATGGAATCCATGATCAGAAATACATCTCGACCGGCTTCCACCAAACGCTTGGCACGCTCGATGGCGAGCTCGGCAATGCGGGTGTGGTTGCGGGCCTGTTCGTCATTGGAACTGGCATAAATCTCCGCACCGGGAAGGGCGCGGCGGAACTCGGTGACTTCTTCCGGCCGTTCATCGACCAGCACGACCATCAGGTGGATCGCTTCGTCGTATTTCTCGCGAATCGCTTCCGCCATGTGCAGCAGCAGCGTGGTCTTGCCGGAGCGCGGCGGCGATACGATGAGCCCGCGCTGGCCGCGGCCGACGGGGGCCATGATATCGACGACCCGGGTGGTGAAACGCTCGGGAGTGGTTTCGAAACTGATCCGCTTGCTAGGGTTGATCGCCTTGAGCTCGTCGAAATGGGGAAGCTTGGATGCTTCCTCGGGAGTCATGTCGTTGACCTTGGAAATTTCGACCAACTGTGGTCCGCGCGGGCCTTCCTGATAGAGACCGTGGATCCACTGGCCGAGACGCAGATTGTATTTGCGGATGGTCTCAGGAGTGACAAAGACATCGTCGCGCGCCTGTTCGAAATTTTTCCCCGGAATGCGCAGGAAACCGAAGCCTTTCGGCGCGAGTTCAAGCATGCCGTCGGCCTCGATCTTCGGACCGTTGAGCTGGATCTGACGGCGGTCGTCCATTTCGTTCGGCGGCCCTTGTCGCTCGCCGCCGTCATGGCGCTGTTGAGGCTGGCGGTGCGGTTGATTCGGATGTCCGCCTTGTTCCACGCGGTCGCCCTTGCGGCGCTTGCGCTTTTCGCGGCGGCGCTTGCTGCGGCTCTCCCGCGGCTGGCCTTGACCACCCTGTCCGCCTTGACCATCACGTTGCTGGAAATTCTGTTGTCCCTCTTGCGGTGGGCGCTCACGGCGTTCCTGATCACGCGGTGGAGCGTTTTCGCGATTCGGCGGCTGTGGTGGTTGAGGAAAGGGAATTGAAACGACCGACGCCGGCTCACGCGGTTCCGCTGGCTCGCGGGGAGCCACCGGACCGCCACCGGGAACGCGACCGAAGCGGCGCGGGGATTCATCGGCGGGTGCTTGGGAAGCGGGCGGCGGAGCTGGCGCATCCGGTTCGACGGCGACTTTTTTCGCTCTTGAAATGCGAGGCTTGGGAGCCGGGGCAGCTTCCGGAGCGGGAACAGGCTTGGAATTCACCGGCTCGTTGAACGGTAGCTCGGGGGTGGTTGGAGACGACGACGCGGCCAGTTTTCCGGCGACTTTCTTGGCGGCGACTTTTTTTGCAGCGGCCTTTTTGGCCGGCGCCGCTTTGGAGGCGGTTTTGGTAGCTGCTTTTTTCGCCGCCCGCTTGCGTGCGGGTGGGGTTTCACCGTCTGTGCCGGCAGGGGGCTGCGGCATGGTGTCCTCGTTAGTTTGGTTGCTCATCCGGAATCAGTTGGAAAATTAGAGGCGTGCTGGCTGGAAATGGCTCAGGACGCGAGTTGATCGAGTAGGTCGTCGGCGACTTCGAAATTGGTGAAAACGTTCAGGGTGTCTGGATAGTCGTCCAGCAGGTCGTAAAGTTTGATGGCCTGGCGGGCGGTCGTGACGTCGCCGACCACACAGGGAGTTTGGGGAATGGAAACGAGTTTTTCGGAAACCAGATTCAGTCCGGAGACGCGCAGCAGGTTGGCGACGGTGCCCAGTTCGTTAGGCGCAGTGAAAATAACGTGTTCCTCGGCATCGCTCTGGACATCATCCGCACCGGCCTCGATGGCGGCATCCATGATTCTATCCTCGGGAATGTCGGAAGCGGGGATGCGGATCTCGCCCTTGCGGTCGAATTGATAGGAAACGCTGCCGGGCGTGGCGACGCTGCCGCCGTTTTTCGAAAAAATCGTGCGCAGATCCTGGGCGGTTCGGTTGAGATTGTCTGTGGCCATTTCGATGATGAAGGCGATGCCGGCCGGGCCGTAGCCTTCGTAGGAGATTTCCTGGATCATTTCGCCGCCGAGTTCGCCGGTGCCTTTTTTGATGGCGCGTTCGATGTTGTCCTTGGGCGTGGAAACGGCCTTGGCGTTGTCGATCGCGGTGCGGAGTCGGGCATTTCCCGCCGGGTCTCCGCCTCCGGCGCGGGCGGCGAGTGCGATTTCATGCGCGCACTTGCTGAAGACCCTGCCCTTGATGGCATCGACTCTGGCTTTGATGTGTTTGACCTTGGACCACTTGTTGTGACCGGCCATGAGGAATGGAAAATAGGGGTTGGGGTGAAGCGATCGGGGCAGGCATTTGGGTGGAATCACCCGCATATCCGCGGAACAGGGTGGAGATAACGATCCTGCGGATTAACCGGCTCGATTCGCTTGAAAAAGCTTCCTGGGCCCGGTCGGGCAGGTGGGCGTCAACCCATAGGAGTTTCGGAAAATCGACAAGAAGCACCGCTCTGTCGTTCCAATGCCGGGAGATTGCGGCAGCCCGATTGACTTGGCAATTCAAATTTTCACCCCGGGAATCGAGCCCTGATTTCCAGTTGGAAGGATGATTCCAGCCGATTTTGTCGATTGCCGAACCCATGGGCCGGTGTCAGACTCCGGTCGTGAAATTGAGTCGCACATGCCTGCTAGGCGCTTTCGCCGCATTAGTTCTCCCGCTTGCCGCCCAAGAGGCCAATAACGAGAACAAGGGAGAAATACCGAAGGATCTTCTCGAGGACGAACATGTCCGCGAGGAACTGGGCGTGAACGAGTTCACCGCTCCGTCGATCGCCAAGTTGTTCGACACGCTGCAATTCCTGATGCCGCTGCCGATCGCCGAGGTGGAACGGAAAATGCCGCCGCGCATGCCTGAGGATCGTGCTGATCTCGCCGTCGAGTTGGGATTCCTCATTGCGGATGGATTCCTGATCGTTCAGGCTGAACAGCTCGACAAGGTTCAGGAGTTGGCCAACGACCTCACCCGCTATGGTAAATCGCTCGGTGCCGGGGATCGCGTGAACCGTCACGCCGCGGGTTTGTTAGAGAGTGCGAAAAATAAAAATGTCGTCGAGCTGAAAAAGGAACTCGCCGCCACCCAGCGCGATGTGGAGTTGGAACTGGTGAGCCTGCGCGATGCCGACCTCGCGCATTTGATTTCCCTCGGCGGATGGATCCGCGCGCTGGAGGTTTCGACGGTCGCGGTGGACAATCAGTTCAGCGTCGAGCGCGCCCGCAAGGTGATGCGCGAGGACATCGCTGATTACTATGCTGAGTCCGTCACGGGTCTTGAGCCGAAGATTTCCGAGCGTGCGAACTATTTGGCGATGCGCGATCTTCTCGCCGGCCTCCGCACCGAAATGACGTTGGCCGATGGTGACGAGCCGACCCACGAAATGATGACAGAGATCCGCAAACAAGCTGCGAAGCTCGTCGAACTCGCACTGCAGCGCAGACAATGAGTTTCCCTACCGAAAAGCGGGCCGCGGTCATCGGGCTCGGCATCATCGGGTCCCGGGCGTGCGCGCGGTTGGTTGACGCCGGCTGGCAGGTGAGCTGCTGGAACCGGACCCCGAAGCATCTGGCGGGAGAAACCGATACGCCCGAAGCCGCGATCCGCGGTGCCGCGGTCATTTCGATCTATCTGAAAGACGTTCCGGCGGTTAGGCAAACCATCGGTCGGATCGAAGCCTTTCTCGAACCCGGCCAGATCGTCCTCAACCACGCGACACTGGATTTGGAAACCACACACTGGCTGGAGGAAATCTGTCTGGCACGCGGCTGTCGCTTTCTGGACACGCCGTTCACGGGCAGCAAGCTGGCTTCGGCGAACGGCCAACTGCTCTACTACATCGGCGGAGATATCGGCTTGGCGAAAGAACTGGAGCCCTATCTGTCGGTCACCGGAAGAGGCCAGCTTCACTGCGGTGAAGTCGGTGCCGCGACCGTCGTGAAGCTCGCCACCAATTTGATTTCCGCATGCACCGTTCAGGCGCTTGCAGAGTCGCTCGCCATTGCGACCCGCCACGGCGTTTCCGCAGATTGCCTCATCCAAGCGGTTTCCGAAAACGCCTGCACTTCGGTCCTCAGTGGCATGAAGCTGCCGATGATGGCGGCTGGAAATTACGAGACCCATTTCTCCCTGTCCAACATGGGCAAGGACAGCCGCTACATGCTGGCCCTCGCGGAGTCCGTCGGCCTCGAAACTCCAGCGATTGCCGCGGTTTCGAAACGCATGACGGAGCTCTCGGAAGAAGGCCTCGGTGATCTTGATTTCTCCGCGGTCGCGAAACCCTATCTGGAAAAAGCGTGAGCGGGATTCGTCTGATCATTCTCGATTGCCCCGCGTTGTTGGAATTCCGCGGACCTGATTCCGTTAGGTTTCTCAACGGCCAGCTCACGCAGGACGTGCGCCGGTTGGCGGGAGGTGAAATCTCGCTGTCATCCTGCGTGACCGACGCGAAGGGCAAACTGCAGTTCCGAGTGACTCTCACGGAAGCGGACGGCGCCTTGTGGGTCGAAACGACTGCGGATCTGGCAGAAAGTCTCGAAGCCCGTCTGACACGCTACCTCATCGCGGACGATGTGGAAGTCGCCGATCTAACTGGAAAGTATGCGTTGATTCATTTGATCGGAGAAATAGCGGTGGTGCCGGATGGCGTCATCGCCCGCAAATCGGATCGCTTCGGAGTTCCGGGAACGGATTGGTGGTTTCCCTGTGGATCGGAATTTGAATTGCCAGTGGAAGCCCGATCGTTGTCAGGCGACGAATTGGAAGCGTTCCGTATTTCCAACGGAGTTCCCGCTTGGGGCCATGAACTCATCGAAGGCATGCTCCCGCCCGAGGCGCTGCTGGAAGAAACGGACATTTCCTACAACAAGGGCTGCTACATCGGGCAGGAAGTCATTTCCCGGATCAAGTCGGCGGGGAAGGTGAACAAGCGGCTCACCCGGTTCGTTCTCGACGCGGAAATCCCGGCATCTCCGGGACCTTTGGAAAACGGAGCAGGGGAGATCACCAGCGTTTCGCCGATCGCCGAAGCGGGAATCCGCCACGCTCTCGGCTATGTGAAACGCGGGGCCACGGAACTGTTTTATAGATCGGCGGACGGCGCGGTATTCCCGGTTAGATCGGTTTGAGGCGTTTTGTCCTTTGCCATTCCGCGATAAAACGGGATTCTGGCGGTGATGGTTCTTGAGTGGTTTTTTCTGGCCAGCGGTGTGGCGAATGTCTCGCCGCTGTTCGCCTTGTTGACGCTGGTTCTAGTGCTCGCGGTGCTGGTTTCGCTGGTTCTAGTGAAGTTCAAACAGAGTCTCCTCGTCGGCTACCTCCTGAGCGGGGTGATGATTGGAAATTTCGGACTGCTCTGGTTCACCGGTCTGGACAAGGGAAACCCCGTGATCACCAATTTCGCGGAAATCGGAGTGATCCTGCTGATGTTCACCCTCGGCATCGAATTCTCGCTTAGCGAGTTCAAGCACCTTTGGCGGACTGCGTTGATCGGCGGCGGATTGCAGGTCGGCATCACCGCCGGGATCGTGGGAATTCTGGCCACGGCTTTGGGATTTCCGATGGCCGACAGCATCGTGCTCGGAGTGGCGGTCGCGCTGAGCTCCACCGCCGTGTCGATGATGTCGTTCCAGGACATGGGCCAGCAGAACAATCCGGGAGCGCGGGCGAGTTTGGGAATCGCGCTCTTTCAAGACGTCATGGTGATCGTGTTTTTCCTGGTGATGCCGGCACTCTACGGCAAGGGCGAGGGCGCGGTGGCCGGACAAATCGGAGCGGCCCTGCTCAAGGGCGGATTGTTCCTGGCGGGAGCTTGGTTGTTAGGTCGCTATGGTCTGACGCCGCTGCTGCACGCCGTCGCCCGCACCCGCAGCCGGGAGTTGTTCACCCTCACCGTGATCGGTCTCTGCGCGGGTGTTGCCTTCGCCGGGGGAGCGTTGGATTTGTCGCTCGCCCTTGGAGCCTTCGCCGCCGGGCTGGTGGTGAGTGAATCGATTTACAGCCACCGGATTCTATCGGACATTCTGCCGTTCAAGGATTTGTTCCTCGCGATCTTCTTTATTTCCGTAGGGCTTCTGATCGATCTATCCGCCATCGCCGCGGACTGGGCGCACGTTTTGTTAGGGAGCGCGATCATCCTGATTCTCAAAAGCGGCATCCTCTTTGGGGTGCTCAAATGGATCAAGCTTCCCTCCCGCGCGGCGCTGCTTGCGGCGGGTAGCCTTGCGAGCACCGGGGAATTTTCGCTCGTTCTCATCGGCAAGGCCGGCGGCTACCGCCCATTCGATGCGAGCGTCGAGCAGATGCTGTTGGTCTGCACTGCGGTGACCATGGCCGTGGTGCCGTCGCTGATGCGGGGAGCAGGGCCGTTGGGAAAATGGCTGGAGAAAAAGGGAGTTTTCAAAGTCCGCAAGATCGTCCCCGAAGCGATGACGGCGATCAAGGCGGTCAAAGACATCAGCGACCATGCCATCATCTGCGGCTATGGTCCGGTGGGCCGCTCGCTCAACGAAGCCCTGAAACGTTGCGGCGTGAGCACTCTGGTGATGGAACTGAATTCCGATACCGTGCGGATGTTGAAAAGCGAAGGACAGCCGGTTTTGTTCGCCGACTCGACCCACCCCGAGGCGCTGGATCTGGCGGGAATCAAACGGGCGCGGTTGGTGGCGTTCACGTTTCCCTCGGTGCGAATGACCTCCATCGCTGTGCCGTTGGTGCGCGAACGGAACAACGGGATTTTCATCTTCGCCAGAGCCAAATTCGCCGCCGAAGTCCGGATTCTCCGCGAACTCGGCGTGCAGGTCATTCACGATGAACGGGAAAGTGCGGTGGCCATGGTGCGGGCCGCGATTTCCTCCTACGAACGTGCGGACATCGATCCCGAGGAAGTTGTCGGCGACACGATGGAAGAAGCGTGAGTCAGGCGGATTTCCGTTTCACCACCGATTCTCTAACTGCGGCGAGGCCGACGAGAAAAATCCCACCGAGTTCCAGCAACCAGTTCATCCGCATGCCTGCGATGTCGGAGTTGAGAAATACGTCCACGTGATGGAATGAAACCGCGCGGACAACGATGAATGTCAGCAGAAACATGACTCCGGCGGACAGCAACTTGTGACCGAGCCAGAACGCATGGAAGCGCCAGACAAATCCAGCGCAGAGAAGGGCGGAAACCGCGAGCATTCCCAGCACGATCCATTTCTGATAGGACCTGCGTTGCTCGAACCAGCCGCCGTGCCAGGCGACGACCCGGCCGATGGCGGTGAATAGCGATTGCAGATCAAGCTGCTTGTTGACGCACAGCGCGGCCATGCCGATCGCCACGAACAGCCAGAGTTTTTCCCGCCCGCGCATCCACACCCGCGCGGCGAAAAGCGCGGCGACCGCGTAGGCGGCGACAGTGAACCAGCCCATGAAAGTGGGATCGCCAATCGTCGGTTCCCAGCGCAGTTCCTTGAGGAAATTCATCGGTCGCGGCGATCATGCGGACCCGGACGCATCGTGCAACCGGGAAAACATTTCTCCGGCACGCTTTTTTTGATGGGGTTTTCCGAAAGGCTTCGGCTATGAACCCGCGCGTGGCACTTTTACTGGCGATCGAATCCTCCTGCGATGAAACCGCGGTGGCGATCATCCGTGGCTCGGCGGGGCAGGCCACCGAAGTTCTTGCGTCGGAAATTTCCTCGCAGATCGCGCTCCATCGCGAGCATGGCGGCGTCGTCCCGGAGCTCGCCTCACGGAACCACTCGCTGCATTTGCGCGGGCTGGTGGAAAAAGCGCTGGCTGACGCCGGTGTGACGATGCCGGAAATCGACGCTTTCGCCGCGACTACCGGTCCCGGTCTGGCGTCGTCGCTTTTGATCGGCAGCACCGCGGCAAAAGGCATGGCCTGCGCGGCGAAGCGACCATTTCTCGGAATCAACCACCTCGAAGGCCACTTGTTGTCGCCGTTTCTCGATCAAACTTCGGTCCCACCGCACGTGGCTCTCATCGTTTCCGGTGGCCACACGCTGTTGCTCGATGTCGAAGGGCCGGGGATCTATCGGAAACTCGGCGGCACCCGCGACGACGCTGCCGGAGAAGCCTATGACAAGGTGGGTAAGATGTTAGGTCTGCCTTATCCAGGCGGCCCCGAGATCGAAAAAATCGCCCGCGGTGGAAATCCAACCGCCTATGATTTTCCGCGCTCGATGCTGCACGAACCGCATCTCGATTTCTCGTTTTCCGGATTGAAAACCGCGGTCCTCTACACGCTTCAGAAGGAAACCTCAGCCCTGCCCATCGCCGATCTGGCGGCTTCGTTCCAACAAGCGGTCATCGACATTCTGGTGCGGAAAACCCTGCGGGCCGCGAAAGAAGCCGGCCGCCGGAGAATCGCGCTGTCAGGTGGAGTCAGTCTCAATCAAGCCCTGCGCGACGCCTTCCGGGAGGCGGCTGAGCGTGATGGACTGGAAATTTCCGTGGCGTCGCCGGTTTTCTGCACCGACAATGCCGCGATGATCGCGTTCGCCGCGTTGCTCCGCCATCTGGCGGGTGAAAGTTCGCGTCTGGACGGGGACATCCATCCGAATTTGCCGCTGGTGTAAATGCGGGTGTTATGGTTTCAAGGGGGACACCCGATGATCTATAAAACCCTCGTCTTTGACTTCGACGGCACCATTGCCGACACGCTGGGCGAAACGCGCCGGATTTTCAACAAGATCGCGCCCGACTACGGCATCCGCGAGGTGGCCGAGCACGAGCTGGATCATCTCAGGCACCTGTCGCTCAAGGAACTGCTCGATCACCTCGATATCCCGAAGCGCCGCGTCCCGGCGTTGATCTCACGCGGCACCTGCATGATGCGGGGAAATATCACCGAGCTGAAATTGATAGACGGCATGCCGGAAGTTCTCATCGAGCTGCGCCGCCACGTTCGCAGCTTCGGCATCCTCACTTCGAACGCCACCGCCAACGTCGATCTTTTCCTCCGCACGCATGGACTTCGCGAGCAGTTCGATTTCATTTCCTCCACTTCCAAGCTCACCGGCAAGGCGAAGCACCTCAAGGCCATCCGCAAGACCTTCTCGGTGCGGCCCGATGAAATGCTCTACATCGGCGACGAATTGCGCGACGTGAAGGCCTCGCAGAAAGCAGGCATCCCGATCGCCGCTGTCACATGGGGATTCAATTCCCGCGAATCGCTCGCCGCCTCCAAGCCGGACTATATTTTCGACAAACCTGCCGATTTCCTCCGCCTGCTCACCGTTGTTTGACAAAAAGCGACGTGTTGACACGGGCGGGGTGGCGCGGCCAACCTCCGCCCATGTCGGATGACAAATTACGAGTGGATGATGATGACCAGGTGGATGCTGAGACGCATGATTCCGGAAATGGCGATGGTTCCCAAAAGTCCAACCTGCCTCCTGCCGTTGCGCTGGCATTTGTAATCATCGCCCTGCTCGGGGTGCTGATCGTGATGGTTCTTCGCAATGGCTCCCTCGTTTCGTCCTACGGAAACAACGATCTGACCGGACTCCAGTCGGAAGTGGATGCCCGCCGCGCCGAGCTCAACCGCCAGCGTATCGCGATGGGACTTTCACCGTTGGAAGGCAACGCGGAGCCGATCGGTGACATCGCGAACCGCTTGAAAAAAGATGCCGACTCGCTGGTCGCTCTCTCCACCCGTTTCCAGGAAATGTTGGCGGAAAAGGACAAGGAGTTGACCGCGAAAAGTTCCGATCTGCTCAATTCCGAAAAACTTCGTCAGAGCCTTTTCTCCGAAAACTCACGACTTCAGAACGATCTCAACCGAGCCTTGATCGGAGGTTCTGATGCCGACCGCTTGCGGGCCGACCTGGCGAATCTCAAGGCCCAGCGTGACGCGATCGCCATGGAACTTGATGCCGCCCGCGAGAAAATGAAGACCATGTCCGGCGGTGTTTCCGCAGAGGATTATGCCGATCTCCAGCGCCGGTATGATGAGGCACGGCGTGCCAAGGAATTTTTCGAAGCCCGCGTGAAGGAGCTGCAAGGAGATCTATCAAAAGCAAAACTCTTCGCCAGCTCGGAAAACGAGCTGCTGCCGGCCGCTGTCGAGTTGTTCCGGAGCCTTCGATTGTTGCAGAAATCCTCGGATTCGGAAATCTCCACCGCTTATAGCAACCTCGGGGTGAAACTTGGTGCGAATGTCCTCAAGACGCTGAGTTTCGCCACCGGATCGAGCGCTCTAACCGAGGCTGATGACGAGGCGATTCACGAGCTGGTCAACAACGTCCCGGACGGTGACCTCATCCTGGCGATTGGATATGCTTCCGAAACAGGCAATGTCGATAGCAACCGCACGCTTTCATCCGATCGCGCGACTGCCGCCGCCGAATACATTTCCAGCATCAAACGGCCGCAACAGTTCACGCAGGCGGTTTATATCGGTCAGACCCAACGATTCAGCAGCCGCATCCCGGAGCGCAATCAGATTGTCGAGATCTGGCACATCCGCAAAAAGTGAACGTGGCTTCATCGCCACAGCTCGCAGGCGTGTGCCGCGAATCCCGCACCGAACGCGGTCAGCCACAGCCGCCGGTCGGCCGGATGATCTTCGATCAGCCTGCGCTCCAGCGCGAACATCACCGAGGGACTGCTCATGTTGCCGTGGTTCTTGAGCACCTCGCGCGTTTCCGTTAGCTGGAACGGCAGCACGCTTTCCAAGGCATCCACCACATCGCGTCCGCCGGAATGGGCGAGTATTTGATCGGGATCGGCGCTGCGCCTGCCGTAAAGATCCGCGACCGCTTCGCCCGCCAGTCCCGGCACCGAACGGTGCAGTTGGTTCTTGAGCTTTCCCGCCGAATTTACAAAGCGGATTTTCTCACGCTGTTCCGGCCGGTGGGTTGTTGTGAAATGTCCGGCCTTCCAGTCGCCCGCCTCGCCCTCTCCCGTCCAGATCGCCGCCGCCGCGCCGTCGCCGAACAGACACAGGCTGATCAATACTCCCGGATCATCGTCCGCAAAAAACGCGGCCGAGCAGATTTCCACCGCCACCGTGGCCACCACGGCCCGCGGATTGGCTGCTAGAAATCCCTGCGCGGCACGCATCGTCGGAATCGCCGCACCACAGCCGAGCCCCACCAGATCCGCCAGATAGACATCGTCTCGCATCCCCATCTGTTCCGCGACATGACTGCTCACTCCCGGACAAAGGTAACCGGTGCAGGTGCAGACAAAAAGCGCGTCCACCTCCGCCGCGATCTTGCCGGATTTCCGCAGGGCCTCCAACAGCGCTGCGGCGGCGAGCGGCGGAGCTTCCCGTTCGAAACTGTTATTGAGTGTTTCCGCACCGTGGCCGAATGCCGCGGCGATGGAATTCAGCGCGAGGTTCCGGCGCTCAATCCCGGACGTGACGTTAGTTAAAATTTTCTCCAACAGGGCTGCAGACCTCGGTTTGAGTCCCGTCAGAAGATCGTCCTCCCGCATCGTTTTCCAACAGGATTCTTGGGTGAATGAGTGGGACGGAACGGCCGTGGCGATGGAGCGGAGATACATGAATGATTTCTAGCGAACTGTGGCGAGCATCGATTGAAAAGGAAGCAGTTTCGCCGACGCCAGACCACTTACGAGATTTCTGCCGCTTTGGTCCAAAAGGATTGAGTGAAGAGCGCCCGCCACCGTCAGGCGACGTTTGAATTTCCGGTCCATGCGGGTGCGGACTTCGTTAACCGCGTCCTGCCAAGATTTCTCACCCTGCGACCACGCGACCAAAGGCTCCACTGCCAGCTCTGCGGATTGAAACGCCATCGACATTCCGTTGCCGGTAAAGGGGGGGATCATGCTCACGGCATCGCCCAGTGCCAGCAGTCCGGGCATGGGAATCTGGCGACCGGGTTTGAAACCCGCAACAGCGCACACGGAACCTTCCCGCCATTCGCAGTCCCTCAGTCGGGCCGCGAGTTTGGAATTTCCGCCCGCTTCCAGATAGGTTGTTAGCAAGTCGCCGGGCGCGGCTTTGATCGCACGATCCATCCGGAACAATCCGCAGACATTCGTCCAACCGTCCTCGACTCCCGCAAGGCCGGCGTAGCCATTGGTGCCCGAGTGCATTTCCAAATCCGCGGATTTTTCAATGCCACGCACATGCGCCTTGAGACCGATCCACGGGCCGTTTTCAGGTTTGCGCCCTGCCGTCCAGACCCTGCCTTCGCCGGGGACGGGATTTCCCCGAATTCCGCATCGGACGATTCCTCCCAGCGATTCCACGTGGCGCAGCAGCCGCTCATCCAACAGATGTCGGGAAATTCCGAGAGCGGGGGATTTCAGCCGGTCGCTGTGGATCATCCTGCCGTTTTCTAACCAAGAAAGCGATCGGTGACGCAGCGCATCATCGAAGAGTCGCCGGATCCCCAATGCAGCCAGGGTCGAGTCGGACACTCCGGAAATGAATTCGCCACAGACGCGGTGGCGCGGATATCGTCCCGCTTCCAGCACCGTCACCGGCACCTCGTGCGAACGCAACGCGGATGCGAGGGCCAATCCGGACAGTCCGCCGCCCGTGATGGTGATTTCCCGGTTCAAGACCGCCAAGCTACCACGCGTCTCGCGCCGCGCCATGTGGAAGTTTCACGAACCTGCCAGACGCCGGAATCCAGTCCGAGAAATCCAGCAAGTTCGCCCTGCCGGAATCCCGCCGTGATGCTCACGTGCATGTCATGCCGCGTCACCCGGTTCATGAACGGATGCATGATCCCTCCTAACCCATGCGGCAGGCGGCAACGGTCGGGCTCGTTGAGGACCACGACTTCGAAATTCCGCATCCATCGTCCCAGGACTGCCAAGGCCTCGCCCTCGAAATGATGCACGAACAAATTCGCTACCAGGACGCCACTGTACGACGGCGCAGGCTTCTCGAACAAATCGCCCTGATGCCAAATGACGTGCGATCCGGAAAATTCCGGAGCCGGCGCAAGATCGTAAGCCGATACCGGAGCGTTCGGGAAAATCCGCGCCAGCCGATGACACAATTCGCCATCTCCTGCACCGATCTCCACGATGCCCCGGCCGGCCACTTCGGAAAACCGCCGGACTTCCCGGCAAATCCATCGCTCGTTTCCCATGAAAAAATTGATTCGCCGCAGATCCCTGCGGCTCCGCAGCGCCTCAGGATCGTCGGCAGGCAGGTGATCCAACAACTCGGGGGTGACAACACGTTCGATCACTGGTGCAGGCTAAACGACTGGTTTTGACAGACAACGAATAAAGGTTTTCATCGAAACGCGGAGAAGGGATTTTTGAACAACCTCCGCGCACCTCTCCGCGACCTCTGCATCTCCGCGTTTCGCTTCATCCATTCCCACACCGCGGACTTGCCGCCCCGCCCCCTCCGCCGCTAGCCTGTCCCCATGCCCCAGCCGCCACGCCGACCGTTCCAACCTCAAAAAGGACGGAAACCCGGACCGCCTCCATCCGGAAACAAGCCGTCCTCCAAAGACCGCGGCTGGGATCCCGTCGCCGCTTGGTATGACAAGCTCGTCGGCGAAGCCGGCTCGGACTATCACCAGAACGTCATTCTCCCGGCCGCTCTTCGCATCCTCGATCCGCAACCCGGCGAGTCTGTCCTCGACATCTGTTGCGGCCAGGGTGTTCTGGTTAGACCGCTGCTCGAAGCGAAGATCGGCAAGTTCACCGGCGTCGATGCCAGTCCGCGCCTCATCGAGTCCGCGAAATCCCGCCACGCCGCCGATCCCCGCGTTTCCCTCATCGTCGCCGACGCCTGCGAGCCGGGCCAGTGGGCTGATGGAAAAAACGACGCCGCCACCTGCATCATGGCCGTTCACGACGTGCCCGACATCACCGGCCTCTTCACCAACGTCGCGAAATCCCTCAAGCCCGGCGGCCGCGCCGTGATGGTCTTCATGCACCCCTGCTTCCGCATTCCCCGCAAGACCCACTGGGGCTGGGATGCCGATCAGAAAATCCAATACCGCCGCCTCGACAGCTACGCCACTCCGCTCGAAATCCCCATCACCACCCATCCAGGGAAGGGGACCGGCGAGCAAACCCATTTCCACCACCGCCCGCTGGCCGACCTTCTAACGGCCATGGGCAAGGGCGGTCTCGCCGTCACCGCCTGCGAGGAACTCTACAGCCACCGCCGCTCCCAAGCCTCCGGCCCCTTCAGCAAAGCCGAACACGCCGCCGCGGAGGAATTCCCCATGTTCATCGCCCTCAAGGCCGTTAGGCTGTAGCCGGTCTGTGCCTTCGGACTGCGGAGACATGTCTCCGCTTTGGCACTGGCCGACATGTCGGCCAGTGGGAGAGCTCCGACTTGTCGGAGCAGTCCGAAAGAGAAGAAGCCCTATTTGCAGGTGCCGTCATTCACCCGGAACCGCCCGATCTCTCCCAGCTCGGGCGTTTCCTTGAGCCAGTCGAGGTGGGTGGTGGTGATCCATTTCTGGGCGAGGGGCGGGAGGTGGGACATGAGGGCGTTGCGGCGGCCGGGGTCGAGCTCGCCGAAGATGTCGTCCATCAGATAGATGGGCAGCTTGCCGCCGCGCTGTTCCAAGAGTTTTCCCTGGGCGAGCTTTAGGGCGAGGGCGAGGGTGCGTTGCTGGCCTTCGCTGGCGAACTCGGCGGCGGGCATGCCGTGGAGGCGCAGGTCGAGTTCGTCGCGGTGCGGGCCGACGACGGCTTGGCGGAGGCGGGTTTCGCGCTCGCGGGCTTGGAGCATGGATTCGCGGAGATCCGCGCCGCTGGCCGGGAGATAGTTGAGTGTGAGCGGTTCGTCCTTGCCGCTGACGGCGCGCTGGGCCTCGGCGGCGAGTGGGGTGAGTTCCTTCACAAGCCGGGCGCGGGACTCCATCAGAACGGTGCCGTGTTCGACGAGGATTTCCTCGTAGGCGAGAATTTCCGCATCGCGGGCGCGGCCTTCTTTGAGCAGGAGGTTTTTCGCGCGGAGGGCACGGCGGTAGCGCGACCAGGAGCGGCGGTAGTTCTCATCGATCTGGGCACCGAGGAAATCGAGGTAACGGCGACGTCCTTCGCCGGGGCCGCGGACGAGTTCGAGATCCTCGTTTCCCATCCAGACGACGAGGCCGCCGTCTTCGAGGTAGCGGGTCTGGCTGGGGCGGGTTTCATCGTCGGCTTTGAGGAAAAGTCCTTCGCGGGAATAGCGGACCTGGCGTTCGCTGCCCCACGGATCGCCGGCGATGCCGAAGCCCTTGGTGCCGAATTTTCCCATGGTGGTCATCCGGTGGGTGCGAGGCGAATGAAGCCGGACCAACACGCAGAGAGCTTCCAGAATCGAGGTCTTTCCTTGGGCATTGTCGCCGGTTAGAATGGCTCCCTCCGCAGGCACCTCGAGGTCCAGCGCGCCGAAGCAGCGGAAGTCGGCCAATCTCAACGAACGAATCACGGCGCAGAAGTATCGGGGAAACCGGGTGGTGGGAAGTGACGAGTGGCTTCGGCGGAAAATCCTGGAAGCTCAGTTTTTTTCCATCAGCACCGTGGCGAGCTTGTCGTAGGTTTCGCGGTCCATCAAAAATGGATTGGTGTCTGAGCCCAGGCGGCCGTAGTAAAACGCCGGGTTCGCGACCTTGCTGCCCGGAGCCAGTGTGACCTCGCGGGTAATGAGGCCGGTGAAGTCTCCCATGTCGTCGGTGGATTTCTCGACGATCTTGATCGAGAGGGATGGAGTGGTGAGAGCTTCCAGGGCGGACGGATCCTCGGGCGTCAGCCAGCGGGTCACCTTGAGCCCTTCGAGCGCGTCCAACATATAATTCGCCCGCGTCGGGTTGATCGATGCGGTGAGATCGGCTCCGTCGCGGCTGGCGGTCCACGGGTCCGGCTTGCTGAAATCGTAGCGCAGCATCAGCGGCGACTCGTCTCCGGACTTGCGCTCTACTGCTAACAGATTGAGCCGGTCGATGGACCACAACCGCGAATGCCGCCATTCGTATGGCCTGCGCGGAATGGATTCAAAAAGCGCTTGGTCGATGCGCATCACCGTCGGCGTGCCGGTGCGGTTGACGAAATAGCCGCCGTTCTTGTCCCGGCCGAACGTGAGTTCGAGGGTCTGGTTGTTTTCGCCGAGGAAGCGCAGTTTCAGAATCGGCCGGTCGAGTCCCCACGGGGTGAAATCGGTGGCGGCGTCCGTTTCAAATCCGATGGCCTTGCCCTCGATGGCGGTGTTGAGCAAGTCAACCAAGCGCTCTTGGTTCGCCTCTTGAGTGCGGCCTTCGATGGTGACCATCCACGGCTGTGGCGGTTTCCAGGACAATAGCATTTCAGCGCCGGTTGCTGGCTCGATAAGGATGCCGCGCAGATCCTTGAGATTCAAGTGGGTGAGGGTGGGATCGCGGAGTTCATCGATCGATTGCGGCAGGTTCGCCAGGGAAACGAGATTCGCCTCGGGCTTGACGGGTAGATAGAAAACCGTGTCGGGCCGGTTGCTGACCGTCGCACGAACTTCGGTGGATTCCGGAGTTTCCGGCGGGAAAATCTCCAGCACGGTTTCGGCGTCGGAGCCGAAGAAGGTCAGGCCGATCTGACGGGAATCGGTGGACGCGCCGGAGGTGGGAAGTGTGACCGAAGTACGGTCGGAAATTTTGACAGCCCGCAGTTCGAACAAGCCCTCGATCAGGGATTTGATGGCAACGGTGTTGATGGCCGAGTCCAGAGGCATGGTGATGCGCCAAGCGTCTTTTTCTCCCGGGCGGGCGAGAGTGAACTCGGTGTCCTTGCGGACGCGGATTTTCTGAAGTTTATAGGGATTAAAATACAGCGGGCGGTAGTCGCGGAGGAACTTCAGGTTGTCCTTGAACAGCGGGATGATGTTGTGGGTACAGGTATAAATATAGCCCTTCTGAGTTTCATCGCGGGGCTGGATGAAGACGGTGGACACGGGCTCATCGACGTCCTTCACGGTAGCCAGCCACGGCGTTTGACGGCCGAGCTTGTATTTCGCGAGCACCTTGTGACCGGCTCCTTCCAAACGGATGTTGATCCCGCTCTCGCGGAGTCCGGCTTTTTGCGGATCCACCTTGTCGATGTCCGCCAGATCCTCAACGCGCAGGCCGAGCGTGAAATCAATGATGCGGACCGCCGCGCGCGGATCCATGCGGTCCACCCACGGCATGAGAGCCTGCCAGCCGTTAGGACCGAGCTCGAAGGAAGCGTTGGTTCCGTTCTGAGAGACGCGGATGTATCGAACGTCAGGCGGCGCGAACTTTGTGTATATCCGCTCTCCCAGCGGAGTTGGCGGAGCACCGAGGACCGAATAGAAATTTCCCTCGACCCACTGCCAGACCGCCAGGCCGCCGACCATGATGGCAAGCAGGGCGAGGATCAATGTGAAGCCGAGCGAACGCATGACAAGTTAGGCGCGGCGCGAGGACCAGACGAAGGCTCCCGCGAGGAACAGAAACCCCGGCAGGAAAAACAGATTCACGCGGTTGATGAAGGACACCTGGGCGTCAAGGATCGGCAACCTGTAGACGCCCAGCGGACGAGGTCCGATACCGGCGAGCGACTGGCGGTTCATCAGCCAGTTCGCGGAAGATGCCAGGAAGTCGATGTTTTCGGCGTGTTGTTCGTCGGGGCTGAGGAAATCCGTGTTTGAAATCACGACCATCCGCGAAGTGGAGTCTGCGAAGCGATCGTCGGTGGCTGCGCCGCGGGTGACGCAGGCGGCCATGAAAAGCGGCGCGACATTGTCTTCCTTCTTATCGAACGTGAGATTCTTCTCGCCGAATTTCGTCTCTCCCCAGAAGCCTTCCGCCGCCTGGATCAGACCGATGGGATTGATCTGCTTGGTCATCAGGTCGTCCGCGCCTTCGCGGACTTCGAGCGACGAACTGGCCCCTTCGAAGATGGTGGCCTGGCCGGCGAGGCCCTTGAGGAAATCGACCTGATAGGCGAAGGCACCGCGGGCGACGGTGTTGATGGTCTTGTCCTTCATCGAAATGATCCGGTCGTTGCGCGGCGTGACTCCGTTGCTGCGCAGGAAGGTCCGCAGCTTCGGCGGAGTTTCGCCAGCCTTGAGCAGCACCAGCATCGCCGCGCGCGGACGGCTCCAGTATTTTTCCAGCACCGCCAGCTCGGCATCGGTGACATCGTATTTCGGAGCGACCATCGCGACGCCTTCGACATCGGCGGGGATCTCATCAAGACCTGATAGGCTGATTCCCTGAAGCTCGACGTTCTGGAACATCAGGGTCCGCTGGAGCGACTTGAGAGGGGAGTTCTCGTTCTCCATGTCGATCTGGCTCTTGTCAGATAGAAATACCATCTTGCGCGCCCGGCCTTCGAGCGACTCCACCAGGCGGGCGGTCAGGACATCCTCGCCTTGGAATCCGCTGGGCTTGATCTTGCCGTCTTTCGTGGTGGTGACGATCATGTCCTCGGCCACGACCACTTTGATGTTAGGATTGAGAATGCGTGCAGGCTTCTTGTCCGCGTCGGGGTTGTTGGAAATTTCGGCTTTTTCCTCAGTGGAAACCGGGCCGTCATCCGTCCGCGCGTCCATAATGATCAGGTCCTTCGTCAGCGGCAGTCCGTAGGCGGCGGTGACCTCCTGCGTGCGGTCCGAACTGTGCATCGGGTCGACCAATTCCAGCTGGATTTTTCCGTCCGACAGACGCTCGTATTCCTCCGCGAGGACCCGCACCCGTTCGTAAAACGGCGAACTCCGGCGGAAGGCCATGATCCATTTCATCGGCTTCTGGCGATCCGTGAGCACCTTGCCCTTCAGGTAGTCTTTCGTTCGCGACGACAGCGTGTAGTTTCCTTCACGGCTGTAATCGATCCGCTTGTAGTGATGCGCGGCCAGATAATTCAGGGCAATCAGCGTGATCGCCAGCAACACGATCTGCAGCACGGAAAGAGTGCCCGCACCCCACCGGTTCAACGGGCGGGCGGGTTTGGCTTTCGGTTCGGAGGATGGTTCGGACATGAGTCGGAAATCAAAAGAATCAGCGGCGCCAGCGGCGGTAATCCACAACCTGATAGGTCAGGAACAGAACGAACAAGGCGAGGCTCAGGAAATAAACCATCGGCCGCGTGTCGAACAACCCGCTGGCGAAGTAGTGCAGGTGCTGTTGCGAGGAAATGTAATGGAAAAACGGCGCGCCCGCGAACGACTCACCCCAGATGACCGTGACGAATCCGAGGAAATACTGGATCACCAGCAGCCCGATCGTGAAAATGCCCGCAATGATCTGGCTGGAAGTCAACGCTGAGGCCAGACAGCCGATCGCCGTGAACGCCGCGCCCATCAGCATCACCACCGCGAAGGCCCCGCCGAGCGCACCCGGCGTGAAGGCCGGTGGCAGGTGGGTCACCCACTGGAACATCTTGAACTGGAGCAGCCCCGGAATCCACAGCGTCGTGTAGAAGATCATCGCCGCCGTGTATTTTGAAAACACCACCTGCCAGGTCCGCACCGGAGCCGTCAGCAGCGTTTCCAGCGTCCCCGAACGCTCTTCCTCCGAGAACAAACGCATCGTGATCAGCGGGAAAATGAACAGGAAATAGAACCAGAACAGCGGCGTGTGGAACGTCACGTAAACCAAGCTGTCCTTCACCGGCGTATCGCGGAAGCCCTTCATCGCCGTGGACAGCGAGATGCCCTGCATCAACGTCACAAAGGCCAGGACGACCCAGCCGAACGGGGTGAGGAAATACCCTTTGAGTTCTTTAAAAGTAAGGATGCGGAACAATCTCATGCGGCGGGGCGCTCTTCGTAAGGCATTCGCGCCACAAGGCAAAGGTAAAAGCCAAGCAGCGCGCTCCCCAGTCTTATTTCACTCCGCGTCTCCCAACCGCCTGAACCTCACCCCCTTCAAATCAACGGAACTGGTCCCGGCCATCGCCTCGAAATCACCCGGTTCGACGACCGGCTTGAAATCCTCGCCCGGAAAACTCAAATCAGCGTCCGTGATCCGGAACGAAACCACCCGCGACTCGCCGGCGGCGAGGGTGACGCGTTCGAATCCGCTGAGTTCCTTCACCGGGCGGCTGACGGAGGCGACGAGATCGCGGAGATAGAGTTGGATGGTATCCGTCACTTCACGCGGGCCGGGATTGGTGATTTTCACCGAAACCGTCACAGTCCCGCCGGGTGGCACCTCCTGGGGATCTACCTGCAATTCCCCCAACTCGAGTTCGCCGTAGGTTAGGCCGTGGCCGAAAGGGAAAAGCGCGTCGTTCGGGCAGTCGAGATACTTGCTGGAATAGTGCATGGCCGCGTCGAACGGCCTGCCGGTGGGTTTCTCGCGGTAAGTCATCGGCACCTGGCCGATACTGCGGGGAAATCCCATGGTCAATTTTCCGACCGGCGCGGCATCTCCGAAAATCACGTCTGCTAGAGCCCGGCCACCTTCCGTTCCCAGCGCCCAAGCATGGATTATGGTGGGGAAATCCCGCGCTTCCTTGGACAGCTCCAACGGCCGTCCGCCCATGGTGACGAGCACGACGGGCTTGCCGGTTTGTAAAATGCGCTTCGCCAGTCTGCGTTGCGCTTTCGGCAGCCGGATGTCGGTGCGGCTGGCGGCCTCGCCATACATGTCCGCGCTCTCACCGAGGACGAGGATGACGACGTCCGCCAGAGCGGCGGCTCGAACGGCTTCATCCCGCAGCTCGTCGTTAGGTGAATGGATTTCACAACCCTTGGCGGAAATTACTCTTCCGGTATTGCCCAGCGCTTCGCGGAGGCCATCGAGTGGCGATGCCGTTTCCGCCGGGTCACCGGCCGCGATCCAGCAACCTAACATGTCGCGATGGCTCTCCGCCAGCGGGCCGATGAGTGCGATGGTGCCGTGCTTGGCGAGGGGAAGCGTCAGATCGTCGTTTTTCAACAGGACGATCGATTCGCGGGCGGCCTCCCGCGCGAGCGCCCGCATTTCCGGATTCAAATGCACGGCCTGTGCCCGTGCCTCGTCGCAGCGGGCGTAAGGATCCTGGAAAAGTCCGAGATCCCACTTGGTTTGCAGAATCCGCATCACCGCCGTATTGATCGATTCTTCGCTGACTTGTCCGGACTTCACCAATTCCGGAAGCTCGGTTAGAAATGCCTCGGACACCATGTCCATGTCCACTCCGGCGGCGAGTGACTGTCGCGCTGCGTCCGCGTCGGTCGCCGCCGTCCCGTGATTCTTCATTTCGGAAACCGCGGTGTAGTCGGTGACGATCCAGCCGTTGAAGCCCCATGCGTCGCGCAGCAGATCCGTTAGCAACCCGCGGTTGGCGCTCGCCGGAATGCCGTCGATCACATTGAACGCCGTCATCACCGTCCGCGCGCCGGCATCGATGGCGGCGCGGTAGGGCGGGAAATAGGTTTCCTCCATTTCGCGCCGGCTCATGTCCACCGTGTGGTAGTCCCGCCCGCCCGAAGGTGCGCCGTAGAGGGCGAAATGTTTGACGCAGGCGATCACCGCCGCCGGATCCGACAGATCATTTCCCTGATAGCCTCGGACCAGAGCGGCTGCGATCAGCGACCCTAACCAGGGATCCTCACCCGCACCTTCCGCCACCCGTCCCCAGCGCGGGTCGTGGGAAATGTCCACCATCGGCGAGTAAACCCAATGCAGGCCGTCGGCCGCCGATTCCGCCGCGGCGGCGCGGGCACAGCGCTCTAACAATTTAAGATTCCAAGAACAAGCGAGGCCAAGCGGGATCGGGAAAATCGTGCGATGTCCGTGGATGACGTCGTAGCCGAACAACAGCGGAATCCGGAGAGGGGCCGTCAGCGCCGCTTCCTGAAGCGCCCGTGTGGCGGCTGGGGTGTAAACGTTCAGCACGGCCCCACAATGACCGTCGCGGATCTTCGCCTCGAGATCGCCGGAGTCCTTCATACCGGTGGCGTCCATCGCACCGGTCAGCAGATTGAGCTGGCCGAGCTTTTCCTTAACAGTCATCCGGTTCAGGAGATCGCGGAGGAAGGTGTCCTTGTTCATCGCGGCCATCACGGCCTGCCAAACCCTTCAGTTCAAGGTTTATGTCTCTTTCTGATTTGGGAGGACTTATAGATTTTGATGGATCTCCGCGAAATTTTCTGGCAGTAGATCTGATAAATGAATCTTTCGGTTTCTAAATGATTTTCCTGTGAACCGATGAGGCCATTCCCATTAAACCACCACAACGCCCCCCAATGAATACGTTTCCCAGACAATTCGCGAAAAGAGCGGTGAACAAAGTCAAACGCTGGCTGGACTCGGACGGCGAGCAGATCGAGCTCAACGACGAAGCCAGCCGGTTCCACAATCTGGTTTACAGCGATCTGAACTGCAAGCTGATCAAGATCATGAAGGAATCCGGCAATTCCGTAAGGCCTAACTACACGTGGGCCGTTTTGCAAAGCGCCCATCTGGCGAAAACGCTGGGTTATAAGCGCTTCTCGGTCCTTGAATTCGGCGTGGCCGGAGGACTCGGGCTCACGTCGCTGGAGGAAACCGCGAGGCGCGTGGAGGCACTGTTAGGGATCGGGATCGACGTTTACGGTTTCGACACAGGTGTCGGACTGCCGGCAGCGATGGATTACCGCGACATGCCGAACATCTATACCGTGGGAACCTATCAGATGGATGTGGAGGCCCTGCGCAGCCGCTTGAAGAAGGCCAAACTCATTCTCGGTCCGATCAGTGAGACCATGGGTGGGTTCCTGGCGTCCAATCCGGCTCCGGTCGGATTCATTTCCGTGGATGTGGATATCTATACCTCGTCGGTGGATTGCCTCAAGGTGTTGGAGGCTGACGAGAGTCTGTTGCTGCCGCGGGTCCACTGTTATTTCGACGACATCATGGGAGCCAGTTGCGCGGATTTCCTTGGTGAACGGCTGGCGATGAATGAATTCAACGAGACGCACAAGGACGCGAAGATCTCGCCGATTTACGGACTGTGGCATTATGTTCCGCGGAAATACTCTCAGGATCTGTGGCCGCACATGATGTTCATGGCACATCTTCTCAGTCACAGCCGCTACTGCGACGACGACGGAATGGTGACCCAGAAGAGCGAGAATCTGGTCCCGGTTTCCTAAGCTTGAGTGATTCGGTCGCGAGCCGTTTCTCTCTGGTTACGCGATCATGCACACGCGTTCACGGACTATCGTTGTGGCCGGAAATGGGATACTTTTCATTTGTCGCCGCAAGTATCCTTTCCCCCCGGGGTAGCTGGCTCCGACGAAACCCTGGGTTTTAAAAACAACCGGCAAGATCGAGACTCCCCCCGGCTCGATTCTTCGCCGATTTGTTTTTTAGGCTAACTCACTCGCCCGGCTCGTTGGCGGGAGGGAGAGGTGGCTTTTTCGCGTTGCGCTTTTTATTGCGCTGCCGGGCGAGAGTGCGGTGGGTGCGGCTGATCTTTTCATCGACCGCCTGCATTTCCTTGCGGAGTGCGCGGAGTTCCTTGGCGAGGGCGTTGAGCTGGTTTTCCTCCCGCTTGATGTCGGGCTCCACGAACATGCTGGCGACGAAACCGGTGAAGGTGCCGAAGAGTCCGACCCCGGCGGTCATCAGGATGGCCGCAACGATACGACCTTCGTCAGTGACCGGATAACGATCTCCATAGCCGACCGTGGTGAGGGTGACGACCGACCACCAGAGGGCGTCCGACGGTGTCTTGATGTTACGGTCCGGACTTCTCTCTTCCAGATTGAGAATCGCCATGGAGCCGAACATCGCCACAATGCAGGAAATGGCGGCGACTGTGACAAAGGTATTCTGGGTGCGGTTCCGCATCAGGTAGCGGAGCAGGTTTTTCACCGAGCGGAAGGCGCGTAAAATCCGGAACAGTCTGACTACGCTAAACATGCGTCCGGCCCGGCTGGTGGTGAGCATGGGGATGCTTGAGACGAAATCAATCCAGCCCCATTTGAGGAATTTCGCCTTGGACGGGGCTTTGTAGAGTCGATGGAAAAAGTCGGCTTGGAAAACAAGGCAGATGGCGAAGTCGATCTTGTCGAGCAAGCCGCTCATTTCGTCGGTCAATACGAACATGCTCTGAGTGAACAACGCGCCCAGCACGTAGACCGAAAGCACCATCAGAACGATTTGAAAAATCGTGAGGGGCTCGTTGGCGACTTCCTCCGGGACGATGATTTCTTCCTCGGCGTCTTCGGGAACAATGATTTCGGGTTCTTGATTCATCCGATGGTCGGAACCGGTTTGATAGCAGGGCGTTCGGGTTCGGGGATGATTTTCGAAAGAAGGTGGATGGAGTCGCCGTCAACCGTCCATGACTGATAGAGGTCGGGAAGGGGATTGGCGAGCGTGAGTTTTCGGTCGCGCCCGAGCCGGCGGAGGACGACTTTCAGCAGGGCAAATGCCATGCTGCCGAGTTCGTCGTCGTCGCGGTTGCGGTGGACGCGTTTGACGAGGTCGGTCTGGGCGATTCGCTCGATTTTTCCGTCCCGCGCCAGATCGATGAGGTGGGCGATTTCCACGCCGTAGCCGGTGGGAAACGCGAGCGTCTCCAAGGTGCTGCGGCGGGCGGCATACTCGCCGGAGAGGGGTTGCAAAATACCGCCGAGTTCCGGGTAGAACAGCGAGATCAGCGGGCGGATCAGGATTTCGGAGACCCGGCCGCCGCCGGTGGAATGGGACTCGTCGCCATAGGCAAGGGGACGCTCATAAAAAGCCTTCACGTAGGCGATCGCCGGGTCAGCGAGCAGCGGACCAATGAGGCCGGTGATGAATCCGGCGTGGAAATTGGAAATGTCGCCGTCGATGTAACAGACGATTTCGCCTGTGGAAACGTGGAGGCCTTTCCACAGGTTTTCGCCCTTTCCGAGATGGCTGCC
This sequence comes from Luteolibacter sp., assembly GCF_039920825.1. Classification (GTDB taxonomy): domain Bacteria; phylum Verrucomicrobiota; class Verrucomicrobiia; order Verrucomicrobiales; family Akkermansiaceae; genus Luteolibacter. Next base: position 4,449 of record NZ_JBDSCX010000039.1, on the reverse strand, counting down.
GGTTTCGGGAGCAATCTCTGACGAGAGGTGAACAGTGGCTCCCGCCGCTCTCGCGAGTTCCATGGTGGCGTCGTCGGAGTTTGAGTCGATGACGAGGATTTCATCAACGAGCCCGTGGCGTGCGACCAATTCGTCACGGATGATGGAAACGATGGGGCCGATCGTTTCCGCCTCGTTGAGGGTGGGAATGCAGACGGAGATCCGTTGATTGACGGATTGCTTGAGTTCGACCAAACGGGAAAAATCCGCAAACTGCGAGTGGTGAAAGCGCTGCATGAAACGGTGGCGCTCAGGCTTTCAACTCCACGCGCTCGTAGAGGTCGGCAAGCGCCAGCGTGGCCTCGATTTCCGGCAGCGGGATCGTGCTTTCCAAACCGGAGTGACGTTCGATGGCGAATCCGCCCTCGGGCTTGCGGCGGTGAAGGGTGACGGCAGGATATTCCTGCTCGACGAAGATCAGGACTTTCAGTGATGCGATTGTTAGGTAGGCGTCGCGCTTTTCGCCGAGATCCGCGCGGCGGGTGGAATCGCTGAGAACTTCGATGATCACCACCGGCCGATCTTGAAAATGGTCGGAGCCGGAATTCGACTCACAGACCACCATCGTGTCTGGATAGTAGAAACGGGTGTGGTCGGGAAACTCGATGCGGACTTTTGTATCGCTGTTGAACGGGCGGCAGGATTTTCTACGGAGAGAACCATGCAGGAAGCCAAGGGCATTTGTAGCGATCGTATTATGCTGATTTGTCGCCCCTGCCATGGCGTGGACCGTGCCGCCCAGATACTCGTGCTTAACGTCGCTGATTTCCTCACCCGCGAGGTAGTCGCTCACAGTGATGAAATCCGGCTGTTTGACTGCGGTCATGGCGCGAAGGTAGCAGGCTGTCGGATTGATGGCAACCGGTTCAAACGATCATGTCCCGGGTGACGCGGTATTTGGCGGCGCAGCGGGGGCACTGAAGGTTGATGAAATCGGCGGCTTCGAACAGATCGTCGAGCCGTTCGCGCCAACCGCCGAGGATGGGAAGGATCTTGTCGATGGTGCAGCCGCAGTGGAAGCGGAATTGGCGGGTTTCGAGAAGTGTGGTTTCCTCGGTTTCCACGATCGCCGCGACGGCTTCCTCGTCGAGCGCTTCCAGCCATTCGAGGTCACAGTCGGGTTGCGCGGCGACGAGGGCGAAATTCTCGTCGTCCAGCCGGAATGCACGGGCGGGCCGCTGTTCGGACTGGGTGTAGTATTGCGAGATCCACGCGATCGGATCCTTGCCTTCGACTTCCAGTGTCGAGAGTCGCGGCTGTGTTCCTTCGACAGTCGTCGTCTGGGCGTAGAAAAAATTCCGGTCCGGCTCGCGCACATCTTCCGTGAAAACCCGGCCGGTCACCGCCTGCTCGAAGGAACTGCCGGTGACGAAAAGATTGATACGGGGAGCACGGAGATTCACCGTCCAAGCGATGGTTTCCGCCCACGGTCTCGCCACGAGATGCAGCGTCAGCATCGCCAGCGTGTCCTTGAGCATCTGATCCAGTTCGGCCGGGGGACGGATGCTGTGCTGCATCAAATGCAGATAGTAGTCCGTGTAAATCGGCGTGAACTGCCCGCGCACCAGCAGGGCGTTGCGATGGCGGACGAAGATGGATTCAATTGGCGTGAACTCGGGGACGTCGTGCATTGATTGGAAAACGATAAATGATAAACTTCAAAACTCGTGGAGAAGGACTCGTCCGTTGCCACGGCCAGCGAATCACATCGGCCGGATGTGCGCCACTTTGAAAATCTCAAACGCCGGTTTCTACAGTCCATCACCGCCGGATACTGCTGCAGAAACGGATCTTGGCAAAGCACTGCCCGGGAATATGTTTCTTCTACCCATTTCATCGCTGGAATTTTTTTTCTCAGTCAAAAAGACCGTCCCGAAGTGAACGCAACCCGAAAGCAATTTTCCGGCCTCCGGCTGCTGTTCGTGGCGGCGGCGGTCTTGGTCGCTGTCGCCGGGTATTGGTTCGGTTCGTTGCGGGATAAAGTGGCGTCCCAGGAGGTTTTCGTCCCGGAACGCAAGGAGAGGAATATTCCGTTGGATGTCGATTCACTGGCCCCCGTAGCCCTTGTCCGCCATTTCCTGGGAGGAGCGGTTGACGAAGCGCGGCAGTGGCAGAACATCCGCAATCTGTCTCTCGAGGAAGTGAAGGCGGCGGTTGCGCAACTGCCGAAATGCGAATGGAATAATTCCGACACCTTTTGGTTGCAGGTGATGCTGTTTTACCGCTGGGGAGAGTTGGATCCTGCGGCCGCCAACACGAAGGCAAAGTCCCTCTTTCTGGCTGCCCCTCCCCCAAAGGGCTGGACTTCGAGCGGTTTTTCCCACTCCCGCCGGGCGGTTCTCACCGCCTGGATCAAACAGGGTGGCGCGGTTGAGGCATGGGAAGCGGTCAAGGACGAAGAGGAGACATGGGCCTGCACCGAATCAGTTTCGGGTGAAGTGGCCGAAATGATCGTTGCCAGTCTTTCCGACCGCAGTGACGAGGCCGCATTTCGGGAAGTGTTACGCTTGAGTGACGACAACAGCGTGATCGCGGACCTCCTTTGTCGTGCCCGCGCGCGAGAAGCTTTCAAAACGCCGGAGTCGCGGGCCGCATTTCTGGCTGCCGCAGCGGTTCATCCGGAACCCTTTGTCTTGGGGTGCGCCTACAAGTATTTATTCAAGGAATGGGCGCGTTCGGACGTCGAGGCGGCTCGGACTGGAGCGGCGGCCATGGAGATGACGGAAGAGATGCGACAGGAAGCGGGGTGGGGCATTGACCTCGGGTCTGGAGACACGAAAAGCGATCCGGAAGAAGTGGCCGAAGGCTCCAACGTCGCAGATGCGGGATCCTGGCCGAAAGTTGAAGAGCGGGTTATTAAACGATGGGAAGCCTCGCCGTCCGTGATGGTGGATTACAGGCTCCGTGAGGAAACCCTCGATCTGGTGAGGGGAACTTCGGAAGCTGATCTCGAGGCTTGGTTTCGTGAACTCACTCCCGATCCCCAAGCGGATGATGTTCAGAACACTCCGCTCCAATTGCGCGAGCTGATCCAGCGGGTTCTCGCTCAACGTGGCGGGGATACATTCGTCCGCTCCCTCGCAAACCATCCGCCTGTCGGAATGGATGACGCGGTGAAGGACACGATGCGCCTTTGGATCGAGCACGATCCAGCATCCGTGAAAGCCTTTTTGACCAGGGAAGATCTACCGGAAGCGATCATGGATCTTCGCGCGGATTACCTTGAGGATGTTCTTGAAGCACTCGACCGGTAAGACGACGCGACAGAAGTCGGGCAGAAGATACTCCTTCACGAAAAAGCCCGCCGGTGAGGGCGGGCTCTTGGGAAAGGTTCATCAGGCTCCTGGAAGCTCGATGAAACCTTCGAGTTTGCGGATCCGCGTAGGGTGACGCATTTTCCGAAGGGCCTTGGCCTCGATCTGACGGATCCGTTCGCGGGTGACTTGGAACTGGCGGCCGACTTCCTCAAGCGTGCGGCTGTAGCCGTCCTTGAGACCGAAGCGTTGTTCGAGAACTTCGCGCTCACGCTCCGTTAGAGTGTCGAGCACGTCCTTAATCTTATCCTTGAGCATCGAGAAGCCGGCTTCCTCCATCGGATTGTCGGCGGCTTTGTCTTCGATGAAGTCGCCGAAGGAAGTGTCGTCCGAATCTCCAACAGGCGCTTGCAGCGAAATCGGCTGCTGGGCCATCTTGAGAACGGCTCTAACACGCTCGACGGGCAAGTGGATTTCCTCGGCGATTTCCTCTGGCGAAGGTTCGCGGCCATACTCCTGAACCAACTGCTTCTGCACGCGCATCAGCTTGTTGATCGTCTCGATCATGTGGACCGGAATCCGGATAGTCCGGGCTTGGTCGGCGATGGACCGGGTGATCGCCTGGCGAATCCACCAAGTGGCATACGTGGAGAATTTATAACCGCGGCGGTATTCGAATTTCTCGACCGCCTTCATCAGGCCCATGTTGCCTTCCTGAATGAGGTCGAGGAAGGAGAGGCCGCGGTTCGTATATTTTTTCGCGATGGAAATCACGAGGCGCAGGTTGGCCTCGACCATCTCGGTCTTCGCGCGGAGGGCCTTGCGATGCCAGTCCTTGAGCTCGTGGTGCTGCTTGCCATACTCGGCGGGCGCGAGCCAGAGGCGCACCTGCATCTCGCGGAGCTGCGATTCGACGTTGCGCTTCGCCTTCGTGGCGTCGGCGGTCTTGCCGCTCTTTTTCGCGCGGTCGCACTCGTGCTGAAGATTCTGGATGAGGCGCAGATTTTCGTCGGCGAGAGCGACAAAGTCCTCGATGACCTTCTGCTTGAAGAAAAATTTCGGGTAGAGCTTGCGGAGTGCGGCGACGTTTTTCTCGAAGGCCTTGCGGCTCGACTCGGAGCCCTTGCCGTCCTTGGAATCCGCAATGTCGCGGTAG
>NZ_JBDSCX010000038.1:0-299453 GCF_039920825.1 Luteolibacter sp. | reverse complement strand
TCGCGGGTTTGTAAATCGTGTGGATTGACCGAAAACCGATGCCGTGGGCGACAGGATCCCTGTCGAGCCGCGACAGCTTCCGCATCAGCCATCCTATCAGCCCGAAAAATGCCCCATGGGCCCCTGCCAGCCACTGTTTGGGCGTGCCGTAGCCGGTGAGCTTGCGCATCAGCAGTGAGAGGTCGAAGGCGAGCACCGCGGCGAGTTGCCGTTTGGTGAGATTGGCTTTTCCCCGCAGGGTGGTGCGTCTCAGTCCGCCTCGGTCGAGGACGTGGGCGAAGCTGCGTTCGATGTATTGGCCGCGTTTGCGCAGCAGGGCTTTGCCGCTGGCGCTCTTCACGGCGCGGCGGGCCTTGTGGAGGACTTGTCTGACGATGGGGCTTTGGCTTTCCTTGCGGCGTTGGCTGGCGTGGGGATCGCCGATGATGGCACGGATGTTTTCGCCTTGGAGTCCGCAGGTTTCCTAGGGCGGAGAAGTAGCCTTCATCGGCAGTTAGACTTCGCAATACTTGTTCCTGTTTGGGGTCGTCGCAGACGCGGGCGAGGGTGGTGCCGGCTGCGAGGACGCGAGATGTTAGCTCCTTTGTGTCGCCATCGTTGCCGTGGCGGACGGTGGCGGCGACAATGGCTCCGCTTTCGAGGTCGGTGATGTGTTCGGGTTTGTAGATCATGTCGCAGGCGCCGTGTTTGGTGACGCCTACCTTGGCGTCGGGGTCGTGGGGATTGACCCATTCCTGGTTGCTGGTGCTGCGGCCCTCGCGTTTTCTATCAAACTGGCGGACGGCCTTGGTGTCGTCGGGATCGATGCCGGCGGCGGCGGCGAGGCGTTTGACGTAGTCCCAGTATTGTTCCTCGGTGTTGCGGTGGACGAGTTCGCGCAGGGAGGCGTTGGCCTCGATGACGCTGGAGTCGATGCCGAGGTGGCGGCCTTTGAGGAGGCCGTGGTCGCGCAGGCCCTTGAGGACGAGTTCGAGGGCGGATTGATAGATTTCCTCGCCGAGGCGGTTGCGGATGACTGATAGGCTGGAGTGGTCGGGGGTGTCCTGGTCGATCTGATAGCCGAGGAAGGCGCGCAGGGAGAGTGAGTCGGCGCAGCGGCTGGCGATGGAGCGCTCGCTGGGGAGGTTTTCGAAGAAGCCGATCATGAGCATTTTGAAATAGACGGCGGGATCGATGCCGGGACGTCCGCCGCGTGAGGAATCGGCATAGGCGGGCTGGCAGATTTCGCGCACGCCTTCAGTGAATCCGATCCGATCGAGGGTCTCGTCGAGCTTGCGGTAGAAGGTGCTGGCGGTGGCTTTGGGAAGGCGTTTGGTTTCAACCCAGAACTGGGGCTGGGCGTCTGCGGCGGTGTCGCGGGGCTTGAACATGCTGGGAATTGAGGTAAGCAGGATCCGTGCGGTTTTTCAACAGGCTGCTAAGGACTCGATTCAGAGATCTCAACCGACGCCATTGACCGGCGTCATCAGTGCGCGAGCCGGACCGGCTGGCGCACTCGGACACGGGTTGGTCAGATTCCGATGGTGAACAACGCGAGCAAATACGCATTCGCTTTCAACTCCACCGAAGCGGGCGGGGGTGATCTCTTTCCGGGTCCGCAACTTCTCTCACCATCAGTTTCCTCCAGAGAAGCGGGGTCGCCGACACGGTCGAGTCCACCACCGATCTGACAGACTGGTCCGGGGGAATGATTCCGCCTACAATGTCGGCGGACCAAAACAACAAGATTTCCCCGATTATATACGGTAAGTGCCAGAGCCGCCGCGAGGGATCAGCAGTGGAGGCAGTAGAGGTCTTTGCTTGAACGGCATTCTAATTTTGCAGAACACAAGGGAATTGAAATCCCATCAAGCAAGGGTGGCAATGATCCCCAGTTCGTCACCGCGGAGAATCGATTCCAGCAAGCAAACGTGATAAGCGGATCGCTAAAAGCTTATGAGAACATTCTTGGAACCGTTCCCGTTTTCGTTCCCATCTCGGCCTCGTTAGACGATCGTATCGCGCAAAAACGTTCTGTAAACAATCGGAAGAGGTTTTGTTAATTTCCCCGTTCGCTCCGGAAATCACCAGAGGATAGGCCCGGTGTGGATCGGTTCCACCCCACCCGCGCCGTCCGAATGGGCCAGCGCGAAAAAGTAGTGATCGGTCGATGGCGAGGGGATCGTCGTCGCGAACGTCGGCCCGACTACCGAGGACAAATCCCCGGCCGCTTCGATGATCTCCAGATAAGTAAACCCCGCCTTCGGTGCCTCGGGGATCTTGCGGACGAATGCCCACCAGACCTCACCGTCCACCGGCGCGTCATCCGTCAGATTGTAGGCCGCCATCCCGGCGACGGTGGCTTGATAGTCGCCCTCGGGGTCGTGAGGCTGACCGGTCGCCCGGGTCGCCATGGCGGTCCCCAGGTAGCGAAGCTCGGCACTGCCGGACGGATCGATCTCGATGGTCCAGTCCGCATCCGTGTCCGACTCATAGCTTTCCGGTGCCGTCGTCAGGTAGTCGCCGCCTTGGGCGGAACCAGTTGAAATACTCACCGCGACATCCGGCCGGACACCCGAGCCGATGCCCTCGCCGACCACCGTCAGCGTGAAAGGCAGCGAGGCGTTGTAGGTCAGCTCGCCATACGGAGTGGAATCGAAAGCACCCACCGGCGCGGTCCCGCCTGTCGTCAGAATGGCGACCACATCGACCCCGTCTGAAATCGTCGCATCGTCCGGGCCGGTCACCGTGATTGTATAAATCCCGCACTGGAAGTTATCCGTCGTCGTCGGCACGAAGAATCCCACCGGCGGCAGCGCACCCGAGATCGGCACCGCCAGTCCCGAGGAAATCAAATTCCGGCCGCTGCCGCCGACGAAAACCGCCCGCGCCGGTGCCGCCGCCTCGACTATTCCCTCCAGCCGATCCGCCTCGATCCGGATCCGCTCGCTCCCGAGGCCCGTGGAAATCCGGATGCCCGTCCTGGACTGGACCACCCAGCCGTTCATCACCCGGATGTTGCCGAACGCATCGAAGTAAGGTTGAAACTGTTTCATGGCTTGATCGCGTGGAAGATTCCCGACACCCCTTCACCCGGCGCGGCGATCCGATAGGCCTTCACATTCGGCATCGCTGCCGCTGCCTGGATCCGGAAGCCCTCATAGCCCGCGATGGTCGTCAGCCTCAGCTCGCCAAGCATCGAGACCGCGAACAGCTCGTCGTAAACGGGCGAGCAGATCGCATCGAGCACGTCACGCCTCACCGCGCAGATCGCCTGCGGGCAGATGCCGATGGCACCCGCCCGCATCTTCAGCGGCAGCTTGTCGATGTCCTGGAAGCCCGGCCAGCCGCGATCCCTCACGCCCTGCATCACGGTGGCACCCATCATCCCCACCCGAGGCCTCGGCTTGCCCAGCGCGGCGGCCAGATTCGCACGGGGGAGCGTATCATATTCCATGAAGACCAGCCATTCGGTTTCCACGGCCGCGCCGTTCTCCCACCACCAGTGCCGAATGTTTCTATCGCAGTTCAGCCAGCCCTCCTCGCCGGTTTCCTCACCCGTCGAGACGTGTTGGATGATGCCCGGATTCGAGGACGTGAAATCATCGCGCCACGGCGTGCCGCGCTCGCCGCTCGTCATCCACACCAGTTCGTAGTTCGGAAATGAGTTAGACATACTCGAAGCTCCCTTGAGGTTCCTGCCTGACGCGGTTCCCGGCCGTCCGGAAGTCCGTCCTCGCCGGTGGCCCGAGGTCGAAGGTCCGCCGCCCGCGCTTGATCTCGTAGGTGATGCCGCGAAGCAGCGCGTCCATCGTCGCGCAATCCGCCAGACTGCCCGCCACGTTGATCTTGTTCCTCACCAGATTCGCGAGTGTGAGATCATCTTCCACCAGCGTGAATGGCCCATCCCACGGCACCCAGTTCTGGCACGCCAGCCAGTTCGTGGCCAGGTTCGCCGGCGGCGTCGCGTAGGCGGTGTCCCACGGCTTGAAGACCTCGGTGCTCGTCACGAATTGCGTGTCGATCATCCACACGGATATCGAAAATTGCCGGGCGAAATAATAGACATGCGTTGTGCCGATTGCGTCGGCATAGCCCGCACCCGCCTGCCACGCCCCCGCCTGCCACGCCTGATAGGTCGGCGTCCAGTCACCCTGGGACGCTCCCGCCTGCCAGCCGAGCCATGTCCCGGTGATCGTCACTTGCACCGCGTCATACGCCTTTATCGCCCAGTCCGGCAGCGAGGCCTTGCTCGTCACCACATATTTACCGGCCGGCAGTGCGCCCGTCGAAATCAACACACCGGTGGAGTCCTTCACCGCCAGCGGTGGGAACTGCGCGGTGATCTTCGGGCGGAAAGGACTGCCTTCCCCGTAGTATTGAAAGCTGCTGGCAGGCTCGCCCGTGGTTCCATACTGATCCTTGAGCTGGGAGAGATCCCCGTCCCGCGACGCCACGAATGCCGCCGTTAGGCCATTGCTGCTTTTGATGAAAACGGAATCCAGATCATCCTTCGGAATGAAGGCCATCCGCTCCGGCCCGCTCAGGGTCATGTATTGGATCTCGCCGTCCACCGCCGTGCCCGCGTCCTGGCTCTGGAACCGCTGCTTGTTTGTGGTCGGGTGCCGGTCCACATACTTGATTTTCACCATGCTCAGCTTCAGGTCCGTGCGCGGCCGGATGTTGAAGGAATTCTTGTCGAAGCGGTGCGTTCCTACCGTGAAGGTCTGTGAGGTCATCGCCCCGCGCCGGGAAATGTTCAGGATCGGCAGCGAGCCGGACGCTCCCGTGTAGTCGAACCAGGCGACCGCATCCGGGCAGAACCTCAGCACTTCAGCCAGGGCGTCCGCGCAGCTCATGTTAGGCAATGACATCTGAATGCTGTTGAACATCGTGTCGATGCTCCCTAGCTGGAGCGGCACCCCCAGCGCGGCGAACTTCGTGATCAGCGCGGCCAGGGAGGTGGCTAGACCTTGCTGCGGGAAAACGTAGTTGTGCCGGTCATCCGCCGTGCCGCTGCTGTTGAAGGGCGGCGTGAAGTTGCCTGATAGATCGATCTTCCGCATCCAATACCACGGGCCGTCCACCCGCACCGTCACCGCGCCGATGCCCGGATTGATCTCCGTCACATGCCCGCGGAATTTCCGGTCATCGTCTTTGAAAAGCTCCATCGCCTGGAGCATCCCCGGCAGCAGCACGCCCGTTCCTGCGGAGTCTTCCGTCTCGCTGGTGTAGAGGTAGAAATCATCCTCCAGTGAGGAAAACCGCAGTGTGTCGGACAGGATGTTGAACTGCGAGAAAGGTCGCTTCACATTCGTCATCGGCCTCGATGCCTGGCCTTTTAGGAAATAGGACATGGTGTTAGCGTTTGATGCCCTGGAGGCGCAGGTTAAAGCTTCTCTGCTCTGCCTTTACACCTTCAAGGATGTTTGCCAGCTCATTGAAGTTTTTCCCCTGAGCGGTGAAGACTTCATCGAGTTTGCCCTTGATGGCGCTATCCGAATTTTTCATCTGAGCAATCGCATTGAAAATCTGCTGGGTCTGTTGGTCATCGGGGATGTTATCGGAGAGGAACTGATTCAGCCGGTCGAAGCCCCCCTTGAGGTCGCCGCTGACTTTCCCTTTGGTCCTTTCGATCTCCGCCGCCGCTGTATCTCTAGCCGCCGTCGCCTGGGCCGTGATGGCTGTCTTCAGGTCAGCCTGTGTGGCTTGATTCGCTTCCCCGAGCGTCTGGATGACTGCAGCCTTGGCTGCGACCCGTTGGATCTCCGCCGCCGCCGTGATTTCGTCACGATCCGTCGCGGCTTTCTGCGCCGCTGTCGCTGCTGCTTTCGCATCGGCCGCCGCCGTTTTAGCAGCCTGCGATTGTTCGCCTTCCCGGTTGACGACGGTCTGCAATGACCCTTCCAACAGGTTCTTCTTGTCCAGGGCGGTGGCCGCCAGCTGGGTCGCCGTTTTAACCCCGGCATCGATGTCGGCGAGCCTTTTGTCCAACTCGGCCTGGTTCGCATCCGACCCGCTGCCGTTCACCGCCCTTGAGGCAGCACCGATGGAGGCATCCGCGTTCCGACCTTCGGCGGCGAGCCTTGCCGCCGACCGTATCGATTCCAGTTGCGCGTCGAAAGCTTTCGTCTCCTCACGGATAAAGGAAGCTAGGTTTTCATTGTGCAATTGCGTGGTTAGATCCTGCCTCGCTTTCGCCAGATCCTTCACGCCTTGCTCCGCTCGCTTCTCAGCCGCCTCGGCATTGCCCAGATCCGTCACCATCCCCGAGAACGCGTTTTTCAGCGGGCCGGACATCAGCCCGATCAGCCCGCCAATCGCAGCGCCGAAAGGCCCTCCCACCGCGAAGCCCTGTGCCGCCAGTTCGAATCCGCCGGCTGCGGCCTCGGCAACCTCAGAGGTTTTCGCAAGAGCTTCCGACAATTCCGGCACCGCCTTCGTTTTTTCAGCCATCGTCCCCAGGAATGACGCCATGCGTCCGATTCCTTGGCCGAACCTTTCGAACGCCTCAGCCCTTTCCAAATTGATTAGCTTGTCCAGCTTCGGTCCGCTTTCGTCGGACTTTTCGCCCACGGACTTCACTTTCTCAGCCATGGCTTCCACCTTTGGCGCGGCGGAAGAGGTCGCCTCTTCCACGGTTTTCGTGGACTTCGCGAGCGCGTCGCTTTTCTCGGTTAGTTTCTCGTAGGCGGCGATCTGTTCTTCCACCGCCACTTTCGCTTTCTGCCAGCCGCCCAGCTCCGGATTCTTGGCGAGCACCTCCAGAATCTCCTCATGCTGCTTTCTCAGGTCTGCGAGATCTTTCGCTTCGGCCTTGCTCAGGCCGTCCTTCTGGGCGGCTACCTTCTCAAGGTCTGCGGCGGCCGCATCCGCGCCCTTCACATTGATTCCGATTTCAAGATTCTTGTCACTCATGGCCGTTGTTTTCTATCAGTTCAAGGGGTGCGGGAGAATCCCACCGCCACGATGTTGTATTGCTTGAAGTAGCAGGGAGCATCCGCGTCCAAATCAATCATCGGCATCAGCGTCCGGAGCCAGCTGTTGGCGTATTGCCAATACCCGCCGATGCCGTTGACTTCGACCTTCAGCGGCTTCTTCCCCAGCGCGGCGGTGGAGATCAGCGAGTTCAGCGCGTCGCGCCGGGCGTATTTGTCCAGAGTCTGATAGGTGTAGACCTTCACGCTGAAGGAATGGCTCTGACTCTCCTCGTCGCGGATGAAGGGATCCGCTTCGAGCAGCGGCACCAGCTCGCACGCCCGCTCCAGCGCGATGGACAATTCGTTGTCGATCTCCTGGCCGTAGTCCACCAGCACCAGCGGTGTTCCGTCCGGGTCAAACGTCAGCTTCCATTCCGAGGCGTGGCGCATGGATCAGAGTGGAGAGGTGACAATCCAGTTGGTGCCGTTGGATGTCACCACGGCTTTGGCCGAGCCGCCGGCCGCCACGCTTGAGCCGACGGAAGGAGTCAGGGAGTCGGTCACAATCATCGTTGCTCCAAGCCCCGCAGTGGCCGCAGCTGCGAGGGAACCGACCGTGGTATTGCCCATTTTAAGATACCCGGTCGCACCGATGTTAGCGCCTGAGTAAACAGACTTCACAATCCCCAAGCCGCCGGACAGCTTGACCGCCCCAGTCGTGCTGGAGGTGGAATCCGTGACGTTTTGAAAGGAAGTGACGTTGTAAGGACCGAAAGTGTTGAGGTTTGTCACCGCGCTGATCGACATGATCACCGTTCCCTCGCGGTCCTGGACAACCAGTTTTCCCGAGTCATCGCCGGGTGACGTTGATAGCCTGCCCACAAAAACAGTGCCATTTGTGTCCATATAAAGTTCACCGGAGGACGGGCCGGCCGCAGCAACCCGAACCTCAAAGGGATAGGCAGCGGCAGTCGTGATTTGTGATGGTCCTACTCTTACAAAGCCCCCGGTTACGCGGATGGTATTGGTCTTGGCGCTGGTGGCATCACTCCGGAAAACAGGGACGCTGTTTTGAGTCATTGTCCAGTCACCTGTCGGCAGCAGACTTGCTGTGGTGGTTCCGGTGCCTCCGAGATTGACAGCGACAGTGCCACCAGCCGCCGCCGTGGACATGGTAGTTCCGTCACCAAAAGTAAGGACCTTCCCTGTGCCAATTTTGGGACCGCCGTTGGCAATGGAGAAAGGAACCGAGGCAGCTGAAAGCTTGACGCTGTTGTGCGAACCCAGTGCGTAATAGTCACCAGGGTAGCCAATCCCGAAAAACACTTCGCCGGTTCCGTCGCCTGTTGCTTCAAATTGAATGCCTACCTTGGCAATTCGCGTAACGGCACCATCCCAAAGTTGTGAATTGAGGAAAATGGGAGTGGACTCGCCTAACGGATACGTGGTTGCGGATGAAGATGTTTGCAGTGGGTTTACGTAACCAAAATGATCTGACCGAACACTGCTGCCATAGACGTAAGCGTCGCCGATCTGAAGCCCGTTTTGCCAATATAAACAGATACGCGGCGCTTCAAGGATCGCCTCGGGGTAGTTGCCCCCGACATTTCCACTGGCACCGTGAAGGGTGATCAGCCGAAAGTTCGCAGCGGCAGCACCCGTGGTGTCCTCTAATTCAACTCGCTGGTTACCCGCAAGGCGAATTGCGGGCGGAGTAACTCCGTCCGAGCCGTTTACTGCTGTCGTGCGAAAAACTCCAGTCCCACTGGTTTGAGGGACCTTGTCGATTCCTCCAGTTGTTGAGAGCTTCGAAGTATCTACCTTCAGCCCAAGCGCGGTGGTGGTCGCGGTGGACACCGGTTTGTTCGCGTCGCTGGTGTTGTCGACATTGTTCAGCGACAGCAGCGTCTTGGCCGCGCCGTAATTCGCCGCTGCTAGAAACGATTGGATATTCGCCGATGGCGTGATTCCCGCATAGGTCGTGAGGTCCGCATCGTATGCCTGAACGTCCGCGCCGACGGTGAGGCCAAGTGTGATTTTCGCCGCCGCGACACTGGCTGCCTTGAACAAGGCCTTGCCGGCCGTCGTCCCGCCCATGTTGGTTAGAAACGCGTCGCCATTCGCGCCGATGTTTCCGCCGGTGACGTTCAGGAACTGGCCTTGGGCGACGGTGGCGAGCAGCGAGAGAATGAGTAATACTTTTTTCATAGATTCACGTAAACAAGGCTTTGGGATCCAAGGGTCTCACCCGACAAAACGGGGCGCTGATAGGAAACGGAATCCGCATTCCAGAGCGTCCCCGGCGGGTGCCAGATCATTGCCACCGGGTCCACCAAGGTGAAAATCCCAGGGTTGGCGCTCGCGTCTTCAAGCACGCGCAGGGATTGCCCGACAGTCAGAGGATAGACAGCGGCGGTGATCACCCCGTCATCGGTAGTCCCGGCGTCCTGAGTCCAGGATCCGGCGCTGGATGGCGGGGTCGGATAGGAAAGGGAATCACTCACCCATTGAGTGGCTGTCAGATCGTCGGTAAAGCGCCAATGCCCGAGGCCGAACCCATCATCCTCCCAGTCAAGCTTCCCGTCCCAAAACGGCGATGACCTGATCCCGTGTTCGTAATGATCGCCATCGAGCGCGGTAAAAATACGTTGGATGAAATCCGGGTTGGTGCTGGTGACAAGCACGGCCAGAACTTCGTTAGCCGGCACCTCCCTCAGCAGGAGGTTTAAATCGGGTGGTGGAATGATGATTTCCGCCACCGCGATCACCTGCTGCCAGGTGATGGCCCCCAGCGGCCGTTGCTCGATCCAGCCGTCGTTCACCCGCAGCTCGATCAGGCCGGTGCCGGCCAGCTCAACGACAAGAATTCGATCTCCGAGACTGATGGCGGGTGCGGGCATGTCGTTAGGCGCTGCGGGAAGTGTCGCGGTTGACGGGGAAGTCCCCTTTGAAAAGCGTGATCACCCGGCCATCTGCCAGGGTGATTTCAAGGTCGTAGTCATGCCGTCCTAACGGCCATTCGGCGGTTTCCGCCGCTGGCTTCTCAGCCAGTGTGATGATGTTCGGCGTCGGGCTGCCGCTGATGAGGATCGAGTCATCGCTGGTTTTCCATTCCGTCACCAGGGTTTGCCTCAGCCGCGTCCGCACCTGAAGCAGCGCGCTCGTCACCTCCACCGCCGCGCCGTCCTGGGAGAGCATTGCCAGCGGCCGGGCCGGAAACGTATCGCCACGCATCACCGGCTCGAAGTCGAGCGCGGCGGGTGTGAGCGATCCTATCTCTGACATGGCTGGCTGGCGAGTGGCGGAGGTGTTAGCCGACAGCGCTGTCGATGGTGTTCAACGCCCCGCCATCGGCGAGATCGGTGACTCGCCATTCCGCGACCGCCGCTTCCCCGTTGATTTTCGGGAATTTGGTAATCGTTAGGCGCGCGTGGAATTCCATCACACCGAAGGCCACACCCGATTCATTGATCAATTTCGAATAAAACCATCCATCCTTGTAACGGGCTCCGTTCTTCCAGATTTGTTGCGAACCGGCCGCTGCCAGGGCGTCGGTCCCAAACATGATTTGATCGTAAAGCTGAGGAGGGAAGTCGATGGTGGAGATGTTGAAGGCATCCTCGATAGCCTTCGTATCCGTCCTCTGCTTCTTGCCACCGGTCGGAGAGCACCAGCTTCGGACAACTGTTTGGCTTTTCGGATCGTAAGCACCCTCGCTCACGCGGCCTAATGAGTAGTCCGGATAAGCGGTGGAAGGCGTCGCCGGTTTCGCCGTTGCGGAGATCGCCGCGCCGGAAGTCCCGATGAGTGAGCCATTCGGCGCGAAGAAAACGGTTTGACCGTAAAGGCGCTCGATGAGGGTTCCAAATGCAGCTGGCATGATGTTGTGGTGTTAGCGGTGGGTGTCGGGTGGTTTCAGATGCCGTCCACGCGGATGGCGGGAGGCATGGCGAGCAAGGCATCCGCCTCGGCTTGGGTGAGCTTGATCTTATGACCGTCGCCGCAGATCAGATCGCCGATCTCAACGGACGGAACGATTACGGTGCAGGCGAGGAGCGGGGCTTCGATGTCCTTGGGCATGGGGAAATCAATGCCGCCCGCCCGCGCCTCCATTCAAGCACCGTGACAACTGCGGCGCGTCCCTGTCTTCCCATCAACCTCTTCAAACCCTGCTCACCTCGGCAATGATCTCATAAACCAGAAACCCCGCCTTTGCTGGCACGATGATAATGGAGTCCACCTCCAGCCGGTGGATCAGTTGCCCGGGTCGCGGATCCACCCAACCATGCAGCGCGTCGCCCATCAGTTCGGATAGATCATCCGGCGGCATCCCGCTGTAAACCATCTCCTGGCACCACAGGCTGATCGAATACCTCGCGCCCAGCCGCAGCTTGGAAGACTTCCGGTCGGGATTCTTGCCGCCCAGATGCTTGATGATCACGCAGCCTTTGGCGTCGGCCTTGCCCACGACTTCGCCCACCTGTTCGAGCAACTTCTCCGTCCGGTTGATCATCACTCCCACGCCTTCAAGCAGGAGTTTCCCTTCGGAGATTTCCACATCGCGCAGCATGCACGCAATGGCTTCGGCCTTGTCATTCCATCTGCTCATAAATTCTTCCTTTCAATGTTCGATGTTGGGCGTTCGATGTTCGATGTTCAAACATCCGTGTAGGAGTTGATATGTTCCAGCCCGCCATCACGGGCGGCTTCCTGCAGGGCGATCAGGGTGGGCAGGACGGATTCGTCCGCGAGGTGCGTGGTCCAGCTCCTCAGCACGAAGAATAGATCACCGCCCGGTTTGGGCACGATCCGCTTGCCGCCCTTGCGCGAGCCTCGGGTGATTTCCTTTTCCTCACCCTCCACCAGATAGCCGATGGTGCCGGTTCCTTTGCGGTTCGGGATGAAGGCGAGCAGTCCCATTTCCCGTGGCGATGCCCGCTCGTTCTCCGGTCCCTGGCGCGGGACATCATCGGTCGGAATGGCCTGTGCCTTCGTCGGCTCGCCCGTGAAGGAACTGATGGATTGGCCGGGAAGCACGGTGCCGCCATTATAATGCAGCGCCATCCCGATCCGGGTGATTCTAACCGTGGCGTGATTTTCGTCGGCCTCCACCTCCACGCTTTCGGCCGCCTTCGCAAAATAGTTGGAATTCGGACTGCGGGAGTTCTGCGCGTGAAGGTGATCGATCAGGGAGGTTTCCACGTTCTCTGCCATCTTGGCGTGCAGCCCTTCCTTGTCCGCCAGCGCCTCCGCCATCCCGGCGAGCTGCCTGCCGACGCCCAGGTCGCGGACATTGACTTCCAGCCGGATCATGGCAGGTTCCTCCCGTGAGAACCAAGGCCGCCAAGCAGCTTCACCAGCCCATTCCGGAGCTGGCCAAGGCTCAGGCCATGCCGGAGAGCACCCGCCGCAAGGCTGGCAATCTCCATCGCAAGCCAGCCAGCGAGGAAAAGCAAATTGCGGATCAGCTCAAAGTTGCTCCACATACACGGTGACCTCCCCTCCTTCCGTGGTGATCTTCCCGCGCTCGATGCGGGTGACTTTGAACATCGCGCCTTGCAGGAAAATCACTTCGCCGTCCGTCAGCAACGGGTGGGCAGGATCCGGATTGCGGATCTCATCGGCCAGGCTTCTCACCAGCGGGGAAATGTCCTTCGCTCCGTAGCTCTTCTCGCAGATCAGCGTGAGCTTGAATCTGCCCGGCGCGGCATACTTCCGCGCCCCGCTCGCCGCGATGCTCCATGACTCCGCAGGCTTGTTAGCCAGTGGCTCGTAAACCATCAGGCTTTCCAACCGGGCGATCATCGCGTCGAAGGTTTTCTTTGCCTTGAACGCCATCCCCCGGAACACCGGAACCGTGGCGGCCAGCGGCTCGATCCGCTCGAACAACCGCAGCAAATCATCAAACACATCCAGCCTGCCAGGCGGCGGCTTCATGGAATCGTCCCGCTCGAAACTGGTGTGATCCTCCACCCATAACTTCAGCGCATGCCGTTGGAAAAGCCCTTGGTCGTTTCCGTCCGGCGTATCCCGGTGGAACGTCTCCGTCACGCCTCGCTGCCACACCGCATCGAGCTTCGCGGCGGACATCGGCCGCGTGCCGTTAGGATCGGTGAAGACAAACGTGTCGCCCTGCCATTCCGCCAGCCCTAGCATCCGGTCGGCCAGCGCTTTCCGCATCACCGGCTCCACGATCCGCGGCTTCGTCTGTAAAGTTTCGTTAGGACTGCTCAAAGGCTTCGGCGCGGGTGGCGTCCATCCTTCCAGCAAACCGAGCGCCTTGCACTCATTGAATCCGATGGCACGCCAGCCCATCCCACTTCCCCACGCGAACGGCGGATAGTCCACCCCGAGGCTGTCCTTGTCGCCATTGCCTAACCGCTGCCAGATTCCATCGTCCTTCAGCGCGATCATCCGGCCGCCGTAAAGCCTGCCCCCGGCGCGGATCCATCGCATCACCCATGCGCGGTGCGTCTTGCGGTTCTCCAGCCGGATCAGCTCCCAGGCGGGTGAACTCCGCAGAGTTTTCAGCCCGCGCTCCTTCTGTGCCCAGCCCTGGAGCAGCCGGACGTTGGTCCGCAACATCACCTGGATCCGCCGCATCGAGCGCAGATCCTTAATGGTTCCTTCCTGCCCCGCCTCCGGCTGATAGCCCACGCTGTCCAGAAACTGTTCGATGCGCTTGCGGCTCTGCTCGATGCTCGATGCGCCGTTGGAAATCAAAGCCATCTCATTCCGGAAATTCGCCAGGATGTTTGCCTGCGCCACTCCGGCCGAGTAGAACTGGCGCTCCCGGATCCACTGCGGCACCCGGCTCCATTCCGCCGTCCGCAGCTCCGAAGGAACCGAAACCTTCCCGTTCAAAAGCTCCCAAGCATCTGACATCCCGTTAGCCATCAGACCTTCTTCCCTTCGATGTTCGATGTTGGGCGTTCGATGTTCGATGTTCCTCTGGCCTTCTTCACCGCACTCTCCGCGCTCCGGAGAAATTCATGCGGCAGTTCCCAAACCGTGATCAACGTGTCCTCACGCCCGAAAACGAAAACCCGCAGATGGTGAATCACCGGCTCGCAACCGGGATGCAGCGCGGCCTTCACGTCCAGATAGCGGCGGAGGCTTCCCCGCGTGTCGGTGGGGGAAATCCCATGTTCGAGTGCCGCAGCCGCAACACGGCCGATGGCACGCCGGTTCAGCCCGAAGCGCTCTTTGGCGCGATCAGCGGCATGTTCCGAAATGGGCGGGGAATTGGCCATGGAGTTAGATTCCGTCCTGATTCCGCCATCCATCCCGGCGGGGCGATTCATTCACGGCGGGGGCAAGCACCGGCGTCTGGGTAATCTCTTCGGCCGAAGGCTGCTCAACCAGCGGATCACCCTTGGCGATGCCCTTCAGATAGGCACTGGCTTCCTTGAATTCATCGCGCCGGGTTTCGGTTTGCTCGCCCACGTTGAAGCGACCGCAGAGCCGTTGCCGGATCAGAATCACCGCTTGTGTGATCGCGCCTTCCGGCAGCGTCGCCGGATCCGGATCCAGTTTATTCGCGGAGTGGCTGCGGATCGCATCACGGAACGTCCCGGTGAACTGTTGAAACACCTGGGCAAACGGATCGTTCTGGCCTTCGGCTAACAACTTCGTCCGGAACGCCGCTTCCTCCGCGCTGTTGATGCAGCTCCGGAGATCATCCTCGGTAATCTGCCGCCACATGGTTAGAGGGCCTCCCCGGTTTGGATTTCCTGAGCCGCGATCTCTTCGGCGAAATAGAGCGTAACCTTGCCGCCATTGGCGAAGGCGCAGAAACCCGCCACCAGGATCCGACTGCCGGGACTGCGAAGCGCCGCCATCACCGTCATTTCCGCCACCTTCACCGCACCGTCTGGAGTCTGGCTCCCTCCGGAAATGGCGTTCGCCTTCGCCGCCAGTTCCACGGCATCCACCTCCGCCAACAACGCTCTCACGGTGGCTACATCTTCCGGCTTATCTAAATCATGCATGGCTGGTCTCTCTTTTCTTTCTATCAACTTTCAACTCTCAACCATCAACTCGTGATGCCGGTGATGCGGCGGAACGGAAAACCATTAACCATCCCGCCGCACGAACCGGAACCAGAGGATTCAGGAAAGCGTGATCCGGCGTGCGCACGACGCTGCCACGACTTCGGGATCTTCGGTCCAATCGACGTAGTAGACATCGGATGCCGCCCGCTCCTCGCGGTATTCACGGACGCCATCGACCAGAGTGGCGGTCGTCGCGAAAGTCTTCGCGAACGACGGGTCCATTTGGTCGGGGTTGTCGGATCCGTAGAAGAGGAAGACCTCACCGCCGACGATGTTCACCGCGTTTTTGGCCGCGCCCGCCTTGAGCGTGTCGTAGCTGAGGATGCCCACGCGGAATTCCATCTGCGGATTGATCGTCATGCGCACGGCTTGATCGCCGGTCAGACCGATGAGTTCCGCGCCTGGCTGGCGGGCTTTCACGAGCGCGTGATTGCGGAAGACCCTCCAGGCACCGAGGCCGAAGATGATCCGGTTGGGCATGCGGCCGGTGTCGGTGGCGATGGCTTCGATCTGCGCGTCGATCTCGGCAACGGGATCGTTTGCAGCGTTGGACCACACACCCACGCCGCCGGACGCGGCCTTGCCCGCCTTCACCATGTCGAAGATCTTCTTCTCATGGCTGGTGGAACAGGCACCGACGAGGTTCCTGATCTTCGATTCCTGGAGCGCCTTGATTCCTTTTTCCCCGGCGAGTTCGCGTTCGTAGTCGTCGATGGTGGTTTCCAGGCCCTGCGGCACGCAGTTGAAAAACGGATCGGTGGCGGAGAATTCAATCCGCTTGCGGTTCCCCCCCACGGCGCGTGAGGTGTCGTAAACCTGGAAGTCGTTCTTGTCCCCGTATTTCTTGTATTGTCCGTGGGCAATTCCACAGGCAACAATCGGGGCAATGAAGTTGGCCAGGCTCGTGGTGCGATCCTGGGCGAGGCCGCTCGCGTAGTTCGAGAGGTAGATGTTTCGGGTAGCTGCTGAAGCAGGCATGATCGTATGGTGTTAGGGTATTGGTTTCTGGAGTGTCTGTTAGGCGAGGATGGCGGGATCGACGAGGACGGCATCAATGAGTTCCTGGGCGACACCGGCTTCGATTGCGCGGGCCACACGGATCCGGGCGGTGCCAGCACCGGGGTCGAGCTTGGTGGTGCCGTCCGCCTGGAGAACCAGGGAGGAACCGGCCACGACAGCGCCGGGCGCGGCACCCAGCTTGACCTTCACGATTCCGCCGAAGTTGTGCAGCGCGACGGAGTCTTTTCCGGTGACGGGAAATCCTTCGGTAATGACGCCGAGCGGCAGCGTGGCCGTGGCGGAGGTGACAATGCCGCCGGATGGCAGCACGAAGTATCCCTCAAGGCCGGTGTGATCGGCAAGGGGAGTGAGTGGGATGATGGCATCGGAACGAGAGATCATGATGTTTTGGTGTCTGGAGTTTGGTTTCTAACGTGTAGTGGATGGGATCAGAACAGTTCCGGCTTCTCGCCCTTGGCGATGGTCCAGGCGGTTTGGAAATCGCACTTCTCGCGATTCTTGACGGTGGCGACCAAAGCCGTGCGCTTGCTTTCCTTCTGGTCATCCTCCGCCTCGGTGAATTTCTTTCCGTCGGGAGGAGTGGCGCGGTTCTTTTGGAACAGGGGCTTGTTTGGATCCTCGCCCCTCTTCGCCATCTGGGCGGCGAAGGTCTTCACCGTGGCGGCGCGGTTGAGCTGGAGGAGTTCCTTGGCGGCTTCCTTGTCTTCAATGACTGCGGCGTAGGTTTCGAGATCGCTTTCGATGGCCTCGGCACGCAGGACCTTCACTTCGGTCTCCAGCTTGTCGGCTTCGGCAGCGCGGTTCTTGGAGGTGGCGACATCGGCTTTGAACGCCGTGGTTTTCGTTTCGAGTTCCGCCTCGGGGGTGGTTTCCGGGACGCCGAGAAGCCCGCAGAGCAGGGCGAGTGATTTGATGGTGGACATACTTTTGTTGGATTCAGTTTTGCGATTCGCGCTCACCGGCCTGAGCGCTTTCAGTTTGGGCCGGTTGGTCAGCCCGGCACCCGTTAGGGATGTCGGATAGAATTTGAAAACCCCGGCCTCATAGCGGACGGATCCGGAGAACTCGGGGGAGATGTAGCGGTAAACCTGGGTGGTGATTTTCTCCCGGCCCGGTGGAGTCCACGGGGTTTCCAGCTCCAGCTCGCTGCGGTCGCCGCCGTAGCGGAGCGCATGCCCCCAGCCGAGAGCTTCGGTGGACTGCGTCATGTCGTGGGACAGATGGTCCGCGTCGATCAGGATGTCACCCTCGAACGACTGCACCAGGCTCTCAAACACGGCCGCATCAAACACCGTCAGCCCTTCGACCGACATGTCCTCCGCCGCCACGCCGTATCCCGGCACATCGTAGCCGGCGGGAATGTCCACCGTGCCGGGAAACTCTCCCAGCGAGGCGACGTGCGTCCATGGCTTCGGCGTCTTGTTGAAGGTGGTTAGGTCGCGGAAACGTCCGCTGCAATGAAGTTCGTTTTTCATGGGGTATCCAAAAGGGCTTGAACCAGCTCGGCTCCTAACAATGCTTCCAGCTCCGGGCTTGCCATGAACTCGGGTGCCTTTTCGGCCAGGGCTTTCATCGCGGCATCGAGCGCGGGAATGTCATCGGCTTCCCAAGCGGACTCCACCGCACGGCCCAGCGGTTGGGCGTCGGCGGTCAATGCCGTGACCAGGGCGGAGTCAACGGATTTGGTTGCCCGGTTCTTTGAACCCGGCAGCTTGGATTTTTCATCCAGGAGTTTCTTCTCAGCGGCAAGCTTGGCGGGATCCGGTTTCGTGTCCGGATTGGCGGGATCGACCGGCGGCACAGCGGCGGCCTTGGCGGTTAGGGTGTAACCGGTTTTCTCACTGAGTTCCGCGCCGTCGATCACCCATCCGGCATCGGCCAGGTTTTTGACGTTTTCCACCAGCTTGCCGACATCCTCGGCATCCTTGGCCGCAAGCTCGAAATAACAGAGAGGGGTTTCGCCGGGGAAGGACTTCGCGAGGATCGGCACGTCGAGCTGTTCGTGAAATAACGCGGAGATCTCCTTGGCCAGTGCCAAGGCGATGTCGTCGAAGGTATCCTGGTGGGCTTCGGAGTTTCCAGAGCCGAGGCCGGTCGCTTCGTTGAGCATCGTCAGCTTGCCCGACGTGGCGGCCATCACGATCTGTTCATCCTGATAGCCGAGATGCTGGAGGAACGGATTTTGATCCTTGCCGCCGCCGCCGCTGTCCAGGGTTTCCAGCGTGCCGCCGGGAATGATGCCTTCGCCATCGCTGCCGATGCCGCGCATGATCCGCATCCACGCCTGCATCTTCGCCGGGTCATCGGCGAGGGCCGCCGCCATTTGGTCCGGCAGGATCCAGAACACGAACGGGATTCCATAGCGGGCGATGTAGGCATCAAAATCTTTTCCTGATAGACCTTTCCTGACGAAGGCGGGCAGCGCGATTTCATTGATCGGATCCTCGACCTCGCGAATCAGGAAATTCTCCGGCTTGATCTCCACGCCGGAAACGCCTCCATGCAGCGCGTTTTCCTGGAACAACCAGTCGCCGTAATAACCCTGCTTGCACCAGTGCCATTGCGGCACCGGCTCCAGGCCGATGATCTCACCACCGCTGCCGAAGTGTTTCTCCACATGCGAGAAGCCGCGGAACTCCGCCAGCGCCAGATGCTTCAGCGCGGCGCGGAAACCTGTCATGCCCTGGTAGGCGGCCTTGAGTTTCTCCGCCTGCTTCTCCGCCTTGGCTTTGAGGCCATCGTCTAAATCGGATTGGATCTTGATGTCCCAATCCAGCTTCAGCAGGGCGGATAGAATCCGCCGCTTGGCACCGCGCAAAGTGGCATCCCGCTTTTCAATGAAGTGGTAAAGCCACTGGAGATTGGAAAGTTCGCCACGCTGGCCAGCCTCCAACTCGGAGATCACCCGACCCATGTTCAATCCCCGCAACGGATTTTGCGTGGACAGCATGTTGTCGGTTAGGTCGGTCGTGAGCAGCTTCATGAAACGCCCTCACCCATGCACGCGACATCACCGCCCATTCAAGAACCGTGACAACTGCGGCGCGGACCTGTAGCAGGGACATCCTGTCCCTTGCCATCATTTATTCATCATCATCTGGCAGCACCCGAAACGTCCTCGGTGTGATCGTGCCGATTCCAGCTTGGCGCAATCGCTCTGAGAATCGTTCCCATGCGGTGCCTTCACCCTTACGCTCTGCGATTGCGCGGGCGGATATCAGTAGGTCTTCCAGTTCCAACTCCCGCGCCGTCTTCGCGGTCGTCACCTGGGAAAGTTCCAGGAACAGTTTGTCGATCATCTCAGTTTGCATAAAATGTTTCGGTTAGCCAGTCAACGAACGATCCCCGCGCATCACCGCATCCGGCGTCCAGATCTTCGTCCGCACCGGCGGCAGCACGATTCCCGTCGGCGTCTTGCCCGCATGAACAGACAAGGCCAAAGCCCAGAATCTATCCGAGTGACCGTCCGGCCCGGTGTCCGCCGTGAAACGGATGTTTCCTGACGCCGTGGTTTCTTTTTTAACACCACGCAAGTCCGCACGGATTTCCTTTCTCTCCGGAATCTTCAACGCCCGGTCCTCCATCAGCGAGCGGACCGGATAGGCCAGCTCTTCTTTGACGGGCGCGGAGAACGTCACCGCCTCCACTCGATAGATGGAGAACTTCTCCTGGGCGCGTTCGGCGAGCTGCATGCCGAGGCCGGTGGCGTCAATACAGCAACGCTTCACTTTCCGCTCCGCGATCAACGGCCACAGGATTTCCTCCTGTTTGGAGAAAGGCATGTTCTTCAGCTCAATGACGCGCCTGGTGAAATAATACCCGCCGATCTTCTCAAGAATCCAAATGACGGTGAGGTCATGGCGGCGGCCGATGTCCACGCCTATATATAAGTCACCGATGCAGTTGTGCAGGTCGATCTTGTCCCAGATCTCGCCCTTCGTGTATTCCGCCGCCGCGATCAGATCCCATTCCAGGAACGCGGCCTTGTCATCGGCCGGGATACAGCAGAACTCCTGGAGGAAGCTTTCCTCGTCCGGGCATTCGCGGCGGACCATGTCGAAGTATTCCGGTTCGTCCATGTCGAGGATCGGATCCTCGGGGTTCGCTTTCGCCAGGGTGGTCTGGAGTTTGAATAGAAAGCCCTGGTCGAGCGCGTCCTGGAGAGTGACCGTATGGAGCGAGATCTTCTTCGGGTTGCCCTTTTCCTTGATCTCTCTAACAAGTTCATTGAAGAAGGTCAGATTCCCCCGGTGGGTGGAAATCATCGAGAGATTGCCGCCCCAGGTGATGCCCGGATACGCGATGGCATATAACTTCCGCTGGTGCGGATTGATCGCGAACTCATCGAGCTTGCGCGGTCCGCGCTTTCCGGCCTGGGCATCCGGATTGGAACTGAGCGAATGAATCACCCGCTCGTTGGCGAACTGCATTTCATAGGACTTGAAGGCCTTGCCCTTTTCATCCTCGTAAACCTTTTCGCCCAGATCCTTGGCACCGTGCTGGAGAACCCTTGCCCAGCCGACGCAGTCATTTAGATAGAGAGCGGCCTGTCCTTCGTCACGGGAACTGATCCAGGTATCATGCACCCGGCTCGCCGGGGCGATGGACCGCACCGTTTCATAAGCATCTGCCCAGGAGATTCCCACCTGGCGGCTTTTCTCCATCAGCTTGATGCGGGCCTGATCCTTCACCCAGCGCGTCTGATAGGGAAGGAACCGCGCCTTTATATTAGTGGGCCGGATTTTCGCCTTACCCGGAAATGCCTTCACGGTGCATGACGCGGAAACTTTGCGCGGACGATTGGCAGGGGCCGTGCGAGCCGTGGTTTGCCCCGTGCGAGCGGCGGGAGCGTTTTCGGCGGCATCGCCCTTACCGGACGCGTCCGCGCCAGCTGGGGTTGATTTTCTCGCCCGCTTCATTTTCAGGATTAGCCGAAGAGTTCCAGGGATTCCTCCATCAGCTCGATGGCCTCTTTCGAGACCCCGCCCTTCTTGATCAGCGCGGCCTTCTTCTCCTCGATCTTTTGCTTGGCCGCCTGGCGCTCCTCCTCCTTGACCTCGAAGGCCCGGAGCTTTGCTTGTGTTAGCTTGTCGCCCTGGTTGGAGGACGAGAGCATTTGCAGCGTCAGCGCCAGTGAGGAGAACTGCTTCGGTGTGGCGTCATCCGTCATTAGGAAGTCCACCACCTTTTCCGCCAGTGCCGTGCGGCCACCGGCAAGCAACCCGGATTCATCACCGGCGGTCACGGCCTCGGCCAGCATTTCGCTTTTGTGGCGGGCTTCTCTCAGCCGGGTGAGATAGGGATGCAAAGCACCGTCCCGGAAACTGGAGGCACCCATCAGCGAGATTTCAACGCCTCGCTTTTTCGCCGCCTCCTTAATCACCGCGAGAACATGCCCGCCCGGCGTCTTGGCCAGCGCTTCGAGCAGCTCGACCACCTCTTCGGGTGTCAGTTCCTTTTCGACCTTGGATGACATTAGATTTTCTTCACTTCGATGTTCGATGTTGAACGTTCGATGTTCGGTGTTCCGCTAGACCAGCCCCTCGGCTTCGCAGTAATCCACCGCTTCCGCCGTGGACTCCCACCGTTTCACCCCTGCGGAAAGCGTCCTGCCCACCGGGAGCCGGGCGAAGCCGCGCTTGACCAGGTAATCAAGATGTTGCTCCAGCTCCTCGTTGGTCAGTCGGAAACCCGCCGCCTTGGCCGTCGCCAACAGAGTGGCGAGTGGCAGCGAGAGAGGAGCGGAAACCACCAACGCGGCCAACAACGCATCACGCAAAATCTGTTTTTGTTCGGCGGTCATGGCGGTTAGGAATGGCGGCCAAGCAGAGTGTCGATCTTCCTGCCCTGGTAAATCATCGTCTGTTCGATGGTCTCCTGGCCTTTCACCAGCGTGGCATTGCTCACTGCCACAGCCCCGATCTCAGTGCGGATTTCCTCACGAGCGCGGGTGCTTTCCTGCTGGCTCGTTTCCATCTTCGCTTCCACCTTGCCGAGCTGCTTCTGGAAATCCTTCTTCAGCGCTTCCAGGTCAGACTTCAAAACCGCCTGCCCGTCCCGACTGTCCCGCTTGTAGGCAAAGAAGAACTGGGAGAGCTGGATCGCGATCAGCACGAACACGCCAATCGAAGTCGGCGTGACTTCAGGGGCGGCATCAGCAATGAAAGTGAAGGGGATCATGTAGATTGTGAATTATGGCTTCTAACTAAAGTGTGGGGCGCGGCGTCAACCAGCCATGGAACCACCGCGCCCCGTTCGGGAATCACTTCCCGAGAATGGTGACGGGCCGGGTGGCTTTCATCCGGCCGTAGATGACCATGACCAGGCCGACGAGAGCGGAGACGCCTTCCAGCACTTGCTGGAGCTGTCCGCCCGCCTGGTTGATTTCGTCCTGGGAAACCGGCGCTTGATAGAACTGCGCCGCGATGGTCGCGGCCATGATCAAAGCACCCACGATGGTCTTGCTTTGGAAAATCGGTTTCGGATTCATGCCCAAACCATTGCCACCAAGCCCGCCCGTTCTGCCAGAACCGTGACAACTGCGGCGCGGCACCTTACCTCGGCAGGCCGGAAAAACCGCAGGCTTCACGCAGCCGCTGCATGGGAAACGCCGGGCCGGGATCGACCTTGCGCCGTGGCGCGATGTCGTCATGCCCGACCACGTCATCCAGATGATAGGCTTTCGTGATGGCTTGGAACACCGCGATGCCCGCGAGGATCTGCACCTCGGGAAAAGCCTCCCAGGAAGTGATCTGCCCGCCGTTCTTGTGCCGGGCGACCACGGGCGGGAGATTGGAATAGCGGCGGATCAAGCTGGCATCGTCGCCGCCGTTGGCGAACTCGATGCCGATGGAACAACTATTCAGCCAGGTGTAAGTCGTCCGCTGGTCATGCCAGGTGGACTCGCCCGCATGATCCGCCTTCTGGTTGAATGCGCGGATTTGATAGATCGTGCCGTCGCGGTCGATGATCACATGCGCCTCCGCTCCATGCGCATCGGTCGAGCGCCAGAAATCCACTGAGGAAAGCGCCGTCGCTCCGGACGTGAAATGCGCGATGCCGAAGCGGCGGATCCGCATCTCCGGCCCGGCCGGGTATTTCAAACGCGTCGCGCCGGTCAGCCAATGGTCAACCACCTCGATCTGCCTGCCACCCAAAAGGGTTTGAATGGCCGCCGGACGACTGAGGCTTTTCAACCAGGCAAGAATCGAATCAAAGATTTTCATTTCCGTTGTTTGGTAAAGGTCCGGCGTGTTCTATCAGTCGCGTCGTAGTTTCTGGAACCCTGCATGATCAGCAGGATGAAGCCGCAGCCGCAGACCATCCCGGCCATCAGCGTGCAGCCGAGCCACAGGAGGTAGGCATTCGCGAGGTTGGCCATCATAACAGATCCTCCCGGTGCAGTTCCATTCCGGCCAGGATCTCATTCTGCTCCTGCCGCTGTTCGCCGCTGGAAAGTGTCGCCCCCCGGCGTCGCAGGCACAGCAGCAGCGCTACCGCTGTGACGATCAATCCTGCACCGCCGGGGGACATTCGTTTTTGGGGTAATTGGTTGGAAAATTCAGGGGGTCCACAGCTTGCGAAAAAGGTGCATCGCCTCGCCCCTTACGGGAGTCACTTGTCCTGAGAAATCACAGGCACAATGACGGGAGTCGGCGCATGGGCGACGGCCCAGGAATCGACCGCCCACTTCACCATGCCGCTGACGAGGCCGATGGTCGGCGCGTCCGGGGTGGTGGTTTTGACCCCTTTCGGGTCAACCGTGGTGACGCAGGATGGTAGCAGCCCGATCAGGCAGACCATGAATAACAGACGCAGCAGGGATGGTTTCATCGGTAGTGGTGGTTTTGGTGGGTGGGGTTGCAAGCACCCCATCATTCCAAACCACCCGCCGTAAACATCCGTGACAACTGCGGCGTGGGACCGGTGCGTAAAAAAACTCCCCAACGTGGGGAGTTATTGGAAACCGGAAACGACTTCCGGCTTATTCAAAACCCGAAACCATTTCGGGTTTCACGGTTTCCACGCGGTCAAGGAAACAACATGCTTGACCTCAATCCAGTGCTCGTCCCCGCCATCATCGTAAACTGACAAACGGTTTGGGACGCCATCGGTCGACAACCATCCTTGAAAACCGTTGCCTCCAAACATCATAGGATTTGCAGTCTTTAGGATCTTGGGCGGGGATACCTTGCCATTCTCTAGCTTGTAGATGCGGACGTTCTCATCGTTGCCGACAACAAGTTTATCTTTGTCAAACAGGGCGACCTCCCAGGTGGAAACATCGCCAGCAATCTTCCAGTCGGAATCAGTCGTTTGGATCTCTGTCGAAAGCAGCTCCTTCCCCTTGGCGCTCACCCACACAATCAGATAACGGGGCGCTCGGTCTGTAAAACCCTCCGGCGGTCGCGGCTGTCCGATGACAAAGGCCGCGGATCCGTCACTCGCCATGGCGGCCGTCCGCAGCACCTGCGTGTAGGGTCCTTGTTTTGCCTTCCAGGTCCAGAGCTTCGTCTGGGCAAAAGCCTGGGTTGTCAAAGTGGCAAGGACGGTGGCTAGCAAGAGCTGTTTCATAGATTTGTTCGTATTTTTGATAGATAATTCCCATCCGCCATGCCTACTTCCCAAACTCCGCCTGCATCTTCCGGACCTTTTCATCAAAGCCTTTGCTGCCTTGTTCGCTTTCAAGATCCCACCTTAGCTTTTCCTCTTCGGTTTCATCTCCGTAACCATTGACCGCAGCCCGCGCCCTGAAGATCGCGATGTCCGCTCGGAGTCTCGCAATCTGAAGCCGGTCTTTCCTCGCTTGATCCTCCAAGATTTTCACTTGGGCAAGCGCGGGATCCGGCATCACCGGAACTGCTTTTTTCTCACAGCCTGAGCTGGCGATTAATGCAAAAACGATTCCAAGAAGGGTGATGTGTTTCATGATTTCGTTAGAATTGTTTCATTAGCCATTTTCCCGCAGCGATCAATCCGAGGATCACGACAAGCGGCACCCAGAGGACAAGTCCTCCGATCACCCGGTCCAGCATGGGATTGTCTCTCATGGTTTCATGATCTTGATGTTCTGTGCAGTTTCATTTCCAGATCTGGCGGCGCGATTCCCAGATTGGATAGATCCATGAGAAATCACTACGCTGGTGGGTGGTGGATTCATACCGAGGATTCAGCGGCATCAGTCTCACTTGGTTGCCCATGAATTCTAGACGCCGGAATACCACGCCGTCATCTACGAAACGGCACACAGCCAAGCAACCGCTGTAGGCTTCCTCGCCGGGCATTAAAACCAATTGATCTTTCTCGCGAAAAGAATCCTCCATGGAATCACCCTCTAGGATGACGCCGAAAGCTTTCGGATCCCGGCAGTCGGTCGGCATTGTTTGGCGATGCGATACGGCGATCTCTTCATAGACTGCGGCGGCACCGGCATGCGCCCACCCGAGCACGGGAATTCTTCGATCTCCAGTTTTGAGTTCCACCGCGTCTTTCCGTTCGGACATAATGCTCACCACGGGATTGATCGCGTCCGTAAGGAAATCCACAAAACGCTCTTGGGATGCCGGATCATTCGGATGATATTCGGAGCTAAGATCCTTAATTTTTCCTAACATACTTACAAAAGCCGTCCCTGAGTCCCTTGGCCCCTCACCGCTGATCAACCATTCCATGGAGACGTTTGCAGCCCTTGCTATTCCTAGCATCTGCTCACTTTTTGGCATCAGTTTTCCAGCAAGCCATTTAGCCAGAGCCGACGTTCCAGCGCCCGCCCTTACAGCGAATTCGGGCCTGCCGAGGCCAGACCTTTCAATGCTCCAAGTCAGGCGCTCCGCGAATGTTTCCATTTGGACATCTTTTTTATTGCGTGTCCATTCGGACAGTGTTTCTATACGGACATGAGCTTTGCACGCAGCGGCGCGGTTGAACAGCCCAAACCCCGCATCCAACGGAACACCCCCCGCATTCTCGCTCGCCGTGGATGGTCAATCAATACGGCGGCGAAACGCCTCGGTTGCGATGTCGGTCACCTGAGCCGGGTGCTGAGTGGTGAACGCTCCAGCAAGAGCCTCATGACCCGCGTCAATGAACTCCCAAACCTCATATCCTAACACCCGTGAACGAAACCCTTCATAACGCCATCCGCTCTATCCGCGTCTGCGCCTGGATCAACATCAAGCAGGCCAAAGTCGCCAAGGCCGCCGGTCGCTCCCTCCTCGCCAACTACCACGCCGCCGTTGCCCTCCAGTGCCGCCGGGATGCCAACAGCCTCCGACTCTAACATTCATGCCTCAATCATCCCACACCTGCCCTCACTGCTCCCGCGATTTCGCGACCGTTTCCGGACTTAAGAAGCACACCTGTCTGGACAGAAATGGAGACCCGATTTTCTCCAGCCCCTCGGAAGTTCTTCTATCAGGCCCGGAAGCAACCAGCCAATCCCCCATGGAAATCGCGGCCGCCGCCACCGCGCTCGCCACCTTTCAGACCGCCCGTGACGGCCTCAGTCACTGGTCCGGCCAGGTCAAGCTCTGCTCCCGCGCCACTCTCGCCGCCACCGCCATGGCCGGTCTCCACCTCCGCGCACTCCGCGTCCTCTACTTCGGCGAGCGCAACCCGAACGGCGGCCGGCCGAAAAAAACTCCGCACGCTGCGGAGTTTCCAGATTGGCCTTCAATGCTGACGGATTTTGCAGGTATTTCAGACGACACTGCGGGGCGGTGGATGAAGGTCGCCGACGCCATCGAAGCCCTCGCCGAGAAGCACGGCGGGGATGTCATTTCCATCTGCCGCACCGCGCCGTGGGATTGGACGCCGGAAGAATCCGAGGCCCTCGGCAATGCTGTGGGACTCCTCACCCAGGACAAGACCCAGCGCGAGCTGCTCCAGTCGGATTTTCTATCAAGCCTCGGCTACGAAGCACCGGAGAAAACCAACGGCTCCAACAATCCTAGCAGAAACAATGGCGGCAGGAAAGCACCCGCCGCCACGCCGCAGGCCAAGGTCGAAGCCAACCGCCTCATCGCCCGCACCGCCCTCTTCGGCCACGACTCCAAGGATCACCGCCCCAAGCCCGGCTCGCCCGCCTTCTGGATGAACGCCCTGATCGATGCCGACGGCAAAGGCGAACTCGCCAAACACCCCGCCGCCTCTCTCACCAAGAAGGAACGCGCCGACATTTACGACCTCCTCATCAAGCCCTTCGTCGATTCCTGGAAAGCACTCGACGCCTGATTCTAGCAACTACCACCCGCCTAGTAGCTAACTAATTTATGGAACCTCACACTAGTTCATCTGATTCCGTTGTGACCGGAACTCATTTTCGATGGCTTCTGGCCAGTCGGTTGAAAGCCATGGGCTTTTCGATACCCAAGCTGCTCCGCCTGCGGCCCAGTCAACAAGATAGGCGCGGCGTAATACCTTCGTCCACGCTTCTTTCGGCGGACACGGCTTTTCGTCCTTCATCCGAGTCAGCAATACTTCCGTCGCATATAGCAGACGAGTGCCGGTCAACATCGAGGCATCCAACTTCATCGAAGAGGACAGCGGCCAGCTCCCCGTCTGAACCCATGTCTCAACCGCCCGGTCGGATTCTTGATGAATCTCCTCTGGCAGATCCTTCAGCCAGCGGCCCGGATCTATGCCAGGCGTCAGGCGCTTGGAACCCGCATTGCCCGCTTGGTCAGTCACCCAACCAAGAAATTTCATCCAGTCCGGAGGAACGGTCTTCATGTCCGGATCGTGATCCCCGCCTGACTGGGGATCAAGCCGCTTCCTGAACCACGGACGTCATTTCTCACACTTCCACCACCCATGCCAACCAGCCCCGCCGCATATCTCCCTGGAAAAGCCATCGTCCTTTCCCGCCTCCCGGCGCAGGACTGGTTCTCTGTGGACGAGGCCGCGCAACACTCCGGCTGGGGTCGCACCTTCATCCGGCAACGCTGCATCAGTGGCGAACTGCCAGCCCAACAATGCACCGGCTGTGATGCCAGGCACCACGGCCGGAACATCTCCTACCGCATCCATGTCGATGACCTGGTCATGTTCATCCTGAAAAACAGCAACGGCCGCTACAGCGAGGAAAAACCCTTTCGGGATGTCGCCACCATCACCCGCACCTGGCCGGAGTGGATGCGCAAGGAACTCGTCACCTTTCTCTCCCGCTCCCTGCCCCCTTCCAGCCCACCCGAGGCAGGAACCACCGCCGTCCGCTCTCCGGGGGGGGAGCGGGCGGCCATTTCCTAACCATTGCCAGCCATGCAAGACAAAGCCATCGCCATCATGACCGTGCTCGACCGCGTCGCCGCCGTCTCCGGCATCCCGGTAAAAATGCTCATAGGCCGCAAGCGCACCCAGCGCGTGGTGCATGCCCGCTGGCTGGTCATTTGGGTTCTCCATCGGGAGAATCCCACCTGGACGCTTGAGGATCTCGCCAACGCCATCGGCGCGAAGCAACACGGCACCGCCCATCACGCCCTCCGCAGCGTGCCAGATCTCGCCGAAGCCGACGGCCACTTCCGCGCCATGGTCCGCGATCTCGAAACCCGCGTGACCAACGGCCTCGCCCTCAGCCCGGATCTGGTCGCGGAGATCCTCGCAGCTGCGGACATCGCCGCCCGCCCCACCACCCGCGTCTGGCTTCTCGCCGCCGCCGACTCCCTCCAACAAGCCGCCGGTCGCATCCGCACCGAACTCGCCACCGCCTAACCGCCATGATCCACAACCCGCCATTCGTCGTGATCCTGCTCCGCTCCTATCAGTCCGCAGCGCGGGTTTCGAGGACCCACCCTGAACTATTCGAGGCGCGTCCCCTCGACGTCATTTTGGCCGCGCTGCTCAAGCGCACCTTCGGTCATCAGCCTTACAACTTCTTCCTCGTCACCTATCAGTTCTACCTCCAGTCGATCCCCTTGGAGATCGCCAGATCCGCCTGGGGCATCAATGCCGCCGAGGCCGCCGCTCTCACCCACCAAACCAAGCCATGATACCAGACACCGTTCTAGCCATCATTCTCTCCGCGCTCCTCATCGGCTTCGGCTGGTTTGCGGCGTGGTTGTTTTTCCGTCCGCGCTTCCAGCGCATCCGCAAGGAGGAATGGCGGCAAGCCTGCCTCTACTACGAGCGCAAACACAACCCCGGTCAACGTCGAATCTAACCTAGCCATGGAACCCAAGCCACTCGAAATGATTACCTGCGGCCTCTGCGGTGGAAAGACCGTTGCCCGCTCGTTCGACCATGCTCTTCAGAAGCCTATCGGCCCGTGCTGTGCCAAAGCCCTTTCCTGCGCAACTCACGCCCTGGTCGATGCGGGCCTCATCCGCGTCACCCTCAATCCCGACCACGAGAAATGATCATGGATCCCACCCTTGAAAATCTCGTCGCCCTCATCTGCGAGCACGGCGTCCTGGGTGCCGATGAAGTCTTGCCGGAATCCACCTTCACCAGCCTCGGCTTCGACTCACTCGACCACGTCGATCTGATTCTCGATTGCGAGGAACAATTCGGCATCGAGTTCACCGACGAGGAATCCGCCTCCGCCCTCACCGTCCACGATCTCTATCAACTCATCCTCTCGAAACAACCGGCATGATCCCCGTCGCTCCCATTCCCTGCAAATGCTGTGGCCAGCATGCCCTCGGCACCTCCGATGAAAACGGCCATCACCTCCAGTGCTCGAACCTCATCGACTGCGACGTTTGGCCCGCCACCGAATCACTCCCCTCCGTGGCTGAAGCCGTCGAAGCATGGAACAAGATGAACGCACCCGAGGCCGCGCCAACACCGGATCCACTCGCAACCATCCGCACCCTCGCAACCGAGGCGCTGTTGCTCAATCGTACCATCGGCGGAAAAGAACATGACTCCCACCCGCCCGGATTTTTGCCTCCCAACAAAAGGCAGCGAGTCATTCGGCTTCTCAAGCAAATCCTGGAGTCCGCAGGCGGAAACGATCCGTTTCCAATCTCTAACGAACCAAAGACCTCGTTCTCCGATCACTGCTAACCGGTCACTTCCAACTTCACCATGGCCCAACACACCCTCACCCGCCTCACATTCAGCATTCCGACCGAAGACGCCCGCGAATACGCCGGTCTGCCGCAGATCACACGCGACCGTGTCAGTTGGATGCTGGAAGTCATGGCCGCCATCTCGGCGGCAGGGAAGGGCCGGACAACCGCCGTCTGCCATCAGTTCGCGGCTGCCGCCGAGAAACATTTCAACTCGATCTATCAGCCATGGCAGCGTTATTCGAAAACCGGCGACTGGCGGCAGCTCATGGACAAGCGCCACACCTCCGAGTTCTGGATCCGCGACGAGTCGAAGCAGGTCACCCTTCCTCACGACTTCATCCAACATTGGAAATTCCTCGTCGAGTCGAACGACCGGAAAGCCAAACCCGCACACGCCCGTCTCATCCTCCGGTGGAAACAATGGCGCAATGGCGACCTCACCAAAGCCATCCCCGGTTATGATCGCTGTCCCGGTCCCGGTGCCGGATCGCGGATTCCGAGGGGCTGGAACTATTCCAATCTGCTCAACCACATGCCGAATGATGTGGAGCTGGCCGCCGCACGCAAGGGCCGCACCGCCGCGAAGAAACTCATTGCCGGAGTCATCACCACCCGCGTCGGCCGCTACCCCTTCGGCGAGATCCAGTTCGACGACATGTGGCACAACTTCCTCGTGAATGTCCTCGGCTACAAGCGGGCGTATCGGCTGCTGGAGTTCGGGTGCATCGATCACTTTTCCACCTTCATTTTCAGGCCCGGCCTCAAGCCCCGGCTTCCGGACATGGAGACGGGAAAAATGAAGCAGCTCAACGGCCGCGACTTCCACCTCTACCTGGTCAACTGGCTTCTCGACTACGGCGTCCATCCGGATGGCACCATCTTCAATGTCGAGAACGGCACTGCCTCTATCAGCAAAGCGTTCGAGGCCAAGCTCCTCATGTGGTTCGGTGGCAAGCTCACCGTCCAGCGGGCGGGCATGTCCGGCACCGCCGCCTTCGGCGGGGGATGGAAGGAACGCGCCAAAGGAAACCCGAATGCCAAAGCACTGAAGGAAGGCATGGGCAACCTGGTCCAGAACAGCCTCGGCCACATCACCGGCCAGACCGGCATGAATCGCGACGACTGCCCCGGCCAGCTCACCGGCATGTCGAACGAAAACGAAATGCTGCTCGCCCTGGCCGATGCCGTTCCCGCACTCCGCGACAAACTCCAGCTTGGCTTCCTCGACCTAACCGAAGCCGTCTTCGCCGTGAACGAAGCCTATGACATGATCAACTTCCGCACGGAACATGAGATCGAAGGCTGGGGTGAATGCAATCTTATCATCCAAGAGTTCTGCGCGAACCGGAATACGGATACCTGGATCCCGCTAGATGATGCCGTCGC
The DNA here is from genome assembly GCF_039920825.1 of Luteolibacter sp. Lineage (GTDB taxonomy): Bacteria > Verrucomicrobiota > Verrucomicrobiia > Verrucomicrobiales > Akkermansiaceae > Luteolibacter. The sequence goes on along the minus strand of NZ_JBDSCX010000038.1, from coordinate 268,082 downwards.
CGGACTACCGGACCACGAACGGCAGATCCTCGGACTCTCGCTTCGGCTGGACCCCACGCTTACGCGGCCACGCAAGCTTTCCCCCGGCGAGGTCGTTCTGGCCCATCAGCAACGCCTCATCAAGCCGCCACACGAGGCGGTCCCGGATCTCCTCGGTCCGGAATACGGAAAGATCCGCGAGGCCACCGGCGGGCGCATCTCTTTCACCTATCCCGGTGTCGGCAAGATTCGCTTCAAAGCCACCTATCAGGACTCGGATGGATTTGTCCGCCGCATCGAAAACGGCACCGAAATCCTCACCCACTTCAATCCCTGGAAACAGGATCACCTCTATCTATCGGATGCCAAGACGGGCCGTTTCCTTGGCCGCGCCTCCCGCGACCGGTCAGTCACCCACGGCGACGTGGAAGCCATCATGCAAAAGCACGGCGAAGCCGAGCGCGATTTCAAGGACGCCATCCGCGAAACCGCCGCCCGTCACGGCGTCACACGTCTGCCTCACATCAAGCTCAACACCGCCGCCATCCGCACGGCATCCCAACCCACCGCCCGCGACCGCTCCCTGGCCGAAGCCGGTTTCGACGCAAGCTCGATGCTCGATGCCGAAACGGAAACCGAAGACTTCACCGCCACCCCCGCCGCCTTCTTCGACCCCGCTGATCTCCTCTAAGTGGCAGGGACATCCTGTCCCTGCATCACTAACAAACCACAACCATGAAAGAAATCAAAGCTCTCGAAATCTCCTGCGACGAATTGAAGGGCGTCTCCATGCAGGCCCGCCTTCTTCAGCTAGGCCACATCGTCGGCACCCACGGTGCGAAAATCGTCATACTCCAGCATGCGAATGGCGTCGACCTCATGTTGAAGGATTTTGCCCGCGATTTCTTCGCGAGCGAAGGAATCATCATTCTCTAAACAGCCATGAGACCGCCTAACATAATCGACTTTCCAGCCAGCCAGCCAGCCAGCCAGCCACTGAACCAATGAAAACACCAATCAAATCCACCATCCGCCGTCGCTTCAAAATCTGGCGTCGCGCCCCCTTTAAACGCGCTCTGGGCCGCGCCTACAGCGAAGGGCTGATCAACTCAGCACAACTACACGAACTATCGGCAAAGTTCGATTGCCTCTGAAATCCTAACCATCAACTCAACCGCCATGCCTTTGACCCAACCACAACTCGACATCTACGCCGCATCCGGCTGCCAGACGCCCGGCTGCAAACACGCTCACGAAAAACAGATCGTCCTCGCCGCCCTTTGCTGTCCCGGAGCTGGCGTGAGAGTGACCTACGAAACCGGAGGAGTCCTTTTGTTGGACTGCCACCGCTGTCACCGGCGCATCACCGAAGTAGCCGTAGCCTCTTCCCTGAAAACTGAACGCTGAAACCTAGCAACTTTCCTACCCTTATGCAACCCGCCACCACCACCACCGTAGAAATCCCGCTCTCCCAACCCGAGCGCCTCGCCCTAACCGACGCCGCCAAGATCAACCAGGGCGGCAACGCCCGCGCCTCCTGGCGGGTCTCCGGCGATACCCTCCAGCAGAACCTCCGCCACTGCACTCCTTTGAAAAAGGAACTCATGGTCTGGGCCTTCCAATGGTGCATCGACAAACAAATCTTCCTCGACGACTTCGCCGCGCAGATCGGCTACGACCGGAAAACCGTCGATAAGATCATCACCGGCACCTACCGGGATCCGCGCACCCAGAGCCTTTACGATCTCCCTGACAAACTTGTCGAAGGCATCGAAGCCTTCCGCCGCATCCAGCTCGCCGAGGCCAAGCTCGGCAAGATCGAGTTCGTCATCACCCCATCCTCCAAGCGGATCTGGACCGCCTGCGAATTAGCCAGGGAATCCCACACGCCCGTCTTCCTCTACAGCGCATCCCACCTCGGAAAAACATGGGGGCTCGAATACTTCGCCATCCATAACAACCACGGCGCGTCGCCCCTGGTCACCGTCCCATCCTCCGAAGGCCTTGGCGGATTCATCCGCGCCATCGCGGCAAAAGTCGGCGTCGCCATTAAGGGCAACACCGCCGATCTCATCCACCGCGTCAAGGGCGCGATCACACCGGACATGGTGTTGATTCTCGATGAATTCCATCAGCTCATTTACACCTATCGGCGGGAAAGCTTCTTCGCCTGCTGTGAGGTCCTCCGCTCGATTTACGACCACTGCGGTTGCGGGATGGTCATCAGCACGACTAACATCTTCCGCACCGAGATTGAAAAGGAGCGCAAGGCCCACCTCGAACAGCTCTTCCGCCGTGGCGTCCATCGCTGCCAGTTAGGTGACATTGTCCTGAAAGCGGATGCTTCCCTGATCTTCAAAAAGAACGGACTCGACTGGCCGGCGAAAACCCTCCAGTTCGATTTCCCCGGTCTCAAGGCACCCGAGAAGCCCTACGAAATCCTCCGCATGCTCGCCAAGGATCACGGCCTCAAAGCCATGACCGAGCGCATCCGCTATGGCCGAAAATTCGCCGTCCACGCCAAGGAACCGCTCAACTGGAAGCACTGGACGCAAGCCCACCTCACCATCGAGAGCAACGCCGCCGAACCCGCCAACGACTGGACCTGATCCCATGAAAGGCATCCCTAACACCATTCACGGCCTCCGCGTCATCACGATAGATGAAGCCATCTCCACCGGCTTCCAATCCATCACCACCGGCATCCACCGCACGACGGAAGCCGACATCCTCAAGAGCGTCGCGAAAGGCAGGAACCCCGACCGGGCCGCCTGGATCATCATCGACTCCGACCGCGTCGAACTCGCCCTCAAACGCGAGGACGTTTCCAACCTCGCCGATCACCTCGTCGGCGGCTTCGTCGGATAACTCCCATCACTCCTATCAACTATCAACTCTCCACCATCAACTATCCCCATGCCTGCCAAACCGAAAAAAGCCAAACTTCCCGCCATCGAAACCAACGATCAGCTTCACAACACGGTCGATGAAATCGCCCGCCTTGAAGTCCGCCTCCGTGGTCTCGAAGCAAAGCGCGACGTGGCCATTCAGCTTGTCCGCGCCGAACACGATGAGCAGATCGAAGCCGACAATTCGCGCCTCGCCTCTCTGTTGAAACTCGCCGCCACTTACGCCAACTGCCACCGCGAAAGCCTGTTCACCGGCGGCCTCAAATCCGCGGCCTGCGCGCTCGCCCGCTTCGGTTTCCGTTCCGGCAATCCGACGCTGAAAACACTCAATAAGAAGTGGACCTGGGAGAAGATCCTGGCGGAACTCAAGATCGCCAAAAAATACTTCCGCTCCGTCACCACCGAGGAAGTCGATAAGGAGGCCATCAAGGCCGCCAAACTCACCGACGTGGAACTCGCCGCCCTCGGCCTCCGCATCGACTCCGGCGAAACCTTCTACGTCGAATCCAAATCCGACGAAGCCGACCGCCTCTCCACCACCGCCGAGCCGCAACCCGCCGTCGTCTAACTTTCCCCCAACACAATAGCTGTGGCCGGTGGAAAGTGGATCCGGCCAGTAACACCTCAGCTCCCATCCCGGCATCACGACCGGGGATTCCCCGGAGCAGCTTCCTTTTTTCCAACCGCCATGAAATTCAAAATTATAATTCAGATCCGCAACGTCGGTGACACCCCAACTTGGGAGGAAACTTACGATTCCTGGAGAGCCACGAATCCTTCACAACTTGAAATGAAGAATCCCGGGCGCCTTAACCTCAAGACCGAAGGCCAGGCGAACTTATGGGCAGAAGAGTTGATCGAAGCATTTAACGCTTCACGCCGCCGCCGCGAAAAAGCCCGGCAAATAGTTAGTATTCGAATTGAGCACCTGACCGATGAAAGGACTGCGGACGAATGCTGTGATTGCGGGTGGCAGGGTTCCGATGATGCCAAGGATCGTGAACCCGATGGCATCGGCGAAACGCTCGTCTGCCCGAACTGTGGCAGCGATGAATTCTATCAAGGATAACCCACCATGAAACACGCCGCAACCGCCATCATGCTCTATCGCCTCGCTGCAGCGCTTGGCTCACTGATCGACTTCTGCAGCCCCGGCGTCGCCTCCATCCTCCGGCCATTCATCAAGCCGCTCAACACCCTGGCCGACTGGCACCAGGAACAATCCAAGGACCTCACCACGCCATGAACCCCATCATCGACAAAATCAAAAAGCTTCTCCGCCTCAGCAAGGACGGCGGGGCGACTCCTGCCGAAGCGGCAACCGCCATGGCCAAGGCGCTTCAGCTCGCCGCCGATAACGGCCTGCGGCTCGAAGACATTCCGCCGGACTCCGACATCGGCGTCCTCACACACGAAACCGTAAAATCAACGGCTGGCCCCGCACAGGTCCTGGCGGCCGGAATTGTGAAGGAACATTTCGGCGTCGACACGCTGTTCATCACCGGCTGCAGGAAGGAAATCCACTTCATCGGACTCCCGGAACAGGTTGCCCTGGCGGCCTACGTCTACACCTATCTCGTTAGAACGATGTGCCGTGCATGGCGGACGCGGACCAACAAGCGGCTCCGGGATCGGAATGCCTTTCTCCGTGGATTCTCGGCATCTATCAACCGCCTCATGCCCGCCGTGTTCCACGTTCCGGGGATCATCCTTTGCGCCAAGAAATACGTGGACGAGGTGATCTGTGTCGGCTCCGGCTACAGCAAGACAACCACGATTCAGGCTCCCAAGGCGAAATCGGACCGCGCGTTTTCCGATGGTTACGACGCCGGCAAGAAGGCTGGGATCCGCAACGCCATCCGTGGCACCACCCAGCCGCTGCTCCCCTTCTGACCATGAAGACACCACTCGACATCTCCGTTCTATCAATTGCCGTTTCCTCACAACTCGACCGCCTCGGCATCACCCTGCCATCCGCATTGCGGGACAAGTTCGACCGGCTGACCGAAGCCCTGGCCACAACTTTCCTTCACGGCGTCATCACCGACAAGGCGTTCAAGCGCGGTGTGAAAAAACTCAAGAAGGAGATTCGCCACGAAGTCACCAAAGCAATTCGCCAGAAGCCATGATGGACATCGAACAAGCGAAGGAAACGGCGAACGCTCTCCTGGCAACCGTCAAAAAGGTCATGTCCGGCCGCGAGATCGAAGCCTGCGAATGGACACGCTCCTATGAGTTTGAGGATGAAGTTCTCTTCGTGGAATACGGCGACGCCGACTATCTCGAATATGACGACGATGGGGAGCCGCCGACCTGGCTGCACGATGACATCTGCTCGAAGCTGCACCTTCTTGAAAGCCTTTCCATTCAGTTTTCCCGTGAGGTCGGACGGTGGATCAACAGCCGCAACGCCGCCCGTGCCCGCAAAACCATCAAGGTCTAACCATGTCCGCAGCCGAAGACTACATTGATTCAATTCGCCTTGCCCTCACAGGGATGGGGTTTCCGCAGGTAAAGCCGACTATCAAATTGGAACCCTATCAGGAGGCGTTTTACGAGTGGGCTCAATCCGATTCGAAATCCGCGTTCGGTTTTAAGTCCAGAGCTAAAGGCCCGAGCTGGGGGAATTATCAGTTTGAACTCCTCGAACGGATTACCAACAGCCTTGCCGACGCAGGCTGGAAGTTCATCGAGAAAGAAGGTCCCCGTGGATTCTACTACGAAGGCGTCCGCCACAAAAAAGGCCTCGCCCGCGTGATGGGTGAACAACACCCGACCAAACAAGCCGCCTTCGCCGCCGCGCTCCGTCAGGCCAACGGCATCCAATTTCCACTCTTCCACTAACAACCAACCCCACCGAAATCAGCCATGGCAAAACGAATTAACAAAGCACAGCTCAACAGCGTCTACTGGCCTAATTGGCGAAAAGCCGAAAAGGTTCTCATCGCGGCGGACTACACCAAAGACGAAGCCGAGGAAATGCGAAAGGAAATCCATGTCACCGTCACCGGCGTCGCATGTTCATCCAAGGATCTCACCAACCGCACGCTCAACGAATGCCTCAAGAAATTCGCCGCCATCGCCACTCCGAAGGACGGCAAGCGCCAAGCGGATCTCGCCGACCAGCCCTGCAAACTCGTGCGTTTCAAAATCGCTGAGATCCAGAAGCGGATGAACCTCACGGACAATTACATCGACGGCACCGCCGTGAAAGTCGCCCGCACTGCCTACAAGTTCTGCAACGAAGAGCAGCTAACCAATGTCCTCATCGCCCTCATCAAACATGAAAAAAGGCACAATCAGTCCGCGCAGGCTTGAGGCCCGAGCCGTGATCCGCAAGGTGATCGACGACAACGTCTTCGGCCCGGTGGAGTCGCTGCCGAGGGAGGATGTTCTGGAACTCCGCGTCAAACTCCGCGAAGCTTATCCGTTCATGTGGAAACACGGCTGGCGGCTCAAACTCTGGCGCGAGGAAATCCGCATCGCTCTTGGCCATCCGCCGAACAAAGCACGCGTCCGGAAACCAAAGCCGAAACACTACAATGATCGCAACGTCATGCCCTCCATGCGCGAATGGGCGCGGCAGCGCGGCCTGATCCAGGACGAACCGGAAGTGACCGATGAGTGACACGCTAAAGCCTCTTTCTGCATTTTTGACATCCGCTCAAGCTGATAGTTTGAAGTATGGCACTCGCATCTATTATGCTGCCTGTCTGTCGCAACTGGGAAAACAAACCCGTAAACGGAAGCTCACAACCGGCGGGACGGGAGTGGAGGCCATGTGGCTCTTCGGAACCGTTCATGAAGTCAACGAACGTGGCGTCCAAGTATGTCCTGACGGGGCGCGAAAAGGAACTCACATTTGGTTCTGCGGATGGCTTCGCGTCCGAACATGTCCACCATGCCCCGAATACGTTTATCTTGATGAGCGGCGATTCGCCGATTCATCGCATCGTTCAGATATTTCTTGGTTGGGTATCGAGTTTGACGGCTGATTTTGATCCATCCTTGCGCATGTTCCGGTGAACACCTAAAAATTCCGCCATGCCCCAAGCACCCAAACCACTCGTCGCCTGGGCAGGCGGAAAGCGCCGCCTGCTGAAATACCTTCTTCCGCTCATCCCCGAGCACCAATGCTACGTCGAGGCCTTCGGTGGTGGCGGCGCAATGCTCTTCGCCAAACAACCGGCCAAGGTTGAGGTGTTCAACGACATCAACGGCGATCTCGTCAACCTCCTACGCCAGGTCAAATACCACGGCCCGGAAATGCAGCGAGAACTGGCCCTGACCCCGAACAGCCGTGAACTCTTCAAACTCTTCCTCAACAATCCCGGCCTGACCGAGATCCAGCGGGCCGCCCGCTTTCTCCTGGTCAACCGCTGGTCGTTCGGCGGACAGATGGACTCCTATGGAACGACGAAGGTTAGCGGCGGCGGAGGTGGCAACACCCGGCTCTCCGGTGTCCGCCAGAACATCGACGCCGTCTGTGAGCGTCTCGACCGCGTGAACATCGAGAACCTGGACTGGCAGGAACTGATCCGCCGCTACGACGCCGACGGCACCTTCTTCTTTTTTGATCCGCCCTACATCCGCGCCAGTGCCACCAACTACGCCGCGTGGAAGCCCCCGACGATGCTGGCCTTCCGTCAGGCCTTGGACACGATCAAGGGCAAATGGCTCGTCACCGTTGACGACAGCCCCGAATGCCGGGAGATCTTCGCAGGCTTCCACTTCACCGCCGTCGCCCGTGCCAACGGCATCGACTGCCGGTCCTCTCGCCGCAAGAACCCGGTTTACCACGAACTCATCATTCGAGCCGAGGTCTGCTGAGAAATTAACAAAACCTTTTCCACTCCCCGTGATTCTACCCTGTTCGTTCACAAAACCTCGTCTCGCCGGTGCTCCGGCGTCGAGGTCGGCAGATCCCCGTCCTTTAAGGGTTTCTAAGGCCTCCTAAGCCTTTTTCCAGTTTCCCAAGACCTTTCTCCTTGGTGCGCGATGAAACCCCTTGAATCCCCGATAAAACTAGAGTGGTCGGGCTGGCGGGATTCGAACCCACGACCCCCTGCCCCCCAGGCAGGTGCGCTACCAGACTGCGCTACAGCCCGTTTCGTAAACGGATGGCGAAGGAAACAGGGGAAATGCGGATTGGCAAGCACGGAAAATCGTGCGATGTCCCCCGCATGAATCGCGTCAAAACAGCCATCGTCGGAGCCAGCGGCTACACCGGGATGGAATTGCTCCGCCTGCTGCTCATCCACCCGGGCGTGGAACTCGTGGCCGCCACTTCCCGCCAGGAAGCGGGAAAATCGCTGGGCTCCGTGTTTCCGAGGTTCCAAAAAGCTCCGGGTGCGGATCTTGCCTTCATCGAGCCAAATCCGGATGCCATTGCGGCGACCGGGGCGCAAGTGGCGTTCCTCGCGTTGCCCCACGGCGTCGCTGCGGAGATCGCCCGCGCCTTGCTGGATCGGGGCTTGCGGGTCATCGATCTGAGCGCGGATTTCCGTCTGCGCGATGCCGCGGTTTATCAGGAATTTTACGACCACCCGCATCCCGCGCCGGAAATGCTGACGCAGGCGGTCTATGGCTTGCCGGAAATCCGCGCTGCGGAAATCGCGGCTGCGAAATTGGTAGCCGCGCCCGGTTGTTATCCGACGAGCATCCTGCTGCCGCTGCTGCCGCTGCTGCGCGAAAATCTCATCGATCCCGCGACCATTGTCGCGAACTCGATGAGCGGTGTCAGCGGAGCAGGGAAGAAGGCGGACCTCACGTTGCTGTTCTGCGAGTGCAACGAAAGCGCCCGGGCCTACGGTGTGCCGAAGCATCGCCACCTATCCGAGATCGAGCAGGAACTCAGCCTCGCCGCGGGCGAAAAAGTGACCATTTCCTTCCTTCCTCATCTCATCCCGGTGAACTCCGGCATCGTCACCACCACCACCGCGAAACTCCGTTCCGGGGTGTCGCCGGAGGCCATCGGCGCGGCGCTCGACAAGGCATACTCCGATGCCTCGTTCGTCCGCTTGCTCGGCCGTGGCGGTTGTGCGGATACGAAAAACGTCACCCGCACCAACTTCATCGACATCGGCTGGCAGGTCGATTCGCGCACCGGCCGCGTCATCCTGATGAGCGCCGAGGACAACCTTGGAAAAGGTGCCGGCGGCCAAGCCGTCCAGTGCTTCAACCTCATGTTCGGAATGGACCCCACTGGAGGGTTGCAAAATTTCTAGGAAGCCGCCAGTCTCGCCCGCTGTTTCCCTTATTTTGCCATGGACTTCCCATTTTCCCGAATCAAAGGCGGCGTCGGCGCGCCTTTGGGTTTTCTAACCAGTGCCGTGAGCTGCGGGATTAAAAATCCTGATAGCAAGCGCCTCGACCTCGCGCTGATCTACTCGGAAAAGCCGTGTACCTCCGCCGGCACCTTCACCACCAACCGCGTGAAAGCCGCGCCCGTCCGCGTCTCGCAGACCCATCTCCGCAAAGGAAATCTCCGCGCCATCATCGCGAACTCCGGCAACGCCAACGCCTGCACCGGCGTCCAAGGCATCCGCGATGCCAACGCGATGTGCGATGCCGTCGCCAAGCCGCTGAAATTGAAGCGTTCGGAAATCGGCGTCGCCTCCACCGGCGTGATCGGCCTGCCCATGCCGATGGTGCGCTTCGAGCCGAAATACGATGAGCTGCTAGAGCGGCTCGGTTCGAAAAACGGCTCGGATGTCGCCAACGCCATTATCACCAGCGACACCCATGCCAAAGAAGTCGCCATTTCCTTCGACCTCGGCGAGCACCGTGTCCGCCTCGGCGGCTGCGTGAAGGGCGCGGGCATGATTTCCCCGAGCATGGCGACCATGCTCTGCTTCATCACCACCGACGCGAACATTCCGGCGGAAAATCTGCGCAAGACCGTGCTGGAGTGCGTCGAGGAAAGTTTCAACCGCATCACCATCGACGGCGACATGTCCACCAACGACACCGTCATCGTCCTCGCCAATGGTGCCGCCAAAATGCCGGCACTTCGCCGCAACAGCGCTCTCTGCAAACAATTCCGGCGTGCCTTGCGCTGGCTCATGTTAGAACTCGCGAAGGCGGTGGTTCGCGATGGCGAACGCGTCACCAAGTTCGTCACCGTCAAAGTCGAAGGCGCCAAAACCTACCTCGACGCGAAGAAGGTTGCCGAAGCCGTTTGCAAATCCGCCCTCGTCAAATCTTCATGGAACGGCGGCGATCCTAACTGGGGCCGCATCATCCATGCCGTCGGCTACTCGCGCGCACGCATCCGCGAGGAGCTCGTCGATATCCACATCGGCGGAAAAGCCGCCTGCATCGGCGGTCTCCAGGCCGAGACGCCGATGGACCAGCTCCGCGAAGCCGTTTCCCACCCCGAGTTCGAGATTGTCATCAACCTCAACCAGGGAGAGGCCGACTACACGATGTATTCCAGCGATCTCTCGCCCGAATACATCGACTTCAACCGCTCCGAATACGCGTATTGGAAACAAGCGCGCAAGGACGGGCTGGTGTGATGGAACCGCCGCGCGGCCGGCCCTGGCGTGGCTCCTCGAATTTTTCAGAAGCCCCCATGCTCATCATCCGGACACGTGTCATCTGGATCGTTGCGTCCATGGGATTTCTCGCCTGCGGCGGGCTCTATCTGATGGAAAGTTCCCGCGACGACGCGATCATGGGAAAAATCCGTATCCGCTATGGTCGGATGGCCGTCGCCCTCGCTTCGGGGGATACGGCCGCTGCCGGAGCGTTGACCGCTCCGCATTCCCGGCTCTCTCCATCCGATTTCCAGCGGCTCCGCACGTTCGCCACTACTCTCCGCGAAGACTCGGTAATCCACCTTTCCGGATCGACAGCCCGAGTCTGTCCGTCTCCTGTTCGTCACTGGGGTTTCATTCCCGGCGGAGACACCGTGGAAATGATCGAGGTGGGCGGCGAGTGGTTCTTCACCGGCAGGGTGCATATCGATTGACCTGTGGCCTGCAATCGATCGTCAATCCTGATTGACCCCTGGCGGGCTAGCGGATAAGCGGTGGCTCATCGAGTTCGATCGCCACGAATGATTGTCGTTCGATGTCGAACCCACCGGCCCCGGCGTGGACGGATCAGCGAAACCCACATGACCTCCCCCCGATACCCCGTCCTGGATCAGCTCCGGGTGATCGCGATGTTCATGGTCCTGCTGGTTCACTCTCCTGTGAATGAGGAACTCTGGACGACGCCGGTCGTATCGTTTCTGCAACGATTCATCGCCGTGGGAGCGGTTCCCGCATTTTTCATGCTCTCTGGCTATCTTGGGGCAAGGAAACTCGATTCCCGGTCCATCAGTTTCAGGGAGTATTCATTGGAAAAAATCCGGACACTGGTCATTCCGTTCTTATTCTGGAACCTCTCCGTCCTTTCGCTGGTGCTTTTGATCAAGATCCTCGGACTCGATTCCGGTTTCCGCGGGCAGGGAGCTTATTTCGATGTCGAGCTCACATTTTCGTCCATCGTCTCGGCGATGTTTGGAATCGGCAGGTGGCCCATCGTCTTTCAACTCTGGTTTTTGCGTGATCTGATTGTCGTGGTGTTCCTCGCTTTTTTCATTCGCCGTTATCTGCCGAAAATCCCGCTTCTGCCGTGGCTGCTGTTATTGCTGGTCCCGGTGCCCATGGCCTCTTCGCTCGGCTATTATCTCCTGGGCCACTGGATGCGCGAGAGCCTGCCGCCCGATAAATTTCCGGAGGTCCGTGGCAGTGTTCTGTTTTGTGTCAGCTGGATCTTGCTTGGCATTTGGATGACCATGGGGGCCTTCGTCGTTCCCTATCCGTTGTTGCAGATCGGCAGCGCCGCGTTTGCTTTGATGCTGGCCATTGCCACCGTATCGACGCCTTGGCTTGGCCGCCTCTCGGTTCTCGGGCCGGCGATGTTTTTCGTTTATGCCACCCACTCACTGTTGTTTACCGTTATCGGCAAAATGTGGCAGGTGTCCGGCCTGCGGGGCTATGGTTCTATTTTTTGCTACCTGATCGTGCCATTGATTGTCTTCCCGCTGTGCGTGGGCGCCTATTGGGTTTTGAAAGCCTTGTCTCCCCGTCTCATAGCGCTGGCGACAGGAGGGCGGTAGAAATTCCCACGCGCGGTTCTGGACCTCAGTCGGCGGATGCTGTGTAGTCCCGGCCATCGTGAATTCCCGCCCTTCCACTTCCACTCCCGCAACGCCCGACCTTGAAATCAAGGACGCCCAGTTGATTTTCAACCGGGTGTGGAAGGAACTCGAAGCGGAAATAGGCCGCGAAAGCCTGTTATTTCCCAAGGAATTGATCCTGCTCGGCGGGGCTCCGGGTTCGGGTAAGGGGACAAACACGGCGTTCATTTGCGAAGTCCGGGGGATTTCCGCGCCGCCCATCGTCATCAGCGAGCTGCTGGCTTCGCCCGAGGCGCAGGTCATCAAGGCCCGCGGCGGGATGGTTGGCGACGAGGAGGTGCTGCGGCTGCTCCTGCGCGAGCTGCTGAAGCCGCAATTCCGCGACAGCGCGGTGCTTGACGGCTTCCCGCGGACCAACGTGCAGGTGGAGTGTTTGAAAATGTTCTACGACCAGATGGTGCTGCTGCGCCGCGAGTTTTCCGACACGCCGCGCGCCCATCATTTTCGCCAGCCGATTTTCCACATCATGGTGCTGTTCGTCGACGAGGCGGAGAGCATTGTCCGCCAACTCAAGCGGGGCCGCGAGGCGATCGTTAGAAATGCCGAGGCCCGCCAGTCCGGCGTCGGCACGCTGGAGGAGGAGCGCAACACCGACTTCGATCCGGAACTCGCGCGCAACCGCTACCGCACCTTCAAGGAAAAGACCTACGACGCGCTCGTCTCGCTCAAACAGATTTTCCACTACCATTTCATCAACGCCCAGGCGCCGATCGATGTCGTCCAACAGAACATCATCAGCGAGCTCGAATATCAAAGCTCGCTGGAACTCGACCCGCGGACCTACGACACGCTGCGGCATATCCCGCTGGCCGATGAAATCGTCCAGGGCGCCCGCCAGGAACTCGTCAACCGGCTCGACAGCTATCAGATCGAGCACCCGCGGCTGTTCCTCGCCGTCGTCGATTTCATCCAGGTGAAAATGATGCCGATCATCAAGCGCTACGCCGTCAGCGGGCGGACGATGATCAATTCCGAGGAATGCCTGTTCGAAGACCCGACAGCCATCGCCATTCTCATCGACATCTTTTCCGAACGCGGTTTCCGGGCGAGCGTCGACATCCACCATCAGGAAATCCCCGAGCGCTTCGATCTAACGACCGGCGAGATCAAGGTGCGCACGAAGCGCGTCTATCGAATGACCATCCTTTTCAACGGCTCGAAAATCCGCCGCGGCTGATCATAGCTTTTCCAGATAGACCACGCTCTTGCGGATGTCGGCGAAAGGATCGGGCGACTGGTCCTGCTCGACGTGGCAGTGTTTCACTCCGGCGGCCTTCGCGGCCACGATGATCGGCTCCATCGGGATGATGCCGCTGCCTAGCGGTTGGAACGCGTCTTTCGGCAGATCGGTGGAATACGAGGGGCTCGCAATCCCTTCCTTGAGATCCTTCAGGTGCAGTTGCGAGACGCGGCCGTGGAGTTTTTTGATCAACTCGACCGGATCAACGCCGCCCGCTTTCACCCAGAACACATCGATCTCGAACTGCATGTCCGGTGAGAATTCCTCCATGAAAATATCATAGCCGCGCTTGCCTCCTTCCTTCGGCTCGAATTCGAAATTGTGGTTGTGATAGGAGAGTTGGATCCCGGCCTTCTTGGCCATCGCAGCCGCTTTGTTCGCATGCGCGGCGACCTTTTTGTAATCATCCAGCGTCGTGCGGTTCGGCTCCTTGAGATACGGAATGACCAGATGGCTGAGCCCGATCTCATGCGCCTTGTCCAAGATTTTCGCGAAATCCGGTAGGCTCTCGTCCTTGGGATTCACCACCGCATCCCATTCAAAGTGCGACGAATGGATCTCCAGGCCCGCGTCCTTCGCCCCGGCGATCATCGCCTCCGCATGGGGAAATCCGTAAGGCTCGACCTGTTTGTAACCGTCGGCCGCGACTTTTTTCAAAGTCCCTGCGGCGTCCTTTTCCAACTCGTTGCGCAGCGTGTAAAGTTGGATCCCGAGGTTCTTGCGAAACGAGTTTTCCGCTTCCAGAGCCATCAGGCTCCCAGTCTGGCTGATGGCGAGCGTGGTGGCGGCGGTTGTCCGGATGAAGGTTCTGCGGTTCATAAGAGCTTCCTATGCAATCCCTCCTACCAAGCCAAGCTTTGTCATCCGGACATTTTCCTGCCGAAATTCTTGACACCTGCTCGAAAACTCGGCTTCTTTCCGCCCCGCGCATGGCGCAAGGCACCCGTAGCTCAGCTGGATAGAGCGTCTGACTACGAATCAGAAGGCCGGGGGTTCGAATCCCTCCGGGTGTACCACTCTTTAAACCCTGTAACTCAAAAGGTTACAGGGTTTTTTTGTGCGGGGGAGTGTGATTAACCAAGCGATCAGGTGATGGCGATATCGTCCTCCCGGATCTCCGTTCACTCCACGATTTTGCCGTCGAAGACCGTTTCGAGCTGCGGTGCGCTGAACATCCGGACGGGGGTGATGATTTTCTCGTCCAACAGGCCCGATCTGGAAATCTTCTGCGAACTGAGATTGAATCGTTCTTCGATGAGTTTCTCGACCTCGGGTTTCTGATAGCTCAGGTCACGGACCGTCTGGACCTCGCCGATCGAGACGCCGCAGGCTTTGTTGTAGGCTTTCCAGACGAGTTCGCTGCAATAGATCTTCTTGTCCGACCATTCGAACAGCGTGTCGTAGGATTTACCGAGGTCGCTCATCAGGGCGTCGTGGACGGCCTGCCTTTTTTCAGCGGTTAGAACGGCGGCCGCGTTCTTGAGCCGCTTCACGGCGATGTGGCGGTCGTTGCTGGCGGTCACGAAATTCGTCAGGCTGATATAGGCCACGCCCTTCCCGCCGGCCTCCAGAATGCGGGTCTTCGAGCCGTCGGAAACGACGATGGCCATGTGCGTCCATTTCGAGCCGGTGGCCGCGCGAATGGCGCCGGACTGGCGGCTCTGGCTTTCCTGGAAAATCAGGTCGCCATCCCGCAGCATTCCGGAAAGTGAATCGACGCCGATGGCTTCCGCCGAGACGTGAAGGATTCCGGCCGTTAGAAGCAGGCCGGCGATGACGACTCCCAGGAGAACGGGCATTTTCACGGCTTGCTTTTCCTTTCCTGTTTCGCGATTTCCAGCGCCTTGCGGTAGTCGTCGTTCGGGACGAAAACCAAAGTATAGAGATAGTCGAACTTGCGGTCAGGATGGCCTGCGGGAAGAAAGGAATTCAGCATGAAGGTGGTTGGGGAATAGTTGTCGGGCATGCTGGCGTTCATCGATCCGGCATAGTTGTCCCGGGCGACTTCAACGCCGTTGATCGTCGTCGAATTCCTGTTGCCGAGGACCATCTGATAGTAGACGGAGAGCTGGTCCATGAGCGGCTTCACCTGTTTGGCCGTGGCCTTGTGGCCGGTGGAAAGCTGGGGTGCGTCGGTGTCGGTGAAGATTTCAGCGGAGAGTTCGAGTTTCCGCTCCGGCGGGAGCTTGGCGCCCGCGGAGGTCAGTACAGTTAGGGGGCCGTCCGCCATCCCCTCGCCACCGGTGAGTGATACGAAATCCGCGGGAGGAAAGATCACCGGGGCATTGTCATGCAGTTTTCCGTTGAGCGACTGCATGTGCCAGACGAATTCCGAGCAGTACATTTTCATCGGACTGTCCTGCGATCCGGGTGACAGGGCGATGGTGCGGAAGCGATCCACCGACTGCGCCGGGGTGATCTGATAGGCCGCATAACGCGGGGTCAGGTAGTCGGAATTGAACGGCAACAGTCCCTTTTTCCGGATCGTTGGAACGTCAGTTAGAAATTCGTCGATGAACTGCCGGAAATCCTTGAGGTCGGCTTCGTGGAAATCCCGGTGGCGCAGGACATGCACGGCCTTGGCCTCGAGGTAATGCTTGCTGTTCAGTTCGCTGTTGAACGCCTTGTTGAACTCCTCGTCCAGCGGCATGTCGAGATTGTAGGCGGTGCCGTTGCGGGTGTGGATGAACCCCGAATGGCTGATGCCCATCTGGATGTGCGGATAGGCCATGGTATCCGCCCAGTCGGGCCGGAAGGTCAGCACCACGTCGCCGTCTTCCAACAGCCCCTTCGAACTCAACATCCTGCACGCGGCGGTGCGGTTGGGCGGGGTGTCGGGCAGGACGACGAAGCGCAGGCCGGCGGGGATTTCAGGCAGTCCGGCGATTTCCGAATCCACGACCACGGCGCCGCCGGGCAGCTCGGCACCGGCTTTCAATTCCCGCGCCTCGCCCCACGCGGTCCTGGGGGCGGCGAAGTAAAATGGAAAATCAAACAGCGTTGCCTCCGCGTTCGCGGAGTTGCCGAGTCCCATCGCGAGAATGGCGATCGATATGCCGTGAACAGGGATGCGTCTTTGCATGGGGGAAACAATTGACGCCATATCCTGCGCATTTGAAGGCGCTTGGCGAGTCATCATTTGCCACGGTGCCTGCGGCAAATTTTTCGTTAGATCAATTCCTGTCAGGCAGCGTGGATCCGTCCACCCACACACCCTCCACGAGGTTCTGGCGGAAAATCGTCGGAACTCCGCGGGCCCCATCATTGATGAGGGAATTCAGCATCAGCAATCCCACGCGGCCGATTTCCTCGGGGTTCTGGTTGATTCCCGCGTCGGCGGTACTGTCGAGTACGGTGGTGACGGCGAGTCCGATGTCTTCCGGTACCCGGATCCCGGCGCGTTTCAGGATGTCGGGGGTTTCACTCATGTCGGTGAAAACCGCGTCCGGTTTGTATTTCTTTTTCCAAGCGAGCACGGTTTCGACCCGGCCGGTGCGCGGGCCGTTGCCGATGGTGCAGATGGGGATGCGCTGTTTTTCAGGTACCCCGCGCTGCGCCATCAGATAGCCGGCTTCGAACAGATGGCCGCGCTCGAAAATGTCGCCTTCGTGAGTGATGAAACCGATGCGTTTGTAACCGCGTTCCTGGATTTTGCGGAAAGCGAGGAGTGTGTTGGCGACTTGATCGGCGGTCACAATGTGGGTTCCGGGACTTTTCAACGACCGGCCGAAACGGACGACCGAATAGTTTTCCCAAGGAAAATCCCCCCAGTCCGGATGAGGTCGTTGCGGAGGAAGGAGGATACCGACGATGCCGCGTGCGGTTAGAATCTGGTTGAGCCGTCCGGGGGTGCAGCCGTCGCCGAGGCGGAATTCCTCCAGGCGGTAGCCGAACTTGGTGGCGGCTTTGCTGGCACCCTCCCAATAGGCGTTGAATTCCAGATATTTCCGCAGCCCTTCCGGTGGATTCCAGGTGTTGATCCAGGCGATGGCCGCGGTGATCGGCGCGGTCGATTTGCCTTTCCGATACTGCGCGAGTGCGGCCAGCATCGGGTCGGGTTGATAACCCATTTCGACCGCGGCCTTGCGGATTTTTTCCCGGACCTTTTTGGAAATCCGGGGATTGTCGCGCAGCGCCAGCGAGACCGTCACGTGGCTCACGCCAAGGATTCTGCCAATATCGCGGAGACTCACGCGGGCGGGGACTGGGTCTTGTTCCATGGGGATACGGGTTTCTAGACCATTTCAGATGTCTGTTTCCAGATTATCCGGAGCCGGTGACGATGCCGCCGCAAGATGAGTGGTTGAAACCCCTTTAAAATGATTTTCAGAACCTGGGACTGGAAATTTAGCGATTTTCTTCCCTTCCGACTAAACCTTGCTCATGAATGTGTCGTATTACCTCAAGTGGAGACCCATGTGGAAATCGACGATGTTGACGGCTTCGTTCAAGAGCTGACGGCCTGTCAGGATGATCTCATCCTGTTTATCAGGACGCTTTGCGGCGATTTTCACCTCGCGGCGGATATCCGGCAAGAGGTGAACATGGTCCTCTGGCGCAAACGAAGGAAATTCACGCCGGGGACGAGTTTCCGCAGTTGGGCCTACCGGATCGCCCATCTGGAAGTGAAGAACTCGTTCCGAAGTGGCAAGCGGGGGCGGCTCACTTTACTTGAACCGGAGTTGTTGGATTGCTTTGTCATCGAGTTGCCGGGTGCGCTTGATGAGCTTCCCGAGCGGCGGCTGGCCTTGGCGGGTTGCATGGAGCGACTGACGCCGAAAGATCGTGAACTGCTTCAGCATCGATACTGGTCTGAAAGCACCCTCGAATCCCTGGCCGAAGCCACCGAACGCAGCGTGGGAACTCTGAAAGCCAGGCTCTTCCAACTCCGTACGGCATTGCGGTTGTGCATCGGCGAACGCATGAGGGAGGTCGTGCCGTGAATCCCCGGATTGAGGGTCTGCTCAACCGCTGGCTCGACGGGGAACTCGATCCGCCGGAGGCCGAAGCCGTACAACGGATGCTGATCGATCGGCCCGAAGTCCGCCAGGCCTACTATGAGTTGTTGATGGTGGATCAAATGCTGGCCGAGCACGGGAAGGAATTTTCACACGGCGAGGAAATAATCGAGCAGCTCGCGGATGAGATTGAGTCCGATCGCGTGCGGTCATTTCCTAACACGAGATATCTGGCGATTGCGGCCATCGTGCTGCTCACCCTTTTCTCGACGTTTTTACTTTTCAGGAAAGGTGCCACTGCCAGCTCGGAGCTGGCGGGGAGCCGCGGGCCTTCCATCACCGGTAGCACCGACAGCCGTCTAACCGTCGCCCAACGACAGGATAATTCGCGGTGGGCGGTGGGCGAGGTCCTGCGGCTGGAACGGGGAAGCGCCGTCTTGCAGCTCAAGCCACTTGCGACGGCCAATATCGAGGGACCCGCAGCCATCGAGCTGGTCGATGCCTGGGGTAACATCCGTCTGTTGGAGGGCATGGGATCATTTTCTGTGGGTGAAACGGGGAGCAGTCTCGACGTGCATGTTCCCGGCGGTGTCATCCGCAATCTGGATTCGCGGTTCACTGCGGAGGTTTTCTCGGATGGGATCGCGAACGTCAGGGTGGAATCCGGATTTTTGGAAATCCGTCCGCGTGGCGCAAGCGAGCCGATCTATCTGAAAAAGGGCGAGGCCCTGCGATTGGAATCCAATGGCGGGAGCGAGCCGATCCGTCTTCCGAACCAACATTTCCGTTCCGGCCTGCCCCAACAGATGGCGCTCTTTCAGGACGATTTCCACACGGATGAGGGTCTGCCGCTAGACCAGCATCGTCCTACGATCGGCCTGTCGTGGGAAGCCATTTCCGAAACCAATCCGACGATCATCCGCAATCAGGTGCTCGATACTTCCACGGGGGCCCGCAATCTGCTCGCGCGCCTTTCACCCCACGAAGCCAGCGGGTCGCGGTCCGTTTACATTTTCACTTTCCATCTGGTTCCTCCCACGATGATCGACGACAAGGTGAACCGAAAAGGAGGCGTTGAAACGATTTCGTTGGTGGATGCTTCGGGGAAGGAATTTCTCACCGTGTTCGCCACCGCCGTCAACAGCCACCGCTGGCAGTTGCGCGATGATTATTCCAAAGCCGTGACGGCGCTCACTCCGGTTTGCTCGCTCTGGACCCATTCTCTAACATTATGTTATGGAATGGACGGCAGGGCCACCCTGCATGACGGATCCACCGCCCAGGCTCCGGTCATCGCCGAGCTCAAGATCGCCTCGCCCAGTCAGGTGATGGGCATTCAGATCGGAAACCGGGATGGCGGAGACATCGCCTTCTCGTCCATCGAGACTGCGTTGCTGCAGGCCGCTCCGGCCGAACCTTAGCGGTTTCACCGGAGGTTTTCCTCCGGTGTGAATGCCTTTCCCGGTGGTCCGGAAAATTTTCGGAAAAATTTTCACCACCCGACTAAACCCTTTCCCCCCTTTTGGTCGTATTGGGTGTCATCACGGACTTCTCACCACGATGTGTGGCCGGTGTTGACGTTTGAACCCCAACCGGGCTTTGCCCCGAAAAAACCCATACCATGAAATTCAGAAATTTAGGATACCCGTCTCTTCGTTTTCCGTTGTCGACCATTACCTTGGCCTGTTGCGTCGGATTGACCGCGCCCCTTCATGCTCTGGACTACACGTGGACGGGCACCACCAGCAATGCCTACAACGTTAAAACCAACTGGAGCCCCAACACTCCTAATGATATTCCGCCTTTGGCGGACAATGTGTTGATCAATACCAACACGCCGAATCCGACGAATGTTCCGTCCGGAAACTGGGATCGTCGCGGAGCGGGAACCACCACCATCAACGGGACCGGAGCGGTGAACGTGATCACCGGCTCCGCCCGTCTCCTCAACAATGGATCCTTCAGCATGTTAGGGGGACAACTCATTACCAACGGAGAGTATTTCATCGTGGGATCCAACGGCGTGGGCACATTCACGCAAAGCGGCGGAACAATTGACTCCACTTTGAAGCGCGGATTCTTCCTCTCGGATGCGAATGGCGACTCGGGCTCTGTCTACAACCTTTCGGCTGGCACGCTTAGCGTGAAATCGGCGACCGATTCAGCTGTCGGCGAGGATCTGCGCGGCGTGTGGTTCGGCAAGGGAATTAACGGAGCCAGCACGGATAAGTTCAACGTCACCGGCAGTACCGCGACGTTTGAAAAGACCGGCGGTTCCACCGCGAACCTCCAGCTCTCAGGCAGTGCCGAGATCAACATCACGACCGGCACGGTCACCTTTGACAAATACACCGAAGCCAGAATCGGCTACCAAGCTGCCACTGCCGACCTGCAGTCCAAGATCAACGTCAACAGCGGAACGCTGAACTTCACCAATGCCGCAGGCAGCACGAATGTAAGGATTGGCTACAACGACAAGGGTCTCCTCAAGATCGACGGCGGCACGGTGAATATCAAAGGGCTCCTGGGCATTGGCACTACCGCCAATACCCCTCTGGATGCCGGAGAAGGACTCTGCCAGATGAGCGCCGGAGCGATGAACGTCACCGGCAACCTCAACGTCGGCACCACCACCAGCAAGGGCACCCTCACGATGACCGGCGGCACGCTCACGGAGACCAACACCGGCGTCGACATCATCGGCGGCGGAAATGGCGGAGTTGCCACCGTCAATCTATCAGGCACCAGCATTCTCAACGCCGCCACCACCAAATGGAAGACCGGCGACTTCGGCGGAACCGGTAACACCGGCACCACCTCCATTTCCCTCAGTGGCAGCGCGGCGCTCACTCTCAAGGAATTCACCATCGGCCACATCGGCAGCGCGACTGCGACGGAAACGGTCAGCCTCAGCGGCACCTCAATTCTAACAGTTAATAATTTCGTCACCATCGGTCGTGATGACAACACCGCGCAGTCCGGCATCGTCTCTTCGCTAAACCTCAACGGCGGCACGCTTGCCACGACCTATATCCAGAAGGGTGCCGACGATTCCACGGTTTCGAAAAACAACGTCAACGCCAATGGCGGCACGATCAAGGCACTGGCCGCGCAAACCGACTTCTTCAAGCTCGGCACGCTCAATCCCGGCCGGGTCTATGTGAACCTGCAAAGCGGAGGGCTCAATTTCGACACCAACAACTTCGACGTGGGTTTCCAGACGGGACTTCACGGCACCGGCGGTCTCACCAAGCAAGGGGCGGGCACACTCACCCTTTCCAACTTGGACGACTACACCGGCACCACCACCGTTAGCGCCGGCACGCTGCTGACGACTACCGGAAATTTCCCCGGAACTTCCTGCGTCGTGGCGGATGGAACCACACTTGCGGTCACCGGTGATGCATACCAATCTTGGAAGACCACCGGTCTAACGCTTGGCTCCGCCACAGGGGTGACCGTGGACATCCGCAACTTCAATCCCGCCACGGGCGTGCCGGCCATCGATGCGACAAGCAGCCTGGTTCCGCATGGTACGGTGACCTTGAAAGTCTCCGGCATCCCGGTCGTCGGGACCTATCCGCTCATCAGCTATCCCGTCAGCGGCTCCATCGGTGGCAGCGGTATCGGCGCTTTCCAACTCGCCCCTCTGCCACGTGGCGTGGTCGCCAATGTGATCGATTCCAACAATGCGGTCTCCCTTCAGGTTACGGCGATCAATGTCCTTAAATGGAAGGGAAATGTGGATTCGATCTGGGATATCAACACCACCTCCAACTGGACGCTCGGAGCCTCCCCCGACAAGTATTTGGAAAACGACAACACCCAGTTTAATGATTCTGCGACCAGCACCGCGATCACGCTGAACTCGGTCGTGTCACCTGCCAGCGTCACCTTCGACCACACCAGCAAGGATTACACTTTGAGCGGCACGGGTCGCATTGCCGGACCGACAGTCCTGAACAAACTTGGTGATGGCATGCTCACTCTCGCCACGGCGAACACCTACACCGGCATTACGACCGTTAACGCCGGAACCCTGCGCTTGGGAGATGGTGTGTCGGACGGTTCCCTCACCAGCCCCCTTGTCGTCAACGACGCGAGCGTGATTTTCAATACCACCGGTTCCCCCGTCCTATCAGGAGCGCTCAGTGGTTACGGCTCCGCCACGAATCTAACGAAGACGGGGGCGGGAACCCAGATTTTCACAGGGACATCCAACACCTATTCCGGACTCTTGCAAATCACCCAGGGAACATTCCAATTCGGAGATGGTACGGTGAACGGCAGCATGGGTTCCACCACCACCTATGATATCGCGGCGGGTGGCAAACTCAGGTTCAATTCCACCGTCGCCGCCACCGCGGCCTGGGATAAAATCACGGGTGCGGGTGTCGTTTCTTTGAACTCCGCCCAGTTGGTCAATGCAACGGCGGATTGGGGTGCCTTCGCACTGACGCCAAGTTTCACCGGCACCTTGCGCGTTGAAAAAGGACGGGTGGGAGCCAACAACGGCAAGGACGCCTTCGGAGCCGCAAGTAAAATTCAGATCCTCGACGGCGCGCAGTTGCTCGCATTCACCAGCGTCGATCCCTACACCACGCCGGTGGAAATCGCGGGATCGGGCTGGGGGGAAGGCGGGTATCCCGGCGGACTCCGTTTGGCTGGCAGCGCTACCGCCACATGGGCTGGCAGCGTGACGCTAACGGCGGATTCCGGCATCATGGCCCAACGCCTCGCCAATTTCACCATCACCGGTTCTATCAGCGGACCATTCCAGTGCGAATTTTATGCGGGTGATCCCGTGGGTGATTCAGGAACCATCAACGTGGCTCCCGCCGCCGTCCAGAACTCGTACGCATCCACCAAAATCAACGGTCGCCCCAACGGTTCCACCATCGCAGGAAATGCCAACGCCTTCAGTTCCGGTCCGCTGGTGGTCGCCGAATCCATGCTCAAGCTTAATGGCTTCAATTTCACCTTCGCCAACCTCAGCGGCACCGGTGGAAAAATCAGCAACTCCCATGCTGCGAATCCCTCCGTCATCACCGTCGGCGGTGACAACACCAGCACCGCTTACAGCGGCGTGATCCTCGACGGCGGCACCGCCGCGCTCGGCATTGTCAAAACCGGTACCGGCACGCTAAGTCTGACAGGCTCTAACAGCTATTCCGGTGCGACTACGGTCAGCCAAGGCACGCTCTCCATCACCTCGCCCACCCTCGGCGATGCATCCACTGTCACTGTCGCCAGCGGCGCCCACTTGGACCTCGCCACCGGAACCTCCTCCGACACAGTCGGAGTGCTCATCCTCGGCGGCGTCACCATGCTTCCCGGCACTTACAACCCGTCCCATCCGACCTATGGCGCGTTCTTCACCGGCACCGGAAGCCTGGTGGTCGCCAGCGGCTATTCGAGCTGGGCCACTTCGAAGGGCCTCGACGGCACGAACAACGGACTCACCCAGGACGCCGACAACGACGGTGTCAGCAACCTGATGGAGTTCTATCTGAATGGAAACCCGCTAACTTCGGATTCCCAGATCCTGCCGGTGCAAACCTCCGACGCCACCTACGTGATCCTCACGTTCAGCCGCCGCGACGACGCGGAGGCGGACGTCACCTCCCAGACCGCCCAATACGGCTCGACCCTAACGGGCTGGACGGATGCGGTGATCGGTGCGGGGGACTCCGGACCGGACGTCAACGGAGTAACCGTCACCGTTGCTGAAAATCTCGATGCGCCGGACACCATCAACGTTCGCATTCCTCGTGCGAATGCCGTCGGACGAAAAATCTTCGGTCGCCTCAAGGTTGCCAAGTGACCTGTGTGAATGCCGCCGCACCGGTGTCACGCCGGGCGGCGGCATTTCATTCGAATTAGCTAACATTATTTCATGTCCTTACGTCTATCCGCTGCGGTTGCCGCCGCTTGTTTTTTTTCCTGGGTTTCGGCACCGGCCGCCACCCTTCGTCATCATTATGAATTGGACTCCGGAGGCGGTGACGCGCTGGGTGCCGCCAATCTGACGGTTCAGGGAAATTCCGTAGTCTTCAACTCCAGCGGAGGAGCCGCCGGCGGTTATGTGCGGCTCGGCGGCAGCGATGATTATCTGTTAGCGAGCCTGGATGGCGGCAGCACTTTTTCCTTGCTGGGGAGTTTCAGCACGTTCCGGCCTTTCAGCATTTCATTCTGGGTGAGGCAGACGCCGGCGCAATCCACCTCGTCAACGCATGCGGTGTTCGGCATGACCACCGGGTCCACAGACTCCGCCACCTATAATACCGGTTTCGAAGTCATCACGCGGGAGAGTTCCGCGGGGCGCGGATTGCGGGTTCGTGCCCGGCAGGGAGGCAGCGGCAACAACGCGGGTGAGATCAGCACGGGCTATGATGTTTGCGATGGCAACTGGCACCATGTCGTTGCCGTCTATGAGAGCTCGAGCCGTTCGGTCTATGTGGATGGCATTTTCCGTGGCGAGAACACCATCCCCGTCGCGATCACCACCAATCCGATCAAATACTTCGCGATCGGCGCGTTCCTGCGGGCCGGCAGCATTCTCGATGATTTCAACGGCGATGTGGACGACCTCCAGGTTTACGAAGGAGCGGTCACCGCGGCCGAGGCGCTCCAGCTTTTCCAAAACCCCGGCACCACGATTGAAACGATTCCGCCGACCACCAATCTCGCGCCGATCAATCTCGTCGATCCCCTGATAGGTGCCGAAGGAACGGGCGGCTGCGTGCCGGGAGCCTGCCTGCCACAGTCATCCATCTATCCGAGTCCGGATACGCTGGCGGTTTCTCCCTCCGGCTACAAAGCGGGCAGCGCCGTGGTCGGCTTCGCGCAACTCCATGCCCAAGGGGCGGGGGCGAGCACTCCTTCTTTTGGTAATTTCCTGGTCTCGCCCCGGCTTGGGGCCGGTATCAACGAGAGCGATCACGCGTCTCCGGTTTACGGAGTCACGGCCCGTCCCTATTCCTACCGCGCCAGACTGACAGGTTGGAACACCGACTGCGCCGTCGTGCCCACAGCTAACAGCACGATCTATCAATTCGATTTCCCGGCATCGACGGATGCCCGCCTGTCCTTCGACGTCGCACGGAAACTCGGCAGAGCGGACGGCATGACCAGCGGCTCCGTGACCATCGACACCGAGGCCGGCACGATCAGTGGTGGCGGCACCTTCGACGGCAACTGGAACCCGGCGGCCTACAACGTTTATTTTTATGCGAAGGTGGACACCACGCCGATGTCCGGCGGCACATGGATCGGCAGCACCTCCAGCACCGGCGTTCTATCAGCCTCCACCGTCACCAGGCAGCGGCTTGGCGGTTGGATGCGATTCGATACGACGGCCTCGCGGAAGGTCATGTTGAAAATCGCGGTTTCCTTCGTCTCGGTGGAACAAGCGCGGGCTCATCTTGAACAGGAGATTCCGGCTTGGGACCTCACCGGTCTCGAAGCGCAGGCCAAGGCACGCTGGGTGGACGCGCTATCCGTTTTGACGACGCCGGGAGTCAGCAACGAGGAAGGAAGGAAGCTCTACACGTCGCTTTTCCACAGCCTGGTGCAACCCCGCGACCGCACCAGCGATTCTCCGGGCTGGCCGGCGGGCACGCCTTTCTGGGACGATCAATACACGCTTTGGGACACCTGGCAGACGCTCTATCCGCTGCTGGCGATCGTGAAACCGGCGGCGGTGGCGGCGAACGTGAACTCCTTCGCCGAGCGATTCGCCCGAAACGGCCGTGCCGAAACCGCGTTCATCCAAGGCAAGGATTTCGCATCCGGTCAGGGCGGGGACGAGGTGGATCTCGTCATCGCTGACGCCCATGCGAAACAGATTCCCGGCATCGATTGGGAAAAAGTCTGGCCGCTCCTCCAGTTCAACGCGGGCCGCCGCACGGCGGACTATCGGAATCTCGGCTACGTTTCGTACGACGGCAGCATCGGCGGTTATGACGGTCGCATGAAATCCGGTTCCTCCACGCTGGCTTTCGCTTACGGCGACTGGTGCGCCGCGCAGGTGGGACTTGCCCACGGCCATGCGGCGGAGGCTCAAGCGCTCCTCGTCCGCTCGTCTAACTGGAAGAACGTATGGGACGCTTCCGCGAGTGGCGATGGCTTTTCCGGTTTCGTCCGCGCGCGCAATCGTGACGGCAGTTTCCGATCCACCGCCGCCATTGCTGGGAATGGAACCGATTTCTATCAGGGAACCTGCTGGAACTATTCCTTCAACGTTCCACATGACCGCGAGGCGATGATCGGCCTGATGGGAGGGCGTGCCCGCTTCATCGAGCGGTTGAACCACGCGCTCGGGAAAAACGATAGCAACTACATCGATTTCACCAACGAGCCTTCGTTCCAGCCCATCTGGCAGTTCTGCCATACCGGGCGTCCCTATCTGGCTTCCTATTATGCCGACCAGTTGCGCCAGCGGTTCGGCGCTTATTCGTTCCCGGGTGATGAGGATTCGGGCGCGATGTCCTCGCTCTATTTTTTCCTCACGGCGGGATTTTTTCCGAGCTCGGGGCAGGACCACTACTATTTGCACGGGCCACGCGTGCCACGGCTCGAGTTCAGGATTTCTAACGAAAAAACCTTCTCAGTGATCGCAGAAAACTCCGGCGGCGCGAACATCTACGTCCAATCCGCCACCCTGAACGGCCAACCGCTCGACACACCGATCATCCATCATTCGGACATTCTGGCGGGAAGCACCCTTTCATTTGTCATGGGGCCGAGCCCCACAGCTTGGGGAACGGGACAGGATTTCCAGCCGCCTCCGGCACACGAGTTGGTGATTCCCGCCCGTGGCGTATGGACCGGCGGACTCGGCACCCCGCAAATCACCGCACCCGCCACCGATTCACCCGTCTGGGAAAACACCAGCGCCACTGCCATCCACTCGCCATTTCCCCAAGTCACGCTCGAAGATTCCGGCGACTCGATCACCCTCTCTGCGGAAGCCACCTTCCTCGGCCTCTCCGCGTCGCCGGGGAGCGAACGCTTTGCTTGGGGATTGTTTTCAACCCTTTCCGCTTCCAACACACCCGGCTACCTCGCCACCAACGATTCCACCGCCAGTTTCTGGAGAAAAACCACCGGTGCGTATTCCACCACCGTCGGAGCGTCCACACTCGCCACCACGGGGTTCGTTCCACCCGCTTTTACCGATGGAAACTACCGGCTCCTCCTCACCCTCACCCGCACCGCCGACGGCGGGCTCGACTACTACGCCGCCCTGATCCGCGTCTCGGACGGTGTGCTCTTTTCCGCTTTCACAGGATCAGACCCTAGCCCCAGCACGTTCTCGTTCGACCGCGTGGGGCTGCGTTGCGGCAGCACACCCACCTCGATCTCGCTGCGCCACACGACGATTACCGTCCGCCGCGCCGACTACACCGGGAAAAACCTCACCATTCCTCCGGGATCCACCTTTTTCCCCACCGATCTCGCCGCCTCTCTCGCCTCGATCACCAATTATGGGACCCTCGATCTCATTACCTCCTCCGTCCCGCTCCCATCGAATTTCATAAACTTCGGCACGGTTTTGGGCATTACCTCTGTGGATCTCGTCTGCTCCGCCGTGGGCGATGACCTTGCATTCTCACTCAACGGTCATCCCGGACATACCTACCAGCTCCAACAAGACATCGGCGGAAAACTCAATGGCCCTTGGGAAAATGTCGGTGAGCCCCTCCTCGGGGACGGCGCGATCCTTTCTTTAGTGATCCTTGGTGCGGGTGCTAAGTCATCCGCCTTTTTTCGCATTAAAGTGGAGTGATATGTGCATAAATTAACATTTTGAATTTACATTGTAAAAATAGAGCCAATATTTCCGTCAAGCCTTCTTGTATACAACGTTTGGATTACCCCTCCCAACTTGCTTGATCGGCTCCGCGCAAAACCTAAAAAAACCATGAACCTCAGCCCACTCCGCCGCTTGCGCCCCCGCCACTTGGCGCACAAAAGGGGATTCGCTCTTATCGTCACGCTCAGCCTGATGATTCTGCTTGTCGTCATCGCTGTCGGCCTCCTGTCGCTCAGCTCGATCACGCTTCGCGCCACGGCCGGGACCTCGGCGGGCAACATTGCCCGGGCCAACGCCCGGCTGTCGCTCATGCTGGCCTTGGGAGAACTCCAGAAAGCGGCGGGGGACGACCGCCGCGTCACGGTGGACGGGTCGATTTTCGATGGGGCGAAGAACCCGAATGTCGTCGGTGTCTGGAGGTCCTGGTCGCCGAATCTGGCGAACAATCCGCAAGGCAGCGCTCCCTCCTATGCCAGCAAGAAAACCACGAGTTTTGTCAGCTGGCTGACTTCCAGCGGCAACCCGGTAGACCTCACGGTTCAGGACTGGGCCAAAAGCGGAACCGTCGAGAAACCGGTGCCGCTGTTCACAGTGGCGTCGGATGGTTTCAGTCTATCCGGCGCCAAGGTGGACGTGATGAAAGGGAAACCCATTTCCGGAGCGATCGCCTGGTCCGTCGTGCAGGACGCCACCCGGGCCAAGATCAATGTCGGCGGACCTGAGAAAAACGAAGTGATTCCCAATGATCGTCTGCAGGCCCAGGCGCGTCCTTCGTTGGCAAAATCCAACAATTTCAATCAACCGGCCTCCGATTGGAACCACCGTGCCGGCCGGGTCGTCAGCATGGGGCAGGCGAAACTCGATACCGATCTTTGGAAAGGAACCGCCGCGACTCCGGAAAACGCTGATTTCACCTCGCAGGGCCTCGGTCTTCTAACGGACGTGGTCAACGGCGGCCTCAAGACCGATCTCACCCTCGGATTTGAAATGTCGGATGGGAGTTTCCAACAAAACGCCTGGGGGACCTTCAAAAATCCCTTCCGCTCCGTGAATGTTCCGCAGTTCACCACTCCCTCCAACTACCGTGGGCAGCGTCCGTTGTTCCGTCCGATTGTCACGACATCGGGTAGTGTTCATGTGGACCTTACTTTCAACCCGGCAACCACGAGCTTTGAGTTTCCCGCGGCGGCCGTGCCCACCTTCGACACGTTGCGGTCGTTCTATCGGACGCCCTATCACCTGTATTCAACGGGCGACGGACCGACCATTTTTGAGCGGGGGATGGATCACGTCTCCCTCAGGCAGTCGAGTGGTGGAAACATCTGCCCGGCCGCGCCCCCACCTGCCCTGGCAACCCAGAACGGTTTCCGTCCTGTGCTGGACCGGGTGCTCTATCTGCTCAGTCTCGGGGTGGGTGCGGACAAGGAAGTCCGGCTCGTCATGACGCCGATCGTCACACTGTGGAATCCCTATAACGTGGCCTTGGAGATCGAGGGAGCGGTGGCCTACCCGTGGATGGATGTTCCTTTCTCAACCGACTGGACCTTTACGAAAAACGGAGTTTCTGAACCGGTGCGAGGCGTCGGGCTTTCACAGATCGTCGGCTATCAATTTCTCAACGTAGGCCACGGCCGGTCGGTGAATCCGTATTTTTTCGCCTTCATCACGCCTACCGGCAGCAGCCCGGCCGCGGCCGGACAGTCGATCCGTTTCAAGCCGGGAGAAGTCCGTGTGTTCGCTCCCGCCACCCAGACCGATGTCGAATTCGTTTCCAACAATTCCATCCGCAAGCGCAGCATCGCTCTCCGGCCCGTGGACAATCCCAACCAGCTTTCGACCCGGGGAGGATTCGCCATCCCGATGAAGAACGCGGCTGATGCCAAATACGGATTTACCCGGGTGATGGATCCCAACCCAACGGTCAAGGATTCCGTCGAAGTGAATTTCGTTCCCAGTACCGGCAGTAATTATCCCTTCTCCGTGGGATTAGAGGATGCCACCCGCACCAAGCTCGCGAATCCGGTGGACTCCAATCGCGGTCAGGCGGTCGGCGACGTGCAGACGGTGAATTTCGCACAGCAATCCACCGTCACCGCCTCCATGAAATCCCCGCGCTACAGCTATGCGGAGCTCGTCAGCGCGGCGACGAGACAGCCTTTTGGTCTGATAGAAACCTATCACCGCGTGGCGACCGATTCTTTGGTCAGCCGTCGCGGGGATCTCGTTTACACCACCAATCCGCGCCAGCCATATATCAACCGCTATCTCACCACCGGGACCTTCCTCGCAGGTCCTCATTATGAAACACGGATGAGGGCGGTCTCCACATTCAACGAAGTGCTACAAACCAACAATGGAGGCCGTTCCGCTTTCTACGGAGCTTCGAACAGCTCCGGCACCGGTGAATCCCAACTCTCGTTTTTCGAGGTGCCGCAGGAACCGATGCTGTCACTGGCAGGCTTCCAACATGCCGATCTATCATATACGCCTTATGCTCCCGCCAACCAGTTTGGAAACAGCTGGGCCAGCGCCTATCTGAGAAAAGGTCTTGCCGCGGAGCGTTCCCCACTCACGAGCGGCGGCTCCGGCGAAGCCACCTACACACGCCAGGAGATGCCGGTTTACGACTATTCGTATCTCGCGAACGAAGCTCTCTGGGACTCCTTCTACTTCAGCGGAGCGGCACCCGTGCTCACGCCGGATAGCAGAACCGGTTCGCCCTCCGCTTGGCTCAGTGACATCGCCAAAGTCACCAAAAGCAGCGCGGATGTCCTGGCGGATTTCATCGATGATCCCGCGAAGCATCCCTTGCGGAATTCCCGCATGAGGTTGGAAAAGGGGAGTTTATCGGCGTCCGATCTCAAGGCCGATCTTACCAAGCCGGAAGGATGTCTCAAGATCGCGGCCCATCTCTACGTGGATGGCGCGTTCAACATCAACTCCACCAGCGAGAAGGCGTGGATCGCGTTTCTGAGCGGCATGCGTGACCAGGAATTCACCATTCGCGACGGAACCGCGCCCGGTTCCGGTAAGACCGCCTTCCCGCGTTTCCGCAATCCCTTGGGCTCTGATTCCAACAACTGGCAGGGTTTCCGATCCCTGACGGATCCCCAAATCGCGGAGCTTGCCCAGAAAATCATCGTCCAGGTCAAACTGCGGGGCCCGTTCCTCTCCATGGGTGAATTCGTGAACCGGCGCATCGACAGCAGCAATACCGACATGCCGCTCAAAGGAGCCATCCAGGCGGCGATCGACAGCACCAGCTTCAATCAAAGCGCTCTCTACGACACCTTCGATACCGGCGGTTATCCTGTTAGTTCGAAAATCAACATCACCTCGCCGAGAACCGGTGTGGGCATTCCCGGCTACCTGACCCAGGCGGACGTGCTGCAATCCCTCGCTCCGGTCATGACCGCGCGTTCCGATACTTTCACCATCCGCGGCTATGGCGAGGCGAAGGACTCGGCGGGCAAGGTGCTGGCCATCGCCCGATGCGAGGCCGTGGTGCAGAGAAAAGCGGAGTTCGTTGATCCTGCCAATTCGCCTTATGTGTCCGTCGCGGAGCTGAATTCGGTCAATCTCGCCTTCGGCCGGAAATTTTGCATCGTCTCGTTCCGCTATCTAACCAACAATGAGGTGGTCTCCGATCAGCTTCCCTGAAACCATTCCATGAAAAACTCCATCAATCCTCCGTTCCGGCTGCTCGCGATTTCCATTCTCGCCTCCTGCATCGGTTCCCCGCTGCTCCATGCCATTCCCGTCCGCGTGCTTGCCTGGGACTCGGAAATCGCCGGGATGAAACTCGCCCTGGCGGATTCGAAAGGCAGCAAGATCATCGACGCGATGCATCCGGCCAAGCGCACCGGCGTCTATCAGATCAGCGCGGGGGAGACGCCCGCCGTCATCGAGACGCTCGATAAAAAAGACGCCGAAGGAAAACCCTTCAAGGCGGCGATCACCATCCCGGACGGCCTCAAACAACCCCTCATCGTGATCCTCCCGGATTCCAAAGCGGCGTCGGGGATCCGCCCGTTCGTGATCGAGGACGACAGTTCATCGTTTGCCTGGGGGAGCAACCGGTTCATCAACGCCACCGGCAAGGAACTGGTCTTCGTTTGCGAAAAGAAAATCGTGGACCTTCCGCCTTCATGGACACCCGTCATTGCGGATGCAGGCGGCATCAACCGCAACTTGGAAGTAAAACTCTTTTTCCGCGACCAGCCGCAGCGAGCCATTTACTCGGCCGTCTGGGAGCACAACTCCGACCAGCGGATGCTGGTGTTTCTCGTGCCCGGCGACGATCCGCGCCTTGGACCGGTGGCGATGAAAATGATCCCCGAGGACCGCAGATCGAAGGCTCCGGATGAGGCGGCCAGCCACAACCCTTGACGGCCGCGGGGCGGATCGTTGATTTCCAGGCGGGGCATGTCGGTTAGGCAAACGCTGAATAAATGCAACCCTGCGGTTCAGAGTTCTGACTCGCGGGAATCGGATTGCCCGGGAGGCTGATAGAGATGACGGTGATGAGGTTTTGCCATGGTCGGAGAATTTTTCCTCAGTTCACGGGCGGCAGCGGCTGTTCCGCGATTTTTTGACAGTTAGAGGCCTGGCCCGCCAACTCGCTCCGGGCGCGATCCCGCAGACTTCCCTCGGGAAACAGCCCGACCCATGCCGAAGCGGCTTCGAAATCCCGCAGGATCCACTGATGCAGGACCATGATGGCGGCTTCTGTCTGGCGTTCCCCGGGATTCATTCCCTCTACCACCTTGCGGGCGGCCGCCGCGGGATCGGTCTGTGCGGCGATGAAGATGATCCGTTCCATGAGGGCGTCACGAGGTTCACCCGCAGGCTGCTGGTTTACCCAATCCGAAGCCGCAGGCAGATCCCGGTCAGCCCATTCGGTGGCGAGATTTCCGACCAGATCTCCGGGTTTCTCATCGAAGTGATGGTCCAGGGCCAGTTTAATGGCGGTTGCTGGATCGGTTTCCGAGGCCTTGAGAAAAACCTGGAGCATCGCCATATCCGCCTCGCCGGGATCCGGCAGTCGGGAGGCCCAGGCGAGAGCCGCCGCAGGATCGGTGGTGGCCCAAGCCTGCATGGCGCGGCGCATCAGTTCCTCCCGAAGGGACGGAGCTTCCACGGCAAAGGCATCCTCGGCGGCGAGCATCCCGGCCGGTGGCGACCGGACAGCTTGCGCGGCACGCTCGGGCACGTTTGCAAGCGGGAAGGAGGGTTCCAAAGGGATGAAACCATCCGCATGGGTCTGATAGGTCCTGTCTCCCGCTTTGGAAATGCGGGTGATGACGGGCGAAGTGCCGGGGTCATCGATCGTCCGCCACACGACCGCGCCGATAGTGATAGTTAGAAACCACAGGCAGAGGTTTTTCCGGATGTTCATGATCATGAATTTCGGCAAGAGGTTGGGTCGGGGACGCACAGAGCGCATCCCCGACCCGATTCATTTCGGAGTTTCTATTGGGCCGTCACTTCGGCGAAGGTGGCGCTTTCCTGGGCGGCGGTTCCGGAGACTGTGGCGGCGTTCACCGCGCCGCCGACATTGATGACGTAGCGGGTGGCGTCGCCCCACATCTGATAGGAATACATCGCCGTGTTGGACAAGCCGGTGACGCGGCGGAAGGTGGCGGTGGTGTTGAATGCGGCGGTGCCGTCGGCGACATCGACCCAGGTTTCGCCGTTGGCGCGGACGCATAGGAAACGGCCGGGGAAGTTGATCGATTCCAACGAAACGCCAGTCACTCCGGCAAGTCCCGGAACCACACGGAATTCGGAATCCTGAGCGGGGAACGGATCAGTGGCGATGTAGCCGCGGAAGCCGGAGTGGCGCAGGTATTGGTTGGTCGTGGTGGAGAGGCGCAGCCGGCGGACTGTCGAAGTGGCGGTGAATTTCCACTGCTGGTTGGTGCCGCCGAGATATTGCCATTGGTAAATATTGGCGCCGTCAGCCGTGGAGATATTGGCGACATCGACTGCTTTGCCACTATGGACAGGCGTGAGCCGGTAATAGGAGGAATCCGTGGCGGTGAAGGTGAATTTCTGGTTGTTTCCATTGAGATAGTCCCAGATGAGGATGTTGGCGCCATTGGCCGTGGAAATGCCGCTGACGTCGAGGGCCTTGCCGCTGAAGGAGCCGAGGATCTGGTATTGTCCGGAACCCAACGAGCTGACGGTCCAGTTTTGATTGTCGGTATCGGCGACCGTGCGCTGGTCCACGTTGGTGCCGTTGGCCGTCCCGTTGTTGAGAACCGCCATCGCTTTTCCGCTGTGGCGGGCGGTGATCTGATAGACACCTGCGGGCACGGTGGTGGCGATGGGATCGCGGTAGCAGGTGAGGGAGGTGAAACCGAGATGGTCGAACTGGCTGCCATGAACGCCATATTGCGGACCACCATCAGGACGGGTGGAGGCGGCTTTTTCCTCGACCTCCGGAATGGCGATGCCTTTGCGCTGTGCGTAATGACCGACGATCATGTCCCAGACCGGCCGGGTGGCGCCTTGGCCGGCATTGGAGACGACGCTCTGGGTTTGGGCGGAACCGCCGCCGGTGCCGCTGCGCCACGAATAGAAGGAGAAGGGCACGGTCTTCAGGTTGTTATAGCGGGCGATGTATTCGGCACCGGCCATGAAGCGGTTGTTGTTCCAGGCGTAGAGGTCGATGCCTTGGTTCCAAGCCATTTCGCAGATGGTGGCCATCAGTCCGATACCCATGATCGAGTGCTCCTGATCGCGGCCGGCTTCCTGCCATTGGCCGAGGGTGGGCGAGTGGAGGATGGGCACGGCGTTGTTGATCGAGCCGTTGCCGCCGCCGGTCTTGAAGTAGTTGACGGCTTGGTCGATTTTCGCCTGGTCATCGCAGAGGATGCCGATGGCGAGGATCGAAGCCATGTTAGATAGGTCCCAGTTCGCCCAGTAATTTTGGATGTTGGCGTCGTTGTGGGTGAGCAGGAACTGGTTGTTCAGCGGGTAAAAAACATTGACCATCATGGTCTTGAACTGGGTGAAATCCGCAGGAGCCCAGCCGGAATAGGTGCGCATGATCTCGGCGGCGTTGGCTATCTCGTAGCCGTAGAGGCCGGCGGCGAGGAAGCGGTCGGCGTTGCCGGTGACGGCGGTGAGGGTGTAGCCCCAGGCGTTGAGGATTTCCACCGCCTTGTTAGCGTGGGCGACGTCGCCGGTGACTTTCCAGCGCAGGGCGTTTTGATAGGCGGCGGCCGCGTCGTTGTAGAGCAGCGCACAGTTATCCGGCGAGGTGCCGCGGTTGATCACGGAGACCGCACGCGGTCCCCAGGTGCTCTGGGAGTTGGAGCTGGCGACGAGCAGGTCCCAGCTTCCTTTCCAGGGCTGGGCGTTGGCGTTCACTTTCGCGG
Organism: Luteolibacter sp.; assembly: GCF_039920825.1. GTDB lineage: Bacteria > Verrucomicrobiota > Verrucomicrobiia > Verrucomicrobiales > Akkermansiaceae > Luteolibacter. The sequence goes on along the minus strand of NZ_JBDSCX010000038.1, from coordinate 232,601 downwards.
CCATGCGGGTGAAATCGGCGTTGGTGTGGAGCATGCCGGGATGAGTCGCTCCGGCGGCGATCTGTTGGAAGGCGATGCCGAGAGCAAGGCACAGTCCTGATTTGGGCTTTATGGTTTTTTTCAGTTTCATGGATTTATTGGTTTTGGGTTTGTATCTCGTGCCGGACTTCCCGGCATGAAAATGGTGGTTTTGGATCCACTGGCATTCGTCAGTTTACTGGATCGGATGAGGGATCGGGTGCAGGTCTGTTAAAAATGTTGGAATGGATTTGAAATTGAAATGCGGATTCGTAGAATCTAACAACAATCTCCACGTCGCGGAGTTATTTCGGATCGGCTGAGGCTGCATTTAAGGATCACGGGAAAACCTTGAAACCTCAGCCGCGGCGGCGGCGGAGCAGCGCCAGTAGACCGAGGCCTCCGAGGAGAGCGGCACCGGGTTCGGGGATCACGGTGAGAACGCCGGTGGATTCCTTGAAGGTGAAGGTCGCGGGACCTGACGTGCCGCTCCAGCTATCCGATCCGGGCGAATAAACGAGACTGAGTCCACCGACACTGACCGAGGTGAAATCCCCGGTGATGGCGGTCGCGTCGAACAGGTTGTAGGCCGCGTTCAAGGAGAGATCGTAACTGTTATAGCTGATGATGTTTAGCGCTCCGCCGTAGTTGAGAGTACCCAACACGTTGCCGTAGTCGTAATCGGTGCCGGCGACGGCGCTGCCACCGAGTTCCATGGTGGCGGTGCCTGTGAGGGTGAGGTCGTTGTTGAAGTTCATCGAGCCGGGGCTGTTGCCGATGGCGAGGGTTCCCGCGACGGTGGTGTTGCCGATGATGGTGCCGGAGCCTCCCAATGTTTGGCTCGACCCCACGGTGTAGCCGGTGACGGCGGAGACGTCATAGGTGGCGTTGTTGATGATGGTCGAGCTGTTGGCGATGCTGCCGGTGGAGGCGAGCTTGAGGGTGCCGCTGCTGATGGTGGTGATGCCGGTGTAGGTGTTGGCGTTGCTGAGAGTCAGCGTGCCGTTTCCTTGTTTGGTGAGTCCGCCATCCGTCGCATTGTCACCGCCGATACTGCTGTGGACGAGTGCCTGGGCGACGGTGACATCGAAGCCGTTGGTATGGATGATGGCGCCGCCATTGCGGACGTTGGCGCTGGCGCTGCCGGTGCCGAGGTTCAGGAAGGTGGCGGACGATGCGGTGGGCTTCAGCGTGCCGCCGTTGAAGTTGAATGTGCGGGTCCCGGTGGTGGCGGTGGAAAGAATCCTGGGAACGGTTAGCGTTCCGCCGTTCAGGTTATAGGTATTGTTGCTTGCCGCAGCACCCGCGTATTGCAAATCGAGATCGCCGGTTCCGCCCGCGGTCGTGGCGTTGTCGCTGTAGAAGGTCACCGAGCCACCGCTTTGGTTGATGACGTTGGCACCCGTGCCGGTCTGGCGGTTCATCTTGATCGCCGAGCTGGAATTCAGATTGAGCGACCCGCCGGTGATATCAAACTGCCCCTTGGCAGTGTCCCACGATCCGACTTGAAGCCACTTGGCTGTGGTGGTGCCGATGTTCACGGTGCCCGTCCCGCTGATCGTGAGTTTGCCCAGGGCACCCGCACCAGCATAGCCGAGGATCACGTCGCCCGTGGAGGTGAGCGAGCCGCCGCTGACGTTGATGGTGCCGTTGATCAGTCCGGCGTTGTTGTTGTTCCGGGCAAGGGTGATTGCGCCGACCGTTGCCGTGCCTCCTGAAATGTTGATGGTTCCGGAGCCGCCCGAGAACGTTCCGTTGGTGTTGGAGGCACCGACCCGGACTTCACCATTGGCATGGCTGAAGGTGCCGCTGTTCAGATTGACGATGCCGGTGCCGGTCTGATAGCCGACATTCAGAGCGCTTGTTCCGGCATCATTGAACGACGCCGAACCGTTGATGTTCAGCGTGCCGGTGCCGAGGCCGCCGATATAACGGTTCGTGGCGCTGCCGTTGCCGCTGACGGTGACGCCGGAGGAATCATTCAGCGTCATCGTGAAATTCGAGCCGGCGGACTCCCCCAACTGGAATGCGCCGCCCGTGCCGATGCCCAGCGACGAGGTGTTGTTCAGGGTGATCACGCCCTTGGGCAGGTTGGAAGCGCTTCCACCGTTGAATCCGGCACTGAAGTTGGTAGCGGTGATGATGGCGGCATTGTTGGCGACCAGATCCGAGGAAACGCCGCCGATGCCGTTGCCGCGGCCGACCGAGAGCCAGTTGGCCACGGCGAGGGTTCCGGCATCAATCTGAATCCTTGCGTTCTGACCGGCACCGCCATCGGTAACGACGCCGCCGATGACGAGTTCTCCCGAACTGTTATGAGTGCCGCCGTTGAGAAGCAGCGTTCCTTCGCGGACGACCAGCGAGGTGTCGAAGACGGTCGCGGGAACGCGTGCCCGCGCTCCGGTTCCCGACCAGGTGCTGCCATTGCTCAGGGTGAGTGTGCCGGAACCTGTTTTCAGGAGTGCCGAACCACCGGCACCGGTTTCCGTGACGGTGCCGGAGATGGCGGTGTTTCCACTGCCAGCGACGGTTAGTAGACTGTTGCCGGCCGGCGGGACCATCGCGATGTTGCCGGCGATGGTGAGCAGGCCCGAGCCGTTGTTGGTGAAGGTGGTGGCGGAGCCGGCGGCGGTTGATAGGTTGAGCGTCGTTCCTGCAACTCCGATGTTTTGGGCGGTGGTGACGCCGGTGTTGATGGTGATGCCGCCCGCAGTGGTGAAGTTGAGCGTGTCGTTCGCATCGCCGATGTTGAAGACGGCCGCGTCGCCGCCGGAGACGCCGAAGACCAGGCTGCGGATGTTGAGTGTCCCGCCGAGATCGATCACGCCGCCGGCTCCGGTGGTGCTGAAGGCCGCATCATCGGTGCTGGTGAAGACATTGGTGTTGGATCCGGGAAACGCGGTGGTCCAATTCGGATTGTCCTGCCATGTCAGACCATCGCCGCCGTTGTCCCATGTGTCGGAGGCGGCATTGGCGCACGGCAAAAGACCGGCAATCGAGAGGTGGACAATGATAAGACCGAGATGACGGTGGGTTTTGTTTTTGGGTTTCATGGATGCTGATAGAAAGAGGATCGGATCGGATTTTGATGAGGGGTTTGGAACAAGAAGCGGAATCCCAAGGAATAACCCGACATCCAGATGGCGGATTTTTTTCGGGAATGCTGAAACGAAACCGCCCCGACTGGAACGAGGTCCGGCCGGGGCGGTGGAGTTGGTTAACGGGGTTTGTTGAATAATCAGTTAGGGATCACGACGAGGCGGACGAAGACCTTGCCTAGGTTGGTGACGGGGGTGTATTGGACGGTGTTTCCGACCACGTTGGACGCGGCATTGGTCCAGGCAGTTAGGTCCGGCGAGGTTTGCACGGTGTAGCTGCCGTTGAAGGCGGGATCCTTCGGCCAGGTCACCGTGCCGTTTTGCAAGCCGGGATTGGCGGTGAAGGACGAGCCGGTCGCGCCCATGAAATATTCCACGCCGTTTCTAACGCCGTCCTTGTCGTAGTCGCCATCGGCCGTTTCGCCATTGGCATTGGTGGCGGCCCAGCCGGAGTATCCGGTCGGGGTGGTCACCTGCAGGGTGAGCGCACCGGTGGCTTCGGTGAAGGTCCATGTGTTGTTTCCATCAACCTTGGTCCAGATGTCCGACGCCTGGATGAATCCGGGGATGTTGAACAGGAGAGAGTCGAAGGTCCGGCTGGTCACGTTCACCAGCGTCCAGCTGTTGCCATTGGCGACGGCTGCTCCGGTTAGGTTGATGGTGAAATCACCGGAGAGCGTCGCGGAGCCGGAACCGGTGAGTTTGTTGCTGACACCGTTGGCACCGGGTGCGAACTGGAGGGTGGCGTTGTCTGCCAGGACCAGCGTGGTGCCGCTGTTGACGGTGGTGTTTCCGGTGTAGGTGTTTGCGCCGGCGAGCGTGGTGGTGCCGGATCCGGAGTAGGTCATCCCGCCGCTGGCGTTGGCCACCAGCGAGGCGGTGCCACCGATCGAGCCGGTGTTGCCGACACCACCACCCACCAGGGCGAAGGTGGGTGGGGTGGTGTAACCGATTCCGGGGTTGGTGATGGTGATTCCAGTTAGATTTCCGCCGCCGTCAATGTTCGCCACGGCCGTTGCTCCGGTGCCGTCGCCGGTGATGGTCACTTGGGGAGCCGCGATGTAGCCGCCACCGCCGAAGGTCAGCCCGGAAGCGCTCACACCATTGCCGGTGGGGGCGAGCAGGGCCTGGCCAATGGTGATGGCGTTGCCGCCGTTGTTGATGGTGCCGCCGCCGGAATGGACGTAGGCGTTGGTGAGGCCGGTGAGGAAGGTGGTGCTTGCGACGTTGGCCGACAGGGTTCCACCATTGAAGTTCATGACGCCGGTGGCCAGTGCTCCGGGTTTGGAAACGTAGTTGGTGGTGACGGTGCCTCCTAGCAGGTTGAATGTGCCGCTCGCGGTGGCCACGCTGTTTTTACCAAGCTCGATTCCATTGGTTGGGAGAGTGAGTGCGGCGCTGCCGGAAACATTGAGGAAGCCGGTGCCGGCCTCGCCGATCCAGATGGCATTGTTGGTGGCCGAGTTGTGATTATAGATGGCGTTGCCGCTCAGGTTCATGATGCCCACGCCGCCTGCTCCAGCTCCGTTGGTCACAGGGCCTGCGGTCATCGTATAAGTACCGCCACTCAGGTTGAAGACACCATTTGAAGCGCCAAGCCCGATGGCAAGGAAGCCACCGATGCTCGTGGTGCCACCTGTCTGCGTGTAGTCCGCAAACGCACCGCCCACGCCAGCCACGGCAAGCTGTTTGTCGGTAGTCAGCGTGCCGGTGGTGAGCTTCAGCGCGCCCGCGCCGGTGGCGTTGTTACCGATGGTCAGAGTGCTGCGATATACTTCCGTGCCAGCATTCGAGCGGTTGTTGTAGCTGACCGTCGCGCCGTTGATTTCCAATATTCCATTCGCTCCGGCGGTATTGCCAACAATCGCCGTGAAATTGGTGACGGTGGTTCCGTCATCGTTCCGTGAGCCGTAGGTGCCGGTGTTGTTGAGGATGAGGCTGCCGCTGTCGACCGATAGGTTGGAGGTGGCGAAGTTGGAGTTGTTAGTCAGCGTCAAGGTGCCGGTGCCGCGTTTGACGATCCCGAGCTGGCGGGTGTTGCTGCCGTCGTTGTTTCGGATCAGCACATTGGACGTCACGGCAGTGTTGCCGTTCCAGAAAGTCCACTTGGTGCCGACGCCACCGGCGTTTTGCAGGATGCCGGTGCCGAGCGGTGCCGCGCCGAAAAGGTCCTGATTCGTGCCGACAATACCGTTTTGGATGTTGAAGTTTCCGGCGAAGGCACCAGCGGTCCCGTTCAGGACGAGAGTGCCGGTTCCGGTCTTCACGAGATCATATCCCGAACCGAAGTCAGTGATCGCACCGACACCGAAGGTCCCTGCCTGGACGTTGACCGTTCGCGAGGCGGGAATGGTGACCCCGCCATTGCTCATGTAGAGGGTGTTGGAACCGACGAAGCTGATATCGGTATTCCAAGTCTGGGGCTTGGCCGCCGTCATCACGATGGCACCGCCGCTCGTATTATCGATCAGGCCGCCGTTGATGATGATGGTTCCCGGTGCGGTTCCCAGGGCTCCCACGCTGTTGAGGTTCAACTGACCGGCATTTAGCGTGAAGTCGCCGGAGAAGGTGTTAGCCCCGGAGAGGGTGAGGGAGCCCGCACCGGACTTTTCGACGGAACCCGTGCCCAGGATGGGGTTGGCATAAACATTCGATGCTCCTGATAGATTTAAGATGAGGCTGCTGTTGTTGGTGATGGTGGAGCTCGATGCAATGGAGCCTGTCCCTCCGATTTCCAAAATCCCGGCGTTAATGATGGTCGCGCCGGTGTAGGTGTTGGCGGTGGTGATCGTCACCTTGCCATCGCCGTTCTTGATGATCGAACCCGAGCTGATGCCAAAACCGCCGGTGCTGGAAAGCGTGTAGTCGTTAGGATTGTTGTTGAAGACGACGGAGCTGGGACTGACGTTCTGCGCGAGGTTGACGGTGAAATTCGCGGCGGTGTCGTCGAACACCACCGGGCTGTTGGTGGAAAACTCGATGCCGTTTCCGAGGTAGCTCCAGTTTTTGGCGCCGCCGACTGCGACGGTGGTCCAGTTGGAGTTCACATTGCCCGTCCAGACCAGCGATTCTCCGGTGATGCTGAGGGCGATGGAGGTTCCGGTGTTGACCAGCGTGGCGGTCTGGTTGGGGTTCAGGCCAGGGATGGCTCCCAGTGTGAAATGGGAAGCATCGGCGCTGGCATAGCTATCGAACTCGACGAGCGGATAGTCGGTTCCGCTGGTCCACGCTCCCGAAACGTTGGTGACATTGATGACCGTGCCGGTGGCCGGAGTCACGAGATTGGTGGAATGGAGATATCGTTCCATGTAGGTTCCGTTAGCCTGAAGATTCAGGGTCGCGGCACCTTGGAAGGTGAGCGCGCCGACGGAGAGCGGCGAGATGGCTGCGGCACCATTCCCCGTAGTGATCGTGTTGGCGAGCGCGCTGGCGATGGTGAGCGAGTTGATGGTTCCGGTTCCGTCGAGGGAGCCACTGGTGAGTGTGACCGGGGAGGCAACCGGCACGAAACTGGCCTGAACCAGCTTGGCACCGCTGCCGTTGATGGTGACGGAGCTGCTGGTATCGACGCTTCCGCCGTTGGCCAGAGTGAGTGTCCCGCCGCTCACCAGGGTCGCGCCGGTGTAGGTGTTGGTTCCGGAAAGTGTGAGGGTGCCGGTGCCTTGTTTGGTGAGGCCGCCGCTGCCGTCGGATAGAAGCGGGTCAACGACAGTCACGTTGAATCCGTTGCTGTCGATGATGGCACCGCCATTCTTGACATTGGCCTTCTGGGTCGCCCCGCCGAGATCCACGAAGTTCGTGGTGTTGCCGGCGGCCTTGAGTGTGCCGCCGTTGAAATTAAAGGTGGCGGTCCCGGTGTTGTTAGTGGTGATGATCTGACCGATCGTCAGGGTGCCGCCATTAAGGTTGAAGGTGTTGTTGACGGTGCCGGTGGTGGAGGCCTGGTTGAGGTCGATGACACTGCCAAGGCTGATGACACCGTTGTTGTTACCGGTGTAGCCGGTGATCGCGCCGGCGTTGAGGGTCACGAAACTCGTGCCGGCCCCATTCGCATTGGTGCTGAAGCGGATGTCGGTGTTCGTGTTGAGGTTCACGTTGCCGCCGTTGATCGTCAGCTCGCCTTTCGATCCCTGGGTCTCGTTGAGCTTGAGCCAGCGCTCGGTCGCGGTGGCGACGTTGAGCGAACCACTATCGAGATTGAGCCGGCCGATGCCGGTGCCCGCGTAGCCGAGGACGAAGTCCCGCTCGAAGGTGGCGACTCCGCCGTTGATGTGGATGGTGCCAATCGCTCCGTCCGCCATTCCGACCCGCGTTTGGTTGGCATTGGCGGTTTGCTTGAAGGTGGAGGTGCCATTGAGTTCGAGGGTGAAGTTCGAGCTGGCGGACTCCGCGATGTTGACGGTGTTGGCCACCGTGATTCCGGATGTTCCGTTCAGGGTGATCGAGCCCTTGGGCAGGTTGGTTGCGCCGCCGCCGTTGAAGCCGGCGCTGAAGTTGGCTGCGGTGATGATCGCCGCGTTGTTAGCGACGAGGTCGGATGAAACGGCACCCACTCCGTTTCCACGGCCGACCGAGAGCCAACTGCTGATGGCGAGGGTGCCGGCATCGACTTGGATTTTTGCGTTCTGGCCAGCGCCGCCGTCCGCTACGACACCGCCGATCACCAATTCCCCGGTGACGGTGTGGGTGCCACCGTTGAGCAGCAGGGTTCCTTCCCTGGCAACGAGCGGAAAGCCGGCGGCGGTGGCCGGGATGCGGCCCAGCGCGCCGGTTCCAGTATAAGTGCCGCCATTGGAAAGGGTGAGGGTGCCCGCGCCGGTTTTGAGGAGGGCCGAACTGCCCGCGCCGGTTTCGTTGAGAACGCCGGTGACGGTGGTGTTGCCGCTTCCGCTGACGGTGAGCAGGCTGTTTCCTGCGGGAGGGACCGCGTTGATAGATCCGGCGACGGTGAGCAGGCTCGCGCTGTTATTGGTGAGGGTGTTGGTGGCATTGGCAACCGTCGAGAGGTTGACGTTGGCATTCACCAACTGGTTGGTGGCCACGGCCGCGTTGACGATCGCCGAGCCGGCGTTCGCGAGGGTAAGCGTCTGGCTGCCTGCCGCACCCGAGCCGAGCGTGTAGGCGGCGGTGCCGGCGGTGTCGAAAACGATGGCGCTGATCGCAACTCCCGCACCGAGATCCAAGGTGGTGTTGGCGTTGCCGGCATTGTTGAAAGTGGCGGTGTCGGCCGCGCCCGGGGCAGGGGTGGCACTCCAGTTGGTATCCGTCGCCCAGGTGGCGCTGGTGGTTCCGTTCCACGTCGCGCTGGCGGCGAAGGAGGAGGACGTCGCGAAGGTGGCGACGATGAGGGCGGTGGTGCTGGCGAGGAGGCGGGATTGGCCTTTGGGTTTCATGCGATTGGGTTCGTTGGGTTGTTGGGAATCCGCTACGAAATCGGGCTATGGAATGGGTCCCCGAGGGTTTCGCAACGGCGCGGAGCGACTCGTGTTGAGTCGATCGGAAGAAAGCAGCGGATTTCCCGGCGCAAACCCGACATGGATTCGCAAATTTTTTTCCCAACGCGGGAAACAAGCCTCAGTAAACGATCCGGAAGGTGGCGTCTTCCCGGTCGAGCGGGATGTTGATCGCCTCCAACCGGAGAAAATAGTTGGCGTGGCGCAAATAAAGGTCCGGCGACGAGAACGAGTGAAATGACGACCAACTGCTGTTAGCCAGGCCGGGCACTTTCACGAAGGTCGCCTTGGCCTTGAATCCGGGGGAGCCGTCGTCCTTGGCAAGCATCACATGTTCGGCCACGGCGCGGAGATACTGGCCCGGAGAATTGACGGACTCGAAGGAAATGCCCGTGGCGCCGGCGAGACCGGGCACGATCCTCCACTGCGAATCCTGATAGGGGTCGAACGGATAATAGGAGATACTGGCCATCTCATTATCATGCCGCACGAGACAGTCGGGAAAATTCCACGACTTGATGCGGTTCCATTTCGGTCGCCCCCAGTGGGCGATGAGGTTGTCCATTTCCGCTCGGGTGATGGGGATCACCGTGGCGTGCTTGACGTTGAGCGGCGTGTTGTAGTCCCGCTTGTCGATTTCTTTCCAGGCGTCGCTGCTGATGTCGTCGGTTTGCCACGCGTAAAACTCGCCATTCACCGGGCTGTCGGAATCGCCATAGAGAAACCAGCGGTTTCCCTGCAGCGCCTTCACTAACAACGGAGCCTCGATGATGGTTCCGCCGAGCGGCCTGGTGTAGGGAGTGCTGTCGAAACCGCGCGGAGCCAGCGTGGCGGAACGGGTGCCGCGCAGCCGGTTGGCCACGCCGTCCGTGTAATAGAGGAAACGGTTTCCCTGTTCCGGATCCTGAGCGAGCGTGGCGTCCCGCACGTCCTGGCCGGGATCGAAAAACAACTCGTGCGGAGTGACGTGGGTGAAGTCCGTGGTGTAGTTGACGTAAATGCGGCGGCGGTCGGTGTCGCCGGTCCAGATGATGCCGTATTGATTCCTATCAGGATCAAGGAATGCCTCGGGAGCGAGGGTGCGCATCGGCGTGTCGTGGAGCCTGACCAGCCGCGCGTTGTCGAAGGTGATGAAGTCGGCGGTTTCACAAACATGGATCTCTGGCGTGGCGATCCGGTTGAGTCCGGTTAGATTCGTGGCCAGCACAACGAATCCGCCTTCTTTTTTACGGAGGAAAAAAGGATCCCGAAGACCTTTTTGTCCGAGACGGGAGACCAGCACCGGCTCGTTCTGGTTGAGCGGCATCCAGTCGAGGCCGTCCTCACTGGTGGCGATCTGGAGGTTTGATGAATCTCCGCGCCCGGTCGGGGATTCGGTGAAATAGCCCATGAGGTAGCCCGCCATCGGCTCTGCGGCGGGCGACCGGGAAAACAGCAGGCAGGACACGGCCATCCAGCCAGCGGTGCGGAACGAGAGGGCGGATTTCACGGGGCCGGCGGTGTGTGGACGGATTTCAGGATTGTTTCTGGATCGAGGACTCGGCTTCTCGGAAAAGGATCCGGGCGAGCAGCCAGTCCCACCAGAATCCGTGTCCACGGCCGAGCGGCTCGTAAGCCGGTGCGAGTTCGGGAGTGAATGCGAAATCTATCAGCTCTCGGGATTTCTCCAACTCCACCCGGGCGGCATCCGTGTGCCCCGCACGAAGATTCGCCATGGCCAGGACCGGGTGGATGATGGCGGAGATGTAAGGATTCGGATCTTTGTATTCCAATGCCATGGTGCTCCAGACGACGGCCTTCTCGAAATTTCCCCGCCGGTATTCCAGCAGCGAAAGCGCCCATGCCCGCCAGGCCGCCAGGGTCACTTCGTTACCGGGTTTCAAACGCTTCTTTTCCGTATGCGACTTTTCGATCACCTCCTCGATCGGTTCCAGCTGTCGCAGAAAGCCGGGATCCGCGGGGAGCAGCAGGGTGGCTTGGATCACCTGCACCCCCACGATGTCGCGGGGAGTATCTCCGAAATGCGTGATCACCCATTCGCGGAATTTGGCGAAGTCGGCCATGTTCCCGTTTTCGGCCAGGACGGGGCCGGGTGCGATGAGATCGTTGTTGCTGGTGATCTTGTCAGGGCTGGTCAGACGGTTGGCCTGGATCAGTAACAGATAGCACTCAGACGCCTGTTTCCACCGTCCGCGCATCGCATTCCAGCCACCGAGCGAACGCAGCACGTTCGCCGCTTCCAAGGAGGGCTCGATGGTGGATAGCGGAGTGTTCCGTAGCTGGCTGTCCGCCTCCTCGGTGTTTCCTTCGCTCATCAGCACGGCGACTTGGGCGATGTTTTCCCTGGCAGTGGCGTTGCCGCGCAGTTTCTCCTCGTTGCCGCGGGCGGTTTCCGCGATCTGCCGCAAGCGGACCTGCTCCTGTCTCGCCTTGCTCTCGCGCAGGTAGGAGCCGTAGGCCAGCCCGAGACCCAGCACCAGCGCCGCGGCGACACCGGCCGCGGAGCTGACTGCCAGACGGTTGCGTTTCACGAATTTTTGAAACAGATAGATCCGCGACGGCGGGCGGGCCATCACCGCCTCGTTGTCGATGAAGCGCTTCAGATCCATCGCCAGTCCGTTGACGGTTTCGTAGCGGCGCTGGCGGTCCTTTTCGATGGCCTTCATCACCACCCAGTCGAGGTCGCCCTTCACCGAGTAAATTAATTTGGCCGGTTCCGTATGGCGTGTGGAAGCGATTTCCAACCGGGTGTCGTGATCCAGCGAGGCGAGCAGCGCGGAAGGGGAGGGCGGTTCGCGCTCCATCAGGATGCGCCGCAATTCCGCGACGCCGGCGGAGGAAAGTTCTTTCGGATCGAACGGCGTGCGGCCGGCTAACAATTCGTAAAGCAGGATGCCAAGACTATAAACATCGCTGCGTGTGTCCACGTCCAGTCCCTTCCGGTCGGCCTGTTCGGGACTCATGTAGGCGGGCGTGCCGACGAAGTGCTCGTGCGAGGTGATGAGCGTATCGCCGGAGGATTTTCCCGAGGTGGCCTTGGCGATCCCGAAATCGATCACCTTGGGTACGGGTCTGCCGTTGTGCGAGGTGATAAGAATGTTGGAGGGCTTGATGTCGCGGTGGATCACGCCCTTCTGGTGCGCGTGCTGGATCGCATGGCAGACTTGAATGAAGAGATCGATCCGCTGGCGGACATCGAGGCGGTTCTCATTGCAGTAGTCGGTGATCCTCACGCCGCGGACCCATTCCATGACGAAATACGGACGTCCGGTTTCCGTCGCCCCGGCATCGAGCACGCGGGCGATGTTAGGGTGATCCATCACGGCCAACGCCTGCCGTTCCATTTCGAAACGGGCGATCACGCTCTCGGTGTCCATGCCCAGCCGGATGACCTTCAGCGCCACCATCCGCCGCACCGGCTCCTGTTGCTCCGCCAGATAAACGACTCCGCAGCCGCCCTCGCCGATGCGTTCCTGTATCTTGTAGCGTCCAATCCAACTGCCCGGGCCTTCGGCATCGGGCAAAACGGCATCCGCCGCGGCACGGTCCCCGGCGATATCGGTTAGGGTTTCGCAGGCCTCCGCCGCGACCACCGTCCGGGCTTCCTCCGCATCGTGGAAAAACCGGTCGGAGTCGTCGATCGTGGCCAACAGGTTTTCCAGCCGGTCTCGTTGCGCGGGATTTCCGCCGCAGGCCTGATCGAGAAACGCATCCCTAACATATTTATCTTCGATGACCGCCGCGGCCTCGAACAAAGCCTTTTCGATTTCCCTGGAAGCGGTTGTCATGATTGAAACTTGATCGGTGGATCCTGTGAAAAAGCGGGATCCGGTGTGAAAACCCGACATCGATCATCAACCTAGACCGCAGCAGCCGCTTCGATTTCGCGGACCATCTGGAACAAGCTCGCTTTCGCATAGGCCCACTGGCGTTCCACGGTGCGGACCGTCACGCCCAGCGTCCCGGCCACTTCCTGATTGGTCAATCCGGCGAAAAACTTCAACAACACGATCCGGGCGCTGTCGGGATCTTCCTTCTCCAGCCGTCGCAGGCTTTCATCGACAAGCAGCAGGCGTTCGTCCGGAGTTATGTTTCCATGACCGAAAATGGGGTGTTCGTTTTCAGCACGCATTCCTCCGGCCTTGATGCTCGCTTTCTGACGGGCGCGGTCCACCAGGATGCGCCGCATGGCCAAAGCCGCGGCTCGGAAAAAGTGGACCCGGTTGTTCCAGTTCCGGTTGCCCGTCCCCGACAGCCGCAGCCACGCCTCATGCACCAGCGCCGTCGGCTGCAAGGTCATTCCCGCGGATTCCCGGGCCATCCGAGATGCCGCCAGACGCCGTAGTTCGTCGTAGACGAGTGGCAGCAACTGCTCGGACGACATGCTTTCTAACGATTCGGCTGGCTCCATGAGGGGATGGGTTTCTCCACGGTTACTGTGGGAAAGTAGCTGGAGCGGATCGCTCGCGCAAGGAGAGTTACCACGGAAACCAACTCCTTTGCTGGGTTCCGACGATCTCATGTCGGGTAATTCCACCGGATTTCGATTTTCTCCTGTAGCGATCATGAAACCACCGTTTCCATCCCAAACCCATCCATCCGTTGAGATCACTCCGACCCCGGTTGACTCACCGGATTTTTCCCACGCCGAATCCGAATTCCACACCAACGCCCCGTCCGGGAAACTGGATTTCGGCCTTTGGGATCTGGATTCAGCCGCCGGGTGCGCGCCATCTCCCCTCCCGGCATCTCTCCACCTGCCCGCATCATTCCGCGTCGCCACCCGCTGGCAATCCACGCGCCCGATCCCGTCATTCCCGGTTCCCAGCCTGAGCCGGGCCCGTCGCTGATGATGGCGTATAGCGCCTTCCTTGAGGCGATCTAACGAAAATCGCGGACCCCTCGCGCGGATGCCCGACCATGCGGCGGAATCCCCGAAAAACGCGGAGGTATCCATGGAAACCGGGGCCCGATGCATGAATCCGTGAAAGATCACGTTTTGATAGTCGCCCGTCTCGGCTCCCATTCGAGAAATTCCATGAACCGATCCATGATCCCACGCCTCCTCGCACTTGCCACGCTTCTTCCCGGTTTCCTCTCCGCGGAAATCCTCGACACGCTTTCTTTCGGCAACGATGCCTCCGAGTCGCTTCACGAATTGTCCGCGACCTTCTCCGATTTCAAACCCGGTGGTCTCGGCGAACCGGCGCGGCGGTTGTTGCCCGGCGGCGAGCTTGCCTGGCAGGGCGGCATTTTGAAATTCGTCGTCCGCGTCGATCCCGAAAAACAGAACTACATCACCCTCCGCCTGTGGGGCGAGGACGTGAACCATAACCAGATGACCCTGCATGTCGAGGGCAAGCAGCTCGGCTACCGCCATCTTGGCGACTACGAGGCGCTGGAAACGGGATCCGACGCCCCGGCCTATCCCGGGCGTTTCATCTATCGGACCTGCCCGTTGCCGCTTGATCTAACAAAAGGAAGGGATTGCGTGAACTGCGAGATCCGCGCCACCGGGCCGATCTGGGGATACGCCACCAGCTTCGAGCAATACCAGAAGCCGATGACCGAGCCGACGCGGGGACTCTACCGCGCCTACACCCACACCGACGGTTGTTTCACGCCGCCGGCGGACGACAAGCAGGGAGTCTATCCGGAGAACGCGCCGGTCCGCATCACTCCCGGCCCGGAGGTGATGGATGCCGTGAAATCCCGCGTCAACGGCGAGATCGACAATCAATTGAAGGACGTCAGGCGACCGTGCAACCAGATGCAGATCCTGTTTCTCGCCAAGGCCTGGCACACACCGTGGACCCACGCTGCTGGCAAACCGGAGACGATTACGAAAATCCAGACCAGCTTGGACGCGCTTTACCGCGCTTATGTCGCCAATCCGAAACTCGCCGAGGAAGAGCCGTCCACCTACAATCCCGACTGGTTCGGTCTCGGACCGTCCGGGCAGGTGATTGCTTCGTTAGAAAATGAACTCAAGCCGGGGCTGGATGAAAGCATCGACGATGGAAAAGGCGGGAAGATCAAACGCCGCGACGCTTTCAGCGCCATGCTGGTGGTCTGCCGCGACTGGCACCGCGAGCACCGCCGCCAATACACCAACCAGTCGATGATCAACGACCTCTACGGCATCTACCTCGCCAACCGCGGGGTCGCCGTGCTCGCGCCATCGCTGGCGTTGCCGGAGAAACAAGCGCTGCGCTATCTTTACGAATCGATCGGCCTCGAACCATGGCTCGGCAGCGAAAAGGACGGCAAGCCGACGAAGCCGTTGGGCGATTCCTACTATCAGCTCACGGCGAAAGGCCTGACCAAGGAACTCGGCTTTGTCGGGAACTACGGCGAGGTCCTCGACTGGGTGGCGCAGATTTATGAAGCCACCAAGCCGTCACCCGACAAGCCGGGCGACCCGAAAGTGAAGCGGCAGATGATCAAGATCGCGATGGCCCGCTCGCCTTTCCGCTATCCGATGCTTGATGGCGAGGGCAACCGGGCGATGGTTCAGGAAACCATCGTCGGCTGGCGCGATACCCACTATCCGGGCGATGTCACCTATGACCAGCGCCCGTCGTGGGATGGTTCGGCCTTCGAAGTCGCCACCGACGCGCGGGATCCGAAATTGATCGGCTTTTCCCAACAGATGCTCGCCGACAATCAGTTCTTCGCGGTGATTTTCAAACAGATGGAAAACAACACCTTCCGCACCACTTTCGGCCTGATGGGCGTGCCGGAGCGCTACGAATTCATGAAGGCGCAGAAGCCCGTCGCCCACCGCCTGCCGATGTCGTGGGACCAGCCGGACTTTGTATTCACGGATGAGGAGGACGGTGTGGTCGCGATCAAGAACGGCAAGGAAATCCTTTACGCGTCTCTTTATTGGCGAGCCCGCAATGCGGTGAATTTCCTCGGCCGCGTTCATTACCTCACGCCGACCTTCGATCGCATCGCCACGGTGATGGAGGACATCGACTACACACCGTCCGGCATGGAGTACACCCGGCCTAACTGGACAAACTTCGGCTTCGGAAATGGTGGCCATCCTTATCCCGCCAACTACACTTCCGCCCACACCGGTGAGAAACTGCCGATTGCGAAGATCCCAGCGGGCGTGTCGTTTAAACCGGGCGAGGAAAACATCTATGCCGGACGTGGCGATTTCTATCAACTACGGTATGGCCCGTATTTGATCGCCATGAACATGAGCGCCGACAAGACCTTCGACCTCAAGGCACCGGATCATGCGGGAAAAATGACCAACCTCGTCACCCGCAACCCGGTCAAGCCCGGCGGCGTCGCGAAGGTTGCTCCCCGCACGACGGTGGTGATTTTCCAAGAATGATCTACGATCTGTGGACCTGTCCCGGTCCTTATGGAGGCACCACACTCCTGTGGTGCTGGCGAATGAAGTGAAAAAGAAAAAGCCTTCAAAGACCCGTCTTTTTCCCTGCATTCACTCCACGACAAGAGTGTGGTGGCTCCTTATCCGCCGGCCCTTGCGTCCAACGATGTTAGGAGGCGGCATGATCGGCTCCTTCTACTTCGGCTGGGTGAATGCCACTGGCGATACCTTGTCGCGGTAAACCACTCCCGCGGGCGTGAGCGAGCCGTCCTTGCGGACGAGTTGCCGGGAGTCTTCTACCCAATTGTAAAGCGCGTATCGCTCCACGAACGGAGTGTCGTCGAGCATCTCGATCATTTTCTCAACGGCTTCCTTCTGCTGCGCTTCGTTCGGGTCGGGAGCCGAGGTCCAGTTGGCGCCGTTGTTCCATTCGGTGATCCACAGCGGGCGTTTCACCCGGTCGTGGATGCCTTTGAGGAATTGATAGAACTGGTCCGCGGCTCCCTTCGCGTTCTTCGGATCGCTGACGGCGCGGTAGTAATGCACGGGAACGTAATCGACACGCAGTCCGGAGGCGTCGGCCTTGTCCATGAACTGATAGAGCCAGCCGAGGCCGCCGTCGGACACCGCCGGCGCGCCCAGGCGGAGACCGGAGCCCATCAGCACCGGCCATCCCGCGATGGCCTCGTCCACGGTGAGGTTGGCTTGATCCTTGTGGTCCGGCTCGTTGAAGCCCAGCAGGTGGTTGATTCCCTTTTTCTTCCAATCCTGATCCATGCCGGGCCAGTCGCGTTTCTGGCGGATCGCCACGTATTCCAGATCGGGGGATGAATTCGCGCCGATGTTCCAATCGTAAAACCAGCCGACATCGAGTTTCTGCCAGATCCCGCCGGCGATGCCTTTCTTGGACGTCCACCGCCATGGGAAGATGCGGACGAAGCGCACGCCCTCGCTCAATCCGGCGGGGATTTCGTTGACCACCACGTCGTGATCCTGCGCGACGTAGTTCTTGCTAACACCCGTGCCGTTTTCCTTCTGCGCGATGGTGGCCGTGTAGCCGCGCTTGAGGACGAACGAGGCGGCGGGCCCTTTCAATTTTCCGAGCCTCGCGCCGTTGTAGTCCACGTAGCATTTCAAGGGGATGGAGGATCCTGTTAGCGACTTGCCGTCGAAGAGCGTCATTGCGGTATAATCCGGCTCCTGCGGGATGACGACCGTGCCGGCTCCGTATTGCACCACCCGCACGTTGGTCGAGGCGTTCGCTTTGGCACCGTTGATCCGCATCCGGTCGAGAAATTTGGACTCCACCACCGAGGGCGCGACCTTGTCCAGAAACAGCCACGCATCGGGCGAGGTGAAAAAGAACGAGCTGCCGGGGATCGGGTCGCCCTTGCCGGTGACGTGGAATTCCGTGTTGCCGGTTAGGGTCGTCACTTGATCCGCGAGCGTCTCGACGGATTTCATCGCGTAATCCTGGCGGCTGAGGTTCGGTTTTCCCGGTTCGTTCGCGGCGGCGGGCGGCTTTCCTCCGGTTTCGAGCGCGCGGAGGTATTGCTGGTCCGCGGGAGCGAAATTCTCGAAAGCAAACTCGAAGCTCTTGCCGCTGGTGTCCTGCAAGACCACCCAGCCGTTCTTCATCCCGACAAACTCAGCTTCCAGTTGTTTCGAAACTCCGGTGAATTTCCATGACTTCGCCTGCAGGGTGGAACCGCAGGCAACGACCGCCATGCAGGACGCGGCGAGCAGAGTTGTCGGGCGCCTGCCGTGACGGAATGCGGCGAATGTCTTGGAGCTCATGGGTTTTTGATGGGGGTGGTGTGGAATCTAGTCGCTGGTTCGTGGGGTTGTCACCTGCGATCGTGGGCTAGCCCTTGGGGCATCCAACGCCGGGTTTTCATGGAAACTCTCACGCAATGTTTCGTCGATGGCTTCGGGTGAAACTCATGATGCTTAACCGGATTGCGGACTATTTGTACACGGTTTGGAGGGTATTGCGATTACCCTGACAGCCACGCGCTCCGCCAAAGCTTCTCCGCATGAAATTCCCGACCGACAAGATCCGCCTCGTGCTCGCCGCGTTGTCGCTGTTTCCCGCCTTGGTTCAGGGGCAGGACCACACGGTGGTTTTCAGCACAAATGACCCCGGTATCACGAAGTCGATCGATACCTGGGGGATGGATACCACTTGGGCGAACCCTGATAACATGCGCAGCGGCATTGCCAACATGGGCCTCGATCAGATCGACGTGGTGCGTGTCGGTTTCATGATCAACAAGCCTTTAGGTGCGAATGATGAGTTGGACCCCGCCTCGAAAAGCCGCCAGGACGATATGATGGCCGTCGCCGCACTGGCTGGCACCAAGCCGTGGCTGATGATGCCCGATACCGAGGGCGGTGTGGACGCCTATTACAAGAACGGCAGCGAGGTGCGAGCCGATCGCTGGGTGGCCGCGATGGCTGCGGCGAAGCGCTACTATGGCAAAACCATGATTTGGACCGAGCCTTTCAACGAGCCTGACTACGGGCCATGGAACGAGGGTACTCAGGCGAATTTGAACGATATCATGGGCCGACTCGAGGTTCATGCGGATTTCCAAGGCACGGGAATCGCCGGGGCCAGCACGCTGAACTGCAGCAACGCTAACAACTGGTACAACGCCGTCAAAAGCCATGCCGCCGTCGGCACCACCCATTGCCTCGGTGGCACCTTTGACGACTACGTGAGCTGGATGCAGAACGTCCGTGCCAGCGGCGACTTCGTCCTGAATCCGGAAGCCCACAACCTCATGGAAGTGATCGCCGGAGCCGAGTATGGCCTCCAAGGTGCCATCTGGTGGGGAAGCTGCAGCCAGACCCGGGGGCAGTTCGTGAAATCCTGCCAAGGCAAACGACTCGCCTACGCCGAGGACCGTGCGAAATGGACGGCCGCCGCAGTCTATCGGGCACCGGACAACGTGATCCGCTGCTTCGTCGGCGGGTCGGAGCGGATGGGTGTGGCCACGACTTACAAATTCGTTTGCGCGGACCGCGATGTGTTTTTCAACGGCCAGGGACCGATGCGCGAGTTCACGATGACCGCCATCCCGGACAAGGACGGATTCGTCGAGGTCCGCTGGGACGACGCTCCGCCGGACATCGACGGGAAATATGTCATCGCCGCGCGCCACAGCGGGAAGGTCATGGAAATCGCCGGCGGCGGAACGGGCAACGGCGCGAACGCCCGGCAAGCGACTTATGCCGGCGCGGCCTATCAGAAATGGGACATCTCGGTCGCGGACGGCATTTTCAAGAAACTCATCAACGTGAACAGCGCGAAGTCGCTGGAAATCGTCGGTTTCTCCACGGCCGACGGGGGCAACGCACAGCAGTGGGGCGCGGGCGAGAACTGGAACATGAACTGGTTCGTCGAATATGCGGACAACGGCTATTTTTACATCCGCAACAGGTTCAGCGGGAAATATCTGGAAGTTGCCGGAGCGAGCACCGCCGAAAACGCGAATATCGCCCAGTGGACCGGTCTCGGCGGGGCGCACCAGCAATGGAAATTTTTCCCCGCCGGCTACTGGACGAAGGTGGACGACACCGGAGCCGGAGTTTCCTATGGTCCTAACTGGGGAACTTATGTCGGGAATCCCGGCTACCAAGGCACCGAGCATTTCCAGAACACCAGTGGCGGTGAGGTGACCTACACCTTCACCGGCACCCAGGCGCGCTACTACGGATTCAAGCGCAGCGACCTCGGCATGGCGGAAATCCGCGTGGACGATGTGCTCAAAACGACCTTGGATTGCTACAGCGCGACCGGCGCGTTCGATCAACTTCTCTATCAGACCGACCCGTTGCCCGCCGGGACGCACACGCTCAAGGTCCGCGCCGCCGGGACGAAAAACGCGGCGAGTTCGGGCATTTCCATCATCGCCGATGCGTTTTCGAAATTCACGGACACGCCGGTGGATTTCATCGCTCCCTCGCCGCCGAAAGGTCTATCCGCCGTGGCGGGAAACTCCTCGGTCGCGCTCACGTGGAGTGCGAACCCGGAGCCGGATGTCACCGGCTACACCGTCCTTCGTGCGACCGCACCGGGCGGTCCCTATCAGATCATCGCGCTCGCCACCACGGCCCCGGCGTTCACCGACACCAAGGTTTTCAAGGGCACCACCTATTATTACGTGGTTAAGGCGGCGGACGCTTCGACTAATCTATCTGGCCTCTCCAGCGAGGTCGCTGCGACGCCGGGCGGACCGGCCGGGCTGATCGCACGCTATCTCTTCGATGGTGACAGCCTCGATGCTTCCGGGAACTCTAACCACGCCACGCGAACTGGCACGCCAGTCTTCACTACCGGAAAAACGGGGCAGGCACTCGCGTTCGACGGCGTGGACGACTTCGCCACGCTGCCTGTCGCAGCGGTGAATTTCAACGACATCACGATCTGCACGTGGGTGAAATGGACCGGTGGCAGCAACTGGCAGCGGATCTTCGATTTCGGCAATGACACCGCTTTCAATCTTTACCTCTCGCCCAAGACGAGCGACGGCAAGTTGCGCTTCGGTATCCGGGACGGCGGCGGCGAACAGACGCTGAACGCGCCTCCGCTCACCGCCGGACAATGGACGCACGTCGCCGTGACGCTGCAGGGAGATGTCGGAAAACTCTATGTGAATGGCGTCCTCGCCGACACCCAGACCATCACCTACAACCCTTCCTATTTCGGCCCGGCAAACGTCTGGCTCGGAAAAAGCAATTGGCCTGATCCGCTCCTAACGGGCAGCCTCGACGATTTCCGCATCTACAATCTGGCGCTCTCCGGCGCTCAGCTTGCTGCCATCGTTCAGCCCGTTCCGCCGGTTTTCGCCGCCGATCCGATCGTGAAACCCGCCGCCGATCAACTCATCGCCTACGCCGGTCAGACGATCTCTGGCAGCGCCACCGACCCCAATGGCGACACAGTCACCTATTCCAAGGTCGGCGGTCCCACTTGGCTTTCCATTTCCGCAAGCGGAGCGCTGTCAGGCACTCCCGCCGCCACGAACGCGGGTCTCAACTCCTTCACCGTCGCCGCGAGCGATGGCACTTCCTCGACGCAAGCCACGTTGCAAATCACCGTGAACCGCGCGACCTACACCCTTCCCGTCACCGACCCCCCCGGCACCTCCACCTTCACCGTGCCGCTCACCGGCGCGGCGACCGGCTGGCCAGGTGTCGCGGCGGCGGGAAACGATTACATCGTCGGCGGAGGCGCCACGGGCGTCGCATTACGCGGACCGGTTACGGGGAATTCGACTTTCGCGGGCGATTCCCTGACGTTGCTTTCTAACGGCCGGCTTCTTTTGAAAACAACCGCCAGCGCCGTGCAAACGCTGGCCGTCGCGAACCTCACCCTCAACGGCGGCGTCCTCGATCTGGCGAACGCCGTCAACTCCGGCTCCGCCGCCACACTCGCGGGAGCCATCACCCTGGGTCCGAATTCCGGGGCTGGCGGAATCGGCGCGCTGACCGGGGAAACGCTGACGATCTCGGCTGCCATTTCCGGCACCGGCCCGCTGGTGGTCTCCGGCTCATCCGTCAACAGCGGCGCCGATCTGGGAACGGTCATCCTCACCGGCGCGCTATCGTACAGCGGTTCCACAAGCGTGAAAGGCGGCAAGCTCTCGCTGAAAACCGCCTCACTCACCAACACCGCCGCCGTGACCGTCACCGCCCCCGGCGTTCTGGATCTCGACTACACCGGCACCGATATCGTCGGATCGCTGACCCTCGGTGGCGTGCTCCAGCCGGACGGCATCTACGGCAGTGCGAACAGCTCCGGGCGCATCACCGGCAGCGGAAAACTTCAGGTCGGCACCGCCGGATACGCCATCTGGGCCGCCACCCACGCCGCCGGCCAGCCGGCGGACGGCGATGCCGACGGCGATGGCGTGTCAAACGGAGTCGAGTATTTCATGGGATCCAACAGCGCCGGCTTCACTGCCAATCCGTCGGTCGTGAACCGCATCGTTACCTGGCCGAAATCAACGGACTTTGTCGGCAGCTCTGTTGTCCAGATTTCCACCAATCTAGCCACTTGGACCGACGCCACACAGGGTGTTGTGGAAACCGCGAATTCCGTCAAATTCACACTGCCGCCGAACGCGGGATTGATTTTTGTTAGGCTGAAAGTCGTGCCATAATTTCCGTATACGCCGCCGCCGTTCCGACATTTCCTATCATCGTGAAACCACCCCCCGAACAGAACGCCGATCTTGCGTTCACGTTGGACCTCGCCAGCCACCAGGCGGCGTTGGCCGCGTTCCTGCGCTCGCTACTGCCGGTTGGGACCGATCCGCGCGACCTTCAGCAGGAGGTGAACATCACGTTATGGAAGAAGAAGGAACAATTCGAGCCGGGCACGAATTTCAAGGCGTGGACGTTCCAGATCGCGCGTTACCACGTCCTCAACCATTTCCGCGTGCTCAAGCGCGACCGCCGCCTCGTTTTCGATGACGAGCTCGTCGCCCGAATCGCCGACCACGCGGAAAGCTCCATCGACAACGATATGCTTCAGGCCCGGAGAAACGCGTTGCGCGGCTGCCTTGTGAAACTCCGCCAGACCGACCGCGAGCTGTTGGAAATGCGCTACGCCGATCCCGAATCCATCGAGGATTTCGCCCGCCGGCAGAACCGCAACCCCGGCACCGTCCGCGCGCTTCTCAGAAATATCCGCAAGGCGCTCGCGCGATGCATCCGCATGGAACTCGGAGAGGAGGCGCTTTCGTGAACTCCGCCGAAACCGAAGAACTCATCGCCCGCCATTTCGACGGAACGATCACGCCGGATGAGTTCGCACTGCTCCAAAACCGTCTGAAATCCGAACCCGCCGCGTTGGCGCTTTACATGGATCACGCGGCGAATCACGCGCTGTTGGCGGAGCTTTACGAGTCGTCGGCGCCAGCGGCCGCTCCGGTCCGCCGCGTGAAACCGCGGGTTCCTCTCCGCATCGTCCGGAAAAAGCGGGCCGCCACGCCGCGGTGGCACCGCGGGGTGTTCGCCGCCGCCGCGTGCATCGCGCTGGCGTTCTTCCTTTGGCCTGCCCGACAAACCCGCGAGGTGGCAAGCCTGAGCTTCCGCGAAGAGTCCATTTGGTATTACGAAACCGGCGACGGCGGGCGCGACTCCAACAACGGCGGCCAGCTCGAACGTGACCGAACGCTCCATCTGGTGGAAGGTGCGCTGCGCGCCGTGCTCCCCTCCGGCGCGGTCGCCGTCATCGAGAGTCCGGCAGTTCTCCGGCTGGTGGGCGACAACGCCCTGCGGCTTGACGCCGGACGCGGACGTTTCTCGGTGCCGCCGCCCGCGCACGGGTTCGCCGTGATCACCCCGGAGCGAACGATCACCGACCTTGGCACCGAGTTCGGGGTTTTGGAACTGCCTGGAAGCGGCGGTACGGAAGTTCACGTTTTCAAAGGCCGCACCGTCGTCTCCGATGACAGCTCAACTCAGAGGGAGCTCCATGCGGGACAGGCCGTGAAGTGTGCCGCGGACGGGGAAATCCGTGACATCCCGGTGACTCCTGAGGCTTTCTCCAACGCATTGCCGGTCGCTGCGGAAGTCGTTTTCGCCGATGATTTCGAGTCAGCGGGCCTCGCGGATGATAACCAAACCGAGGAACCACCGCAGGGCTGGACCCGCGTCGGACCGGGCGGGCTGGGCGTATTCAACCCGCCGGACGACCATTGGTATTCCGGCCCGGATTTTTCCGATACCGCGCCCGGCGGCGGTGCGCCCGGCGCGATGAAAGGGCCGTCGATGGCCTACCTCTTCAACGGCGCGCCCGGCAGCGGCATGGCCCGCGAGATCGGAAAAATCGCGGCGGACAGCGATTACGCGCTCACCTTCGCCATCGGCCATCGGCCGCTTCAGGGTCCACGCGGCGAGCATGCGCGCTTCGGCGGCTACACCGTCAGCCTTGAGTCCGGCGAAACGGTCCTCGCCACAGCCCGCTCGGATGAAGCCCCATCGCCCGAGAATTCCGTCGGTGACGCCGTACTGCGCTGGAAGTCCACCGCGGCGCTCGCCGGTGCCCCGCTCTCGATCCGCATTACCATGAACCAGCGCGATTATCTGGATATCGACAACGTCCGGCTCATCCGCGTTCCGAAAAGCGGCCGCTGAGAAAGGTTTTTCGGGAAATCCACTCCGCGCGTACACGCCGCCGGGTGGGATGCGGTTACCTCATGCCGAGGTGATGCTGGATCGCGCAGCATCTCCGCATTCCCGACCCAAACCCAATCTCCCGGACCGATGACATCTCTCCGCCATCTAACTCAATTCAAAGCCATCGCCCGATTTCTAAAAATCATCCCTCTGCTGTGGCTTGGGAGCACCTGTCCATCCCACGCCCTGACCTATCATATCAGCTACGTTTACAATGACGACGCCGCGAAGCGAGCTCAGGTGGAAGCGGCGATGAACGAGGCGGTGGCGGTTTACAACGCACAGACGAACATCGATGTGGACATCAATGTGTCCTATCACCCGGGCATTCCCACCGCGCAGTCCGACTACAATGGGACTCTGGGATTCGGCGGGTCGATCAACACGCAGGTGGCGCTCCATGAAATCGCCCACTATCTGGGAAGCGGGACGACCAACGAATGGGAAGCGCAATGGGGAGGAGATAATGTGTGGGACGGAGCGGCGGTGAGACATTTCATCAAGATGTTCGACGGCCCGGGCGCGGAACTTTATCGATCCGGTGTCCACTATTACCCCTACGGTTTCAACTATGGCAACGAAGACAGCCCCATCGCGCGCTTCCGTCTGCCTCGGCTGATCCAGGCGATGCGGTTAGATATGGGCTTCCAGGATGGCGACGGCGATGGCATGTCCGACGAGTGGGAACGTTATAAAATCGGCACCACCTCCCAATCCGCGGCCGGCGATGCGGATGGCGACGGCATTTCAAACTATGACGAATGGTGGAACGAAAGCGATCCGATGCGCGCTTGCCCCGTTAGGAATGGCCGCACCTATATCCTGCGTTCCCGCCTCAGTCAAAAGGTCATGGAAGCGGCGGATACCACGGCCGGTGCGAATGTCCGCCAGAATCCTCTATCCGGATCGGATCTGCAAAAATGGACCGCAACTTCGGTCGGCAGCGGATACTGGAAATTCATCAACCTCGCCAGCGGCAAGGCTTTGGAAGTCGGCGGATTTTCCACTGCCGCAGGAGGAAATATCATGGCTTGGAACGATACCGGAGGAACAAATCAACAATGGCGCATCGTCGAATATGGCGGCATTTACTCGAAACTCTTCAATCGCAACAGCTCGAACATGGTCATCGACGTGGATGGCGGAACAGGTGCCACGGGAAATGGCGCGAACATTTCCCAATACGACGATAACATCAACGCGCTGAATCAGGAATGGGTCTTCGATGACGTCACGCCGACCGATCCACCAGGGAATTTGATGGCCCAATTCAAGCTCGACGGTAGTGCCTGGGACTCCAGCGGCCGTGGACTCCACGGCACTGTTAGCGGCGGTGTCACCTACACCACCGGTCGGGTGGACTCTCAAGCCGCCACATTCAATGGCACGGATGCCTCCATCGAGTTCCCTGCGCCCGTGGACACGAATTTCACCCTCGCCTGTTGGGTGAAAACAGCCGCCACCGCGGGAACCGGCCAATGGTATCAGGGCATGGGCATCATCGATGGCGAAGTCCCCGGAGTGGCCAAAGACTTCGGCCTCGCGCTCGTCGGAAATAAAGCGGCGTTCGGTGTGGGAAATCCCGACATCACCATCACCTCTAACGTCGCCATCAATGACAACGTCTGGCATCACGTTCTCGCCACTCTCGACACTGGCACCGGCGCGATGAGGCTTTATGTGGACGGCGCGCTCCAAGCCAGTGGCACCGGTCCCACAGGCGCACGCACCGCCCCAAGCAAACTCTATCTCGGCAGCATTGGTGGCGTCACCAGATTCTTCAATGGCAGCCTCGATGAGGTTAGAATCTATAATAAAATCCTCAGCTCCACCGAAATCAATCATCTCGCCACCATCGGTCAGACTTCGATCGCATATTATCCGTTCGATGGAAATGTTAGTGATCTCAGCACCTTCAGCAATCATGGGATCGCCACCGGCATCACTTATGGAGTCGGGAAAATCGGCACTCAAGCCGCCCAGTTTGATGGCACCGGCAGTTTCGTCCGCCTCCCCGCCACCGTCAGCGGAGACTTCACCGTTGGCTACTGGATGAAAACCACCGCCACCGGCGGCACGGGTCAGTGGTATAATGGGAAATCCATCATCGACGCGGAAGTCCCTGGCGTTGCTGCGGACTGGGGCATCGCCCTTGTGGGAAACAAGGTCGGCTTCGGCATTGGCAATCCGGACAAAACCATCCTCTCCACCACTGCCGTGAATGACGGAGTCTGGCACTATGTCATGGCGACACGCATCAACACCACGGGTGCCATGAAGCTCTACATCGATGGCCAACTCCAGGTCAGCGACACCGGCCCCGTCGGCCCGCGCAATGCCGCGGGTGGCATGCGTCTCGGCAGCACACTCTATGGCGGATCCTATTTTGCCGGATCCATCGATGATCTGAACATTTTTAACTACGCGCTCACCCCCGACGGAGGGACTGCGACGATGTCGATCACTGCGGCGAATGCGACCGGCAGCAACCTCACTAACAACGGAACTCTGGTGTTCGCATGGAACGTCAACGGCATTGCCGCCAACCCGCTGCCGGTGGTCAATGGCATGACCTTTGCCAACACCGCGCCCGCTTCGGGCCCATCCGCGGCCATCTCCGGATTCCCGGCAGCCGTGAATGAAGTCGGGGGTGCCACTCAAGCTCACTACAGCGGCGACATGGCCAGGGTCATGGGAGATTTCGTGGGAACCAACTTCAGCACCAACGGCACGGTGACCTTGTCCGGCCTGACGGTTGGGTCTCTCTATCGGGTTCAATTCCTCCACCATCAAGACATCAACAACGATGCCCAACGCACACTGCGGGTGCTCTTCGGGGCCGGCCCTTCCGCCACGGCCTATGCGGGTGCGGGGGATGACATCGGGTATGTTAGCAACGTGGTTTTCACCGCCGCCGCCGCAACTCAGATTTTCACGCTGAATCCTACAACCGGTGCCCGTGCCATGCTTAACGGAGTGGTGCTCCATAAAGACCCGGTGGTTGCCATGCAGGTCAATGTTAGTAACCCGGTCTCCCGCCAAGTCGTCCAACGCGATGGGACCAATACCGGTGATATCCCTATCAGCGGCACTTATAACGGATCTTTCGACCGCATCGAAGCCCGGGCCGTGGTCATGGCCGGAGCCGGCAACAACGGCACCACCACCGCCTGGAGCACCATCGCCAGCACGCTCTCCGGAGGCGCCTACAGCGGCACGCTCAACGATGTCCCCGCCGGCGGTTGGTATCAAATCGAAGTCCGTTCCGTCACCGGCGGAATCCCCGAAACCGCGGTCACGGTCACCCGCGTCGGCGTGGGTGACGTCTATCTAACCGGCGGGCAGTCGAACGCCGCCAACCGCGGATTTCCGCTCTACAGCCCGGGAGTGGATCGGTTCAGCGCCCTCAACTACAGCACCGCCGCGTGGACCTTGGCCGCCGATCCGATGCCCGGAGCATCTGTCACCGTCCCGACCTATCAGGGTTCGGTTTGGTCACGGCTCGGTGAAATTCTGGTCAATCGCGACAATGTCCCTGTCGCCATGGTTTGCTTTGCCGAATCGGGATCGGACATCACGCGCTGGCTTCCCGCTAACAACGATCTCTACCCTAGAATCCGCACGGCCGTGCAGAGTTTCCCGCAAAACGGATTCCGGGGGATCCTATGGCACCAGGGTGAAACCAACGCCACGAATGGCAACACTGCGGCCGCCTATCAATCCTGGCTGACCACCATCATCGGCCAAAGCCGTGTCGATGCCGGCTGGACGATCCCGTGGTATGTCGCCGAGGCCTCCTATATCCAGGCCGGACTCGCCAAAGAGGAACCCATCGTCGCAGGCCAGCGTGCGGTCATTTTTGCGGATTCGCAGGTTTTCCCAGGCCCTGTTACCGATAATTTTCATCAGGAAGACAAGGTGATCGACGGTGTGCATTTCAACGCCGAGGGCATGCTCGACCACGCCACGCAATGGTCGGAAGTTCTGGGCGGCACGCCGCCGCTCGCACCGAAGAATGCCGACTTCGAAAGCAACACCGCCTTGGCCGACGGCGGCATCGCGGTCATCGATACCGCCAGTACCAGTTCCCCCTCGGTCATCGGCTGGCGCGCGCTCAATGCCGCCAACACCGGAGCTGCGGACGGTTCTTGCGGCTACTACAACCCGAACTCCTCGTCCTACGCAAACGCGTCGGACACCGGACCCAACGGCGGAGTGTTGCCCGGTATGTTAGGCAAACAGGTTGCCTTCATTTCCAATTCTTTGGCCAACGCCTGCTTTCTGCAAACCCGTCGCTCCATGTTGCAGGCCGGGCGCACCTACACCCTCGCCGTTGCCCTCGGCGTCCGCACCACTTCCGTCGCCACCTTCGGCGGTGCTACCGTTGAATTGCTGGCCGACGGCAATGTCATCGCCAGCCGCAGCATCGACCGCGCCGGGCTCGATGCACTCAACTCCGGCAACGCTTCCGGCACCTTCACCGACATCGCCTTCACCTACACCCCCGACCAAACGGTCACCGCTGGGAAACCACTCGCTATCCGCATTCGCAAGATCGGCGGAGCGAACACCTACATCGATTTCGACAACGTCCGGCTAACAGTCGCCGTCACGCCCTTCGCCTCGTGGCAGGTCGCGCATTTCGGCTCAAGCCTGTCTGTCGACGCGGCATGGGATGCGGATCCCGATGGCGACTCGCTGAACAATGCCTTCGAATACTACCTGGGCCTCGATCCCGCCCACTCGGACGCCCCGACCTTCCTCTCGGACGTCACGCGTTCCGGCGGACCGTGGGTGCGCTATCGCGTGCCGCTCGATCCTGCGGTCGATTCCTCCTCCCTCGGACTTTGGTATTCATTCGATCTTTCCGGGTGGCAACCTGCAGCGACCGAGCCGGATGGAACGGTCGTCGAGGCCCGCGCTGCCGACGAATGGTCGCTGGAAATTTCACGCACCGCCCATCCCCGCGCCTTTTTCCAACTCCGCGCCGGCCCACCGCCCTGATTTCCGCCTGCTCCGGACTCTGGGGGAAAATTTTTTCGTGAAAATCACGCGGCGCGTACACGCCGCCGCCAGGGACGCGGTTACCCCCCAGAGAAAAGTGTCGGTCGCGAGCCGCATGTCCGTCCCAACCCTATGAAACCATTCCCTATCTCCGGTTCCCTGCCTTCCATCCTCCTGATCACCGCTTGCTTCGCCCTGCCGGCTGGAAACGCCGGCGCGGCGGAGTTCACCCTCCCCGTCACGGACCCCGGCGGCACGTCCAGCTTCACGAATCCACTTACAGGAGCCACCGCCACCGGCTGGACCGGTGGGGCTCCGGTCACGACCAAAAATCCGCCCGCGTCCGGAAATACCTACACGATCGGTGGCGGTGCCACCGCCATCGGCATGCGCGGGCCGACTGCCGGAGTGGCGTTTACGTTCCCGGGCGACTCGCTGACCCTGCTTGGCAACGGACGGTTTCTTTTCAAAAACCCGCCCGCTGTCGCCCAGACACTCACGGTGCCCAACCTGATCCTTAACGGTGGCGTGCTCGATCTCGCGAACGCGGGCAACGACTTTGCCACCGCCACCTTCGCCGGTGCCATCTCGCTTGGCGCGAATTCCGCCAACGGCGGCATCGGTGCGCTCACCGGTGAAACGTTCACCGTTGCTGCCACCATTTCAGGGGCCGGGCCGCTGGTCGTCGCCGGGGCGAACGTGAACGCGGGAGCCGATACCGGCACCGTCATCCTCTCCGGGGCGAACACCAACACCGGAGGCGCGACCCTCAACGCCGGCCGCGTTCTCATCGGCGTTTCAAATGCCACGACCGTCAGCGGGGCGCTCGGCGCATCTGCCGGAGATGTCACACTCGGCGCGACCACTGGCGCGAATCCAGTCTCGCTCCTCACGAACGGAGCCTTCACGTTTTCCAACAACCTCATTGTCCGCGCGGGCG
Source organism: Luteolibacter sp. (assembly GCF_039920825.1). Taxonomy (GTDB): domain Bacteria; phylum Verrucomicrobiota; class Verrucomicrobiia; order Verrucomicrobiales; family Akkermansiaceae; genus Luteolibacter. Next base: position 202,544 of record NZ_JBDSCX010000038.1, on the reverse strand, counting down.
GTACCGGTCTCCTCACCTTCGGTGGAAACACCCCGGATCCTTCGGTTTTCTCGGGCAACGTCACTCTCAACCAGAACGCCACAGTCGCCCTGCCGTTTGGCGGGACCCTCAGCCTCACCGGCAATATTTCGTCCGGTACCGCCGGCGCTCGCAACCTTACCTTCAACACCGCCGGCAATGTCAGCCAGTCCACCGGCGTCATCAGCAACGGCGCGGGCACCGTCTCGATCGTTCAGTCCGGCACAGGTGCCACCACCTTGGGCGGTGCGAACACCTTCGGCGGCCAGGTCTCCATTTTCACCGGCGGCTCGATCATCGCCTCCTCGCTCAACAGCGTCGTAGGCGGCACGCCCTCCAGCAACCTCGGCGCTCCTCTGACTGTTGAGGCGGGCACCTTCATTATGGGGGGCAACTCCGCTCCCGGAAACCTCATCTACAACGGCCCCGGCGAGACCACCGACCGCGCCATCCGCCTTCAGGCATTTTCCACGGGGAGCAACGGCGTCATCGACCAGTCCGGGACGGGGTTGTTGAAATTCACCGGCGGCATCACCAACACGAGCGGCTCGAAACATGTCATCACCTTCCAAGGTTCGACCGACGGCACGGGTGAGATCTCCGGGGCGATCACCAACGGCACCGGCCTCGCCGTCACCAAGAACGGCACCGGCACCTGGACACTTTCCGGGCAGAATACCTACACCGGCGACACCACCGTTTACGACGGCACGCTCGTGTTGAAGACCCCATCGCTCTATTATGCCTCCTCCGTCTATGCGTATGGCATCTCCATACTGAAGCTCGACTATGTCGGCACCGCCACCGTCAAGGCGTTATACTTCGACGGGACGCCCGTCCCGGACGGCATTTACGGCTCGGACGATCCCTCCGGCTTTCTTGCTGGAACGGGGAAAATCAAGGTTCTCTCCGTCGGCTACGCCTCTTGGTCCACCACCAACGCTGGTGACCAGGGAGCGCAACTCGACTTTGACAACGATGGCGTGAAAAACGGCGTCGAGTTCTTCATGGGCGCCACCGGAAGCACCTTCACCGCCAACCCGGCCATTATCGGAAGCACCCTGACCTTCCCGAAAAGCGCCGCCTACACCGGCACCTATCACTTCCAGACCTCCCCGGACCTCGTCGTCTGGACCGACGCCACCACCGGCATCACCGACACCGGCACCTCTGTCTCCTTCGTCGTGCCCAACGTTCCGGGGAAACAATTCGTGAGGCTCAAGGTGGAGCCGGAGTGATTTCGAAAACGACTGAAAAACCCAGCTCATGAAATTCCATTCCTCTTACTTCCTTCCGCGTGGTCTCGCCGCCATCTTCCTTGCGACCGGTTCCGCCTTCGCCGCTGAGTATTACATCGGCACGACGGGCGAAAACGCGGGTGGGTCCAGCTTCACCAATCCCCTCACTCCTAGCGCGGCGGGTTGGAAGTTAAACAATGCGGGTACGGCCGTCGCTCCGCTGGCTGGGAATAACTACACGGTCGGGGGGCCTAACATCGGCGGCAACGCAGTCGGCACTCTGTTGCGTTCCCCCACCAGCGGTTCGGTCACCTTCGCTGGCGACAAGCTTACCATCTCCTCCGGTGCGCGCTTCATCGGAAAGAGTAATAACAACACCGGCGGTGTCGGCACGACCCTCACGATCAACAACCTGGTTTTGAATGGAGGCCTCTTCGATCAGGCCGACGCGAACAACGGCGCCATCCTCACCATCGCCGGCAATATCAACGTCACTGCCACCACTTCCCTCGGAGCGCTCTCGAACGAGACTCTCTCCATCACCTCGACCATTACCGGTTCCAGCAACCTGGTGATCGACGGCACCGCGAATGGCAACGCCGACACCGGTCTGGTGCGCTTCACCGGCACCAGTTCTGCCTATACAGGGTCGATCACCATCACCTCGAGCACTGCCACAGTCCCAGTGGCCCCCACCCTCCAAATCGGCAATAACGGCACGACCGGCTCGTTTTCCGGCAGCACCAACATCATCAATAATGGCGCGCTCCGTTTCAATCGAACCAACACGATCACCCAAGGCACCGATTTCGGCCTGATCAGCGGCACTGGCTCGGTCACCCAGACCGGGACTGGAAACGTCATTCTGAACGCTGCGAACACCTTCACCGGCCAAGTCTCCATCTTCACCGGCGGCTCGATCACCGCCTCCTCGCTTAACAGCGTCATAGGCGGCACAGCCTCCAGCAGCCTCGGCGCGCCAACCACCGTCGAGAAAGGCACAATAGTCCTGGGTGGCAACGGCGCTGCCGGCACACTCATCTACAACGGCGGCGGCGAGACCACCGACCGCGCCATCAGCCTCCGGGCATTTTCCGCAGGGAGCAACGGCGTCATCGACCAGTCCGGGACTACCGGGTTGCTTAAATTCACTGGCGGCATCACCAACACGAGCGGAGCGGCCCACGTCATCACCTTGCAGGGCTCGACCGGCGGCACGGGTGAAATCTCCGGTGCGATCACCGACGGTGCCGGCCTCGCCCTCACCAAGGCAGGCACCGGAACCTGGACTCTCTCAAACGGCGGCAGCACTTTCACCGGCAACATCCTCGTTAGCAATGGCACGCTCAAGGCGGCGACGACCAATGTGAACAGCAGCAACCCCACCGCCGGAATCCTCGGCAACACCACCGTCGCCCGATCGATCACCGTGAGCAGTGGCGCGACCCTGGAGTTCGCGATCGGAAACGTCCTGGCCACGGGTGCCTACAATCCGGCCAACGTCACCCTGAATCTGAATGGCGGAACCCTTCGCTCCACCGCCGGAGACACGAATACGCTCGGCGTGGTGAATCTCAACGGCGGCACCATTACCGCGACCACCGGCACCGCCAATGCCAGCTACCAATCCTACGTGCTGAACCAAACCGTGACCGCGACAGGCACGACGCAGTCCGTCATTTCCACCACCGCAGGCGGCAACAATGGCTACCATCTCGGAGTGGGCACGAACAAGACGGTCACTTTCGACGTTGATCCGGGCGCGACGGGCGCCTCGTTGTTAGTATCCGCTCCACTCATCGGCGGCAGCGGCACGGCAGGAGGCGCGGCCGGCTCGGGTATCATTAAAACCGGCGGCGGAACAATGACTCTCTCGGGCGCTAACACCTACACCGGAAAAACCACGATCAGCGGCGGCAGTCTGGCACTCGCTTCGACCGCCTCCATCGCCAACTCGTCCGAAATTTCTATCAACGGCGGCAATTTCAATGTGTCGGCCGTGAGTGGCTTTAGCTTGGGATCCGGGCAGTCGCTCACCGGCTCGGGAGGTTCCGTCACTGGTGCGATCACCGTCAACGGCACGCTCGCCATCGGCAACTCGCCGGGCACGATGACTTTTAATAACGATCTAACGTTCGGGAGTGGGGCGGTTTCCAATTTCGAATTCACCAATATCGCATTAGGTATCAACTCCTTTGATCTCGCGCAAGGAGGTGTGGGCACCCAGGCGGTGACGTTCGGAGGCACGCTGAATCTGCTGTTCTCCGGCGGCACGTATGCCAACGGCGGCTCCGTCCAGATCTTCAACTTCGACACCTACGGGGGAACTTTCTCGACGGTGAACTTCAGCGGCTTGGATGTGGGTCAGTCCGCGGTGTTCGATACCGCAACAGGCTACGTCACCGTGGTTCCCGAACCTAGTGCGGCGTTGCTGGGCGGCCTCGGGATGGTGATATTGCTGCGCCGCCGGCGCGCATAGCCTCAATGCCTGTTAGTCGGGGCTGCCCCCACGGTTTTCGTTCCGGTCCATCCGCAGTCCCTCAACGCGCCGGCGATTTGCTTCCTTGCCGGGCCTCGTCGATCTTTTTGACGAGGTTCTGTTTGCCCTTGTTAGCTGGCAGTTGATCGAGATAGCCGGCGGCGCGGTCGGGATCGCGGTCGGCGATCATCCACGCGTACTCCTGTGTGGCCTTGTCGCGCAATTCTCCGGGCGGGATTTTTTCCAGCCATTTCGCAGGGAGATCGGCGTCCTCGATGGAGCGGCTTGCGATTTGACGCACAAGCGGATGAGAGACTGCGTTTCCCTGTTGGGCAGTCCACGCGGCCCATTCGGCCGGATCGATCTTGAGGAACCAGTCAACCCACTTTTCCGGGTCGGCAAGATCGCCACGGGAGGCGGATTGTTCCGCGACGTGAAATCGTTCCGCAGGCGTGAACTCGGAATCGATCAAAGCGATCGCCTGATCGGCGGGCCATTTGTAGAAATGCCCCGCGATTTCACGGGTGTAATCCTCGCGGATCTTGGCCAGCACCGGGGAAGGATTTTTCTCCTGAGCGCGGCGCAGGGCGGCGAGGAATCGCTGGTGGTCCGCAGGCTGCTTAAGCCTGCTACCGACGAAACCGCCAAGGTGGGCAAGCGCGTCGGGATCAGCGGTGAATTCAGGAGAAACGGCGTGAGCGAGCATCTTATCGGGATCGCTGGTAGCCAGTTCCAGCAGCACGCTCGTGCGGATGCCGGTGGTGGCGAGGTCGGGATTTCCGCGAGAGGATTCCTCGTCGAACTGTTGGAGGGTATGTTTGCTGTCCTCCAGGAGGCAGTTCCGAAAGGCATCGTCGAAAAGGCCCTGCCAATCCGGGAGATCGCGATGGGCTTCAAGATAGTCCCGCCAGGCGAGGGGGGCGGTTCGGGAGAAAATCTCGCGGCAGGCATCAGCGAGGCTGTTCTGTTCCATTCCGGCCGACCGTGGATCGGAGCGCAAAAGATCGAAGAAGCGCGAGATGTCGTCTGCGGAAAACGCGCTGGCCGCGAGAATGAGTTGTTTCATCCGTTCCGGATCGGCGCGGGTCTGATGGTTCCGGGATGCGGCGAACTCTTTGATGATCTCATCGCGGACCAATTCGAACTGCTCCGCCGTCGCGTTCGGTTTGATTTCGTTGGCGGCGGCGCGGTCGGACCGCTTTGCTGTCGGCGCGGGCTGTTCCGCCATCAAGCGGGCGGTTTCAGCATTCAATTCGGAGAGCTTGGAATGCCGGGCGATGCCAATAGCGGCAACGGCCGCGATGGCGGTGGCGATGAGGATGGGCTTCATGGGTTTGAGCGGGGAAGTTTCTGTTGGAGCGATTCGAAACGGAGAATCGTCTCAGCCCGCTTCGTAGGGTCCTTGATCCTGCGGGCCTGCTCGAGCGCTTGGGGCAGGAACTCGGGAAACTCTTCGAAATCACGGCGGTTCAGTTCTTCGGTGACGTCCCCGTCCCGGATGACCTCGCGGGCAGCGAGATCTTTTAAGGACTGCTGTATTTGCCCTCTCTCCCGATCCGCGGCTGCGGCCTTCGTGGTAGTAAAAATTTCCTCAGCGTCGTCCGGGATGTGGGTTTGCAGCCAGGCCAAGGCGTCGCTGTCCACCGCAACACGATCCGGCCGGGGGTGGGTGTTGTAAGGCGTTTCCAGAATCCTCATGGCTTGGGATTCCGCGATGATCCGCCGCTCGGATGGATCGAGATCGAGAGTTTCCATGATCCTGCCGGAAATCGGGCTATCGACGGGCTGCCGTTCGGCGTCGAACAGAAACCGCTCGATGGTCTCCCGGCGGTCCATCCCCCACCGACCCTGCGATCGATCTTCCGGGATGAATTCGCGGATCCACGGAAGGAATTTCGCAAACGCATCCACCATGAAATCGGCGGTCGCGGCGTTTTCCATGGTTCGGTCGTTTAGCATACCCATCGCATCGCGGAGCACATATCCCGGATACACGTCGTCGGACAGCGTCACGATCTCGCGGGCAAGCGGGGAACCGGAAAGAATGAGCGGCGCGGCCACCGCTGCCTGGTATTCCATGAAGGCGTGCCAGTTCCCGCCGGCAGGCTTGGATTTGAACTCTTCCAGCCATCGCACGGCGGCTTCCGGTTCCCCCGCCGTCCATTGGTAAAGAGCTTCCTGAACCCCGGCATTCAGGACCAGGGGTTGCTGCGGATCGGCCGAGCAGGCGGTGCGGACCGCGAGTCCGGGATCGATCTTTGCCAGCGCCGTGATGAGATGGCGAAGCAGATCGGTTTTCCCCTGCCACATGCCGGGCAGCGTGAATGTCTGCGGAATCAGCGTTTCGAGTTCTTCGGCTCCGAGAGTGGCTAACATTTCCTCGAACTCGATTCGCTTCAGAACGGTCCGGTCGGCTTCCTGCTGCGCGCGCTGGAGGATGTCGATGGTGATCCGTCTCTTTCCCGTGCTAACAGTTCGGGTGGCCGTCGTGCCTGAAGCCCTGCGGACCGCCGGCTCTTGGGATGCGAGTGATTCGCGGAGCCGGTCGTTGTGCGCGGCGGCGCGGGAAATGGCGAGCTGCTGCAAGCCCAGCGGGGAAAGCAGGATCAGCAGCGCGATTGGCAGGGTGGCTTTGGATTTCATGGCCATGAACAAGGTGAGTGAGGTGGTGGAATGGGCGGCGGCTCCGGCGAGCGCCTTGGCGGCGACGGATTTCAGCAATGCGGGCGGCGCTGCATTCGCGGATTGGGCGGCGAGCCCGGATGTTAGAGCGACGGCGGAAAGCATCACGCCCTTGCCGCGCAGGATTCGGGAGAGCTTGTCGAGCGCGCGGCGGCATTGCTTCTGCACGGTGGCCGCCGGGCGTGAGACTTCATCGCCGATCTGGTTGAAGGATTTTCCTTCGAAATAATGCCGGAGCAGGATGCGGCGGTCCGAGTCCCGAAGGCGATCGAGCGCGAGATCGAGCACGGGCAGGGCGGTATTCCATGCGGAGGAATCCGCATCGCCGGTGGTGGCGATCCCATCGGGATGGACGAGTTGTTTCCGGCGTTGGTGGGAGGCTTCGGAGCGCATGGCTTTGCTGGATTCGAAGAGCGTGGCGCGGTGGAGCCAGGCCGGCAGACGGTCCGGATGCCTGGCCAGTCCCGCCGCCTTGCGGACGACCGCACAGAGGACGTTCTGGCTGACTTCCTCGGCGATCTGCCGGTCGCCGGTACGGCGCAGTGCGACGTGATAGATGAGCCCGAGGTAACGGCCCGTCAGTTCGTCGAATGCGGCTTCATCGCGATGGCTGGCGAAGCGGGTGAGAAGGTGGCCGTCGGTTTCCTGCATGTCTTTTTGCCCATGTAACACCCTGCCACATCCGGCAGCGGACAATTTTTCTCAAAAAACCACGTCCCGCTTTCCGCAAAGAAAGCCGGCCGGTTTTTCACGACTCGCGCAAACCGCTCGCAATCGAAAGCCGCGCCGCGCGGATCGCGGGGAAAAGTCCGCCGATGACACCGATGACCGTGGCGAAGATGATGGCCATGACCAGCAGGGCGGGGGTGACGCGGAAGGCAAAGGTCACCTGGCTGAAGGTTTGCCAGTTGATGGTGGAGGCGCGGTAGCCGTCGAATAACAGATAGGCCCCGCCCGCGCCGAGGATGCCGCCGAGGATGGAGAGCACGATGGACTCGGTGAGCACGGAGAAGATCACGGGGCTGGTGCCGAAGCCGAGGGCGCGCAGGGTGGAAATTTCCCGGGTGCGGGCGGCGACGGCGCTATACATCGTGTTGAGCGCGCCGAACAAGGCGCCGATGGCCATCAGGCTGGCGATGAAGAAGCCGATGGTCTTGATGAAATGGGTCACCAGCGTGGATTGCTCTTCGTAGAACTCACTCTGGCGCGCGACTTTCACCTCCAGCTTCGGGTTGGTGGTTAGAGTATCCTTGAAGGTCGCGAAGGAATCCGGATTGGCCAGTTTCACATACACGGATTGGAAATCATCGCGGTGATAGGCAGGCTGGAGGACGGCGGCGTCGGTCCAGATTTCCGACTCGGCGATGCCGCCCTTCGAGGTGAAAATACCGACCACCGTCCACAGGTTCTGGCCGACCTTGATTTGCTTGCCGACATCCAGTCCGGCGAAGGCGCGTGCGGCACCGACGCCGACCATGATCTCGTTCTTCCCCGTTTCAAAGCGACGGCCTTCGATCAGGTTGATGTTGCCCCGCACTTCGAAGGCTCCCTGTTCCACACCCCGCAACGGCACATTCGCATCCGTGCCGGTGGAGTACTTGGGGAGATTGATGATGACGAACAGCTCGGCGGAAGTGATCGGCCCTTTGGCGTTAGTTGCGATGCCGGCGGCGTCCGAGATCGTGCGGACGGTGTCGCGGTCGAGGCCGCTGGTCATTTCACTATCCGATCCGGAGCGCAGGACCACGGCCACATCCGGCGAGCCGGATGCCGTCATCGCCTGGCGGAATCCCTCCGCGATCGCGAGCACGCCCACCAGCACGCCGACGACTCCGGCAATCCCGATGGCGGCGGTGAGCGCCGCGCCCTTGCGCTGCGGCAGCGTGCGGAGGTTGAAGAAGGCCACGGAGACCAGTTGGGTGAGGAAGGACATTTTGCTCGATCAAAGAATGAACCGCTTAGGCGCGAAGGTTGCAGAGAAAACGCAAAGATTGGAATTCTTAATTCCTTTGCGCCACCCCTGCGACCTTTGCGTCTTTGCGGTTCAGATTCATGGGTTTGTCCCCACAACCGGGTATGAGACAATCTCCAAATGCGTTCCCGCCTTGGACCAATCCACATCCAGAATGGGGTGGTGTTGTTGCCCACCACTTTCAGTTTCACCCATTCTTGGTTAGCCAACCGGAGTTAGGTACCCAGTATCCCAACCGACTGTTGGAATCCCCGCCCTGAAATGAACCTTCCCCAACGATCCCACCGCCAGTTCAAGCACCTGGCCTGGGCCGAAATCATCAAAAATCCGCTTGTATTTACAAAGTGAATCCTCTAATTCATTTCGTACTTTCGCCATGAAAACTCAACCATTCCCCGAAAACCCCAGCCATTCGCAGGCTTCCCGCCAACTCCCCACCGAGGGCACCTTCCGGTCCCTCTTCGTCGCCCTATTCACCTTCGTCACGATACTGGTCACCGCCGCCATGGTGTCGCCCATCGTGGCATCTGCGGAACCGACCTCCGTTGAGATCGGCACCGTCTGGTTTCCTGCTGTCGATACCGGCGTTGGCCCTGAGAACTTCAAGGTCGCCACCTTCAGCGTCACCCCTGCCACTTGGGTCGCCGGGTCGCGAATCACCATCGAAGCCGTCACCACTTACGAGCAGGCCGAGGCCACCAACGGCGAGGGTGCCAAACGCTACCCGGGCAATGGCTGGCTCCGTGTCAGCTTCCCCGGGAAAACCCCGGCGCAGCTGGAAGTGCATGATCCTTCCGCGCCAAAGACCTACGGCGACCTGAACTCCCGTTACCTGCCGCCCACGGAGGTGGGTGGCGTCGCTTGGTATCGTGTGGGTGAAAATGCCGCGAGCCCGGCCATCCGCCCCGGAACCTTCCACTTCTCGATCATCGCCCCCACCGGCAGCGAGCACTTCGTTTGCCCGAAGGTGGAAATGTTCGTTGAATACCTGGCCCCGAATCCCGCGTTCACCGGTCAGACCCTCAACAGGATTCTCCCCCTCCTGCCGACATCGATCGCACAGACCAAAAACACATCCATCACCGCCATCGCTCCCGGAGTCCAATGGGGCGCCGAGCCGAAAATCGCCATCAAGGTCACTTCTCCCGGCGGCGTGCCGACCGGGCAGGTCGACGTCACCGGGTCGGATGTTTCCGGCAGCGCCATTCTTCATGCCGATGGTGCGGTCGCTCGCGCGACGGTCTCGCTGCCCGGCACCTTGCCGGTGGGCGAGCACACCCTGACCGCCACCTACCTTGGGGACGGCACATTCCTCGGCAGCAGCACCACCACGAGCCTCCTCGTCAGAAAACGTGAAACCAAACCCGAGGTGCGGGTCACGAAAAAGCCAGGGGTGCTCACTGCAGGCGGGATCCGTGTCGCCGTCGGTTCTCCACTCCCGATCAAGCCCGGTGGCGGTGTGACGGTTAACCTCAGGAAGGGCGACGGCACCCGCAAGGTCACCGGCACCTTGAAAAATGGAATCGCCGAATTGCTTCTCCCCGCCCTGCCCGCGGGCACCTGGCGGATCGTGGCGGTTTACGCCGGCGATGACCACTATCGGGCATCGGAATCAACGGCGATCGAGCTCCATGTCGGCGATTGAGTGGATCGCGGCCCCCGCCTCCGCTCTCGGCAGGACACCGCTCCATCTGACAGATCGGGTCGGAGGAAGGACATTTTGTTCGATCAAGGATTGAACCGCTGAGGCGCGAAGGTTGCGAAGAAAACTCAAAGATTGGAATTCTTAAATCCTTTGCGGCCTTTGCGGCCTTTGCGTCTCTGCGGTTCAGATTCATGGGCCCGCTGTTGCCCCCCGATCAGGCAATTTTCCACCCGTTTTCAACTCGCCGGAAAACCTTGGCACCTTCCGGATGGAACCGGTCGCCATGCCATCGCCAGAGTTCGATTTGGATCGTGTCCGGTGCGAGTTGGATCAAATGGAAACCGTTCGGCTCACCTTTGAGTCGGGTGGAGCAGATGGAGGGCGCTTGGGAAACGACGATCCTTCGCTCGGAATCCGCCGGCTCGGGGAAAAGGCAGATTTTCGATTGATGGAAATGACCTGCGAGCAAGAGATCGATTTTTGAGGTCTCGAAAAATTTTCTGACCAACGATATCGGCGCAACCAGCGCGCGTTCCTTTTCGCCGGATCCCACGACCGGATGATGCATCCCGAAAACCCGCAGGAGGCCTTCCGGGACCGTTTCGAAAAAAGTGGCCAGCGCGTGGATTTCAAACGGACTGAGGAAACCGCGCGACCAGTCGAGGTGCAGGCCGAAGGGGGTGGAGGAATTCGCGGTGGCCAGCGCGCCGATGTCGCCGAGCTGCCGGTTAGGTTCTTCGATTTCGGAAATGTATTCCCGGTAGCGGCCGAAGGGTGAAAAGAACCGGTCCAGAATGTGGTTCAGGCCGGGCACGTCGTGATTGCCGGGAAGGGTGACCCAGGGCTGCGGGAGTTCCCTCAACCACGCCCGCGCCAGCTCGAACTCGAAGCGCCGGCCGCGCATGGAGAAATCCCCGGAGACCACCGTGAGGTCCGGCTTCAGTTCCACGGCGAATTCCACCGCAGCCCGTGAAATCCGCGGATCGTAGGCTCCGAAGTGGGGGTCCGAGTAATGGAGAAGCTGGAAGGACATCAGGAAGGATCGCTTTTGGGACGCAGGACGTTCAACGCACGGGGCAGGATTTCGAGGCGGCAGGGCAGGGAGATCCGCAGGATTTCTCCGTCGATCATGGCGGGAATGGTTTTGCGGCGCTTCACGTCGAGGATGATTTCGGAGCTCTCGATTTTCGTCATCTTCTCCATGTCCAGCAGCTTGCCGGTGAGGTAGCCGAGGGCGGCGTGCAACATCTGGCCGCGGCTGAGGTGCTCGGAAACATACGCGGTGAGTTTGCCGGAAGCGAGATTCTTGCGCTGGGGGATGAGGCCCACGCTCTCCTCGTAGCTGCCGGGCGAAAAAGCGGTGAGCCGGGTGCGGCGGTGATAGGTTTTCCCCTCCGCGCTGATCGTCAGGTTCAGCGCTGGCGACGCCACGGCCACGGTGGCGATCTCACGGGCAATGCGCAGGGATTTCACCCACCACGAGCTGCCATGGAAACTCTCGCGGGCTTTGGCGAGCGCGGGGTAGAAGCCGATCACCGTGGTGCACAGGCAGTATTCGCCATTCACCTTGAGCAGGTCGATCGGGAGGGTCTCCGCATCCAGCAGGCTCTCCGCCGCTGCGAAGGGATCGAGCGGGATATTCAAATCGCGGGCTTCCAGGTTGAAGGTGCCGAGCGGGAGAACGCCCAGCGTTTTTTCCGTGCCGTGCAGCAGCCGCGCGGCGGTGGTGATCGTGCCATCGCCACCGCCGACGATCAGGACTTCCCCGGCGGACTCCGCTTTTCCCTTCAGGGCGGCTTCGAGCTGGTCCGGCTCGACCACGCGCAGATCGACGGAATGCCCGCGGCCGGTGAAAATCTGTTTGAGGCGATCCTGCTGCGCGGCCTCCTCGAAGAGGCCTTCGCCGGATTTGCGGTTGATGACGATCTGATAGTTCATGTTCAGTCGGTGATGCGTTTCGGATTGAAGTAGAGGCTGCCGGTAGCATAGCCGAGTTCCCGCGCACGTTGCATCTGCCCCTGAAATTCCTCGCGTCCATCGGCGGGATTTTTCGAGAGAAGCCACAGGAAATTCTTGTCAGGCGATCCCACGACGGCGCGGGTGTACGGCGGATTCGTTTCCAAAATCCAATAATCGCCTTCGAAGAGAATCGCGGGAAATGGGTCGAAGCGGACCAACAGTTTTCCCGGATCCGCGGGGTCGGGCTGTCTGGCGTTTCCGTCGATCGAGGTTCGGGCGCCGTCATTTTTCAGCCCCTCGTTGCTCACGCTTAGGGTGCCGTCGGACTTGGCTCGGTAGATCGCCTTGGCGGCGACGAGATTGTTCTCAAAGGTATTGGGCAGGCGGGCGATCTCGTGCCACACGCCCGAAAACTTCGCAGCATTGAGTTCGCGGACCGTGGGCTGGCTGGCATGGGGACGGGCGCAGGAGAGGAAACAGGCGCTGAGTGCGGCCAAAGCCATGAGGTGCGGGAGATTTTTCATGGAGGGAGAAAGGGACCGGGCGCAGGACCCCTGTTATCGCAGGAGCTGTGCCACCGCACCGATGCAATGGTGCGTAGGTGGTCCGGGCGGCGAGAATGGGTGTGGTTTGCGGAATGCTCCTTTCCGCGCAAAGACCATTGCAAAACGCGATAACCACTCCACCCGATGCGCACGCCTTCTGCCCCTCGTCCCGTCCTTCGGTCCGACGCGTCGGTCGTTTCGGGGGCATCGATGGTTTCCGAAAAATGAACGCCACCCACCGATTGATGCTTGTTGATGGGGGCCGACTCTATCAACACGCCCGCCCGCATCGCCGCAGAGCGCCGGCCCCCATGCAAAACTCCCCGGCAGGGAATGCCTGCCGGGGAGTTTGGTTGTTCAGGAAAAAACGGCCCCGCAGGCGGAAACCCGGTCGCGGGGGCCGTGGGATCATTCGGTGGCAACCACGCGCACGAACTTGCGGGCGCTGTTGACCGGGACCAACGCTTCCTTGCGCACATAGTCGGGGATGTCCTGAGTGGCGCTGTTGGTGATCGTGGCGGTACTGGCGGGCCACGGGTTTTCCAGCATCGTTGCGCTTTCCCGCAAGACATAGGTGCTGGTGCCGGTGGCACGTTGGTTCCAGCGGACGATCAGGCCGGATGGCGTGCTCTGGAAGGTGGACAGCGAGCCGGTTGAGGCGGTGGGTGAGGTGCCGAACAAATATTCCTGAAGGTTCGTGAAGCCATCGCCATCCGGATCATCCGTGCGGGCGCGTTGGCCGGCGTTCGGGATCTGGGCGGACCAGACGGCATACGGATCTGTTTCCGGCCCGGCGGTCACTACCAGCAGTCCGTTTCCTTTGATACGGGCCGTCTGGATGATACCGGGAGTTGGGTTGTCTGATGCTCCATAGGTTCCCGGATTGACCGTCACGCCAGCAAGTGTCAGACGGTTAATCGTGTCAGCCCCGCCTGTCAGCAGATTGAGCGTGCCACTCGCAGCGATGGAAACATTCGCGGTGTCTGCCAGACACGGGAAGCCCATCCGGAGTTCACCTTGCACGACGGTGGTATCCCCGGTGTAGGTGTTGGTCCGGCGCATCCACATCGTTCCCCCACCGGTCTTGGTCAAAGGCGAAGTGAATGAATTGACGTTTCTCAGCACGGCATCCACGTCGAAATCAACGGCGTCGGTGCCAGTGACGTCGGCCACTTGGAAGGTCGTCCCAGGCAAGGCTCCCGATCCCAACGAAGCATTGGCATTCGGCCCCGTCCCAGCGGTGATGATGGCGGAGGGTTCGATACTGTCACCGCCGACCACGAGGGTGCCGACGAAGCAAAGGTTGGTGTCAAATCCGGCGATGGCAACTCCATCGCTGAGTGAGACATCACCATTGTTCAGCGTGAGGTTGGACACGAACGCGACGTTGTTGTTGCCGCCGTTCAACCCCGAATTATTGATCACAACGGAGGGCGCGTATTGCGGCAGCACGGAGGATTCACCAAGGGGCGCGATGCCGTCGAGTGCCAGGGTGGCACCCCCTTGGACGGTGATCACGTTGCCCGGAGTCATTGCCCCACCCACGCAAAACTGATCAGGGCCATTACCCGCACCTTGTGGAGGGTTGGATACAAGCGCCAAATATCCGTTATAGGTGCCAATGCCGGGAGATCCGACAGTGATGCCGCCAGAAAATGAATTGTGGGAATTGGTGAAGCGCACGGCATTGATGCCATTGACCTCCACATGTCCCGCACCCGAGATTTCCCGGTCAAAGTTCAGATCACCTGTCACCGCATGAAATTCCAGTGTGGCTGGAATCCCCGACGGACTATTGACCGCGATGTTGGACGCAAAGCCGTTGTTTCCACTGTTGAAGCTGATCTTGAGTCGGCCCTGGTTGATGGTCGTGGGCCCGGTGTAGCCATATCCCTGAACGGGAATATTGATGAGTTCCTGGGTGCCCGGGCCATTCTTGACGAGGGAGACGGCACCTGCGTCACCTCCACCATTGCGGATGATGCCTCGGAACGTGTGGTCCGTGGCATTGTTGAGCGTCAAGGTGAGGGCGGCGGCGTTCGGCGTGTAGCCCGTTTGGTTGCTCTCGTCATTCTGAACGATATTGATATTAGCGGCCACGGCGGTCGTGCTGCTGAGACCGGCGATGGTCTGGTTAAATCCGCGGAGGTTCATGGTCACCCCGTAGAAGGTTCCGTTGTCGATGGATACCTCGCTGTTCGGGCCGAACTGGTTGGCAGCAGCCATGTTCAAATAGACGTTCGATCCGCCATTTCCCAAGACCACGCTGCCACCGATGGCGGTGGTCGCGCTGCCGGCATCAAGCACTCCGCCATAGACCTTGGTGAGTCCGGTGGCGGCCGTGTTGTTCCCGGTAAGGTGCAGCACGGCAGGACCCGTCTTTCGAAGACCCATTCCCGGTCGGTTCAAGTCCCGCGAGAGGGTGGTATCAATGATGGTGTTCAGGCCCAAGGTGGAACCCGCTGCGAAACCGCCGAGCGACAAGTCGGTGTTGATGTTCGTTTCGGTGAATTCGAAACCGACATCGAGCCCGAGGGTCGCGCCATTTCCGACCACGATGTTGGAAGCTGTCCAAGACCCTGTGTTGCCGCCATAAAGTCCCGAGATACGGCTGAAATTCAAGGATCCGCCGGTCACCGTGGTTGACCCGGTGTAGCTGTTGTCACCGTCGAGGGTGAGGCTGCTGGCACCCGTCTTGGTAAGGCTGCCGATGGACCCGGCGGCATTGGAGATGTTTCCTCCGAAGTTGGTCACGGAGGTGGCGTCGCCGATTGACAGGTTGGTGGTTCCGGCTCCGTTGCCGAGAACGATGGCTCCGAAAGGGCCGGCGATGCTGGAGACGGTCGGCGCGGGCGAGGTGAATTTGACCGTTCCGCTGGACATGCTCAGGGCGCTGGTCCCCAACGAACCATTGCTCGCGGCGGTCAGCGTGCCTTCATTCACCGAGGTGATCCCGGAGAGGGAGTTGTTCTGGGCGAGTGTCACGACGCCGCTGCCTGAAACCGTCAGGGCACCCGCTTGGACCGTGCCGTTGAAGTTGAGATTGCCTGAACCCGTGTAGGTCAGGTCGGTGCCGAATACCACAGGCCCGTTCAAAGTGACATTTCCAGAATTCGCAACCGTGAGGCCATTGCTGACGGTTAGCGCCGCTCCGCCGATGGTGTAGGCGCTGGAGCTGTTGAAAGCCAGCGAGAACGCCGTGAGCGGCGAGGAGACGTTGATGGTTTTGTTGGCACCCGTGCTGTCGAAGGTAAGTGCCGAGGTGGAACTGAAGGCGTTGGGAGCGCCACCGTTGGTCTGCTTCCAATTATTGTCCGCGCCGGCGATCCAATTGCTCCCGGTGCCACCGGTCCAGGTGAGGGGAGCCGTAATGGATTCCGCCGTTCCCAGCGCGACGAATTCCCGGTAGCCGACCCAGCCGTTTTCCTGACTGTCGAAGTGGAATTGGATCGCGGCGACGCCGGTGGCCAGATAGCCGGATTCAGCGGCAAGGGCGGTGTGGGTCGAGTTTTGGTTCCCACCCGTGTGGTTGACGACATGGGCGAGCGGGATGAAGACCCCCGGGGCGTCCCACTTGGAATAGAGGATGGAGAAATCCTGGTTGTCCCGTCCACTGTTGACCCACGCTCCGAACGAATCAAACGACGAGATGTTATAGCCCTTCGTATTCGTGGTGGTATTGAGCGGGAAGATGACGGAGGTGTTGTTCAAAGGACCGACGCTTGATCCGAGATCGGTGTAGGTCCCGACGGAACCATTGGTCAGAGTCGCCCAGCTTGATGAAGTGATCTCGTTGTTGCCGTGGTTTGTATCCGCCGGCGCGGAGGGGGTGTTGGCCGTCGCACCGTTCAGCAGATTGAGACCGCCGGGAAGTGTCCAGATGTTGGTCGAGTTGGACTCGTTGAGCGCGGTGATGACCGGTGTCGGAGGCTCGGAAGCCCGAACGACCAACTCGCGGAAGCCGGTGTAGCCGTTTTCCTGGTTACCCCCGAAAGTGACCCTGATGGAGTGAACGCCTTGGGCAAGGTAGCCGGTGGAGTCGGTCAGGTTGATGTGGGTGCAGTTGTTGGGGTTGCCGCTGTTGTTTTCGAAGCTGCCGATGGTGATGAAGTTGGTTTCATCACCCACCACCGAATACGCAAGAGTGTATTGCTGGTTGTCCCGCCCGCTGTCGCCCCAAGCGCAGTAGGAATCGAAGGAAGTGATGTTATAGCCGGTGGCGTGCCCCGCCAGATTCAACGCGAATGTGACCACCTCGTTATTGGGAGGTGCCACGCTCTGGGCATTTTGACTCGGAGTTCCCAGCGCCCCATTGGTCGTTATCGTCCAATCGACGGACGTGCCCTCACCGACGCCACCACTGGCGGCTGAGGTAGCCGGGGTTGGGGTGGCTGCGGCAAGCAGATTGGTGCCTGTAGGAAGTGTCCAGGGAATTGGGTTACCCCCGGGAACGCTGGCCTGTTCGTTGAACTGAATGACGCCGGCTGAGGCGGGGATACAGGCGAGAAGGGGGGTGACACAGACAATGAAGGACTGTGGAAAGAGACGTGGATATCGGAATTTCATCGGTAGGATTTATACGGGTTGGAACAGCGGGCACCTCCGAAACCCGCACAACCTTTGCGCCAAGATCCGCGGAAGTGCCCGCCATTCCTGGAACCTCGCCGCCGCCCTCTTCAAGCGATACCTACATATTTCTGGTGTATTTTCGCAACTCACAGAAAGTCAGGGAATCATTAGCTAATATTTTCAAAACTCAGAATATCCGCCTTCGGCAGGTAGGTCCTGATGGCCTGTTGCGGAGGCTGGCCCGAGGTCGGCTTTCCTATGCACGAAGGTCAGTGGATCATGGCTCTGCTTTCAAAATCCTTACCCGAAGGGTTCCCCGTAACCTGTGAAAAAAAACCTGCCCGTTCTGCGGATATTCAGATCGTTGTGGCGTCGGCCCGGCAAATGGCGGCCCTCCCGCCGCGCTACAGCGGACATGCGGACCGATCAATTCCAAGACGCGAAGGAGCAAATGGGACGGAGGCCGGCAAACTCCCCCTACTCCACGCATTTGAGACATCTCCAAATCCATCCCCCGCGACTCCGGCAGCTCCCCCTCACAAAAACGTTTTCGTGAATATTTCCGAAATCCTGCAACAAGAGGTGGCGGATTCTTAAACAGGTAAGTGAACGGTGGATGTGACCCGATGGGCGGGCTGCGTTGCCGGACTCAAATTCCCCGAACACGAACCCATGAAACCATTATCCATCAAATCGTTGTTACTCGTCTCCGCCCTGTTCACGCCATGGCTGCAAGCGCAGGACACGTCGGCAAAGGTCCGCGAGATCGAGCAAAAGGTGCTGCAGAAACAATACCTAACCGCCGTCGACGCGCTCGTCGGATCCGCACACGAGGGCGGCGAAACCAGTGCCAGCCCGGACCTCATCGGCAAGCGCGTGCAGTGGCTCACCTTGGTAGGAAATCAGATCGAAGGGGAACACAAAGCACCCGCCGCCAATCAGGAGGAAATGACAAAGAACGCCGGGACGCTCAATGAGCTGGCGTGGAACATGATCACTTCTCCGGATGAGGGTAAGCGCTCTCCGGAAATCGCGCTGAAGCTGGCAGACATCGCCATCGAACTGGCTGGCGGGGACCGGGATCTGAAACCGAAAGTGCTCGATACCAAGGCGCGGGCGCTGTTCCTGCTGGGAAAGCACGCGGAGGCGATCGCCGAGCAGGAGAAGGCCATCGCGGCGGCCACAGTTCCAGAGGAGAAGGCCGGATTCGAAGCGACGCTCGCCGGCTACAGGGGCGGGGGCGATTTGCTGGAGGTCCGTCCGGAAACGCCTGCTATCACAAGCGGCGCCGCCTACATCGTTGAAAAGCTCCGCCGGATTGTCATCCCGCGGATCGATTTCGAGGACGCCACCGTGGAGGAGGCGATCGATTTCCTCCGCCTGCGTGCTGCGGAACTCGATGTCACTGAACCCGACCCTGCCAAGAAAGGCGTGAACTTCGTGATCCGCCTCCCGCGTCTGCTCGCTGCCGGAACCGCCGATGCCGGGACGACTCCCACCGCCCCGGATGCCGCGAGTGATCCGGGTGCCCTCCGGGTGAAAGAACTCCGGCTCCGGAATGTGCCTCTTGCCGTTGCCCTCAAGTATATCTGTGACCAGACCAAGCTCCGCTTCAAGGTGGACGATTTCGCGGTCACTCTCGTTTCCCCAAGCGAGGAGGATAAAGACCTCTTCACCCGCACCTTCAACGTGCCACCGGATTTCGCTTCCAGTCTGGATTCCGGATCAGATGGCGGTAAGGCGGCTGCCCCTCCGACGGCTCGTCGTCCCATCATGGAATTGCTCAAGTCTGCCGGAATCAATTTTGGCGAAGGCAGCTCCGTGACGCTGACCTCTTCCGGCACGCTGCTGGTCACCAACACGCCGAGCGAACTGGACAAAATCGAACAGCTGGTCTCGGTTGCGACGGTTAGGAGCGAATGGACCCGAAAATGAACCAACCCTCCGGCGGCCCTCCGGAACCGGATGGGCGGTAAGGGTAAGGAGCAACGACACTCCTGTCGTTGAAGCGAATGAAAAGCCAAAGAGAAGAGCTTCGTACGTTTCTTGGGCCACCCGTTCGCTTCCACCACAAGAGTGTGGTGGCTCCTGATGCTTGCGATCCACACCGTGCTTTGCGGTTTGTCGGGTTCCGCCCCTCGTGCCATCCTTCGTTCGCTAGACACCGTCCTAGCACCTTCTCTGATCTAATCCCCATGCCGCATGCCTTCCACACCCACTTGGGAGAATTCCACACCACCCGGTGGTCCATCGTCATCGGCGCGCAAGGGCATTCGCCGGCGGAGGTGAATGCCTCGGTGGAGTCGCTCTATCAGCAGTATCTTTCGCCGCTGTATGCGTTCGCGCGGCGGCGGGGATACTCGCCGCATGACGCGCAGGATCTAACTCACGAGTTCTTCTCACGCCTGTTGGAAAAAGGCTGGCTGTCTTCCGCACAGCCGGATCGCGGGCGCTTGCGGACTTTCCTGCTGGTGGCGATGAAGCGGTTCCTGGCAAACGAGTGGGACCGCGCGCGGGCGGAGAAACGCGGCGGCGGCTCGCAACTGGTGAGCCTTCAATCCGAGGAAGGCGAACGCTTGTTCTCAGCCGACAGCGCGGCGAGCTCGACCCTGCCGGATGAGCTGCTGTTCGATCGGAACTGGGCGATGGTCCTCATGCAGACGACATTGGATCACCTCCGGCGCGAGTATGAGCGGAGCACGCGGCCGGGTGACTTCGCGGTGCTGAAATCCTGCCTCACGGCGGAGCGCGGAGACATCGATTATGCGGCCATCGCACGCGAGCTGCAATTGCTCCCGGCTTCGGCGCGAAGTGGGGTGCACCGCTTCCGCAGGCGCTTCCGGGAAATCTTCCGCGCGGAGGTGGCGGGCACCGTTTCCTCGCCCGAGGAAGTGGATGATGAAATGCGGGCACTGATTTCAACCTTGGGCCAACGATGAGCGAAGTTGCTGGAAATGAAAACCCGGTGGCGACGGAAGCGGATGCGCGAACCGCATGTCCGCGTTGCGGAGCACCGTTGGCGGGCGGCAGCGTGGACGGCTTGTGCGCGCGATGCCTGGGGGCGCTGAACTTCGACACGCTCACGCGGATCGGAGGAGCGGCGGATGAGGAGCCACTTGCCGTCCCCACCGTGGAGGAGCTGGCGGAATTTTTCCCGCAGTTGGAGGTGCTGTCCCTGATCGGACGCGGCGGCATGGGCGTGGTTTACAAGGCGCGGCAGAAATCGCTGCACCGGCATGTCGCGTTGAAGTTGCTGGCCCCGGAGCGCGCGGGCGATCCGATGTTCGCGCGGCGCTTCGCCAGCGAGGCGCGATCGCTCGCGGCGCTCAATCACCCGCACATCGTCGGCGTGCATGACTTCGGCGAGGCCGGCGGGTATTTCTATCTGCTGATGGAGTTCGTGGACGGGGTGAACCTGCGGCAGTTGATCCAGAGCCGGCAGCTGACCCCGGACGAAGCGCTGGGCATCATCACCCCGGTGTGCGATGCCCTGCAGGCGGCGCATGAGCGTGGGATCGTGCACCGCGACGTGAAGCCGGAGAACCTGCTCATCGACCGCAACGGCACCGTGAAGATCGCGGATTTCGGCATCGCCCGGATGATGGACGAGCCCGCCGCGGAGGGAATCCATCAAGCCGTGCCGGGTCTTCCGGCGGCGCATACCATCGCCGTCGGAACGCCGGACTACGCCGCTCCCGAGCAACGCGCTTCCGCACCGTCCGACCACCGGGCGGACATCTATTCCCTGGGCGTGGTGCTGTATGAAATGATCACCGGCCAGCGCCCGGGCAGCGGCGTCATCACGCCCCCATCACGACGCGCGGCGGTGGACATGCGGATCGATGAGGTCCTGCTGAAGGCGCTGCAGGAAGAGCCGGACCTGCGCTTCCGGACCGTGGCGGAATTCCGTGATCGATTCCAGGAAGCGAAACAGCACATGGAGCGGAAGACGACCGATCCAAAGCCCGTGCCAGGGTGGAAACAGAATCGCGGACGGATCGCGATCCTTTCCACCGCCTTGATCGTTCTGCTCGTGACAGGCGGACTCCTGATCAAAGGTCAGTCGCTTCAAAAGACCGGTCCTCATTCCCCGGAAATTGCCGGCGAGCCGTTGTTGGAAATGGGATCGCTGGAGGAAGCCTATCAGGCCTTCGAGGCGAACTTCGCCGCGCTGCAGGACGCGCGGGAAATCCAAATCGTCGGCATGCCGGACGGCAGCGCTCCTCCCGCAGCCCAGGCCGGAGTGGTGAAAAATCTCGAAGCCCGCGACCGCCAACTGCGGGCGACCCTCGCGCGGATGCCGAAGGCAGGAAAATAGCGCCACCGCCTTGTAGCGGCGCTCTCTGTGAGCGTCGATGTGGATGAATCGAGCGAAGCCTCTGGAACGGTCTCCGCCGCCGATCCCCCATTCCCGGCTTGCCAAGCGGAGTGAGCTGTCGAGCATCTCTATCGACTGTTGATATCCGCGCCCTGATATGACCTCAGACAGAGGGCGGACGCGAGGTCCCAGTCACGACCCACCCACCTCGACGCCATTCTCTCCGTAGGCTATCCACCGATTTAACCCATGAAATCCACAATCACAGTCACCGCCTTAGGGCTTTTCGCCATGCTCGCCCACTCCGCCGAGATCGCCGGTCCCTGGCACGCCGAATTCGAGGGCCGGCGCGGGCCACAGAAGATCCAGTTCGAGTTCAAAACGGAAGGCGGGAAGCTGACCGGCAAGACGATCTCGCAGTTCGGAGGAAACTCACGCGAGGCGGAAATCCAGGACGGCAAGGTCGAGGGCGAGAGCCTGAGCTTCGTGCAGGTCGTGAATTTCCAGGGTAACGAAATGCGCATCGAATACACCGGAAAAGTCGGCGAGGACGGCATCGCCTTCACCCGCAAGGTGGGCGACTTCGGCTCGTCCGACTTCAAGGCCGCACGCGGTCCCTTGTCTGCCGGTCCCGCCGAGCCAACGATCCCCGCCAACCCTGACCAAGTGAAGTTAGATCCGGACGACAAGCCCGCCTACGACGCTCCACCCGCTGGTTTCAATGAGACGCGGGACAGCATTCCCCACGGCAGGCTGGAAACGATCGAGTATGATTCGAAAACCGTCGGCACCACCCGCAAGATGCAGGTTTACACCCCGCCCGGCTATTCCACCGACAAGAAATATCCCGTCCTCATCATCCTCCACGGCATCGGTGGCGACGAGACCGAGTGGCAGCGCTTCTCCCACGTCGACGCATTGATGGACAACCTCATCGCCGACCACAAGGCCGAGCCGATGATCGTGGTGATGCCTAACGGCCGCGCGCAGAAGGACGATCGCGCCGACGCCGGGATGGGCGCGGCACCCGCCTTCGCCGTCTTCGAGCGCGACCTGTTGGACGACGTGCTCCCGACCATCGAGAAGCGTTACAGCACCCGCGCCGACCGTGAGGGGCGCGCTGGCCGGGCTTTCCATGGGGGGCGGCCAGACGCTCAATTTCGGACTCGGTCATCTCGATACCTTTGCCTGGCTCGGCGCGTTTTCCGCTGCCCCTAACACCAAGCCGCCCGCGGAACTGGTGCCGGATCCCGCTGCGGCGAGGAAGCTCAAGCTGCTGATGATCACCTGCGGCAGCAAGGACGGCCTATTCCGGATCAGCAAGGGCGTGCAGACCTACCTCAAGGAAAAGGAAGTGCCGTATGTCTGGCACGTGGACGACCACGGCCACGACCCCACCCACTGGTCGGCCGCGCTCTACAATTTCTCGCAGAAAATTTTCCGCTGAGCCGCCGCGGTAACCCATCCCATCAACGCCATGTTCCTAACCGATCGAAAACTGATTCTCGTGCTGACAAGCGTTGTGGTGTCCGTTTTCCAATCCGCCACCGCCGAGGAACCGGACAAAAACACCGCGACACTGCGCAGCGCCTTCAAGGACGACTTCCTCGTCGGCGTTGCCTTGAACACGGCGCAAGTCGATGGCCGCAACGCCAATGCCGGCGAGATCGCCGCCCGCCAGTTTTCCGCGCTCACCCCGGAGAACGACATGAAGTGGCAGTCGCTGCATCCGCAACCGGACCGCTACGACTTCAAGGGCGCGGACGCCTACGCCGACTTCGCGGAAAAACACGGAATGGCCCTCATCGGCCACAACCTCATCTGGCACAGCCAGACGCCGCGGTGGGTTTTCCAGGGAGCGGATGGAAAGCCCGCCACCCGTGAGGAACTCCTCAAGCGGATGGAGGACCACATCCACACCGTGGTCGGCCACTTCAAGGGCAAGGTGAAGGGCTGGGACGTGGTCAACGAGGCGCTTTCCGACGGCGGCCCGGATCTCCTGCGCGACTCGCCGTGGCGGAAAATCATTGGCGACGACTTTCTCGACCACGCCTTCCGCTTCGCCCGGGAAGCCGACCCGCAGGCCGAGCTTTATTACAACGACTACGGCCTCGAAAACGAACGCAAGCGCGCCAACTGCGTGAAGCTCATCAAGGGCATGCTCGAACGCAAGGTCCCCATCGACGGCATCGGCACCCAGTCGCATTTCAATCTGAACCAGCCGTCGCCCGGCGAAATCGAGAAGACCATCCAGGCCTTCGCCGATCTCGGCCTCAAGGTCATGATCACCGAACTCGACGTGGACATTCTCCCCGGCCGCGGACCCCAGGGAAATGCCGATATCAACCGCCGCGAGCAGGCCGACCCGGCGGCCAATCCCTACACCGGCGGCTTCCCGGATGACATGCAGGAAAAACTCGCGCGGCGCTACGCCGAGATTTTCGGCATCTATCTGAAGCACCGCAGGTCCATCACCCGCGTCACCTTCTGGGGCCTCGACGACGGGACCAGTTGGTTGAACGGCTTCCCGATCCGCGGACGCACCAACCACCCCTTGCTGATCGACCGGCAACTGAAACCCAAGCCAGCGTTCTTCTCCGTGCTCAAGGCAGGCATGGAAAGTCCGGCAAAATGAATGGGCTCCCAAAGCAGTGACCGGATCGCCTTGTCGCGTCGCTCTGTGAGCGTCGATGCCAAAGAATCGAGCGAAGCCTCTCCTCCAGCCTCCGCAGGGTAATCTCAAGATCACGTCCGCACGCATTGGAACATCGGGAACCAATGCCACTGGGTATTGGACACCATGTTCCGTGAGGACCACAATCAGACGTCGGTTGGCAACGCCGCCAGGAACCTCGGCGCGTTGCGGCGCATCGTCCTGAATGCTCTCAAGTTAGGTCCTAGCGGATCGAAGAAAAGCCTGCTGATGAAGCGGCTCAACGCGTTGGTGAATCCCGCATACCGTGAGAAAGCTCCTTTCCCTAGCTTCATCACCGTGGGCGGCAGCCGTGAATTCGGCCCTTGCAAAACCGCCAATATCGGCGAGCAAGACCGAACACGAATTATGAAACTCCTCCCGCTCGCTTCCGCCTTGGTCCTCGCCTCCCTCTCCTCCGCTTTCGCCGTCACCGATGCGGACATCGATCCCGCCGCGCTGGTGGGAAAAACGCTGACCTTCACCATCGTCACGAGTTCCGCTCCTCTTGCCACCACTGGCACCTGGTCAGGCACCTTCGCCGCTTCTGGAAATGGATTCACCGCCGCAAAAATCACGGGGGACTTCGTTGACATTTCCACCACCTACGCGGTGACCGCGCATTTCGTCGGAGAAACCGACTGCACGTTCGACAGATTGGTGAGCGGCGTCGAGGAGAAGGCTTACGTCGGGCTTTACAGCCAGAACGGGATCGGGAAATTCGATATCGGCCTGGGAGCCGGCATCATGGAGGGCACCTTCACGATTGGTGGCGGCGATCCGCCAAAAGGTCCGGAAATTTCCATCGTCCAAGGGCACGGCGCCGCATTAACTGATGGCAGCGCGTCCAAGAAAAACATCGGCACCGCCCTCGTCGGGAAATCAGTTTCCAAGACCTTCACGATCAAAAATACCGGAACCGCCACGCTCAAAAACATCTCCATCTCCGTGGACGGGAAAAATAAAACGGAGTTTACCGTCTCCAAACTTGGTGGAACCAGCGTCGCCCAGAAGAGTGACACCAGCTTCGTCGTCACCTTCAAGGCGAAGTCCATCGGCGTGAAAAACGCAGCCATCCATATCAAGAGCAACGACAAGGACGAAAACCCGTTCGACATCAAGCTCACCGGAACCGGCGCAGGCATCAAGTGATGCCGCTTCAGCGGGTCACGCCGCGCTGGGAGTTCTCGATGGAATCGATCAGAAGCCTGACGTGATGCGTGTCTGCGGTGTGGGTTGCCTTCAGCGAGCTGAGGGCGATGGCGAGATTGGCGTCCTTTTTCAAAAACAGCTTTTTAAAAGCGGTTTTGAGTTCCCTGATGTCTTCCTCGGTAAATCCACGGCGTTGAAGGCCCGCGGCGTTAAGCCCGCGTGTCAGTGACCGCACCGCCTTGTAGCGTCGCTCTGTGAGCGTCGATGCCAAGGAACCGAGCGAAGCCTCTCCTCCAGCCTCCGCTAGGCAATCCCCCATTCCCGGCTTGCCAAGCGGAGTGAGCTGTCGAGCATCTCTATCGACTGTTGATATCCGCGCCCTGATATGACCTTTCCCCCGTCCCCATGACCGGTCTCATTCTCTACACCACCGAAGACGGAAAAAGCCGTATCCAGCTCCGGGCGGATCAACAGACGGTCTGGCTCACGCAACTTGAGATGGCGGAACTCTTCGACGCCACGAAACAGAACATATCCCTGCACCTGAAGAACATCTTTGAGGACGGGGAGTTGGACCAGGCGGCAACTGTCAAGGAATCCTTGACAGTTCAAATCGAAGGTTCTCGCGAAGTGCAGCGCTCCCTCACGCTCTACCACCTCGACGCCATTCTCGCCGTCGGCTACCGGGTGCGCTCGCCCCGTGGCGTCCAGTTCCGCCGCTGGGCCTCCACCATCCTGAAGGATTACCTGCTCAAGGGTTTCGTCATGGACGACGAGCGCCTCAGGAACCCCGATGGCCGGCCGGATCACTTCGACGAGATGCTCGAGCGCATCCGCGATATCCGCTCCTCGGAAAAACGCTTTTACCAAAAGGTCCGCGATCTCATCGCCCTCAGCACCGACTACGACAAGACGGACCAAGCCACGCCCCAATTTTTTGCCACCGTCCAGAATTGCCTGTTGTTCGCCGTCACCGGGAAAACCGCCGCGGAACTCATCACCGCACGGGCCAATCCTGCCGACCCGCATTTCGGCCTGCTCAACTGGCAGGGTGGAAAGGTCCGCAAGACCGATATCCTCGTCGCGAAAAACTACCTGACCGAGGACGAGATCGACACCCTCAATCGTCTCATCGTCATCTTCCTGGAAACCGCCGAGCTCCGCGCCAAAAACCGTCAGGAAACGCGGATCAGCTTCTGGAAGGAAAACGTCGACCAGATGATCACCTCCAACGGCTTCACCCTGCTGACCCACGCCGGCCGCATCAGCCAGAAACAGGTGGAGTTGAAAACGAACGAACTCTATCTGGAATTCGACCGCTGCCGCAACCAGCAGGACGCCCACAACGCCGACCGCGAGGACGAGGCCGACCTCAAGACGCTCGAAAACAGAATCAAACGCCGCCCGAAGAAATGACCGGGCAAAGTCGCAAGCCGGGCTTGTTAGCCGGGACTGACCCCATCGATTCCGTTTTCGAACGCACGAGAGCATGAACACCCCCCTAGATAATCTGCAGGCCTTCCTTAGAGACGATAAGGTGATCCCAGTCATTGGAGCAGGCGTATCGTATGCTGCGGCCAATTTGCCGGGATGGAAGGCCGCTATCGAGAATGGCTTGTACTATGCAGAAATGCACCGCCTCGACTCCACGCGGATCCATACGGCGCGCGAGCAATTGGATGGCGGCAATCTCATCGAGAGCGCCGACATCATGAAAGCCATCCTCGGCGCGCCTGGGCACCCTTTCTCCAACTGGCTAAAGGACCTTTTCGGTGGGCCCGTAATTCGCTCCCCGGATCTGCTCGATAGTATCGAGGATTTGTGCACGCCCATCCTCCTTACCACGAATTACGACAAGCTGCTCTCCGCACGGAGCCGCCTGCGCACCCGCGAAGTCTTCGACTGGTCCGAATACGAGGAAGTCCGCGGAGCGCTCTCTAATGATCCGCGCTTCATCCTACATCTCCACGGCATCTGGAACAAACCCGAAACTATCGTTCTGAGTAAGGAAGACTACGCCAACCTCGCGAACGAACTCGGCTATAAGGAGCTGCTGAAGAAGCTCTGGAGCGATTACCATTTCCTTTTCATTGGGTGCAGCCGCGATGGCGTGATGGACGAGGATTTCTCCACCGTCTTCGGGTTCCTCAACGAATGGTTCCCCGGCCACACCCACCAGCATTTTATCCTGCTCAATGAGCGGGACATCGAGGCAGAAGCGCACCTGCCGCTCCTGAGACAGTGCAACGTTTCTCCTATCAGCTACGGGCACGACTACGCTAAACTGGCCGAATTCATTAATTTCCTAAACCCTAATCGCGAGCGTGCTCGGCGAGAGACCGAGGAACTCAAGAAAGAGATCGAAGCTCGGGTGGGAAGGCTGAAACTGTCCGACGCGAAGTATTCGGGAAACGACGCGGAGACCCGTCAACTCATCAGGGAGGTACTGCCCGCCGGAGCTTACTGGATCGACTCCCTGCAGCTCAAACTCCTCGGAGACGCCCTCCGGGAAACGAACAACAGCATCAAAAACAAACGCGAACAGTTCCGGTTTTCACAGGGCCTTGTGAAGGCGCTCGTGGAGATGGGAGAACTGGAATCCCAACTCCAGTTATGGACCGAAAACTCAGATAATCCCCCCGCGTTGAACAACGACAAGTTTATCAACCTCGCAATCATCTGCTACGAGTGCCTTGAGCGCTTGCCGGAGGATCTCCTGGAGGAAATCAGACATCGCGCTCCTAGTGCGATCCATTCCTATTATTTCAATGGCTACCTTGGCCAATTTGTCAGCGAATACCGAATGTTAAAAGACCGGTTTCGCGATCACTACAATGACGACAAATACTTCTTCGAAAACTTAAAGCGCCTCATAGACTCGTTGCGCGGATTGCTGAGACTTAATGCGGATATTCTCTTTCCGGACATAGCTCCGGCTATTATTGCACAACAGATCGAAACGCCGGGTTGGCTTTTTGTGTGTGAAGACGAAGCTTCTCTGCGAAAGCCATTATTTCCCTACGAACGCATAGCATGTCTGCCTGCGCAGGGGAATTTGTCGTTTCAGGATGCGGAAATCATTCGCTTTAAGGAGGAGTGGATAGTCGTGATATTCAACTCACAGAAATGTTTTCGGTGGAATCCAAGCAAGCAATTCGCCGCTGAACCGTTCTTCGAGGCGCCGCCAGGGGAGAGTATAAGAGATCTGTTTGTCACCGAGGCGACCCAGGAACGGGTAGTCGTTGTAGTCTATTGTGGATCAACGCTCTACACCTTCCTTAACTTTGAGGCGGTCAAGGATACACATCTGAAAACTGACTTCTCAGATCTCATTTATCATTCGGCTTGCGATGCATTCTTTGGCTTCAATTACTTGGGGATCTCTGATGTCTGTCCAGTGCTGTATGGGGTGAATTGGGATGGAAGCTGCCAACCTGTGATATATTCGGACACTATTTGGAGCGCTATTGAGCACCTACCCGCATGCGGGGCTCCAAGTGTCGAGGTTGACGACGAATTCTTCATGCTCCCTGCCAGATTCAACGGCGGGTTGATGCGCCTTCGGAGGTGGGGCGATAAGGAGGTTGTGGCCGTGAAGTTGAAGTTCTTAAAGCAGGGAGACGGAGCCGATTTACTCGCATTCATCGACGTAGAAAAAGCTGTTCCAGAGCTTCTGGCCCTGGTGCTTCTGCCCAGACGATTGTGCATCGCCTTTGACCTGATGCAGCAAGGGGACTCGATAGACTTAGTTTGTGGCTACCTGTCGACGGGTGAATATCCCAAGCATCTAGTCCAATGGATCAAGGGGGTTGATCGTCAACGGGCGACACAAGCCGACGATAGCTGCACCTACCTCGAGACGAGTGGTTCTGGCCAGTTCGACATCTATAACGTCTGGAACCACTCGGGCGATCGGGTCTTTGTAAATCAGCCAGCAAACGGCACGCTGTTCGATATGAGTCTGTCAGACGGGAGTTTTGATAAACTTTCGATCGACGGCTTGATCAAGATCCTGCCCTTCTGACGTGCAATTCCATGCAGAGAAGCAGACCTGTAGTCATAAATAATCAGTTTATAGACTGAGGGTTGAGTATTTCAGGGCGTCTTCAGCATAACCTTAGTTTGCTATTGATTCGCCAAAAAACTCTCAATTCTTTCCGCGGTGAACGAAAGTCTCGGAAAACGCCCCTCTTCCCTGATGCATTGAATAATTGCGTCCAAGGCAGCAATAAAATCGTCTTCCGATCCTCGGTTTGCCGTTATGCGGTGTAAATCCGAATAATCGAGAATGAGGCAATACTTTTCAGTATTCAACCAGAGATCCATTGTTTCCGCTAGATATCGCTCGGTATCCTTTTCAAACAATTCGCCAACGACTATCAATCCAACCACTTTTTTGTTGGTCGTCTCAAATTCCATGGATTCACCGTTTACGGATATCTCCAGGATATTTTTGTTTTTCCAGTAACGTATTGCTCCTTGAATTTGCCTCGACGCCTTGGCAATTTGCTCTTTGGTTTTTGCTCTTTTCCTCTCTAATTTTCTATTCAGCGCCGCCCCGGTATTTTGATTATCCTTTGCCTGAATAAAATAGAAAATCTCAGTGGTGATCACCAAAATATCGCAAATTTCTTTATTATTATCCAATCTCACGGGATTCAGAAAGATCGCGTCAGAATGGAATGATCGCTGCAATAGCCGAAGAATATCAGATTCTTGCGATGGCCCGGGATTTTCACGTTCTAATGTTGCCGGTCTATTCGTCTGGTTGCTCTGTTTAACATTAGATTGCGCAGTCAAATCTATTACTGCGATATCAAGTGGCATAAGCGTTTCTTTCAAAGAAATGGTGATAGCGTCGGCGTCATCGGCAGCCGTACGCAAGCCAAACCATTTTTGAAGATGGTTGAGATATTGATTAATATTGTCATGAGAGAATGAGATCAAAGGGATTTTGATCTTATTGATGATTTTCGTAGGCGCATCGTTCTTTGCTCTATATCCCAAAAATTCCCTATTATGATCATCAACAAAATGCACGTCAAATTCGGAAGATTCTAGGATTTCAATTAGCAATTTTTCACTTTTTCTATTTTTTATATCAATTTCAGCAAGTAATGTCTTTATCACCAGAGGCTCGTCCGCATCGTCAAAAAATGCCGTCACCAAGCCACAGGTATGATCTGTTAAATAAACATCAGGAACTAGATATATTTTAAAGTGCCCACGAATTTTTGCTGTCAGCAAGAATTCCTTGGGCGCTTTAATTATAAGAAACGGAGCGGATCCGTCCGTCGATTGATATGGAAGCAACCCTCCTTCGTAATTATCGAGGATTGAGCGAAGCTCAGGATATTGAACAGTTACTATTTTAGTCATATGATTTGTGATATAATTTGAAATATTTTTAATATCAGAGCAGGAAAACTTGTCCATCATTCAGTTCCTCTTGGCGTCGAAGGGGTCAGTCAAAGGGGTCTCGAAGGGTTCGAGTCCCGAATAACGAGCATTGAATGTGGTCCTCACAAACTCAGATCATCCCTCCAACCGGCGGCACTCCGACTCGAGTGAAAACAATTTCCCCGCAGGCGTGCGGATGAAGGCGCGCCTGCGGGGATTTTTTCGATCAACTCAGGGTAATGGTGGCGGGGGTGCTGGCCGGGCCGTCGCCGGATTCGTTGTGGGCGGTGATGGTGACGGTGAGCAGGACGCCGAGGGGCAGGCCGGTGAGGGTGGTCTGGTCATCCGCGAAGAGGCCGAAGCTGCGGGGCTCGGGCTCGCCGGGGACTTGGACTTTCACCCGGTAGCCGGTGGCGCGGCGGGCGGCATTCCAATCGGCGATGAGGGTGCCGCTGCCGGCGGCCCCGCCGGCCAAGGTCAGGTTTTCCGGAATGCCGGGGGTGGATGGATCGTCGGGGCGGTTGAAGCCGAAGGCATACCACAGCGGGCTGTCACCGGGGACCGGGATCTGCATCAGCTCGTCGCGCAGACCACCGAGGCGGCGGCGCATGGCATCGAGCGCCACTTCGCGGGCGTTGGCGGCAGCGCTGCTCTGGTTGGTCGCGTTGTTCACTCCGGTGCGGGCGGCGAGGCTGGCTTGATAGAGCGCGGTGGCCACGGCCTCCGTCAGATCCAGATCCGGCCGGAGTGGATCGGTGACGACGCACTCGGGATGGTTGCCGAGGAATTTCGCCATTTCCCCGATGAGCACGAAGCGGTCCTCCTGGCTGGCGGGATTGCTGATGGAGCCTCCGGTGAATCCGGCTTCCTGCCACAGCGGCCCCCATTGGCTGCCGATGCGCGGTTTCTCGAGCTGGATGAAGCGGGCGATGAACGCCTTGGCATTCGAGTCCGCGGATTTGTTCGCCGCGGAGGCGGTGGCCTTGGCGGTGCGTTTCAGCGCGGCGGTCTCCTCGCCGGAGGTCAGCGCGGCCAGTTCGGCACGGATGACGGCGGCGGTGTTCTGTTTCAGGCCGATGGCCACTCCATGCTTGTCCGCGCCATCGGCGGCGTCCTCGGCTAGGGTGATCACGGGGTTGTAGTTTTGTGGTATTTGGTTACTGGCCATAGTGGCGGTTCTGTTTTTTTGTTATGGAATCCCGGCGGCTTTCCCGACCGGCCGGGGTGGTGTGAAACCGGAACCGCCGCTTCCTGCGGCAATCCCGGGGAAAATGGCGATCCCGCTGGAAACCAACAGGTTGTCGTGGCCAATGGGCCGTAAAATCCCGCCGCGCGCGCGGGTGCAGGTGCTGATGGGCTGCGAAATCCAGCCGTCAGCAGGGGGTAAGGGCCTGATGGGCTTCCAACGTCCGCCCCGCGCAGGGGGTAAGGTATCGGGGTGACCCTGTGAGCCCGCCGCGCGGAGGGGGTCAGCACCTGATAGCCCGTGCGCGACCGCCGTGCGGAGGGGGTAAGCTGCTCGCCCCCTGCTCACGGCGGCCGTTGGAAGGAGGCCAGCACTCCACCCCCCGCGCGCGGCGGCCGTTGGAGGCACCCTTGCATCGCAAATCACCCGCGCCCGGCGGGGGGAGGGAGGGGAGAAACGCGCACCTGATCGGCGGCGGAATGATGACGAGTTAGAGATAACCTCCATCCAACGGCATCATCGTTAGAAACGTCAATAAACCAAATCGGCATTATTTTGATAGGTTTTGACTGGGAATCTCCGGAAGTCGTTGGAAATCCAATCTGCCAGAGAGGTCTCGCGCGGAGACGCGGAGCCGCAGAGGGTTGGTGGATTTTCGCAGCCTTGCTCTAACTTGCATGACCCGGGGACCGGCCTTTGTTCTTCTACCGGATTTCCTCACTCGCTGATAGAGACACCGCCGGGCTCCACCTGCAGACCCGCAGCCTTCGCTCTTTGTCCTTGGGAGGTTTTCGAGGGGCGGGTGATGTCATGACCTTCCTCGGGCGTGCCAAGGAGCCCGATCATCTCCTGGGTGTAGCCCGCTTTCGCAAGTTCCGTCGAAGCCCGCTGAGGATCCCGGGCGAGCCATTCCCGAGCCACCTTCTCGATTGCAAATGCCCGCCACGGACCCTCCACCGCCTTCGCCCATTCAAAGGCGGTCTCCACATCTTTCACCGCGGCCTCGGAGGCAAAGGCGGCGAGTATCTCATCAAATGCGGGATCGTCCGGATGATCGCGGAACCACTGCGCCGGTCCTTCAAAATCTCTTTGAAGCCATCCCAGAATCAGCTCCCGCTGGGCGGTGGCGCGCCAGGGCAAGTCCTGTTCCAACGGCGCATGTGCCTGCAGCCACGCCGAGGCCTCCCCCGGACCCGATGCCGCAATGCCGCGAAGAAGCCCCGGCGCACGCCACGCCAATTGCGCCCTGCCTTCGAAATGAGCCAGCGCCGCCA
Organism: Luteolibacter sp.; assembly: GCF_039920825.1. Lineage (GTDB taxonomy): Bacteria > Verrucomicrobiota > Verrucomicrobiia > Verrucomicrobiales > Akkermansiaceae > Luteolibacter. The sequence continues at coordinate 169,415 of NZ_JBDSCX010000038.1, read as the reverse complement.
AACCATCGAGTCGTCCCCACTTCTCAAGGAACGCTTTCCATTCCGCTTCGTTGAAAGCCCCCGCGTCGCCCCGCGAAGCAGCATCGCTTACGAGATCGTGCAAACTTGCGGCATTACTTCGATCCAGCCGCTCCAACAGATCCCGGAAAGCGGCACGACGGGATGGCGAATCCTGCGATGTGATCGTGATCACGGAGGATTCCCCGCCAGCTTGTGATGCCAATGCGGCAGCGAACCAAGCGTCTGCCACCTCGCGGACAGAGTAAGTTTTTTCCCTCCCTCTCTCCCGTTGGGTGGCAGCGGGCGAGGATGAAGTCATTCCGCTTCGAACCGGGGCTGGACTCGCGGTGTTGGTTCGCTGCTTGAACCAGCCGACGACGAGCAACAGGAACAAAACTCCTCCCGTTACGAAAATCCGGCGTTTTCCAGAACTCCACATACGAGAAAATGGGATCAAGAGAAAAGCCCGGGGCAGACCCGCATCGAAGCGTCCTGCCCCGGTAGCCCATCAGCCGATGCGCCGGCGACGCAGGAGAAAGACTCCTCCCAATATCCCCAGAGCGGCAGTGCCCGGCTCGGGAATCGTCTGCGCGGTGATCACGAGATAGGGATGCACGTTTTCGAATTTCCCACCATCCGGGAGAGTGCCGTTGGAATTGTAAGTGTAGGAATTCGCGACAAGCTGAGTTGCCGCGGTATCGAAAGGATCGCCGAAGGCATACTCGATGGAGGGGAATCCGAAGCCCGGAACCCCCGCATAGTAGGACACCGTATTCGATCCTGTATTGGTGATGCCCAGCCAGACGATGCCATTGCCAATCGACGAAAACGGATTGCCGATTAGATCCGCGTAGCCCACCTGCGCATTGACCTGCGAGGTGCCTCCCTGAGCCGCAGCTGATCCCGGCCCCGCCGCGCCAACGGTGGCCGAACCTGCCGTGAATCCGGTCAAGGGCGCGATCGTAGACAGCGCCTCCCCCGTGTCTGTGGCCGAGTAGAAATTCAAGGAAACCGTCGAGGAGCCTCCGATGCCCAGCAGAAAAGTGGCGACTTCGAAATAGTCGGTCGCTTCGCTGGTGGGCCAGGCACCGGCACTATTATAGGGAATGCCGACATAGAGCGTTTGGTTGGCAAGAATCTCGACCGTGTAGTCAACATCCCCTCCGGTCACTACTTCCGTATTGGAACTAACGAGAGTGACCGTGGCGGCCTGCACGGATCCCGCGCCGCCAAACGATAGCAGCAGCGCGGAACATAGGACATTTCGGGTGGGTAAATTTGTTTTCATGGAATCAGGGTGAATTGATGAGGGTGGTTAGAGAACCGCAGATGGCTCCGGGAAAGCGGAAGGTATCTTTCGGCGAGATCACTCCGCCCGCGCGATGCCGGTGCTTTCGCCGGATGGGACGAGGCTGACGGACTGGTTGCTTTCGAGCGCGTCCAGTCTGGCAGCGAAGCTTGCGACACGGGCCACTTCGCCCCGCAGTTTCGCGTTCTCGGCCTCCAGCGAGGCCACCTTTTTCGCCAGCTCCTGAGTGGCGCTGACGTTGAGCATGGCGATCGCCTCATAATCCACGGTGCGCAGGTCATTGACCTTGCGGCCATAGACGAAGACTTTCTCGCCGTCTTGGACGAGTTCCAGATTCGCGGTGAAACTCGTCCCATCCGTTGTTTTCACCATGCCGAACACCGGCTCCCCATTTGCCGTGAAGACCTTCACTTTGTCTCCCGCTTTCAAGTCCAGGGCCTTGCCTGTTTCGATTTTAAAAAGGCCATTCCCTTTGGCCAGGCTTGTTCCCGACGCGTAAATATCCGGCAAATAGCCATCCGTTTTACTGATTGCCTGCGGATAGACTTCCTCCACCTGCTGCGCGATGACCTTTTTGATCTGACCGCTTCCCAGCACGGACGTATCCTTCATCGTGTAGTCGGTGACCTTGATCTTGTTCAGCGTCTGAAGATCCGCCGCCGCATTGGATTCTCCGATGATGTTCTTCAGCCGATTGTCCGATGGAGTGAGGCTGCTTGCAGCGATGACCGTTCCCCCGGATAGAACGTTGCCTCCTGCGGCGATGGCGTTCGAGGTGTAGATGCTGTAGTTAACGGGGCCAGCAGCGGCAGCCCCAAGATCTAGTCCGGAAGCCGAAGTGAACCCTCGACCGGCACCGGCAGTTCCGGCGAGGCTGCCCCGGACAACGAGCCGCGCTTCAGTGGGATCGGCGTCTCCGATGCCGAGGCTGCCATCCCTGTTCAAGCGCATGAGTTCCTGAGGAACGCCGGTCTTCCAACTGGAATTGGCGGACCAGACGAAACCGTAGTTGCCAGTCGGGTTGGTGTTGTTGGTATCGGCGACGAAAAAGATGCCCTGCCGCGACTCCATGAACAGGCTGTTGAACCCCGGATCGCCCACGTCCAGTTGGCTGTAGATTCGGTCGCCGGTATCATCCGGACCCCAGCGCACCGCGAACGACTGGGTCAATTCAATGTTCCCATCTTCCACGTCCAACTTGGCGGTGGGGGCGGTGGTGCCGATCCCCACGTTGCCTTGGATCATTGCGCCGTTGAGCGGTGCGATGGTGCCCGTGGTGCTGGTGTAGGTGGCGTCGCCGATGGCCATGCCGCCGCTGGCGGTGCTGCCGTTGACGCTGAGCTTGGACTTCGGGGTGGTGGTGCCGATGCCGACGTTCTGGGCGGAGACGACGGTGGTGAGGAAAGCGGCCGCCAGAAGGCTGGCAGCTCCGATGGTTGGGGTGTTGTTCTTTTTCATGGGTGATGTCAGGGTAAAATAACAGAAGTGGTCCGCAGTGGTGTTTATCTGGCGGTCGGTACGGTGACGGTTCCTTCGTCCTGCGGACGGAGGGCGGCGACGGCTTGTTTCAGTGCCTGCATTTCGGAGGAGGCAAGGGAGGTCAGAAGCGCGGTCACAAACAAACCGGCAAGGACAGGCGCGGTATTTTGCGTTTTCATTGTCTGGTAGGGTGGGGAAATTCTCAGGGTCACTCCTCCTTGAAAATTTTCTCTCCGGAGAATGTCAGTAATGTCTGATATCCCAAGAATATTGAGGGTCAAATATCGGACAAGTGGTCCCAAAACCGGCCATAAAGATGAGGAGCTCCCAACAACCCGAACATCGGCAGATCGTAATGGGAAAACGCCGCGCAACGTCGAAAGGGTTAGCTAACGGAACCCAACACAGCCTGTCGGCATTGTCATCATCCGGATTCCGTTCTCCTCCCCCCTGTTCTTCGGCGACTCCCTCTCCTCCGAAGCCGTGAACGGCCCTTCCCCGATACCGGACGTCACTCGTTTCCACGGGAGCGTAGAGCGCCTCAGGCGCGGAGGTCGCAAACAGAACGCAAAGTGTGGAATTCTTAAATGCTTTGTAAAAGGGGTCAGGCCTAACACCTGACCCCTTTTAGGACAAGCGCCGGGCCGATGGGTCGATGCAGCCTTATTGAACGCCTAAGCCCGCTTGGGTGAGCACACCGTTACGCAAACTCGGCCGATTTAGAGAACCGTTCTGAAGATAGACGACGGACTCCTCCCATTCATACGTCCAACTTGAGATTTGGTCAGCGCGGTGAAGAGAATTTCCCCGCAGGCGGAGGGCGATCTGTTGGAAGTGCGACAGCGGAGGACCAAAGTCCCCCGCCGTTTTTGTTTCAGCGGAGCGGGGTCCGCCGCTCCTCGAAGCCTTGCGTTCCGGCGATTGCTTTTTGCCAGCGATCCAACCTGATGGAAGATTTCCCAGTTTGATAGAAAAAAGGATCGGCGGTGGATGGAAATACCCACCGGTTTTGTGGGGGGAAATCCGCCGGTGACGGCCTCCGGATTTATTCTAGCAGCGGCTGTAGGGCGTTGATGGATTGCGGATTGCACGTTTCGGCCCGCCGCGCTGGTCCTGAACCGCGGAATCTTGCAAAATGCGCATTTCTGCTAGTTGAATTGTCGCGAACGCCATTGCAATTGTTAGGCTGTCTGACGCAGTTTCAGGGAATGTTCACCACCCCGCGCCCCTCAACCCTTTCCCGAACCCTCGCCCTGGTGCCTCCCGTGGTGGCCTTGGTGGCCCAACAGGCGAATGCCGGAGGCCTGTTCCTCAAGGTGGACGTCACCAGCGGACCCGTCATCACCGGCGAATCGCTCGACGTCAAACATTCCGGGTGGATCGAGATCATGTCCATGCAGGCCGGCATCGCCAACCCGGTCACTCTGAGCTCCAGCGGGGGAGGAATCACCCCGGGCAAATCCACCCGGTCGGACCTGGTGGTGACGAAGCTTCTCGACAGGGCCTCGCCACAGCTTTTTCTCGGCTGCGCCGTAGGAACCCGCTACCCGACCGTCACCCTGGAACTGACGACCTCCAACTCTGATGGAGCCTCCCTCACCTACTACAAGATCACTCTGACCAACGTGATCGTCAGCAGTCTTACCACGTCCGCGGGGGGCGAGCGGCCGACCGAAGCGGTTTCCCTGAGCTACGAGAAAATCACGACTGACTACTACATGGTCGATTCGAAAGGCTCGGTACCCACCTCTCCAACGACCACGGCCACTTGGAACTTCGCGAACAACAGCACCAAATGAGGCATCACTTCATGAAGCTGTCAGGAACTTCGTGGCGGCATTCGGCGGTGATTTGGATGATCGCGGTATCAGCCCATGGCCAGGCCGCGGGCTGGCTGGATTTCAACGGCCAGATCAAGGGGGAATCCCTGCAAACGAGTCATGTCGATTGGATCGAAATCGAAGGCTTCCAAATCGGCGGACAACTGCATGCCGCGCAGCCGGGAAAGCTGGGTTTCACCAAACGGCTGGATCGCGCGTCGCCACCACTCACCTCCGCCTGTGCCAAAGGGACACACTATCTGAAGGCGACCTTGGACCTGAATTTCACCTCGCAGGACACCACTCACCCGGCACCGGCGCGGATCGAGCTTGAGGATGTTTTCGTTTCATCGATCGCGATCTCCTCCGGAGGCGATGTCCCGTCGGAATCGTTCGACCTCGTTTTCGGCCGGATTGTTTACACTTACTACTACGACCGCTTTACCTCGGTGATCAGCAATTACGACTTCCGGTTCGCGACTGGCTCGAGCGGCACAGGGACGAATCCGGATACCGATTCGGACGGGCTACCGGATGCATGGGAGACGACCTACGGTTTCCCCATCGGCGCCAACAACGCCGCCGGCGATCCGGATGGTGACGGACTCACCAATCTCCAGGAATACCAGCTCGGCACGGATCCGAAGTCCGGCACCTCGTTTTTCAGAGCCGCGCTCGCTCCCGTCAGCGGGTCGCCGGGGAACTATCAGCTCAGTTGGAACAGCGTGGTGGGCAAGGTTTACGTCATCGAGTGGAGCCCTGATCTAGCTACCCCTTTCGCCACCCTCCGCACCGTCACGGCGACCGCGACGACGAGCACCGCAGCCATCGCCAATGCGGGGAACGTGGGATTCTATCGGGTGCGCCCTCAATAACAGAATGAGTTCCGGCGGAGTTTTCCAGAATCTCGAAGCATGGAATCCCGCACCGCTTCGGAAACATCTCCTCAGAGGTGGCTACCACCGCGAGGCGCTCGAAGCACTCGGGCTGCCCGAGCACTGGATGCGCTCCACGGTCCGCAGCGCCGCCCTGCTCGGCCACGCGCCGGAAGGGTCCCCGGTGAATACGCTCATCCGCCTCTTCACGCTGGGCGAACCGATCGACGGTGATCGCGCGCTGCTCACGCTGGGCGATTCCATTCACGGGCTGTTGGAGATCGGTTTCCTGCAAGCCGGCGGCGGATCGATCCGCTCGAACTATCAGATCATCCCGATGGCCGATGGCTGGGTGGCCTGTGATTTCCTGAGACGCCAGGGAGAAGGCGGCGAAGACTTCGTGATGGGGGTGGGCCTATCCAGCATCACGCTCGCTTCCCTGACGCCGCCCGCCAAAGGGCGCGCTTTGGAATTGGCCTGCGGGATCGGCTGGCTGTCGGGCAAGCTGGCGAAATCCGGACTGTCGGTGGTGGCCACGGATCTGAATGTTAGGGCAATCGAGCTCGGCCGCTTCTCCGCGCGGCTGGCAGGCATCGAGGGCATCGATTTTCGTCTGGGGGACGGTTTCGCCACCGTGGCGGGAGAGACGTTCGATCTCATCGTTGCGAATCCGCCGTTTGTCCAGTCTCCGGGAGGAACGATGATTTACAAGGAATCGGCGGTGGGCGATTCGATCTGCGCGCGGTTGCTGCGGGAAGTGCCCGCGCATCTCGCGCCCGGTGGCATTGCCGTGGTGTTGATCAACTGGACCCACGCGGCCGATGACGATTGGAGCGAGGCACCGCTCTCATGGGTGGAGCCGGAAGGCATGCGCCGGTGGTTGTTTCAGTCCGACTGCTCCTCGCCCGCCGACTATGCGTGGCGGTGGATTTCCAACGACCCGCGTTTCCCGAGCGAACAGGCGGCCACGGATGAAATGCAGCGCTGGCTCGCCCACTATCAGGCCGCGGGGATCCAGCGCATCAGCGGCGGCTTCATGATCCTCCAGAAGTGCGACGCCTGCGGCGAATGGACGCGCACCGAAAGCCGCGCCGCCGAAACGCTCGACACGACCGCCGGGATCGAAGTCCTGCGGGTCATTCACAACCAAACCTGGCTTGCCTCGAATCCCGTTCTGCTAGACAGCCGCTTCGGCGTCCCGGATGGCGTCCGCGCGGAAGCCTGCATGACCTTGGGCGCGGGTGGCTGGAACCGCGAAACCATCCGACTCACGAGCCCGGCCCGGCTTTCTTACGACGGCCAGATCGATGAAAACCTCCTCCGTCTGCTAGCCCTCGTCCGCGAGGGGAAAACTCCGGCGGCCATGGTTGATGAGATCCGCACGCGCCCGGAGCTGGCGGCGATCCCGGATCTACCCGAACGGATCACGGAACTCGTGAGGGATCTGGTCTATCACGGGATGCTCGTGCCTGTTTGATTTTGCCGGAGTGCGGGTGCGGCGCGCATACCGCAGAGACGATAGCCCCGGAGGTGTCTTGCCGCGGCTCCGCGAACACACGGATGAAACCAAAAGCTGCCGACGATGATCCGCGGGCAGCCTTTTGGTCGGATTCTCCCATCTAGACCGGTTGCACAAAATTCTTTTCCGAAACGAAACGCGGAGGCGCGGAGGTCGCTGAGAGAAGCGCGGAGCCAAATCCCGGCACTTTCAGTCTCTGCGACCCTCTCCCCGGTCTCTGCGGCTCCGCGTTTCGCTTGCCGTATGAAATCCTTCCCACGGAGCTTCTCTGACCCTGAGGAAAAACGGCAATGATTTCTGTCAAAGGGTCTAATTGAATTTGCCGGTGATGAACTCCACCAGCCTTTCGTCGCTCATTTTGTTCGAGGTGCATTCTTTGGCGACGGTGTTCTTGAACTGGGGAGTCTCGGCCAGGTAATGAATGAACTGCTCCTGGATGGTGCCGGTTCCAGTCACATGCACCTCATCGGCGTTCTGCATGTGGCTGGTGATTTCCTTGAAAAAATGGGCCTGCAGGGTCTTCTGCTGGTTCTGGGCGGCGTTCTCGTTGGAATTGCCGTCGGCACCCGGGTTTTTGGCGTGGCCTACGACCTTGAACTCGCCGTCGGTGGCGTCGGCATGACCGATGATGGTGGCATGATGGTTGTCCATCCAAATGCCGAACTGCTTCTTGTTTTTAACTGACATCCGATTACCTGCCGCCGCATCGATGGAATAGCGAATGATTTTACGCCTTTTCGCGGAACTGTCATCAGGCGGGCGATGAAGGCGCTCCTCCGAGAAGAGGCCGTAGCAGCGGGGCGGGGGATCGCCGGTGACCTGGAGGTTCAGCCGGTAGCCGGTAGCGCGGCGGGCGGAATTCCAATCGACAATGAGAGTGCCGCTGCCGCCGGCCAGGATCAGGTTTTCCGGAATGCCGGGGGTGGATGGATCAAATTCCATCTGGGAGAGATGTCTCGCGCGGAGCCGCAGGGGCGCAGAGTTATGGGTTGATGGATTTTGAGGTGATTGGCAGCTTTGCTCTAACTTGGAGAATCTCTGCGTCCCCGCGCGATAACAGGATTCATTATTTCTCAGTCGGCCGCTTAGAGGCGTTCCGAAAATGGTCGGAAGCTATTTCCCGTTCCATCTGAAAGAGGTTTCTCGCGCAGAGCCGCAGGGACGCAGAGGGTTGATGGGTTTTGCGGTAATGCGCAGCCTTGCTCTAACCTAAAAAACCTCTGCGCCTTTGCGTCTCTGCGCGATAACAGAATTCATCATTTCTCAGACAGCCAATGAGGGGCGATGACAGCCGGGCAGGTCTTTCATCATCACCTACCGGAGAGGGAAACGACAGGGGTGTCGTTTCTCCCCATTCCAAGTCCGCGGAACTGTTAGCGAGGGCGGCGGATGATGAGTTGCTTGATCGCGGTTTTGCCGCCGTGGGAATCGCGGGCACGGACGTCGATTTTGTTTGAGCCGTAGGCGAGGCTATCGGCGCTGACGCCAAACTGCCATTTGCCGCCATACCCGACTTCGGCGGTTTGCCAGAGGCCTCCGTTGACGCGCCATTGGATGTCGGCGGCGGTCACGGTCGCATCGCCGCGGATGGAGATCGAGCCGGTGTGAATCGTGCGGATGCGCTCTCCGGAATAACCGAACGAGAGGGCGGGATTGGGAACCACGGCACCGGAGGCGTCATACTTCAAGCCGCGACTCCAGCCGGTGACGCCGGGTCCGCCGATGGCGTCGATCTGGTTGTTGTCCAAGGAAATGCCGGCGCGGGCCAGGGCGTGACCGCCACCGCTGCTCTTGGCGCCGAAGGTGATGCTGGTTCCGGCAAGGTAGTTGCCGGCGATGTGGTTGTTCGCTCCGATGGTGATGCCGCTTCCGGCGTTCCAGAAGATTCCGCAATCGCGCCCGCCGTTAGAGCCGGGATTGATCAGGGTGACCGTGGAATTCACGGTGGTGGTCAGTGCGGTGCCGATCTGGAAAACCCAGAAGGCCCCATTTCGGCCACGGGCATCGAGAACCAGGTCGCCGGTGAGCTTGGCGGCACCGCCGAAGGTGTAAACGCCGGGGCGCAGGGTTTTGCCGCCGAGATCGATGTTGCTGAGGGTTTTATCAGAAGGCATGCCGGCGAGGCCAACCTGGGCTTTGATGAGATCGAGCCGCGCCTGTCCCGTCACCGGGCCGGTTGCGATGATGGCACCGTTTTCAATCACCGCAGGCGGAAACCCGGTGATGCCGGAGGTGGCTCCCGGCGAAAGGCCGACGTCACCATTGCGGATGATCGTCCCGGCCACGCCGCTGCCGGTGATCGCCGTGCCGCCGAGTAGAGCGAAATTTTCCGCGGAAAGCAGGATGGTTGCCGAACTGAAGGGCGCGGAGATGAAGAGCGCCAGGGACGCCGCACAGGCGGTGCGGGAGAGATATTTTAGGGTCATTGACCTTTTAGTATGCCCGTTGTCGAGGCCACCGCAAGTGAAGTTAATTTTCCGAGGCTCGGCGCGGTTGTCCGCGCCGATGCGGGTGACTCGGTTTTTTCCCTGTAGCGTGAACTCTTGGGTGTTGGTGGCGGTGGGTGGCCGGGCCTCTTACGGAGCGATGCGCCGCTGTAACGCTTTGCGAGCTTTGATCCGCGTTGCCGCCTTTTCGTAAAAGTGCAGCAGCGGGCTGGTGATGCCATGCACCGTCACGCTGAGCGCGACCACCGACAAGGTGAGTGACACGAGTCTCCCGGTGTTTTCGTCGAGCCCGTGATTGAGGGCATAGCCAAGGTAGTAGAGGCTGCCGATGCCACGGATCCCGAACCAGCCCATCAGCCATCGTTGCGACGGACGCGTCCGCGTTTTCGCGAGAAACAATAGCGTGAACAGCGGGCGGATGACGATGAACAACGCGAGCGCCAGCGGGATCGCGCGCCAGTCCCAGTAGGTGGACAGGCAGATGCCCAGCAACACCACCATCATCATTTCCAGCAGGCGTTCCGCCGTGTCGCCGAAGGTGATGATTTCCGCGACCATGTGACCGGCGGCTTTGGTCGGGTGTTTCAATTCTTCGGGCTGGGCCGTCCGGTTGGCAAATTCCTCGGCGGGCGGATGGGGCGCTGGAGCCTTTTCGCCCGTCGGCTGATTCGCCAGGTATTCGGGGGCGGGGTGGATCTCGGTGATTTCCACCTCGGTCCGGCGGAATCCCTGTCCGGCGGCGAATACCGCGAGGAATCCCCAAGCCCCGATGGCTTCGGCGCTGGCGTAGGCCAAGGCGATGAGGGCGAGTGCGAGAAAGTCATTGGGCGCGCCGGTGTCCGGATACCGACTGCGAAGCCGGATGGCGAAGAGCCCCACCCATTTTCCCAAGAAGTATCCCGCCAGCAATCCCGCCGGGGTCGCCCACAACAGGCGGTGCAGCGCCCATCCACCCGCCCACTCGCCGACGGAGCCGTGCTCCATCCACATCAGCGCGAAGATCACGAAAGGAAAGGCGGCCCCGTCATTGAATCCTGCCTCGCCGGACAGACCGTAGCGCATCCGGTCCTGGTCGCGGGCGTCATTGACGGTGACCATCCCGGCCAGCACCGGGTCGGTCGGAGCCAGGATTCCACCTAGCAGGAAGGCCACCGGCCATGCGAGCCCGAGGACAAAATGGCTGAACACCGCGACTCCGGCGATCGTCGCCAACATCACCGGCCCGGCCAACAGAAAGGCCGCCACCCATGCCGGATGCGACAGCGGCAGCCGGAGCTTCAGCCCGCACACGAAGAGAGAAATGATCACCGCGATCTCGGTGAGGTGCTCGAAGTTGACCCTTTCCCGGATGAAATCCACGGCGATGAGATCCAGTCCCAGCGGCCCGACGGTCATGCCCAGTCCCAGATAGATCAGCGACGACGTCACCGGCAGTCGCCGGAAATACACCGACGACAGCGCCATCACCAACAGCAGCCCTCCTGCCAACGCGATCCATGCCAAAAAACTCATCCTTTGACGCGCAAGCTGGAACCGCTGCCGCGGGTTTGCAACCAGTTCCCGCCGCGATGGAGGGGTGGCCGTTAGGCCGTTTGCCGGGACCGATTGGCAGATTTCTTCCCAAGTTGATCCAGGTTCCATCCAGGTTCCATCCAGCGCCACGATCGTTAGAAATCTCAATAAACCCAACCGGCATTATTTTGAGATGATTTGAAAATGGTCGGAAGCTGTTTTCAATTCTATCCGAATCGATGTCTCGCGCAGGGGCGCGGAGTCAGGGGTTCATGGATTTTGCCCGATGCGCGATTCCTTCCAACGAAACCGGGCGCTGGCGGCTTTTATCGCGGGGGCGGGGTGATCCTTCCGCAAGAGATCTCATGGCAATCATCGACACATTCCTGAAACTGATGGTGGAACGGCAGGCCGAGAGGCTGGTGCTGGTTTCAGATCGCACGCCTTTCCTGCTGATGGATGGAGAGACGATCGAACTCTCGATGCCCGCGCTGCGGGAGGACATGCTGCGGCGGATTTCGAGCGAGATGATCGGCGAGGAGGAGCGGTATGAGGGGAAATTCCTGTCAGCGAACAGTGTGGAATTCGGCTACCGCGTCCAACCGGGCCCGCCGGAGTGGCGGATCGAAATTCACACGCTGGGAGCAGTGCCTCGGGAAGGACATACCGCGGAGGATCCACTGACGCGGGCCGTCGCCGGCTTCATGAAAACTCCCTCCAAGCCAGCCGCCATGGAGGTCGCCGGAAGGGAACCGTCCCCGGGCCGACCGGATCCGGAGCTGGTGGCCCTGCTCGATCAGGCGCTTTTGGAGAATGCCTCGGATCTTTTTCTATCATCCGGCAAGCCGCCACGCATCCGCCGGAATGGCGTTATCGTTGCGCTCGATGCGGGTGCGCCGAACCGCCAGCAGATTCTGGCGCTGGTGCCCGACGACGATGCCCGCGGCGCACTTGAGCAATGCGGCAGTGTCGATTTCGCCGTCCGCTGGGAAATGCCGGACGGGCCCCGCCGCATTCGCATCAATGTCTTCCGGCATCTGGATGGCGTGGCCGCCGCGCTGCGACCGATCCGCCGCCGCGCGCCGCAGCTCTCGGAGCTTTCCCTTTCCGAGGATCTCCATCAGCTCGCCACATTTCCTAACGGGCTGGTGCTGGTGACCGGAGTCGCCGGTTCGGGGAAATCGACCACCTTGGCGGCGCTGGTGGATTTCCTCAACCGCACCCGTCCCCGGCACATCATCACCCTCGAGGATCCCATCGAATACGAGCACCGCGAGATCCAGTGCATGATTCATCAGCGCGAGGTCGGCAGCAATGTGGAGAGCTTCGCGACCGGCCTGCGCGCGGCCCTGCGCGAAAGCCCGGACGTCATTCTGCTAGGGGAGATGCGCGACCACGACACGATCTCCGCCGCCCTAACCGCCGCGGAAACCGGACACCTGGTTCTTTCCACGCTCCACTCCGCCAGCGCCTCGACGGCGATCAACCGCATCGTCGATGTGTTTCCCGGCCACCAGCAGGGCCACATCCGCAGCCAGTTGGCATTGTCGCTGCGGGCCGTGTTGTCGCAACGCCTCGTGCCGTCCCGCAGCGGAGGGCTGGTTCCCGCCGTGGAAAAGCTGCTAGTGACTCCGGCGGTCGCTAACGGAATCCGGGAAGGCCAGGACCATTTCATGCGCAACGCCATGCTGACCGGCGGCGAAGACGGGATGATCACTCTCGAACGCTCCCTGGCCACCCTGGTCCGGGATCGGCTCATCGACCGGGAAACCGCCCTCCGCGCGGCGACCGATCCGAAGCTCCTGCTGCATCTGCTGGAGTGATGGCGAATGCTGGAAATAAAGATGATGATGGATGGCTCGCGCAGGCGCAAAGGTCGCAGAGGGACGCGAAGTTTTTAACCTGGAATGGAAGATGGTTGGAACAGGAGGAAGCGGAGAATAAATATGTCAGGCGGATGAGTCGTGATCTTCATTTCGGTCCAATCTATTTCCCCGATTCTCAGCTACCTCCGCTCCTTCCTGTTAAAATCCATTTCGGTTTCCAAGCTTAAGTTGTTTATTGATAGGAAAATTCAAGGGGCACTTCAATTATCTTTGCGTTCCTTCGCGACCTCTGCGCCTTTGCGGTAAATCTTCTGAATTTACCGCAGCCGCCCCTTCTCAGGGCTTCGGAAATTTTCAGACATCCTCCAAGGTCGAACCCTCCGCGGCAGGAGGGATCATTTTCATTTTACGAACGCATTCGCGGCGCTATTGAAATCGGAACATCCCATGACCGCGAAACAGATCCTTGAAGAGATTCGGCCGCTGGGCCGGGACAGCTACAGGAAGGTGCTGTTGAACCACGGGGTGAAGGAGCCGTGCTTCGGCGTGAAGATCGAGGAGTTGCAGAAGATCCGGAAGCGCATCCGGATCGATTACCGGCTGGCGCTGGAACTCTATGACACCGGCGTTTACGACGCGATGTATCTGGCCGGGTTGATCGCCGACGACGCGCGCATGACCCTCGAGGATTTGCAGCACTGGGTGACGAAAGCGGATTGCGGCGCGCTCGTCGGCTCGACCGTGCCATGGGTCGCCGCCGGCAGCCCGCACGGCCGGGCGATCGCACTGGAGTGGATCGACTCGCCGGCGGAACTCGTGGCGGCGGCCGGTTGGGCGACGCTGGCCAGCCTGGTTTCCATCAAGGATGACACGGAACTCGATGCCACGGAATTGAAAGCACTGCTCGAACGCGTGCGGCGGACGATCCATCAGTCACCGGACAAAGTCCGCTATCAGATGAACGGATTCGTCATCGCCACCGGCTGTTATGTGGGTGCCTTGACCGACACCTCTCTGAAGTGCGGCGAGCAAATCGGCCCGGTGACTGTGGACATGGGCAAGACCTCCTGTCAGGTCCCTTTCTCCGCGGACTATATCCGGAAAGTCCAACAACGCGGCACCATCGGCAGGAAACGCAAATCGGCGAAGTGCTGAATTTTGAACCCACCCGGTTCGGAATAAAAACCGCCTCGCCAAACCGTAACAGTTGCGCCAATAACAAAGGCAACGGATGAATTTTCCACGAGAAATGGCCTGATCATGAAAAAACCGTCCACTTTATTACTACTTGGGTCGGGCGTTCTCATCCTCGCTTTATGGTATCTTCTTGGAAGACCCTACTCAGATCCACAGCGCGAAAAGCCTCCATCTGAAAATTCCAAACCATTGAGTTTAAGATCAAGTCCCGATGGAGAGGCCAGCCCGTTTCGAACTCGTTCCAAGATCCGCGATACCACGGACACCTTTTCGCAATATCTGAACAGAATTGCCCCGGTGACAGATATTGACGATCCCTCAGACACCTATTTTCAGGGCTACCTGCTGGTCCGGCAGGCTCAGAATAAACGTGAAGAATTCGGCAAAGAAAAAGCCGATCGTTCGCTCCTTGAGATTTACGGCAAGGCATACTCCCACTTTTTGGGTGTGCAAATTTCGAAGCCGGAATGGAAAAAGGAAATGGTCCGCACACGTCTCAATCAGACAAAGGATGAACTTAAGGAAATCTACCTGGCCAGCCGCACCCAATGACGGGATTTTTACCGGATGCCGGACCATTCGCGGATGAGAACCTGCCATACCTTTTCAATTTCATGAAGGGCCTGCCTAACAAAACATTGATGCCTTGGTGGCACAGCCTGATGTATTCGACGGGGATCCTCCTGTTGGTGTGCGGTCTTCCGGGCACGTTGCTCTTCTGGCTCGGCGTTGCTTTCGGCCTTCCCGGAATGGGTGACTTTCCCGAAATTTTTGAACCCGCTTCCCGCATGATCGCTGCGGAGATTATTATCGCCGGGATTTTGTTGCTCCTCGCCCATCGAATTTCCAAGCATCGGGAACCCAAGGGAACCACCGCACCATAAGGCACACACCAACGCCGAAGCCTCTCAAGTATAACGTCTTGCTGACGCTCCCGGAAATCCGTTCGTCAAAACCGCTCATTCCCTCATCCTGTGTGTGGGCGAACCGAGATGTTGGATCTATCAACTTTCCCCCGCCCCCGAACCAGTTTCGGAGTTATTGCGGCCGGGGAAATCCGGTTACCTCATCTCTCATGACAGGTCTGCATTCATCGGAAAACGGACTCTTGCAACGACCGCCGACATGGCTAAAATCCGGCATGGTCAGGCTCATGGATGTTCAGATGCAGGCTGCGGAACTCTCGATTGAAGAGAAGGAGAGCTTGCTCGCATTCTTGATTCATGAACTCCCCTCGCCTCCGTCGGGGGCCGATGATGATGAGGTTCTGCGTCGGGAGGAAGAAATGGATTCCGGTGCGGTTGCATCCATTTCCCACGAGGAATTTCTCGATCGAGTGGGGCGTCGGCCGGCGTGAGGAAGATTTTTCACAACCCCAAGGTGCCTGCGGAGGTTCGCGACCTTCTCGAGTATTACGATGGAATTTCGCGTGAATTGGGAGACCGGTTTTGGTCGGAGCTATCCGCAGCCATCGAATATTCCGGCCGCCATCCCGAGAGACACCATTTCGATTCGCTGGGTCTCGGCCTCAGGCGCGGCAATTTGAAGGATTTTCCCATTCACTTTTTATTCAGGGTTTTTCCAGGCCATATTCGGGTAACGGTCGTCCGGCATGACCACCGCCGCCCCTCGTTTGGAATGCGGAGGAAATGAAAAATCCCATGGAAACGCTCATGGCATGAACTCCGTTTCAGTATTGTCGAGGCCGGGGAAATCCTTTTGCCTCGGAACATGACAAAACACCTTGCCCGGCTCGGAGGATTGGCCGCTGTCTTGATGAGCACCCTACACGCCGCGCCGCCGGTAATGGAGGCGGTGGACGCGAAGATGAAAGCCTTCGTGGAGGCGAAGGAAATCGCCGGGGTCGTAACGCTGGTGGCGGATGACGAAAAAATTCTGCATCTCTCGGCGGTCGGATTTTCCGAGATCGACAAAAAGACGCCGATGCCGACGGACGCCGTTTTCTGGATCGCCTCGATGACCAAGCCGGTGACGGCGACGGCGGTGATGATGATGCAGGAGGAGGGAAAACTCTCGATGGACGATTCGGTGGCGAAGTATTTGCCGGAGTTCCGCTATCTGAAAGATGCGGCGGGCAACGAGGTGGTGATCACCCTCAAACAATGCCTGACCCACAGCAGCGGCCTGAGCGACCTAACGCCGGAGGAAACGAAGAACCTGACATCGCTCAAGGAACTGACGCCGGTGGTCGCCGCCAAGCCGGTGCAATTTCCTCCAGGCAGCAAGTGGCAGTATTGTCAGACAGGGATCAATACCGCGGCGCGCATCGTGGAAGTGGTATCCGGCAAGTCATTTCCCGAGTTCGTGCAGGATCGTTTGTTCGATCCGCTGGGAATGAAGGACACCAGTTTCTATCCGAATGCGGAGCTCGTTGCCCGGCTCGCCACGTCCTACAAGCGGACCGACGCCGGGGAGCTCGAAAAAGCGGATTTATTTTTCCTTAACGGCAAGTCGCCTTCCGAAAAAGGCCGCTATCCGATGGCGAACGGCGGCCTGTTTTCGACCGCCACGGACTACTCGATCTTCGCGCGGATGATCCTGCGCGGTGGCGAGTGGGACGGGAAACGTTATCTGAAAGAAGAAACCGTGAAGCAGATGACCAGCGTCCAGAGCGGCGATCTGGTCACCGGCTTCACCCCCGGCAACGCGTGGGGCCTCGGCTGGTGCGTCGTCCGCGAACCGCAGGGCGTGAGCGCCGCGCTGTCGCCGGGGTCTTTCGGACATGGCGGGCTCTTCGGCACGCAGGCGTGGATCGATCCGGTGAAGAAGCGGATCTATCTGTTATTCATCCAGCGCGCGAATTTCACCAACCAAGGCGGTTCGGACGGTTCCGACATTCGCCGCGATTTCCAAAACGCCGCCGCGAAATAAGGTGACGACCCTTCCCGTTATTTTCCGGGCTCTGGAAAAGAGAGTTGCCGGGGTGCGCCTCCCGCTTGGTAGAGTCCGGAGGTGAACGGAGAACCCATGACGACGGCGGAAGCGAAATTGGCCAGACCGTGGCTGCCGTTTGCGCTGATCATCCTTGCCGCGGCGCTGGCGCATCTGTGGTGCCTAGGGTCGCAGTTTTACATGGATGATTTCCCGCAGATCGTGGACAAGGACGTTGTCCTGTCGGGCCATTTTCAAGTCTGGAACCACACCGTGTGGACCACGCTGTGGTACATCATTCAAAACAAGCTCTTTGGGATGTCGCCGGTGGCGTTTCATGCGTTCAACTGGCTGCTGCACACGGCGGTGGCCTGTGTGTTGTTCGGATTTGGCCGGGATTTCCTGAAAGGAAGATGGCCGGAAGGAGTGGCGCTTTTCGGCGCGCTGTTGTTCGCCGTGCATCCGCTGGCCAGCGAGATCCCGAACTACGCGCGGACCCAGGACCTCGCGTGGGTGACACTTTTTTCACTGCTCGCCGCATGGGCCATGCTGCGCTACCTGCAGGAGGGTGGCTGGGGATCGGTGCAGGGAACAGATGGCCAAATTCCGGTGGTCCAGCGCTCGAACCGGTGGTGGAAACTGGTTTTCTGCGTGCTGGCGACGGTGGGTGCGACGTTTTCGAAAGGCCCCGGAATGTTTCACGCGGTGATCGACACCGCCGTGGTGGCAGGGGCCACCTTGGCACAGGGCCATGCCTCGGGCCTGCGGAAAATCGGGAAACGCGAGGTCGGCATCGGGGTCGTGATATTCGCCGCAGTGGTTGCGGTAGCGTGGGCCACCGGCATGCTCAATGGCTGGCTCGGTTCGTTCCACCTCTGGAAGGAGCCGCGTTTCATCGGCCATGCGTATACCCTCTCGCGGGTATTTTGGGAATTCGGGTGGCGCAGCGTGATCCCGGTATCTCTCAGCTCCGACCATCTCATCGCCGAGACTCTGATCCCGCCGGGCGCTCATTTCTGGAACATCCCGGACAAGGGCGCGATGGTTGCGATGGCTTCTTTTCTCGGCTTGGCGGCCTTCAGCGTTTTTCTCATCTGGCGGAAACCGACCCGACTGTTTGGCGTCTGCCTGTTTCTTTTCATCGAGGCGATCCTGCTGCGGTTTCTCTATCTGATCCCCGAGTTCATGCCGGAATACCGGATCTATCCGGGCATGCCGTGGTTCTGCCTCGGCGCGGCCATCCTGTTGGTAACGGTGTGGCGATACCTGTTTGAAACAATGTCGCCGCGCATCCCTGCGGTGATCCTGCTGGGTATCTTCGCGCTTCTGTCCGCCCGGCGTTCCTTCCTGTGGCACGACCTCTACACGCTGACCGCCAATGTGCTGGAGCGCTACCCAGCCCGCGCCCGCGCCCTATGGGAACTCAACGACCGCGACGTGGCGGCAGAAAATTGGCAGCCGATCATTGATCGCCAGAAGACCATGTGGCCGGAAATCGAGCGGCATTTCATCGAGCAAAACAAGATCCTCGCCCCCGCGCGCGAGATCCCCAGCGGAGATTTCGTCCTCGCCATGGTGGCGATTCAAGGCCGCTACGCCCGCGCCGTCGCCCATAATACCAAAACACCCGCCGCCGGGATGCAGGTGATGGCGATGCTGGAGGCGCACATGAAGCAAATGCAAATGACGCCCGAGAACAAACCGCTCGAATGGGGCTATTTCTATCACGACAAGGCGCTGATTCTCGAACAGGCGGGAAACAACGAGGCGGCCGCCGAACTGCTGCGCAAAAAAGAGGTTCCCAGCTTCTGGCCTTACGACCTCGAGCGCATCGAGAAGAAGCTCAAGCCAGGGTCATAACAAGCCTACCTGACAGCCCGCACGGGTTCCTTGACGACCGTGGCCCTTAGCCCCTGTTTCAAGGTTCGCCCGTCCCGCAGCTTGGCGCCATCCGCCAGGATGGTGGCGCCACTCTCCAATTTCACCTCCGATTTCTTGTGCCAATCAAACTTCTCCGGCTGTTGAAAATTGCAAAGAAAGTCAGATCTCAACTCCATCATGGGATCTGTTCCAAAAGACGGCTCGGCGAGGAATGAAGCAAACACGTCTTCTTTTGCGTCGAGCAGCTCGATCGAGGCTTTCACTCCGGACTTCGAAAGAACTGAAAATCTAGCAATACCCGGATCGGGCGCGGGGCCGGCGGCGATCCATACCTCGCACAAAACATTCTCTTGAGGACCGCGGCAATCCATCAACGTGAAAACCTGCGCGATCAAATCGATCGTCGAGTCACCCTTGCACCACACGAAAATCCTTTTGGTCGTCGCATCATAAGCAGCGAAATCGCCTTGATCAAAAACGACTGCCGTCTTCGACAAGCACGACCGCAAATCATATACCGGCCCTGCCAGATAGCCTTCAAGGTCCTTCGGAATTACAGCAACAGGCAGATCGGGTGATAAAATCGATTCCGTCTTCGGGGCTTCGGCGAACGGATCCTTCTCCTGAGGCACTGCGGGCATTCCCGCAAGCGACCTAATGTCGTCGTCTGGCACTTCCATGGTGAATAGTTTGAGAGATCCCGCGATTGGCAGTTCGCGAAGATCATGCCATTCGGATTCGAGCGTGGAATCCAAACAGGAAGTGAATTTGTCGCCACCCTGCAAAAGGCGCGCGTCGCGCCAGGGTATTTCGTCGGCGAGAAGGATTTCGCTCCTGGCATTTATCCGCCATGCAGGACCATGGCCGGCAGCATGCCAGGTTGCCAACGGGACGGCACGGTTGTCCCTCAGATACAGGAGCGAATAGAGGTTGCCGTGTTGGATTCCGTCCCCGTCCGGGATGTCCCAAGAAAGGGAAAGCTGGCTGCTCACCATATCCTTTGTTAAAACATAGGATTCAGCCCTTATGAAGAAAGAGCATTTCCAGCTTGGGATTTCCACCTGACTAGCCCCTGGCGTTATCAGCCCTGGTTGAACCGTTTGCGACACGGAAGCAAGAACCGGTTCGTTTTCGGCGGGAAAACCCTCAGGCTTGCCAGATCGGATCCAATCGACACTCAATTTCACATTGCGGGTTTGTTCCCGAAATCCCGTCAGCTCCTCGACCCGCCACTGGTCCAGCATGACTCCATGAACCACCACCAGCCGCTGCGTTTGGTTCCAAAGCGCCCAGCCGTTTTGCAACGAGACTTTTTTCTCACGCAGAATACCGGTGAGATCGTGAAGCTCATCTCCCGCCGCAACGAAGGGCGTGCCCGAGGGGGCTTCTTTCAGCACAGGACATTCGGCCATGGGTTTGCCCAACACCGGGCCGCGGGCGAAGTGGTAGGCGAACGTTTCCGCCCCGTGGCAGATCCCCACAAGCAGCGCCGCCAGCGGAATCCAAAGCAGTTTCCCGTTCATTCCCGGGTTCTAGCAGCGATGCCGGTGTGCCGCAAGGGAAAGCGCAGCCGCCTATCGGGGACTTCAAGCCAGGTTCGTGAAGACCGCCTGCACGTCGTCGTCGTCCTCGATCTTGTCGAGGATCGCCTCGACCTCTTCCATCTGCTCTTCCGTTAGCTCGATCGGCTGGGTCGGCAGGCGTTGGAGACTGGATTTCGTCGGCACGATGCCTTGGGCTTCGACCGCCTGCGTCAGTTTTGCGAACGCGCCATACTCGCCGATGAGGGTGACGATGCCGTCGTCCACCGACAGTTCTTCCAGTCCGGCGTCGATGAGTTCGAGTTCAAGCTCTTCAAGATCGCGGCCTTCAGGCACGGGAAACTCGACGACGGACTTGCGGTTGAACATGAAATCCAGTTGCCCGCCGTTCACGAGCTGGCCGCCGTTTTTGTTGAAAATGATCTTCAGGTTGCCGACCGAGCGGTTGGAATTGTCCGTCGCGCACTCGACGACGAACAACGAGCCGTGCGGGCCTTTGCCCTCGTAGGTGATTTCCGAAATGTCCGCGGCGTCCTTGCCGGCGGCGCGCTTGATGGCGTTTTCGATGTTTTCCTTCGAGAGGTTTTGGGCCTTCGCGTTGTTGATCGCCACCCGCAGCGGGGCGTTGGATTCCGGGTCGGGGCCACCATTTTTCGCGGCCATCGTGATGGATTTGGCGAGCTTCGGAAATACCTTGGACATGGTGGCCCAACGCGATTCCTTCGCCCGGCGGCGGCATTCGAAATGTCTTCCCATGGTTTTCTGGTCGGTTGAAAAGTGACCCGGCGATTCACCGGGACCGGGATCTAAGCAGGGATGCGCGGGGATGCAAGCGAAGTGGTGACCCGCCACAGCCAGGCAGCTTATTGCTCGATCTCCTCCAGCGGGTTGGCGGGTCCGGGGGCGAACTTCTCGTCGAGCTGGAGGATCGATGGCTGGCGGGTTTTCATGTCCGGATAGGAACCGGCGAGCCACTTGATCCGCTCCGACCGCTGTTTCAGCTCCTGATAGAACTGGGTGAGATGGGGCGGAATCGCGCCGCCGGGAGGGATGACGGCCACCATGTCTTCCAACAGGTGGATCGTGTTTCCAAGGCCTTCAGACTGGATCAGCGTGTCCGCGGTGCTGCGGACGACGCCGGGCGAGATGCCGCTGGGAATTCTCGCCAGCAGTTCGGTCGCGAGCTTGCTGTCGTTCGCCGCGGCACCGGACATGACCGCGCCCCAGAATTCGGCGGGTTGGTCCGTTTCCGGCTGGCCTTCAAGCCATGTCAGCGCTCCTTTGGGATCCTTGGCGGCCCAACCCTTGAGCACTTCCCGGCGGTTGAAGGTGTATTGTTCCTGTCCGTGATGGGCGAAATACTCCATGGCGTCCGGCCCGGCGACCTCACCGACGCGGGACATGAAAAGCGACCACTCGGTTTCATGGATGCGGCCTTCCTCCAGCGTCTGGCGGATGTATTCCTTCCAGAGCGTGTTCCAATTTTCAGCCGTGGTGTTGTCCAGCAGGATCATCAGCCGCTGGAACCGCTCCGTCCGGTTGGGAGCGGAAAGCGCGTGGTTGGCCAGCCGTCGCAGGTCCGCCTCATCCCTTGGGGCCGGCTGGGCCGCCCTTTCCGTCCGCGTGGAGTCCCTGCCGTCCTTCTTCGCGTTGCGGGCTTGTTCCGCCACCGGTGCGGTGGCTGGAGGCTTTTTCCCCACCAGCGTTCCGCACAAGGCGGTGAGAACAACAGCCCCGGCCCAATAGATGCGTTCCCGTTTCCTATCCATTTGCTGATGCAATAGCGGCCACGGCTCAGGCTGTCAAATCATCCGGCGGCTTGCGGAATCTCTCTGCCGATAAGCCACCACCGCAGCGAAAGCCGTCGCAAGCCCGAGAAGCTGATACCCGGACAGTCCGCCAAACGGCTTCGGCGTGGCCCGCAGGAATTCGTGGCCGAAGCGGAACAGCCCGTAAGCGATCAGATAGACGTGGAAATGCTGGCCAGTCAGCCAATGCCTCCCCCGCATCACCCAGAGGCAAACCATCGCCGCCACTTGAAATCCGATTTCCACCGGCACCGACGGCCAAGTCCCGAACGAACAAACAATCCCGCCGCAACACCCGGCGTATAAACAACCGATCCGCCCGAGGATCAGCGGCACCGGCAGCAACATCGCAAACCGGTCGCCCGTGTTCTCGCGGTAATCCAAAACCTTCTTCGCGATCTCCACGCCGATCCACCCGCCCGGCAACGCACCCATGATCGATTTCCCGGACAACCAGATGACCCAGCGGTTAGAATCATGGAAATGCAGCCAGCCTTCCGCGAACAGGAACGCAAGCTTCGCCCCGGCAAATGCGCCAGCCAATCCCGCCGCATAGATCAACGCGACCCGACCGTCCTTCTTCGATTCGCGGAACCAATACACCGCCCCCCAAGCGATGCCGATGAGGAGCATCAGGGCGTAAATCGGGGAACCGACGGGTGTAATGGGGAAATTCAAAATTTGATTGTGCCTATCAGGCATCCAAGAAAAAGCGCCAGCGAGGCCAGCAGGGGAATCAGAAACAGCTGAATGAAGAAAAACAAAATGGTACGAGCAAATATTCCACGGGGCTCGCTCCGGGCACTGATGGAAAGCAAGGCATGATACCAGCCCGTTCCGAGAACAAAAATAACGTTGACCACCACCCACGACAAGACTCCCAGGCGATGAGGGATCAGGTGACCCTGATACCAGACGACCCCCCAAGCGCTGAGAACCGCAAACCCGGCAGGAAGTATCCATAAAATCACCCTGAACCACGCCACGGCCCGGTTGACAGGAGGCTTGGCGACCGGTTCGCAAGCCAGGTTTCGGGAGCCGGGCCATTCGCGATTCGGTTTGATCGGTGGTTCGTTCATTTCCAGTTCCTCCACTCGTCATTTCAATGCGCAGAATCCCAAAACCACTGCCGCCCAAAACAAAGGAATCCAAACCAGCTGGACGACGACATAGATCACAACGCGCCCTGTTTGGAGCGGAATGTTGACGAGAGCGCTGCCACTGGAATCTTTCGCTGAAATCCTGCCCATCCAGATGAGGAAGCCAATCGCCAGAATCGCGCCCAGCGGCCACGCCGCGCCACAGATCGCCACCAGCAGGGGAACTGCGAATGACGGCGATATCCAGATCAGCAGCGCCTTCAGACATGAACGGGCATTGGCAGGATCGGAATCTACCTGTCTTTCCGGCGACGTGTATGGATCATCGCCCCCGCTCATTTCCCGCCTCCCGCGTAATACCTGCAAAACGAATCCAGCACGCCGTCCGGCCGGATGACGTGCGTACAGCAGCGGTCGATGCGGTCCTGATCCCACGTCCATGCATCCATGAACGGCTTGATAAACAAGCGGAACGCATCCTTTTCCTTCATCTCAAAGCGGTGCAGGATTTCTCCCAGCTCGGTGTTCTCGCAGCCGCACTGGATGAGGTCGGAGAGTTCGTAGCGGACCTTGTCGCGCAGGAATTCCTGCAAGCTGGCGAAGTCGATGAACTCGGAAATACTGCGCACGCCGTAGGGAGTCCGTAACAGATAGCCGATCGTCGCGCAGTTCGGATCGCCGCAGGGCAGTGGGGTGAAATCTTCGAAGCGGAGTTTGCCCGCCGCTTGTTCCACCGCGCCGAGGATGATGTCCGCGGTGTTGAGACGCTCGCCGCTGCTGGCAGGCGCGCGTCCCGTTAGAAAAATCGGCTGGAAGGAAACGCCGCGACAGGTGGAGTATTCAAGCCCGGCTTGGATCGTGTGCCACAAGTGCGGCAGGTTTTCCGGCATCACCGTCATCGCCAGCGTGAACGGAATTTCCTCGCGTTCGCAGCGGTCCATCGCGGCGCGTTTCATGTCGCGGAAATCACCGCCTCGCAGCTCGCGCTGGCCGGCTTCCTGCGGGCCGTCGTATTGCAGATAGAGTTGGAAATGGCCGCGGCGCGCGCGTTTCCCCAATTCCTCCAGAAAGCCATCCTCCTTCGCGATCCTCACGCCATTCGTGTTCACCAGGCAGTAGTCGATTCCCGGCTCGGCGTGGATCCAGTCCAACAGCTCGAAGAATTGCGGATGCAGCGTCGGCTCGCCGCCGGAGAGTTGGAGCAGCTCAATCTTCCCCTTGCGCTCGACGACTCCGCGGATGCGGCGTTGCAGCGATTCCAACGAGTGCGATTTCAACCGATCGCCCGCAGCGCCGACCGGCGAATCCGCGAAACAGGTCGGGCAGGCGAGGTTGCACGAATCGACGATTTCGATCAGCGCGAGACATGTGGATAGAACCTCGACCTCCGGCACCGTCGCGTTGGCATTGCGGCCGAGCGTGCCGTTGATTCCGTTAGGATCGGCGGAGCACGCGCAACCGGCACCGCAGGCATTCGACGGGTCGCCCTTCGCCAGCCAGTAGAACCGCGCGTCGCTGGCGATGCACGCCGTGGCCTCGCCATGCTCGGCGCAAGTCCGCGTCAGATAGACCTTCGCCGGTGTGCCCGTCGTTTTCCAAACCTCCGCCGGAACCGCCGCCTGACAAGTCGGGCAACGCGAGGTGGTTTGCTTCAGGGTTTCCTTGAGTTTGGGGAAGATCATAAACTGTTGAGATGGGACGAAACGAGAAAACAGCTTCCCACGGAAAGAACGAGACAAACGATGATCTCGCCGATGAAGTAAGCGGAAACGAGAAATCCCAGCGACCATCCTCGGTAGCGATGCCTCACCGCATCATGAAAATGAAACCCGAGTCCGGGGATCACGCCGAATACCATGAAAAGCGGGGACAAGGCAAGAAAGCCGGCCGCATCATCCGGCGCAATGCCACAGAACGGGACCATGAAGTTGGCGAGCAACGTCATCAGCGGCGGAATCCCCAGAGTGAGCCACAGCGGCCATCGCGGAATCGCCGATGGCGGCTGGGGGATTTCGGGTTCTTCGTTCATTTCATTGAAAATCCATCAACATCGGATTGGCTCCGACGAAGAGAGCCCGCTAACTGAAAAGCACCACGCAGCTCCCGATCCAGACTGCCAGGCAAACAATGATTTGGCCGAACAAATAGGAAAAATTGAGAAACGTCAGCGATGGCCCGCGGTAGCGCTGGCCGACAATTTCACTGAATCTGCCGGTGAAAATAAGAATGAAAATAAAGACTCCTATCGGCACCTCAAAAAGCAGTCCCGAAAGCTGTCCGCGCGACACGGCAAGCCCGGCGATCGTGTTCGCGCCAACCGTCACGAGCGGCGGAGCGAGTAAAACCCGCCACAGCGGCCCTCGCGGGATCGGCGGCACCAGCTTGGGGATCTCGGGGTCTTCATTCATTTCAAGTGATGGCTTCGGACACAGAATCAGGAAACGATCACACACGATCCAACCCAAACCGTGAAACAGACGATAACTTGTCCCAGAAAATAAAACCAGCCAAGAACCAGAAGGGAGGTTCCCTTGTAACGCTTTCCAACAGCCCCGTTGAAGACATACAGAAACGAGAGAAGTGGGAAAAACAGGATCGCCGGAACAGGGATCAAAAATTCTCGCGGAACACCTGAAAGACAGATCAGCAACATGACCAAGGTGACCACTACCGGCGGCGCCAGCAGGGAGAGCCACAACGGCCCTCGCGGAATCGGCGTGGGAATCCCGGGTTCTTCGTTCATCGGCACTTTTATCAAACAGAAACTGAGGTCCGATGATAGCGATGGTCAACGATTGCTTTCCCAACAACAGGGAATCCGAAACGCTGCCGACCGAAGTTCTTGTCAGCCTCCGCGATTCGCACCAAGTTCATAACAGATCATTCATGAAATCATCTTCCATCCGCCTTGCTCTCGGCATCTGGCTCGCCGTCGCCAGCCAGGCATCCGCCGGAATGACGGTCATCACGCTGACCGACATCGCCCGGGCACGGATCGATGCGCTTTCATTTTTCCTGTTTACCTATCTGGTCATCGCGTGGGTGGTGAAACTCATCTGGAACCAGCTTGCAAAATCCTTTACCGCACTGCCGCGACTCAAGTATCTCCAAGCGCTCGGTGTGGTTTTCGTGACCGGGCTGATGTTCTACGTCGTGCTAACGATGATCTCCGGAGCGCGGGAGTTGTTGACTCCGGGAGCTTGGGAAAAACAGGGCGTCGGATATCGCCTTCGCGAGGAGGGTTCTGCACCGCTCGGGAAAGAGGAACGTCGCCAGGCGTTGCGGAAACTCCAGGAGGCCATTTGGAGTTATGCAAAAGCTCATGAGGGAAATGCGCCGGGCAGCCCGTTGATGGCCGGGATCGATCCGGCCTTGTGGAATTTCGAAGGCGGCGGCCTCTACTGCCTGATGCCGGAGGTCCGTCCCGGCGGCGGGCGGAAGGTGCTGGTTTACGAACCCGCTTCGGCAGGCGGGAGACGTTTCGTTCTCCTCGCGGATGGCAGCATCGAAGATCGCTCGGAAGGGACTCTGAAAACGCAGCTCGATGAACAGTTGAAACCATGAGTGATGAACCCATCATCACCCGATCGCCCCTAAGGAACGCACTTAGTTGGACGCTGCGTATCCTTGCGATCTGCTTTTCGATCTTATTTTTTCTTATCGTGATCGAAAGTTTGATGATCATCGAGATCCCGTTTCGTTTCGCCTTCGGCTGGATTTTTCATGCAAACAAAACCCTTCCCTTCTTGCTGGAAAACTGGCGTGCGGCGTTGCTGCCGCTGGGTTGCCTGATCCTCGCGGGAATCCTGGCGCACCGGTTCATCCGGAGGACGCTGGCAGCGAAAGGAATTTCCAGACCATGGCGGCCGGCGGATACATTGGCATCAACGATGTTGCTGCTGCTAGGTTGTGGGGCAGCCATCGCCCTGAGCGGCGTGGTGCACGAGTCTGTCTGGCTCATGAGCGACCGGTGGGTCGAGAGCAACCGGAGAAGCGAACTCACCATGGCGGTGAACAACTCCCGGCAGTTGATGATGGCGCTCGCGGATTACCATGAGATGAACGGCCGCTATCCGAACTCGCTTCGGGAGCTGGAGATCGAGCTGGATACTCCCCGCCAGCTTGCCTGGACCGAGGTCACCTACAAGGGAGTTAGAGAGCCGTTCATCCTCCTTCACCCGGGGGAAACACGACTCATGAATGAAGATGAGCCGCTGATCGTTTCGCCGATCATTCAAAAGGATGGTAAGATCGTGGTAGGTTATGGAGACAGCTCGGTGAAAAGCCTTCCGGCAGGAGAATTCAGCAGGATTTTACAGGCCGCAAGTCTCAGGAAAAACCAACCGCCTCCTGCCGGTGAATAGGGTGATTCCATTCCTGAAGGCCGATGGCATCGCCGCGTCGATCCTGTTAGCGCTCGCGTTGTTGCTGGTGTTTCTGGAAATCAACTTTCCCTTCGGAGGTTATGACCTGCTCCTAATCCATTTCGTGGCAGGTTTCTGGTTTTTCCTCGCTGATAACCTGCCGGCAATATCGCCCGATGCCGGAACATGGGGTCCCGGACTCGGCGCGTTTCTGCTGGCGACGGCCGTCGCCCACCGATTTCTATCAGGATTGGCTGCGAAAACCGGGCGCAACTGGAATTTTGCGACGACATTCTGTCTCGCGCTGGTAGTTCCGGTGCTGTTCGTCATTGCGTTCATCATCCCCGGTGTGTTGTTGCAGTGGGAGATGCTGCGGCAGACACCGTGGCTGGAGACCAATTCACCCTATCTTCTCCGCTAGAAATCTTAGCAACAGTGCCATGGCCACCCGGGCGAGCGCGGGATTGTAACGCGCGCCCTCGTCGCGGAGAAATGCGTGGGCGGCGTTGAACTCGTGCCACTCGAAATCCAGCTCCGCATCCTCGACGACCTGACGCACTTTTCTCCGACCTTCCAGAGGGATGTGCGGATCCTGACGGCCGAAGACAAACAACAGCGACG
This sequence comes from Luteolibacter sp., assembly GCF_039920825.1. Lineage (GTDB taxonomy): Bacteria > Verrucomicrobiota > Verrucomicrobiia > Verrucomicrobiales > Akkermansiaceae > Luteolibacter. Next base: position 141,224 of record NZ_JBDSCX010000038.1, on the reverse strand, counting down.
CCTTCGTAGATGGGAGTCGTTCAAGCGTGTCATCGCATTTTCCGAGTCCGAGATTTCCCGTGTGAAGGTCCGTCGGATAGAACGCGCCGACCGCGCCGATGTCCGGATGGAGTCCGGCGCGCAAGGCAAGGTGGCCGCCGAGGCAGACTCCGAAGCTGGCGACTTTTCCGGTGCCGGACGCATGCCCGAGGAGGAATTTCACGAGGACATCCGTATCCTCATCGTAGGAGGCGATTTCCTTCTCCGTCTTCAGCGCGTTGCCGCGGGCCGAGCCTTCCGCATCGTAAGCGAGTACGGAGCCGAGCGGTTCGAACTCATGATAGACCTCGGGCACGGCGACCAGATAGCCCTCGCCCGCCAAGGCCGCCGCCATCCGCCGGATCGGGCCGGTGGCTTGGAAAATCTCCGAGTAGAAAATGATGCCCGGATGCCGCGAACCTCCATCGGGAATGAAAAGGTGCACCCGCATCGCACCGCGGGTGGTTTCAAGATCGACGAAGGATTCGGAAAGCGTGGCCATGGCGGAGTGTCGTCATTTTCCGCCACGCCGATCCAGAAAATCCGTCGGCGTTGCCAAGTTCGGGGAGAATGGATAGAACCCCGCCCGGTGAATACGATCTTTGAATCCCTCTGCATCCTCCTGTCATGGGCATGGTTGTTCAAAATCATCGATACAGTTTCCCCGTCAGGAATTCCGTTGATCCACCTGCGGTTCAGAAACGGAAAATGCACCTGTATCTTCGGCGCGAACCGGACGTGGGCACGCCAACAGATCGAGGAAGTGCTGAGAGACGGCCACATCGAAACCGCAGTTATCAAGCAATTGAAAAACGGACGCTTCGTATTTTCCAAAAGCGTGCCAGAGGATGCCAGACAACGGATCAGGAATTTGATCGTCTCAGGCCAATGATGCTAGAAGCCCCATAGGTATGGCTGAACGGGCACGGAAAAATCAGCTCTCGAAAACGACCGGGAACTCGCCCCGACCGTTCCAGACTCTATAAGGTCAGCTTTTCCAATTTCGTAGCGATCCAGCTGTTCAGGCTCTCGCCGTCGTTAGTGCTGAGTTCGTAGAGTTTCCGGTGCAATTCAGGTTCCAAGCGGAGAAGGAATTTGCCTGAAAACGGTTTGTCCGGTTCCTCGCCACGGCTCTTGCAAAAATCGAGATAATCATCAATCGACTCATGAAACGCCGTCTTGAGTTCCTCCACGCTGCGTCCTTGGAACGTCACCACGTCACGGACTCCGAGAACTTCCCCGTGGAAAATCTCAGCTTCGTCGTCAAATCGAACGTTCCCGCTGTATCCTTTGTATATCATCATGGCCTTACTCCTGATTCTGATAGGAAGCGTCTCATCGACTTGACGGCTCCTTTATCGGTTGTCGGTTGAGGGTGTGGTCGATGGAAAACGGCTCTCACACCGTTAAGGGCGATTCTCACCCGAGAACCGCTCCCTTCGGTAATTTCGGCACCAGAGGCTCGAAGCAGGGATTCAATGTCCGCCCAGAGAATACTTGAGAGGGCGGGATCCCTGAAAATGGCCTCAAGCGTTCGCCGCTGCCGATTATTCATTGCCTTAAGTGATACTGCATAATGGTATCACGGCAAGTGGAATTTTTAGCCAATTGGAAGCAACAAGGTTTCGCCGAGGGAAGTTCTTAACTCTCGAAATAAGTGTAGCCGTTCAATCCCTCGCGAAAGAGATCGAGGATCTCACGGCGCTCCTTCGGAGAAATGCGGCCTTCAGTGACTGCCTTTTCCGCAAAGGTGCGGAAGCGGGTGACCAGTTCTTTCGGGTCGAACTCAACGTAGGTTAGAACGTCGGCAACGGTATCGCCTTCGACTTCGTGGGTGTAAACCGGTTTACCCTTTTCAAGATGAACGCCAACCACGTTGGTGTCGCCCAGCAGGTTGTGGAGGTCGCCAAGAGTTTCCTGATAGGCTCCAACGAGGAAGACGGCGAGGTAGTAGGGCTCGCCTTGTTTGAAATCGTGAAGCGGAAGGATTTTCGCGACGTCTTCCTTGTCGATGAAGCGGTCGATCTTGCCGTCGCAATCGCAGGTGATGTCAGCCAGGACGGCGCGGTGGCGGGGTTTCTCCCCAAGCCGGTGGATGGGCATGACAGGGAAAACCTGATCGATCGCCCACGAGTCGGGCAGGGATTGGAAGAGCGAGAAATTTCCGTAATAGAAATCGACGAGGGTCGAGGACAGTTCGCGGAGGTCTTCCGGGATGTCATCGAGTTCGGCGATGAGGTTGGAGATGCGTGTTAGAATATGCCAGAACCAGGCTTCGGCGAGGCCGCGTTCGCGGAGCGTGGCGGCGCCGTAAAAGAATTGCGCGCGCATCTGATCGCGGTAGTACATGGCATCGTTGAAGCACTCCTGAAGGTTCTTCTTATTGATGACCTTGTTGACCTCGATGATGTTCATGAGGTTCTGCGGGGCATTCTCCGGAATCGGCGGGGCTTCCTCGCTGGTCTGGGCACTGGTGACGTCAAGGATGTTGAAAACCAAGACGGAGTAATAGGCAACCACCGCACGGCCGGACTCGGAAATGAGATTCGGATGGGCGACGCCAGCCTTGTCGCAAATCTGCGAGATGACCTCTACAATGTCGGTGCAGTACTCCGCGACGGAGTAGTTGCAGGACGAGTGGAAATTGGTGTGCGAGCCGTCGTAATCGACTGCCATGCCCCCGCCGATGTCGAGCACGCCCATCGGCGCGCCTTCCTTGACGAGGTCGCAATACATTCTAACTGCCTCGGTCGCGCCCTCGCGGATGGCTGCGATGTTGGGGATCTGCGAGCCTTGGTGGTAGTGCAGCATTTTCAAGCAACCGATGTAGCCTGAGTCTTTGAGCTGATCGACGACTGCGATGACCTGCGAGGCATTGAGACCGAAAACAGATTTGTCACCGGCGCTGTCCTGCCAATGGCCGGAGCCTTTGGTGGAAAGACGGACGCGGACGCCGAGATTCGGAAGGATGCCGAGTTTGCGCGAACGTTCGAGGATGAGATCGAGCTCGCTGGGCATTTCCAGAACGAGCATGATGCGCAGTCCCATTTTCTGCGACTGAAGCGCGAGGTCGATGAATTCCTCATCCTTGTAGCCGTTGCAAATCAGATAGGCCTCGGGATCGTGCATGTGCGCGAGCGCGGCGATAAGCTCGGGCTTGGAACCGGCTTCGAGGCCGTAGTGATAACGTTTTCCGAACTCGGCGATCTCCTCGATGACCTGGCGCTGCTGGTTGACCTTGATCGGATAGACGCCACGGTATTCACCGCGGTATTTGGTTTCCTTGATCGCCTTGCGGAACGACTCGTTGATTTCCGCGATGCGGGAATGGAGCAAATCGCGGAAACGAAGGAGCACGGGAAGATGGGTGCCGCGGTCACGCAGACCGTCGATGACTTCGAAGAGCGACACTTCGGCCTGCGCTTCGTCATCCTCAAGCCGGACCGTGACGTGGCCGTTCTTGTTCACGCCGAAGAAGCCATGGCCCCATGTTTCAACTCCATAGAGCTCGGAGGATTTTTCGGGAGTCCAGGTGGCGTCGGCTTTGCGTTTGACGGGCTTGGAAGCGATGGAGGCAGGAGGTGTCATGGAAGGAAACGAAACAATGAAAATTGAGAGTGGGCGATGATCGGCGGCAGCAGAAACCTTAATGTGCGGGTTCTTTCCAATCCGGAAAGTCGTTTTTCAATTGCTGGCGGTATTTCTCGACCTCGTCGGTTTTTCCCTGAGCGATGAGGACCTGGATGTATTTCGAGATGGCAAGCGGCTTGAGATCCTTGTCTTCGTGGAACGAAATGACGTTCAGGTAATCGGCACCCGCAGCATCGAGTTGCTTCGCCTGCATGCCGAGATCACCTGATAGGATGCGGAGCCCGGCACTGGTGCGCCCCTGCGGATGAAGCTCTTCCGCCTCGTCGGCCGCGACGCGGGCTTCGGCATTGCGCTTGAGCAAGAGCAGGGCGCGGCCGCGGTCGAGAAGGCCGTCGGCTTTCCAGCCGGGGTTGTCCTCGACGGCGAGCACGTTGTTGACAGCGGTCAGGGCACCTTCGCCATCGCCGGTTTCTAGGCGGGCTTTGGCGAGATAGCGCCAGATTTCCTTGGCGGTTTCGCGGGGCTCCTTGGGGTTGGCGACGAGCGCGAGGGATTTGGCGGCCGAGGTATAGTCGCCGGCGTTGTAGGACTGCATGCCGGACCATTGGATCGCCTGGTCGGGAAGATCGGCCTCGTATTTCCCTTGGATGGCGAGGTTGATTTCCGCAGCAAGTTTCTGCGGATCCTGCGAGGCGAAATAGCCGAGTGCCAGAAGCAATCCGGCGTGCTTGGCATAGGCATCGGGACGGAGGGAGCGGGCCTTTTCAAGATAAGAAATGGAATCCTTGGCGGCGTTGGTTTTCACCAGCCCCCAGCCGATCCAATAGTTTGCCTCGGCTTCCAGATTGGGATCGAGGGATTTGATCGATTTCAGCAGCCCTTGATAGCGGATGATCATGTCCGGGATATTGCCCTCGGTCCGGCGCAAGTGGGCGGACTCCAGCCAGGCATAGGACGCGAGGTCTTCCGAAGCATTGGAGCTTGTTAGCTTGTCGAAATCGATAATGGCTTTCGCGGTTTCAGCACTCTCGACATAGGCTTTGGCGCGCTTGGCCAAGGCCGACGGGATGCGCGAATCATTCGGATATTTGGAGATGAATTCGCTGAGAGATCGGACCGAACCTTGGGCATCCCCGGCTTCGGAAAGGCACCAGCCGCGTTGGTACAACAGCCCGGGACGGTTTTTCTCGCTGACCGCACCGGCATTGATCTCGCTGTAAATCTTGGCGGCTTCCGCCACCTGGTTGTTCGAAAACATGGTCTCGGCCTTCATCATCAGGGCCGTGTGAATCCGGGAATCCTCGGGTCGCGACTTTCGATAGAGCTGGAGAAATGCATCCACCTGATCCGGCACGTTGCGGCCTTCGATTTGGAAAAAGCACAGCAACCGGTTGTAGGCGGCGTGAAATGCCATGTCCGTTTCCGGCTTCACCAGTTTTTCAACATCGCGGAACAACTGGAGCGCCTCGCTGTATTGATTGAGCCGCATGTAGGCGCGGCCGGCGATCATCAGGCGGTTCGCCTCCTTTTCACCATCGCCCTTGAGGGTGCTGCGGCGGAAAATCTCGATGACCTCCTTGTATTGTTTCTTGGCGAAACAGTTCTCCATCAGCGCGGTCTGGGCATCCGGGCGGAAATCCTCCATGCCGGGGGTGCTGACGATGAGCTTGAGATATTTCTCGGCAAGGTCGGTTTGACCGAGTTTGGTGGCGGTTAGAGAAGCATAGAGCGCCGCCTCGCCGCGGGCTTTCGACTGATAGGGTCCGGCGATGACCTCCTCGAACTGGGTAAGCGCTTCCTGCAACTTGCCGGCTTTGAGCGAGAGGTGACCCATGGCCACTTTGGCCTGCGGCGCAAACAAGGCGCCCGCCGGGTCACTGATGACCTTCTTGAACGAGTTGATGGCCTCATTATCACGCCCGAGAAGTCGGTAGCAATTTCCGGCAAGGTAATTTCCGCGGGGACGTTCCTCGGGCTTCGAAGCATTCTCGGCGTAGCGCTCGAAAAGTGGCGCAGCAAAGGCATACTGGCCGTTGTTATAATAATCGGCGGCCAAAGTGTACGCCGCGGCACCCGCCCATTTTCCTTTACCAAAGCGGTTCAGCAACGTGCTGAAGCAGCGTTTCCCATCATCGATTTGTCCCGACTGATAATAGCTGTTCCCCAAATACCACCAGGCCATCTCGGCGTTCGGATGATTCGGAAACGAGTTGAGGTAGTCCGCGAAGATCACGGCGGCCCGCTGATAGTAGTCGCGCCGGTTGTCTTCGACGGTGCTTGCCTGGGCCGAGTCGTAGAGATTTTTTCCACGCAGGAAATAGTCGTTCCCCGCGTCCGGACTCAGCGACGGATCGACAGGCTCCGCCTTGGGGGCTACCTGTGCGACCAGCGGACCGGAGGCGAGAAAGAGAAGTGCGAGCGCTCGTTTCAAGATGAAGGTAGCTTTGTCGGGTTTCAGGCGATTTGCCAAGTCAATCACTTCGAGGGGGCCGCAGGCGTGGGACGCTGGGTCGCGAAGGAAATGTTCCAGATCCCCGCTTTTTGGCAGGTATCGATGATCTCGACGATGCGCTGGTAAGCGACGTTTCCATCGCCACGAATGCGCACCGGCTGGTTGGGATATTGTTTGGCGATTTTGGAGAGCTTGTCGAAAAGTTGAGGCTTATCGACGGTCAGACCCTCGACGCGGATGACTCCGTCGGCCAGGACGTTGATGATGATTTCGCCGCGCATCTGCTTGGGCTCCGCACCTTCCTGGGCGGTCGGGACGGAGACATTGAGCTCCGTCTCGGATTTGCTGAACTGCCAACTGATGATGAAAAAGCTCAGCAGCAACAGCAGGATGTCGATCATCGGCGCCAACTGAATGGAAACCGGTGGCGGTTGACGGGTCAGAAATTTCATCCCGATAGCAGTTAGATCCCGTGGAGATCAGGACGTTCGCCAACGAGTGGAGACGCGACGGGCATGGCATAATCCTCGCGAGCCCGCTGGACCTGCGGAACAAATGGCTGCGCAGTCGGCTGCCGTTCAAGCTGCGACTGGAGAATAGCGATGAAATGGGTGGCGGCGGCTTCGAGCTCCGACACGTATTTCTGCACCCGCCCGCGGAAAATCGAGTAAAACGCCAGCGCTGGGATACTGATCGCGAGCCCGCCGGCGGTGGCGATCAGCGCTTCGGAAACACCTTCGGCCAATCCCATCTGACGCACTCCGGTGCCTTCTCCTGCGGAAATTTCAATGAACGCCTTGATCATTCCCATCACGGTTCCCAACAGACCGACCATCGGAGCGATCCCGCCGATATCGGCGAGGTAGGTGATTCTGGAAGTCAGCATTCCGGCTTGATGCGAACCCTCGACCTGCGCGACATCGCGAACGCTTTCAAACGAAGCACCCGGATTGGCCGTCATGAAATCGAGAGTCTTCTGAGTGACGCGGGCCATGCACTCGTTGCGGCGGTGGCAGAATCCGATCAAGCCGAGATAGTCGCGTTTGCGGATCAACGATTCCGCGGTGTTCATGAACCGGTCGCTGACGACCGCATTGCGGCGGATCGTGAGGAGAAAGACTACGATCAGAAGCACCGTGATCACCGACATAATTCCCAGCGGGTACATCATGGGTCCACCTTTGAGGAGGATTTGCAGGATGTTTGTTTCCTTGGCGACCGGAGCAGCGGTTTCAGCAGCGGAAGCGAGGACCGCGGAAAGGAAAAATCCCGCGACTGAGAAATGGCAGCACTTCATGAATGTGGTGGGATACTATCGATGCACGACACGAACGCAAGCCCGGGCAGTGCATGCCTGCCGGTTACGTCCGAAATCTCCCGATCTTTCCGCGGGCAAGTTTCAGAGGATCTCAAATGCCGGGCTTCTCCCTGCGGCCACCCGAGTCCGTGCTGAGGAAGCGATAGTAGACCTCGAGCATCAGAGTGCTGAGGCAGGTGCGGTATACCTTGCCGCGTCCTTCTCCGGCAAATTCACCGCCAGCCCCGGGTTGTTTCCACGAGCCATCTTCATTCTGATTTTTCAAAAGTTGGTCGCGGAACAAGTTGTTGTAGAATTTCCAGTCGTCACCACCGCGCTGCATCATCGCTTGGGACTCGTAATAGTGGCAGTAGAGGTCGCTATCGTCCTTAGATCCGTAATCGAACTTGGTGTTTTTCACGATATACTCCGCACCTTTGCGGACTGCCGAGATTCCGCCTTTATCCCACATCTGATGACAGAGCATGCCGACGCCGGTGAGAGTCCAGTATTTCTTGTCACTCACCGGATTCACACCGGAGTAGCCGAAGCCGCCGTTTTCGTTTTGGCAACTGCTGAGATATTCGAGCCCCTTGCTGATGCATGCCGTGACGCGCCGATATTTGATGTCCGTGTGACTGCACGCTTTGAGAGCCTGAATCTGCCAACCAGAAACCGAGACGTCGGTGTGACCGCCTTCTTTTTCGTAATGGTAAGCCCAACCACCGTTTTTGTTCTGGTTGTCGATGATGAATTGGCCGGCCTTTTCAGCGACTTCCTGAAGCGATGGCACGTCGATCTTGAGGTCTTTACAAAAGGTCGCCGCCTCGCCGATCGCATAGGTCGCGATGGCGTGCTCGTAGCACCAACCATTTTCGGTGAAATTGCTGGCCATTTTGCCGTCGTTCTTCATGCCGACATTCACCAGATAAACGATGCCCTTCATGCACGAGTCGCCGAATTCGTCGGAAACCGGAGTTTCGCAGTGGCCGAAATAGGCGAGCAACGCCAGACCGGTCATGGCGGGAGCGTTTCTGTCACCCCAAGATCCGTCGGAATTCTGGACGCCCTTGAGCCAGCGGAGGGCTTTCACCACAGCGTCTTCACAAGAGGGCGTTCCGCCGTTCTCCTTGAGGCGGGTGAGGCGGTCTTCCTTCGAACAGCGCTTGCGCATGGTTTCCGGAATGAGACCGAAGAGCTTGCCCGCTCCACCGCCCATGCCCATGCCGGCACCGTTGCCGTTTCCTTTACCGAAACCCTTGCCGGAACCGGAGCCACCGAGGCCGCCGGACATTCCGCCACCGCTCAGCGAGCTGAGTGTGGACATTTCACCGAAGTTGTCACCTTGCTCGGGAATCGCGTAAGTCGCCTTGGCTCCTTCGGCGAAGACCCGCTTGACGTTGGTCGTCGGGGTGATTTGCGCCCGCTTTTTCTGTTGAACCTGATGTTCCGCACCGCGTTCGCCACCGCCACCGCCGGGTGGCATGAAATCGACTTTTTTCTCGGGCTCGCGGATGATCTGGAAAATCCAGAATGCACCGATGATCAGCAGGATGATGTGGAACAGGGCGGCGAACATCAACGAACCGCCGCCGATCTTGGCCCAAATACCGGTCTTCTTTTCCTCCACGTGGATGGGATTTCCCTCGGCGTCGTAAATTTCCATGGTTGGCGAGTGGTTGGGGGTGGTTCCGCTGTTTATTCCGGGCTGCCGGCTTGGAAGGTCACGTCCGAAATTTTGGCGCGGCTGAGAGCATCGAGAACGTCGATCACTCTTTCGTAGCGCGCAAGTTCGTCCGCATAAATGGTGACGAGAACTTTGGACTGCGTGGCATCACTGCTTTCACGCAGTTGGTTGAGGGTGTTGGCCAGCTCTGGAAGCAATTTGACGGTCGGACCGTCGAGCGGATCGTCGTTGAGATAGACCTGTCCTTCGTCGTCGATGCGGATCGCGATTTCGTCCGGCAAATTGACAGGCTGGTCGGTTTCGACGGTTCCGGGAAGCTTGGTGTTGTGAGCGTTCTCCACCTGCACCGCACCGGCCATGACCATGAAATAAAGCATGATGACGAAAACGACGTCGATCATCGGCGCGATTTGGAACCCGAGATTGACCTCGGCGGACGCCTTTCTTTTGCGACGGCTTTTCATGGGATTTATTTATTGGAAGCCGCAAACGAGATGTCGGCGATCCCGCCTTCACCCACGAGGTTCATAACCTTCTGGATTTCGATGGCAGGAAGCTTGGCATCGCCACGAACGACCGCACGCAGCCTTTCATCGGTTTTGCGACGCTCTTGCAGATAGGGAATCAGATCGGCGATGTTCGGGTATTCGCGATCATCGACGAGAACGAGCGATTTGTTGGTGCCCGGATCCCAGCGGACGTTGATGGCGATCTCGTGCTTGGCCATCTCCGGATCGCGCTTGGTGGCGTTAGGCGAGACCGGCAGCTTGATGTTTTTGTCCACCTTCAGAACCTCGGCCGAGGTGATGCACATGAAGAAGATGAGCAGAACTAACAGCACATCGACCATCGGAGCAATTTGGAACTCGGGTTCCCCGCTCTCTCCTCCTCCGCCGCCGCCTGCCATGGTTCTTGATGGTTAGTGTTGAAGTTTACAAAGCAAAGCCGGCTCAGCCTGGATTTTCGATCCAGTTTGGAAGCGCTGCATAGGTTTCCTCTTGGCCGACATCCGCATCCTTGAGGTAATCATAAGGAGCGTTGCGGAAAAGATGCTCGGCTTCCTCTTCCAAGTGGTGAACGCCGGACTGGAGTTTGTTCCGCAGGAAATAGAAGCCCATGAACGCCGGAATAGCGATGAACAGACCGGACGCCGTGGCGATGAGAACCTCACCGATGTGACCGGCGAGGGCCGTCGGATCGCCGATCCCGGCGGAACCAAGGCTGGCGAACGCACCGCGCATCCCGGACACCGTTCCGAGCAGTCCAACCATCGGCGTACAAACTCCGATAACCGAGAGATAGTTGACGCGGGTCTGAAGAGTGGAGTTGACCTTGTCCACCTCGGACATGATCGCTTCCTCGGTGGCGGCCTTGCCATAACCGATGGATCCGAGAGCGGAGCGGACGACTTGCGAGAACGGGCTGTTGAGCGCCTTCATCGTCTGATAGGCTCCGATGTAGTCACCTGCCAGAAACGCCTGTTGGGCCACCGTGACATCCTCGGGAGGAGTCATCTTCTTGGGATTCGTGCGCATCCAGATGTCGATGATGAGCCAGACCGTTGCGATCGAGAACAGACCGATCGGATACATGCACCAGCCACCGTCCTTGAGGACATCAATGAACGTTTTTTTCACTTCCGCTTTGGCAGCACCTTCTGCGGCGAAGGCGGTCATCGGAAGAAACAGGAGAGCCGCATAGACAGCCTTATGGATGGTTTTTTTCATGGCGTGGTGATTGAGAAATGAAGTGAAACGAGGTTGGACAGATTATTTGAGGCTTTCAAGACGCTTGTTGGCTTCCGCGGCGACCAGTGTATCGCCGGACTCGCGGACGGAGGAATGAAGGAGAGGCAATGCTTCGTCGCGTCGGCCGAGCGCGGTGAGGTATTCGGCGGCATTCAGTTCGGCAACCGCATTGAGGATCATGCCGCCGGATGGGAAAAGGCAGGGCACCGTCAGATAGGCTTCGAGGGCTTCCGCATCCTTTTTGGCATCCTTGAGGGCATTGCCACGGAAGAATGAGGCATACGCGCAAACCGCAGTGGGAAGGTTGTCCGTGGTAAGATCGCGAAACGCGGTTTCGCGGTCAGCGGCCTTGGTCGAAACCGGCAACATCAGAGCCTTGCCGAGGGAAACGAACGGATCGATTCCCTGCACTGGAGTGGCGTCGGAAATTTCCTTGCCGATGTCCGCGCACTTCGCGGTGTCACCATTCAGCGCATAGGCGACCAGAGTGGCCCGCGCCGCCTCGATCCAGAAATTTCCCGGGATCTTGGCGGTCATCCGTTGCTGGGCGACCACGGGCTCCAACAGTTTCAAGGCATCGGCCGATTTTCCCATCAGCACCAAGGCAATGCCGCGGTTCACTTCAACAGGCTTGTCGCCGTAAACATGGTCCGCGGATTCCAGCGGAAAGGTCTGACCTTCGCTGAATCCTTCCGCCGGGCCTTTGACGACGATTTGGTTGCCCTGCACCACGACCGCGGAAACAGGGACCGAGCGACCGTTTTGGAAAACAATGCGGGCGGCTTGTTCCGCACCGACCCGTGACAGGGAGGCGGCACTGGCAAGGCAGATCAGGATGGCGGACCGGAATGGACTTGAGGATGGAATCATGGGTTCAAATTTCATGGAGCTTCCTTCACGGCCTCCTTGTAAGCCTCGGTATTCTTGAGCTTCGGATCGTCCTTGAGCAATTGCATCATTTCATCGGCGAGGGCTTTGTTACCCATTTCGTTCCCGGTCCTGTAGGACTCCAAGAGGGCTTTCGCATAAATCTCAGGCGTGCCCTTGTAAGCGGCGCGGAGGCGCTGGTAGTTCGCCATGGCGCGTTTGAAGAGTTCGAGCCGGGCATCCACTCCGGTCTCCTTTTCAGCCTTCTTGCGATAGACCTGGCCGATCAAGAGGTAGGCTTTTCCGGCAGGCTCGCCGCGGAACATTTTATCGCCGACAATCTCAAGCGCCATTTTCTCCGCATCATCGAGGCGGCCCAAGGCGATCAGCGCCTCGACCTTGCCGAGCGTCGTTTCCTTGAAACGGGACATCCCGGGATTATTCGCCAACGCGTTTTCAAAAATCTTGAGCGCTTCGTCCGGCTGCTTGCGGGCGAGAGCGATATAGCCGAGTCCCACCGGACCGGCATCGGCGTAGAGGCCTTCCTTGTAACGGTCCACCAAGCGTCGGAACATCGCTTCCGCATCGTCGAGTTGCCCGAGCTTCAGCAGGATATCACCCGAAACCGCGAGCAACGCCGGGCTGAGCACGGCCGGAGTTTTAGCGTTAACGGTCGCAATGCCTTTCAGATAGAGTTCCGAGCGATCCCGGCGTTTCAACAGTTCGGCGAGACGGGCACGGGCGTAATAGAGCCGGGCATTGGTGGTGGCGTTTTCCTGACCTTGGATCGCCTTGTTGATGATTTCCTGAAGCTGCGCGTCCACCGCATCGATATCGATCTCGGACGGCTTCTTCTTCGGAATGAGGGTTTTCACCAACTCGTCGATGAGGAATTCGACTTGCTCGCTGGTTGGATTCCCGATGCGTGGCTTGAGGGCGTTCGCCAGCATTTCCGCCGCTTCCGGGCCTTTGCCCTCGCGGGTTTTCATTTTCGCCACCCACGACGCCGAAAGCAGGGCGATCGAACTATCCGGTTTTTTCTGGAGAAACTCGCTGTGCAGCGCGGCGATCCCGGCCCAGTCTTTGTTGGCTTGGAGCAGCGAGGTGGCGGAATCGAGCGCATACTGGATCACGTCCTCGGGGCTGTCCGACCAGACGGCCTTTTTGTAGGCTTCGAGGGCGAGCCTCTCGAATTTCGCGATCTCGTCGCGCTTGTCGGATTTCTTTTTCTTATAGGTGTCACCCACCAGACAGAGCATTGAGCCGATCGAAGCATCGTTCGGATGCGAGTTGATGAACGAGTTAAGATCGCGGATGATTTTGTCGGACTGATCGACGTCCTTGTCGTTGAAATCGATGAAGGCGAGGCGATAGCGCAAATCCCCCGCATACCGGCCGTCGGGGAACTTGCTGAGGTATTCCTTGATCGATTCGTTCGTCTTCTTGTACTCGTTGGAGAGGAAATTGGACATCGCCACATAGTAGAGGGCGTTCTCGATCAACGGGCTGTTCGGGAAATTCTTCAGGAAATTCGTGAAGATCGGCGTGGAGTCCTTGAAACTCGCGTCCTGGAAATAGGCGAGGCCTTGGAAAAAGGTGTAACGATCCAGGTTGTCCGACTTGGGGAATTTCGTTTCGAGCCCTTTGTAGAATCGGCCCACTTCCGGCCAGTTTCCGCTTTGAACAAGCACCTCGCCGGCGAGCGTCGCGACCTGCTCGGCGTTGTCCGCATCGGGATATTTCCGCAGGTAATCATCGCAAAGCTCCTTGAGTTTCGCGATGTCCTTGAGCTTGTTGTAAATGATGATTTCCGCGTAGGCGGCCGGCTTGGCATCTTCCGACGTCCCGTATTTCGTCCGGATGGTGCGGAAACAAACGAGCGCTTCTTCCTGGCGCTCCAAGTAGTAAAGGCAACGGCCGCGGCGCATCAGCAGCGCGGAGTCCAGCGTGGCTTTCTCCTCGATGGTCTTCAGCGCGGCTTCCGCCAGCTCGACGGCGGGCTTGAGGTTGCTGAGAAGCTCCGAAGCGTTCGAACGTTGGTTGAGCGGCTTGTCTTTTTCCGACGCCACGCGCTTTTCCAAAATACCCACATCCCGGCGCTGCGACTCGAGCGCGGTTTTCTGGATTTCCAAAATCTCACTGCGCGACGGGATCGATCGGTAGATCGCCAGCGCCGCATCATAGCCTTGGGCCGATTGAGTCCCCACCAGTTCGTCACCCCGCACGATCACCTGGTTCGTATACCAAGCAAGCGCATCGCGGACTCCGGCTTGGTTGATGAGCCGGTCCAGATAGAGCACCAGATCCTCCAGCTTGCCGCTGTCGGCAAGAAGTCCGATCACCTGCACCGCCGCCGTCGTCTGCTGAGGAGAACGGATATCGGAACCCATCAAACTCTTGAAAACGACCAGCGCTTCAGCGTGCTTGCCCAGATCGGTGTAAACTTCACCCAGCCACAAACCCGCTTCAGACCGGAACTTCGGATCCTGCGCCGCAACTTTAAGCGCCTCAACTGCCTTCTCCTTTTTCTCCGGAGTGTTCTGCAGGATGCAGGCCCGCCCGACACCGAGATAGCACCGACTGGCGTATTCACCTTTGGGAAATTTTTTCAAACACTCGGTAAACGCCTCTTCCGCTTGGGTGGGCTTTTCACCGAGCAAATAGCCCAAGCCGATGTTGAAATACAACAGCTCAAGCGGTGCATTCTTGTTCGGTCCGAGCGCCACGAGCAGCTCCTGAATCTTCGAGACTGCGGTGTCGTATTGCTTTTCACCGAACGCGGCTTCCGCCTCGTTGAACAACCGGTTCAGTGTCGCCGGAGCCACGGGTGCGGCAGGAGCGGCTGGCGTTGCCGGTGGTGTCTGGGCATCCAAGCGGGTCGCCGGAATGAATCCCAGAAGCGAAAACGCAAGAAGCGTTGAAATGGGTTGGATCTTTCGCAGCATACGGTCGGGTTGGAAAAGGGAGAGCCAGCGCAATCCTTGTGTCAAGCCAGTAACTCCCCTAAACAGGGAGGAAAGTCCCGTGTTTGCGTGGGTTGAGGGTGACATGGGCAGGTCGGCGACAAAGCAAGGCGGGGGTTTTCAGTTGATCTTTGGGATTCCGGCTCTTCGATAGTGAGCCCGCGTTCCACCTCATGTCCACACCGGATTTCAAAGCCAAGCTCCGCGAGGTGCCCCACCTCCCCGGGGTTTACCTGATGAAGGATCGTCTCGGCTCCATCATCTACGTCGGCAAGGCCCTCGACTTGAAACGCCGCGTCTCGTCCTACTTCATGGCCTCGCAGAAAATGCGTTCTAACGTCAAGACGCGCGCGCTCATCGATTCGATCCACGACTTCGAATTCCACACCGTCCGCAACGAAGAGGAATCACTTCTGCTGGAAGGCAAGCTCATCAAGGACTACCGCCCGCGCTACAACGTCGCCTTCCGCGACGACAAACGCTTTTTCCTCGTCAAAATCCGCCTCGCCGATCCGTGGCCGCGATTCGTCACCACCCGGATGAAAAAGGACGACGGCTCCCGTTATTTCGGACCGTTTCCCCATTCCAGCGCGCTGCGCAACACGCTCGAATGGCTCAACCGCTCCTTCGGCCTGCGCGTCTGCCGCCCTAACATTCCGGGAGAAGCCGACTACAAACACTGCAACGCCGACATCATCCGCAACTGCTCCGCGCCCTGCATCGCCCGCATTTCCCGCGAAGCGTATTTCGAACGCATCGAGGAAGCCTGCCGCGTGCTCGAGGGAAAAGGAAAACGCGAGGTCTTCGACACCCTCCGCGCCGACATGAACGCCGCTGCGGAAGCCCTCGATTTCGAGAAAGCCGCCACCCTCCGCGACGTCCTTCAGAACCTCGAAAAAACCCTCTCTCCCACCCGCCAGTTCGCCCGCGGCCGCGGAGTGCAAACAACGGTCAAACCCACCGAAGACCTCGCCGAACTCGGCGAGGAACTTCATCTATCAGGTCCGCCGAGAGTGATGGAATGCTTCGACATTTCCAACGTCTCCTCCAACCACATCGTCGCCTCGATGGTCCGCTTCACCGATGGCAAACCGGACAACCAGAACTACCGCCGCTACCGGATCAAGACCGTCGAGGGCCAGGACGACTTCGCCTCGATGGCCGAGGTCATCCGCCGCCGCTACTCGCGCATTCTGATGGAAAACGGCGCGGCGAATCCTGATGCCGAATTCTCACAGGAAAACCTCATCGACTCGCAACGCCGCCTCGCCCGCGAGGGTAAGGCGAAAATCGTCCTGCCCGACCTAGTCATCGTGGACGGCGGCAAAGGCCAGCTCGGCATGGCAGTTAGAGAATTGAAAAACCTCGGCCTCCACGACCTTCCCGTCGTCGGCCTCGCCAAACAGCACGAGGAAGTCTTCGTCCCCGGCCGCGAACAATCCATCCGCATCCCGCACGACCGCGGCGCGCTGAAACTCCTCCAGCGCATCCGAGACGAAGCTCACCGCTTCGCCAACGGCTACAACGCCCTGCTCTACCGCCGCCGCATGAAGGAAAGCCTGCTAGACGACTGCCCCGGCATGTCCGCTAACAAGAAAAAACTCCTCCTCGCCACCTTCGGCAGCGTCGCCCGCATTAAAAAAGCCACCCCCGACGAAATCGCCGCCCTCCCCGGAATCTCGAAAAAATCCGCCGAAACCATCCTCGATTTCCTCAGCCGGGACACGTAGCGGCGATCATCGGCCCTCGCGAGTTCATTCATCCTCTGAAGCCACGCCCATGCCCATCGTGCGGCAATCCCAAACAACTATCAGTTCTCGGGCCCGACAAATGGATCGGTGCCGCCGCTCTGTTGGGGAGCCGGGGTGAGGTCCATGCCGCTCTCGGCAAGCTTGTCTCTGATCTGTTGGATATAGGGACTGTCCGCGTACTGGTTGAGGAAATTTTTCACCCGTTCCGGATCCTGTTGGCTCCAAGTAGTGAAGCGGGAGGCCGCTTGCTCCACGGGCCAGGTGGTGGAAAGGGCATCAAAGAAGCCGAGGCTGCCATTGGTCGCCTGGCGTGAGGTTGCGCTGTCTCTGGCAAATCGTTCGAATTGGCCGATCTGTCCGATGGAATTCTTCGAGAGGCTGGCCCAAACGTTGGCTGCCTTATCGTAAGGAAGCTCGTTGAGGCGCCAGCCGATGCTGTCCAGCGCGATGTTTGCGGCCATGTTGTTTTCCTGATTCAGTGGGAGAGAGGTGAGCCAAGCGACGGTGGCGTCAACGCCGGAGCCGGAGAGGATTTCGTCGGCCGCGTTCCGGGTCGCCCGGACACGGTCACCCATGGAGAGCTGGTGATCGATGAGGTAACGGGTGGCGGCGTCCCGATCGAGATTGATCCAACCCTGAATCACGGCGTCGAAGTTGCCGTTGGAGCCAGGAACGTCCGGATGATCCTTCATCCAAGCGAGAGCCGCTTGCGGATCGTTAGTGGACCAGCCGATGATAATATCGCGTAAATCCTTCTGCGGCAGGCGCAGGGGTTTTTCATCCATCAGTGCTTGGATAGCACCCGCGCCGTCGATTTGTCCCCAGCGGTTGGCGAAGGGCCCGTATTCCCCCATGGTCTGGCCTTCCCGGTGGAACTCGAGGAACAGATTATGGACAGCCAGCGCATCCTCCGGTCGCATAAGATCCAGCAAGAGCGCGAAGTCCCGGCCACGGCGGGTGGGGTCGTTATCCGAAAGTGTCGCGCGCATCGCGGCCATCAGTTTTTTGTTCACTCCGCCTTTGGGTTCCGCGGCGATTTCGCCGAGGGAATTAAACAGGCGGGCGCTGCGGGCGGTGGGCAAAAGGGCCGAGATGGAAGGAGAACGCGCTTCGCTGCGGAGGCGCGGCCCGACCGCCGGGATATCGCCGCCTGCCGGGCTGATGGAGCTTGCCCTGCCGAATGTCTGGTAAGCTCCCCAGCCCCAGCCAGTGACGGCAAAGATGGCAAGCGCGGGAATGGCGAGTTGGGTTTTTCTTTCCATGGTGATGGACCTAACATCAACCTCGGGGAAGTCAACGTTCAATTGAACGGGGGCAATCCTCTGAGCTGATAGGACCCAGTTTCATGGCTCGCTTTCCTCCCTGCAAGCCGCCTTTCCGCCAGTCATCGCGAAACCCGCGGAACCCAGGGCGCATCCTGCGGCTGGGTTTTCAACCAAGCGGCGGCTGCGTCTGGATCGCCCACCTCGCGGTGCCTGCCGGATCTTCGCAGGCCTGCGAGTCGAAGAACTGACCCATACTTTCCTAGTGTTGGCTCGGGCTGTTTGGATGTTGGTCGAGCCAGGATTTCGCCAATGCCGGGTCGCCAAGGCTAAGCCGTTTGGCAGTCACCGCCCAAGCGGCGGGGCGGAGCGCGGGTGCGAGTTGGTCGTAAATTTCCGCAGCGGACGGACTCTCCTTCGTGAGGCTGGCAAGGTCGAAGTAGTCGTCGAGACATGCCTGGGTCGTGGCTCCATCCGCCGGAAGCTTGAGCATGGCTGCCACCAATTGCTTGGGGTCGCCATTGGCATTCCGGCTGATGGCGAGCGCTGCTGCCACCGCTTCCATGCGTGTGGTCTTGGGTTTCTGCGCCCATTCCAAAGCTTGGTCGGCGTTGGTTTCCAGCCAACCGGCCATCAAGCTCCGGGCGCGGTCGTCGGCTTCGTGGGCGTATCCGTGGGTGGGAACGGGCCCGAAGTGACTGAAGGCCTCCACTGGATCCAGCCGTCCCCACTGTTGCCACAGACTCTGCATGACGACTTCCGGCTGGCCGTTTCCAAGTTGTTGGGCGTCGGAAAGGATCTTCGTCGCATCCACCAATTCCTCCTTGGTGAGCCCGGAAATCAACCCGCACAACAGCGCTGCCTGATTCCCCCAATCACTGATTAGCGCACCCTCAGCCAGCATCGCCATCCGCTCCTCAGAAGTCAGCCGCGCGGCTTGTTCCGCACTGAGACCTTGGCAAGCCGGTGGGTATTTCCCGATTTCCTTGGCGGGAAGTCCCCCAGTTTCATGGACCGGAGAAACCCGAACCAAGGCCCGGGGGGCAGCGGGAGCGACCACTCCGGCAGGGGGTTCTGCTTCCGGACGGGTCCGGCGCGCCAGGGAAAAGGCCGCCACCGCCGTGCCGACGGCGAGGATGACAAGAGTGGATCGTTTCATGGGAAAATTCCGATTAGCCCATCAGTTCTCCGGCTTTTCGAAAAATGGAGCAACCCATGCTGAGTTAGCAGGCTGGGTTTTCAACCAAGCATTCGCCGCCGCAGGATCCTTCTCGAGCCAGCCTCTCACCATCTCGACCGCCGGTTGCATCCCGCCAGCTGAGGCAGGCAAGCTGATTGCCATTTGCACCGCTTCCTCAGGATTTTTTCCAGAAATCCTCTGGATCAGACCATAGGCCGCTCGCGGTTCATACCCGGGGTCATTCGCATGGCTTTCCAGCCAGGTGGCCGCCGCACGGGGATCGCCCTGAGAGAGACGCTCGGCCACCGTCGGCCAAGCGGCGGATCGCAAGGCAGGCGGCAAACGATCGTAAATCAGCGCCGGAGACGGCTTGTCCGCAGAGGTCGCGGCGAGGTCGAAGTAGTCTTCAAAGCAAGCCCGCGCCGTCAGTTTGTTACCGGCGATGCCGAGAATGGCGGTCTCCATTTGCTTAAGGTCGCCTTGCGCACTGCTCGTGATAGCGTAGGCGGCACCCGCTGCGGAGCCGTTGTCCAACTTATCCAGTTTCGCCCAAGCCATCGCCTCCTCCGGGTGCGTTTCCAGCCAGCCCGCCATCAGGCAGCGGTAGTCGTTGTAGGTGTTGAGGCCTTTGAAGCCGTTCCAAGTCTTGCCGCCGGACGACTGCTGGGAAAGCTCCAGGCAGGCGACGGCACCCACCCGCCCCCATTGGGTCCAGAGGGAATTCCACACTTCCTGCGACCAGGAATTTCCGTTCATTTGCGCATCCAGCAGCGCCTGGGTGGATTCCACCAACTCCTCCTGCGTCATCGCGGAAATCAAGCCACATAGAATGTCCGACTGCTTGCCAGTGTCCGCGAGGAGGGCTGCCTTTTTTAACAACGCGACCCGTTCCGCCGGCGTCATCTTCCCGGCCGTCGCGGTGGTAACCACATCAGTGCTAATCCGGGTTTTCACGACCGATTTTATATTCGCGATCGGGGCCGCCGCAGACTGGGAGGAAGTGGTCCGGGTGTTGACTTCCGAAGCCACGGGGTGCGCCGGCCCGCCGAAATTCCCCCTTCCCATCAGAAATGCGGCAATGCAAACCAGAGCGATGAAAAGTAGGGATAATGAGGTTTTCATAAAAGGAATTGGAAAGGAATCTCCACGGTCAGCGACCACACGAACCCGTCTCCTAACGATTCCTCGCCGCCACCACAATCACAAAGCTTCCAAAGCAAGGATTTCGACCTGACCGACCCGCACCGGACAGCTCCAGCCGCATCGCGCCGCTGAATATGCAAATCCGCCGGGGCCACGTCGGATTTTCTCCACTCGCGCCTCAAACAGATAGCTCCGCCATCGGAACTTTCCCGGACCAGGCCCTGAAATCTTTTTTCGTCGTTCGGACTTTTAGCGGAATCAGTCTGAAATCTTTTTCGACCATCCGCACTTTTCTGGATCGCACTCTAAAAAAATTTTCCCTTCACCTGGAATTTTCCGCCAGCCAACAGGGAAAAATTTCGGAAGTCCGATTTTCCCAGGACATCGCCTTGAAACATTTTTGCCACATCCGCTCTATCCGACATCATCCCCGGCCGCAAGCTCTCCTTCGCGGATGACCTGCGCGACCGCCTCTCCGCGAACAATGCTTCCGGCGCGTTCGACCTCATCCTGCCCCAGCTCGATTCCGCCCTAACCGCCGCTGGCGGCGCTGCCTCCAGCGAGGCCGTCGCCCTGGCCGTGCGCAAGGCCGGCCTCACCTTCACTGGGGACACGAAAATGGGTCCCATCCTTTTCGACCAATCCCGCCTCTATCCGGCAGGACAATCCGGGGAGAAGGAGCCGGCGGTGGTGCCACCGGCTCCGTAAGCGGTAATTTCATGAAGACGCCTCCCATCACCTGCGACCGGATAGGCTGTGAAAACGCCGATTCCGGTCGCTTTTGTTTTCTCAGTTCCGGGGTGCCGAGGTGAATCATGAATCCCGCAAGAGTTTGCAAATCAGGAGTGAAAGCATTCCTTGCCGTGCCGTGTAACCCAGTCCGAAAATGACTACCAACAACGCCACCCTGTTCGCCGCCGCGATAAGCCTGACGCTCTGCAGTCCCGCCATTTACGCTGGCCAGAGCGTGACCAGCGCCAGCGCGCTCGTAGCCGCAGTGCGCGACGGGGAAGAGGGTACGACCATCGAGATTGCCGCCGGCACTTATCAGATGGAGGCACCACTCGAACCAAAAGCCCGCATGATTTTGAAAGGTGCCGGTATGGACAAGACCATCATCACCCAGCTCGCGGGCTGGAAGCCTCCGACTAAGACGCTGCCTGACCCGGAGATGACGACTGAAGGGATGGACACGCGGGCCTATCTGATCCGGCTCACGGACAAGGCGGACGGCATCACCATCTCGGATCTCACGCTGCTCGGGCCGCAGTTGCACGGTGCGATCTACGGCTGGGAACCGCTGAATCTGCATCTGCATCATCTGCGCATCCAGGACACGCTGTGGTGCGGGATTCGGAGCTTCGGAATGAAGGGGGCGAAAATTCACGATTGCGAGTTCATCGATGCCGGTGGCCGGTGGGACAAGGGCGAGCCGGGGCTCAAGGGCGGCATCACCGGTGGCGCGATTTTTTCCGTCTGGATGTCCGACACCGAGATCGCCGACAACCGCTTCGAGCGAACACAGACCGCGGCGGCGGACGAGTTCTACGGCATCAAAGGGCGCGAAGCCAAGCGCTGCCACATCCACCACAACACCATCGGCGTGAACTTCTCGATGGAGTTTCCATTTGATAACAACGAAGACGTGGAAATCGACCACAACGTCTGCCGCGGCGTTATTTCCATCCCCAAACACGCGGGCGGATCGGTGCCTCCGAGCGGCAGCACCTGCCACATCCATCACAACTGGATGACCACCAGCTACGCCATCGAGTTCCCTCGGAACGGAGTGGAAATCGACCACAACCTCTTTGATTTCGAGGTCAAGGACGATGGCGGGAATCTCATTTCCAGCTTCGCCCAAGAGTCGGCTCCAGGACCGGTCCGTTTTCATAACAACCTCGTCAACAATCCCGGCCGCGGTGTCATCTGGCTGAATGAGGTTTTTAACAACGTGGAAATCCGCAACAATCACATCCGCACGCGCACCACGCCGACTCCCCGCACGGAGGGATTGTTCGGCTTCAGTCCCGGCTGCGATTTCAAGACGATTACAATTCAAGATAATGTCATCGAGTGCGAGGGACAGATGCGACCGCTCCTGCGCTGCAAGGAAAGCTACGGCGCGGTAATCCGGAATAACACGCTTAGCAAGGTTTCCGACACCGATCAATACGAGAACCCACGCACCGGCAAAGTAATCGGCCTGGAACAGCCGCTCAAATTCGCGTGCGGAGTACACGGCGGATTCACCGTGGACGGCTGGCAGGCCAAGCCCTCGGCGAGGTAGCGGATTGGAACGGCTCTACGATTTACCAGCAAAAACAACACATGCTAACGGGCCCGTTTTCTGCCCGCCGCACAGCGTCAAGGCAGCACGCCAAGGCTTCCCGTTGTTCGATGAGGCTTCGGCGATGAGGAGATCGCCATTCCTAACGGGCGGAAGACTGATCTTGATGCCCGGTCATCCAGCCCCGACATTCGACAGAAACTCGTCTGTTAAAATGCGGGGACCGCCTTGATCGACGCACGATTCCAAATCCTTACTTCGGCTTCTTCTCCGGCTTCGCGGGAGCTGCCGGTGTTGCCGGAACGGGTGCTGCCGGAGCAGGGGCGGTCTTGGCCGCGGCCTTGTCGGGTTTCACTTCGATGCTGGCGGCGGTCATCGTGTATTGGACGGTGACTTTGGATCCCACTTTGGGGACACCGGTGACTTTGGTATCGGCGGTGCGGGCGATTTCCCATTTCTCGGTATCCTTCTGGATGACGATCTTGGCATCGGTGACTTCGAGCACCGGACCGGTGACCTGATAGGTGACGGTCCCGGCGTGAAGCGGGGCGGCGAAACCGAGAATGGCGGACGAGATGGCGAGCAGGACGGTGGTTTTCATAATGGTTTTGTGACCACTAACCCTTGCAACAATATTGCCGGGAAGTAAAGCCACCCCGGCGGCTATTTCGCGAAGGCCTCGAATTCGGTCATCCCGCTGCCCGATCCCGGCTTGTGGGTGAGGACAATGCGCAGCTTTTCCGTCTGCCGCGGTGCGAAAACCGCCTCGTTCGCCATGCCACCGGTCGGGACAGCGGGGCTCCTCGAGGGGTTGGCGATTTCTTTCCATTGCCCCTCCTGCCAGGTCTCAATGGCGAACTTTTCCGGAGCCTGGACGCCGCCCTTGTCATCGAACAGATAGAGAACCACCCGGCCGACGGTTTCGGGTTTGGCGAAGTCGACCTGGAACCAATCGCTCGGGTTGCCGGATTCGTAGCTGGTCCAGCGGTTCATCGGCGTGGGCTGGAAAATGATCTTTCCGTCGAGCGCGGCGGCCGGATCGCCGCCGAAGCGGTCGGTGTGCGAGGCGGTGGCCTTGGGATACGCGTCACCGGTCCGATGCGCGGCAAGATTGCCGGGAGCCCGCGGTGCCGGCTCATAGGGAAGCTTGCCGGTGCCCCATGCCTCCAACTCCGTTAGACCCGAACGGGCTCCGGGAGCGTGACGGATCACGGCGCGCAAACGCTGGATTTTCATCGGCGCAAATTTTAAGGTGTAGGGCCTGTCACCGCCTGGAATTTCGGAGGAAACTCTCTGACCGGGGATGGCTTTGGACATGTTGCCGTTCCACGCCTGCAGCTCGATTGCGGCGGGAGGCACGATATCCTTGCCGTCGTCGAGCACATAAAGCTTCACCTCGTCGATGACCCGCGCGGTACCGAAATCGACTTCCACCCAGTCGGTTGCGTTAGATGATCCCGCGGTGGTCCAGCGGTTCGCGGGCTTGATGTCGTAGCGGCGCTCGCCGTCGCAGAGCTTCGCCAGCGAAGTTCCCCGGGCCACGAAGGAAGCCGTGAAGCGTGGGAACGAATTGCCATCATTGTTCACCGCGTGGTTGATCCGGCTTTCCTCAGATTGGCGGATCTCACGCGCGCCGGGCAGCGTGGCGGTGAGCTTGCCGAGCATCGGAGTCTTCGCGAGGCGCTTGCCGTCGACGAGCAGGTGGAATCCGGCGCCCAGCTTGTAGCGGGCGCCGTTCCGATCCCACACGATGGCAAACTGGTGCCCCCGATAGGAAAGGTGATCAAGCGCGAAGTAATCCCAGGCCGCAGGGGCTAACGGATCAATAACCAGCGTGTCGTCGTCACCTGTCTTCAGGCCGACAAGGCCGGTGATGACAAGGTCGTTGAAACCCGAGTGAAAGTAATGCTCGCTGTGGTTGGGGGAGTCATGACCATCCCAGAGACCGGTGTCCGGATGGAGCCCCTCCGCGATGTAGGGTTTGCCATCCTTGCGGTGGGAAATGGCAAAGGTGTGGAGCAGTTTTCCGTAGTCCTCGCGGGAAATGAAATCCTGCTGATAGTTTTGCAGCAGGTTCGCCATCGCCTTGAGCGTCTGAGTGGTGGCGAAGGGCCAGGACTGGCCGCTCCACCAACAGCAGGAATCCTTGAGGACAAACATCGGATCATGTCGCTCGACCGTGGAAGGGCCGTAGGCCGCTTGGAAATAGTCAGGATCCATCAGGAATTTCCACGCCGCTTCAAAGCCCTTTTCCGGCAGATTGAAGGCCCATGGGACATAGCCATGAAGTTCACGGCCGTGCTCGCTGCCCTCGAAGCGGCCCGACTGATAGGTCAGCGTGTGTTTCCGAACGGTGACGCCATCCTTGTCCGTCTCGTCGCGGGCGGACATTGGGAAAAAGAACTCACGCTTGGGATCCCACAGTTGTTGGACTTGTTTCCTGATGGCGGCAGCCTTTTCGCGGAAGGTCTCCGCCGTCTTCGCGTCGCCCGCGAGTGCGGCGACCTTGGCGATGGCGACCTCGTCGGCCCACATGTAGGTGTTGAAGGACGGCCGGAACGATTGCTCGCCGCGCAGGATATCGCGTGTTTGCCGGCTGTTGATGTTAAACTCCATCCCGTCGTCGTGGCCGCTCTGCCAGAACATGCCCATTTCCGGCACCCACTGCCGGGCCACCCAGCCGTCATGGTTTTTCACCAGATCCGGCAGCAGACCGGTGGTGAAATTTTTATTCGGATAGACCTGTTGGACGGCCCATGCGGAGTCCGCAAGCCAGCTCGAATAATTCCTCGGCTGCGCACCTGGCGTGTGGAACCAATAGTTCAAATAGTCCCTGACGTAGCGGGGATCGTTCAACCAGCGCACTTCATAAATCTGATGCCCGGACGGACAGGAAATCGAACCATAGGCCCCCGACCAGGGCGGACGGTCGATGAACTCGGTGAAGCTGTAACCGCTGTCCGGCGAGCCATAGACGAGGTGTTTGGTGACCAGTTCCCAGCGATAGTAGTAGGTCGTGTTGATCTCTTCATCCGGGCATTCAAAGAACGGGATGTTCGCTTCGAACCATTCGAAATCCCGATTCTCCCAGAACGTCTGGCGTTTGAGCAGCGCGGAATGGTCCAGCACCTGGGCCGCCGCCGCACCTGCCAGTAGGGCCGCCAGCAGGAAATGCCGTTTCATCCGGAAAATCAGTTGTCCTTTTCTGATAGTCCGGTCGATGCCTCGCCGGTGTCCGACGGCAGGATTTCGTTGGTGAGCCGCTTGACTCCCTGTTCGGCGATGTCGCTTTGCGGATGGATGCTGTGCGCCTTGAGGTACCAGGATAGCGCGGAGCCGACCTGCTTGGGCGTGCGGTTTTCAAACTGCTTCGCCTTGTCGAGCGCGAGGGTGAAATCGGCGACTTTGGGAGCTAACAATTCAAGCTCGCGGCCGAGTTTCGGATCGTCTGGAAATTCCTCGCGCAGCTTGGCGAGCTGCTCCCACGCGGCGTAATTCTGGCCGATCTTGCTGAACTCGGACGCCTTGCCGAGTGCGGTTTCGATCTTCGTGAGATTGGTCATGATCTGCTTGAACGCGTCCTCACGAGTGGGATCGCCCTGGATCGCCGGAGCGATCTCATATTGGCGGCGGGCGACCTCGCGGAAATTCCCCTCGCTGAGAAGGCGGTCGAAATCGTTGCGGATGGAAACGAGTCCGCCGCTGTTGCTGACGAGTGTGCGGAATTCCTTGAGCTTGGGATTGGTCGGCCAGATTTCGGCAGCGGCCTTGATCTTCTCGGCAGCCTTGTCGCTCTCCTTCGCTAACAGGTGCGCCTTGGCCTCCTCGATCGCGAGGTCGGAAGCAAGCGTGTAGGCGGCGATGGCGCTATCGACCTTGGACGACGGGAAGTCCTTCGCCTGAGTCTTCAAGCGGGCGGCCAGCTCCATGGTCTTCGTGTAATCATGGGCCTGAAGCGTGCCATAAAGCTCGTTCAGATCGCGGAAATAATCCGCCACCTTGCGCTTTTTCTCCAACGAGAGCGTGGCAACCGGCGCGAGATATTCACCAAGCGCGTAGGCTTCCATCAGCCGCTGCGAAGCGGAGTGAAGTTCGCCGCGGGAGAGCATCAGGTCGAAGGCTTCGATGTATTTCGAAGTCTCGCGGATCGCTTCGTTAGAGAGCGAGTCGAGCGAGGCCACCGTCGGGCTGACACCGACGGATTCGGAAAACAACTTGGAGACGTCCGAGTTTTTGTCCACGCGCAGGGTGGAGTCGCCGTCCTTCCAGATCTGATTGTAGAACCGCGCGGCCATCAGGACGTGCTCGTAGCGGCGCTCCATGAACCACTGGATCATGCTCACCTGATACTGCGCTTTGGTCCGCAAGGTCTGGGCCTCGGTGCGGGCGATGTTGGTCTTTTTCAAAACCTCGATCTCCGCGATGCGGCGGAGCGTGTCCGCATACTTGAGCGAGTTCACTCCCGCCCCGGGATCGATCGCGGGCTGCGGCGCCTTTTTCTTGTCACCCGCTTTTTGGGATTCACCGAGTTCCTTGTCTCGCTCGTGGCGTGCTTTCCAGTCTCCCTCAGAAATGATCTCCTTCTTCTCGTCCTCGATGGTCTGGTTGAGCTTGTTGAGCCCGTTCACATCCTTCTTGGCCAGCATCGCCATGTAGATCGACTCCGCGAGCGAGCCGCAGAGATTCGCATCGCCCGGATAGGTGGCCGCGGTCGGCAGCAGTTTGAACGCGGAATAAAGATCAGGTCCGCCGGATTTGAACGGGGAAATCGTCGCCAGGATTTCTGAGACGACCTCGCGGTATTTTGCGGCCTCCGCATCCGCTTCAGGCGGCTGGCTCAGGTATTTCTCGAAGCGCGCCTTGAGCAGGCGATTGTCGCCTAACGGTATCGCGACACCGCCGACGGTGATGGTCTCGGCGGAAGGATCGAGCATCGGGATTTCCTGCCCGAGCGGACCGGCGGCAGGTTCCTTCTTCTGCTGGCCGGGCCCCGTGTCGGTGGGCGTCGCGGCCGGAGCAGGCTGCGCCGCAGGTGGCGGTGTGTAAACCTGGCCGTGGGCCAGGCCCGCGAAACAAAGAGGAAGCAAATACCGGGCTTTCATGGAGTGATGAAATTTTCGTTAGAGACGGTTCACTCCGGTGGCGACGGGGATGCCGCCTTGCCGGAACTTCACGCGGAAGGCGTATTTCTGCTTCGCGTCGATGTTGAGCGTGTTGAACTGCTGCGGAATTTCGATCCCGACGAACTTGTCACCGCCGGGGGTGTCGATTCTCACGCTGACGAGCTGGCCGCGGCTGGTCGTCCACTGGAGTTTCTCGTCGATCTGTCCCTCGATGACGTACCCGTTGCCGCGCAGCATGTTGCCGTTTTCGAGGAGTTCATCGACATCGAGCTTCGGGACATCGCCGAAGCCGGCCGATTTTTTCCCGATCAGGGATTTCCCGGCGATGATGGCCACAACGATGGCGGCGATGGCTCCGATGATGATGCCGGGATGGAGTTTCGAACTAGCGCGTCGTGCCATGTTTCAAGAGGGTTTGAGAGGTGAATCTATCATCGGAGTTTTCTGAAATCGAGGCGGAAAATCGGTCAATCCCACTGTGGCCTGCGAACCCCGGCCCATGCGGCGATCACCGCCACGAGAATATGAGCCCCGAGCGTGTAGAGACAGGCGCTTTGAGCGGAGAGACTGGTATCGATGACCGATTTTACCGCGTCGTGAACCTGGGTTTGCAGGGCTTCAACCGATCCCGACCATGCCCAATAGGCGGAAATGAACGGGCGGGTGAACATCTCGACACTGTCCGGCAGCGCGAGCACCGCGCCTGACAATGGGAGCTGGAACCCGACGAGGTAAATCGACAGCAGCGAAGCCTGCTCGGCAGTCCGCATGAGCGAGGAAATCGCGAGACAGATCGCCGTCATCGCCGCGTTGATCAGCAGCAGGAAACCCGCGTGCTCGATGAAATTTCCACGGAACGAGCCGAGTGAATTCACGAAAAACGCCATCCACAGCGATTGCCCGATCACCAGACACGCGAGGAACGCGATCTTCGACGCGAGGTAAGCGGAAGGCCGCAGCCCGCCGAATTTCTCCTTTTCGTAAATCGGCCGCTCGCCGGCGATCTCTCGCGCGGAATTGTTAGACCCCATCAGCGACAGCAGCACCACCTGGAACATGATGATGCCCGACACCGCGGATCCGACCTTGGCTTGGTCCGATCGCACGTTCTGCTGCTCCTGGATTTCGAGCATCACGTTTGACTGCCGCGTGTCTGAGAAATTCCGGATCGGTCCGGATGCCTTCTTGCTGAAAATCGTCACCAGCAGCGGAAAGCAAATGATGATCGCAAGCTGCAAGAACACCTGCCCGCGGTCGCGGAAAAAGATCCGCCAGCGACGGGACAGCAGGGTGGCGAACTGGCTGAAAAAACCAGGCAAGCGAACAGCAGCATCCGGCTTCTTATCCGCGCTATCGGTTTCCACCGTCGCCGGCAAATGCAGGCTGCCGCTGGAAATGAGCAGCTCGCGGCTCTTGTCCATCATCTTCTGATAGGACTCGCGGTGCTTCTGCCACGACGCATGCCAGCGCTCGGAAGGCTGCGTGGCAAGCCGCGGGTAAACCTCCTCCGTGTCGCCCACGGAAAAATAATGTGTTAGGCGCTCCGGTGGTCCGTGGAACGCCACCCGTCCTTCGTGCAGGACCAGGATCGAGTCATACAATTCCAAATGCGCCAACGAGTGGGTCACCGACATGACGATCCGTCCGTCCTTGCGCGACAGGTCGTGGAGCAAGCGAACGATTTCCCGCTCCGAGCGCGGGTCGAGGCCGGACGTCACCTCGTCGCAAAGCAGAATTTTCGGATCGGAAACCAACTCCATCGCCAGTCCGAGCCGCCGCTTCTGTCCGCCGGAAAGCACCTTCACCTGCCGGTCGCTGATCGGGCTCAACCCCGTTTCCTCAAGCACGCTGTCGATCCGGTGATCGAGCTCCGCCGTGTCCCGGCTGCGAACCCGAAGCCGGGTCGCCGCTTCGACCGACTCGTCCACTGTCAGCGGATCATAGGCGATCGAAAACTGCGGCACATAGCCGATCTCTGACGGCGAAAAATCCCCCTCTTTCGACAAGTCCCGAGAATCCCAGAAAAGCGACCCGCCCGACTCGGGATTCAACCCGGCGATGGTTTTGAGCAGGGTCGTTTTCCCACAGCCCGATGGCCCGACGATTGCCATGAAATGTCCCTTGGGAACCCGGATGGAAACTCGATCCACCAAAGGAATGTCTTCTCCGTCTTTGCGGATGGTGAAACTGACTTCTTGAAGCTCTAGCACGAAATGAATGGGTGTGAAAAATAGCTAACGACGCCGACCGCGGGTATTTATCGCCATTGGACAAATAAACGGCGCGGTTAGTCGATCGGGACAATGCGCAGCGTGCCGCCCGCCTTTTTCTGAAGCGAGGACGCCAGGGTCGGGGCCATGTTTCCCGCTGCCACCGCGGGTGCCGCTGTCGGGTCATTTTCCAACGCATTTCGCAACGCGCCTTCCACGAGTTGGCCGCAATGGATCTTCATCGGCGGCAAGGGCCCGAGGTCGCCGGTCAGTTCCTGGGCGGTGAGGTGCTTGGCTTCTTCGGCGGTTTTTCCGCGCAGCAGTTCCGTCGCCATCGAGGCCACGGCGATCGCCGTTTGGCAGCCGAATGCTTGGAACGACGCGCGGTCGATCACGCGCTTGCCGTCCTTTTCGGTGAATTTCAGCCACATCCGCAGCATGTCGCCGCACTCCGGGGAACCGACGGTTCCGACGGCATCGGCGTTCTCAAGTTCACCCTGATTGAGCGGGTTCGCGAGCGCCTCTTTCACTTTTGATTCGAATGAACTCATGGTTGATGCCTCCGATCTTCGGCGAGGAACCGCCGATTACGAGTCAAAATCCCCGGCCATGGAATCACCGGAAAGCGTCATTTCACGGTGAATTGCCGGCCGCGTCCGGTTTCCCACGCGTTTTTCACACTGGCGTAAAGCGCCGTCAGGTCCGCTTCGGTGAGCACCCGATACTCGATGGATTTCGCATGGGTCGTCTCAGGAAATTTTTTGACGACCATGTTCTGCACCTCGGCCCCCGTCCGCCGCGCCGCCTTATCGACCAATTCGCGACCACGGTTTGCAAGGTCGGAAACCGTGTTTCCCGGAGCGGCATCGGTCACCGGAGACATGAAATAGAAACGCGCCAGCGCCTGGCCGACCGTGTCCACCGTCACCTCATCCACAATCACCGCCCCATCTAACAAATACTTGTGGCGGCTCACCGACGTGATCCGGTCCAAGGCGACCATGTAATTTCCGCCGCCGAGCGAAGCCTGCCAAAACCGTTGTGGTCCGGCGGAGTCTCCGGTCTTCTTCGGGTCCGTGGTCTCGGTGTCGGTCCCGGGATCCGTCGCGCCATTGTCGGTTTGAGCCCGCGCGGGAACCGAAAAAGCAAGAGCGCCGGCGAGCACGATCAAGAGGGATTTTTTGAACATGCGGAGAACGTGACACCATCTTTCCCGTTTGGCCAGCGGGGATGAAGCGCGATTGATGCTGAAAGCATCCGCCGCAAATTCGTGTAAGCTGCGGCTGGTTCATGCGCGTCTCCGCTCTCTCAATCGGCTTTGCTTTCCTTCCCTTGCTGGTGAAGGCAGAGGATCATTGGGCCTATCTCCCGCCGGTCGATGTGAAAATCCCGGCGGACGGATCGATCGACTCCCTGCTCGCTTCGGCTTGGAAAAAGGCGGGTTTGGCCCCCGCCAAAATGGCGCCTCCCCGGCAGTGGATCGAACGCGCGGCCTACACGCTCACCGGCCTGCCACCCACGGCGGAGCAGATCAAACGCATCGAGACGAATCCTGACGACGCTACCTGGAAGGCGCTCGTTGACGAGCTGTTAGCGAGTCCCGCCTACGGCGAACGCTGGGCGCGGCATTGGATGGACGTCGCCCGCTATGCCGACACGCGGGGCTACAATTTCGATCAGGACAACCGCTACCCCTTCGCTTACACCTACCGCGACTGGCTGATCCGTTCCTTCAATGCGGACATGCCCTATGGCCGCTTCGTGAAATTGCAGATCGCCGCCGACTGCATGACCGACAAGCCCGAGGATCCGGACCTGGCGGCACTCGGATTCCTAACAGTCGGCCCGCGTTCCGGAGGCTTGGAAACCATCGACGACCGCGTCGATGTGGTCACGCGCGGATTTCTATCAAGCACGGTTTCCTGCGCGCGCTGTCACGATCACAAGTTCGACCCGATCACCACCCGCGACTATTACTCGCTCTATTCGATTTTTGAAAATACCGACGAGCCGGAGAACAAGCCGATCATCGGTAGTCCTCCGGATGCTGCCGCCTATCAGACATTCAAAGAGGAAGCCGCGAAACTGGACGAAGCGGACCGCGCCGCCCGTCAGGCCATCGTCGATCAGTTGCATCAGCCGGAATCCGCTGCCGTCTATCTGGAACTGGCATGGCAGGCGAAGAAGGAGAACTGGGATGTTTCAAAAGCGACCGCCGACGCGTTCAAGCGAGGCCGCTACCGTCCGGCCGCCGTCATCCGCTGGCGGGATTTCCTGAACGACAAGGCGTGGGGCGACAAGGCGATTCCCCGCATGGCGACTTGGGCGAAGGAGATGGATGCCGCGGATGAAGCGGGCCGCAAGGCGCTCTGCCTCGCCCTCATCAACGAGGGGGCCGCCGCACCCGACGGCAGCGAACTGAAAAATCTATCAGCCCAAGGCGGTTGCCCGCTTGCCTACGACATCAACAAAATCCGCGAGTTCTTCGATCAGGAGGACGGCAATCAAGGCCGCAAGCGCGCGGGCGACATGACGAAGCTCCAGAACGATCACCCCGGCTCGCCGCCGCGCGCGATGAGTTTGAAGGATAAGGGAAACTGGTCGCCCGCACAGATCTTCATCCGTGGAAATCCGGACAACCGCGGTGAAACCATCGACCGCCAGTGGCTCGGCTTCCTCGGCGGTGGAAAATTCGAGGACGGCAAGAGTCCGCGCCTGTCGCTTGCGGAAAAAATCGCAAATCCTAACAACCCGCTCGCCGCCCGCGTCATGGTCAACCGAGTCTGGGGCTGGCACTTCGGCAGCAATCTTGCGGACCCGGGAGATTTTGGCATCCAGCAAGCCGACCCTCCGCTTCGTCCCCTCCTCGATTGGCTGGCGATCCGTTTCACCGAACAAGGCGGTTCATTGAAAAATCTTCACCGTCTGATTCTAACATCAAAAGCCTTCCGCCTCGCCGCGGAGGGTTCCGTGAAAAACAATACCATCGACGAGGCTAACAATTATTTCTGGAAATGGAAACGCCAGCGCGTCGATTTCGAGGCCATGCGCGACCGCCTGCTCACCAGCGCCGGCAGCCTCGATACCGGAACGACCGGCGGCCGCTCCGTCTCGCTGGAAAGCGCCGATGCCGACAGCCGACGCACCGTTTATTCCTTCGTTGATCGCTACGCCCTCGCTAACACCTTCGTTTCCTTCGACCTGCCGCATCCGGATCATCACAGCCCGAAGCGCGTCGAAACCAGCGTTCCACAGCAGGCGCTGTATTTTCTCAACAGCCCTCTCGCCCTGCGTCAGGCGGCGAAACTGGCGGCCGATCCGAAGTTCCGCGAACTGCCCGATGACAAGGCGCGGCTGCAATGGATCTACCAACGGATCTATCAGCGAGATCCTTCCGCCGGAGAAACCGGCGACGCCCTGGCATGGCTCGAAAAAATCAACCCGGCCGACTATCAGCCGAAGTTATCGGGAGTCTGGGAAATCCGACACGCCCCGGACACCGGCGGCCTGCCCGGCGAGGCGCTGCCATTTCCGCTTTTCGGTGACGGGGTTTGGAAAACAGGTCCCGATCCGTCCACCGCACCCATCCGCTGGCTCAACGCGGGCGCGACCGGTGGCCATCCCGCAGCAGGCCATGATTTGATTCTCCGCTGGCGCGCCCTCGGCGCGGGACAGGTGCGGATGACGGGAAAAATCGAACGGACGGGCAAAGGTGGCGCAACCCTGGCGTGGAATCTCGCCAAAAGCGGTAGCCCGGATTTCGTCAATCACACCCTGCCTCCCGATTCGAATTCTAACATTGATGGCGACTGGAACAACGTGGTCGCCGGAGATACGGTGGACTTCGTACTTCGCGCTCCGGACGGGGATGCCAGCGGCTCTTCCGGGTGGGACCTCCGCATCATGGGCCGGGAAACCGCCGATGACAAACCGGAGGAAATCGGTGCCCTGCGCGACCAATTTCCCATCAGCAATTCTCCCCCACCCGCCGTGGTTGCGGGCGATCCATGGGCGGACCTGATCCAGATGCTCTGGGCGTCCAACGAATTCAATTTCATCGAGTGACCATGTCCCACCACCTAACAGCCAAAGACATCATCCTCGACCGCCGCGACTTCCTGCGCCGCTGCGGCATTGGATTCGGCGGGCTCGCGCTCGGCAGTTTGTTCGGTGGAAACGCTTCCGCCATGTCCGTCGATCCCGGCGTCATGCCCGGCCCTCATTTCGCGCCGAAGGCGAAGCGGGTTGTCCATCTTTTCATGAACGGCGGACCGTCCCAAGTAGATACGTTCGATCCGAAACCCGCGCTGCAACTCCAGCACGGCAAGGTCATCCCGCTCGAAGGACTGAAAACCGAGCGGCCCACTGGCACCGCCCTTCGAACGCCATTCACTTTCGACCGTTACGGCGAATGCGGGCTCGAGGTGAGCGAGCTTTTCAAACACACCGCGAAGCATGCCGACGATCTCTGCGTGATCCGCTCGATGACCGCCGACGTCCCTAACCACGAGCCGTCTCTCATGCTGATGAACTGCGGCGACGGCCGGCTCGCCCGCCCGTCGATGGGCTCGTGGGTGACTTACGGACTCGGCAGCGAGAATGAAAACCTGCCCGCCTACATCTCGATGTGCCCCGGCGGAATGCCGATCAAGCGCGCGGAAAATTGGCGGGCTTCGTTCCTTCCCGGACGTTTCCAAGGAACCTATCTGGACAGCTCGATCGAGGAAGTGGACCGCATGATCGAAAACCTCCGCAACCCGGTGGCGCGGAATTCACGACAGGGACGCGAACTGGATTTTCTCCGCGAGCTCAACGAACGCCACGCCGCGGAACGGGGACATGAGCCGCAGCTGGAAGCGCGCATCCGCAGTTTCGAGCTCGCCTATCGAATGCAGAGCGATGCCACCGACGCCTTCGATATTTCCAAGGAACCGACCAACATCCGCGAAATGTATGGTCCCGGCAGCTTCGCCCGTCAATGCCTGATGGCGCGCAGACTGCTAGAAAGAGGCGTGCGTTTCATCCAGCTCTGGCATGGCAACGGCCAGCCGTGGGACAGCCACGACAACATCGAGGACCACCGCCGCCTGGCCGGCGAATGCGATCAGGCGATCGGCGCGTTTCTATCTGATTTAAAAATGCGCGGCATGCTCGATGAAACGCTCGTCATCTGGGGAGGAGAGTTCGGCCGCACGCCCGTCGTCGAGATGCCCAAGGCCGGTTCCAACGCCGGCATCATGAAAGGCCGCGACCACAATCACTACGGCTTCACCACCTGGATGGCGGGCGGCGGAGTGAAGGGCGGCCATGTCCACGGCGCGACCGATGAGTTCGGATTCAGGGCGATTGAAAAGCCCGTCCACGTCCACGATCTCCACGCCACGATTCTTCATTTGTTAGGATTCGATCACGAGAAGCTCACCTATCACTACTCCGGCCGTGACTTCCGCCTCACCGACGTACACGGCAAGGTCGTTCACGAGATCATCGCGTGATTTTGTTCCGGAGCCGCCCGTTTATTTTGCGAGCCGCGGCTTTCCACGTGGCTGCCGATTTTGGATCGACATGAATCAATCATTCCTTCCGCTTCACCACCACCGTTCCGTCCTTCACCGTGTCAGGCGGGTGGAGGAGGACTTCATCACCGGCGCTGATACCTGATAGGATTTCCGTGAAGCGGCCATCCGAATGACCGGCTTCGACAGGTGTCAGCTTGGCGGTGCCGTTGCTGAAGAGATAAGTTTTCCACTGGTTGCCCTCGCGGAAAAGCGAACCGGCGGGGACGACCAGCACATCGTCCGCATGCCAGACGGCGACGCGGACTTCGACTCGGTAGCGATCTCCAAGCGCCTTCGCGGTGTCCGGGATATCGACCAGATCGCTGAGGACGATGACCCGTTGTTCTTCGACGCCGAGGGCGGAAACCTTGGTGAAAGCCGCAGGCTCCACCCGGCGGACGCGACCTGCTAGAGGTGCCTCCCCACCCCATTGTTCGATTTCCACGGAGTCGCCGGGGTGGATGGTGACGGCATCGCGCGAGAGGATTTCCGCTTCGATCTCGATGTCCGCCGGTTCGCCGACTTCGAGGATCTGCGTGCCCGGTGTGACCACCATTTCGCTCTCCTGCATCACCTTGAGCACGCGGCCGGAAACGGGGGATTTTACTTCCACCAGATTTCCCGCCGTGCTGGCTTCCGGGCGCTCGAGCGCGGCGCGGGCTTGGGCGAGTTCGTAGTCGATGACTTGCAGGGAAAACTCCGAGGCTCGAACCTCGGCGGCCCGCATCGAGGATTCCATCTCGACGCGGTCACGATCGGACTCGGACATGGTGCCGGCCTTCGTCACGGAGCGGACGCGTTCGAGTTCGGCTTCCGCCATTTTCGACGCGGCGCGGCTGGCTTCCAACGATTCGACGGCCCGCTTGCGGGAGGCCTCGTGCATCGAAACGACGGCCTCGGCCTGCGCGCGGGCACGGGGATCCAGGAGCGGCGACACGACCGGTTCGATGACCGTTAGAACAGTCGCGCCGGCTTTCACCTCATCACCCGGCTTCAGCGGCACGCGGCGCATTTTCCCGGCAACGGGAGCGGCGACGACGTAGCGGTTTCTAACACGCGTCTTGCCTTCCTCGGAAACCCGGACGGTCAGCGGCCCGCGGGCGGCGACGCCGGTTTCGACGATGACCGGCTTCGGCCACAAGCCCCAGGCGATGAGGGCGACCAGAAACAATCCGCCGAGCCAGGGCAAAAGGCGTTTGAGGACATTTTTTCCCGATGGATCGCGCTTGGTTTCCCATGGGGCGCTGGCGTTGGAATTGTCGGAATCTGGATGGGCCATGGCTGCGTGCGGACTTGATAGGCGGGCAGGCGGTGTTTTCAAGGAACCAACTTGCCCGAATGACGGAAGGGAACGGTGTTATTTCCGACCCTCGTCGTATTCGAAATACTCCGGCATCGTCTGGATCTCATCGCGGTCTTCCAGACCGCTTTCCTTTTTCCTGCGGACGAGCATTTCGGAAGTGCCGTCATTCCAGCCGACCTTTTTCAGATAGTTGTTCCAGATAAAAATATCGAGTTCAGTGAGCGCTCGGCCGTTCGCGAAACACCATTTCAGTATGTCCTCGTCCGTGCCGCCTTGCAGCACGCGTTCGACGAGTTTCGCATAGTCCACTTGCAGAAAGCCGGCGCAGCGGCCATCGAGACCCGTTCCCAGATTGTCACAAAAATCCTCGCGCAGATTGTCAGCCGCATGAAGCCGGATCTTGTCCAACATTCTCGCGAAATAGATCATCCCGAGAGTTTCCTGATAGGCGGAGAGCGGTACGGATTTCATGGTTCGGCAGATGGAATAACCGGGGACGCATCGCGAAGCAAGCCCGCGAGATCCAGTGGCAGGGTGACCATCGCGAGGCTGCCATTCACATCCCGCGGCCACTCGTCCCGCGGACGGTCCCGGTAGAGCTCCACCCCGTTCTGGTCCGGATCACGCAAATAGAGCGCCTCGCTCACGCCGTGGTCGCTGGCACCGTCGAGCGTGATTTTCGCCTCGACCAACCGGCGCAACGCATCTCCGAGGCTGGCCCGGCTCGGATAAAGAATCGCCACATGAAACAACCCCGTCGTTCCCCGCGCCGGCGGCGAACCACCCAGACTCTCCCACGTGTTCAGCCCGATGTGATGATGATACCCGCCTGCGGAAATGAACGCCGCCTGCTTTCCATAGCGCTGCATCAGCTCGAAACCCAAGACGCCGCAATAGAAATCTAGCGCCCGCTCGAGATCCGCCACTTTCAAATGCACGTGCCCGATGGACACTCCGGGGTCGATGGGACGGTCATTCATGCCGGGATTGTCCGCGCGGCATTCGCTTTCGCAATGGTTGAAATGGAGGTTTCACGGCGTTAATTGAGCCATATTAATTTGAATATCTTAAGTTTCACTCTAGTCAATATGGCGATTGAATGCCATCGTCGGACTCGACAAAGAGATCGGTTCGCCCCCCAAAGCGACTTCTTGTCGATGCGATCGCACCCCACACGTATCCCATCCCAAAATGAAATCGAACTCCCTTAAATTCCTCCTTTCCGCCGGACTGTTCCTGCTTCCGGCCATGTCCTTGCAAGCCGGCTTGAACGCCACGCTCCAGGTCGATATCAACTGCTATTTCCAAGCCAAGACCGGCATCTCCGGCGGCGTCGAATCCGGCCAAGTCGGTGTCGTCCGGCTCGACTCGAAACAACTCCTCACGCTCATCGGCAAGGAAAAGGGAATCAAGTTCGCCAATGGAACCCTGTTGATGGTCTCCGATGACGCCGTCGTTTTTGTCGCCGATGCTCAGGGCAATTCCATCATGGACGTCAGCAACTTGGTGAAGATCGTATTCCGAAAAGGTCACGAACTGCTTCACGGCAAGGTCAACCTCACCAACGGCAAGGAGGACAGCCGCACCTATTACCCGATCAGCCTGACGTTCAATCTCACCACCCTCAAAGGCTCCCTGGACGGCATCGGCATCGAAGATCGCCTCACCACCGCACCCGACGGCGACGGCGTCCAGATCATCCGCGGCAATACCGACTGCTCTGTCAACGGCAAGGGATTGGTCAACGGCGGATCCGGCTTCTACGAAGGCACGATCAATCTGAAGGGCAGAAACGCCTCCGTCCAATAAGGAGCCAGCCATGCCCACCCCGCGCGGCCGGATCCCATTGCTCGCCGGTGGCGCGGCGGTCTTGCTGGCCGCTGCCATGCTGATCCTGCAACGATCCAGCCCGGGGGGGAAACAGGAACCCAACGCAGCACCTTCTGCCGTTAGAAAATCCTCGACCCCTGCGGAAAACCGGACTTCCGTCCCGTCCCGCCGCCCCCCGCCCTACGGCCTTCTCAACCTGCCTGCGCTTCCCGCTCCGGTCGAGCCGCCCTACCCGCCGGGCTCGCCCGATAACCGGGAATGGATCGACAATTGCATCACCCGGCTCGACGACCTCGCCTGGCGTGACGATCCCGAGTCGCTCGCAAAAATTCTAGCGGAGCTACGCAACCCGCTTCCGGAAATCCGCGCCGCCGCCCTCAAAGCCACCAGGGCGTTCGGTAGCCGCGATGCCATTCCCTACCTCGAAGCCATTTCCCGCGACACCACGGATCCGCTCCAACAGAAGGCCCTCAGCGACCTCATCGAGCATCTCAATCTCCCCACGGTGCTCGAACAATCCGATTGGGACGGGATCGAGTGACGGAAGGGATGCCCGCAATCTCATGGGCCGCCGCAATCACTGCCGCCGCGACCCCGAAATCCTCGCCAAATGGCGCACCGCCTCCAGCAAGCGTGTGATTTGAAATAGTCAAAAATCCCGTCAACCAAACAGCTCCGGAAAACCATCCGGGGCTGTTTTTTTGATGGCAAACGCCCCTTCGAAAGCATTCATTCAAGTGTTCATATGAATAAAGAACTGATTGACCGCATGCGCCGGGATTTCGACTCGCTGGCCCAAACCCTGCCCACCGACGGAAGTATCGAGTTCTGGTTCGCCCGGGATTTGCAGGAGCCCTTGGGATATGCCCGCTGGGAAAATTTCCTCACCGCGATTCATCGCGCCATCGAGTCCTGTGAATCAACGGGTTACCAATCTTCCGATCATTTTCGTGGCGTCACGAAATTGATCCCTGTTGAAGACGATGGTTACCGTTTTCTCGGACTTACATGCGCCGAGACAGATTCCTCCGCAAAAAGTCTCCACAGGCCCGCATTGGGCTGGCAAGGTGCGGCAGCGTAAAATTACTCAACACAGCCTTCCGCCGCCCATGACCCTCGAAAAACTCCTCAATCGCCTTGGCTATGAGGGTTCTCCGTATTTTCTCAAGCGTGACGACGGAAACTTTGAGTCGGAACCGAGCTACGGTCACATTTTCCGTAAGGCCTTGGACCTGAAACGCCCCAAGACCCCCCGGTGGCGAGTTGAGGGAGTCTATGGCGTGCGCGATCTGGAAACAAAAGCGCACCGCTTTCTTCCCGTCGTCTATGTCTGCACAGCAGATGACGCGGCGGCAGCTCAGGAACTTCACCGGCTGGTTTGGAATCAGGACGTGGTGCCCTACGTTCTGGTGCTTACCCCAAAGGGAGTGACCGCCTATTCCGGTTACCGCTTTTCGGCAGACGCAAAGACCAACGATAAGAAAGGTGTCCTCGCAGCACTCACCGATTTCAATCACGCTCAGGAAATCGTCGATCTCTTCCATGCCCGTGAGGTAGATTCAGGACAAATCTGGAAGCATCCCCGCCTCAAGGTGGACACCAGCCAGCGTGTCTATCATGAACTTCTGAAGACGCTTCGCAATTTGGACACCGCCCTCCAGGCTGACGAGCTTTCCAAAGAAGTGTCCCACGCCCTGATCGGAAAATACGTGTATCTCCGCTACCTTCGCGACCGGGGCATCCTATCCGACGAGCGACTTTCCATCTGGGGTCTGAAAGAGTCCGATATTTTTGGAAACAAGGCCAAGAAAGGCAGTCTCGAAAAGTTGACCGAAGCATTGGACGGCTGGCTCAATGGTGAAGTTTTCCCACTACCATGGCGAGGCCCTGCATCTCCATCACCAGCGCATTTCCAAGCAGTGGCAGGAGCTTTCCATGGCGATGAGTCGCATTCTAATGGCACCCAACTTCAGTTGGATTTGCAGCCCTACGACTTCTCTTACATCCCGATAGAAACCCTCTCTCTTGTGTATGAGCAGTTTCTCCACATCGAGAAAAAGAAACCTGCCAAGGATGATGACCAGGCTGAGACGAAACCAACCAAAGGTCGCACGGAAGGTGCCTACTACACGCCGCTGCCGCTGGTGAACTTCATGCTCGCGGATATGGAGCAACGTCGTCCTCTCAAGAAGGGGATGAAAATCTTCGATCCAAGTTGCGGATCCGGCGCGTTTTTGGTTCAGGCCTACCGTCTCCTCATCGAGAAAACCTTCCCCAACCAACGTCCGAAACCGAAGGATCTGCGGGATCTACTTGAATCCTCCATCTTCGGTTGCGATGTGGATGGAGACGCCTGCCAAGTCACCCAGCTCAGCCTTCTGCTAACCCTGCTGGACTATGTGGATCCGCCGGATCTCACCGGCCCCATGCACTCTTTCAAGCTGCCCACTCTGGGAGAGAGCAAAGATCCCAAGAAAATTGCTGAGGGCCACACGCCCAATATTCTCAAAGGCAACTTTTTCGGTATTGAGCCCGCGCTTCGAGCAGCGGTGGCGCGAAAAAAGTCCGCGAAGTTCGATTGGCTCATTCACGGCTTCGATTGGGTGGTCGGCAATCCTCCATGGAAAACCATCCGGCCCAAGAAACTCGGGGAGAATGATTCTCCGGTCTGGGACTGGATGAAGGACCATGAAAAAACGCAACCCGTGGGACTAAATCAAGCTGCACAAGCATTCGTGTGGGCAGCCCCGCGCTATCTCAAGGCGGAAGGCGAATGCACATTGCTTGTTCCTGCCATGGGATTATTTGAAGAGCCTTCCGCCGAGTTCCGAAAGGCATTCTTCGATCAATATCAGGTCCACAACGTGGCGAACTTCACCAATTTGGCTGAAGTACTGTTCGACGGCCGAGCACGAGTTCCTGCTGCTGCTATTTCTTACCGAGTCCGACTGAGCGGCGAAACGTCCGAACCAGATGAAGCCATCACTGTTTTTTCACCTTTCGTAGTCAATCAAGAGCCTACGTGCCCCGCCAGTGAGGGCGAACGGACCAAAATCTGGAGCTTGGTCATTAATGGAAGCGAGATTCAAACCTTAGGCCAACGGCAAGCCGCAACTGGCAGTAGCCTGCCATGGAAGCTGGCAATGTGGGGTTCGCCGTGGGATGACCAATTGCTCAAAAGACTGGAGAGGAAATGGCCTTCGCTGTTACGGTTGGAAGCAAAGTGGAATAGCAAACGCCAAGACTTCATTAAGACGGATGAATTGCAGGTAGTAAATGTGAGTGAAGGTCTGCAACTGAGAGAAAAAGACGGCGCGGATGTTGAGCCAGCTGATTATTTGCAGGAAAGGCTTACAATGGAAATGAGTGCGATGGACCGCTGGAGACACGTCTTTAGCCTTCCAAAAGACAGTCTGAAAAATCTGGAAAACCATTCCTATTTCGCCCTAAAAGGGCGATTAAAACGCCCTCTTTCTGTTTCAACTTCACCTCAGATTATTGTTAGTGCGGCACGTAGCTTTGCAATTTACTCCGAGAAATCAATAATCGTTCCCTCACGCCAAATCGGCATCATTAGTTGCACGAAGGACAAGAACTTTCTCAAGGCTTTGTCGTTGTTTTTAAGTTCCGACTTCGCGTTCTACCACCAATTTTTTCGGTCCACTCAACTCGGAATTAAGCGAGAAGTATCGACGCTTGAAGCACTTCGGAAGATGCCAATTCCGTTAACTGGTCTGCCTCCCTCCGAACTTGCCAAATGGGTCGAACTCCATTCAAAACTCGCGAAATGCCCTCCGCGCCGAGTTGATGAGCGAAAACAAACAGTAAAGCACCCGGATCTCTTCGAAAGTGGAGAGTCTGATTTCGACACCCTCCTCAAGCAACTCAACCGGATGACTTACGACTTGCTCGGCTTGGATGAACAGGAACGCGCTCTAATTCATGACTTGGTTCAAGTGCGTTACGCTCTCAACGATGGCAAGCGCGGTGACGCGGCGATGCGCGAGCCCGAGCCCGCCGAATTGCTGGCCTATGCCAAGGCGCTCAAGTTGGAGCTGGACGATTTCGTGGGACAAGAAGCCGGGCGCGAGCATCGGGTCACCGTCGTCACTGATGGCGAATCCGCCATGGTAGAGATCGATTTTACACAGGATCTGAAAGCCGCCAAGAAACCCCAAGTATTGGCAGCGAGCAGCGATGAGGCCGCCGCGCTGCACAAAACAAAATCGAAGGTACTGCGCGAGAAAGCGCAGTGGGTGTATTTCAATCGCAATCTCCGGATCTATCGAGACAGGAAAACCTATGTATTCAAGCCGTTGAACCGTTTCCACTGGACCCAGAGTTCCGCGCTCACCGATGCCAGTGAGATCATCGCGGAAACCTTGGAAGGAGTCCCCAACTGACCGCATGTCCGAATCTCCCCCTCAGAGCAGTGCCAACCACGCGGACTACCAAGCCGCGTTTCTGGGACATGTCCACCGACTCCTGCAACTTGCCTACGAGTCTCTGACTCCTGCGGACTATCAGACCTCCGAGGAAGATGACATCACCGGCGACCTTTGCAATTACATGAAGTATCTCACGGAGGATGCACCCACCAGTCGCTGGATGCTCCAGTTTTCTGTCCATGATCAAGACCCGGTCAACAATATCAAAGCGGTGAAAACCGATCAGCCCCGCAAAGGCAAGCGACGCCCGAGACTGGATATCCGCCTTGTCAGCAAGACAGCCAGTCACACCCAGCGCTTCTGTATCGAAGCAAAGCGCCTCTATCGAAGCGATTCCGTGAGCGAATATGTGGATGACGCCGGTGTGGGTGCCTTCGTCTCTGGTGAATATGCCAGTGATGACGACTTTGGCGGCATGCTGGGGTATATCCAGACTGAGTCCTTGGAATATTGGGTGCCTAAAATCGAGGCGAAGATCCGGCAGTTGCCGAGTGTTCAGAAATTCTCGAAGGAGGAAAAGTGGTCAAAGGTCGCTTTCCGAGATGGTCCGAAAAATTGTTTCAAAAGCCATCATAGCCGGGAAACGGGACGTCCGATCACTTTACTCCATGTAAAATTTCCCTTCACTTCGGTGAAGTGAGCTGTCTCGGCCACACGTTTGCTTTGCCCTACTAAATCGGAGCAAGGGATTCGAGGCGGAGGACGGGGGTGCGGCGGGTGTTGGATTTTTCGAGGTCGAGGGTGAGGTGGAGGGACCAGTCGTTGAGGTCGTCGGGGTCGATGAGGGTTTGGTGGAGGGTGAGCTTGTCCTCGGAAAGGTGGGTGTGGCGGGCGTTGCGGGCTTCGGGATCGAGGCGGATCTGGTGGCGGGCGTCGTGGTAGGTGTTGAGGAGGACCATCAGGCGTTCGTTGGACCAGGGTTTGCCGTCGGAGTCGGCGGGTTCGATGAGGCCGAGCGCGGTTTCCGTTTGGTAACGGGAAAGGGCGGTGACGAGGGTGAGGACGTGGTTGCGCAGGTGCCGGGTGAAGGCCTGTTTGTTTTTGGTATACGGGATTTTCGATTGAAGATTGTTGATTGCTGATTGTTGATTTGAAGATTTGTCCGGGATTGGCGCGTCGGGGTTTTTCATGGCCTGCCATTCGTCTAGCAGACTCGAGTCGGTGTGGCGGACGATGAGTTCGAGGAAGGACTCGGCTTCCTGGAGGGTTTCGGTTTTGGCGGCGTCGGGGACGGTTTGGGCGAGGACTTTGTAAACCTCGCCGAGGTGGCGGAGGAGGACGGCTTCGGCGCGTTCGAGCTTGTAGGTTTTGATGTAGTCCTCGAACGACTGGTAATTCTCGATCATTTCCCTCGCGATGGTCTTGGGCTTGACGTTTTCGCTGCCGAGGTAGGGGTGGGTGAGCTTGAAGCTGTTATAGGTTTGATAGATGAAGTCGGCACCGGGTTTCGGCCACTCGACTTCATCGAGCATGGCGATGCGGTCGTCGTATTCCATGCCTTCGTCCTTGAGGCGGGCCATGAGCTCGGACTTGAGGAGATCGACCTGCTTGCGGAGGACGATGTCGGGGTTTTCCAAGATCGATTCGATGAGTGAGATGACGTTGAGTGCGTAGTCATCGGCTTCCTTGTCGAGCTGCGGGATGGCGTCTAGCAGGTAGAGGCTGAGGGCGTGGTTGATCGAGAAATCCTCGGGCAGCGAGACATCGACGACGACTTTCTGCGGGCCGCTGCGTTTGGCGGGCGGGATGATGTGGAGGATCTTCGCGCCGATGAGGCCGCGGAAAAGTTTGAAGGCGTGCTGCTTGAGGAGCTTCTTTTTCGAGGGAGGCTCGTGGCTGTCGTCGATGATTTTTTTCAATGCGGCGCAGCCGTCCTCGTTGGTGCGGGAGAGGACGTTGAGAAGGGTGTGGTGGTGGACGGAGAAGCTGGAAACGAGCGGCTCAGGCGGGGCGGTCTGGAGTTTTTCGTAGGTTTGCTCATCCCAGTGGACGAAGCCTTTTTCCGGTGGTTTGCGTTTTTCGAAGGACTTCTTTTTGTTAGCCACGGCCTTGGCGGCGAGGCGGAGATTCTCGATGATGTGCTCGGGCGCCTGGGCGACGACGTAGCCGACGGTATCGAACCCGCGGCGCCCGGCGCGGCCGACGATCTGGCGGAAATCGCGGACGGCGAGAATTTTCGTTCCGCGGCCGTCGTATTT
The DNA here is from genome assembly GCF_039920825.1 of Luteolibacter sp. Lineage (GTDB taxonomy): Bacteria > Verrucomicrobiota > Verrucomicrobiia > Verrucomicrobiales > Akkermansiaceae > Luteolibacter. The sequence continues at coordinate 96,305 of NZ_JBDSCX010000038.1, read as the reverse complement.
GCAGAGGCCGGTGAGCATGACGGTGCGGATGGGAACGTTGACGCCGACGCCGAGGGTGTCGGTGCCGCAGACGACCTTGAGCAGGCCCTTGGCGGTGAGCTTCTCGACTAACAAACGGTATTTCGGCAGCAGGCCGGCGTGGTGGATGCCGACGCCGTGGCGGAGGATTTTCGCGAGTTCACGGCCGTAGGGACTGCGGAAATCGGCATCATCGAGCGCCCGGTTGATAGCGGTTTTCTCCTCCTTTGTGCAGAAGTTGGTGGAGAGCAGGTCACGGGCGGTGTCGGCGCAGGCGTTCTGGGTGAAGTGGACCAAATAGACGGGCGTGCGGCCTTGTTCGTTGAGCTCGGCGACTTTTTCCTGGAGCTGGGTGGTGGAGTATTCGAACTCAAGCGGGACCGGACGCTGGTCGGATTGAACGAGGGTGGTTTCGGCTCCAGTTAGAGTGGTGAGGGTCTTGGAGAAAAACGAGGAGTCGCCGAGAGTGGCGGACATCAGGAGGAATCGGGCGCGGGAGAGTGTGAGCAGTGGGATTTGCCAAGCCGCGCCGCGCGAGTGGTCGGAGTAATAGTGAAACTCGTCCATGATGACGTCGTCCACTGGGGCGTGCGCGCCGTCGCGAAGGGCGATGTTGGCGAGGATTTCCGCGGTGCAGCAGATGATGGGGGCATCGTGGTTGACGGTGGCGTCGCCGGTGATCATGCCGACGTTTTCCGGGCCGAAGACGTGGCAGAGGGAGAGGAATTTCTCGTTGGCGAGCGCCTTGATCGGCACGGTATAATACGAGCGGCGGCCCTGGCAGAGCGACTTGAACTGCATCGCCTGCGCGACCAGCGATTTCCCCGAGCCGGTGGGGGTGTTGAGGATGACGTTCTTGTCCTGGAAAAGCTCGAGGATGGCTTCCTCCTGGTGGTCGTAGGGTTCGGTGGCGGTGTTGAGAAGGTAGTCGAGGAAGGCGTTGAGGATGTCGTCCGCGGTGGGGTTTTGGGGGAGATTTTTCGGGTTCAGCGGGGCGGACATGGGGGGAGGTTGGCGGAGGAATCAGGAACCGCAAAGGCGCAAAGGTCGCGAAGGGAGCGCGAAGTTTTTTGGATGAAACGAAAAGCGGAGATGCGGAGGCCGAGGAGTATGGCGGGGAGGAAGGGGCCGTTTCGGGGATTTTCCTGCTGCAATTTTAGGTTGGTGTGAGGGGCAACTTGGACTAGGGTGCCGCCCCCCGAGGGGAAATTATGGCGATACAAGGTGAAGAACTGGCTCTGGCTTGCGCGAAAGCGGCGGACGATATCAAGGCGGAAAACATCCGCGTCTGGGACATGCGCGGGGTTTCGAACCTCACGGATTACATGATCGTCTGCTCGGGGACCTCGATGCCCCAGCTCCGGGCGATCCTGCGTGACGTGGCCGGCAATGTGGAAGACCTCCACGGCGTGAAACCGACGATGACCGAAGGCAAAGCAGACACCCGCTGGGTCGTTTTGGACTACATCGACGTGATGGTTCACGTGATGGACCAGGAGCTGCGCGAGTATTACGGCCTCGAAGACCTGTGGAAGGACGCGAAGGAAGTGACTTGGCAGCAGGCGGTCTGAAAATTTTGGGAATAGGCGGCGACTTACCCACTCCCATGATTGCCGATGAGTGAATTCGCAGAGTTAGTCGATGCCCATTACCAAGCGTTGTTTCGCTTTGGGATGTCGCTGACCCGCGATGTGGACCGGGCATCCGATCTGGTGCAGGAAACGTTCTGTATCTGGGCCGCGAAAAACGAACAACTTCGTGACCGCTCGAAGGCGAAGACCTGGCTGTTCACCACGCTGCACCGCGAGTTTCTCAACCAGCGGCGGCGTGCGGCGAAATTTTCCGACGAGCCGCTCGACGAAGCCACGCTCGAAGCCTCCGTTAGCAACGACGGTGACGCGGAACGCCAGATGGACGGACAACGCGCCATGGAATTGTTAGGCACGCTGGATGAAACCTACCGGGCACCGATCGCGCTGTTTTATCTCCAACAGCACAGCTACAAGGAGATCGCCGAAATCCTCGACGTGCCGATCGGCACCGTGATGTCGCGGCTTTCACGCGGCAAGGAAATGCTGCGCAAGCAGATGACGGCCGAGCCTTCGAGCGTGCCGAAAAACATTTTACAAATCGAACCGGGAGGCATCCGCCATGGATAAGGAACAAGCACGATTCATCCTGCGCAGTTTCCGTCCCGACGGGGCTGATGCGGCTGATCAGGATTTCGCGGAAGCCCTCAAGCTGGCGCTGGAAAACCGCGAACTGGGCGAGTGGCTGGCGCACGAGCGCGCCTTCGACGCGGCGTTCGCCCATGCCCTCGGCTCGATTGATTTGCCGGGCCATCTCCGCGAGGACATCCTGGCCTGCCTGGCTGTGGAGCGCGGCGATTTTCCACAGGCAGAAGACTCCGCCGACGCGGCGTGGATCGGTGCGCTGGCATCCATCCAGCCGCCCGCCAACCTGCGCGCTGACGTGCTCGCCGCGATGGACCGGACCTTGGTTCAAACGCCGGTGGCGAAAGGCAAAATCTCGATTTTCCGCCGCGCGGCGATTCCTCTGGCAGCCGCGGCCGGTATTGCGCTCGCATTTCTCATCACCCGGCCCGCCAATCCAACAGCGACCGCTCAGACTAGCAGAATTCCGATCGACGTCGTTCAGGCGGGCTTCATCCGGACTTTCGAATCGCCGACGTTCGACCTTGAAGAGAAAAATCCGGAGCACCTGACGTTGATTCAACACTTGAAGGACAAGGCCCTGCCCAGCCCTTCGTGCCTGCCTCCCGGATTGGGAAATGTCGCCGGCCTGGGCTGCCGCGAGCTGCTGATCGACGGCAAACGCGGGTCGCTCATCTGCTTCAACCGCGGCGACGAGGGCCTCGTCCACATGGTGATTTTCCGCCGTGAAGACCTTGAGGGCACCTTTCCGGACATGACCCACCCCGAGTTCGCACGGAACGGGGAATGGTCATCCGCACGCTGGCAACATGGCGACAACGTGTTCCTGCTGATGGAAAATGCCAAAACCGAAAAGCTGGCTGCGTTGTTCTCACAGGGCTGACCGTTAGGAGCGCCGTTCGGCTTCCTCCAAAGACGCCAGCAGCGCGTCGAAAACCTCCGGTTCGAGTGCCCGGTTCGGTGCTCCCTTGAGGCAACTGACAAACCACTTCTGGAGCAATCCCCGCCGCTCGGCGGGAAATCCGCGCGTGAAACCTCCTTCGCCGCCGTCCAACAATTCCTCGTCCCGCCGGCCGTGGGCGCGGGCAAGCATTTTCCGATAGCGGACGAGAACCCCGTCTAGCAGAATCCATGGGAAGTTCGGATTCTTCGGCGGCCCCATCGCCAACGATCTTCCCTCGCCCGCACCGAGCTTCACGCCGCCGTGGAAATCGATCCGCAGATCCGGCAGGCTGCCACCTTTGAACCATGCCACGCCGCCGCTCCCGAGCGCTCCGAGAGCAGCACCGAGGCCGTGGGACAAGCCGCCGGTCATCAGATCGAATGCGAGGCCGGCCGAGCCACCGACCGCCGCCGCGATCACGGCGAGCTGGTTGCGGCCGAGCCCCCACTTGCTCCAGGTTTCCGCGCTTTCCAGATCGATACCGTGGTAGGTGCCGGGATCGGTATCGGCTTTCAAAAGATGGTGCCGGTAAATCCCCAACAAGGATCTGACACAATCACGTTCGAGACCGGCGAGCGCGGTGAAATACTTTTTCGAAAGTTCTCCTGCCTTGCGTTCGCGGCGCGACGGCAGATGAAGGTCGCGTTCTTTGAGCGTGGCGGTGACGCGGAGTTCGAGCGCGCTTTCGAGAAATCTGAGCACGGCTTCCGCCGCTTCCTCGCGGCGTTGTTGCCACTCGTCCTCGACCCGGCGAATGGTTTCCTCCAGTTGTTCGCGATGCTGTTCCTCGATTTCCAACAACGCCTTGAGCAGCCGCAGCCTCTCCTCGTAACGGGCGTGGTGCGCGTCGAAAGTGCGCACGAGATTGAAGGAGCCACCCAAACGGGATTTCCAAGCTTCTTCGTCCGGTCCGGTGGCATCATCGCGGCGGTTGAGAAGCGCGAGCCGAGGCCGGCCGGTCCACCGGAGGATCTCCATTTCCGCTAGAAAATCATCACGCAAGGGTTTCGCCGGATCCACCACGTAGAGGATGCCCGCACCGGCAATCAGCGGGTCCAACAAACGCTTCTCATCGCCGAAATCCTCACCAGCCTCAGCGACGAACCGGCGCAGTGTTTCCAATCCCGGCGTGCCCTCGCCATGGAGTTGCTGGATCGCCCGCATGGCTTCCACCGGCCGCGAAAAACCCGGGGTATCGATGAACCGCACGCACTCCACACCGCCGAATACGACACGGTGAGGTTGGCAGCGGGTGGTCTCTCCGGGCGTGGGGCTGATCCGGACGAGTTCGTTATCATCAATCTCTAACAATGTAGCAATCACCGCGGATTTCCCCATGTTCACCCGGCCGACGACGGCGAAGGTCGGGACATTCCGCGGAACGGTTTCGTTCATTCGGCCGGCTGGATCTCGTTGCGTTTTTCGATGTCGATGACCGGCCGCTTGTCACTCCCGACGCTCTCGAGTCTGATCTTTCCTTTCAAACGGATCTTCTTTCCCGAGAGGGAGCGCAACGAGGATTCGGACAGTTCACCGACTGCATCCTCCCTGGAAATGGCGCCGCGGAAGTCCGAGCTGCCGGAGGCTCCGGAAAATATCAGATACTTGGTTGCGCCCGATTTCGACTCGGCCATCGATTCGACCGTGCCTTCGATGATGGCCTCCTCCTTGTTCTGTGCGAGGAGCAGATCATGGTCGGACGGGCTGAAGACACCGCCTTTCGCGGCAATGGTTTGCTTGATGGCGGCGACCTTGGCATCCGCCTTCTGGCTCGACTTGCGGGCGGTGGCGGTGAGTTCCGCGGCCATGCGGTTGGCCCGTTCCTCGCGTGATTCACCCGGAATCGAGGCGACGGCCGGCGTTTCTTTTGCGACAGCCGCGGGCTTGGATTCGGCGCGAGCGGCAGCGGGTGGCGATGGCTTTTCCGCAGAGACGATCCTTACCACGGGCGTCGGGCGCTCCTGTGCTTTCGCCACCAAGGCTGCGTTCCTGCGGACCAACATCCATCCGCCGAGACCGGTGGCGAGCAAGGCGGTGCATGCGAAAATCCAGACCGGGGCTTTCGACTTGGATTTCCTTTTCCCGGCAAGGATCGGGCGTGTCGCCTGGCGCACCACCCGTTTGGCGGGAGCCGGCGGTTCTACCCCGATGGCGGCGGCCAACATCTCGCGGGCCTCATGCAGGGTCGCCGTGCGGGCCGAGCCATGAAGCCATTTCAACCAGCCGCCGAGACCGGTGGAGGAAAGTTCCCTAACTTGTTTGCCAGTCCAACCCATGATGGAGGTCGTTAGAACGATGAACGGTTCCAATCCGAGCTGGCCGTCGTTTTTCCCCAACCATTTCAACGGCGAAATCCAAAAGCTGACCGGCCGCTGGGTTTGCTCCGCGCCGATGATGACGGTGTGCAGATCGGTTTCCACCCAAACACCTTCCGCTCCCATCACTTCTGATAGAATCTGACAGACTTCGAGCGCCTGGTTGATCACCGTAATGGCTTCCGGCTGGCTGAGAGGCCGGGCTTTGAGAAACGTCTGGAGCGCCTTGCCTTCGATCCACTCGGTGGCGATGTAGGGCATTCCGTCGACGGGGTCGCATCCGCCGCAGATGATCGATCGCAGTGCGGGGTGGCTGAGTTCCGAGAGACGGTTGACCGACTCGGCATAGACTGCCTGCTCGTCTTCGCTCAAGCCGCCGCCGGTCGGACCGAAAGGGAAAAACCTGCGGACGGCGACGGGAAGTTGGGTCTCGCCATCGATCGCCCGGAAAACGACGCCGGAAGAGTCCTGGACCACAAGGTCCTCGATTTTAAAACGCTGCACCACTGAAGTGTGACTATCACAGGTTAGAGAAGAGTCCAAGCATCGAAGAACGATCTTTCATTACTTGAGAGGCAGGAAGGCGGCGCGGGTGAAGCGATCCGGTTGGTGGAAATCCGGTTCTCCCTGCCCGAGATTGGCGGCGCTGATGAATTTTTGCTCGGGCGATGCGAGGATCATCGCCACATTGAGCCGGGTTTGAGGGCCGAAATCGAGTCGCGCCCGAAGCAGGGGGAGCGGGATCGCCATCGCGGCGACCCAGGTGCCGTCGGCGGCCATTTCCGAAAACGTCGCCACCTCGGGCATCGCGATGTCCATTTCGTCCGCCCTGACCCGCGGTGCGGTGAATTCACAGGTCCACCAGGCGCCGTTGGGGGCGAGATTGAACTCGAAATACCGTCCGCTCGCCGGATCCGCGATGAAGAGTTCGGCGACGTCGTAACGCCAGAGTTCGGCTTGAAACGCCCCGGGCCGCGACTTCGGGTGAACCAGCGCGGGCTTGCGGTGGTTGGCGAGAAACCAGAGGTGAAATGGATCCGTGACCAGCGAAAATGCCGCGGGCGGATCAATCGCTTCGCCTTGCAAATCACGGGCTAGGCCGAATAGCGGGACGTCCAATTCACCCCACACCAAAGGCCGGGGACTGGTGAGAATGGTCATGCGGCGGAGTTTGGGAGAAGACGTGATTTCCTGTCGAGGCCGGAGATCGCTGATTGTTAGCGGAAGTTCGCTAAATTTAGTCGCTTTTTCAGGTTGGTTTTGCTTAAACCCCCCCAAGTAATTAATTTCATGCCTCGCCCGCGATCAGGATTTTACAGCACGATTGAGTATATCGGACCGCGTCCGCAAAAGCCGAAGAGGCGAAATTTCTTCGGCGGATGGGTGATCATCGTGATTGCTCTGGGCATCGGCTTTTGGTTCGGAAAACCACTGGTTCCCTTTCTGAAGGCGACCCAAGTGGATGCAACCATGGAGCAGGCGTCCTTGTTGATTTCCACGCTGGAGGATTCCAATAAATTCGGCAGCGGACTTGCCGCAGCGGCTCTTTCCCACTCCGGCGACGAGGTTGCCTACGATTCAGCCTACTACAAAATCCCGTACCCCAATGGCGACGTGCCGTCGGGCAAAGGAATGGCCGCCGACGTGGTCGTGCGCAGCTATCGCAATGTGGGCATCGATTTGCAGGCTCTCGTTCACGAGGATATGACGGAAAATTTCCGCCTCTATCCTCAACTTTGGGATGCCGTCGGCCCTGACGCCAATATCGATCACCGCCGGGTGGCCAATCTCCAGCGCTTTTTCGAACGCAAGGGGGAAACACTCACGCCCTCGCGCAATGTCTCTGATTACCGCCCGGGCGACATCGTCGTTTGGGCGCTCGCCAATGCGGAAAGCCACATCGGCATCATCGTTCCCGGTCCCGGAAACCGTGCTGGCGAAGCATGGGTGGTCCACAACATGGGTGCTGGCATGAAATGGGAAAACATCCTCTTCGACTATCCGGTCCAACGCCACTTCCGCTATCCGTCCAAGGACGAGAAGGCTGAAGCGGAGAAATAAGTTTCAGAACCGGCGTCTCAGCCGAGGTTCTCTATCCGGAAAACGACCGGCGCGCTGTTGATGCAGTCGAGCGCCTCGATTTCAGTTAGTGCCTGTTGGAGTTTCCCGAACGGGCAGGTGTGGAGCAGGAAGACCATGTCCACGAAGGCGGCGTCCGGATTGCTCGGGTTCACCGGCGAATGGGTGCCGGAAATGCCGATGCGATGATCTGCTAGAACACGCGCGATTTCAGCAACAACGCCGGGGCGGTCGGTGACGTCGAAGCGGACGTAGTAGGCGGTCGAGGTTTCGCCGACAGGAAGGATGGTGCCGCTTTCGCGGTAGGGCAGGAAACCGCGATGGCCCGAAGCTTGGCGGAGGCCGCGGGCGGCTTCGACGAGGTCGGCGACGACGGATGATGCGGTCGGATCCTGACCCGCACCGCGACCGTAGAAGAGCGATTCGCCAGCGGCATCACCGTGGACGGCGACGGCGTTGAAGACGCCGTGGACGGAGGCCAGAATGTTGGATTTCGCGATGAAGGATGGCTGGATACGGAGTTCCACCGAGCCGTCGGCATGTTCGCGGATGACGGCTAACAGTTTTACGGCGTAACCGAGGTTTTTCGCGAAATTGATATCGGTCGGGCGCACTTGCTCGATGCCGGAGACGTGGATGGATGCCGGATCGATTGGGAATCCGTAGGCGAGCGTGGCGAGCAGGATCGCCTTGTGGGCGGCGTCCCAGCCATTCACGTCGAGCGCCGGGTCCGCTTCGGCGTAACCGAGCGATTGGGCTTCGCCGAGAGCGTCTTCGAAAGTGAGCCCGGCGTTGGTCATCCGGCCGAGGATGTAGTTTGATGTGCCGTTGATGATGCCGGAAAACGAGTGAATGCGGTTGCCGATGAACGAGTCCTGCACCGTGCGGATGATCGGGATGCCCCCGGCGACGGCTGCTTCAAAGTGAATCGGCGTGTCCATTTCCCGGGAAAGGGCGAACAGTTCGACACCACGCTCGGCAAGTAAGGCCTTGTTTCCAGTGACGACCGGTTTTTTCGCGCGCAGGGCAGCCGCGACGATTTCAAAAGCATCCGTTGTCCCCCCGATGAGTTCGACGACGATGTCCACCGCGGGATCCGCGACGAGGGCACGCCAGTCGGTGGTCAGAATTTCCGCAGGGACGTCTCCCGTCGTGGCACGGACTTTGGCAAGATCGCGGACGAGGATTTTCGCAATATGCAGGGTCACGCCGCCGCCGGTGCGGTCGGCGATAAGCGCGCCGTTGCGTTGCAGGGTGTTCCAGACGCCGGAACCGACGGTTCCGAATCCGGCCAAGCCGATGCCAAGGGATGAGCAGGGGTTCACGCGGCGGACTGTGAAGCCGTTTCACGCGCTGTCCAAGCCGGAAGAGTCGGAAAAATTCCGGAGATCAGGTAGGTTCCGAGAATTGGCGCTCGGCTTCGAGCCAGTCGCCGTGGGAATCGCCCGGCAGACCTTGCTCGACGCGGCGGCGGTAGTTCAAGTAGGCAGCGCGGGCCACTGAATCGAGAGACGGTTTCGGAGAAGCTGCTTTCTTCGCTGGCACCTTTTTCGCGGCGGGAGCTTCGGAAGTTGCAGGCGTGGCCACCTTTTTGGCGACCGCTTTTTTCGCGGCTTTCTTGGCGACGGGCTTGGGCGTGGTTTCAGCTTCTTTGGAAATGGGATCCGTCGTGGTTTTAGCAGTTTTCTTGGCGGCCATGGTGTTGAGAGGTTGGTTTGGAATGAGCAAATGCGATACCAAATGGAAAATAATCGGTCCGACTGGTGATTGCCAGCATTTTAGATCCGAGTATAGTTGCGCCATGTCCGACGGGTTTTCATGGAGCGCCACACGCGACAGCGGCGCTGCGTACCGCTTGCCCGGCCCGGATCACCTGGGCTGGTGGGCCGCCGTGGCGATGCTGGTTTCGGTCCTGCTCCACGTCGTCGTTTTCTTCGCGTTGGACCGGATGAAAATCGCCATCAAGTTCGAGGAAGCCAAGGAACTCAGTACCCGGCCCATCGACGTCCGCCAAGTGGAAGTCCGGCCCGCGGACGACGAACGCTCACTGCCGCCCGAGCAAGTGGTCATTCCGCCAAACGATGCGGCCGCCTTGATGGAAGACATCGAACTCCTCGCGAAATTGCCTGAAAACGCGGAGATCGATATCAAGCCGGACATCACCCAGGCGGAATATGCGTTGAAAATGCAGAACCCGGCGCTGGAGGGCGATCCGGCCGCTGTCGCAATGGAAATTTCCTCCAATCTTGAAATCGACACCGCCGACCTCCCCGAGCTCGGTCGCCAGCCCGAAAGCATCCGGCCCGCCGAAGTTGGCCAACTCACCGTCGATCCCGGAGCCGTTTCCGCAGACGACGCCGAGGCGGGCGGTTCCTCCGATCTCATCAAATACGGTGCCGGCGGAAAAACCGACCATGGCACGCTCGATGGCGTCACCTCGCTGGAGAACATGCTCGATCTCCCGCCAAACGTCCTTCTCGGCGCAAAAACCATGCTGCCCAGCGACCTGCTTTTTGAATTCAACAGCTCGGAACTCCGCGGCAGCGCCAAAGTCGGCCTCATGAAACTCGGAATGCTGATGGACCGCAACCCGAGCCTCTACTGCTGGATCGAAGGCCACACCGACCTCGTCGGCGGCGATGAATTCAATCTCAACCTCTCGATCCAACGCGCCGAGGCCGTGAAAAACTACCTCGTCAGCTCCCTCCGGATGGACTCCCGCAAGATCATCACCCGCGGCTTCGGGCGCTACGAACCGCTCGTCACCGCCGGCACTCCCGACGAGCAATCCGCCAACCGCCGCGTGGAAATCCGCATGCGGAAAACTCCTCCCACCAAGGAGCAGATGAAAATCGAGCCGCAAAAGGCCGCCGTCATCGAAGAAACTCCTTCGCCGAAGGCCGTGCTGGTGAAGCCTAACCGGGCTCTTCCCGTGGAGGAACCTCCCGCTCCTGCCCCGCCCATGAAGGCGGCCCCGGTCGAAGAACCGCCTGCGCCCCCGTTGAAAGCCGCTCCCGTCGAGGAAACGCCGCCGCTTCGGGCCGTTCCCGCTTTCCCTGAAGTCCCACGCGCTTCGCCCGTCGAGCCGAAGATGATCCCCCGCGCCGGCGTCATCGACGAGGAGTAAATCAGCCTCCTCCTCTCTCTGGATTCTTGTTTCTGGAATCTGGACTCTCCCCCCGGTCTCTACCCTTTACACCGCCCCCGGCTTTCCCGCATCTTCCCGCGCCCATCCAAAGTGGCTGGCGCGTCTCGCGCCAGACCGTTGCGGAGGCGTCTCGCCTCCAGCTTTTTTCTTCCAGCACCACCATGACTTCCGCCGAGATCCGCCAGAGCTTCCTCGATTTCTTCACCGAGAAACAGCACACCATCGTCCCTTCGGCCTCGCTGCTCCCGCAGTCGCCCGGCCTGCTGTTCACGAACGCCGGGATGAACCCCTTCGTCCCGTATTTCCTCGGCGTGGAAAAAGCTCCCTACGATCCACCGCGCGCGGCCGATACCCAGAAGTGCATCCGCGCCGGCGGCAAACACAACGACCTCGAGGATGTCGGCTACGACACCTATCACCACACGTTTTTCGAAATGTTAGGAAACTGGTCGTTCGGAAATTATTTCAAAAAGGAAGCCATCGCCTGGGCCTGGGAACTCGTCGTCGAGCGTTGGGGCCTTCCCGCCCACCGCCTCTACGCCTCCGTCTATGCGCCGAAGCCCGGCGATCCAGGAAATTTCGATCAGGAAGCCTACGACATCTGGGCCGCCCTCTTCGTTTCCAAAGGCTGTGACCCCGCCGTCCAGATCGTCCACGGCAACGTCAAAGACAACTTCTGGATGATGGGCGAAACCGGCCCCTGCGGACCCTGCTCCGAGCTTCACGTCGATCTAACACCCGAGGGCAATCCCGTCACCGGCCGCAACCTCGTCAACAACGACTCCGACCTCTGCATCGAGATCTGGAACCTCGTCTTCATCCAGTACAACGCCGAGGCCGACGGCAGCTTCCGCGAGCTCCCCGCCAAACACGTCGATACCGGCATGGGTTTCGAGCGCGCCTGCTCCATCATCCAGAACACCAAGGGCTTCACCGACTTCTCGAAAAAACCCAGCAACTACGCCACCGACGTCTTCCAACCGATCTTCCGCAAGCTGGAAGAACTATCAGGAAAAACCTACGTCAACATCTATCCGGAACTCGGTGCCGACCGCGCCGCCTTTACCGAGGAGATGAAAACCGCGATCGCCTTCCGCGTCATCGCCGACCACTTGCGTACCCTGAGCTTCTCCATCGCCGACGGCATCATGCCGGGGAACAACGGCCGCAACTACGTCCTCCGCCGCATCCTGCGCCGAGCAGTTAGATACGGCCGCCAGCTTGGTTTCTCCGGAGAAAAGCCGTTCTTCGGCGCGCTGGTGGAAACCCTCGTCGCCGAGATGGGTGGAGTTTTCCCTGAGTTGAAAAACCGCGAGCAAGTGGTTCGCCAAACGCTTGAGCAGGAAGAAGCGAGTTTCAACCAGACTCTGGATCGGGGGCTGAACCTATTTGAACAAGCAGCAAGACCGCTTGCAGCTATCGAAGCTTCGCAGGTTCAGTCAAAATCGTCAGTTAGTTCGCAATACTCTGAGGAAAATTCCGCATTCAAAGGTGGCGTTCAATACAGAACCTTTGTCGCAGGTTATGTCGAACCCGTTGGGTCGGGGACCATTGTCCGTGTCCTTGACGGTGAATTTGCGTTCAAACTCTACGACACCTTCGGCTTTCCCATCGACCTCACCGAATTGCTCTGCGCCGAGCGAGGCCTCAACGTGGACATGCCACGTTTCGAGGAACTCATGGAGCAACAGCAGGAACGTTCCCGTGCTGCTCAAAAATCCACCATTGTCCGCGCCCTCGACATCTCCACCGATGTTGTCACCGAATTCGTCGGCTTCGAGTTAGACGAAGTGGAAACTACTGTGCTTGAAGTTCACGAACAAGAAGACTCATGGCTGGTTATCACCGACAAAACGCCATTCTACGCTGAAATGGGTGGTCAGGCCGCTGACTCCGGCTTCATGAAATTCCACGGTGAAAGCCCGGACATCATTGGAGTCGTCAACATCGGTAAAGCTCGTGGTTTTGTTCTCAGAAAGGACAACTATGAGTTTATGGAGGAAGGCAGCGGCGACTGCATTTTTCCCAAAGGCATGCACAGCATCGTAGGTCTTAAGGTCGTTCTCCAACTCGACAAGGATCGTCGCAATCCCATCGAAGCCCACCACACCGCCACCCACCTTCTCCACTGGGCGCTGCACGAAGTCGTCTCCGCGGACGCCGCGCAGCAAGGTTCCTCGGTCGATGAAAACCGCCTGCGCTTCGACTTCAACAGCGCCGCCGTAACGCCCGAGCAACTCGCCGCGATGGAGGAAAAGGTCAACGCCTCCATCAAGGCTGGCGACTCCGTGAGTTGGAAAGAAGTCCCCCACGCCTCCATCAAGGGCCGCCCGGACATCATGCAATTCTTCGGCGACAAATACGGTGACCTAGTCCGCGTCGTCCAGATCGGCGGCGAACCACAAGCGCTCAACGGCTACTCCCAGGAACTCTGCGGCGGCACCCACGTCCGCAACACTGGCGAGATCGGCCTTTTCAAAATCAAATCCGAGGGAGCCATCGCTTCCGGCGTCCGCCGCATCGAAGCCGTCTGCGGAGAAGCCGCCTGGGCCTACCTCAACGAGAATACGGAAAAATGGCACGCCGAGCTCACCGCCGCCCGCGCCAAACTCCACGCCGCCAACGAAAAGCTAACATCCCTCGGCGAGGAATCCGTCGCCGTGAATGACTTCCCACACATCATGGGAGCCATGCTCGCCGAACGCGCCGACATCGCCCAGATCAACGCCACCTTCGCCCACGGCCAGCGCACGCTGGAAGAAACCCAACAAGGCGCCATCGAAGCCGAGAAGCGCATCAAGAAAATCCAAGCCGCCCAAGCCGCCGCCCTCGCCGACGAATCCCTAGCAGAACTCATCGATTCGGCAACGAAAGAAGGAAAACCCATCATCGTTTCCTTCGAGTCCGACGCCTCGCTGCTTCAGGAACTCCAGAACGGTCTCAAGAAAAAGCAATTCGCCGGCCCCGCCCTGCTCATCGTCGATGACGGAGAAAAACTCCACCTCGCCACCCACTGCGGCCCAGACGCTCTCGCCAAAGGCCTGAAAGCCGGCGACCTCCTCCGCGATCTAGCAGCCCTCGCCGGCGGCAAAGGCGGCGGGAAGCCGGATCAGGCACGAGGTGCTGCGCCGGATCGTTTAAAGTTAGAGGAAATCAAGTCCGCTGCTGCAGCAATCTTCAATTGCCAACGAACCAATTAATCGTAGAAATGCCCCGATACTTCCATGATACAATCTTACTTGGTGCTGTTCTGTTGATGGCTTCGTGCGGGGCAGCTCCAACTTCAAAAGAAGCTGCTGTTGCGGCCAGTTTCACTCCAACGCGCGATATGTCTTTGATATACGTTTATCGACCCGCTGGTTTGTTAGGCGCGGCCGTAAATTCCAGAGTTTCGATGGATGGAAGAAGCAAGGGAGAGCTTCCTAATGGTAAATTCATGTGTTTTGAGACGGTGCAAGGCAACCATGAGTTACTCGCAGGAGGCCGTTCGATTCGGTTTTCTGCAAAGTCAGGTGAATGCTACTTTTTCATGGTGAACGTTTCCTCGGAGTCGCAGGGCCACATGGTGACTGGGCCGGTAACGGTGCCTATTCTGGGTTTTAACTTTCAAGGACAGCAAGTTGATGCGAACGAAGCGCGGAGCGCTCTTCAAAAAATCAGCCAAGTTGCCGTGAAGGATGCTCCAATCTCTCAGACAGTTAGAATTATTCGAGAATAGAAGTTGTTCCCGTGGGTGTCTTCTGTGTGGCCATCCGCACCGATGATGGCGTTTCTACTTTAATCGGTTCAGGTGGCGCATTTCTACCACCCCTGTATTTACGTTCCGGCTTCACCCCAACAACCGGTCATAATCCGCATGCGACCCGATCCACACCCACTCGACTCCTCCGTCCGGCAGTTTCCAGTCAATCGCGCGATAGCCGATTCCAACTCGCACTGAAAATCGGTTTCCGCTGCCTTGGAGTTTCTTGAAATGCAGCGAGGGATGTCGTGGATCCTGCTGCCAGAGGGCATAATTTTTCTCGGCCAAATTCTGGACCTCGGGAGGAAGGGCATCGAAGCATTTCCAGAACCTGCGAGTCGCCCGCGACTTCATCGCGTGGCCGGCCACGGGTTGAGTTCTCCGGTCACTCTCTCGCTTCCGGCCTCGTCGAAGAGAAAATCCAGTTTTCCGTCTTTGGAATCCTGATTCATCCTGCGATCCCAAGCGTCCGCCACTTTCGCCTCAAGCCATTTGGCCAGACGCAGGAACTCATCTTCCTTGAGATTTTCGATCGCGCTTTCGATCTCTTCAACCGTGCTCATGGGCGCAACCTATTCAAAAATCCGCCGATTCGCAAGCTCGCTGCTCATGACCGTCACAAGTACCAAGGATTGAGCTCCTCGGTCGCTTTGTCGTCCGCCATAATCAGCGGATTTCTCAGGGTGATGGGAGTAACGACGATGCGGTAGGCGGTCTGCCGAACTCAGAACGGATAAGCCGCCCGGCGGGCGTGTTCGTCGGCCCAGTCGTAGATCATGCGGCGGGAGGCGGCGTTGTTGGCAGTGAGGATTTCCAACATTTCCCGATAATGGCGGAGATCATCCTGGAGTTCGCGTTTGATCGATTTCGGGTTGGCGATGGTGCCGTAAAACGGATCCCTGAAACGTTGGAGCGGGCCGTATTGCGGCTCGTTCGGCAGGTAGTGGGTCTGGAGCTTGAGATCGTCGATCTGCTCCTTGAGCACCATGCAGTAAACCTGGAGTTTCTGGTCGCCGGCGGTGGCGAGGTTGGTGGCTTCCTCGCCGAGCCATTCCATTTCGAGCTGGAGCATTTCCCGCAGGTCATTGGCGGCATAGGCGGAGTTGAGGCGCTGCATCCAGACTTTCTTGTGCTCCTTGAGCAGCGGTTCCGGTTCAAGATCGGGGTGGAAGGCTTTGGCGAGTTGCTTGAAGAGGGACTTGAGGTCGCGGTTTTTGGCGTCTTCCTGTTCGAGGCGTTTGCGCTCCTTTTCGGCCTGGGCCTTGGTAGGTTTGCGACGGGGCTTCGCGTCGGCTGATGGAGAACCGGCCCTGTTTTCGAAAGCATCACGCAGGCGCTCGCTTGCGATGCGCTCGAATTCCTCGGGATCGCCGTTCGGATCGAGATCGCCGAGGTCCAGATCAAGCCCGGCTTCACGCGCGGCCTGTTCCATCATCGTGCGGACGAAATTGAATTCGTCACTCTCGCTCTCTGTCATCCGCTCATCGTCCTCGTCGGGACCAAGCTCCTCAACGACGGCTTCCAGTTCACTGATTTCCTCCGCACTGAGGCCGACGGGATCGGCCAGCAGTTCGGTCGCCTTGCCGCTTAGCAAGTCGCCGAACCAGCGGCGGCGTTCGGCTGTTAGCTTGAGGGTTTGGAACGCTTTGAATCCGCTGAAAACGAGATCGCGATTCAGGCGGTTGATATCCTCGATCAACGGCATCAGCTCGCGGATGGAGGTGGCGAGGACCTCGTCGAGCCGTGCTTGCTCGCGGGCGTGGCGCGCTTTGGTGGCTTCGAGACTTTTCATCAGGCGGTTGAATTCCACCTGCGTGCGGCTGAGTGGCGCGCCGTTTCCCAGCCGGATGACAAGGCCTTCCTTGGGATGGGCGGGTTTATGCTGCACCTTTCGTTTCATGAGCGGGATTTTCCTGACAGAGCGGGTGAAGTCAATGGCGCGAGCCGCGATGGCAATCCATCAGCACCGACCGACGATCCGGACCTCGATGAGTCGATGAAACTGCCGGATTCCACGGAAACCGGCAATCTCCATGCCGTTTTCCGCGGAATTCGCTGTTAACCCCAAGTGTGTATTGCGCGGCCTGCCAAATTTTTCCAAGCTCGCTCCGTCTTTACCCACCAAAGGCCGGGATTCCACCCACCTTTCCCTGAAAAACCGATCGCTGAAAATCAATCCACTCACATGTCACTGACCATCAAACCGAAATCCGAATGCGCCTTCGATCAAATCTCGCTGGGTGAAGTCATGCTCCGTCTCGATCCCGGCGAGGGCCGGATCCGCACCGCCCGCCAGTTCGCCGCTTGGGAAGGCGGCGGGGAATACAACACCTCGCGCGGGTTGAGGAAATGTTTCGGTTATAAAACGGCGGTCGTCACCGCGTTCGTCGATAACGAGGTCGGCCATCTCATCGAGGATTTTATTATGCAGGGAGGAGTCGCTACGGATTTCATCCAGTGGCGCGAGGACGACGGCATCGGACGGAATGTTAGAAATGGTTTGAATTTCACCGAGCGCGGCTTCGGCGTGCGCGGTGCTGTTGGAAATCCGGATCGCGGAAATACGGCGGCCTCGCAACTCAAGCCCGGTGATGTCGATTGGGATCACATCTTCGGCAAACTCGGCGTGCGCTGGTTCCACACCGGCGGCATCTACGCGGCTCTATCGGAAACCACCGCGGCCCTCACCGTCGAGGCTGTGAAGGCCGCTAACAAATACGGCACGGTTGTTTCCTACGATCTCAACTACCGCCCGTCGCTCTGGAAAACCATCGGCGGCCTCGCGAAAGCGCAGGAAGTGAACCGCGAGATCGCGAAATACGTCGATATCATGATTGGCAACGAGGAAGACTTCACTGCATCGCTCGGCTTCGAAGTCGAAGGCGTGGACCACAACATTTCCGCCATCGAGCTCGATGCCTTCAAAGCGATGATCGAAACCGCGGTGAAAGAATTCCCTAACTTCAAGGTCGCCGCGACCACCCTCCGCGGCGTGAAAACCGCGACCATCAACGATTGGTCCGCCATCCTCTGGCACGACGGAAAATTCCACGAAAGCCGCAAATATCCCGACCTCGAAATCCTCGACCGCGTCGGCGGCGGTGATTCATTCGCGTCCGGCGTGCAGTTCGGTTTCATGGAGTTCAACGACGCGCAGAAAGCCGTGGAATACGGAGCCGCCCACGGCGCGCTCGCTTCCACGACGCCCGGCGACACCTCGATGGCCACCCGCAAGGAAGTCGAAAAACAAATCGGCGGTGGCGGGGCCCGCGTGGTGCGCTGAGCGGACAAGGGAAGAACCTGTCCCGACTGTCTCAGTCGGGAGGTGAATCCGGCTGAAGTATTTTCCACATTTCACCGCCTGCCTACGCGCCGGACCACCGGGATCCCTTCGACCGATTGCTGGTATGGCAGGCGATCAACGGCAAGCACACGCTCGTGAGTCGGGGGCGGGCCATGCCGTTTTTCAAGGAACACGGCTTGAGTTTGGAGTGGTAGTGAACGGGGCGATGGCTTTTGGTAAGTGGGGCGGGAAAAATCACTTCTTCCAAAAAGGAGTCCGTTGTGGCACACAGCGGGCTCTTTTCATTTTTTACCCCGATCATTTCCAATGGCTTCCCAAGAACCTCACACCTTGTCACCCGCCGCCCGCAGTGCCGCTTTGTTGGTGGCGCGAATCATCTTTTTCAATGGCCTGCTGATCGGTTTGGGACTCTGCGCCGCCGCGGTCGGGGTGTTGTTTTTCCAAATAGGAAATGTCTCCGCGCCGATGGAGCGCTGGCTGGTGGGAGCGGTGTTGATCGGGCTCGGGGTGATGGCGTTCGGCTTCACCGCGATGGCAAAATCCCGGATCGCGAAGCTCAAGAAGGATTTCTGAGTTGGATCGTCAGCCACTTGAAATTTCTCCGTCGGGCACGATCCTGACGGCATGTCGGTTGCCTCGCTCAAGCCCTTTTTCAAGGCCAAGGGCTGGCGGCCGTTTGAATTCCAGAAACAAACCTGGGAAGCCTATCAATCGGGAGAATCCGGTCTTCTCCATGCGCCGACCGGGCTCGGAAAAACGCTCGCAGTCTATCTCGGACCGCTGGCGGAAACCCTCGATGAAAACGGCCAATGCCGGATCCTCTGGCTGACACCGCTCCGCGCTCTCGCCGCGGATACCTTGCGCGCGTTGCGAGAACCGCTCGCCGTTCTCGCACCGCATCTTGAAGCCGAGGCCCGCACCGGCGACACGCCCGCTGCCCTCCGCGCCCGCCTCCGGAAGAAGCTGCCGCACACGCTGGTCACCACACCGGAGTCGCTTTCGCTGATGCTGACGCATGCCGATTTCCCGGAGAAACTATCAGGTCTGCGCTGCGTCATCGTCGATGAATGGCACGAGCTGCTAGGAAGCAAGCGCGGCGTGCAAACGGAGCTCTGCCTCGCAAGGTTGCGCGCGTGGATTCCCGGATTGCGCGTCTGGGGACTTTCCGCGACCTTGGGGAATCTGACGGAAGCGCGGCGGACGTTGTTAGGAAATGCGTTCGCAGGTTCGGTGGAAATTTCCGCCGATCTCGAAAAACGGCTCACCATCGAGACACTCATTCCGAAGGAAATCGATCGCTTCCCATGGGCGGGCCACATTGGCACGCGGCTCGCACCGCAGGTCGCGCGTCACATCGAGAAAGCCACGACCACGCTGCTGTTCACGAACACCCGCTCGCAAACGGAAATCTGGTTCCAGGAGTTGTTAGCACTCAAGCCGGAGTGGAAGAGCCGCATCGCCGTGCACCACGGATCGCTCGACCGTGACGAACGCGATCTTGCGGAAAACGGCCTGCGTGATGGCTCATTGAAATGCGTCGTCTGCACCTCGTCGCTCGACCTAGGCGTGGATTTCTCGCCCGTCGATCAAGTCATCCAAGTCGGTTCGCCGAAAGGAATTGCCCGGCTTCTCCAGCGCGCCGGGCGCTCCGGCCACCAGCCCGGCAAGCCGTCGCGGATCCTTTGCGTGCCGACCAACGCGCTCGAACTCGTTGAATTTGCCGCCGCTCGCGATGCCGCGCTTGCCCGCCACATCGAGACCCGCCGCCCGCTGCGCAAGCCGCTCGACGTGCTTGCCCAGCACCTCGTCACCTGCGCGATCGGCGCGCCGTTTCTCCCCGATGAAATGCTCCGGGAAATCCGTTCCTCGCACGCTTTCACCGATCTAACTGATGATGAGTGGCAATGGTCGCTCGGTTTCATTTCCAACGGCGGCAAAGCCCTCGCCGCCTACCCGCGCTATCAGAAAGCCCGGATAGAAAACGGCCGCTACACCGTCGATGACAAGCGCCTCATCCTCCAGCACCGCCTGAGCATCGGCACGATTTCCAGTGATCCCGCCATCTACATCCGCTTCGCCAACGGCCACACGTTAGGCACCGTCGAGGAATCCTTTATCGCCGGCATTCGCACCGGAGGTCACCTCATTTTCGCCGGCAGGCATCTCACGCTCGTTCGTTTCCATCAGCGGGTCGCCACTGTCAAACCCGCGGGGAAAACGACCAAAGGCCGCATCGCCATCTGGGGCGGCGCGAAGATGTCGCTTTCCACCGAACTCACCCACGCGATCGCCAAAGTCATCAATGATTTTTCCCAATCCGAGTCTTCCTCCAAGCATCCGCCTGAAATGACGGCCGTGGCTCCCATTCTGGAAATCCAGCGTCGTTGGTCCCGCCTTCCTTCTGACGATTCTTTGCTCATCGAATTCACCCGTTCCAGAGAGGGCGAGCACTTGTTCTTTTTCCCCTTCGCCGGCCGTCTCGTCCACGAAGGACTCGGCACGCTCGTCGCCTACCGCATCGGCCGCGAGATTGGACAAGCGATCCAGGCGACGCAGAACGACTACGGATTTTCCCTCACCGCAAAACGCGGCCTCGTCCTTGATGAGAAATCCCTGCGTCGCCACCTCAGCCCGGATGATCTGCTAGAAGACCTCGTCGCCTGCATGAACACCGCGGAACTTGCCCGCCGGAATTTCCGGGAAATCGCCCGCGTCTCCGGCCTCATCCTCCAGCAACCGCCCGGTCGCCAAGACCGCTCCGGCCGCGAACTCCAATCCAGCTCCACTCTCCTCTACGAAGTCCTCCAACGCTACGATTCCGACAACCTCCTGCTCCAACAATCCGAGCGCGAAATCCTCGAAAAGCAGCTCGAATTCACCCGCCTGAACGAAGTCATCCACGACCTCGCCAGCCGCCCCTTTCACCTCGTGGAAACCGAGCACCTCACCCCGATGGCTTTCCCTCTGTGGGCTGATCGCCTCCAATCCACTCACGTCGCCCCGGACGCCGCCACCCGCCTCGCCGCCATGTTGGACGAACTCAACCGCGCCGCTGGAGCGGAAAAACCTTTGAAATCCATCACGACCAATTCCCGCCGAACCAGCCGGCGTTAAGTTGCCACACATGAAACCACCCGCCGATGGGCGGGTGGTCAGGGTGCCGGGTGAAAAGTTGAAAAAACTCGGAAAAATGGGCCCGGTTTGAAAATCAGCCTGCAGCTGCGGCGAGCTTGGAAGTCCGGTGATACTTGCCGGGATCAGGACGGGTTCCGGGGTGGGTCACCGCATAGATCAACGCGAGATAGTTGATCGTATTAGGATGAGCTGGGGTCTCGTGGTGGTTGGATTGATTGCGTTTTTTCATCGTGGTTTTGGAGTTTGCTTTCTCTTTGCAGGGAGCGGGCCAATTTTTTAAGATTGGGAAAAATCACTGATTACGAGTGACTTGCGAAACATGAATTTTTCGGGAACTTCCATTCGAAGCGGGTCAAAATTGCAAAACGTCGCTTCGGGCGGTGGCGATCGTGCCAATTTCACCCGCCCACGAGCAGCGATGTCCGAAAGTGAAAAAACCAAGTTTCGAATTTGCCACAGCCGGAATCCCGACCACCAATAGATCCAACCCCGACTCGCCGGTTAGAATGCTTCCTTTTCCCGAAAATCCTTCCATTTCCTTGCTGCCGGAAGGTGCCGTATTTCTCATCGAGTCCCGCACGCTCGTCGTCGCGGATGTTCATCTCGGCAAGTCCGCGACGTTCCGAGCGCGTGGCCTGCCGGTGCCGGAAGGGGATACCGGCCGCGATCTTGCCAGGCTGACCGCGCTTGCGGAAAAATACGCCGCCGCCCACCTTGTCATCGCGGGTGATCTTTTTCATGCGCCTGCGGGGATCACTCCGGAGCTGGAGGAAGAGCTGGATCGTTTCCTAACAACCATCTCAATGCCCGTCACCCTCGTCATGGGAAACCACGATGCGAAAATCAAGCGCCTGCCCGCCGGACTCGATCCTCTTCCCCATCTTGATCTCGGTGACACGCTCCGGATCCTTCACGATCCCGCCCACGCGGACGGCGATCGATTGCACATTTCCGGCCACTGGCACCCGATCGTGAAAATCCCGGATGGCAAACGCACATCTCTGCGACTGCCTTGTTTCCTATTTCGGAACAACACGCTGGTGCTCCCTGCTTTCGGAAGTTTCACCGGCGGTGCGGTGATGAGTTCCGAGCCAGGGGATCGATACTTTGTTGAGCTACGGGGCAAGGTCGTAGAGATTCCGCCTGACATTTTCCGCTAGGGAGGGAATCGCTGACGGTTTCCATCGTGCCAATGACCGGCTTTGCATGGCAAGCGGTCTAGCTCATGAAGACTGTGTTGGCGGCACGATGCGGATGCGAACGAACAGCGGGCCTGTCGCAGGGCGGGTGACGGGTTGGCTGGTGGTGGCGGAAGCAGCGGTGATCGGTGCAGAGGGTGTCCAATCTGTCAGATTGCCGGAGGTTTCGACGACATAGGTGCGGTTTGCGACGGACGACCATTCGATCCGCAAGCCGTCGCTCTCGGTTTCCACGAGCGATTGGCGGATGAAATCGCTCGAATCCACCGGTGACGTTCCGGCCAGGTATTCGAAAAGGTTGGAGTATCCGTCCTTGTCCTGATCTTGACTGGCATTCGGCGTGATGCCGTCAAAATAGAATTTCTCCCATTCGTCATTCATGCTGTTCCTGTTTCGGTCCGTGACGAAGCCGGTGCGGGTTTTCGGCGGCAGGAGCACGGAAAAAACCGGCGGCACGATCCAAGTGCCGATGGATTGTACCGAAGAAATATCCATGTCGGAGGTCAGGATCGGGGCCTGGTTGTCGGACAAACTGAAGGGGAACTGCGTGATCTCGTTGGAGGCTCCCAGATCCGACGGCCAATTCGCGGACACCGGCGGGGCGTGGCGGAAGACCCGGCATCCGTTCAGCGGTCCGATGGTCGAGACCCGGACATCCCAGCCGTCTTGTGATCGAGTCGGCACAATCCTCAGATTTCCGTTCACCCCGGGAGTGAGCGCGGCCTGCCCGGTGAGATAGTCGGAACAATAGCCATTGGACGGTCCCTTCCAGCCGGGACTCACCAGAAGGGCGGAGGTCAGGCTGTTTTGCCAATCGAGCACCGAGTCAACGGTCGTGCCGACGGGAATGTAGGGTGTGAAGATGCAGGATTCTCCCGGAGCCAGGGATTTGTAACCAGACGGTGGAGATCCAGCGCCATAGAGATTCATGTAGAAGGTTTTTGACGTGCCCCCATTGACATACATCTTGTTCAAATCTACGGCTGAAGTCGTGATGAAGCCGGGGTGACTATCACCCACGCGTTTGAATTCGAGTCCCAATTTTGGTTGATCGAAAGTTACCTTCGGTTGCACCCCGGTTCCTCCGGTATCAAGTTTGAGGGGCCAGCCTGTGTTGTTTTTCACGACCACGAAGGGCGCATAGACGAGGTGCAGGATCTGATCCCATTCCGATCCGCCCATCACGGATGGCACGTTTGTCGCCCACAGGCTATAGATGGGACGGCTGAGCAGGGAATAGACCACACCGCAATTCACCTCCACCTGCGGGGCCTCCTCCGCGTGAGTGGTCGAGAAACTAACACAGGACAGCAAGGCGATGCCAATGCGCGATAGCAGTCGTAGGTGGCGGATGATTTTCAGGAGGTTGGCTAGGGTGAGACTGGAATACGATCAGACATTTCTCCTTGGAGCAAGCCGCATACGGCGATTCTCCGGTCTCATTTCGGATAGAAACCTCGATCCGGTGCAATCGACGGCTAAACCGTTGCTTTCCATCTTGCCAATGCCCTGCTTTGCATGGCAAAGCAAGGCATGACGACACGCGAGGAAGCGGCAGAGCAGTTGCGGGTGATCCGCTCGATGATGGAGCGGGCCACGATTTTCCGCGCCTTGTCCGGGGAAACTGCGCTGGTCGGCGGGGCGGTGTCGATGGCGGTGGCGTGGTTTTCAGAGCGCCGCCACGGTTGGGCCTGGGCTGGCTGGTGGTTGGGCGGGCTGGCAGTAGTTCTGTTTTTCTATGCGTTCCAGTCCTATCGGATGAAGTCGAACCAAGGTCGGCCATTCTGGAGCTCCGGCCTGCGGACGGCCCTGCGCGGAGCGTTTCCCTCGCTGATCGCAGGTGGATTCATGGCGCTGCTTTTCGTTCGGAGCGGAAACGATGTGGCGGCGGCCTGCATGTGGATCGTGCACTACGGCTTGGCGCTGCTGGCGATCCGTGAGTTCGCGCCGAAGTCGATGGTGTGGCTGGGTTGGGGGTTCGTGGTTTTCGGAGTCGCCAGCCTGGCGAGCGTCACGGATGTTCTGCATGTGGACCAACAATGGCTGATGCACGTGAACAGCTCGCGGCTGATGGCCATTTCCTTCGGAGGGTTTCACTTGATCTATGGCGGGTTGATCGTCACGACCGGCAAGCGCGAAGAAGCAGCGGCATGATCGATTTTTCCCAACTGGACAAAACCATTCACGAGAAGGGACGGCTGTCGATCATGACGCTGCTCGCTTCCCGGGCCGAGCCTTGGGCGTTTCAGGACCTCAAGTCACAGCTCGAGATGTCCGATGGAAATCTCATCACCCACCTGCGGACTTTGGAAAAAGCGGAGTTCATTTCGGGGGAAAAGCTCACCGGCGACGGCCGGCCGCAGACGCTCTACGTGCTGACGGCTGCCGGGCGCACCGCGTTCGTCGCCTACCTCGGGATCCTCGAACAAATTCTCGGTCTCGGGAAATAATCTGCTTGCTCGCAGCTAGCTTTGTAATACAAAGCATCTAGCCATGAACCGATTCCGCCCCGCTTCGCGCCCAAATACTTTGCATCACAAAGTTTTATCCACCCTTTCGGAAAGAAGATTCATGCCACCTGCCGCCGCAGGATTGGAAGTGCGGGTGTCGAGCGCACTCGGGATGGACGACGACGCGCGGGCCGCTCTGGGGCGCGTCGCCGTTTTGGCGAAATCCCGGAAAATCGGGATCGCCGGTCGGTTCATGCCGGACCGTGGAGTCAGCGGAAAATTGGCGGCGCTCGGGATTGCCGAAAACGTCGAACCGGAGGATTTTTTCCGCTTTCGCACCATCGTGATTCCCTATTGCGGCGTCCCGGCGCGAGTCCGGCGCGAATGGGAGGAATCCGGTCAAGGCCTTGAGGATCTAACCTCACCGCAAGTCCGGCGGGCGCAGGTGGCCCTTGGGTTGCTGAAAATGGAAGGAGCGCAGGCTTTGGTGATCGGCCGCCATGAAGACCCGGAAACGCTGGCTATTTCCGGAGGAAATTCCGCGATGCGGATCATCGAGGACACGACGGACACGTCCCGGCTGCTGTTTGCCCCGGCGTTCGGCGCGGTCTGCCAAACCACTCTCTCACCACGTAGGGTTTCGTGGTTGGTCCAGCAACTTCGCCTGCGCTGGAGGGATGCGCGGGTGACGTTTCTGGATACGGTTTCGTCGGCGATGGCTGCCCGCGAGGAGGCGCTGGAACGCCTTCTGGTGGTTTGCGACAGGGTGGTCGTCGTCGGCGAAACGGGAGAATCCTCTTGTGAGGCCTTGATGGAAACGGCCTCGCGCCGGGGAAAACAAGCCATCGCGGTGACCGGTCCGGATGACTTGGCGGCTACGGATTTCGCTCCGAACGAGAAGGTCGCGCTCACCGCCGGGGCTTTTGCCACCGACGAGGCGATCCGTGCCGTGGCCGAGGTGTTGGCTCGGAAATAAGGGGAAAGGATCTCCGGTCCATTTACGCGCAGGAGCGTTGTAAGAAGGCACCGGAGATCTCTACCCCTTTGGTTGGAATTCAGCGCTCGAGGATTTCAACCTCGTAACCGTCAGGATCGGTGACGAACGCCATTTTACGACCGCCCGTGGAGAATTTCTCCCGCCAGCCGGACGGCCAGATTTCGATACCCGCCTTCTCGACGGTATCGCAATATTCGATGATGTCGGAAACACCGAGCGCTGTGTGCATCAGGTCGTCCGGGCAGGTGGTCTTGTAATTTTCCGACCAGGTGAGTTCGAGAAAAACATCGTTGCCCGGGAGTTCAAGGAAGGCGAGTTGGTTGCCTTCGGGCGATTGCTTGCGCTCCTTTTCGGAGTAGCCGAGTTTTTCGTAAAACGCGATGGAGGCATCGAGGCTCTGGACACGGATGCGGGTATGGAGAAATCGGATCATGGCGGCGGGAGAGTGGAACAGAACCGGAGAATTGCCAAACGGCGATTGAGCGCGGCCTATCATTTTTGCCGCATCCGCTGATGAACCTTTGCAATGCCCTGGCGGCAATGGTAATTGAAGAAACCATGAAAACGATAGTCGTCGCAGTCGATTTCTCAAATGCCACACACGGAGTTCTCGAAATGGCCACCCGTCTGGCGAAATCCTTCGGGGCGGATCTTCGGTTGTTCCATGTGATCGAACCGGAGCCGAGCTACACCGCCTACGGATTCACCCCGGACGAATTCCCCGCGATGAACGCGTTTCAGGAAGAAGCGAAACGCCGCGCCGCCCGCAAGCTCGAGGACCTCCTCACCACCGTCCGCGCCGATCTCCCCGCCGCCACCTCGAAGCTCGCCGAAGGCAGCCCGCTCCACGCGCTGCTCGACCATGTGAAGGAAAGCGGTGCCGACTTCGTCGTTCTCGGTTCGCACGGCCACGGCGTGATCGCCTCGCTGCTGTTAGGTAGCGTCGCCGAAGGCATGGTCCGCAAAGCCACCGTGCCGACACTCGTTGTGCCCGCCCTCGCGGAATAGCGGGAAATCATGTAGGGTATCGCCCTACGCCAGGCTAATGCATTACCCCACACAATTGTAAGGCTTGGTTTTGGTTTGACGCCACCAGTGCTGGCTGATAGAAATCGGCTTCAACCGCGCGTTCATTTCCCGCCTTCACCACTGCTCCCGAATTTTCGGGATTCACGATCTATCAGTTTATTGAACTCGTCCGCCCCCCGGAAAAAATGAAAGTGAGTCAAAACAACTCCAGCCCGGAATGGCCAGTATCGCTGATAGAATTTTGATCCCAGACGCATTGCGAGCCGGGGCGGACCCCGCAAACCTAACGGATGCAGAACAGCATGCCTTGCAGGTCGGGTGGAACCGGACGGAGACGGACTACCCGCGGGACAAATGCATCCACGGGATTTTCGAAGAACAGGCAGCGCTTGCGCCTGACGATGTGGCGCTTGTGACGGGTGACCGGCGGATGACCTACCGGGAACTGAACCAGCAGGCGGATCACATCGCGGAAAATCTGCGCGGTCTCGGAGTCACTCCCGGCAGCTTGGTCGGGATCAGCGTGGAGCGTTCGTTCGATCGGATCGCCGGACTTCTGGGCATTCTCAAGGCAGGTGCCGTTTACTGGGCGCCCGAGGAAAACCTCCCGGAAGACCGGATGAGGGACCTCGTCGCGGATGCCCGCCCCCGATGCGTGATCGCGAATCACAACTCCGCGGAACTCTTTTCAGCGCTGGCCCATGTCGCGCTGGTGGAAACCCTTTCCGCCCCGCCCTCTGGCCCGCCCAACCTGCCGATATCCCCGACTCAAGCCGAACTTCCCGCTTACGTGAGCTATACTTCCGGCTCCACAGGCCGGCCCAAGGGCGTCATCGTTCCCCATCGCGGTGTGGTTCGATTGGTCACGGGTGCCAACTACGTTTCCCTAAACTCCGGCGAAACGCTTCTGCATCACTCGCCGCTTTCATTCGACGCCTCCACCTTCGAAATCTGGGGAGCTCTGCTCAACGGCGGCACGCTTGCGATCATGCCGCCCGGCCAACCGTCATTGCACGAGATCAGTTCG
This sequence comes from Luteolibacter sp., assembly GCF_039920825.1. Classification (GTDB taxonomy): domain Bacteria; phylum Verrucomicrobiota; class Verrucomicrobiia; order Verrucomicrobiales; family Akkermansiaceae; genus Luteolibacter. The sequence goes on along the minus strand of NZ_JBDSCX010000038.1, from coordinate 68,745 downwards.
GCGATCCATCAGCATGGCGTTACCACACTGTGGCTGACCGCGGGCTTGTTCCACCTGATGGTCGATGAACAAATCGATGGCCTGAAACCCCTGCGCCAACTGCTTGCGGGGGGAGACGTCCTTCGCCCGAAGCATGTCGCCAAGGCACTTCGCGAACTGCCGGGCTGCCGCATCATCAATGGTTACGGCCCCACGGAAAACACCACCTTCACCTGCTGCCACACCATCCGCGATGAAAACGAATTGACCCCTTCCGTCCCCATCGGCCGGCCGGTTTCCAACACCCGCGTTTACATTCTGGATGAAAATCTGAAGCCGCTGCCGTTAGGTTCGGCGGGCGAACTGTATGCCGGCGGCGACGGCGTGGCCTGCGGGTATCTCAACCAACCCGACCTAACTGCCGAACGCTTCATTGCGGATCCCTTCACTCCCGGAAGCAGGCTCTATCGAACCGGTGATCTCGCGCGCTGGCGGCCGGACGGGACCATCGAGTTTCTCGGACGAATCGACACCCAGGTAAAGATCCGCGGATTTCGGGTCGAGCTGGGAGAAATCGAAACCGCCCTCCGCGGCATTCCCGCCATTCGCGAAGCCGTGGTCGTCAAACGCGATGACATGCCCGACCACCTCTCGCTCGTCGGCTACGTGACCCTGGAGGCCGGCGCGGATCTTTCCACCAGCGAACTGCGGGACTCCATGCGCGAACTCCTGCCGAAATACATGGCACCGTCCGCGTTCGTGGTGCTCGATCGGTTTCAATTACTGCCTAACGGCAAACTTGACCGACGGAATCTCCCGCCACCCGCCACCGAACTAACATCCGCCTCCGAGCCCATCGAACCGCCGAAGGATCTGCTAGAGCTTGAACTCGTCCGCATCTGGCAGCGGCTTTTCCAGCGCGAATCCATCCGCGTGGACGACGATTTTTTCGATCTCGGCGGCCACTCGCTGCAAGCCGCCCAACTGGTCGCGGAAATCGGGAAACGCTTCGGAAGCAAGCTGCCCATCGCCGCGCTGTTCCAATCGCCCACCATCCGCGATCTCGCCCTGCGGCTTACCGAAGACAAGTGGCTGCCAGCCTGGAGTTCACTCGTACCGCTTCAGCCACTCGGCTCCAAGCCGCCGCTGTTTCTCGTCCACGGCTGGGGCGGTGACGTATACGGATTCGTAGGGCTGGCACATCTGTTAGCTCCGGATCAACCCGTCTATGGCATCCAGGCCGTCGGGCTGGATGGGAAATCAGCGCGACACGTTTCCGTGGAGGAAATGGCCACCCACTATGTTCGTGAAATCCGCTCGTTCCAACCGGAAGGTCCCTATTTCCTCGGCGGCTATTCGCTCGGCGGGCTGATCGCATTCGAAGTCGCCAGGCAGCTTGATCTCATAGGCCAGAAAGTCGCCTTGCTGGCCATGGCTGACAGCGACCCCATCGGCAGCTTTCCCTCGCCCATCTATTCCGCCTACCTCCGCGGGCGGTTAGTGCACCATCTCAAGCACTGGTGGACCATGCCTAACCGGCAGCGGCTTGGTTACTGCCGGAATCGTCTGCGGACACTCCGCGAATGGTTTGTCCAGAACCATGCCGAGCCCGTCGTGGTCACCCCTCCACCAGTGAATGAAGGCAACGCCCCGCAGATTCCCGGCTTCCAAGACTACTACCACGCCCTCACCTCCGCCTACAAGGTCCGGCCTTATTCCGGGTCCGCCCACATCATCCTGAGCGAGGACGGAGATTGCCACGGCGGCTCCTCATGGCGGCACGTCGTGAGCGGCGGACTTTCCTATCAGAAAATCCCCGGTACCCACTATCAGATCCTGCTGCCGGAGTTCGTCGGGGAAACGGCCGAGGCGTTCCGCACCGCGATCAAACAAGCCCGGGGATGAATCCGCGGCTTGGGATGCTTCGTCTGATGGGAATCGCTGAAGTCAGGACCCCGCGCATGCCCTGCGCTGTGCCGCTCTGAGGGCCGCCGCCAGAATCACGGGTATGGCAGTAAGCATTCCGAACCCGATGTAGGCCCAGATCTGGTTCTGGCCGGCATAGACGCCGACTCCAAGGCTGCGGACCATGAAGATGTTTGCCATGCTGTTGAGAAAAGACGTCAGACAGATCATGCCGGCGAGAACCGCAGGGTTCAGGAAGAACGAAACCTTTCTGGAATTTCCCAAACGCCAGTTTCCGCGAACAAGCCGGAGGACAACCCAGACAAACAAGCCCATCGCCATGAATGAGACCATATAATAAGCACAGGTGCACACCAGGTCACTCCAACCCAAGCTTCTGGTGGACATCGCGGCCACGATCGCGGCGAAGGTCGTAAACATCCTGGTGCCGTTCCAGAAGACTTGCGAAACAAGCACACCGAAAATCATCCACCGCGCCCGCTCGGCCCACACGGCATCGGGATCGATCTTGGCAAACTCTTCGATCATTTCGGCACCACCCAGCCTTCGACGGGCGAGGTGAAAGGCTTCGTCCTCGGTGAGCGCTTGCATGCGGAGTTCGTCAAATGCGTCGCGGAGATGCGACTCGAGTTCGGCGAGATCGGAAGTACCGATGGAACCGGATTCGTTGAGTTCGGTGCGCCAGCGGGCGATGGCTTGATCGAGGTGGAAAGGTGCGTTCATCGGACGATTGGTGTGAGATTCAGAAGAGATCATGCGCTGGCAGGGTTCCACAGCGCGTCGAGGGTTTGATGGACGGAAAGCCATTCCTCGCGTTCAAAGGTTGCCGCTTTTTTTCCGGGCTGGGTGAGGCGGTAGTATTTGCGTTTGCGGCTCGTGTCGCCGTCCTTCCACTCGGCTGTGATCAAACCCTCGCGTTCGAGCCGGTGCAGCACCGGATAGAGCATTCCCTCAGTCCATTCGAGCTTGCCGTTGGAGAGTTCCTTCACTCGCTGGATCAGCGCGTAACCGTAGTTTTCACCCTCGGCAAGAATGCCGAGAAGCAGCGGGCGGGTGGTGGCGGCGATCAGTTCGCGGGCAGGCATAGTAGCTATATGCCTTGTTGATCAAGGTATGTCAAGCGGATGTTGTGAATCGATGGACTATCACGACGAAGGAGCCGTGAATTCCTGGGATTCCCAGTTCCTACTGCTGTAAGCGAACATATTCAAAAACGCCAAAGCAATCGGACGTATGCAAATCGAGCATTGCATCCGAACGCATCCAATGCTAGCTCACGGTTGATGCGAATCAAAACGGTCAGCACATTCGGGGAATTGGTCCGGGATCAGCGAAAGCAGCGCGGGTGGTCGCAGAGTGAGTTGGCGGAGAAGGCCGGGGTCAGCCGCTTGTGGATCGGGCAGTTTGAGAAGGGCAAGGAAACTGTCGAGCTGGGCAAGGTTCTGAAAACGCTGCGGGCGCTGGATATTTCGCTGGATGCCGGACTCCTGCGTAGCAACCCGTTTCCGGAAGGAGTGCTGAAGCCATGATGGATTCGCTTCACATCCTGCATGGAAGCACGTTGGTCGGGACTCTGGGGTACGATCGGAAAAAGGATGCGATTTCGCTCACTTACGAAGGATCATGGCAGTTCGACAGCGAAGGTTTCCCTATTTCGCTTTCCCTGCCACTGGCCCGGATGGTTCATGCCGATGATTTCATCCGTCCGTTTTTGCAGGGACTTCTGCCGGACAATTCGACCGTGATTGAGGCTTGGGGAAAACGTTTTCAGATTTCTCCGAGGAACCCGTTCGATGTCATCAAGCATGTGGGAGAGGATTGTGCCGGAGCATTGCAGTTCGTGCGTCCGGAGCGTTTGGAGCGGATTCTATCCGGAGAACTGGACACTCTAACACCGCTCTCCGAGGAAGATCTTGAAAAGCGGATGGTGGACCTGAGCGCCCAAGCGCGCGCCATTCCCACCCAGATCGAAGGCCGGTTCAGTCTTGCTGGCGCACAGACAAAAGACGCGCTCCATCTGAAGGACGGGCGGTGGCATGTGCCGGGAGGACGCATTCCTTCGACACATATCCTCAAACCGGAGTTGGAAGAATTCGATCACCATGCCCTGAACGAGCACTTCTGCCTCCAACTGGCGGCCAAATCCGGACTCATTCGGGCGGAAAGTCACATCCTCGACATCGCCGGCAAAAAGATTCTCTGCGTGAAACGCTATGATCGGGTCACCGATGGCGAGGGAAACATCCTGCGCATCCATCAGGAGGATACCTGCCAAGCCAACGGGCGATATCCGAATCAGAAATATCAGGCTGACGGCGGACCGTCCGCTGCTGAAATTGTGAAACTCCTGAGAGAATTTTCAGATGATTCATCCGATGACATCGCCCGATTCGTCATGGCGCTGGCGTTCAACTGGGTCATCGCCGGCACAGACGCGCACTCGAAAAACTACTCGCTCCTTCACGGTCACGGGAGCTTTCTGCGGTTGGCTCCGTTCTATGACCTTGCTTCGTTCCTGCCCTATCAGCGTGATCCGAGTTCCACCAAGGTGAAACTCGCGATGAAGATCGGCGGCAGCTACCGGCTTCACGAGATCGATGCCGCGCATTGGAGAAAATGGGCGCTGGAAGCGGACCTGACTTCAGGATGGGTGGAAGCTTACGTGCACACCTTGGTCCAAACGGTTTTGGAGTCATTGCAGGCCACCAAAGACCTCGTGGCAGAGACGCACGATTCCCCGTTTCTTGAGAAACTAACTGATGCCATTGCGGAACGGGCCACGAAATGTGCGGACATCATGGTCTGAAGTCCCCCAATGAGATCACCGAGCCGCGACGAGGTCGTAGCCTCGCCAGTCGCCGATGGTGATGTCGGCGAACTCACCGACGGGGATGCTTTCATCCACCATGACAGAGCCGTCGATTTCCGGGGCGTCCCACTGGGTGCGGGCCGACACCTGGCTGATTACAATTTTCCCCTCCATGACAACGATCCGGAGATCTTTCGTTTCGCCGGCGCGATGAAGGAATGCTCGCTCTTCGCTTTCAGACGGGATAAGATCATTTCAAGGATTTCTCTTTCCGCGAGTCATGGTTAGGTAGCGAACCAGATGGAAGGGTAAAGCCATTCAGAGAAATGTGATTCCGGAACCATGAAACACACACCTTATCCAGCCTTTCTCCTTGGAGTGATGCTTGCAGGCGGCGTGGGCGCACAGGAAAAACCCCTGCTCACCTATCAGTGGCAGGGTGGACATTCGCCCTATAAGCAAGTCCGCGTGGTAATTTCGCAGACTGGGGATGCGACGGTTTCATGGCAGAGGCACGAACCGCCTGTCCTCGAATATCAAACCACCCTTTCAGCCGAAGAGCTTGGAGCCGTACAAGCCATGATCCGGTCCACTGATTTCTTCGAGCAATCCGGGGAAACTCCGGTAATTCTGAGGGATGCCGGTGAAACGGAATTCAGCATCGAGAGCGGTGGCAAAGGCAAAACCCTGAAATACCTAAGTTTGCCAGCACTTGCACCCATGGAGGGGATGATTGGAAAACTGACCGCGCAAGCTTTCGCAATGCAAGCCATCGAATCAGACGGCGATATCGGGGCCGCCGCTTGCGCCGTAAGTCCGCCCCTTGCGGGAGGAAAGGCGCTTCAGCCGGGAGTTCTGAAGAAGCCGCTGATGACCTATGTACGCGGTCGCCACACCAGACAGAAAGTTCAATGCGCATTGGAGGCGCTTTCGTATGTGACGACGCCGGAAGAATACTGTGGGTTCATCTCGATGGGCTTGGATGATTGGTTGCAAAGGGAAACTTTGCTCAGCATCATTGGATCCCGCCCATTCTGCGGCAACATCCCCGATGCTCATCTCGAGTCGCTGTGCCCGATCTATCTTTCATATGTCAGGGGTACCGCTTCCCGGGAGGCTGAACTGACTCAGACTGAAAAGGAGGCGCTATCGAGCTTCACTGATCTTTTGGGAGAGAGTAGATATGAACCAGCGATCCCCGTTTTGTTGAAATGGTTCGAGGCGCACGACCGGCCGGGCGCAACCGCATCTCTGACTCCTATCGCAAAAATGGGCGAAGCAGGCCTTGCTGTGCTTATTCCCTATTTGGATAGCCCCAACGAGAATTACAGGATCAACGCCATCGAATTGCTCGCCATCACATCAAGGCTTGGACCGCATGCGGGCTTCTCCCACCCCCTGACGGAATACCAATATGAGAAGATGATTCCGATATTTGTCGACAAGGCGATTCCTCGACTGCGTGAGTTGGCGGTGAACGATCCTTCCAAGCTCGTGCGAAAGAGAGCGGAGGAAACGCTAGCGGAGATTCGGAAGCGGGTGGAGAAGGAGCGGATACCAACTGGTCGCTGACTTGCCGGACAGGAGTGTCCGCGCTCTTTATCGCGCGGCGACGAGGTCGTAGCCGCGCCAGTCGCCGATGGTGATGCCGGCGAATTCGCCGACGGGGATGCTTTCATCCACCATGACAGAGCCGTCGATTTCCGGGGCGTCCCATTGGGTGCGGGCGACGCCGGGTTGCTCGACTAACACGCGGACGGCTTTGCCGACTTGCGCTTGGTTGGTTTCTCCTGCGATGCGTTGGAGCTCGGCCATGGCGCGGGACCAGCGGCTTTTGCGGGTGGCGTGGTGGATGTGGCCGTCCATTTTCTCGGCGCGGGTGCCCTCTTCCTTGGAGTAGGAAAAAACGCCGGCGCGTTCGAAACGGAACTCGCGGATGAACTCCAACAGCTCTTGGAAATCGTCCTCGGTCTCGCCGGGGAAGCCGACGATGAAGGTGGTGCGGATGCCGAGGCCCGGGATGCCGGCGCGCATGCGGCGGAGCAGGTCGCGGATGTAATCGCCGCTGGTCACGCGCTTCATGGCGGTGAGCATTCTATCGGAAATGTGCTGGAGCGGGATATCGACGTATTTCGCAACCTTGTCGCACTCGGCGATGGTGGTGATGAGTTCGTCCGACCAATGCGCGGGGTGGGTGTATAACAGCCGGACCCAGAAATCGCCTTCGATCTTGTTGATCTCGCGAAGCAGCGTGGAAAGCGATTCGCCGCGGGTGGAATCGACGGGGGAGTTCGGCGTCGGGCGTTTTCCTTCCCACTGGTCCATGCCGAAATAGGTGGTGTCCTGGGAGATGAGGTTGATTTCCTTCACTCCGGATTTCACCAGCGCCTCGACTTCTCTAACGACCGAATCCTGCGTCCGCGAACGGTGCATGCCGCGGATCTTCGGGATGATGCAGAAGGTGCAGGTGTGGTTGCAGCCCTCGGCGATCTTGACGTAGGCGAAATGGTCCGGTGTCAGGCGCATCCGAGGAGTGGACCAGTCCGGAACGTATTGTGGCTTGAGCGTGACGAAATCGCGCGGGTCCTCGGTGGCGGACGGGCCTTCGGTTTTCTGGACTTCGGAGTCGTTCTTCTTTCCTAGCAGATTCTCGATGATCGGGGCGACCTTGGTGATTTGATCAAGGCCGATGAAGGCGTCCACTTCCGGCATGATGCCCGGAAGGTCCTTGGCGAAACGTTGTGATAGACAACCGGCGACGATGATTTTCTGGCGCGCGCGGTCCGGATCGGCGGCGCGGTCGGAAACGGCACCGAAGATGGCGTCGATGGATTCCTGTTTCGCCATGTCGATGAACGAGCAGGTGTTGACGATGAGAACGTCCGCAAGCTCAGGGTCAGGCGTTAGAGACATGCCGGCCTGTGCGAGGTGACCGATCATGACTTCCGAGTCGATGAGGTTCTTGGCGCAGCCGAGTGAGATGAGACCGACGGTGGTGGACATGAAAAAAGTGGATAGTGATCCGTAAACGGTGATCAGAGCAAGACGCTCAATATTGGGGCGGCAGGATGAGTTCGTCGCCGATCTGCGGCTGGATTGGGCCGAAGCCGGGTAGCGGACTGGCAACGGCCCCATCAGCTTCCACTTGGGTAACCTTTAACTGGCCAAGGATGCCGGTCTTGCGGCGGATGGCGACGATCGTGCCGACCTGCACTTGCTCGGGCATGCGGACGTCGAAGGTGATGAACGGTCCATATTGCGGGTCCTCGACATATTCCTTCACCGAGCCCATCAGAAGCGCCTCGCTGATCATGCGGGCGCGGCGGAGTTCGCTATCACCTTTTTCGAGCTTCTTCGTGTCGAGCAATCCTTCTTCGGCGGCATCAACCATTTTCGCGCGCTCACGTTCTTCCTCAAGCTTGCGGATTCTTTCCATCTGTTCCTTCATCTGTTGGATTTCCGAAGCATTCGAGCTGGCAGTGGGTGTGACTACCGGCTCGCGTTGGAGTTGGAGCATTTGTCGCTCGATCGCGAGTTTGTCCTGCTCGGCCTGGATTTCCTTCACTTGCGATTTCAGACGGGCGATTTCGCTGGCGGAAGTATTTCCCACGCCGGTTTTCATTCCTTGCCAGGAAACCGCAAGAGCACCCAGCAAAAGCGCGATGGTGGCGCCAAGAAGAAGTTTCATCGTGTCCATGGGCGGGACGGTGGCTGGGGAACTTGCGGATGTCAACGCGGCTTGAGTTGCCCGGAGAAATGAGGTTTTGCGGGAAATTTCCGGAACCTCACTGACCACTTGCCTGGCGCTCCGCCTGCCGACGAATCAGCCGGGTCTGGACCGACTCCGGAATCGGATTGGTCGAGATCCATGCTTGGGCCGAGGTCGGGTCGCGATCCATCCATGCGCTCAATGTGCGCTGATACATTTGATCACGCTGTCCTTGATCGGTGATCCGCGCGATCTGTGTGGCGGCGAGGGCCGGATCGCTGCCAAACGAATGCCAGACCACATCCTGCACCACACGATCGTTCACATCGTTCGGAAAACGATCCAACAAGCTGACTGCCGTCTTGGGATTTTCTGCCGCGACGCTGCTGACCACACCGCGCAAGGCGTTGCTGCGATCGTCTCCGGCGGGGAGCGATGAGAAGGAACTCAGCGCCGCTTGCGAATCCTTGGACGCCCACACCCCGTAAACGTCGTCCATCCGGCGCTGCGACGCTTCGCCTGGATTGGCGATGAGCCATGCCGCGGTTCCGGCCGGGTCGTTTTCCGCCAGCTTGTCGGCCACGCGCATCATCGCGCCGTTGCGAAGGGCTTCGTCGGAAATGCCGGTGATCCAAGCCTGGGTCGCGGCGGTTCCTTGTTGCAGCAAATGGGGCAGCATGAAATCGAGTCCTTTGCCACGTTCTTCGCTGCGCGGCATGCTGGCGAGCAGTTCGGTCGCTTTGGTCGGATCGGTTCCGGAGAGGCCGCGGATGATCCCGGGGAGATAGGGATTCGGGCCGTCGCCTTCGAAATTCGCCTGCGCCCAGCGGATCGCCGCGTCGGGATCGGTCGTCGCCCAGGTCGTGAGAATGGTGTCCTGCGCGAAACCGTTGCGGGTGTTTTCCTTGGCGTAGGCGAGTGCGCTGGTCGGATCCGCCTGCGCCCAGGCCGTTAGAAGAAGCGAGTATTCGCCCATCCGGCTGTCGGTGATGCCGAGTTCGCGGAAAGAGGCGACGGCTTCTTCGAAATCACCGGGTCCGAGCTGGTCGATGTAAGCCAGCAGGGCGCGGTTCCGATCCAGCGGATTTTCGCCCCGGACGATCGATTCCAAGCGGGCAAGGCGATCTTTCGACGACTCCTGATGCTTCGATTCGGCGCGGGTCTGGGAAGATTTTTTCGTTCCGACTCCGGTTTCCAACGATAAGGAGGACGATGAAGTCCGAGAGGATTTGGTCTCGCCCGGGCCGTGTTCTACCGCTGCGGAATTGGAAGATGAGACCCTGCCCGCCATGAACCCTCCGGCTCCGATGAGAAAGAGAGCGGCGAGTGCGGTGACGGGTTTGAGTTTCATAAAATCGCAACGGGAGAATCCCTGATAACACAGTAACGTTCCGGCTCCCGGAAATTGTCAAAAAATATGTCCTGCGACGCCGGGAATTCAGCCCGCAAACGCATTTGCCGGCTGCCCCTTCACCCCCAGCCCGCAAATCATGAACAAGCGCCCGCCGAACTCTTCGACGACTGATTTGTGGACACCGGTCGTCACGTAAAGATCCGCCAGATCCGGCCCGCCGAAAGCGCAGGCGGTCGTTTCCAAGCAAGGCAGTTCGACCCGCCGGATTTCATTTCCCGTTTCAGGATCGAAACAAACAACACAGCCGCCGTGGCAAAACGCGATCCACAGGTGGCCGTCGGCATCGATCGTCATGCCATCTGGCGATGAATCCAGATGCGCGGTGGAAACAACGCTGCGCATGTTGCGCAAATGGCCGTCCTCGTAATCGAACGCCAGCACTTCCTTGCGCGGTGTATCGATGTAGAAAACCGTTTCGCCGTCCGCCGACCAGACGATGCCGTTGGAATTTGTCACCGGTCCGAACGCCTCGTGCAGCGTCAGATCCGGGTCGAGTCGATAGAGCCGCGCATCGCCGGTTTTCTTCACCAGGCTGATGGTTCCGGCGAAAAACCGGCCGTCGGGCGAGCATTTGCCGTCGTTGAAGCGGTTGTCCGGCTTGTCCGGTTCCGGATCGGCGATGGCGGTGAGGTGGCCGGTTTCCTCGTCGAGAAAATGCAGTCCGTGATCGCCGGCGATGACCAATCCGCCGCTTTCGCGAGGGACCACGGTGCCCACGCGTTCGCCCGCGTCCCAGGATTTCGCGCTGCCGTCCGCCGGGTCGTAGCGATGGACGAGGTGGCCTTCGATATCCACGAAATAGAGCGCGTCGCGCCACCAAACCGGGCCCTCGCCCCATTGGCTGTGGATGTTTCCGGCGGGTTTGATGGTGATCATGGCCGCAGCCTAAAAGCGCCCGCGAATCCGCACCAAGGTAAAATCACCGATCCCGGGCTTTCATTTCATCTAACCCGCTGGCAGGATCCGTCCCCGATGCGTGACGAGGCTCTCAGCGATGTCTTGAAAGTGTGGCTCTATGTCGCCGCATTCGTATTGCTGGGCGCATGGATTTCGCCGCTGCTCTACAATGCGGGCAAGGCGCTGGCGGAAGTTTCCGCGACCAAGGAAACGAACGGTCCGCTGAAATGGCTGGCAGACCAATGCCGGGCGACGCATTTCCCGGGATTTTTCAAATTGGCGCTGATGCTCAGTGCCGGCGTTTTGTTCTTCCCTCTCGTCGAGTGGCTGCATGGCGGGCGTGCTTCGGAACGCGGGAAAGTCGGATTTCTGCGCCTGCCCGAAGGAGCGCGGAGTCGGACCACCGGGCAGCGATTGAAGAAAAACCCACAAGGGATGCTTCAGGCGGTGGCGGGTTTTGTGGGAGTGACTCTGCTGTTTTTCCTGATCGCCACCATCCTTGTTTTCCTAGGGGTTTTCGAATGGAAATCTCCGACGGAATCCATGATCAGGATCGTGCTCAAGGTGTTCGCCACCTCCATCCTTCTGGCTGTTGTCCAGGAAATCCTCTTTCGCAGCGTCGCCATGGGGATCTTCCTACGGGCGATGCGTCCGGCTTGGGCCCTGGGAATGACAGCCGTCATTTTCGCCTTGGTCTATTTTCTGAATCCGCCGCCGGGCTTGAACGTTTTGGATCCGGAAGCGTCGGGCATCGGCTTCGAAATGCTGCGGAAAATCGCCGGGCAGTTTTCCGAGCCGCAAGTCGTCATCGCGAGCTTCACGCCGATGCTCGCCCTCGGGGGAATGCTCGCCTACGCCCGCTGGGAAACGGCATCGCTCTTCCTGCCCGTCGGCCTTCACGCCGGATGGATTTTCATCAACGGCATTATTTCCCACGTGACCCTGCCGGTGAGCCACCCGGATACGCTGGTGTGGTTATTGTCCGGATCCACTCTCCAGCAAGGCCTGCTACCGTTGGCCGGGATCATTTTCGCGGGCGGATTGGTCGTCCGGCTCACCTCGACCCCTGCCGATGCCCACGAAACCACGGCCTGAACTCCGTGGCTGGCGGCGGTTGGTGTCCCGCTCGCTGGATCTGCTCTACCCGCCGTCCTGCGCGGTTTGCCGGGTGGATTTGACGGAGGGTCGGGCCTTGTGCGACGTATGCAACGATGATTTGCCGAGACTCGCAGCACCGTTTTGCCAATCCTGCGGCGAAACTTTCGAGGGCCAAATCGAAGGCCCGTTCGCCTGTCCGAACTGCAGCCATTTGAAATTTTCCTTCGAGTTCGCCCGCCCGGCGATGGTCCGCGACGACCGCACTCTGGACATGATCCACCGCTTGAAATACACCCGCGAACTCCACCTCGCCAAAGACCTCGGCCGCCTCGCTGCTGAATCATTTTCCGATTCCCGGCTGGCTCCGGCACTGGCGGAAAAATGGCCGCTGGTCCCCGTGCCGCTGCATCGCCGGCGATTCCAACACCGCCATTTCAACCAAGCCGAGGAAATCGCGAGGGAGCTATCCGCACGCACCGGACTTCCCGTGGTCAAGGCCATCAACCGCATCCGCGCGACCGAACATCAAACCGCCCTCACACGCGCCCAACGCCTGGCCAACCTGCGCGGAGCATTCCAAATCACGAAATCCGGCGAGCAGGAAATTTCCCAAAATCCCGTCGGAGCCGTCCTCGTTGATGACGTCCTTACCACCGGCTCGACCGTCGATGAATGCGCTAAAATCCTCCGCCGCGCAGGATTCAAACGGGTCGTCATTGTCACCGTGATGCGCGGTTAGGCGATGACCCGCTTCGGGTCGAACCGCTCCAACACGATGCGACAGACGCCTACCGTTAGCGCCAGCGTCAGCATCGGCAGCAGTCCGGAACGAAGCGAATCCCCAAGTCCCCAAGGATGCACCGCATGCGAAGGGACGCCGCGGTAGAGGAGGTTGTAGCCCTTGAATGCGAAGATCCATCCGGCATGCAAGCCGATGGGAAACCACAATGACCCCGTCCGCAGCCGGGCCCATGACAGGATCATCCCGATCACGAACAAGGTGGCGAAGTCCGTCACGAAAAACTGCGGATTCGTGAAGTGCAGCATGATTTTCCCCAACAACTCGAACCCCGCCAGCGGCGATGCCGGATCGGTGATCGCCGAGCCGGCCGGGGGCTCCAGAAAATGGATGAACGCGAAAAACAGTGAGGTCCCCACGCACGCCGCTTGCGGCTTTGAAAATCTGAGCCACAGCCCGAGCAGCACTCCCCGGAACAACCATTCCTCCACCAACGATGCGGCAATGGCCGGAATCGCAATCGATCCGATCACCTTTCCCAAACTCAGGGTCTTCGGGTTTGCCACGTAGGCACCCCAATGATGAAGCAGCATGCCAAGCCCCCACAACAGGCCTCCCGCGACCACGAATCCCGCGGCCGTTTGAAGCAAGCCGCATTTCCATGAAAACCGGCTGGCCGCTTCGTCAACGCACAGCGATCCGGCTTTCACCAAGCGGATCCGGCGGAGCAGAAACGGCAACAACAGCAATGCCGAAAACGACAGCGAACGGCTGTAATAGCGGCTGTATTTCGCCCCCGCGCCGGCATTGCCCAGCCATTCGAAAAACGCTGGCAAATCCCGCGTCGCCGCCGCTTCTCCGAGACTCGTTCCCGCCCGATAGAGCCACGGCACGATCACCGCCGCCAGCAGCATCGACAATATTACCCATAGTACCGTCGCACCGGCTTCGGATCGGAAAAATCGCTTCACGCCCGATGGTTTTGAGCGGTCTGATGTAACTTGTCCAGAGGAGGTTGGAGATTTTCCGACGTGCAATTTGCAAATCACGAAAAAAGCCGCCGGGACACCCCCGGCGGCTTGATAGAAACAGGAATCGCGGAAACTCAGAGCCCGGCCAGAACGGCCTTGATCGCGTCGAAGTCCGGCATGTCGCTCGGCACCTCGAGGACCTCCGCGTATTGCACCACGCCGGCTTTATCGATGACGAACGCGGAACGCTTCGACACACCGCCCATGATCAGGTTCTTCGCGGGCAGGAACTGGTCGTAAGCCACGCCGTAGGTTTTCGTCACCGCGTGCTCGTAATCGCTGAGCAGCGAGATCGTGATGCCTTCCTTCTGCGCCCAGGCTTCCTGCGCGAAAGGATTGTCGCCGGAAATTCCGAGCACCTTCGCGTCGAGCGCGTCGTATTCGGAAATGCCTTGGGAAATGCTGCAGAACTCCGCGGTGCAACCGCCGGTAAACGCCATCGGCACGAACAACAGGACGATGTTGGATTTTCCGATGAGGTCGCCCAGCGTGACCAGCTCGGGGCCATTCGCGGTTTTGCTGACGAGAGTGAAATCCGGGGCTTTGTCGCCGACTTTGATGGACATGTTGGTTTGGTGGTTGTTTGAAGTGAGGCGCGCACTGTAGAACGCGGCCAACGGATATGTCATACGAATTTTCAAATTTTGGGCGGCACCTCGGCTCCGGCAGCGGCATCGGCGATCTGATGGACGACCTCGGCCACGCCCTCGCCAGCGGCGGGCCGGACCTGAAAATGCTCGGCGGCGGCCAACCCGCCCGCATCCCGGAAATGAACGCAGTCTGGCGCAGGCGGCTTGAGGAGTTGATGGAGGAAACCGGCGGACTCGAGCGCTCGCTCACCTCCTACGATCCGCCGCGTGGAAATCCCGCCTTCCTCGAAGCCATCGCCACCCTCTTCCGCGAGACCTTCGGCTGGGATCTAACATCGGACAACGTCGCCGTCACCAGCGGCGGCCAGACCGCCTTCTATTTCCTCTTCAATTTGTTAGCCGGCGACATGCCTGACGGCAGCCGCCGGAAAATCCTGCTGCCACTCGTTCCCGAATACATCGGCTATGCAAACCAAGGCGTCGGCGGCGAACTCTTCCGCGCCATCACTCCACTCATCGAGAAAACCGGCCCGCACGAATTCAAATACCGCGTCGATTTCGACAACCTCGAAGTCACGCCGGACATCGCCGCCATCTGCGCCTCGCGCCCAACCAATCCGACCGGCAACGTTCTAACTGACGAGGAAATCGCCCGCTTGTCCGCCATCGCGAAGCAGCACGACATCCCGTTGATCATCGACAATGCCTACGGCGCGCCCTTCCCCGGCATTATCTTTTCCGAAGTGACACCGCATTGGGAGCCGCACATGGTGCTCACGCTCAGCCTTTCGAAAATCGGTCTGCCCGGCACACGTACCGGCATCGTCATCGGTCCGCCGGAAATTATCCGCGCACTCGGCTCCATGAGCGCCATCGCCGGATTGTCCAATCCCAACATCGGCCAGCAGATCGCGCTGCCACTCATCAAGTCCGGCGAAATTCTCAAGCTCAGCCGCGACGTCGTCCGTCCGTTCTATCAGGAAAAATGCCGGCTCGCCCGCCAGGCCGCCGTCGAGGCGTTCGGCGACGACATCGAGTGGTTCATGCACGTCAGCGAAGGCGCGCTGTTCCTCTGGTTCTGGTTTCCCGGCCTGCCGATCACCTCGCAGGAACTCTACGAACGCCTGAAAAAACGCGAGGTCCTCATCATTCCCGGCCACCACTTCTTCTTCGGTCACGACGATGAAAACTGGCAACACCGCCACGAATGCATCCGCGTCTCCTACGCCATGGACGAAGCGGTCGTTAGAGACGGCCTGAAGATCATCGCGGAAGAGGTCCGGCGAGCAGGCCTCTAACTCCCACTTCCGCCCGGGTGATACGGCGCGGGATTTTCATCGTTTCCACGCCTTGGAATCCCGCGTCTCGCCATCAGGGATGATCGCTGTTTCCTCCGGTTGGATCGGATAGGGACCTTCAAACGAAAGCACTTTTTCCGGTCCGATCTTCCGGCCCGGCAATGGCGAGTCGTTGGGCAGCACATACCCCTCGCCAAAACTCGGATCCTCGACGGCATTCCCTTCCGGGAGTTCGACGGCTTCCTGTGCAGGGTCCTTGCCTAGCCGCCAACGTGTCCACGGCGTTCCGGCATTCCAGAAAACATTCCGTTCGACCACCGGCGAGCCGTAGGTCTTCGCGGTCAGGCGATCGCCGCTCGCAAGCCCCTGCACGATTCCTTTGCCGACGAAGATGTTTCCACGGATTGTTGGAGAAACCATGCCGCACAACATCACCGCTTCGCGTAAATCGTCGGCGAAAATGTTCCGTTCAATCAGGTCACGGGACTCGAACCAGCAACTGAGGCTGCCCATTTCGTTGCGGGCGAGCACATTGCCGCTGATCTCCCCCGCCGTGTCGCCGGACAGGTAGATGCCGCTGCGCGCGTTGCCGAAGATCAGGTTGTTGGAAATCTTCGGACTGCAATCGTCATATCGGATGCCATGCCAAGCCGCGCCGGAAATCCGGCAACCGCTGATGGAAACCTCGCCGGCGCGACGGCTCATGGTGATACCCGCGTAGTAGCAGTTGCGCACCGTGCAATTGCGGATGTCGGCCTCGCAATATTCGCCGATGGAGATGCCGGTGTTCCACGCCGCGGCGATCAGGCAGTCCTCCATTGTCAGTTTTCCCTGGATGAGATCCGCGCCACTGCCGGGTGAGCCAAGAAAGGCGCAGTGACGGAGGGTGAGCAGGCAGTTCTCGCTCTTCAGCAGGGCCAGGTCGGAAAGAGAACCTTCCGCAGACGGACGGGACATCGATAGGGAGATGCCTTCGAGTGAAACCTTGCCCCTGGTCTCGAGGTGGATATTCACCGCCGGCTCCCGCAATACCGGCGCGATCGGTTTTTCCAGCGGCAGCCTCGAATAGTCCGGACCCTCGACCGCAATGCGGGTCTTCTCCCAACTCACACCGATCAGGGTGACCGGCTTGCGGATGACAACCCGCTCCTGATAGATTCCCTCGCCCACGCGGATCACCGCATTGTCGGGAGCGGCCTCCAGCGCTTCACGGATGGAATTGAATTTTCCAAGGCCATCCACGTTCACCTCGCCGGGGCTCACTTTGCCCACGCTCACCTTGGCGACCGGAGGTGGTGCCACAGCGGGCGGTTGTTTCCTTTTTTGGAAATTGAAAGCGAAGATCGCCGCGCCGACGAGAGGAAGCAACAGATAGAGATAAAGCAGCCGCTTGTGTGCCTTCACCGGTGACAACGCCCGCAATACCATGGCGGCAACCACCGCCACGCTGAGGATCAGCACCGCGCCTTTCTCCAGCCCGGAGGTGAACCACGCGAGGATCAACAGGATCGCCGGTGAAAAATGTGCGATCAGCCATTTCCATGTGGCTGGCTTGATCCCCGACGGCTGGCTCACGCCGGCGATCACCGTGTTGAACTCGCCCGCCGTCTGATAGCGTCTCGCGGGTTCGTGTTCCAACGCCCGCAACACGATCTCGTCGAGACGCACATCGATTTGTACGCGCTTCGACGGTGCGACGGGCGAACCGGACGGACGCTCGCCGGTCAGCATTTCGTACAGCACCACGCCGAGGGCGTAGATGTCGGCGCGATGATCGACTTTTGAATTCCTTTCATCCTGCTCGGGAGCCATGTAGGCGGGCGTTCCCGCGTGCTCCGCGGCATCACCTGATAGAGAGGCGATGCCGAAGTCCGCGATTTTCACCCGGCCCTCGCGGTCGAGCAGGATGTTCTCGGGCTTGATGTCACGGTGGACGACGCCGCGGTCATGGGCGAACTGCAGCGCCTCGCAGACCGGAGGAACGATGGCCAGCGCCTGTTGGGAATCGAGCTTTCCCTCCCGCAGGAGGTCGCGGAGGTTCACTCCATCGATGAACTCCATCACCAGATAGTAGAGCCCGCCGGTTTCGCCGAAATCGTGGATGGTGACGATGTGCGGATGACTGAGCTTCGCGAGTGTTTCCGCTTCCTTGGCGAAACGTTCGGCGAAACGGGAATCGCGTTCCCGTTCGGGTGCCAGAATCTTGATTGCGACGAGCCGGTTGAGCGACTTCTGGCGGGCCTTGTAAACAACGCCCATTCCTCCGCGGCCGAGGCATTCGATGATTTCAAATTGCGGAAAACTGGCAGCGATCTCTTCAGGGGACGGCGGGGGCAGCGGATTTTCCGGTGGTCCGCCGTCGAGCGTGCGGGACGCGATCGCCTGCGCCATCAGGCAGGCCGGGCAGACTTTCCGCGAAGCGCCGGTCGGAAGCGGTCTGCCGCATTCGGGACAAGTTTGGGATGGATCGTTTTTCATGTCACTCCGCTCTTCCCCGATCAATCGCATTCGTTACTGAAAATTTTCCATCACTCGGAAAGGGCCGCGAACAGCGCGTTCATTTCCTCGTCCACCAGATCGTCGGTGGCAAGCGTGCGGGAAATTTCCCCGCGCAGCCGTTGGCGGTAGCGCTTGCGCAAACGATGCACCGCCACGCGCGCCGCGCCCTCGGTCATGCCCGATTCCGCTGCGAGATCGGCGTAGGGAATCGTCGCGCTGCTCACCGAGAGAAACGGCATCCAGCGGGCAAACGAGTCGCCCGGTTCGGAGGCATTCGCTTCCACCTCGAGATCGGCGAGCACCTTGTCCAGCAGCGCGAGAGCCCATTCACGGTCGAAGAGCTTGTCCGGACTGCGCCCGTCCTCAAGCTCCAAACAGAGGCCGGTTTCCCCATGCTGCCGGTCGATCGAAAGATGTTGGACAAAGCCGCCGCGCTTCTGCCGGTGGTCGCGCCGCCATTCGCTGGCGATGTGGTTTTTCAACGATGCCAGAAGGAACGCACGGAATCGTCCGCGATCCCGATCGGCGAGGCGCAGGCCGCCGGTTTCTATCAGATCGGCAAAAAATCCCTGCACCAAATCCTCCGCATCCTGCTCCTGTTTGCCGAGACGCCGGACATAGCGGTAAAGCGGAGGCCAGTAGGTTTCGAAAATCGCCGCCAGCGCTTCCGGCGCCCGGGTGTCGCCGCCGCGGGCCGCGTCTCCGATGATCGACCAACGGGTGGAGGCGAAGATCGAGTGCCGCGTTTTGAAGGGTTTTTCGGGCATGAAGTCGGAATACTGCGGATGTTCTACCAGAAAACGACCGGCACGTTACACGGAAATTTAAAAGCTCGCGAAATCGCGTTGCTCAATCCTTCAGCCGGATGATCAACCGCTCCGGCTCGACCTTGAATTCCTCCACGCCGGTGATCTTGCCGTCCTTCCCGCCGAGGATGTCAGCTAACAAATCGCGCCCCTTCAATCCCGCCAGCCAGTCGTTCGGCAGGGAAATTCCCCAGACCGTCAGATCGTCGATCACGAAACTCGGATGCCCCGGCGCGCCACCGACGAGAAACCGGGCGCGGGCTTTCAGACGTTTCCCGCCGACCACCGGCAGATCGGGAGGCAGATCCGTTTCAATGCGGGCGAGGATCGCATCCGTCGCCAGTTGGAAGCTAACACTTTTTCCGAAGGTCGTCCGCTCGTTCAGCAGGCCATTGAGCTCGCGTTCGGTAAGGATGATTTCCTTCGATCCTTTTTCATACTTCGGCTCGGCCGGTTTCTGCATCGCCTCGACCTTCGCCTCCACCGCGGCCTTCTCCGGCGCGGTCAGAACTACCGGACTGATCGGACGGTTGGACCACCACCACAAGCCACCGAGTACCAACAGCAGGATCACCAGACCTATCAGGACTTTCAGCAGGCAGGAATTGCCGGATTTCGGTGGAGTCGGAGCGGGTTGCGGACTTTCGTTCATGGGATATCAACTAAGGAGAATGGACGCCCCCGTCCATTCAAATGATGGGACGGGGGCGTCCCATCTCTTCAGGAAACCGCAAGCGCCATCTCGCTTTGCCATAGACTGAAATTCCCCTCCCGAAGTTTTGCCTTCACCGGATTCCGCCGGATGTAGCGAACGGCGTTCGCAAAATAATCTCCATCACGGATCATCGTGTCCCGGTAGTTCGCCTGCCAGATCGAGCCGCTCCCGATCCTCCGCGCGGATATCGATTTCCAAGTCTGGATCAATGACGGAATGTCATCCAGAGGTTTGAATAGCAGATGCACGTGATTCGGCATGATCACCCACGCATGATGCTCATACCGCTCTCCGTGATGAAACATCAGCACCGTCTCCAACAGATGACGGTTTCCTTCATCTCTCAACAAACAGGAGCCCGCCCCCTGGTCCAACCACACCTCCAATCTGGCGGTGAATCGCCGGTGATATTCCTTTTCCAACTCGGGAGTCCACGGTCGTGGCCAAGTCCGTTTCCATGCGTCGCGCTGGGTTTTCCAGTGATCGATCTTATCTTTCGGCAGGGAATCTCCCAGGCGGAAGGTCACGAACTGCATCGCTTCACCCTGCTGCCAATGCGGCAGCTTCCATCCGTGCTTTTCGATAGATTCATCCGGGTGGAGATAATCGCGCGACACGCTAACTCCCATAAGAAGAATGGACGCCCCCGTCCATTCCAAATGATGGGACGAGGGCGTCCCATCTCCTCAATGCACCACCATTTCAATCAACTATAAGTGCCGAGCAGTTGGTGCACGTTCTCGATGGCCATGCTCCCTTCGCCGACCGCCGCGCTGCACCGTTTCACCGATCCGGAGCGGACATCACCCGCGGCAAAGACGCCGGGCCAACTGGTCTCAAAGGGATAAGGCGGGCGGGCGGCATCCGTCCAAGCCGGAGCTCCGGCCACCGCCTGGCCGGTTTTTACGAAGCCGCGTTCGTCCTGCCAGATTTCCGGTGGCAGCCAGTTGGTGCAAGGGTTGGCACCGATCATGGAAAACACAGCGACGGTCTGCACGGTGCGGCGTTCGGCCGTTTGTGTGTTCTCGATTTCCACCGACTGGAGCCTGGACTCGCCCGTCATCTTGCGGATTTCCGTGCGATAGTGGATCTCAATGTTGTCCTTCGCCTCGACGCGGGTGGAGAGGTAGCTGGACATGCTCTTGGTTAGATCCGTGCCGCGGACGACGAGGAGCACCCGGCTGGCGATTTCGGAAATGAACATGGCGGCCTGCCCGGCCGAATTTCCGGCTCCGACGACGATCACGGTGGCGTCTTTGCAAAATTTCGCCTCCATCACCGTCGCGGCGTAATAGACGCCCATGCCTTCGAATTTTTCACGGCCTTCCGCTTCGATGCGGTTGTATTGCGCGCCGGTGGAGATGATCACGGTCTTCGCCCGCAAGACGGTGCCGCAGCCATCGATGGTGATGGCGGCGGCGTGTTCGCCATCGGCCTTGGTGAGCGAGAGGGCTCGGGAAGGAGTGGAAAATTTCGCACCGAATCGGTGAGCCTGGAGCTGGGCGCGGTTGGTGAGTTCTCCGCCGCTGATGCCGGTGGGATGGCCGAAGAAGTTTTCTATCAGCGACGAGGACCCCGCCTGACCTCCCGGTGCGAAGCTTTCCAAAACGACGGTTCTCAAGCCCTCCGAAGCGCCATTCACCGCCGCCGCCAACCCGGCGGGTCCGGCACCGACGATGGCGAGATCGCAGAGCTTTTCCGTTTCACCATCGAAGCCTAACGGCCGCACCAAACCTGCGACGATGGCGACTTGCATGATGGTGGGTTTCTTATGGACGCATCCATCGCCGACGATGACGGCAGGCAGATCCGCCGAGGGCAGGGTGTAACGTTCGATGATCGTGATGCCTTCCTCACTGGTGGAGTCGACGAGGCTGTGCGGGATGTGGTTTTTATCGAGGAAATCGTCGATCAGATGACCGCCGCGGCAACCGGGATGGGCGAGGACGCGGAGCCCGGCGAACTTGCCATCGTGCAGGAGCCGTTCGCGGCGCATCATGAAAGCGCGTACCAGGGTTTCGCCCACGCCGGGCAAATCTGCCAGAGCACGCCGCAGCTTGTCGGCGGGAATGAGGATGACTTCCGTTTCCTCCGCTCCGCCGCGCACGCTGGCGATCGACGAGGTGCCGTGCAACATGGAGATTTCCGCCACGAAATCGCGCGGTCCGGGTTCTGCTAGAATTTGCTCCGTTCCTTCGCGGGATTCGTAAGCTTCCAACCTGCCGCTGATGACCACCGCCATCGGGTAATCGCGCTGCCCCGCGTGGACGACGACTTCGCCGGCGCGGATGATGCACCGCTCGCCGATGGCTTCCAATTCCGCGAGCTGCCGATCCGACAGTTTCGGAAACGCAATGCTCTCGGTGTCGCGGTAAAATCTATCTTCCTCTTCTTCGGTGGTCATCGGTTCGGGCAGGGGATATGTGTGGAGGCTGACGGGAGCTTATTTAGACATAGCAGAAATTACGCCCGTTGGCCACAGGAATGGACGATCCGCACCCTTCAGCCGGAAATGATCCAGCCCCGCAAGGCGAAGCGGTGGGCGGCCTCAAGTCCTCGATCAGGAAGCAATTTCCGGCAGGTGATGCTCGCAGTATTCCTGGCCATCGGTGCCGACCCGGAACTCGATGTCCGCATCGTGTTCCTCGGTTTTTCCACAAACCACGCATCGATGGATGGCACCCGAGCCGGCAATGATCGCGCGGCGGAATTCGTGGCGGCGCTTGAGAGCCTGCCAGCCACCGTTGAGCAGCGCGTCGCCGCCACCAATCGCACCTCCGGCAAACAGGCCGAAGAGATGCGCCCAGTTGGCGATCGGTCCGACCAAGCCGGTGAAACAAACGACCAGCCAGATCAGCATGTAACGGACGGTTCGCGGGTTGAGATAGAGGCCGCCCCTGGGATGGAGTTTCCCATGCACGACTACGAAGCCAAACAGCCCGTAAACAACGCCGGACATGCCGCCGAAGTTAGTGCCGCCTGAGAGCGCTTGGGCGACATTGGAAACCACCGCAATGATGGCCACCAGCAGCAAGAACTTCACCCGGCGAAGGTAAGTTTCCAGCGAGCAGCCAAGCGTCCACAACCACATCATATTAAAGATCAGGTGCATTGGGCCGAAGTGGAGGAACGCGGGCGTCACCAGGCGCCAGACCTGGCCGTGTTTGATCTGTTCGAAAGGCTTCGATGTTGGAAACACTGCCTTCTTATATTGCTCGAGCACTCGTCGATATTCGGGCGAGTCATCGCCGTCAGCCTCCTCGATCGATTCGAGACGGGTCTGTAGTTTTTCCAACAGTTCTTGGGGTGGCTGATCGGAAAAATAAAGCCCTGAAACGGGTTTGGTATTGAAGCCCAGTTGGCTGATAGCGGCAACGATGCAGCAGATGACGATGAGGAAAATGGTAGCCGGACAGCCCGACCAATGGATCGGCATTTGCCGATAACGGGCGTGTCGGGGATTCGGTGGGCCGGACGGCTGGCGGTTCATCATGTGTTCCTTATGATATCATCGACCCCGTTGCCAAGTTCGGTTGTGATTTGGGCGGGGTTCAATATTTCTGGCGCCTAACACTCGTCAGTGAGCGGCAAGCCAGTTAGGACCGGTGCCGGCTTCCACGTCGATCGGAACTCCGTTTGGCAGTGGCAGCGCGGTTTTCATCGCATCGAGGATTTTCGGGATGAGTTCCTCCTGCTCATCGAGCGCAAGGTCGAAGACGAGTTCGTCGTGCACCTGGAGCAGCATTTTCGTTTTGTATGGCTTTTCCCGTAGCAAGGTATCGACGCGGATCATCGCGAGTTTGATCATATCGGCGGCGGTGCCTTGGATCGGTGAATTGATGGCGGCGCGTTCGGCGTTTCCGCGGAGGTTTTGGTTGCCGGAAGTGAGGTCCGGGAAATAGCGACGGCGGCCGCTGAGGGTGGCGACGTAGCCGGATTCACGGGCTTCGTTCACCGTGCGATCCATGAACTCGCGGATGGTAGGATACTCACGGAAATAGGCGTCGATGATGTTTGCTGCTTCGGTGCGAGGGATGGCTAACCGCTGGCTGAGGCCGAACGCGGAAATGCCGTAGATGATCCCGAAGTTCACCATCTTCGCGGTGCGGCGCATGTCGGAGGTGACATTTTCCGGATCGATCACGAAGACCTTGGACGCGGTGACGGTGTGGATGTCGGTGCCGTTTTGGAAGGCCTCGATCATCGTCGCGTCTTTTGATAGAGCGGCCATCACGCGCAGCTCGATTTGCGAGTAGTCGCACGATAGAAGTGTGAATCCCTCGCGCGGTACGAAGGCCTTGCGGATCTTGCGGCCAGCTTCGGAGCGGATCGGGATGTTCTGCAAATTCGGATCGGTTGAAGCCAACCGTCCTGTCGCTGCCACAAGCTGATGGAAAGTTGTATGGATACGCCCTGTTTCCGGGACAATGTGGTTGGGCAATGCGTCGAGGTAAGTGGATTTCAGTTTCGTCGCTTCCCGCCAGGCGAGGATATCGGTAATGATCGGGTGCTTGCCTTCAAGCGTGGCGAGCGTCTGTTCGTCCGTCTTATATTGACCGGTCTTGGTTTTCTTCGCCTTATCAGCCAGACCTAACTGGTCGAACAGGATTTCACCGAGTTGCTTCGGCGAGGCGATGTTGAACGAGCGATCGGCATGGCGGTGGATGGATTTCACCAGCTCGTCGATCTGAATCTGAAGCTCGTCGCCGATGACGGAGAGGGCTGCTGGATCGATGGCGATGCCTTCCATTTCCATGGCTACCAGCACCGGTTGCAACGGGCCTTCGATGTCGCGCAGAATTGGTGCCTGGCCCGATGTTTCAAGCAGCGGGCGAAGCGTCTGCGCGAGTTGGAACGTGACATCGGCATCCTCGGCGGCGTATTCCGCCAGCACGGCGAGCGGGATGGCGGAAATGTCGAGGTCCTTGGAGGCCTTGGTTTTTTCCGCATGGGCGAACAAGTCAAGCGAAGCGGCCGCCTCAGGTTCGGCGACAGGTTTGGAAATATCCGCGAGTTTGACCGGAGTGTAGCCTAGCAGAATTTCGGAAAGGTAATCCATCGAGTGCCGCCGCTCGGGCGCGACAAGCGTATCGGCAAGCATCGTGTCGAAGAACGGCCCGGTGAC
This sequence comes from Luteolibacter sp., assembly GCF_039920825.1. Taxonomy (GTDB): domain Bacteria; phylum Verrucomicrobiota; class Verrucomicrobiia; order Verrucomicrobiales; family Akkermansiaceae; genus Luteolibacter. Next base: position 44,110 of record NZ_JBDSCX010000038.1, on the reverse strand, counting down.
TTGGATGCCGTGGTGGAGCAGGATCGAGAGATCGAACTTGAGGTTGTGGCCGATTTTTTCCGCAGGCGACGAAAGGGCGGCGCGGAGGTCGGAAAGCAGGGAGTCCGAATAGGGAAGATACCAGCCTTCATGAGCTTTCCATGAAAACGCGACGCCTAGCAGCTTGGCGGCGAAGCGGTCGAGGCCGGTCGTTTCGATGTCGAAGCAGAAGGATTTCTGTAGAGCGAGTTCGTCAAAAAGCTGCTTCTGGAGTTCCGGCGTGTCGGCGAGATGATAACTGTGTTCTACCTCGCGGATGGTTTTGAAGGTTTCGAAAATCGTCGGCGTAGCGGTCTCTTCCGGACTACTTGCTTCCTCCCCTCCCGAGGCGAATAGCCGCTTCGACAGCGTGCGGAATTCGAACTCGTTGAAGAGTGTTTTCAACGCCTCGTCATCGCGTTTTGATAGAACAAGCGCGTCCCAAGTCACTTCCACCGGCACATCGAGAATGATCGTGGCGAGCTCCTTCGACAGCAGGGCCTGGTCGGCGTGGGTTTCGAGGTTTTCCTTCTGCTTGCCCTTGAGAGTGGCGGTGTTGGCGAGAAGGTTTTCGATCGAGCCGAAATCGGCGATGAGCTTCTGCGCGGTCTTCGGACCGATGCCGGGAACGCCGGGGATGTTGTCGGACGCGTCGCCCATCAACCCTAACAAATCGATAATCTGGTGCGGTTCGCTGACGCCCCAGATTTCCGGAAGCTGCGGCAGGCCGATGATTTCATGGTCGTTGCCCTTGCGGCCGGGTTTCCACATGAAGGTGACGGCTGATAGAAGCTGCGCGAAATCCTTGTCGGGCGTGACCATGTAGGACTCGAAATCGTCCGGTTCTGCACGTTTCACCAGGGTACCGATGATGTCGTCCGCCTCGAAGCCGTCGATTTCCAACACCGGGATGTGGAACGCGCGGCAGAGATCCTTCACATGCGGAATCGCAGCGGCAAGTTCCTCCGGCATCTCGTCACGCTGAGCCTTGTAGGCCGGATAACGGATGTGCCGCGGCGTCGGCGCGGACGTGTCGAACGCGACGCCGATGTGCGTGGGGCTTTCCTTTTCCAGGATGAACAGCAGCGTGTTGATGAAGCCGTAAAGCGCGGAGGTGTTGACGCCCTTCGAGTTGCGGATCGGATTCTGGATGAACGCGAAATGGGCACGGTAAACCAGGGCCATGCCGTCGAGCAGGAAAAGGCGTTTCATGGCGGCAGCTTGGTCAGCTGCCGGGAACGAGTCGAGGCGAGGGAAACAAAATCCTTGCGGATAACTGTATGATTGTTACCATACAGTAGAACACCGTCTCGAAATGCTCCATTTCCAGCTCGATATCCAATCAGGCGTCCCGGTTTACCGGCAACTGATGGACCAGATCCGCCATTATGTGGCGTCGGGCACGCTCGCACCGGGCGACCAACTCCCTTCGATCCGCGAGATGGCGAAAACGCTGGCCGTGAATCCAACCACCATCGTCAAAGCCTACGGCGAGCTGGATCACGAAGGCGTCGTCGAGCTGCGACACGGGCGCGGTGTCTTTGTGGCGGAAACTCCGCCCGCGTGGCCCGAGGAGCGGCGCCGTGAAAAGCTCGACGCGCTCGCCCGCCAGATCGCCGTGGAAGCCCGGCAAATGGGCGCTTCCGAAGACGAAGTCCGCGAGGCGATCCGGCGCGCCTTCATTTCACTCTCCAACCCGCCCCCGCCATGAACTCCACCGACGAACCCGTGATCGCCGCCAGCGGCCTGTCCAAATCCTTCCGCGGAAATCTCGCGGTTAACGGCCTCGATCTCGCCGTGCCGCGCGGCTCGATTTATGGCCTCATCGGCCGCAACGGCGCGGGCAAAACCACCACCCTGCGAATGCTCATGGGCCTGCTCCGCCCGGCGGCCGGCACCGCACGGGTGCTCGGTCACGAACTCTGGTCGGCACCCCGCGCCATTCGCCAGCGGGTGGCCTATGTCTCGCAGGAGCAACAGCTTCCGCCCGCGAAATGCACCGCCGATCTTTGCCTCGATTTCTCGCACCTTTACGAAAACTGGGATTTCCCGCTGGCGGAAAAGCTGGCGAAGCGGTTCGGCATCCGCGTCGAGTCGCCGATGGCAGCGCTCAGCGGAGGTGATCGGCGCAAGGTGGCCGTGCTGCTTGCGTTTTCCGCCAGACCCGAGGTAATCATTCTCGACGAACCCGCAGCCGGCCTCGATCCCATCGCGCGACGACAGCTCATGGAGGAAATCGTGGATTTCCTCGGCGACGGAGGCGAGCGCACGGTGCTTTTCAGCACCCACATCCTGGAAGATCTCGAACGCGTCGCCGAACACGTCGGCATCATGGACCGCGGCCGGATGCTCGCCGCCGGTCCTCTGGAAGACCTTCAATCCGGAATGCGCCGTGTGCAGGTCGTCTTCGACAGCCCCGCCGTTCCGGAAGGTTTCAGCATTCCCGGTGCCATGCGAACTCGTGTGGAAGGCCCCGTTTTCACTGCCATCGCCCGCATCGACAGCCCCGCCCGGCTTGAGGAAATCCGGGCCTTGCCCGGCGTCCGCGTCTCCGATTTCCCGCTCGGCCTGCAAGACCTCTTCATCGAGCTGCTGGGTAACCAACCCGAAAATCCGAAACTCTAACCGCCATGTCAGAAATCCGCTTCACCGCCCCCACGAGTCGGGGAACATCCGATTTCCGCGCCCTGCTTCTTCAGGAATGGAAACTCTGCCGCAATCAATTCATCCGGTTGGCGTCTGTCTGGTTCATCGGACTTTGGGTGCTGGTCATTTTCCAACATCCGGGCTGGTTGCTGGCGATCGGTGTCGCCCACATCATGACCCTTTCCGCCGTCCAAGGCGGGCGTGACGTCATCGACGGCACGGAGGAATTTTCATTCACATTGCCGCCGGGCCGGGGGCCGTTGTTTCTCGCGCGGATCTTTCCGGGGTTCGTCTTCCTGGCGGCCAACGGTCTGTTAGGTAGCCTGGCCATCCTATACAGTCTTCCGCAGCGGCTTTGGTCGCTCGTCTTCAGCAGCGGGCTAACAGAATCATTCTCCGTCGTCCGGGAACCGGTCTGGTACATCGCGGCCTTGTTCGCGCCTTGCGCTGCCCACGCCATCACCTTCACTACCGCCGCCCTTTCCGGATCCCGGCAAGGGGTCAACGCGGCCGTCTCGGTCGGATTGATCGGAACCGCAGCCACCATGCTGGTCGGGTGGTGGGCCGACAAAGGCCTGTCGCCCGAACCTTGGGGAATTCTAACCGGAGTCGGACTACTGGGAGTCGCCGTGCTCGTGCCGGCCGCCGGATACCTCCTTTATCTCCGAAAGGAAACGTCCGCCTCCAGCGACTCCGCCGATGGCGTCAAAGTGAGATTCTGGATCGTCGCCGCCATTGTCACGGCTTTCTTTCTGCTGCTCGCGTTCTGGTTGCGCTCCGCGTCGGTGAGTTCGGTCGGAATGAATGACTTGCGACGCGATCAGATGGTCGCCCAAAACCCGGCGCATTTCACGCTGACCCCCGTGAAATCCCCCGCGCTCTGAAACCCAACCTTCAATTGACATGAACTCACATTTCCTCATCGGCCAGTTCCTCTATCAGGTCACCGTAGTGCTGATCGCGATCTCGCTGCTGGTATTTGCTTTGACGAGATCCTCGTCCTCCAACCGTCCGGTCGTCCGTCCCGATCATTTTCACCGCCTTGTCCGCAGGCTGGCGGCGCTCGTCGCGGTCGGTGCCGTGGCTGCCACCGCCATCGGGACCTGGCGCGGCACTTCAGGAGTTGTTCGCGCCGATGCCTTCGAAGTCACCGTCCCCACCAGGCCCGCGCCTCTGATCGCGAAAGCCCCTGACAACCGCTCCCTCGACATTGGTCCGACAAAACTGATAGGCACGGTGATCGTTGCCCGTCGGGTCGGGAGCCGGTATTTTCCACTTCATGGCGAAAGCCGGGTGGTTGAGGGACAGGCGGGATATCTCATGTCGCTGAAGTTCGACTCCACCTGGAAGGACTACCATTACACCGTTTCCATCCAGACCGAGAATTTCTATCACAAGGACGGAGTCCTCAACTCGCAAGGCGGTCTTTACATCAATATGAACGGGCCGGGCGGGAGCGACAAAAGTTCGGTCGTCACGATTCCCAATCGGCACGTTGATCACGAAAGCTTTCCAAGGTGGCCCCGGCTTGATCCATCAGCCTACGTCCCTTGTCCCGGTGGACGACAGGGGAAATCTTTATCTTCTCATCCACCTCGCGCTTTCTGACCGCAGTGATCCGCTGCGCGAAACGCCCGCGCTCGCGTGGCTCGCAACCGAGCGCTTTCCGTCGGAAAGCTGGATCTCCCAGTCCGGATTACCTCGCTTGCGTGATGACTCTAACACAGCTCCAGGCCTCCGCATGTTCGCCTACCTCGGACCCGCCTCGTGGTTGTTGGTGCTTGCCGCGGCGGCGGGGTCCCTGTGTTTCCGCCGCGGCTGGCGCGGCCCCGCGTTCACCGGACTGACCGCCTGCATGGTGCTTTATGCGGGGGTGATCGACGCCCTCGTCCTGCAACGCCGCGCCCGCGTGATCGCCGATTCCGGAAAGCCGGAATCCACCCGAGTGATCGCCGCAGTCTCTCTGCAGGGCACGTTCTTCCACAAGGCGCGGGCCGTCGAACTCCTCGATGAAATTGCCCGCGATGCCAGCGCCCCTACCTCGCTCCGCGAGGCAGCGCGCCATTTAGCGGTCAAGGGCGGCTGACCGAACCGTCGTTGGACTGCTTGACGTCGAGCATCAGGGAAATGTGCATGGCCGTGAGCTCGCCCATCGACCGGCAGTCGCCAAAGCCGCTGGTGCCGTGCATCCGGTCCAACTCGCGTGCCAGTTTGGTGACGTGATCCATCGGCGCAATGTCCTCGCGTCGCATGATGCCGAGCAACGCGCGCAACCGGCTGCTCTCTACTTTCGCCCGCCGCGCCATCTGCGCGTGTTCCTCCGCGACGTACTGGTCGATGCTCTTGCGGTTGAGCACCTCGAAGGCCAGACGGGTAACCTTGCGGTTCGAGTTGAAACGGAACGCCAGATAGATATTGCCACTTCCCTCATATGACTGCTGGTCGAAATCGATGGCTCGTACGCGATACTGCACTTCCTCGAAATCCGGGGTGATATCGACGACGTAGTTCACGCTGCGCATGTCACCAAGCAGGCGTATGAAACTTCGCTCGGTGAATTTCGTGAACTCCTTGGCGATCCGGACCTTGTTGAGCCCCGGTTGCGGCAGATATTCGCGGAGAAAAACATCCCCGGGCACGCCTGCGATGTGCTCCTCGATGAGCGTGTTGCCATTGACCAGATAGTTCATCCGGTTAGGCGAAAGGATGTGCTCCAGTTCGAGTCCGTAGATGCGCGAGGCATCCGCCTGTTTGACGTAGAAGTAATCCGAGTTGTCGTTGAAAAGATTGGTGACGCGGATGCGGAACGGTTTTGAATTTCCAAAATCACCAAAGTCGATTCGGTCCACCAGAAGGTGTTCGTGTTGCTCCGCGTCGCGCCCGAGCTTCAGTTCGGTGTAGATGCTGGTCAGCCGCGGCCGCAACTCCGCGATGACTTCCGGCGGATACATCACCGTCAGCCACAAGGTTTCACGGCCCTTCGGATCGTCATACGGGATCGCCCCGCTGAACCGGCAAAGTTCGTCATAGACTTTGGGAATCTCCCGCTGGCGATCGAAGTGATAGAGATACTGCCGCAATGATTGGGAAACCGGATACTTCGTCTTCTGCCGCGCGATCACGGGCGAAGCATGGAGGAAATCGATGACTGTAGCCAGCCCGGGTTTCAGGCGGTCCGTTTTGTTGACAATTCACCCATATCGCCGTATTTACGGTTTGTGAAAACTACCATCGAAATTCCCGACGCCATGGCCCAGCGGGTGAAAATCCTAGCAGCGGAGCAGCGGACCACCCTGCGGGATCTGGTTCTGCAGGGGTTGGAAACCATTTTAAACGAGAAGCCGGTGAAAGCCCGGGATCGCGCCAAAAAAGTCTTTGCCGCCATGGATCGACTGCCCGAGTTCTCTGCGAAAAACCGCCTCAGCCGCTCCGATGCCAATGCGCGCTGACATTTTTCTAGATACCAATATCCTGCTTTATGCCGCCTCCCGCGACGCGGCTGGCTTACAAAAGCGCGAGAAAGCCCGCGAGCTTTTGGGCCGCGAGAACGTGGGGCTTTCCGTGCAAGTTCTCGCGGAATTCTTTGTCAACGCCACCGGCAAACTCAAACTTCCAGAGGACAAGGTGGCCGCGGTATTGGAGTCCTTCGAAAGCTATCCGATCCTGCCGGTGACGGAGGCAATTTTCTGGGCGGCACTCGTCACGAGGAGGCGCTATCAGATTTCATACTGGGACGCCGCGATCATTGCCGCGGCGGCGGAACTGGGCTGCCACACGATTTTCTCCGAGGATCTCAATCATGGTCAGATCTATGACGGCGTGCGTGTTCTCAACCCTTTCGCGGACTGAGGGTCATCACGATTTCCGCGCGATCGCGACGAGCACCGCCTTCTGCGCGTGGAGACGGTTTTCCGCTTGTTGGAAAATCGTTCCGGCATGCAGCTCAAGCACTTCCTCGCTGATCTCCTTGCCGCGATAGGCGGGCAGGCAGTGCAGGACGATGTGGCCCGGAGCGGCGTGCGCGAGGAGTTCCGAGTTCACCTGGAATCCGGCGAACTCGAGTTCCTTTTCCTTCTGCCCTTCCTGGCCCATCGACAGCCAGACGTCGGTATTGACGACATCCGCACCCTTCGCGGCGGCTGCCGGATCGGTCGTGATGGTGACGTTCGCAGCGTCGAGTTTTGCTAGAAAATCGGCGGGCGGCTGGCAGGAAACCGGCGATGCCACTGCCAGCTCGAAGCCGAGTCGTTTCGCGGCCCACATCCAGGAGATGGTCATGTTGGAAAATCCATCGCCGATGAACGCGACCTTTTTACCCTCCCAAGTGCCGAGTTTCTCGCGAATCGTCAGCAGGTCGGCGAGGATCTGGCAGGGATGTTCGTCGTCGGTAAGCGCGTTGATCGTCGGGATGCCGGAAAACTCCGCGAAGTCCACGACGTCCTGCTGCGCGAACGTCCGGATGATCGCGCCATGCACCATGCGTCCCAACACCCGCGCGGTGTCCTTGATCGGCTCTCCGCGGCCGAGTTGGATGTCATTTCCTGATAGAAACATCGGAAAACCGCCGAGCTCGCGAATGCCGACTTCGAACGACACGCGGGTCCGGGTGGACGACTTGGTGAAAATCAGCGCCCACGTTTGCCCTGCGAGCGTCTGTCCGTCACGGCCGCGCTGGCGCTTCAGATATTCGGCCGAGTCGAGCAGGCGTTCGAGATCCTTGGCGCTGAGTTCTTCGATGGACAGGAGTTGGTTCATGGGAATTGAGTGGCTGGGGTCCAGGGGCTGGAGGCTGGGAGAAAGCAAGAGTGGATCAGGAAGTGGCAAGGCGGCGTTCCAAGGCTTCAATCAGCCCATTGAGCATGCGCCCGACTTCGCCGCAGCGTTCGAGCAATTCGTCGTGGTCCGATTCCAAAATATAATTGTAGCACATCGCCAGGGTGATTTGTGTCTCCACTTCATTCATCGATCCCCTGGAAATTGATAGAAAGTGGATGAAGTCCGGCGTGGTTCGCCTGCCGTGCCCTTCGGCAATATTCGACGGCACCGATACTACGGAGCGGTTCAGTTGAGCGCTCAAACCGAAAAGCTCCTGCTTGGGAAACACAAGAGTCGCGTTGTGAACCTCGACGCACAAATCCATGGCTTTTTGCCATACCAGCAAATCACGGTAATACTTAATGTGCATGATTTCGATTCTTACGTATTCCAGCCCCTAGTCCCCGCTCCCAAGCTCCTCAAGGACCGTGCGAATGATCGCCAGCGCCTCGTCCACTTCCGTGTCGGTGACGTTCAGCGGCGGCAGCAGGCGGAAGGCATTGGGCCCAGCAGGTGGAACGAGAAGTCCTTTATCCATCAGCAGGTTGACCACGACGAGCGCGGGTGTCTTTCCTTCCGGAACCATGATGCGTGCGGGATCGAGAGCGATTCCTAACAAGAGTCCCTGGCCGCGCACTTCGGTGACGATCGGAAGGTTCCACGAGCGCACGGTTTCACGGATGCGGACTTCCTGCAGGATCGCGTTCACGGCGAGTTCCTTTTCGCGGATTTCCTTCAGTACCGCCAGAGACGCGGCGCAAACCAACGGGTTTCCGCCATAGGTCGAGCCATGCGAACCCGGCCCCATGAGCGATGAAAGCGCGGTGCCGTCAACATCGACCGCACGGTCGCTCAGCCAGAATGCGCCGATCGGCACACCGCCGCCCATGCCCTTGGCCCACGAAATGCCGTCGGGTTTGACCTCGGGAGCGATCATGCGCCAGCCCATCGCGTCGCCGCAGCGACCGAAACCGGTCTGGACTTCGTCGATGAACAATAACAGATCGTGCTTTTTACACAGATCCGCCACGGCACGGATGAATTCCGGCGTCGCCATGTTCACGCCGCCCTCACCTTGGATGGGCTCTAGCAGTATAGCGGCGGTTTCCGGGCGGACCGAATTTTCGAGCGCCGCGATGTCGTTGAATGGCAGGTAGCGGAAGCCGGGCAACAGGGGATCGAAGCCTTCCTGAATTTTCGCCTGTCCGGTGGCCGACATGGCTCCGAGCGTGCGGCCGTGGAACGACTGCAGAAACGTGACTACTTCATAGCGTTGCGAGCCATTCGCCTGCGGGCGCTTCAAACCGAAACGGCGGGCGGACTTGATCAGGCCGTCGTTCGCTTCGGCACCGGAGTTCGAAAAAAAGATTTTTCCCGGGAGCTGGACGTGGTGCGTGTTGATTTCCTCCGCGAGTTCGGCCTGCAGCGGATTCTGATAGAGATTGGAAACATGCATCAGTTCGCCAGCCTGACGGCGGATCGCCTCGACCAAGGTCGGATGACAATGGCCCAGCGAACACACGGCGATGCCCATGCAGAAATCGAGATAGCTCCTCCCGGCCTCATCCCACAGCCGACAGCCCGCTCCTCGCACCGGCACGAGCGGAAAGCGCCCGTATGTGGGAAGAACGTGTTGGGCATACATTTCGGGAGTCGTCATGGCAGGTCGGGAAAGGGGCGGAGGCTAACTTGATTCCGCGAAATGGCAATGCGCGAAATTTCACCGCCCGCCCGAGGCCCTTCAAGCCCGCCACTCATTGGAAAACCTAGGAAAATGAGAACGCCGCCTCCCCCCCCGGAAAGACGGCGTTCCTGTTTTTACCCTGTCGCAGACCACACCCGCGAAACCAAGGCAAAGAGTCCATGGACGATGTCCATGCGAGTAATATGACCCGTTTTCGGACTTCCGACATTAGGTTTATTCTCATTCCTCTGTCGGAGAAACTCCTTCGAGCTTGTGGGAAATTTCCACTACACCACCCTACTAGTTCACCAGCCCGTTCTGCATCGCGTAGCGGGTGAGTTCGACATTCGTCGACAGCCCCATTTTCTCCGAAATGCGGCTACGGTAAGTGGCCACGGTCTTCTCGCTGAGAGCGAGATCCGAGCTGATTTCCTTGATGGTCTTGCCGGAAGCGATGAGCTGGAGCACTTGGAGCTCGCGGTTGGAAAGGGTCTCGTGGGAAGTCGCCGCGGAATCTCCGGCCATCACCCCGGCGAGCCTCTCGGCAAGCGCGGAACTGATGAAACGACGGCCTGATAGAACCCGCTGTACGGCGGTGACGAGGATGTCCGAAGCGCTTTGTTTGGAAACATAGCCCGCGGCCCCGGACTTCAGGGCGCGGAGGGCGTAATCATCCTCGGATTGCGAACTGACCACCAGAATGGGCAGCGAGGGCTTCTCCCGCTTCACGTCCTGAATGAGTTCCAGACCACTGCGGCCCGGCATGCTGATGTCCACCACGGCCAGATCCCAATCCTCGCGCTGCACCGCCGCCAAACCTTCCCTCGCATCACCCGCCTCGCCGATTTTCACTCCCTTGAAATGCTCCTCCAGCAGCGAAATCATGCCGCGCCTCACGATGGCATGGTCGTCGACAATCAAAACTTTCATGCGAATACAGTTGGAGGGGTCCCCACGCTTGGCAAGGGAATCGTCAAAATCACCTCGGTGCCTTTGCGGGCGCTGCGGACGAACGCCACCCGCCCGCCGACGTTTTCCGCACGTTCCAGCATCCCGATCAGGCCGAGGGACTTCGGATCGGTCAGTTCCGCGGGATCGATGCCCTTGCCGTCATCGTGGATGGCCAGCTTCAGGATGTTGTCCTTCACCGAAAAAGTGGAGTCGATCTTCCGCGCCTCGGCATGACGGGCGATGTTGGTTAGAGATTCCTGGAAAATCCGGAAGGCGGCGGTGCTCACCTCGCTGGGAAGGGTTTCCGGATAGTCGTCGATCTCGATGGCACAGGGGATCGACGTGCGTTGGGAAAAATGCTCCGCCTCCTCGCGCAATGCGGCCCCGAGTCCGAGATGGTCAAGGGCGCTCGGTCGCAAGCCCGCTGAAATTCGCTGCACCGAGTTGATCGTCGTATCCACCATTTCGGATGCCTCCACCAGCTTGTCGATGCAGGGATTCAGCGTCCGGTCCTCGCGGTCGGCGAGGCGGGTTTCGACCAGCCGCAGTTCCATCTTGATGCCTGTTAGCAACTGGCCGAGCTCGTCATGGATTTCCCGGGCGATCCGCGTGCGGTCTTCCTCCCTCAATGTCTGGATGTGCGCGGACAACCGACGGAACCGCTCGCGCGCCTGCTCGATGACGACGAGCCGCCGTTTCTCCGCCAACCGCCAGCCACCGTACGCGCGGCGCAGGACGAAAAAAAGCAGCACCGCAGTGGTGATGACGAAATTCAGCCCCTTGAGCGACTGGATCACGCCCACCTCGGAGGAGTCGGGCACGGATTTGGTCAACAACAGGTCGGATCCCACGATCCACGTGCTGGCCAGAACGAAATAGATCACCACGATCCGGACCTCCGGCAGCGACCAATGATAGCTAGACTCTGATTCCATCGATTCCGGGGAGGGACCGTGATTGTTTGCGGGAAATCCCTTCACTGACGACACCACTAAAGATTCTCCGACAAAGAGTCGAGCCGGGAAATGAGATCCGGTTTGGCTTGGTCCATCCGCTTGGGAATGCCCATACTCCCCGCGACCCGGACATGGTGCGAGATTCCTTATTCCCCACGGCCTCCAACGCGAAACCACCGCCCTGCCTCGCGCCGCTCCAGGAGGTCATGCTCAGGGATTCGTTCCATGCGCCCCGGGAGGGCTATCATGTCGAGCAGGTGGAAATCGTCCTCGCCCGCGACTTCCCTCCCGCCCGAATCACGGCGGCTTGGGAGGAAACCGTGACAGTCTCGGAAGCCCTCCGCACCACCTTTGATTTCAAAAATGGAATTCCAACAGGATTCCACACTGCGCTGGTTTTTCCGGCGATGGAGGTTTCCGCCGAATTGCCCGCATCATGGGAAGACTGGCGCGAATCGGATCGCTGCCGGCCTTTGCTATTTCCCGAGGTCGTGCCGTGGCGGATCGTGTATTGGCCGCACAAACGCAAACTCGTCTGGACGTTTCACCATGTGCTGCTAGACGGACGATCAATCACCCGCATCCTTCGCGGGTTCCTGGCGCGGCTGGCAGGAAATTCCGCGGAAGCACTTCCGCTGTCACGGTGGCAGGCGCCTTCGGCCGAATCCGTGGCAATCGCCGCCGGAATATTTCACGAGTCGGCACGTCTGTTAGGGGTCGCCGATTTTAAAATTCGCGATCACCCGTCCTGTCCCAGACCGGCGGTGCGTCGCCTCGGAAATGAATTCGCAAAATCGCTGCATGCGCGGGCAACGGAAATCGAAACCACCGCCGCCACGCTCGTGATCTGGGCATGGGGCCAGGCGATGGCGGAATTTTCAGGTGCCGACGCCGTCCTCATCGAACAAGTCCGCGCCGGAGCACCGCAACCCGGCACCGCGGGCTTCACAATGAATCTTCTGCCGCTGGTCGTCCGCCGGTCGGGTATCGAAGCGCTGCCGGATTTTCACAGGGATCTTCTCGCATTGCGACGAATCGAATCCGTGTCGTTCAACGATTTCGCGGCGGATATCTATCCGGATGTCGATGCGCCGGGGACAAGCATGATCATGGTCGAGCACGGCACGCTTCAACATGCGGTCGGCGAGAGCGAACTGACCGAATCCATTGTCCTGCACGAACGCAAGGGCGAATCTCTGATGGCGACCGCGCACCTGCTCCCCGACCTCAGGCTCGAAGTCGAAGGTCCGAAACGGCATGATTTATTAGCGGCATGGATCGAACAACTGGAGCGCGGGATTGATCCCACCTGAAATAAGGAGGGTAGGACTACGGCCTACCCGTGGGCAACGGATATCCAAGCTCCGGATCTATCCGGCAGTTCGCCTTGAATGACATCATCTTGTTTTCTCTTCCGGACAGGTCGGCCACAGTCCGACCCTCCTTATCCCACCTCCTCGAACAAACTCGCCTCCCGCTCTTGTTGGAACTGGTGCGTGTAAAGCGCGTGGTAGTGGCCCTTAGCGGCGAGCAGTTCGGCATGGGTTCCGCTTTCGAGGATCTTCCCTTTTTCAATCACCAGGATTCGATCCGCCGTGCGGATGGTGGATAACCGGTGAGCGATGACAAAGCTGATACGGCCATGGAAAATCGCCTTCAATCCCTGTTGGATCAATTGCTCGGTTTCCGTGTCGATGGAAGACGTCGCCTCGTCCATGATGAAAATCCGTGGATTCGCCAGCAGCGCGCGGGCGAAGGAAACAAGCTGTTTCTGCCCGGTGGAAAGGCGGTTGCCGCCCTCTCCCACATCGGTTTCGTAACCATTCTCCAGCCCGCGGATGAAGCCATCGGCGTTCACACTGCTCGCGGCGGCCTCGACTTCGGCATCCGTCGCATCAAGCCGTCCATAACGAATGTTTTCCCTAACGGAGCCGCTGAACAAATGCGGTCCTTGCAGGACGATGCCGAGGTTGGATTGATACCACGCCAGCCCACGGTCGCGCAGGTCCACGCCGTTTACGAGAATTTGTCCGCCGGTCGGTTCGTAGAAACGCGCGGCGAGGTTGACGATGGTGCTCTTGCCGCCGCCGCTCGCTCCGACGAGAGCGATGGTTTCGCCTGAACTAACAGTGAGGTTGAAATCCTTCAATACGGATTCGCCATCCGAGTAGGAGAAATCGACATGGCGGAATTCGATGCCATCGATTCCGCGCGTGCCTCCATCCGGCGCAATGTCGTCAGGACGATCCGGGGTGTCGTGTTTTTCCAAACGCGACTTCACGGCCTCGCTGTCGCTGATGCCGGGCACGGTGGCTAACAGGCTGAGCACGCGTTCGCCTGCGGCCTGCGCGCCTTGCATTTGCACGAGCACCTGTGCGATCTGGTTGATCGGATTGAAGAACTGCCCGGCGTAGAAAATGAACGCCACCAACGTGCCGAGCGTGAGCTGTCCGCCCATCACCTCCACGCCGCCGCGCCACAGGGCGATGCCTGCCGCGACGCTGCCGAGCGTGAGGACGATGGGAATGTAAACCGCCGATTGCAGCGCGTTCTGGATCGAGACGCCATACATCTGCGAGGACAAGCTTTGGAATTCCCGGAGGTTTTCCTCCTCGCGCACCAGCGTCTTGCTCGTGCGCAAGCCTTGCAACGCCTCGGCGAAGGAAGCGGTGATCATCGAGTTGAACTTGCGGGTGTCGCGCGAGCTGAGCAACAGCTTTTTCTGGAACACCGCGCTGACAAAAATCAACGGCGGCACGACTGATAGAATCAACAGTCCGAGCATCGGATGCAGGACAATCAGCACCACGGCGATCATGATAACGAGGCACACCGCCCACACCAGATCGAGGCTGCCCCACGCGATGATGCGCGCGAGCTTGTCGCAGTCCGACGTCAGCCGCGAAATCAACCATCCGGTCGGGCGGTGGTCGAAGTAGGCGAATTCCAACTCCTGCAAACGCTTGAAGCACTCCTCGCGGATGTCGTGGCTCATGTTGTTGGCAAGCCCGCCGGCCGAGTTGATGAAGAACCAAACGCCGGTCGCCAACGAGATCGTTAGAAATCCATACACCCCCATTTGCGGCCATAGGTTCGGTGACGAACCCGCGGTGGCGACCGTGTCCACCGTCCAGCGGGTGACCAGCGCGAACGACGCATCCACCATGGCGATCGCCACGGCGGAAATGGAAAGCGGTATAAGCAGGCGCTTATACGGCAGGGCATGTCGGAACACGCGCGCCCACAGGCTCAAGTCGAGCTTGTCGCTGAATACATCTTCCTGGGGTTCGTCTTTCATGAGGCGGTATCTGCTAACATTTCATTCTCCAGCGCGTTCTGGATCGTCCACAGGCGGCGGTAGAGGCCGTCCTGCGAGGCGAGTTCGTCGTGGGTGCCGTGCTGGATGACTCGTCCTTTTTCGAGCACGATCACCTTGTCCGCATGGGCCAGCGTGGAAAGCCGGTGGGCGATCACCAGCGTCGTGCGTTTGCCATGGCGGTTGCGGAGCGCGTCGAGAATCGTCGCTTCCGTCTCCGCGTCCACAGCGCTGAGGGCGTCGTCCAGCAGGAGCACCGGCGTGTCTTGCAACAGCGCCCGCGCCAGGGCCACACGCTGTCGCTGGCCGCCTGATAGAGTCACGCCGCGTTCGCCGACGAGCGTCGAATAGCCCGAGGGAAATCCGCTGATCGTGTCGTGGATGTGCGCCATCCGCGCGGCTTCGCTAACTTCGTCGCTGGCAGCGGTGTCACGGCCCAGACGGATGTTTTCACCGATGGTCTTCGAGAACAGGAACGGCTCCTGCATGACCACGCTGAACTGCGAGCGCACCCACTGGCGGTCGAGATCTCGCAGTTCGTGGCCGTCGAAACGGATCGAACCCGAGCTGTAATCGTAGAGCCTGAGCAACAGGTGCATGATGGTGGACTTCCCTGAACCGGAAGGTCCGAGGATCGCCAGTGTTTCGCCCGGTTCCACCGTGAAGGAAATACCGTTGATCGCGGCGTTCTCCTCGCCGTGGCCGAAGAACAGGTCGGTGACTTCGATTTTTCCCGCGGCCGGGGATTGCGGGTGCGCGGGAGTTTCCGGCGCGCTTTCCTCCGCTTCGGATAGAATTTCTCCCATCCGCGTGAGGGCGACCACCGATTTCCCGAGATCCGTCAACGTGCGGCCCATCTGTCTAACGGGCCAAAGCAGCATGTTGAGAAACATGATGAATGCGAACAAGGTGCCCACCGTCAGGGTGCCTTGGGAAATGAACCATGCGCCGGTGAAAAGCACGATGCCTTGCTGGATCAGCACGATGAGATCCGAGGTGGACCAATACCAGGCCATCAGGTGCAGCAGCTTCAGGCTGCGGTCGCGGTATTGCTTGTTAGGCTCGGCGAATTTCGCGATCTCGAAGTCCTGCCGCGCGAAGGCGCGCACCACGCGCAGGCCGGTCAGGTTTTCCTGCACCACCCGCGTGACCTGGCCTTCCGACTCCGCCACCTCCTTGAAAAGGTGCTTCACCTTGCCGATGTAAATGTAGCCGAAGAGGATGATCGGGCCGATCAGTGCGAAGGATACCAACGCCATCCGGCCGTCGAGCAGGATCATGATCGGCAGAGCCGTTAGAAGCAGCAGCACCGAGTTGCTCACCTCCACGACCTGCGTGGACAGGGCCATCCGCAGCGTTTCCACGTCAGACGTGCAACGCTGGATGAGATCGCCTGTTTCCGCGCGGTCGTGGTATTTCGCGGGCAACCGCTGGAGGTGATCGTAAAGGCGATCCTTCAATCGGCGGGCGACTCCATCCGATGCCTCGGCGGCGAGACGGCCTTTCAGATAGCTGAATCCGCCGGCGATGATCGTGAGCGAAACCATCAGTAGCGCGGGAAACCACAAGCGCTCTCTAACGAAATCCGCGCCGCCCATCAGGCCGATGATCCACGTCGTCAGGCGGCCTTCATCCGGCTTGCGCGAGAGCGCGAAGTCGATGGTCGCGCTCGCGACGAGCGGCGTGAGGTAGTTGATCGCGGTGAAGACGAACAACGTGGCGATGGCCCACGCGTATTTGGCGCGGAAGCCATGCGTGAGCTGCCAGAGCAGGCCGTGCGGCGTTGTTTTCGGAGTGATGGATTGGCCGGATGCCATGGTGGTGATTCGAACGAGTGAGATGGAAATGAAAAAGCCCGCGGAGGATGCGGGCGGCTTTCAAACTCAGTTGAATCAGCAGCCCGCGTTTGGTTTCGGGGCCGGCTGGATTTGCTTCAAACCCTTCAGACAGCGCCCGCTCCTGGAATCCAGGAGACACGGTATAGGTTGAAGGGCATTGCTTTCATGAAGGTAAAATCGTGGTGACTCCCGAGGGATTAGCTTTCCCGTTTCCGCGAGGCAAGAAAATTTCCCGAACCGGCGTAGGTGGACTCCACCCATATGATTGGAAAACTCATCTTCTGTCTGTTACCCGTCACTTTGGCAGCCGAACCCGCCCGTCAGGAAAAATTCCTGAGCAACGGCGAAGTAAAAATCGGCGTGGACATGACCTCAGGCGGATCGGTTTTCTGGTTCTCCGAGCTTCCTGCTGATAGAAACCTGCTCAACCATGCCGACCGCGGCCGCTTCATCCAGCAATCCTACTACGGTCAGCCCGACGGCTCGAAATGGGGCGAAAAACCGTGGCGCTGGAATCCCGTGCAGGGCGGCGACTACTTGGGAAAACCCGCGCGCGTCGTCGAGTCCGACGGAACCGAAACCCAACTTCACGTGAAGAGCGTTCCCATCAACTGGGCGGGCGGTCAGGAGCTCGACGAATGCCGGATGGAGGAATGGATCACGCTTCACGGCAAGGTCGCCGAGATCCGGTTCCGCTTCACCTACTCCGGGGAAACCACTCATCCGGCGATGCACCAGGAGCTGCCCGCCGTTTTCATCGATCACGCGCTGTCGCGGATGGTGTATTATTCGGGTGAAAAACCATGGAGCGGCGAACCTATCAGCAGCGACGTCCCCGGCTGGCCGAACGAGTCCCGCGATATTTCCGAATCGTGGGCGGGCTACGTCGGCACCGATGGACGCGGGCTGGGTGTCTATTTCCCGGGGTCGAAAAAGGCCACCTGCTATCGCTTCGAAGGCCCGGACGGCCCGGCTGGCTCCGGGTGTTCGTATTTCGCGCCGATCCAGATGCTCACCATCAAACCGGGATTCAGCCACGAATATACGGTCCATCTCACCATCGGTACGGCCGAGGAAATGCGCTCGCGGTTTGGAGAAATCAAATTGGGCAAGGTTCCTGCGAAGACGCCATAACTCCCGTATTCGGGTTAACCCGGATAGGTTGTTGCTGATGGGGCGGGCCGGGGACGAAACTCTCAGCCAGCAAAATGACCGCAACCCTCCTCACGACGCCCCGCGGCCGCATCGTCCGTTTTCTTTTCCGAGGCATGATCCCGCTGATCGCGGCCTCGTCGTTGTCCGCCAAGGAGTTTCACGTCGCCACCACCGGCGACGATTCGAAACCCGGCTCGGCCAACGCGCCATTCGCCACCGTCCAGCGCGCTGAAAAAGCGGCGAACCCCGGCGACACCGTATTCATCCACGGCGGCACCTACAAGATGGCCGAAAGCCAGATTGCCGTGGTCCGGCGTGACCGGGCGCGGGTGGTTTTCCTCAGCAAGAGCGGCACCTCCGACAAGCCCATCCGCTATGCCGCCTTCGAAAATGAAAAGCCGGTGTTCGATTTCTCCGAGGTGAAACCCGCCGATTGCCGCGTGACCGCGTTCCATGTCGCCGGATCCTGGCTGCATCTCAAGGGACTCGCCGTGACCGGCGTGCAGGTCACCATCAAGGACCACACCCAGTCGATCTGCTTCGACAACGAAGGCGACCACAACATTTATGAGCAGCTTGAAATGCACGACGGCCAAGCCATCGGCTTCTGGCTCGGAAAAGGCTCCCAGAATCTCGTGCTGAACTGCGACGCCTATCGAAACTACGATTTCACTTCGGAAAAAGGCAGGGGTGGCAATGTCGACGGTTTCGGCTTCCATGTCCCGCAGGGGAGCACCGGCAATGTATTTCGCGGCTGCCGGTCGTGGTTCAACAGCGATGACGGATTCGATCTCATCAACACCAACGAATCCGTGCTGATCGAAAACTGCTGGTCCTTTTACAACGGCTTCGATCCTTCGTTCAAATCGCTTGGCGATGGCAATGGCTTCAAGCTCGGCGGCTACGGTGTCAGTGGCGGCCCCGTGCCATCGGTTGTTCCCCGTCATGTCATCCGCTTCAGCCTGGCCGTGCGCAACAAGGCCGCCGGATTCTATGCCAATCACCAGCCCGGCGGTATCGACATGCTCAACAACTCGGCCTATCTCAACGGTGTCAATTTCAACCTGCTAGGCCGTAATGCCGAACACACCGCAGACGTCCCCGGCTACGGCCACAAGCTCGAGAACAACCTCGGCTACAAGGGCCGCACCGAGGTCTCAAACGTCGACATTTCGAAATGCCAGCTCATCGCCAACACCTTCGACATGAAGCTCCAGTTGACCGATCATGATTTCAAAAGCCTCGACCAGGCCGAGCTCATCCAGCCCCGCCAGCCCAACGGCGACCTGCCCGTCATTTCATTCATGAAATTGAAACCCGGCAACCCCGCCATCGACAAAGGAGTCGACAACGGTCTGCCCTTCAAAGGCAAAGCCCCCGACCTCGGCGCCTTCGAACTCGGCATGGTGAAATGACACGCTGAGAACTCTTCCGAGGCGCGGCGGGCTCCGATCAGCCGAAGCCATGGTGCATCTATCACCTGCGGCCTCCGCGGTCCCTTCATCAACATCATTGCGCCAAGCCTCCAAATAAGGTTGATCACGGCATGTTCTCACACGCCGTCACTCCCCAGATCAAGCTGAGTCTGTTGGAAGAACGCCATGCCGAAGCGCTGTTCCACGTCACCGATCAAAACCGCGCCTATCTCCGCGTTTGGCTGCCGTGGCTGGACTCGACCCGCACCGCCGAAGATACGCGAGCGTTTATCCGAGGAACGCGAGACGATTTCGCCACCCGCGGTTGGGCCGTCTGTGGTATCTGGTTCGAAGGTGAAATCTGCGGCGTCATCGGTTATAACCAGATCGATTGGACGAACAAAGTCGCTTATATCGGCTATTGGCTGGCGGAAAATTTCCAAGGCAAGGGCATCATCACTGCCTGCTGCCGGAGTCTGATCGATCACTCGTTCCGGGATCTCGATCTGAACAAGGTCGTCATCACCTGCGGTACCGGCAACTCCCGCAGCCAGGCCGTCCCGGATCGGCTCGGTTTCGTCCGCGAGGGAGTGCTGCGCGACGCCGAGTGGCTCTACGACCATTTCATCGACCACACGGTGAATGCGGTTTTGAAGCGGGAGTGGGGGAAAGCGGAATGACCCGCCGCTCCCGAGGTCAATCCACCGGCAATTCCGAAGGTGTTTCTGCATCAACAACACCAAGGCTGACTTAAAGATCGAAGTGCGGCGTTAGGAAACTTCATGAAATAACTGATAAGAAGTTCCGTATGCTCAGACATTTTGAATGTTTTGCCAATGATCTCAAGTTAAGCAAGTTAAGTAATTTCTCTTGCTCTTTGTAGGGCAAGCGGATTGCCTCCGCCAGTTTTACTCCAACGGAATAGGTCATGCCGGGAAGGGATCAGTAACATATTCTATCGAAATACTTCTCCCTTCCGTCTGCCAAGAAACGAATCACCATGAAAATCTGCTCCCTGCCACTCGTCTTGCTCTCCATGGCATCTGCGACCATGGCCAATACCCCACCGACGGTCGTCATCCAGTCCGCCGCCATGCGGCCGGGCACCACGTTGATGGATGTGGTCTATCGGGTGAACGATCCGGACGACGCCACCGTCAAGACCCGGGCGCTGGCCTTTGTGGACGGCACACGCTCGTTCGCCAAGGTCCTTAGACCCACCACCTTCGTCGAAGGCACCGCGGCCAAACTGGGCGACACCATTCCGGCCAACGTCGATCACACGCTCACCTGGAATGTGGGCGCGGATTGGAATATCGATCTCGGGCAGGTGAAATTCGAGGTGCTGGCCACCGACCAGCGCGGCTTGCTGCCCTTCGATTGGATCACCATTCCGGCCGCGGGTGGAAAGCCGGCCATCACGATCAGCAAGGATGCGCCGACAGATGCGCAGGTGCTGAACGCCCTTTTCTGGCAATACGCGGCTGGTGATGCGGGCTTGACCCTCACGAATGGAGTGCTGCGTGGAAACTCCGCGAGCGGAGCCTTCAAAGACGTCGATTTGGCGAGTGGAACCACAGTGAAGCCCTATAGCGCGCCCTTTGTTTTCAAGCGCATGAACCTTGCTGCGGCCACCGGGATGAACCATGCCATCAAAGCGCGTGCCGGCCTGCTGAATGCTAACAGATGGCATGCCGAAAATCGGGCATACGATGGATTGTCCATTGTGATTGCGGCAGGGGATAATTCCAGCGGTCAAAGCACCATTGCTGCGGGAGTGAGTGATGTCACCGCGATCTCGGCGGGGAATTCTCACAGTCTTGCGCTCAAGAGCGATGGCACGGTGGCTGAATGGGGGGAAATCTCAATCAGTAGTCAAGTAACCGCCATGCCCGCCGACCTGGATGAGGTCACGGCGATCTCGGCGGGGGAGTATCACAATCTCGTGCTGAAGAATGATGGCACCGTGGTTACGTGGGGGGGCGGTACTGGCCCAATTCCCGCAGGCCTCAGCGGGGTCACCGCGATTGCGGCTGGCAGCGGTCACAATCTCGCGCTCAAGAGCGATGGCTCTATAGTTGCGTGGGGGAACAACTACTTCGGTCAAGCGACGGTTCCGGCGGGACTGAGCGGAGTCACCGCGATCGCTGCGGGAAAGGATTACAGTCTCGCTCTCAAGAGCAATGGCACGTTGGTGGCGTGGGGAAATAAGGCCGATATCGGTTCCATTCCCGCCGGACTCAGCGGGGTTATCGCGATGGGGATTGGTGCCAATCGCTGTTTCGCGCTCAAGAGTAACGGCACGGTCGTTTCGTGGGGGTTGAATGCCTACGTTCCTCCCGGATTGAGCGGGATCACCGCGATCTCGGTCGGCCCTTACCACAGTCTCGCGCTCAAGAGCGACGGTACTGTCGTGGCATGGGGAGAGAATAATTTTGGCCAAATCGACCTTCCTGCAGGGCTGAGCGGAGTCATCGCGATCGCGGCGGGTGGTTACCACAATCTCATGCTCAAGGCCAAGGCCCTTTGAAGATAGGAGCACCCGTTAAATGCATATGCTTCCGTCCTATCTGTCCTGAATTCCCATGAAAACCGCCTGCTTCACTCTGGGATGGATTTCGCTGGCCGCCGCAGCACATGCGGCGACGGTGAATCTTGTCCAGAACTCCGTGGATGACGCCACCGGCGGCAGCATCCCCGCGGTTGCCTCCAGCCAGTATCTGGAAACCGGCGTCGTCCGGAGCACCGTCACCGCGCCCGCTGTTTCCGGCGGCTATCGCTTCACCCACTGGACGAGCGGCAACGCCCCTGGCGCAACTTCACGGGATGCCTGGGGCCGCTCGCGGAATCCCGTTCTGTTCACCCTGCTGGAAGATACCACCTTCACCGCGCACTATCTTCCCGCCTCACAGGACAGCGATGGCGATGGTTTGTTAGACTGGTATGAGATCGAGTATTTTGGCGATCTCAGCCGCGGCCCCTCGTTCGATGGAGATGGCGATGGCATCCCGCTCTCCGCGGAATCCAGCGGCGGCACGCACCCGCTTTATGGAAATTCTTCCCAGGAAGGCGGCATCGCGTCCACGGACTCCGCATTGGTCACCGCGAATCTAGCGGGCTACCCCGCCTACACCTTGCGCAGCGAGCCAGCCGGCACGGTGAATCAATCCGCCATCGTGCCGCCCGGCACCGTCGTCACCACGCCGGATCTCACTCAGGCCACCTTCGGCTACTGGACGCTCGATGGAGTGCCGCAACGCGACCCGTGGGGCGTGGCCCTGCGGAAAATTTCCTTCACCATGGCCGCCGGGGACCGCGAGGCCGTAGCTTGGTTTTTCAATGGCGATACCGATGGCGACGGTCTGCCGGATGCCTGGGAGCAATTTCACTACGCCACCCTCGCCAATGACGGTTCTTTCGATGGTGATGGCGACGGCAGGAATCTCCTAACCGAATACACCGGCGGCACCTCGCCGCTTTATGGAAATTCCTCCCAGGAAGGCGGCATTTCGTGGGCGGACTCCTCATTGGTCATCGCGAATCTCGCTGGCTACCCGCGCTACACGCTCGCCAGCGATCCCGCGGGCAGCGTGAATCAATCCGCCTTTGTCCCCGCCGGCACCGTCATCACCACCCCGGAGATGACGCTGCCCACCTTCGGTTATTGGGAGCTGGACGGCGTCCCCCAGCGCGATGCGTGGGGCATGGCACTGCGGAAAATTTCCTTCACCATGGCCGCCGCGGACCGCATCGCCATCGCCCGTTTGTTAGCCGCTGATAGTGATTTCGACGGCATCGCCGATGGATACGAGCAATATTACTTCGGCACTCTGGCTAATGACGGCGGGTTTGATGGCGATGGCGACGGCATCCCCCTGTCGCAGGAAATCGCCAGCGGCAGAAATCCCCTCTATGGTGATACCAGCCAGGAAGGCGGCATCTCCTGGGCGGACTCCGCGCAGATCGTGGTGAACCTGCAACCTTACGAGCGCCTCGGCAAGGCGCTGGTCGGCGGCGTGCTCACGGATTTCTTCTCGCCGGATCCCGGTTCTGTTAGCGGCATCCAGGCCGGCACCTGGTCCGCCACCGCCATGAGCGATTGGGATGGCGATGGCGATCTGGATCTCTTCGTCGCCCACCAGAATGGCCTGCGCGTTTTCCGCAATATCGGCACCGTCCATCAGCCGGATTTCGAGGAAATCACGGAAGGCTTCTCCGCCCTCGCCGACTATATTGCCGGGATCGACCGCCCGCTCATCGCCGGGGGAGATTGGAATGGGGATGGCAAGGGAGACCTCGTCATCGGCGGAGGCGGCGGCACCCTGTGCTTCATCGCCTCCGGCGGAAATTTCTCCTCGGATGGCACCGGCCCGGAACTCGCCACCGGCTCCGCCCGCGCGCTGCCCGCCCTCGGAGATATGAATGGAGATGGCCGCGCGGACCTCATCGTCGTGCTGGCGGATGGCTCCTCGCGCCTCTATCAGAATGACGGTACGGCCATGCCCTTCGGCGGAGACTTTACCTCGGATTTCCTCGGCGTCTCCGTACCGGACGCCACCGCCATCACCACCGGAGACATCAATCAGGACGGCCTCACGGACGTCCTGCTGGCGGATGTGGACGGCCGCATCTGGGAGTTCCTCAAAAACAGCGGCGGCGGATTCACCCTCCACAGCAAGGTCTGGGGCGGCAGCGGACCCGGCTTCGCCAGCGGCCTCACCCTCGCCGCCGTGGACCTCGAAGGCGATGGCGATCTCGACCTGATAGGCGGCCTCGCCAATGGCGGCATCATCGCCATGCGCGATCCCCACGTCGGCCGCCCCACCGGACTAACAGCCACTCCCGGTGGCAGCTCCATCCAGCTCGACTGGGATGCGAACTGGCAGTCCCGCATCTCCGGCTACGCCGTCTATCGCGCTGGCGCGGACGAGGGTCCGTGGGCGAAAGCGGAGTCCGCTCCCATGCCGCTGCCCGGCTATCTCGATACCTCGGTGAACCGCGGCGTGCTGAAATACTATCAGGTCACCAGCGTGAGTTACTTCTTCCTCCCCGGAAACTCCGAACCCAAGGCCGTGGAAAGCCTCCCCTCGGACATCGTCACCACCGCCGCCGGTAAGGTCGCTCTCGCCGTGCGCCCCGTCTTTGGCAGCCCCGGCGAGCGCATCGCCATCCAGCTCTCGATCGACAATGCCATCGGTGTCTCCGGCGAGGGCATGCAGCTCCGGGTAAACTACGACCCCACAGCGCTCGTCCCTCTCGCCCAAGTCGAGGAAGGTGGGGAAACCGTCATCGCCAGCGGCCTCGGCCGCGACATCACCTTCACCGACAATGGCGCGGAAGCCACCGGCAAGCTCATCATCGACGGCAGCGGCGGCGCGCTGGAGCCTGGCTCCGGGATGCTCTTCACCCTCCAGTTCGAGGTCGCCCCCGGCCTCGAGGAAGGCCGCACCCTCGGCGTCTCCATTTCCGGAGCAGACCTCCGCGATCTCGATGGCAAGGCGCTGGCCGTGAAAATCCGCGTCCTCGACAAGCCGGAGACCGGCTTCGCATTCACCCGCGGCGATCTCGATGGGGATGGCCTGTTAGGCGAGGCCGACAAGACCCTGCTCATGGAGCTCCTCCTGCCGGATTCCCTAATACCCACCGCGGACCAGCTAACAGCCGGCGATCTCAATGGCGACGGAAAATTGGACGAGAACGACGCCGTCCTCCTGCTGCAGTTGCTCAACGCCGCCGAATCCCCGTGAACTTTCCCATGAACCGCCTTTCCAAGCACCTGACGCGGATCCTCGCCGCGGCCGCCCTCGCGCTGCTGGCGCTCTGCACCGGCGCGAGCGCCGCCACCCGCACCTTCGCGCTGCCTCGCTACCTCGCCAACCCCGGCGGCACTGTGGAGGTCCCCGTCACCCTCGACGACGCCAGCGGCCTCGCCGCCATCCGCGTCCGTATCAATTTCGATCCCGAACTGTTGCAACTCCAGTCCGTGAAAGCCGGTCCGCTCGGCAAGGCCTTCGAGCTCAGCCATGGCAAAGGCGAGGGCTTCGTCCAGCTCCTGCTGTTCCGCGCCGGCTCTCTCGCCGGTGGTTCCGGCCGCCTCGCCGTGCTGAAATTCAAAGCCAACCCCGGCGCAAAGGCGAAGGAATACTCGGACCTCGCCATCGCGGACATCGGTCTATCGGATAGTTCCGGCGTCATCCGCCTGCGCCAGAAGGATTCCCTCCGCCTCAAGAATGGCCAGGTCGCCGTCACCCTGAGCCCGGACATCAACAACGGCGGCAGCGGCCCCGCCGAATTCTGGAAAGACCTCCAGCCTCTATCAGGAATCACCCTCGCCGGCTCCGATTTGAAACCCGCCTTCTCTCCTTCCGTAACCAGCTACACCGCATCCGTAGCCGGCACCGTCGCATCCATCAAGATCAGGCCCGCCCTCGCCGATCCCAATGCCACCGTGAAAGTCAACGGCCAGCCCGTCAAACCCGGCTCCGCCAGCTCGCCCGTGTTGTTGGATGTGGGCGGAAATACCATCACCGTCCGCGTCAGTTCGCAGAACGGCACCCGCCTCAAGACTTACAAAATCAAAGTCACCCGCGGTGAAGCCACCGGCTCCTCGGACGCCTCCCTCGCCGCTCTCGTGGTGAACACCGCCCCCCTTGCTCCCAAGTTCAAGGTCACCACCACCACCTACACGGCCAACGTCCCCGCCTCCACCAAGACCCTGCGGATCAAAGCCACCTCCACCCTCGGCTCCGCAAAAATCAAGATCAATGGGACGAGAGTGGAATCAGGAAATTTGAGCGAGCCAATCCCCCTCAAGACCGGCCCAAATGCCATCAAGATCGTCGTCACCGCCCAGGACGGATCCACCAAAACCTATCAGATCGCCATTACCCGGGCCAAACCGCCCGCAGCGCCGGTTCTTCAGGATTTTCTAGCAGCCGCCATGATCCGCCCTCGTGGGGAGTCTATGGTTGCCAGAGAGTCCGAGGTTTCCAAAGTCGTGCAAGATGGCCAAAAATACCTGCAACTCACCATCCGCCGCAATCCGGGAACACCCAAACCCGTGGTCGAAGTCTCTCCCAACCTGGTGGACTGGTTCAGCGGCGACAAGCACACGACGATTTTGTTAGACGATGGAGCGGTTCTCAAAGTCCGCGACAACACACCCATCACACCGGACGCGAAACGGTTCATCCGGACGCGCGGTGGGGCTGGAGCCCTCGAGAGGGATTAGCCGGACTCGGAGCGGATGCGGGATCCCCGGAAGAACCTTGCCCACTAACGCGCCCGGTTCCAAAGTCCGGCGAACCCCATGCCATTTCCCAAAGGATTTCTTTTCGGCACCGCGAATGCCGATCATCAGGTGGAGGCCCATGATCCCGGGCGGGAGGACGTGTGGGATGTTTGGGAACGTTGCCAGGGGCTGACTCCGCGCGGGCGGGCGACGGATTTCGCAAATCGCTACGAGGAGGACATCTCGGCGGCAGCGGGGCTGGGGTGCAAGCTGTTCCGGTTCTCGATCGCTTGGGTGCGGGTGGAAATTTCCAGCGGAAATTTCGATGCGGAGGCGCTGGCTCATTATCGGAAAATCGCGGAATGCATCCGTGACCACGGCATGAAGGTGATGGTGACGCTGCATCATTTCGTGTGGCCGGTGTGGCTGGAGCGGGATCACGGCGGACTGATAGGAAAGGCGTTTCCCGAATTTTTCGCACGGTATGCGGACCGCGTGGCTGAGGAGCTGGGAGATGTGGTGGACTATTGGATCACGTTCAACGAACCCAGCCAACTGACCTTCGGCTACATCAAGCCATGGTGGCAGAACCGTTACTACATGCCGCCGGGATTGCCGCGGGGGTCGGACGTGGATGCGGAGGCCGAGGCGGTGGGGAAATTGATCCCCAATCTTTTTGAAGCACACGCCCGCGCGAGGAGTTGCATCAAGGCTCGCCGGCCCGATGCGAAAGTCGGGGTGAATCCGATGGTGACGGGCTTCCCGACGTGGCTGCAGATGCTGATGGACTTCGGCGCGTGCCATCGCGGGCTAACAGAAGCGCTGTTCAAGTTCACCACCAAGGGCGCGCTGGTGGGTGGCAAGGGCGACGTGGATCTCGTCATCGGCGGGATCACGGCGGGCGACGAGACACGCTTCGAGCTGAGTGATCCGTATTTGCGGACGGGCAAGGCGGTGTTGGTGAACGCCGCTTACGAGGGCGAGGGAATCGCTTCGCTGACGCGGCGGAAAGTCGGCGTCATCGGGATCGGAAACCAGCCGGTGTCGTGGCAGCGCGATCTGCCGGGAGACACGCTGAAGAAAATTTTCGCGAACTACGACGACGCGCGCGAGGCGTTGTTGAAGAACGATGTCGATGCCATCTACGGCGACGCGTTTTTCCTAACACCCAGCGGCATGGAGGAAACGGCGGGCCTGCGTTTCCTCGTCACGGAACTGAGCGACGAGGCCTACGTGGTGGCCGCGCCGCACGGGCATTACCACCTGCTGGAGCGGGTGAACCGGGCGGTGGCGGAATTCCAGGGCGACGTGTCGGCGACCCCTCAGGCCGCCCCCGTTTCACCGGCGGCGAAGAAGGCTAGGCGACCCGTTTCCCTGCACGAGGTGCTCACCGGCGAAGGAGCCGACATCGAGAGTCCGGCGGAAAATCGCGACATCCGGCACATCCGGCGGCGCGGGAAAATCCGCATCGGCATCCGCACCGATGCGCCCGAGGATCCGCAAAACGTCGGCGGCGAAGGCTTGGAAATGACGCTCGCGCGGCGGATCGCGTTCGAGATCTTTCACAACGAGGACTGCCTGGAAATTGTTCTGATAGAGCCCGGCGCGCGGCTCAAGGTTCTGGAAACCAAAACCGGCTGGCTGAACTGGGCGTGGCGGTTCTGGGGCACGACGACGATGATCGCGAACGCGAACTGGTGGTATCTCGGGACGTCAGGGCGATTGCCGTTAGAACTGTGTCCGGAAGAGGCGGTGGGTGCGCAGGATTTCGTGGGGCTGGATTATTATTGGGGGCTGCCGACATGGAAGCTCGGGAAATTCCGCTCGCTGGAAGACGCGGCGCACGGGAAATTCCTCAAGGCGCCGGTGTGGCCGCGGGGGCTGTATCACGCGTTGCGGCGGTTTCACCGATGGTTTCCCGGACAGGAACTTTTCATCGTGGAAAATGGCAGCGTACCGGTGGCCAATGGAATTTCACGGACCGACTACCTGCGCTCGCACGTCGCCGAGGTCGAACGGGCGATCGCGAAGGGCGTGCCGGTGAAGGGCTACAATTTCTGGTCCATCACCTCGAACCGCGAGTGGGGCCATGCCTTCGATCCGAACACGGACTTCGGCCTGTATTTCGTGGATCTCGACAAGGACCCGGAGCTGAAGCGCGTGGCTACGGACGAAGTGGAGGTTTACAAGGAGATCATCGGCACCGTGGGAAAACCGGTTTGACCCTGAAGACCAATGATGGTAAATCACCATCATGGTGAAAACGCAGGTGCAAATCCCGGACGCGCTTTTCCGCGAGGCGAAACGGCTGGCTGCGGAAAATGAAATGAGCTTCGCGGAGGTGGTCCGGCGAGGGCTTGAGGAAATCATCCGTCATCATCCGCCGGGGCGCTCGAAAGCGGAAACGTGGACGGTTCCCGACCCTTTCGACATGGGCGAGCCGCTTGCTCCGGAAGAGGAATGGACCGCGCTCAGCCACGATTGATCTTTTTTTCGGATGCTTAGTTTTGACACCAACATCGCCGTTCACGCCGCCAACCGGGCATCACCGGACCATGCTGCCGCAGCGGCCTTCATCCAGTCGCTGGCCACCCGCAGGGACGTGGCGATCTGTGAATTAGTGCTCGTCGAACTTTACCTGAAGCTGAGGAACGAGAAAATTTTCCCGCGTCCGTTGACGGCGGATCAAGCAATCGATGTCTGCCAAGCGTATCGAAAAAACCAGGCATGGACGCTCATCGAATCCGCTCCGGTAATGGACAGCGTTTGGGAAGAGGCCGCCGGAAATGGCTTTGCCTTCCGCCGGATTATTGACGTCCGTCTGGCGAGGACGCTGAGGCATCATGGTGTTGAAGAGTTTGCCACCGCCAATTTGAAGGACTTCAACGATCAGGGATTCAGCCGCATTTGGAATCCGCTGATTGACTGATCTGAAGAGAGGAAGATCCCTGTTGAGTCAGTGGAAGCTTGATCCGACTATTCTTTCCGATTAGCCAAGTGCGCCGCATGGATTCCAAACCGCCCAGCCTGGATGCATTGCGCATCGACCGATCGCAAACACCGCTGAAGGCCGGGAGTGGCAGGGGGTGGTGGGCTCTCCTGATCCTTCTCTTGCTGGCGGGAGCCGGAGCGTGGTGGTTCATGCGGCCGAAAGGGATTTCCGTGAAAACGGCGACCGTGCAGGTTCAGAGCGGTGGCGGCAGTGGATCGAAAACGTTGCTGAATGCCTCGGGCTACGTGACGACACGGCTTGATGCGACGGTTTCCTCGAAGATCACCGGCAAGGTCTTGGAGATCCTGGTGGAGGAAGGGATGAAGGTGGAAAAGGGTCAGATCGTCGCGAAGCTCGACGCCTCCAACGCGGAAGCAGGTCTTCACTTGGCCGAGGCGCAACTGGCATCCGCGAAGCTAAATCTAGCGGAAACCGAGCCGATGGTGAAATACACCGAGGTGGAAATGAAGCGGCTCACCGCGCTGGAAAGCACTCGGGCTGTTAGTAATTCTGAGCTCACACGGGCGCAAGCCGAAGCCCGCACCCAGCTCGCGAAACTCGAACATATGCGTGCCGAAATCACCGTCGCCGAGCGCCAGGTGGATGATTGGAAACAGCAGGTGGACGACACGATCATCCGCGCGCCGTTTTCCGGAGTCGTGACGACCAAGGATTCGCAACCCGGCGAAATGATTTCCCCGATGTCGGCCGGCGGTGGTTTTACGCGGACCGGGATCTGCACGCTGGTGGACATGGCATCGCTGGAAATCGAGGTGGATGTCGGCGAGAGTTTCATCAACCGCGTAAAGGCGAACCAACCGGTCGAAGCCACCCTCGACGCCTATCCGGAATGGAAAATCCCGTGCAAGGTCATCGCCATCATCCCCACCGCGGATCGCCAGAAAGCCACGGTGAAAGTGCGGGTGGCGTTTGAAAAACTCGACCCCCGCATCCTGCCGCAGATGGGCGTGAAGGTGGCCTTCCAAAGCGACGAAACTGCGGAAGCCACCGAAGCAGCTCTCACCAAACTTGCGCTTTCCGTCCCCAAGGAAGCCGTTAGAAACGACAACGGCAAAGACGTGGCATGGGTCGTGCGCGATGGAAAAGTGGAACGCCGCGCCGTCACGGTAAGCAATTCCAACAGCACCGAAGCCATTCTCACCGCCGGCCTTTCCTCCGGCGAAATTGTCGTCCTCGATCCTCCTCCCACCCTCACCGACGGAGCCGCCGTCACCGTAGAAAATTCCCGATGAGCACCTCTCCCGAAACCCTCGTCCGCATCAGCAACGTCACCAAAACCTTCAAGCGCGGCTCGGAGGAAATCCACGTTCTATCAGGCCTCGACCTGGAAGTGAAGGCCGCCGAATTCCTCGCGCTGATGGGCCCGTCCGGTTCGGGGAAATCGACGTTGCTCAATCTCATCGGCGGACTCGATCGGCCGACCGCGGGAAATGTCCAGATCGGCCCGGACCGCGTGGACCAGCTATCCGACCGCCAGCTCGCCGCCTGGCGCGCGCGGCACATCGGGTTCGTATTCCAGTTTTACAACCTCCTCCCCGCTCTATCTGCGGAGAAGAACATCGAGCTGCCGTTGCTGCTAACTCATCTCAGCAAGGCCGCCCGCCGCCAGCACGTTGCCGCCGCGCTCGAAGCCGTCGGCCTGACGCATCGGGCGAAGCATCATCCGAATACTCTATCAGGCGGCGAGCAGCAGCGCGTCGGCATCGCCCGCGCCATCGTCACCGATCCCACGGTCCTGCTCTGCGACGAACCCACCGGTGACCTCGACCGCAAGTCCGGCGATGAAATTCTCGCCCTGCTCCAGTCGCTCAATACGGACCACGGCAAGACCATCATCATGGTCACCCACGATCCCCACGCATCAGCCCGCGCCAGCCGCACCGTGCATCTGGACAAAGGCCAGCTTTCCAACAACCCGGTGGATTGAGACGATGAAATTCCTACCCCTCGTCCTCGCCGGGCTGAAACGGAAGAAACTGCGCACTGCGCTCACGTTTCTATCGATTTTCGTCGCCTTCCTGCTCTTCGCCTACCTCGGCGCGATCAAGGTCGCGCTCAGCGGCGGTGTGGAAATGGCGGGGCAGGACCGCCTCATCGCCGGTCACAAGGTCTCGATGATCCAGACGCTTCCGGAAAGCTATCTGAACCGCATCAAGTCCGTTCCCGGCGTCGCCGCCGTGGTCCACCAGACGTGGTTCGGTGGAATCTATCAGGATCCCAAGAATTTCTTCGGCACCTTCCCCGTCGATCCCGAGGCGCATCTCGAAATGTTTCCGAAGCGGTTCGTCATCACGGATGCCGAGAAAAAGGCATGGCTCTCCACCCGCACGGGAGCGATCGTCGGCCGGC
This sequence comes from Luteolibacter sp., assembly GCF_039920825.1. Lineage (GTDB taxonomy): Bacteria > Verrucomicrobiota > Verrucomicrobiia > Verrucomicrobiales > Akkermansiaceae > Luteolibacter. Next base: position 12,723 of record NZ_JBDSCX010000038.1, on the reverse strand, counting down.
AAATCGCGAAAAAGTTCCATTGGAAGGTCGGCGACCGCATCCCTATTCAGTCTCCCATCTGGGGCCAGCCCGCCGGAATGACGCAGTGGGAGTTCGAGATCGTCGGCATCTACACCGTCGCGGAAAAAAACGCCGACGAAGCCAGCATGTTCTTCCGCTACGATTACTTCGAGGAAGCCCGGCAGAAAAACAAGGGACAGGTCGGCTGGTTCATCATCCGCATCGCGGATCCTGACAAGGCCGCGCAAGTGGCCGCCGCCATCGACAAGGAGTTCGAAAATTCCCCCTACGAAACCAAGACCCAGGCGGAAGGCGCGATGGCGAAGGGCTTCGCCCAGCAGATCGGCGACATCGGCACCATCGTCATGGCTGTGGTGGGGGCGGTCTTCTTCACCATCCTACTGGTCGCCGGAAATACCATGGCGCAATCCGTTAGGGAACGCACCGCCGAGCTCGGCGTTCTGAAAGCCGTGGGTTTCACCAATACCCGCGTGCTCGTGCTTGTCCTGTTGGAATCCTGTCTCATCGCCATCCTCGCCGGGTGCGCCGGGCTCGGTGTCGCATGGCTCTCTCTCCTCGGCGGCAGCCCCATCCCGGACGTGCTGCCGGTGCTCTATCTGCCACCCTCCACGATCGCCGCCGGTGCCGGTTTCGCTGTTCTGCTAGGAATCGTCGCTGGTGTGCTGCCCGCGTGGCAGGCGATGAACCTGAAAATTTCCGAAGCCCTGAGACGGGGCGGCTGAGGCAAATTCAGAAGATTTACCGCAGAGCAGAGGTATTGAAGAAATCGGGCATCCGGAAATTGAAGGAGTTTCAAGAGATCTGTTTCCGCGCCCCTGCGTCACTGCGCGAGAACAGGAATTCATCATTTTCAAAACCGCCTCTTATGATTTCCGTTCCTCATCCAAGCCCCGGCCTCGTGCCGAAGGTCGTCCGGAATATTCGTCCATTTGGTATCGGAGCTGAGGGCCAAATCTCCCGCGACGTTGATGATCTGCCGGAACCAATCCAAATAGCTCCATTCCCGCGGCTTCGGGGAATACAAATACCTTCCCCCGGCATCCCAGTGAACCTCGACGCCTTCGAGATAGATGTTCGGATAGGAATTCGCGGTCGGAAAGACGAGCAGCCGCCCGTCGGGGGCGATCGTAACTTCGGCGATGGGGCCGGGATTCATTGCGACGACGATGGTGGATCTTTATTGAGTGATGCCGTCCCAGCCCTGTTGCTGCCGGCATGCGACGATTCTGTTCCAGATCGGGTCCGGGATGGCGTTCTGCCAGACTCCTCCAAGAACGAACGCAAATGAGGGATCACGCCGGGCCCTGGCTTCGATCTCGTCGATCACGACCGCGCCTTGATTCGTTAGAATGTCTTCAACCGGTCCGGACGCGAAAACCTCCACCGCGGTATGTGTTGGATCCAGCTCGTGAATGGCAAAAACAATCTCCAGTGCATAGCGAGCGTCGTGGTAGGATGCTCCCCAAAGAAGTTCGTCCGCCCATGCTCCGAGCAATTTCTCCCGTTCATCAAGACAACCAGTGCGTAGATCGAGCCAGCCTTGGGCGACAACTTTGGGATCAAGTATCATCTGTTCTTTCTAGCAAAAATTATGGTTCGCCAGTTTGTTCGTTTGTGATGATTTCGGCATAGGTGCCGTCGGAGAGAATCAATCTCCGTACCAGCATGTCCCCTCCGACCATCACTCCGTCACGGATTTTGTCCCATACTTCGAAGTTGATCATGGTACCAGCGGGCACGGTTGAATACTCGGCTACGAGCCATTCCCAAATCCGCTGCCAATCGATCTTGGAATTTTGGATCAGAATGCTTGTCCCCCGATCGCCGAAAAAGTCGGATGTCGTGAGGAAATCCCATCCATTCTCCCAATTCTCGGCAAGTTGATCGTATGCTAGGATTTCGATCTCGGAATCGAGTCCCTCGATCGATGACGATGCCGGGTGCTCTTCCTGATAGCGCATCAGGAGGGACAGGAGTTCGTTGGAGGTGAGGTTTGTCATGGGCCCGTATTGTCTGCTAGAAACTTGTCCGGTCGTCATTGTTCCTTGATTTGCTTCAGCTTCGAGGTGATCACCCGGCTGTTCATGAGGACGATTCGGTGTTCCTCCGAGCCATTGGCCAGCATCGAAATGAGATAGTATTCGACCTGCCGCTTTTCTTTTTCGGGACCTTTCAGAAGCCGGAGCTCGGTGACGATGAGGGTGCGCAGTGCGTTGTTAGGATCAACGTCCTTCATCGCAAGGTCGATCGCCTTGGCGGCGGAGACCGGCACCGTGCTGTAGGTGGATGACGGTTCCGGCAGCGAGGCGAACAATGCCCGGTCCACATAAAACTCCCGCTGGAAGTTCAGAAGCTTCGGGGGTGTCGTTTCGGGAAATGGTGAAACAGGCGTCGATGCCGGTGTTGATACCGGCGGGCCGCTGTGAAGGAGAAGCTCTTCCCCATACGAGGTGGACATTCCTGCGATGAGCACGCTCAAGAGAATCGAATGGAGGTAGGTGAGAACGTTCATGATGAGTGTTTGATTTCGCCCGCGGTCTCGGGCTGGGATGGGTCAGCCGGGTTTTTTGATTCTGGTAATCTTGATCCCACCGATGGCGGTTTGGAGGGTCACGATATAGGAAAACTGCGGATAGGGTTCGGGTTGGGTTTCATCCAGGATGGCGGTGCCGGAAACCTCCAGGACGCAGGTATCCTTCTTGGTCCATTTCGAAAAAGTCTCATAGAGCCGGGTGGTTTCTCCGTGGGACCCTGCGAGCGATTTGAAGATGCTGGAACGCCAATCGGGGTGAGGCAGGATCGCGATGCGGCCTTGGGTGATGGAGAAGAAATCGATCCTGGACCAGATCCGCCCGCCGGAATACACCGCGACCAGGGTCTCGTCTTCATTCCAGAAGGCCTTGGTCACCCATTCTTCGCGGCCAAGACTTTCCGGGACATCGGGGTAGGCCTCGGACGGGCTGGAGCACTTTGAAATCACTCTGCCATCATGACCCATCAACGAAACATTCGATCCGAGGGAGGCGGGCGCCGAACCATCCGGCATGTGCTGCTCAACCGACTCCGAAGCCAGCCGATAGTGACCTGACGGCGATACGGTCGCCGGGTGGACCGCCGCGCTGACCCTGCCTGAAAGCAGCAACAGCGGCAGGAGTAAAAGGATTCCAACGGGATCGGTGATTCGTTTCATGGTTTTAGAGTTCTCAGCCTTAGGCGGCATCATGTTCCCTGCGTCCCTCTTTACGAGCAGTCACCCAATGGCTTTCCAATCTCCCAGTGGTGCCCAAACGGATCAACGATACGTCCGACGCGCCAGCCATAGGGTTGATCGCTGACTGGCGAAATCACCGTAGCCCCGGCGGAGACGGCCCGTTCGAACACGGTGTCCGGGTCCGCGACGGTCAGCACCATTCTCACGGAACCACCACCGAGAGTCTCCGGGCTGAAATTGGCATGAGAAGGCGACTCGTCCGCGAGCCAGAACTGAGCCCCGTCCACCGACAAGCGGGCTACGACCTCTCCTCCCTCGTCCTCGACGCGGAACAACTCCTCGGCTCCGAAGGCTCGCTTGTAAAAATCAATCGCACTTGCGCCCCTTCTGACCGAGAGCATCGGGCCTAACTCCGTCTTTGTATGTCCGGTTGTTTTGGACTCAATATTCATGAAAATGTCCTTTCTCGAACGGGCCCGTTATCCCTCATCGGGTCGTTTGTTTTCGCGATGCTCAGAAGCCCGCAAAGTGCGAAAGGAAGGAGGAGGATTTTGTTCACGAAATGATAGGTTCTGCGTGATCATCGGCATCTAGCGGATGCATGCAAGGCGATATGGGTCCTCGCAGGGGATTTATGGGTTTCCCCCGTCGATGTCCTCCTTGCCATCGGCAGATGTCACATGATAGGCCTCCGACTGGATGAGAGCATTATTTGGAATTTCAAAAAATCCATGGAAATCGATCTGGGTATAGATACGCAGCAGCACATTTAATAAGACCTCGATCACTTAATATCGAGGTTCTTTCGAAATTTTTACCATGCTCTTGATCAACCTCATCGCAATATTGTTCGACCGAGTAAAAATCCACTCCAATAGAGCGGGATATATTTATTCCTTGCTCCATTACCTTATCTCCAAAGGACGATGATTTCTCAGGAATAAAAATGGAAGTAGTGAGATTGTTCCAACCAACTAAATAGGGATCAATGATATCGTGCAGTCTTAGAATTTTTGCGCATGCCATCAAAATCGGAAGTGTTGTATTAGGTATGGCGATTCCGGCGTGTTCGATAAGAGTGGGATCAGATCCTCGTTGGCGAAGGTATTTTAGCGCCAACTCTACGTTGCATTCGCTACGCAATACTTTACCTCTTAACAAGTGATGGTCATTCAAATACCATCCAAATGGTTGTTCTGCGATGAAAGAGTTTCCTGTCAGAGCGCAAGCTGCAAAAAATATGCCGAGATGATAGCCCTGAGATTCATTGAGTATTTTTTGTAAATTTGGGACTTCTCGCTGGATGTTGGTGGTGATTGCTGAAACTAATTCGACGACTTCAAAGATATTAAGAAGTCCCAAATTTGCCGCTATAAGGCATAAACCCATCCTTGCGTAGCAGTGTGAGAGTCTGATTGGAGCAAAATAAAAAGAATTGATTCCTTCATGCGAAAAAATACCTAAAGGCTCTAAAGTGTTGGAGATGTGGGCCTCTCGGAAAATTTTTAGATCAGCTTCCAAAGACTGCGCGATTGAAAGAGCCATTGATTTCACAAAAGAATCAGACGACCAACCAACAGAAATTGATGCTGTCGAAAGTGACGCAGCAATTCTGAATGGAATGCTCCAGTCACCCGTATTTTTTACCCGATCCGAAAACCATCCCACATAATGCCATAGCAATTCATCGAGTGCCGGAAGATCAGTCGATGATGAGTCACAGATTGGTCGAAGAGCGGCCACAAGAGCCTTATGCTGGAAAGATGACTGGGCTGATGCATATACCGCTTCAAGTGCATCTTTCGATCTGAACGCGGCGGCCCCCAGATTTGATTGGGGAGACAACAATACATTATGGGGCTGTCGCTGCTTCTCGCCTACCAACGGATTTACGCAAAAATGAGCCGGTCCGAGAACATTCAACGAATAGTGAACCACGTTTTGGCGCTTACCTGATTGATGTGTTATCTCCGGAATAAGATGGGAGATGTCGCCAAGTGTCAGGATTGGCCTGGCAACTTGGGAATCTGCGGATCCCACGATAAAGTCGTTTAATCCTTTTGTGAAGGGGCTCAGAGGAGATCCTGCCAGTGATGATTGATCAGGAAGGCAAGAGGCTATGATACTAATGCAAAGCGAACTTTTATTCTCTTTTGCCGGTTTCTCGATGGCTTCTCTTAAATCTGTGCTGGAATGTCCAGATTGGCACGCATCAATAACTATGTTCAGAATCTTAACATCAAGATCGCGAGCATAGCGGATTAGCTCTGCAACTGAGATTCCATGGGCGGAAGGTAAATCGGGAAAATAATCTTTAGGACAGAGATAAAAATTCTCGTTGTGTACTCCACCATGTCCCGAAAAGAAGATGGTGAAAACTTGGCACTCTCGAATCTTGGAGATCTTTTCCAAGAAAAAATCATGAATTTCGTTACAGGTCGGAGAATCAAGCTGGAAGGCTAAATCGGGAAGATAAAGGCCTTGTTGACTTAGCAAGCTATCCTTTATGGTAGTCGCATCATTCTTTGTACAGCTTAGATTCGGCAACCTCTCGTATCTGTCGCAGCTGATGCTCAATATTCCTCCGTTCATCGCTATGAAGCTGGTATTTTAGAAGATTCTCAAAGTGCTCGTCTAGCGCTTTGATCCACTTCTGTTTTTTAATTTGATTGATTTGATCAATAAATCCGGGATCGCTCGCTTCCAGTTCTTGAGCTTTAACGACGAATTTTTCAAAGCTTTCCGGATCAAGTGCAATAAACGGTTCGCTTAGTGACAAGTCTTCTTTTAAGCCCATATGAATACCTTTCCACATCTGGAGTAACCCGGGACGAATGTCGCCACTGAGTTTGAGATCAATAGCGGGTTGATTTTTGGTGGCATCTGCTATCGTTTCGAACATCGACGATTCGAACTCAGCGGCTATCGATTGAATAAAAGAAGATTTTAGTATCTCGATAGCGGAGAAGTCCGCAGTCGAGATACTTTCCAAAGGTAAGTGAACAAGTGATGAATGCATTTTGAGATCACCAGTCCAGTGCTTTGACTTTGAATCTTCATCTGTCATGTGACCACTCCATCTGGCACCATGCTTGAAAACTAGAACATTTTCTCTAGCAACAAATTGTTCTCTTTTTTTGGCCAGCTCCACGAATATTTCTTTGAATAGCTCATCAAGAAGGCTGAAATTACGCTCCTCTTCAACTGAGAACCTTTTGGCTTCTCTTGCATTGCGATATTCTGAGGCTGTTGCCAGTTCGTCCATAAGCTAAAAAAGTGATGATGGCTTGGGCGTTGCCGAGGAGGGTGTCGATGGAGGAGGTGCTTTCGACGACTTCGAGATTGTCGCTGTGTTTGGCGGATTCAGTCGAACAGGCTCTTGGGTAATCCGCTTTGGCGGATCATCGAAAGGAGGGTTCCGATGGGGATGTCCTTGCGGGGGTGGGGAACGATCACCGTGCTGCCTTGGTCGTTCCGGTATTTGGCGTGACTGCCGCGTTGGGAAACAAAGTGGAACCCGTTGGCGGTGAGAATCCCGAGGAAAGCGTCCGATGAGATTCGTTTCGACATCAGTCAGTGTCGGATTCAGGCGATTGCCATTTCACCCACGGTGATTTCGGAAATGCGAGGGGCGGGTTCGGAGGTCCCGTCATCCTCCAGATAGAGTTCGACCGCTTCCTTGAGCATGAGTAGGGCTTCCTCCTTGGTCGCGCCGAAACTGGAAACGTCGAAGTCCAAGCACTGGGCGACGTAATCCGATTCTTCCCGATAGAGGGTGTAGTGGACCTTTCTCATGATGGGAGAATAGGCCAAGAGTCCGTGGGAGCAAGCTTGGAGGCGGAGAAGTGGGGACGAGGGCGTCCACTCCTTAGGTCCGATCAGTTTGCGGGCGGCGGGGTGACGATGGGTTCCGCCTTCTTCGCGGCGCGTTCGGTGCGGGAGGCGCTTTTCCAAGCGGCGAGTTTGTCGGGGTCGCGGCTGTATTTGTTTTGGATGGCGGCGTCGAGGCGGGTGATGATGGCTTGGGCTTCGCCGAGGAGGGTGTCGATGGCGGAGGTGCTTTCGACGCCTTCGAGGTTGTCGCTGTGTTTGCCGGAGTTGCAGTTGTCGAGCGCATCGCGATCGGCGCGGAGGTCTTCGACGAAGTCGGCGGGGAGTTCGTAGGCGATGAATTTTCCGCGGAGAGCGGCCTTGGCGGCAAGCTGGGCCGGGGTGTCGCCGCCGTCGGCGACGGGGGTGGTGTTGTCTTCGAGGAGTTTCAGGAGGGAATCCGCATGGGTGGTCACGGGGGTCTCGACCGAGGTGCCGGGGTGGCGGTAGGCGGCATCGTCGAAGGCGGGTTCGTCGATCTTGATGGCGCGGGCGGTGCGGGCGATGTCCTTGAAGTCGGTGGAGAGGGCGTCGATGAGGACGGGCTTGCCAACGGGCGTGCGGAGCTGGCCGACACGGGCCTCGGTGAGTTCGAAGACGATGGGATCGAGCTCGAGGAAGAGCGCGGCGGCCTTGCCGCCGGCGGTGAGATCCGCGGTATTGTCGCGGCCGAAGGTTTGAACACGGGTGGCGCGCTCGAAGCGGCGGATGTTACGGTCGTCCATATTGGTTTGGTAGTGACTGGCAGGATTTTTTTTTGCCAGTGCCTGCCAATCTGTCAGAACCGATTAGATAGGGAAGAAGTAAATGGCAAGTGCCTGATATTGTCATAATGCCATGACTGTGAGTGGATAATGAGTGGTAATTTGGTGGAATTGTCCAAGATTCGGACAAAATGCGCACGGGCTTTGGATAGATTTTGAACGGACTTTGGATAGGGTTTGCATGGACTTGGGATCGAAGTCGCACGCACTTGGGGGCAGGTTGAGATGGGTTGGGATCGATGTCGCAGAGGGTTCGGGCCGCGGTCGCACATGCTTTGGGTGGCGGTTTCATGGTGTCCGGATAGGGCGCGTGCGGACTTGAGGGGGTGGTCGCGTGGAGTTGGGGTGGAACCTGCAACGGGTTCGGAGTTTCCCGCACGGAGTCGGTGGGGAGGTCGCATGGGCTTTTGAGACTATCTGAAGAAGGATGAATTCCTGTTCTCGCGCTGAGACGCAGGGACGCAGAGGTTTTTGAGATGGCAGAAAAGCCCATCGGAAAACGCCATGAACTCTTCCCTCAGCGCCTCAGCGGCTCTGCGCGAGACACTCTTCTCCGGATAGTAATAGAGGTTCTCGCGCAGGGACGCAGGGCCGCGGAGGTTTTCAGATGAGATGCGGTCTGAGAGGCTGTCTGAAAATTCCGATCCGGTGCGGTGGATGACACTCCTGCCACTTTTTCTGCGTGAACCGGGGATAAGGGGCATGGACGTCTGGTCCATGCGTGGGGACGAGACGTCCCCACCCCCTATTTTAAGACGCCCCGTTCGCTTGGAGGGTGTGTGTGGAAGCCGGCCTGCCCCTGAAAGCGGTGATGCGCTGTCGCTTTCACCGCAGTCCAAAGTTTCCGCCTGCGGCGGGGTGGGGGACGCGGAATTGGAAGAATCAGATTCGGAGCAAGATGCTCCAGCCACGGTCTGGAGCGAGACGCTCCAGCTACGATGCGCGGCGGGGTGGGGAAGAATCGGATGGAATTTGGGCAAAACCTGACGGGCGGCGGCGTTATTGGGGAAACTTGCTCTGGGTTTTCCGGGCAGAGCGGTTAAGATGCCTTTACCAAAATGGGACTCAGCCTCGATCCATACAACATCCTCGCGGGATTCATCTTCGGGACCATCGGCTGGGGGGCGTCCCGGTATGGGAAGCGGTTGGAATTGTGGCAACCGCGGGTGATTGGGTTCACGCTGATGGGTTATCCGTATTTGTTCACGAACAACTGGCTGCTGTGGGGGATCGGGGTGGCGTTGATCGTGACGCTGTGGTTCTACCACGACCAGTGAGGTCCGGGGGATTTCCCTTGGCAGAAGGGGTGTTTTTCAAGCTAGTTTGCCCGCGCCCATGCCTACCGAAGCGATTCTTTCCACCGCCCGCCAGTTTCTAGGAGTGGACCCCACGGTTCCCATCACACTGGAGCCGATCAAACGCGGGGCGTCGGGGAGGACGATCGTGAGGGTGAAGACGCCGAGCCGCCCGCCATTCATCGGCATCCACTGGACGGAGGAGCGGGAGGATAACGCGCAGTTCGTGCCGGTGGCGCAGTTTCTGAAACAGGCGAAGCTGCGGGTGCCGGAAATCATCCACGACCGGGCGCGCTACCGGGTGGCGCTGGTGGAGGATCTGGGGGATGTGGATTTACTGTCGCTGAAGGACCGGCCGTTTGCGGAGCGGCTGCCGTTTTACCGCTCGGCGATGGAGCAGGTGGACAAGTTGTTTTACGCGAAGCCGCCGAAGGAATTCCACCTGATGCCACCATTCGACGCGGCGCTGTATCGTTGGGAGCAGGAGTATTTTTTCGAATACCTGGTGGAGGATTATCTCGGGATGGACGCGGGTCCGCTGCGGAAAAACCCGGTGTTTGCGGATTTGGCGGAGCGCCTCGGCAAGGTGGCGCGGCATCTGGTGCACCGTGATTTCCAATCGCAGAATCTGATGATCAAGGACGGCCAGGTGTATCTGATCGATTTCCAAGGGCTGCGCCGTGGACGTCAGGAATACGATCTGGCCTCGCTCATTTTCGACCCCTACCTCGACCACACGGCCGAGGAGCGCGAGCAACTGCTGGTGCTGTGGGAGGACCTCGCCGACGAGCGTCCGCTGGAAACGCTGTTCCACGAATGCGCCGCGCAACGCCTGATGCAGGCGCTTGGGGCGTTTGGAAATATTGTTAGAAATCGCGGGGACGAGTGGTATCGGCCCCACATCGGGACGGCGGGCCGCCTGCTGGGCGAGGTGACGGCGGGCACGGAACTCGAAGATCCGCTGGCTCCGGTGCTGGCGAGGATCCGTAAATCCCAAGCGTGAAAGACAAGCTCCAGCGTTGGCAATGGGTGCTGCTGGCTTCGGCGGCGGCGGCGTTCGGCGCGTGGACATGGAGCCCGGGATCGAGCGTGGACCGCACGCTGTTCACCACGGTGGCGGGCAGCTCGGCGAATGGCGCGCTGTTCATTTCCGGCCAAGGCAGCCGTGAAAAACCATGGACGCTGCGGACCTTCGCCGCCGATGTGAAGACCGACCGGCGGCAGTCTCCGGTGATCGTTTCGCTGGGCGATGACCTGGCGGGCTTTTTCCAGTCGACCCCGCCCGCGCCGATCGATCTGGCGGTGATTTTTACGAATTTCCAACGCCTCGGCGCGAAGAAAGCGGCGACGGCGGCGGTGTTGGCGTGGGAAAAGCCGGATCCGATCGGCTTGGCGGCATTGGAGAAATCGCTGGATGGCTTCGATTCGCTGGTGATGGCGGCCCCGCTTTCGCGCGGCGTGGTGAGCGCGGCAATCCCGGCACCTTTCCGGCGGTCATCGATCGCAGTGGAGAGAATCCACGGTGATACCTCGGCGCTGCCGATCGTCAACCGCCTGCCGATTCCCGGGATTTCCCTCGGCCGGGAAACGACGATCGCGGGATTTTCCTCGCTGGAGTCGGAAAAGCCCGGCGAGTTTTTTCCGCTGATGGCGCGTTGGGAGGATCGGGTGGTGCTTTCATTTTCGCTGCTGACGGTGATGCAACGGCTGAACCTGCCGTTGGATGGGCTGGAGGTGCGGCTGGGGGAATTTCTCAAACTCGGCCCGGAAGGTCCGATTGTGCCGATCGATGAATTCGGCCGGCTGACGTTGCCGGTGACGAAAATTTCCCCATATCAGGAAATTTCCGCCGAGGCGTTGATCGACGGCGGCGACGATTTGTTTCCCAAAGAAGCGCCGGACCCGGTGATCCTGCGCGACGACCAAAGCTCTGCGGAACCGGCGACGCGGGCGTTTTCGAAATCGCTATCATCGGTGATCGCGGCGATCGCGTCGAACCGCGGGCTGACGGAAGGGCTGGAATACAAGCGGCTGTCGCAGGACGGGGAGTTGGCGATGCTGGTGGTGGCGGTTTTGGGGCTGACCGGGTTGTGCGGGGCGTCGGATTTCGCGCGGTATCTCGGAGTGCTGGCGCTGGCGGGTGGCTCCGTCGCGGCGCAGTGGATTGCGTTCGGTGCGGCGTCGCTGTGGCTGCCGGTCTTGCCGGTGCTGGCGGCGGCGGTCGCGGCGATCGTTGTTGCCAAGTGGGCGACGAGAAATTCTGCTGAGGCCGAGTTGGTCGTTGTTTCGCCGGCGCCTATCGAATCTCCAGTCGTATCCGTGCCTTTTTTCGAGCCAACTCCGGAAGTCGAACCGGCTCCGAAACCCAAGGCCAAGCCGCCCGCGAAAAAGGCGGTTCCCCGCAAAACCGCAGCCAAGAAAACCGCCGCCGTCAAAGAGCCACCCGCCGAAAAGCCGAAGCCCGTTGCCAAAAAGCCCGCGAGAAAAGCCGTAAAGCCGAAAGCCCCGCCTGCGGAAGAACCACCTGAGAATCCTTAAACCAATGCCGCTCATGGACCCGATCGAAAAAGCCAATTCCCTCATCGAAGCGCTGCCCTACCTGCAAGCCTTCCGCGGAAAAACCTTCCTCATCAAGATGGGCGGTTCGGCGATGGAGGATCCGGAACTCGTCGCAAAAGTGATGCGCGACATCGTTTTCCTAGAGGTCGCCGGAATCAACCCGATCGTCGTCCACGGTGGCGGCAAGGCGATTTCCGCAGCGATGGAAGCGGCGGGATTGGAGGCGAAATTCGTCGGCGGATTCCGCGTCACGACGGATGAGGCGATCGATATCGTGGCCCGCGTGCTGTCGGAGGAAATCAATCCCGGCCTCGTCCGCATGATCCGTGATTTCGGGGGCAAGGCCGTCGGCATCCCCGGCAACGACGTTTTCCTCGGTGAGAAAATCAAAGGCACGGATACGGATGGAAGCAAAGTGGACATCGGCCGCGTCGGTGAGGTCGTGGGGTGTCACATGGAATACATGGATGCCGCGCACAAGGCGGGCATTGTCCCCATCATTTCCCCGCTCGCCGCCGAGCTGGCCACCGGCAAACCGCTCAACATCAACGCCGATCTCGCCGCCGCCGCACTGGCGAAAGAACTCCGCGTCGCGAAACTCGTCTATCTCTCCGACGTTCCCGGCCTGCTTTCCGATCCCAAGGACCCCTCCACGCTCATCAAATCCGTCACCCGCAAGGAGGCGGACGCGCTCATCGCCGATGGCACCATTTCCGGCGGGATGATCCCGAAAATCCGCAGCGCCGTGGATGCGCTCAACGCTGGAGTCCGCAAGGTCCACTTTGTCGACGGCCGCCTGCCGCACGCGTTGTTGTTGGAAATTTTCACCGACGGCGGAGTGGGGACTGAAGTGGTGAGGTAGCGGCGATCTTGTAGGTAGTTTAGCCCTTTAGGGCAATGCCTTTAAGGATTCGTGAAGATGATGGTTTTCAGGAGGGGTCTTGAGCTGGCGATTTTTGTCTTGGGCCAGTCTTTGATTGGTTGTCTCAGCGTTCGCGGGCAA